>NZ_FMIQ01000087.1 GCF_900095695.1 Hafnia alvei | reverse complement strand
CTCAGCATCACAAAAAAGCAGCACCGGTAGCTCAGAAAGCTCAGGCCGCTAAAAAAGCTCAGCATCACAAAAAAGCAGCGCCAGCTACTGCTGCAGCACCAAAAGCATAAGTTTAAAAGTTTAGATATCAGTAAGGCCGCAGATTATTCTGCGGCCTTATTCTTTATGCTCTAAGTTTAAAATCTAAAATTGACGCACCATAGCACCACATATCTCTACTTAATACTGCCAACGCAAACACTTCAACCAACGTCTAGCGCTATACCCAGAGTAAAATTCTTTAGGGTTCTACACGCTAATATTTTGCTCTATTTTATTTAGCTAAGAATATACTTATTTATTTATATTCCACACCTTGAACATGGGTATGGGTATGGGTAATAGATAGAATGCTTAAAAATAATTAATAGGTAACTACGTAAAAGTAATAACGCTTGTTATTTTAATTTTAAATATTAGAACTATTAATCACAGGGATGCCATGATGATCATTTTAACCAGCTTATTACTTAAGTTGTTTTTTAAGCAGCTAACCTTGCGCAGTGCCGCCTTCATTGCTGCTCATGTCGTGATGTTAGTGTTTGTCTTTGAAAATTTAATCTTTATTGATATATAGAATCTATATATCCTTTCACACAACTCATGCTTTATTAAAATATTCCCATAATAATCTAAACACCACGGACATGAGTCATATAAACACTCACATTAAACCTAATATTTATTTTATTACCGCGCTATAGATCATCAACTTTGGCTAATAAACATCTGTCATATAATTCATCTTTTTACTGTTGCTACCGAAGGTCATATCGTAGATGGAACACAAAATATGGCTGACTATACGTAGCCGATTATCGATATGTGTCATTGTTTAGCCCCCTACCTCATACCATCCGCATAGAGGTTAATCCTATCCTGGGTGGGTTGAATGCGAGCCCATAGTTTTTCGCCTTAATGAAACGTCGGCTTGGCGACACATTTGACATGATTTGTAAGGATTATTTCATTTTTGCGGGCGAATCGCATTGCAACCTCCTGTTATGATCTATGCTTGTAAAAGACTTACTAAAAGGATGACATAAAATGAAAAAAATTCTTTCGATGCTCTGTATCGGCGCAGCAGTTTTGATGGTAGCCGGTTGTTCAAGTGATTATGTGATGTCGACGAAATCAGGGGAGATGATCGTCACACAGGGGAAACCGAAAATTGATAAAGACACAGGAATGACAAGCTACGTGGATCAGGACGGCGTCAATCGTCAGATCAATACCAATGACGTTGCGCAGATGATTGAAAAAGAATAAATCAAACCCGCTAAAAACAAAAAACCCGCATTTTGCGGGTTTTTTTATGCCATCAGTAAATGAATTACTTCTGGAATTTTTTCATAACCAGCGTGGCGTTAGTACCACCGAAGCCAAAGCTGTTAGACATCACGGTATTCAGATCGCGCTGAGTTGGCTCAGTCACGATGTTCATACCCTGAGCCTGCTCGTCCAGCTCTTCAATGTTGATGCTTGGCGCTACAAAGCCGTGTTCCAACATCAGCAAAGTGTAGATAGCTTCGTGAACGCCAGCGGCACCCAGAGCATGACCGGTCATGGCTTTAGTTGAAGAAATCGCAGGGGTGTTGTCGCCGAAGACTTCACGGATCGCACCCAGCTCTTTCACGTCACCCACCGGTGTAGATGTACCGTGTACGTTCAGGTAATCCACTGGTGCATCCAGATCTTTCATCGCCATACGCATGCAGCGCGCTGCGCCTTCACCTGATGGAGCAACCATATCGTAGCCGTCTGAAGTTGCGCCGTAGCCAACGATTTCAGCATAGATATGTGCGCCACGTGCCAGAGCGTGTTCCAGTTCTTCAACCACAACGATACCGCCGCCGCCAGAGATAACGAAACCGTCACGCTTGGTGTCATAAGTACGTGATGCTTTATCAGGGGTTTCGTTGTACTGAGTCGACAACGCGCCCATCGCATCAAATTCACAAGCCAGTTCCCAGCACAGCTCTTCGCCGCCGCCAGCAAACACAACGTCTTGTTTACCTAGTTGAATCATCTCTACCGCGTTACCGATACAGTGAGCGGAAGTCGCACACGCAGAGCTGATGGAATAGTTAACGCCACGGATTTTGAACGGTGTTGCCAAGCAAGCAGACACGCCAGAACCCATTGCTTTGGTCACCATGTATGGACCCACGCCACGCAGACCGCGTGAACGCATGCCGTCAGCGCCTGCAACCTGATTGCGTGGAGAACCACCGCCGGAACCGACGATCAGGCCAGTACGGTCGTTAGAAACCATATCATCGGCTAAACCAGAATCTTTGATCGCTTCCTGCATGGAGAGGTAAGCGTAGATGGATGCATCACTCATGAAGCGCATCACTTTACGGTCAATCATGCCGGTGGTATCCAGCTTGATGTTGCCCCATACGTGGCTACGCATACCGGCCTCTTTAAGTTCAGGCGCGAAGGTGATACCCGAACGCCCTTCTTTCAGAGACGCCAGAACCTCCTGCTGGTTGTTACCGATGCTGGAAACAACGCCCAAGCCAGTAATTACTGCACGTTTCATGTCTTAACCTCTTACACAGATATTGTTCATTCGGGATTTTGAGACGCACTTTAGCGTACACTTGTACGCCGAGCAAGTCCGATCAGATGTGGTTGAACCAGATAGAGGCATATTTGCCGTCCCTGTCCGAGACCGTTAAAATCCCTTTATATCTGTATTTAGAGTAAAAACCCGTGAGCAATTCAATTATTCAGAATGCAAAATTAAGCTGGAATGAACAGGGAACACCGGTTTCGCAACAGTTTGATGATGTTTATTTTTCCAATCAGGACGGGCTTTCAGAAACTCGTTACGTATTCTTGCAGGGTAATCATCTAGCAGAACGCTGGCTACAAGCACAAGAGCGCACTTTCACCGTGGCAGAGACGGGGTTTGGAACCGGCCTTAACTTTTTAACCCTGTGGCAAGCCTTTGATGCCTTTGAACAACAGCATCCTGACAGCCCATTCAAGCATCTTCATTATGTCAGCTTCGAAAAATATCCATTACTGGCTGACGATCTTGCCGCTGCTCACGCACGCTGGCCCGAATTAAAACATTTCAGTGAACAGCTGTGCGCTGTTTGGCCAGCCGCACTTCCCGGTTGTCACCGCGTATTTTTAGCCAATGGGCGGATCACGCTTGATTTATGGTTTGGCGACGTCAATGAGCTTATTCACGCTTTGCCGCACAGCCTCAACCAACAGATCAATGCCTGGTTTTTAGACGGCTTCGCTCCATCCAAAAACCCAGATATGTGGACGCCTGAGCTGTTTGACACCATGGTCAAGCTAGCAAAAAAAGACGGCACGTTTGCCACCTTCACCGCCGCAGGCTTTGTGCGCCGTGGTTTACAGGAGGCCGGTTTCAACGTGCAGCGCGTCAAAGGCTTTGGTCAAAAACGTGAAATGCTGACGGGGATCCGTGCAGAGAGAGAATCACCCTCTTCGCCAACGCCGTGGTTTGATCGCCCCAAGGCGCAAAATACCCACGACATTGCCCTCATCGGCGGCGGTATCGCCTCCGCGCTAGCGGCCTTGGCGCTACTCAAACGCGGCAGTCATGTCACGCTATACTGCGCCGATCCGAAGCCTGCGCTTGGCGCATCGGGTAACCGCCAAGGTGCTCTCTATCCGCTGCTTAACGGCCGCAATAATCCGTTAGAACGCTTTTTCATCAGCGCCTTCGCCTTCGCGCGTCGCCAATATGATGAATTGTTAAGCATTGGCCTTACGTTCGATCACCAATGGTGCGGCGTTAGCCAGCTGGGCTGGGATGAAAAAAGCAGCGATAAAATTACGCAAATACTCACCACTGACTGGCCACAGTGGCTGGCCGAACAAGGCGACGCAGCTACGCTAACACGGCTTGCAGGATTGGATATTCCTCATGATGGCGTGACCTACGGTGCCGGTGGCTGGCTTTGTCCTTCACAGCTCACACAGGCCGTGATTGATTTAGCTCAGTCTCAAGGATTGGTCACCCGCTTTAACGCCGAACTCACGGAGCTAGCACACGATGAAAATGGTTGGCGGCTGGCATTCAGCAATAGCGAGATCAAACAGCACGGCTGTGTGGTTTTGGCTAACGGACATCGTTTAAATCATTTCATGCAAACCGAGGCGCTGCCGCTTTCGGCGGTACGAGGTCAGGTGAGCCACATTCCGACCAATCCGGTTTTAGGCCCGCTTAAGCAGGTTCTGTGTTACGACGGATATCTAACACCGGTGAACCCCGCTAATCAACATCACTGCATTGGTGCCAGCTATCAACGCAATGAAACCGACCTGAATTTCTCTGCATCCGATCAGCAAGAAAATCGTGACCGCCTATTGAAATGCCTTCCTCAGGTTGCATGGCCGAACCAAGTCGATATTAGCGGCAACGAAGCACGCGTTGGCGTGCGCTGTGCCATTCGCGATCACATGCCGATGGTGGGCGCTGTTCCAAACTACGCAGCAACGCTCGCGCACTATCAGGATCTGATGGCGCAAAAATCCACGCCTGAATCCGTTATCTCAGCGCCGGTTTATCCCGATTTATTTATGATTGGTGGACTCGGCTCACGTGGCTTATGCAGCGCTCCGCTATGTGCTGAAGTGCTCGCGTCGCAAATTTATGGCGAAGCGATACCGCTGGAGCAAGACGTATTGAATGCGTTGAATCCGAACAGAATGTGGGTGCGGAAATTATTAAAGGGAAAAGCGGTTTAATTAAGATATGCGTCGGTAATTACCCTCTCCCAACCTCCCCCTTGTCAGGGAGAGAAGCCGATCAGGTTTCAACTTGCACCGAACGCCCCCTCCTTGCAAAAGGAGGGGTAAGAGGGGGGTATGCCGAGGTTTAGCCAGAAACCTTAGCAAACAGCGATTCCCACATATTGTTCACCAGAATCTGGTCAGGTGGGGAAAGCTCACCGGCTTTAATGGCTTTGTCCAAGCTGTGCTGAACCGCGTCATTGAGCGCCGCCGGCGTATGTTCGCCCTCAGCTTCCAATTCAGCCACTGCCAACGTTAAATGCCCACGCAGATAGCCTCCGGCAAATAATTCGTCATCACTGGCGTGTTCAACCATGTCATCAATCAGCGCCAGAATGCGGGTTTCAAAATCTGCGATCATCGTGGGTCCTCGGGATTATTATAAATCTTCCGGATAGGGGAACCTATCAGCGGTTAGCGTTGGCGTATTGTAAAACGATTGTAACGCTTGAATAAAGCGCGCTGGACGTTCTGGAATGCCGTTTTCTAAATACCAGAGAACCTGCTCACGCACTTTTCGCTGAAACGCGATGCGATCGGGATCGAAATCCCCCTCAAGATTGTCGCAACTGACGTTAAATGGATAACCTGCCGCTTCGCAGAATAGCCAGTCAAACGCCTGCGGTTTAATCTCTACCACTTCAAATTCACACTGTGTTTTAGCATCGCGACCGTCTGGGCAATACCAATAACCATAATCAACCTGCTGACGACGCGCTTCACCGGCAATACACCAGTGAGAAATTTCATGCAGGGCGCTGGCGTAAAAGCCATGGGCAAAAACGATACGGTGGAAAGGTGATGTTTCATCCGCAGGTAGATAAATCGGCTCATCATCACCGGCTACAAGCTGTGTTTGATAGTCGTCACTGAAGGTCTGATTGAACAGATCGATTAATTGCTGAAAATGGTGAGTTTGAGACATGATGGCCGTCGACAAAAAAATCATTAAAAAGCGGCATCGTTGAAACGATACCGCTAACCCATACCCAAGATAATTGGAGTTGCATCAAGGCGGCAAAGGAGCGAACCCCGATGAGCTTACTCAAGTAAGTGATTCGGGTAAGTGAGTGCAGCCAACGCTGATGCAGCTTCAAATATGACGGGTATGAGGAAATTATCTCACGCTCACCGCAAAGGCGCACTATCAATAGCGTTAATACGCAAATAAAGTGTGGTTATTCAGAACCAATGGCCTAGCCATTGCATAATTTCTGGCCCATGGTTGTCATACATCAGCTTACAGGTCATTGCTAACGACACAAAAACGATCATCGGCCTTATCAGCTTTTGTCCTTTACTGAGCACCATTTTTGCACCCGCTCTGGCACCAATCACCTGCCCTACCAGCATTACCAAGCCAATCGACCAAATGACTTTGCCACCGATGATAAAAAACATCAGCGCGGCCACGTTGGAAGTAAAATTCAAGACTTTGGCGTGCGCCGTAGATTTGGCGAGATTAAATCCGCATAGCGTGACATAAGCCAACGCATAGAACGAACCCGCACCAGGGCCAAAAAAGCCGTCATAAAAGCCCACACAGCCGCCTGCCACGACGGCAAACGGGATATACGATAACCGCCGCAGACGGTCTGATTCACCTAATCGAGGCGTGAGCAGAAAATAGACGCCAATTCCCGCCACCAGCAGCGGCAGCAGTTGGCGCAGAATATCTGCCCGAATATTCTGTACCAAAATCGAGCCGATCATTGACCCGATAAAGGTCAACGCAATCACCAGTTTCTGGTCGTTTAGATCGATGGCTTTGCGACGAATAAAATACAGGCTGGCAGAAAACGAGCCGCCTACCGATTGCAGCTTATTGGTTGCTAGCGCCTGCGCAGGCGGTACGCCCACGGCTAACAGCGCGGGAACGGTTAATAACCCACCGCCTCCAGCAATAGAATCAATAAAACCCGCCAGCATTGCGACGAAAAAGAGTATCCCCAATAGCTCAAGACTTACCGGCAGCCCACTGATTAAATCCATCATATTTCACCCATATTTCCTGCCAAACATTTGTTCATTGCTCACGCCGAACCAAACAGCATGAATTCTTATTATTTAGCGCACCGGTAACGCTGAGTGAGCAGCGCAAGATGGGTGCTGTCTTGTGATTCGCCGCACACCTTACGCTGTACGTAACAAAAAATAAACATCACACCCAGCAATGTTCAACTTTCCCTCGCCAATCTTCATTATCATTTTTCATAACCATTTTATCAGCGCTCATTTACCTATGCGTTTTGCGCATTACGACTAAGCAATCGGCATTTATCCTTTTAAGTTCAGATTGATAGTGTGTGGAACAAGCAAATGGTCAATGAGGTTGAATGTATGCAGCACACGATAGGTATTCTTGGCGGGATGGGCCCCGCCGCCACGGCAGATATGCTGAGTAAATTCGTACATTTTCGACATGTGGGGCAAGATCAGCAGCATATTCCGATTATCGCTTGCTCGATTCCGGATATTCCCGACCGCAGCGCGTGTCTGCTTTCTGGTGGCCCTTCGCCCTATGATTATCTTGAGCGCTATCTGCATATGCTCGAGAGCGCAGGTGCCGAATGCATCGTCATTCCCTGTAACACCGCGCACTACTGGTTTGAACGCCTTCAGCACAGCGCCCATGTTGAGATGATTAATATTCTTGATGCCACGTTGTCCGAACTGCCCCAACACAGCCAAACCGTAGGATTGCTAGCAACCGACGCCACGCTGGCTACCGGACTTTACCAACGCAAACTGGTGCAGCAGGGGAAAACGTTATTCGTTCCTGAAGGGAAACATCAGTGCGCGGTGATGCAGGCGATTTATGCCTACAAAGCAGGCAATCTTTTGCTGTCTCAGACGCTGTTATTCCCGCAGATTGAGGCGTTGATTGAACACGGCGTTGATACGCTGATTATGGGCTGCACGGAAATACCGTTGATTATCAATACGGAGGTAGCGCGGTTTAACTGTACCTTTATTGACTCAACCGCCGCACTGGTGAGGGCCGCGATCCGCTGGTACGAAGAAAAAAATGGAGAAACGGTTTCCCCTGAACGCCCTGAATTACTCGGTGTGGAATAATTTTCTCAGATCGCGCCAAAAGCTCTCTGCGGTCATGCTCATACGCGTATCCATTCGATACGCGTAAGCATAAATAGGAATCGTCAGAGCCTCTTCGTCCAGACGTATCAATGTCCCCTGCTCTAACTCAGGTGAAATTAAACAATCTGGCAGCCATGCCACTCCAGAACCATCAAGCACAACCTGCTTTAATAGCTCGCTCATCGATGAAACAAACACGGTACGAAAACTCAGATGCGTATTTTTGGCCAGCATTCGATTGACCAAACGTCCCATGTACGACGTTTGACTGTAATTTAGCAGTGGAAAATCGTGCTGTTCCAACGAGTAAAGTGGCTGTCCCTGTTCATCACAGGCGCATACTGGAAACAGCTGGGCTTCGAATAACCGAATATGTGCGAAAGGTGCCTGCAATAAATACTCGTCGTGATAGGAAAATATAAAATCGCTTTTCCCTTCACGCAGCGTGTTAACCGCGCTGTCCACGTCGATGGCTTCAACCGCGTAGGCAAAACGACTCGGCATTTGTTTCACGATGGAAGGCAGTAGCCCTAAGGATAATGAATGCGCAGCCGCTATTTTGATTTTGTGTTCAATAAAATCGCTGCCGCCGCGCAGCTCGGTGAGGTTGCTTTCAAGCTGCTGTAATAAATTGCGTACCTGCGAGTGAAATACCTTACCGGGTTCAGTCAACTGTAAAGGAGAGACTTCTCGGTTGAATAACTCGACGCCAGCGGCCTGTTCTAAAGAACGAATCCGACGGCTGAAAGCGGGCTGCGATAGATTGCGCTTCACTGCGGCCTGAGAAAAATTTCGACACTCTTCCAAGGTCAAAAAATCATATAGCCATTTCGTTTCAATATTGTGCACAATGCTCATCTCAATTCCTGTTGTCGCACCGAGTCTCATCCAAAACATACTATTAGCATGAGGATCGGCGCGACAACAGACAAACCGTTATTCGAAGGTTCCTTTCACGCAGGCTTTGCCCTCTTGCACCATCAGACGCCCATGGGCATAAACCTGATGAATTGCCAGCGCCGGTGTTAACACCACAAAATCAGCATCGTTACCCACCGCGATTTCACCTTTGCTTTCCAGCCCAAGGAATTTTGCCACGCTGCGGGTAAATGGAATTAACGCATCAGCAAGCGGCATATTCTGTTCTTGCACCAGCGCCACCAGTGTTTCGAGCAGGCTCTCAAAGCCTGCGACGCCAATCCCCGTGAGGTTACCCTGAGCATCAAAGACAGGCTGGCTTCCGTTACCGTCAGAGCTCACAGAGAGCAAATCAAGCGCGACACCAGAGTCTACGGCTCGTCTCACCGCCTGTGACGGCGTGACAGGGCCCGGAATCCCGCTGGTGATATCGATATGTCCGCCCTTTAACGCAAACTCGATGGCCGCATCAAACAGCGTTTCGCTGCGATTAACATGCGTTGGCAACAGCTTACTCATAGGCACATCGCTGTTTTCCAGAATGGCGTAGAGCGGCGCTAATCCTTTTTTGCTGCTCCCCATATGAAACACGCTGATGCCAGCTTTGTTACCGAGTAATCCGCCCACCCGTGACTGAGCCGCCATGTTCGCTAATGCGGCGTCATGCGGTGCTGAAGAGCGGTGATCGGACACCGCACACTTCACGCCGATAACGCGGTCGATCAACGCTACGTCGCGCTCGATACTGCCGGTAATCGTTGGCGACGGAATGCTGTAGGCGCCCGTCAGCATATAGGCAGTAATTCCTTCTTCGTTAAGCGCCCGTGTTTTTGCTAATAATGACTCAGGATGTCGAGTCACCGAATCGGTGCCGAGCAGGCCGATAGCCGTTGTCACGCCCGCCTCAACCAACTTCGATAAACGCACTTCCGGCGTGCGCGTGGCAGGCCCCGCTTCACCACCACCACCGATGAAATGAATATGCTGATCGATAAACCCGGGACACAGTATTAATCCATTTAGATCGATAACCTTGCAGTCGGGTAAAACATCGCTTGGGATCTGCGGGGCAACGGCCAATATTTTGCCGTAGGCCAGTAAAACATCCTGAACCCCCAATGACTGAGGTGCATAAACCTGAGCCCCACGTAACAACATAAATCCTGCGGAAGTTAAGTCCATTTCAGGCTCCTCGTTATCTCACAATCAGTTGCATAACCCAGATCGACAGCAGCGAGTTAATCACGCAAATGCCGATAATATGGGGATAATATTTGGCGTTAACTTCCGCCGTACCGAGGCAACGCCCAACGTTTTGAACCGGGTTTCCCATCAAGTAAATGGCAGGTAATAACACAGTAACGTCATGCCCACTGAGCGTTCCCGCCGTCACTAAACTCGCGGCAACCCCAACTGCGCCGCCCATACTGAGCAATGACGCCAGCAGAACCGTCGCCGCTTCACCGGGCAATCCCCATAGAGCCATGATCGGCTGACAAACGTCACCCACTAAAGTGAGTAATCCGGTAATTTTCAATGCTTGAATAATAACGAACGCCATCACCACGTTAGGCAGTAAATTCGTTGTTGCGATGGTAAAGCCTCGTCGAGCGCCATCAATAAACATATCCATCACATTTTTGCGTACTTGAGCCGTCATGGTTTTAGTCCTTATTTTTGGCAACGCGCTGCTCAGCAACATTGATATATATCCGCAGAATGTTCGCACCGACGAATTTAAATAATAAAATAACGCCAAGTGGAACAATTACCGAAGTTCCTAAAAAAGCAAATACGGCAACGCCTGATGAAAAATAGTTAGTAATAATGGCACTTCCGCTGGTTTGATAGGCGGCAAAAATAACTTTTTCCTGCTCGGTGATTTCACCATCTTGCGCCAATTCTTTAGTCATCCCTGCTGCTGCATCGGTATTTTGTAGGTTGGCAATCAGCGCCAGCGAGCAAATCCCTGGGATGCCGAGCAATGGGCGTAATATAGGCGTCATCAGCTGCTGGGCGGCGCGCAGCCCTCCGAGTCCATCGGTAACGGCAATAATTCCCAGCGATAAAATCACCGACGGCGCCAGCTCAAGCGCAAACAGAAAACCATCTTTAGCGCCTGTCCCATTCACGCCTCGGAATGTTAATGCCGTCTTTGCACTATCACCATTTACGTGACCAAAGGAACCGTTAAGAACGGTGAAATCAAAAACTCGCCACCAGCCATCACTGCCGGAAAACATACCTGAAAAGAAAATAATGGTGAGAAAAAATGAAAGGTAACCTACCCACGTGACTTTTATTTTCTGGCTGGGTATTGCCAGTTCTGATTCTTGATTTGCCATATATTCCCTGTCCTGTGTTTATAAATATATCCCTGCCATATTTGAAATTACTGTTTCGATGCAATGCCAATTATTGGGGATATAGATTAATAATGTTTATGGAAATCTATTCTGCACTTCTTCGCGCGCTTAATAATTTAAATAGCATGGCCAGAAGACCGATTTCGAACATAACATGTGATGAATAAAACAGGAAAATGCAAGAATGGTTTTTGCTATGCAAAAAACGCATAGCGAGGGAAATAGCGATAAAAAAACGCTCCATGATAGGAGCGTTTTTATTTCACCGAATTAACCCGCAAAGTGGTTATCCAACAATGCCTGACACGATGGTGGCAATGGCGGCGGCGTTGATGGCCTTGACGGTTTACTCCCCGGAGGCGGTGGCTGGAACCAGCTCGCCAATTCGGCACCACAGCCATCACCGGCCGGCGGTGGCATTTGGTCTTCACACTCAAGACTGTTTGCCGGGCAGCGCAAACGTACATGCATATGAGCACGATGCGCAAACCAAGGTCGAACCTTGCGCAACCAGTCACGGTCGCTGCCTGCGGTGTCACACAGCTTTTGTTTAATCGCTGGGTTAACAAAAATGCGCGTCACTTCGTTATCTTTTGCCGCCAGCTTAATCAGCTCACCGGTTTCAGGGCGCCATTGTGAAGGGATCACGTTGCGGCCATTCACAGCCACTAAATCAATCGGCGTTGGCTTCAAAAGCTGCTGCTGGCTCCAGCGCTGTTTAGGCAGTTGCAGCCAGATATCAACGTCTAAGCCGGACTGGTGGCTCGCATGTCCGCCGTTGAAACGCCCACCGGCAGGCATTGCCATATCACCAATCAGCAGCGTTCCCATTTGGCGTTGATTCACTTCTCCCGCCAAACGGTTAATAAACGCTAACAAATCCGGATGACCATAATAGCGGTGCTGATCGGGACGCATCACCTGATAGTCATTAGCCTGTAACGGTAGCGGGTTAGCTCCCACGATGCAGCCATTGGCAAAACCACCAATCGCCTGTGCGGCACCCGGTACAGGCTGAGTAATCTGCTGCCACGGCGTGAGCGCCATCGCTTGTGCGCTGACCGCCAACGCAAACAAACCCGCCATGTAACACTTCATTTTTTGCATAAAAGACAACCCATCATCAAAAATGAGCCCAAGGCCATTTAGAAACGCGGAACGTTAGAAATCACGTCCCCACACTGCGCACGCTGGCGCAGCAAATGATCCATCAACACGATCGCCATCATCGCTTCCGCAATCGGCACCGCACGGATGCCAACGCAGGGATCGTGACGTCCACGCGTCACCATTTCAACGGCTTCGCCTTGGCGATTGATGGTTTTGCCCGGTACCATGATGCTAGACGTCGGCTTTAAGGCTAAGTGCGCAACAATATCCTGACCGCTGCTGATGCCGCCCAAAATGCCGCCAGCATGGTTGCTTTGGAAACCTTCCGGCGTAATTTCATCGCGATTTTCACTGCCGCGCTTGTTCACAACCGCGAAACCATCACCAATTTCAACGCCCTTCACCGCATTGATGCTCATCAGCGCATGGGCCAAATCCGCATCTAAGCGATCGAATACCGGCTCGCCTAAGCCAACCGGCACTTTTTCAGCAACCACGGTCACTTTAGCCCCGATGGAGTCGCCCTCTTTTTTCAGCGCACGCATCAGTTCGTCTAAGTTTTCTAGCTGAGAAGGATCGGGACAGAAGAACGGGTTTTGCTCTACCTGATCCCAATCTTTGATTTCGCAGGTGATATCACCCATCTGAGTCAGACAGCCACGGATCTGTACGCCGTATTTTTCTTTTAAGTATTTTTTGGCAATAGCGCCAGCGGCAACGCGCATCGCGGTTTCGCGCGCAGAAGAACGACCGCCACCGCGGTAATCGCGCGTACCGTATTTTTGTTCATAGGTGTAATCCGCATGGCCTGGACGGAATAAGTCTTTGATAGCGCCGTAATCTTGCGAACGCTGATCGGTGTTTTCAATCATCAACCCAATGCTGGTGCCGGTGGTAATACCTTCAAACACCCCCGAAAGAATACGTACCTGATCGGGTTCACGGCGTTGAGTGGTGTAGCGCGACGTCCCTGGGCGACGGCGATCTAAATCGTGCTGAAGATCGGCTTCGGTCAGAGGAATGCCCGGCGGTACGCCGTCAACGATACAGCCTAATGCGATACCATGTGATTCACCGAACGTGGTGACTCGGAAAAATTGCCCAATGCTATTGCCTGCCATGCGCGGCTCCTTAGCGTTGTTTTCTGACTTGCAGATGAATGTTGTGTTTTAGTGTCATGAACCGCGCAGAGTCTCTACGCCCCTTCCGTTCATTAAGAAGAGGCGCATACCTGCGCGATTTGCACGCGTAACCTGTTTCTACGAACGGTAGAGCGCGAAGTGTGGTGCACAGTCGATCAGTTGCTGTTTGGTCAGCATGAAGACGCCGTCTCCGCCGTTTTCAAACTCTAACCATACGAATGGAATATCCGGGTACTGATCCATCAGATGCACCATGCTGTTACCCACTTCGCAAATCAATACGCCGTCATCGGTAAGATAATCAGGCGCACAGGCCAGAATACGACGTGTCAGTTTCAGACCATCGCTGCCTGCGGCCAAGCCCAATTCGGGTTCGAAGCGGAACTCTTCCGGTAGATCAGACATATCCTCTTCGTCCACATACGGCGGATTAGTCACGATCAGATCGTACTGCAGCGGAGGCAACTCGCGGAACAGATCCGAGCGGATCGGCGTAACGCTTTGATCCAGACCATGCTCCTGAATATTTTGCTCGGTGACAGACAGCACGTCCGTTGAAATATCGACGGCGTCAACTTCGGCTTCAGGGAATGCATAGGCGCAAGCAATGGCAATGCAGCCGCTGCCGGTACACATATCTAAAATGTGGCTTGGATTGTGGTCGATAATGCCGCTGAAACGATTGTCGATCAGTTCACCAATCGGAGAACGCGGAACCAGCACACGCTCATCCACATAGAATTCATGTCCGCAGAACCACGCTTTGTTGGTCAGATAAGCAACTGGGATACGATCGTTCACGCGGCGGATCACGCGCTCAACGATACGATGACGTTCGCTTAGCGTTAGACGCGCAGAACGCATGTCTTCTGGAATATCCATTGGCAGGTATAAGGTCGGCAGCACCAGTTGCACCGCTTCGTCCCACGGATTATCTGTGCCGTGACCATAGTAGATATTCGCTGCATTAAAACGACTGACGGTCCAGCGCAGCATATCTTGAATGGTGTGCAGCTCATTCACCGCTTCATCGACGAAAATCTTGTCCAAATTAGCCTCCAACAGACCTGTTCTTTGGCTTCATGCGCGCCATAAAAGCGGTCATGAAACCTCAATAATGAGAAAAGTAAGCAATCCCGTAGTTTGCCATGAAGAGCCCCACAAATCAGCAGGAATATAGCCGTCGCGGATATGAGCGCCTAGCGTTGAGGAAAGATAGGTGACGAGTTTTTCTTAGATGCAGCGTGAAGTTTAGATACACTATGCATAAGAGTGACTAAGGCAGATTAATAATGAAGAAAAATAAAACAATCAGCGGCGAAGATGCCGCCCTTTTTCGTGAGTCCATCAGCGGAGCACGTAGGATTGCGCAAGATACCGTGGTACATAAGCCCAAGCGCAGTACACGCAAAATAGCGCCAGAAAAAATGCTGCAAGAGCAAATTGATGCCAGCTTCTATTTTTCAGATGAATTTCAACCACAGTTGGATAGTGAAGGGCCGACGCGTTATATCCGCCCCGATGCCAGTCATTTTGAGCTCAAGAAACTACGCCGTGGCGATTATTCCCCCGAGCTATTTTTAGATTTACACGGTTTAACCCAGCAACAGGCAAAGCAGGAGTTAGGCGCGCTGATCGCGGCGTGTCGGCGGGAACATGTGCATTGCGCCTGCGTGATGCACGGTCACGGCAAACATATTCTTAAACAACAAACGCCGCTTTGGCTCGCTCAGCATCCAGACGTAGTCGCATTTCACCAAGCGTCTCGTGAATGGGGCGGCGATGCGGCGTTGTTAATATTGATTGAAATTGATGAGCGGGAAGAACGTCGGTAATCGATAGATATTCGATATAGATATTCGATAGATGTGGCGGCGATTGCCGCCACATCGGCAAAACGAGAAGCGTTAAACTTTTGCCATGACCTGTGCAGGACCAACCTGCCAGTCAAATACGCCGCGTTCGGCGTTGATGTCAAAAGAGACACCGGCAACCGCAGACGTTGCAAACATCGGAGGTGCTTCTTCAGGGCAGAGCTCAGATACCAGATAGCCAACCAAGGGCAGATGCGAAATCACTAACACGCTGCCGATACCGGTTTTCGCTAACGCTTCCAGATAGCACCCTACCATAGCGGCATCGCCGCCTGGTGTTAGCTCTGGCATCACCTCAACATCTTCAGGTAATGCTAAGCCTTCTCGTACTGCCGTCAGCGTTTGCTGGGCTCGCAGATAAGGGCTAACCAACACCTTTTCAATTTTGCATGATTGCGTCTGTAGCCAAGAGGCCATACAGACTGATTCATCGTGACCACGGGTCGTCAGAGGCCTAATTGAATCGCTAGCTGCTTCAAGAGCGGCCTCACCATGACGCATAATAAAAACTTGCATATTGCACCGCTATTGTTGGCTGAATCCTGCACCGTCAGGCCAATGGGCATTTGACGGTCGGGCATTCTGCCTGATTCGACACAGAATTAACACGCTAATTTTACCGCGCGTTAGTCACGCAGACTGAAAACAGCTACGTGGGTATTGATAACAACATACATAACTGCTGTTTATCTTTTATCCAATATCTAAATATACTACGAAACGCCGTTCGGCGCATCAGCACCGATATCGTTAAGTCTAAGGTCGTAAATTACCCTGCACAGAATTGCCTGTACAGAGGCGAACGCTGAAAGAGTTGCAAGCAGTGATCGGTCTCTCATTCCCAGATTAATGCTTGCAACCAAGTAACCTGTACTTCTAGATGACGCTCTGCGGGCTACGAATAAAAGCGCTGATTTTGCGCTTTCATTCGCAATAATCTCTCACATGGCGTGAAATGCGCACCATGGCGCAGGCTGAGCGTTTGCAATACATCAACCATCTTATCAATGCCTAAACGGTCCATATAACGGAAAGGCCCCCCTAGGAATGGCGGGAAACCGATGCCAAAAACGGCACCAATATCGCCGTCTCTGGGGCTGCGAATAATCCCTTCATCCAGACAACGGGCAGCCTCGTTGAGCATCAGCATCACACAACGCTGAAAAATATCCGTCTCACTCATCTGTGGTTTCGGCGTCACACCGAGCAATGAGTACACTGAGGTATCAACCTCTTTCTTGCCCTTTTTCCCTTTAGCTTTATAGAGATAAAAACCTCGGCCGTTCTTACGCCCTTTACGGTTATCTTTAATCAACGCATCAAACGCTGGGGGTGCCGCAAACCGCTCACCCAGTTCAGCGACCAGAATGGGAATAATTTTGGTGCCTACGTCGATACCCACTTCATCCAACAACGCAAATGGCCCAACCGGGAACCCCCCTTTCAGCATCGCTTGGTCTATTCCATTGATGGACTCCCCTTCCAATAAACAACGTGCCGCTTCGCTGATATAAGGAGCCAAAATTCGGTTTACGTAAAAACCAGCGCGATCGCCTACCACAATCGCCGTTTTTCCCTGCTTCTGCGCCAATGCCACCGTGGTCGCAATAGTTTGCTCGCTGGTTCCGGCATGTGGGATCACTTCCACCAGCGGCATTTTGTCGACCGGACTGAAATAGTGCAGGCCGATCACCTGTTCTGGTCGCTGCGCCTGCGCCGCAATCTGGCTAATCGGCAACGACGATGTATTCGAGGCAAAAACAGTATGCGGTGCGCCATAATGTTCAATATCAGCCACCATTTGCTGTTTGAGCTTCAGATCCTCAAACACGGCCTCTATCACTACGTCCATCTGATTAAATCCGCTGTAATCCGTGCAGCCAGACAACAATTGCATCTGCTTTTGTCTCTCTGCTGGGCGCATACGGCGGGCACGAACGCGCTTGGTTAGCGTGTCCCAGCTATAGCTGAGTGCATGGCTAATCCCCTGCTCGCTGATATCTTTGATACGCACCGGCAGTCTGCCACGTGTGGCCGTTACACAGGCAATACCGCCGCCCATCAGCCCACCGCCTAATACGCCGATATGATGTAATTCATGCGGCTTTGCGGCACCTCCAGCCTCTTTTTTCAGCGACGTAGAAGCAAAGAACAGGCTGCGTAACGCCGCAGACTCTGGCGTCATAACCAGTTCACCAAACGCTTTCGCCTCGGCTTCATAACCACTGGCGCTGCCATGCTCCACCCCTTGGCGAACCACCTGAATGATTTTTTCCGCCGCCGGATAGTTGCCCTGCGTTTTGGCTAAGGTTTTCTTGCGTACGATGCTAAACAGCAGCGAACGCCCTAATGGCCCGTTAAGCAAACGTTCGATCACTGGCAGTTCAGGGCGGGTACGCCATCCCTGACGTGCTAGCTGGATCGCGCTTTCTAACAAAATCGAGGCAGGAACCGCGTCATCGACCAGCCCCATTTTCAGTGCTTGTTTCGCTCGCACATGCCTACCGGTCAGCATCAAATCCAAGGCTAACGAAGCGCCAATCAAACGCGGTAATCGCTGAGTACCACCGGAGCCCGGCAGCAAACCAAGCTGCACTTCGGGCAGCCCTAAAGCGGTTTTATCATCCAGTGAACAAATACGACGATGGCAGGCTAATGCCAACTCCAAGCCGCCGCCTAAGCAAGCGCCATGGATCGCTGCGACCACAGGAATAGAAAGCGCGGCTATCTTCGCCAGCGTAACCTGCCCTTTTTGCGCCAGTGAACGCGCCTGCTGCTCACTTTGGCAGGCATCCAGCATGGTGATATCCGCACCAGCAATGAATGAATCCGGCTTTCCAGAAATAATCACAATGCCCTGTAACTTGTGCGTTTGCGCCTGTTGTAATACCTCTTCAATCTGCTGCACAAATTCTGCTTTAAGCGTATTCACGCGCTCGCCGGGAACATCGATGGTAATCACACCGATATCATTATCTACCACGCTAAAACGAAAAGCGCTCGGCTGAGTTTCTTGCATGGCGAGGTTTTCCTGAGCTGACATTATTCCACCTCCACGATCATGGCGGCACCGAGCCCACCCGCGGCGCAGGCGGTCGTCAACCCAAGCCCTCCGCCGCGACGGCGTAATTCATTCAACGTCTGTGTGATCATGCGCGCTCCGGTGGCGGCAAAAGGATGACCATACGCAATAGAGCCGCCCAACACGTTGAACTTGCTCATATCGACTTCACCAATCGCCTGCGGGCGGCCTAATTTTTCACGAGCAAACTCATCGCTGGCAAACATTTTCAAATTCGCCAACGTTTGTGATGCAAAAGCTTCATGCATATCGATCAGGGTAAGATCCTGCAACGTGATACCGGCGCGGTCTAACGCCAGCGGGGTCGCATACGACGGCCCGAGCAACATATCCTCCCAAACATCAATAGCGGAGAACGCGAAGCTGCGCAGATAGCCCAAGGGGACTAACCCCAGCTCACGCGCTCGTGATTCGCTCATCATCAGCACCGCGGCTGCACCATCGGTTAATGGCGTACTATTCGCCGCCGTTACGCTACCGTGGCGACGATCAAAGGCGGGCTTTAGCTTGCTGTAAGAGGCCATAGAAGAATCGCCGCGCACGTTATTATCTTTATCGAGCGATTGTTTATAAGGCGGGATATAGGCAGTGATAACTTCGTCGCGCAAAACGCCGGACTCCCACGCTTTGGCGGCTAAGGTGTGTGAGCGATGCGCCAAAGCATCCTGCTCTTCTCGGCTAATGTGATGGCTTTTTGCCATCTGTTCCGCGGTGTCGCCCATACGCAGACCCGTTGAATACTCCGCGACCGCAGGAGGCACCGGCAGGAGGTCGCGCAGCTTCAGCTTGCTAAATAGTTTCAAACGTTGAGACAACGTGCGTGCTTTATTGGCATCGACCAAAGTACGCGCTAGCGCCTTGCTCACGCCGATTGGGAGAACCGAAGACGAATCCGCCCCGCCCGCAATACCCACGGAAATAGTGCCCGCCATAATGCTCTCAGCAACGTTGGCTATCGCTTGGAAGCTAGTTGCACAGGCTCGCGACACGCTGTAAGCGTCGGTATGAATACTCATTCCAGTGCCCAAAACAATTTCTCGCGCAATGTTTGGTGCCTCTGGCATTTGTACCACCTGCCCAAACACCAGTTGATCGATGACCTCAGGAGAAATATTGCTTCGAGCCAGTAACTCACTGACCACCATATTGCCTAAGTCAACGGCAGGAATGCCATGGAACGCCGTCGCCTGGCGAGCAAAGGGCGTTCTTAATCCCTGCACAATCGCAACGCGATCGCCTGTGCGAGTCGTCAGAGCCAATGGGGATGACAAAGGAAGTGCCTGACTCATTTTGTGCTCCTGCGCAATACGCTAAAAATATCAAAATTGTTACAAACCCTGAAAAGTGAAAGTTAGCCGAGCGTCATTCGCTTCTTGCTTTCAGTTAACAGGTCTGACCTGATAGCGTAAATTCTTAACTAAATTTTTACATTTAGCAAACAACAAAACGTAAGAACTGAGAACAGAAGCAGGTTTCTTATTCAAGGAGAATGCGGGAGGAGGAAAATGGATTTCGAAGAAATAATAAATTCTGTGAATATATGCAAGGATAAAAATAGAAATACAGCAGCACTAGAATCTTTATTTGAATATAAAAAAAGCGCGGCCTAAGCCACGCTTATAATACGACCAACTAACGCGATGCGATTAACGCAGGCCCAGTTGGAAAATCAGAGTTTCAGCTTCGCAGGCAAAAGCAAAATCAACGGTCAGCGCATAGCCTTCTGCAGTTTTAGCGATGTTGCTCTTGATTTCACATGGATCGGATTCAATACCACGTGCTTTTTGTGTCAGCTGTTCCAGCATGGCTTTCGCATCAGCTTCCGTAGCAAATACATTGCTATAGGATGCGGTGCAGTCGGTGTTATCCATGATGGTGCCGACATCAACGCAACAGCAAGCGGCTGTTTCTTGTGCACTGCATTTTTTAATAGCATCAGTCATTTCAATCATCTCCTCGATGGGGAATGAACCCCTCTTTATATCGCCAATTATGATCTGGCTCAAAAAATATAAAAACTGTGGGTATTTTACTCCTCTCCCACTACAGAGACTAGCGATATGCCAGATGAATGACATTAAGTGAGCAAAATCACATTATTTGGCGGTTATTTCTTCGCACTTGTAATCAATTCTTTATTAGTTCCGTTGTTTTTTGTTACGAAGATCTCTTTTCTTGAATCATTTATGAAATATTCAATAAACATTCTTGCAACATACCGAGAGGTCAGACCTATACTCTGCTCACTGGTCTGATTTGTCAGATCGAACTCGGACCCTACAATCCGCGCTCCTTGTTACAGTACGTAACATAGTTTAAATAAAACACACAATAATGAGGTTTCGGTCATGCGCCAGAAAAACCTGTTTACTAAGTCAGCATTAGCTGCAGCAGTGGCACTGCTTTCATCAAACGTCAATGCCGCTGGTTTCCAGCTGAATGAGTTCTCAGCCGCTGGCTTGGGCCGAGCCTATTCCGGTGAAGGCGCCATCGCAGATACTCCGGCATCTGCCAGCCGCAACCCGGCACTATTGAGCATGTACGATCGCCCAGCGATGTCCATCGGCGGCGTATTTATCGATCCAGATGTTGATATCTCTGGTCGTTCTCCAAGCGGTCAAAGCCTGAACGCGAAAAACATTGCACCAACCGCGTGGGTACCTAACTTCCATTACGTGCAGCCGATCAACGACCAATGGGCCGTCGGCGCGTCTGTCACCTCTAACTATGGTCTGGCAACCGAGTTTAACGACAACTACGCAGCAGGCTCCATGGGCGGTACTACCGACCTGACCACTGCTAACCTGAATCTGAGTGCAGCATACCGTGCCAACGAACATTTCAGCTTCGGTTTAGGCTTTGATGCTGTCTATGCCAAAGCTAAGATTGACCGCTACGCAGGTGACCTACCGCTGCTGATTGCCGGTTCAGGCCAGCTGCCACCGCCTGTTGCGGGTCAAATCGCGCAAATCCCTGCCAATACTCAGATAAGCCACCTGAAAGGTGATGAGTGGGGCTTTGGTTGGAACGCCGGTATCCTTTATGAAGTAGATGAAAACAACCGCTTCGGCTTTACCTATCGTTCAGAAGTTAAAATCGACTTCGATGGCGATTACAAAAGCGACCTGCCATCCGCTCTGAACGGTATTGGCTCAATGATTGGTCTACCAGCGGGTACCGATGGCAGAACCGTACCGGGTTCTCTGACTTTAAACCTGCCTGAAATGTGGGAAGTCTCTGGTTACCACAAAGTGGCACCACAATGGGCCGTTCACTACAGCTTGGCATACACCAGCTGGAGCCAGTTCCAAGAACTGAAAGCGAAAGGCTCTAACGGTCAGACGCTGTTCTATAAAGATGAAGGCTTCAAAGATGCTTACCGCATCGCGATTGGTACCACTTACTTCTACGACGACAACTGGACCTTCCGTACCGGTATCGCATTCGATGATAGCCCAGTACCAGCCGGCACTCGCTCTATCTCGATTCCCGATCAGGATCGTGCATGGATCAGTGCGGGTACCAGCTATGCGTTCAACAAAGACGCTTCTGTTGACGTAGGTATTTCCTATATGCACGGCTCGAAAGTGACCATCAATGAAGGTCCATACGAGTTCAAGTCTGAAGGTAAAGCATGGCTGTACGGTGCTAACTTCAACTACGCGTTCTAATTTTAAAACGCATCACTATCTAAAAGCGCCCTTCAGGATAATGCAGAGCGTTTAAGAGATCGAGATACACGGGGCGAGTACACCGCGGGGCGCTCCGGCAGCGAAAGCTGCTACGACCCCATCGGTGTACTCCCCCTAAAATCATGCTCAAGTAACCAGCATTACCCTTCTGGCCGCTTTTTTATTAGGCGCAACACAAACTTCAGACACAAAAAAAGCGCCCTTAGGCGCTTTTTTCACATCAAGCTCAGCATCAGTTTGAATCGATATCTTTCAATTCATCCTGAATCACAGCCGCATTCGGATTAACTGGCGCAGTTAGCTGACCGCCGGTTGCCAAGAAATCGTAGCGCTGGAAATAGGCTTCACGCATAAACAGATAAGGATCCGAAGAGTTTTTCAGCAGGCCATCAGAATCCAGCAGCTGTGCACGTGTTTCGATACCTTCAATCATCCATTTACCCGCAGACATCCAGAATGTCAGCCAGCTTAGCGTTGGATACAGATAGTCAACGTAGTCGCCGCCATCCTGGCGCGGCGTCACGCTGCCGTAACCCGGAAGCACAACATACGGGCCATAAGGCACGTCGTAATAGCCTAGCGTGCTACCAAAACGGTGTGGTTCCTGCTTCGCTAACTTAGGATTCGCCATCGTGGCAACGTCAATGAAGCCACCCATACCTAAGATGGTATTCAGGAAGAAACGGTTAAAGTGCACGAAGCCATCGTAAACCTTGCCCTCAAGGAAGCTGTTCACCATGCTGGCAGGTTCTTCGAGGTTGCTCGTGAAGTTCGAGATACCGGTTCGTGCAGGTACGGGCACATAGTCTCGCCAAGCGACGGCGACAGGACGCAGTACGTACGGATCCAGATAGTCGTAGTTCACGCTAAACATCGCGCGGTTAAAACCCTCTAACGGGTCAGATCGCCCCTGAGCTTCTGGTTTTGATGAGTTAGACGCACACCCAGCCAGCAATACGCTTGCCAGAGCCACTCCTGTCAGCCGAAGTTTCATATCTTCTCCATGAAAAGGGACCGCTGATAACAGGCTGAAAATTAACGCTGCCCTCAGCGATCCTCATATTTTATTCTGATCGTTCTTATGCCCTGATGCTTAGGTCTTTGCAACAGACGATTTATGGTACTTGATGATCAATCTGTAAGCTAATCTGACTCTCTTTATTATAGGGCATAACCGCACTTTCACCGAACCAGTCGCCCGGCTGTGGATTGGCTAAACCGTCTCGAGAGATCCGCGCACGCACCTTCACCTGCTTTTGTGCCGAAAGCAAACGCTCTGGCATCATAGCGTTAGCATCGGATAGCGATACCTTCACCGGGAAATGCCCCAAAGGCAGTTGTTTAACCGCAACAGGAATTGGCGCGACGCCATCGGTTACCGAAACAACCAGCACCGCCGTTGGCGGCAATTGGCGTTCGACATCCGGTGACAGATTAATCGTGACACTCAGCTGCGTATTATCCTCTCCAGACTGCGCTTTGGCTTGCTCAATACTGCGCTTTAATACTTCGCGACGGCTATCATTTTCCGGCAACACGCGCAGCATCATCTCCCACGCACCGATTGCTTTCTTATAGTCACCCTGCTCGAAAGCATTGAAGGCGAGCAGGCTAAGCACTCGCACATCTTGATGGTTGCGCGCCATCATGTTACCCAGCATATCAGCAGCTTGCTTATTGTCTTCAGGATCGTTGGAGCGAGTGAGCACTTCTGCATAGCCCAATGCGACTTCCGGCTCATTCGGTGCTAATTGATAAGCATGGGAAAACGCCTGTGTCGCGGTCGTCGCGTTATTCAGCGCCATACCGATACGGCCTAACATCACCCAGTCAGCCACGTTACGCGGATCGGTTTGCAGCTCGGTGCGAAGACCTAATCCCAAACGTGCAATCTCTTCCATAGTTAGCGGCTGCTTATCCTCATTCATCACGCGCTCACGCAGGGAAGGCATTTCGCTCATCACCAAATTCCAGCCCTGAACCTGCGCCAGACCGCCGGTTTTAAGATAAAAACCAACGGAAATTAGCACCAAAATAACCACGCCCGGCAGTAAAACCCAACGGTTTAACGGTTCAGCTCTCTCCGCCTGCGCATCAGGAACATCAGACAGCAGATTTTGCTGCAGTTCTTCAATCATCACCTGACGTTCAGCCACCACGCCCTGTTCTTCGTCTTGCTCAAGCTCCTTCAAACGCTGATGGTAAAAACGCGTATTAAGGCGATCGCGATCTTCCGGTAGATCTCGCTGAGGCTGACGTAGCACTGGAACCAGCAATAATGCAGCAGCGATAATCAACAATACTAAAACTATCAACCAAAATGCCATTATCAATGTTCCCTGTCGCTGTCGTTAAGTAGCTGGTTTAAACGTTGTTTCTCGGCTTCGCTGAGCGTTTCACGGCTAGAAACCTCAGGCTCGTTAGGACGGCGGCGGCGTGCTCGGGTAATCACCACGATAGCGCCCAGTAACACAAACAGCGCAGGGCCTGCCCAAAGAATAATGGTCGCTGCAGTTAGCGGCGGCTCATAGGTAACGAAATTGCCATAGCGCGCCACCATATACTCGGTGATCTGCTTGTTGGTATAGCCCTTTTCCATCAATTCATATACTTTCTGACGCATATCGGAGGCGATGATAGCGTTAGAATCAGCGATGCTGTTGTTCTGGCATTTTGGACAGCGCAGCTGTTCGGTTAACTCGCGATACTGCTGCTCTTGTTCCACGCTTTTGAAGCTATAGGTATCAATGGCCGCCCACGCGCTTACCGAAAGCATAATGCCCGCCAGTGCGCTAGCAAATCGTAGCATTCGCATTATTTAGCTCCTTCATATTGGCGATATAAAGGCTCGATCTCTTGTTGCCATACGCGATCGTTGAGATCGCCCGCATGGCGGTAGCGAATGATACCGTTGCCATCGATCAGGAAAGTCTCAGGAGCGCCATAAACGCCGAGATCCAACCCCAGCATGCCGTCGCCGTCATACAGGCTTAGCGCATAGGGATTTCCCAAATCATTCAGCCATTTGACCGCTTTCTGGCGATCGTCTTTATAGTTAAGCCCAACGACGCGGATCCCTTTCGCCGCCAGCTTATTCAGATACTGATGCTCGGCATAGCAGGTTGGGCACCATGTCGCCCACACGTTCAGCAACATGGGTTTACCATCGTGCAGCACGCTTTGGTCAAAGGTTTTACCCGGCTGATCCAGCGATTCTAACTTGAATTCAGGAACGGGTTTACCAATCAGCGCAGATTCCAGCATAGTGGGATCTTCCCCACCCGCGTTGCGCTGTAGCTGGATAACAAACGCCAGCACCAGCAGCATAAATAACACTAACGGGATAAAGAGCAGCTTGCGATTCATGCTGTTTTCTCCGCTTTCTCTGGTTCTGCCTTTTCTTTACGGCTTGAGCGATAGCGCGGATCGAGCATGCATAACACGCCGCCGATCGCCATCAGCACGCCGCCGTACCAAATCCAGCGCACAAAAGGCTTGTAATAAAGACGTACAGCCCACGCGCCGTCATCGAGTTCTTCACCCAAGGCCGCATACAGATCGCGCGTTAAACCGCCGTCAATGGCCGCTTCGGTCATCATGCTACGCGCAGTTGCGTAATAGCGCTTTTCTGCACGCAGCGTGGCTTCTGGCTTGCCGTCGCGCGTAACATCAATGATGCCCACGCCGCCGGTATAGTTCGGGCCTTTGATGTCATGCACATCGCGGAACACGAAGTGATAATTATGAATATCTACGCTATCGCCGGATTTCATGCGCACATCGCGCTCGATGCTGTAGCTTTGACTGAAAGCGATACCGATCACCGTCACGGCAACGCCTAAATGACCTAACACCATGCCCCAGTGGCTGCGAGGCAGCTTGGTCAGCCCCTTCCAGAAACCGTAGCGATGCGTAGCGCGCTCGTGCAATTCCATCAGCGTAAGGATCACGACCCAGAATGCCATCAGCAGACCCACTACCGTCATACCTTCAACGCGGTCCTGCATCAGCCAAGGCAGCAGCACGGAAAGGATCACGGTCACAACCATCGCAACCAACAAACGTTTCCAGAACTTAGCCGGTTCATCACGACGCCAGCGCACCAACGGTCCAACGCCCAACAGCAGCGCGAACGGCGCCATCAACCAAGTAAACATCGAGTTAAAGAAAGGCTCACCGATGGAAATACTGCCCAAGCCAAGCTGTTTATGTACCAGCGGCAACAGCGTCCCTAACAGCACCACCAGCATGGCGGCAACTAACAGCACGTTGTTTCCTAGCAAGAAGGTTTCGCGTGAAAACACCTCATGCTGCGTACGGCTGCGCACCTGAGCACCTTTCACCGCATACAGCAGCAGTGAGCCACCGATAACGATCACCAGATAGGCCAGAATGAACATCCCACGCGCCGGATCGGAAGCGAAAGAGTGCACGGAAACTAATACGCCGGAACGCACAAGGAACGTCCCCAACAGACACAGCGAAAACGCGGTGATGGCCAACAGTACCGTCCACGCTTTGAAGGTCCCGCGTTTTTCGGTTACTGCCAACGAGTGCAGCAGCGCCGTACCCGCCAGCCATGGCATAAAGGAGGCATTTTCTACCGGGTCCCAGAACCACCAGCCGCCCCAGCCCAATTCGTAATAGGCCCACGCAGAACCTAAAACAATGCCCATGGTAAGGAAAATCCAGGCCGCCATCGTCCACGGACGTGACCAGCGCGCCCATGCGGTATCTAAACGCCCTGCCATCAGTGACGCAATGGAGAATGCAAAGGCGACCGAGAATCCAACGTAGCCCATATACAGCAACGGTGGATGGAAAATCAGGCCAATATCCTGCAACAGCGGATTCAGATCGCTGCCGTCAATAGGAAAGTTCGGTAGCGTACGCGTGAAGGGATTGGAGGTGAGAATAATGAACAGCAGGAAGCCGACGTTAATCATCCCCATCACTGACAGCACGCGTGCCACTGAGTCCTGCGGCATGCTGCGGCTAAATAGCGCCACGGCCAGCGTCCAACAGCTTAACAACAGCACCCAGAGAAGAAGCGATCCCTCATGTGCGCCCCAGGTTGCCGCGATGCGGTAATAGACCGGAAGCTGGGTATTTGAGTTTGCCGCCACATAGGAAACCGTAAAGTCGTTGGTAATAAAGGCATACACCAAACAACCAAATGAAATCGCGATGCTAAAGAACAGGCCATAGGTCAATGGCCGCGCCACCGACATCATACGCACGTCTTGCCGCGCAGCACCCCATAGCGGATAAATGCTCAGCAATACGGAAAGCGCTAATGAGAGCGATAGCAGGAAATTGCCAATTTCAGGGATCATGACTGCGGGCTCCCCGCATTCGCATTGCCACTATTCTGCTGATAAGAATCAGCTGGGCGATTATGGTTTTGCTCCATCGCTTCTTTTACCTCAGGTGGCGTATATTTTTCATCGTGTTTTGCCAATACTTCTTTGGCATGCACCACGTTGTCTTCGCCCATCACGCCTTGTGCAACCACGCCCTGCCCTTCACGGAACAAGTCCGGCAAGATGCCTTCGTAGGTCACACCAATAGCGCCATGCGCATCGTAGATTTTAAATGAGACTTTCAGGCTTTGCTGATCGCGCTTCACCGAACCAGGCATCACCATGCCGCCAATACGCAAACGCTGGCCCACTTCAGGCTTCTCATGATTTTCACCTTTACCCTGCAGGATTTCCGTCGGGGTATAAAACAGGTCAATATTCGAGCGCAATGCATAAAGCACCAGAGTGATCGTCACTGCTAAGCCGAGTAAAACGACAATGGCCAGATAGAGGCGACTCTTACGACGCGGGTTCATGATGATTGCTCTCCTTGTGAAGCTGACGAAGCGCGCTGCTGACCCTGCGCTTGTTTAATTCGCTGCTCGCGCGCCTGATGGCGGCGAACTTCAGTCAAAATTTGGCGGCGTTGCCACTGGGTATGGCAAACCAATAAAAGTAATGGGATAAGCGTTGCGGCAACAGAAAGCCAAACGTAAAAGGCATAACCGCCCATCGCGAAGAAATCTTGCCAAGAGGAAAATGCAGGACTCATCAGGAACGCTCCTTAGGCTGATTTTTTAGGCGAGGGTTCACTAACGCATTCACCCAAGGACGCCGACGCTCTTGCAGTAAAATTAAATTACGTAAACGCATCAACGTTAAGGTGATAAAGAAAAACAGGTAACCAAAGATTGCCCAACGCAGCGGATAGCGCATGCTGGGATCAATGGTATTTTGCATATTGGTCGAACCCTGATGCAGGGTATTCCACCACTCAACGGAGAAATGAATAATCGGCAGATTGACCACGCCAACCAGCACCAGAATGCCGGCGGCACGACCGGCAGTGCGGCGATCGTCAAAGGCGTTATACAACGCAATGGCGCCTAAATAGAGGAACAGCAGCACCAGTTCGGAGGTTAAACGAGCATCCCAAACCCACCACGTTCCCCACATCGGCTTACCCCAAGCCGATCCTGTCGCCAGCGCAATAAAGGTAAACACCGCGCCAACCGGTGCCATGGCTGCACTCACCAGATCGGACATTTTCATCTGCCAGACCAAACCGATGAACGCCGCAATCGCCATCGAGGCATAGATCCCCATCGACCAGATAGCCGCTGGCACATGGATGTACATGATGCGATAGCTGTTGCCCTGCTGATAATCTGACGGCGCATAGCCAAAACCCCAGATCCAACCGACTAACAGGCATACCGCCCCGGCTAATCCAAGCCACGGGACGAACTTACCGCAAAGATGATAAAGCCGCTCAGGCTTGGCAAGCTGATGAAGCCATTTCCACATTGAGATTTATGCTCACAAAACGAAAAATTATTGTCTCGGCGTCACTGCCGAAACCCCACAAAAAGGCGCTGTCTTCTACTGCTTGCAGGCTCTTTTCAGACAATCTACTTTGATACCGCCATACATCTTTAATTGTTAGTTTGACGCATGTTGCTAGCGACAAACAAAAAGGTTTTGTAAATAGCTGAATTCGGCTTTACCGAATGGGCTATTGCACGCTAACGCGAAGCGCGGCTGCCGCGGCAAAAGGCGACAGCGTGATACTTCCCGCCAGCATCGCCCCCAAGATGGCTAAATACCCACCGATAGGCATCCCCATCGAAGCCGCATCAATCGCAGACGTCGCAAAAATAAGGATAGGTATATAAAGCGGCAGCACCAACAAACTCAGCAAAACGCCGCCTTTGCGTAACCCAACCGTTAATGCAACGCCAATCGAGCCAATAAAGCTCAAGGTAGGCGTACCCAGTAACAGCGTTAATGCCACCGCCCACCACGTTGCCATATCAAAAGAGAGTAATAGCGCCACTAACGGAGAAAGGATAAGCAGCGGCAATCCGGTCACCAACCAGTGCGCAAAGACTTTTGCCAACACCGTTAACGCCAGCGGCGACGGGGTGAGCATCAGTTGCTCTAGCGTGCCATCCAGATAATCGTCTTTGAATAATCTCTCGAGCGATAGTAACGCCGCCAGCAGAGCCGCGACCCAAACCACGCCGGGTGCGATACGCGCCAACAGCTGGGGTTCAGGGCCGATACTTAATGGGAAGAGCGTAATGACGATCAAAAAGAACCACAGCGGGTTGATAATTTCAGCGCCGTTGCGAAAAGCAATTTTCAGCTCGCGGCGCAAAACGGTCATGATCATCGTGCCGTTTCCTCTCCGCTTAGGCGCAATTTACGCATGCGATAATCCAAATCCTGATGCGTGGTCAGCAAAATAATGCCTCCCGACCGCGTGTGTTGCTCAAACAATGCGATCAACTTGGCAACGCCAGATTTATCAATGGCGGTAAGCGGTTCGTCTAGGATCCAGAGTTTTGCGTTGCTCAGCCAAAGCCGCGCCAGCGCAACTCGGCGCTGTTGCCCGGCAGAAAGCTGAGCAACGGGAACGTCTTCATAGCCAATAAGATCAACCTGAGCCAGTGCGTCCCAAATCGCGTCTTGATTATTATCGCCCTGCATTTCTTGGTAGAACGCGAGGTTTTCAAACGGTGTTAACACCGATTTCACCCCGGCCTGATGACCAAGATAAATCATCTGCTGTTGATACTCTTCGCGCTGTTTACGAATAGATTTTTGTTGCCACTGAATATCGCCACTTTCCGGTTGAGACAACCCGGCAATCATTCGCAGCAACGTGGTCTTTCCTGCCCCATTAGGGCCTTCAATTTGCACCATTTCACCCGGATTAACCTGAAAACTAAGCTGGCTAAACAGCACTCGCTCGTCACGGCTACAGGTTAGTAGGGAGATATTCAGCATCGAAGAATGTATTCCTAAAATCGAGATAGCACATCATATCATAAGCCTATAACAGCTCGTACCCCGCAGCCTGTGCGAAACGTACCTACATAGAGGTAAAATTGTGGTTCAAATCAATAACCACACGCCGTCAAAACATAAGTTGCATCGCCATATTTATCTCCCCACGTAAGCCTTAATCTGCCATAGGTCAATTTTTGCGTTAATTTTTGATATATCAAAAAATGACACAAAAAATGCTGAGCGTAATTCAAATTTTTTGCCCGCCATTGCCCTTTATGATTTTGCGATTCCAACAGGAGAATCATGATAGGAAAATCATAATGAAAAAATCGATATTAGCACTTACATCTGCGGCACTACTTGCTTCACCAGCGGCATGGTCAGCCAACTCAGGGATTACGTTAGATGGGCAAACACTTACGCTAGACGATGTATGGAACATCGCCTATGCAAACGCAGAGGTAAAAATTGCCCCTGCGGCAATGAAGAAAGTTGAGGACGCAAACCATTTATTAATGGCGGCAGCCGGTAAAGGCATTCCCGTTTATGGCTTAACCGTAGGCGTTGGATTAAATAAAGACAAATCGCTGTTTGATACCCACGGCAAACTCACCCCTGAAGCCATCGCAGCATCAAAAGCATTCAATATTAACGCATTACGCGCCCACGGCGCGGGTATTGGCCCTGCTATGCCGGACGCACTGGTGCGCATGGCGATGGTGATCCGCTTGAATACCTTACTGGTAGGAAAAACCGGGGCACAGCCACAGGTAGCCACACTGTACCAACAGTTGCTCAATAAACATATTACTCCCGTCGTCCCTTCACGGGGAACCGTAGGAGAAGCTGACATTACCCTTGCCTCTCATATCGGCGACGTCATGATGGGAGAGTGGCGTGTTCATGTAAACGGCCACGAGCAGGATGCCGCTAGCGCCTTACAACAAGCTGGAATAACAAAATTAGAACCTATCGGCAAAGATGCACTATCAATTTTATCAACCAATGCCATTTCTGCGGCCTACTCAGCACAGGCCCTACTCGCGACCCAACAGATAATTAATGTCACCCCCGAACTCTTTGGACTCTCTCTGGAAGGTCTCAACGGCAACGTTGCTCCCTTTCTGGAACAAAGCCTGAGCGTGCGCCCATTCCCTGGGGTGCAGGACACAGCGAAATCGATACGTTCTGCATTAAAAGGCTCGTACCTTTGGCAGCACCAAGATGGTCGCGCGTTACAAGACCCTCTTTCCTATCGAACCACGGTATTTGTTCTCAATGAAGCGCGCAAAGAGTGGGCCGAAGCCTATCAGATGCTATCCATCCAGATGAACAGCTCAGATGATAACCCTGCGGTCATCGTCAATGCTGATAAGTCGTTGATAGATAATAGTCAAGTTGCACAATACTACGTTCAGGATGGCAAAGTCAGTGGCGCAATCTTCCCAACGTCTAGCTTTGAGCCCCTCCCGCTAACGCTGGCTATCCAAAACCTATCCGTCGCCGTGGGGCACTTAGCTCATAATAGCGTGCAAAGAACGCTGCACCTCTCTGACGATCATTTTACTGGTCTGAGCCGTTTTCTGGCTGCAGAAGAGAATAACGGTCACGCTTTTGGCGCTATTCAGAAACCACAGATAGCTATGCTTACCGACATTCACTCACTGATCAACCCAGTATCCTTAGACGGTCAGCCAATGGCGGGCAGCATAGAAGACACCTATACCAACAACCAGCTGGCTTCAACCAGACTCACGCAAATTGCAGAAGATACACGCTATATCTACGGCCTTGAGCTGTTGCATGCTAGCCAAGCCATCGACTTACGCAAGCATAAAAACCCTGACCTCAAACTCGGTGAACAAACCAATAAGCTCTATTCAGCCTACCGTGGAAAAGTAAAGTTCGTAGATAAAGATCGAATTTACAGCGATGACATCGAAAACTCATCTCGCCTATTGGCAGCATATCCTGCGCTACCGCTGAATCGCTGGGGGCACAATGAATAATAAAATCAACAATTCTCGCCGGGCCTTCATTGCTAAAGGGACGCTGTTGACGACCGGAGCCGCTTTTGCGGCTTTTTCCCATTCTGCCAATGCAGCGCCAAACACGTGTAGCAATGAAGAAAGCATCCGTTATCACCGCGTTTATGACGTTATCGTCGTTGGCAGTGGCTTTGCCGGACTGGCAGCAGCGCTTGAGGCTGTCAAACTTGGTCGAACCGTTTTAGTCATTGATAAAATGCCTGTATGTGGAGGCAACTCTGCCATTAACGGCGGCGCAGTCGCCGTGGCTAACTCCCCGCTGCAGCAAAAAGAAGGCATCAGCGATTCACCAGAACTTATGTACAAAGACATGCTGAAAGCAGGTCGTGGGCTCAACGACAAAGAACAACTCATGATTCTGGTTAATAACACCACCGCAGCCTACGAGTTTACGTTGCAACATGGCGTGGTCTATAAGCCCTTTGTACAACACTTTGGCGGGCACTCTGTCCCAAGAACACTGCAAACGGTAGAAAGTTCCGGTGCAGGAATTGTGATGCCATTAAAGCACTCTGCCATGACCTTAGGAGTGGTATTTCGTACACGCTGCAAGTTACTGGGATTTAATCAAAATGCGCAAGGCAGGGTCATCGGTATCACGGTACGTGACGGCTATCGATTCCCAGATGAAAGCAGTGGGGACGTTCGCCACTATGGCGCTCGTTACGGCGTGGTGATGTGCTCTGGCGGTTTCTCAAACGATTTACGCTTTAGAAAAATGCAAAATCCACGGCTGGATGAGCACGTCGATTCCACTAACCACCCAGGTGCGACCGCTGAATGCCTGGTGCAAATGCTACGTATTGGCGCAACTCCTGTTCAGCTTGATCTGATCCAACTCGGCCCGTGGTCATCACCTGACGAAAAGGGGTTTGGCTACGTATCTCAGTTCAACACCATTTCAGGATTTCCCAACGGGATTATGGTTAACCCACGAACCGCCAAACGCTTTACTAACGAATTGGCGGATCGTAAAGAGCGCGAAGATGGCATTTTGGCTCAGGTAGATAAAGAGGGAAATCCTCTCTATCCGATCTGTTTTACCACCTTAGAAGGTGCCAAACAGGCCCAAAGCCTAGTACATGCGCTGCATTACAATGTCGCTTGGCAATTTGATACGTTGCAACAATTAGCAGACCACTTTGCCATGCCCTACGCCACGCTGCAGGCAGAAGTTGACGAATATAACGCAGCGGTGGAACGCAAAGGCGGCGACCGCATGAATAAGGACGTCAGCCGTGCAGTCCTATTAGCTCCCGGGCCTTTTGTCGCTGTTAGAGTTTGGCCAAAAGTTCACTATGTCATGGGCGGCGTCAAAATAAACGTAAAGGCGGAGGTATTGAACGCAGCCGACAGCGCCCCTATTCAGGGACTCTATGCGGCAGGAGAAGCAACCGCCGGCTCGCACGGAGGCAGCCGATTAGGCAGCTGTGCCGTTGCTGACTGTTTGGTTTTTGGTCGTATTGCAGGTGCAAGCGCCGGTTCAGCAAACCCAAGCAATGATTTCCTAGCCAACGACAAGGATGTCTAAAATGACGAAAATACTTTTAATCTTCATCACTATGGTAATGGGTTGCCTAAGCCAAAACTGCAACGCGTCTGATGCGGAAACGCTCTTTCACAACAAGCTCAACAGCATGCATGCCAAACCCTATCATCAAACGCTAGAAGCAATGGGAAAAGACAATTCATGCCAACTGTGCCACGGCACGAAAACACCCGTTTCTGCTCCAGATGACAATAATTGCCTTAATTGTCACGGCTCACGCGATCAAATAGCGGCGCTAACCACGCCCGATCCCAAAGATAAAAATGCGGAGCCTAACCCGCATGACTCCATGCACTATGGTAAAGATGCTTCTTGCACCATGTGCCATAACGAGCACAAGCCCTCAGAGATTTATTGCAACAGCTGCCATCTTTTTAAATACCCCAACATGAAACCTTAAGGGATCGCCATGACCCATTTATCTTTGAAAAATCAGATAAAGCGATGTCTGCTTTTCGCGATACTCATATTTTCACAAATGTATGTCTGGGCTGAAACAACACCTTCACTTTCGACCACGGTGACTCAATTAAACCAAGCGTGTCTGAACTGCCATGCTGACACGGATATTCACAGCATTGTCACTTCTAAACCACACGACAAATTATTACTTTCCAGCACTGACTACCAAGAAAGCGTTCATGGTGGGCTCCCCTGCATTGCTTGTCATCGAAGCGCACCAAACACTCAGGGCTTTGATGTCACACCGCATCAATTAGCACCGCAACAAGATACGGGCTGCGAAAACTGCCATGCGCTCGTTTTACATGACACCATCGCCGCCGAAAATGCGAGCGTGCACCAACAAAAAATTGAACAAGGGCAGTTTTCCTGTTCGGCATGCCACAACGCACATACCATGCACAGCGGGGAGATCTCTTACCCCAATAGCACGCAGATCGCTAAAAGTAATCAATCATGTATCAACTGCCATTCGAGAGCGAACGTTTATACCCAGCTAGCCAAAGGGAAATCCTCTACCGATCAGGATTTGGCACACAGCATGCTCCCTTACCCTGAACAGCATTTAGCCAGCTTGCGCTGTATAGACTGCCACGTTGCGGCTGACGATAGTACTTTACACAAAATCTTGCCCGCATCTGAAACGGTTACCTGCAAACAATGCCATAGTGACTCTTCCCTACTCGCCGCTCGGCAAAAAACCGCCTTACCTCTGTTTGCCTCCACGGCGGGAAGCTTACTTGGCAAAGGCTGGTTTAATGACGCTGAGATACGAAAAAAACTGGCTGCCCTAAATAAAGCCGACACAAAAGCAGAACCGGTAAAAATTGTTCAAGGGACACTATTCAATAACACCTACATGATTGGCAACAACGGCAGTAGTCATTGGGATAAACCTTATGTTTACGCGTTAGTCGTTTTATTAAGCCTGCTGATATGCCACGGACTAGGGCGCATCATTGCAAAAAAATTATCACCCCATAGCGATGAAATGGCCGAAGAAGACAAGGTCTATCTTTATACTCTGTTGGTTCGTTGCTGGCATTGGCTCAATGCTTTGTGCTGTATTATTTTGCTGATAAGCGGCATCGCAATGCACGTTGTAGCAAAAGGATTCCCTATTTGGGTCAATATTCATAATATTGCTGGGCTCACGCTCTGCATCATTTGGTGCCTATTTATTGCTACGATACTTTCAGGAAATGGCCAGCATTACCGCATTCATTGGCAAGGGATACTTACCCGAATTTATCGACAAACACGCTATTACTTGTTGGGTATTTTTCTTTCAGAGCCACACCCAGAGCATGCGAGTCAACAGAGTAAGTTTAATATTTTGCAGCAACTAGGCTACATTGGGATTATGTTTATTATTTTCCCTTTATTTATTGTAACTGGCTTATTCATGCTCTTCCCAAGCTATTCACCGAATAAAATATTAGCTTGGCCTGGGAAACAGGTTATTGCATATTTGCACTATGCGCTGGCGCTGGTTATGGTCATGTTTATCCCGATACATCTTTATCTCTGCACCACAGGCCATACCTTAACCTCACTGGTTAAAGGTATGATTGATGGTTTTCATCGCAGTCGGAAAGAAAAATAGGTTATAAACCACGTAGTCTTAGGTAAACAATGAGAAGCCAAAATGATACATTTTGGCTTCTTTATTTCTAAAATAACCACCTATTGGATTATCGAGTAAAGACCCCTAATTTTTTCATCTTGCTATATAATGTATTACTGTTAACGCCTAATATTTCCGCAGCTCCATTTTTTCCAGATATTCTGCCATTACTCTGACGTAGTGCTTTAACAATATGCTCACGCATGGCTTCATCAAGAGGTAATATATTATTCTGTTTTTTTACTCTCGGCATAGTGAACATTAATTCGCTTCCTTGCTGAAAGAATTCTGATGATTCAACAAGATGAATAAGCTCACTTATATTCCCCGACCAATGATATTCCCATAACACCTGCGTTGCCTCTGGACTTAAACGTGGTATTTTATTAATACCATCCGAAGTAAATCGCAATGACAAATAGTGAGTTAACAGTAATGGAATGTCTTGATAACGACATCGTAGCGGGGGGATGACAACCATTAAGCAAAGAATCTGATGGTGAAACTGACTGAATAAATACTGTTGAGTCTGCTCTTCGTCATCCTCATAAGTTTGGCTTTGAATAGCTATAATCTTAATACGGCAGAAATCAGGGTATCGACTCATAAGTTCCAGAATAAAAACCTGCCAATTTTCGGGCAAAGAAAACAGTTCGTAAACCAATAAACAACCGCCATGTAAAGGAAGAAAATATTTTATATCTAGGCTTTCATCCCAGTTAAGAACAATACTCTCTTGTATTCCTAACTCAGGGGACACATAGATCAACTGATGGTTCTTTACATCAAGGATCCCATATATGCCCTTCTGATTAGCTATTTCACGTATATACGAAGCGACACTTTTTTACCCACACCGCGTTCACCAAAGATCAAAATAGGTGACTGACTGTTTGCCAATGTTTTTAAAGACGCATAAAGCGCCGAGAGAGCGGTATTATTTGAGCTGACAACAAAGGGTTCATCTGTCAGCAAGGGAGGGACAGTTTCTAAAGAAGGGACGCTCGTACGCTTATCGCTGGGTTCTAAAAGATTATGCTGAGAAAGTGTGATAAACGAAAGTAACGAGAATTCACCGTGCACGGCCTCAATCAATGCCACATGTTCAGCAGAATAGGCTTGTGGCTGATAACTGAAAAAACCAATCGCGCCTAAACGCATCCCATCGAGTGACATACGCATTAGAATAACAGATTTTATATTTCTAAATCCGCGCTCGACGACATATTCAGTTAACACATCCTGTTTAAGATCGTTGATAAGTTGAACCTCAACATCCTGTCGCTGCTCAAACTGCTCAGCAATGTAATCGGGGATAGAGATAAGATCTCGCTTAAGCCGAGCGGCTTTATGAGTCGCTAATGCAATAAACTGTATGCTTCGAATATCGTGGCGATAGTAGTTAAGGAAAATCCCATCACAGCAAAAACCATGAGGGATGGCATGAATGAATGCCTGCATCGCTTTTTCAATTTGCGAGCTACTGCATAAGGCTGTACGTAAAAATGAGATAGCACTATCCATAGACCACCCAATTAGTTCTTACATGTAGTTATGCAAATAATAATGTACCGCCGTTTTTGGAGGTATCATGATGATACTATTGGTATATTTTTTATTACTTCAGATCAAAAATAAAACAATTTATGTCATACACATCGTATAACGGTGGGAGATAAGCCCCAGCTCCCCTTCCCCTCATCGCCATACAAATCGTCTAATTATTCCGCAGAGAGCGGCAAAATGCAGATAAAATGAGCTAACGATGAATCTAGCCCTTATCCTATTGATAAAAGTGCGTATAATGGCGCCCGATGTCCTCTTAGTTAAATGGATATAACGAGCCCCTCCTAAGGGCTAGTTGCAGGTTCGATTCCTGCAGGGGACACCATACACATCTCTACTGACATCTACCAAATTCAATAAAACCCTCTTATAATCAGTTATAAACCCTCTATTCTGGCTATGCGACGTCAACTGATGTCTACCCATTTCAACGTGAATCAACAAACGTTTGGGGGCCTTAGTGGGGGCTTATCCTGTTCAATGAAAAATAAGGCCCCCAATATGACCTTAAATGCGCGTCAGGTCGAGACTGCAAAACCCAGAGACAAAGCCTATAAGCTCGCTGATGGCGGAGGGCTCTATCTCATGGTCAATACTAATGGTTCAAAGTACTGGCGCATGAAGTATCGATTTGCCGGCAAAGAGAAAAAGCTCTCATTCGGAACCTATCCTGACATCTCACTTGCGGAAGCTCGCACTAAACGAGATGAGGCAAGAAAGTTATTGGCGAATGATAAGGATCCCGGAGAGGTCAAAAAGGCCACGCAGTTAGCCAAAAAACTCTCGGTTACCAACACATTTGAAGCAATAGCTCTCGAATGGTACAGTGCAAAAGTATCCGGTTGGTCGAAGAGTTATGCTGATTACGTCAAGCGAGCCTTTAAAAACAATGTCTTCCCCTATCTCAGTTCTCAGCCAGTGAATGAAATAAAGCCACTGGAGCTTTTGTCGGTATTACAACGAATGGAAAAGCGGGGAGCATCTGAGCTCGCAAGCAAAGTACGTCAGCGTTGTAGTGAGGTTTTTCGCTACGCGATTGTTACAGGTCGTGCTGATTACAACCCAGCAGCTGATCTTGGTAGCGCTTTGCAAGGCCATGAGAAACAGCACTATCCCTTTCTTACCGCCGCCGAACTGCCTGAGTTTTTGCAAAAGTTATCTAGCTACTCAGGAAGTCTTATTACTCTTCTCGCAACCCGGTTGCTCATGCTGACAGGCTTGAGAACAGTTGAGTTACGTCTGGCTGAATGGAGTGAAATTGACTTCGATAATCGAATCTGGGAAATCCCCAAAACTAGAATGAAAATGAAACGTCCTCATGTTGTCCCGTTATCGGCTCAATCCTTGAGCGCTCTTCGTCAATTGGAAGAACTAACAGGAACCTACCAGCTTATTTTTGCAGGACGAAACGATGTTAACAAAGCGATGAGTGAAGCAAGCGTCAATATGGTTATAAAAAGGGTTGGCTACGATAAGAGAGCGACTGGGCATGGTTTTCGCCATACCATGAGTACCATTCTGCATGAGCAGGGGTTTAATACAGCCTGGATCGAGATACAGCTCGCTCACGTGGATAAAAACAGCATTCGCGGCACATACAACCATGCACAGTATCTGGATGGAAGACGAGAAATGATGCAGTGGTACGCTGATTATATTGACAAGCTTCTCAGTTCATCGACAAACAGTTAGTGGTTGTTCTCTGCACCTTTAGGTGCGGAGAACGCCATTCTTTTATTTTTTGTTTGTTCTATAGCCTTCTGGCATATTTAACACGCTGCATGGACTTTAGCGTGACGCGATCCAGTACTGCTTGCCATGTCGGAGCAAGTTCAGGTGAGCAAGGCGCTCAGTCAGATCACGCCGTATAGTTTTTTTGCAGACGTTAAATTCGTCAGCAAGGCCCCTGACGGTCAGTGACTCCCCATTATTGAGGCGTGTCAGTATCAGGCCTGACCTGCTCCCCGTTGATTGAACCGAGTAGTGATGTTTGTCGATCTCCACATGGTAATTCAGCATGGACTCTGACTTTTTTGCCTGGGTACAGCTATAACTAGCATCTGGTAGTGATTCAGCTCTGGTTTATCAAGATGGATGAAGAGGCTGGCCCGCGAACAACCCAGCTTTTGCATTACTTTGCTATTCAGTCTTTCCATTAGTTCCCGGATGCGTTGATTAAGTGACGCGAGGCTGTAGAAGGTTTCAAGCATGATACGGGCCATGATCCAACTTTCCCATAGAACCGCCCCTTGCCCCCTCGGCACTCAGCGCACCAATTCGAAAACACACCATTAAAATCAATCATATATAGTAAGAAAAAGTCATATCTGTCTGCCACAAAACAGACGCATACTATCTGTTAATTCAACGATTGAGATTACAAAAATCAAAATTGTGACCAATACCTAGGAATAATTAATTCCTTTAGTTGATAATTAATGAAATAAAAAATTCCTTCAACTTTAACGTTGTATTCCGAGTAACAAAAGGGTCGAAATGAAAAAAATAGTCGCCATAACGTTTAGTGTATTACTTGCAGGTTGTGTCAGCCATGTTGCACAACAACCTCTCACTGATGTTCAGCTAGAAGGTTTGTGGAAAGACCCACATAAAAGTGCAGAACTCATTCTTTCACAAATGACGACTAAAGAAAAAATTGGTCAGATGCTGATGCTGGATATTCGTCAGTGGGACGAAAATCCGCAGGGATATGCTGGGGAGCGAAAAGAAGAAACCAGCGTTCATGCCTTGCCTGAAGCGCTGGCGCATATGATTTATGACTATCGACTCGGTGGTATTATCCTGTTTCGCGAAAACTTCGTGACTACCACCCAGTCTTATAAATTGATCGAAGATATTCAGGGTGCGCGTTATCGTTTACCTCTGCTTATCGGAACCGATCAGGAAGGCGGCTATGTCACACGCTTACGTGAAGGTACCGAGATGCCAGGCAATATGGCATTAGCGGCAACTCGTGATATATCTATGGCACAGGTTTCAGGTGAAATTCACGGTTCTGAACTTTCCGCGCTAGGCGTGAATATTAATTTCGCCCCGTCTGTTGATGTCAATGTGAATCAAAACAATCCAGTGATAGGTGTTCGTTCATTCAGTAGCGATACCGATCTGATTAATGGTATGGCTAGCGCTTACATTGCCGGTTTACAGAAAAATCACGTTATTGCAACCATCAAACACTTTCCTGGTCACGGCAATGTTGAGACCGACTCACATGTTGGCCTGCCTGTTGTGCCGTATTCTGAACAAGAATGGCGACAGAATGATTTAGTTCCGTTCAAATATGCAATTGATAACGGTATTAAGGCTATTATGACCGGACATATCGTGGTGCCTGTGCTAGATAACACCAAAGTGATTTCCAAGCATGATGGCAAGGAAATGGGTCTACCTGCGACCTTATCGAAAAAGATCCTCACCGATATTTTGCGTAATGAACTCCATTATAAAGGCCTGATCTTTACTGATGCGTTAGATATGGGCGCTGTTGCCGATAACTTTGGCTCCAATGAAGCGGTCGAGCAGGCGTACTTAGCAGGTGTGGATGTTGCTGTTATGCCAGTCCATATCTGGGATAAGCAAAGCATGGATAAACTTGCCAGTCTGTACCAGTATATTGAGAAAAAAAGTCAGGTGAACCCAGAGCTAATGAAGCGTATCAACGAGTCCGCGCTGCGAGTTGTTGAATACAAATTGGATAACAAACTGTTACCGCAGCCGATGTATACCGGAGCACATGCTTTATCTGTTGTGGCTTCAGCAGAGCATAAAAACTACGAACGCAAAGTTGCTGAGAAATCAGTTACCTTAATTAAAAATAAAGGTGTTTTACCTTTTTTGCTTAAAAAACAGAATAACATTCTAGTTATTTCTGACGAAAAAGCGCGTAATGAATTGATTAAAAGTGAGTTAAATAAAATCAGTAGCGAGTTGCAAGATAAGACTATCTCAGCTACTGGCATTGATGTTGACCTTGAGGGTCAAACCTTACCGCAAGACGTGAATAAGCAAATTACACACTCAGATTTTATTATCCTCGTGACTTACAATTTGAAAGCACAAGATAATGCAGCGCAATCCATTATCAGCCTGGCAGCTAAATATAAAAAACCTGTCGTCGTTATCTCTTCCCGGAACCCATACGATATTTCGGCATTGAAGAATGTGAAGGCGAACATTGCAATCTACGGCATTACCGGCTTTGATATTACCAATGCGGGCCGTAACTCTTTAGAGGCAAATATTAAAGCAGGTGTTAGAAGCCTGTTTAAAAATACCCAGGATGTAACCTTTAATAACCCTACAGGTAAACTGCCTGTGGAAATTAAAGACGCCAATAACAACGTTATGTATCCACTAGGTCATGGCCTGACATATTAATGTCTTGTGGATAATTTAATAAATGGCCATAGTTCTTATGGCCCTCCTACGGATAGTTTCATAAAAAATATAACATCTCTTTAAAAGAGATTAATTAAAATTGGTAGATCCCCTATGAATTATGCAAAAAAAACATATTTATTTCTAATATTGACTGGTTTATCCTCCACGAGTCAGGCGGTAATTGATGATCCTCTTGAAGAGGCAGCGACAGAGCTAGCAGCCCAGCAATCTAATAAAAAACTTACCGAAGAATCTAAATTTAATATTTCCAGTAATACATTTTTGGAAATAGAAGAATTTAAAGGCTATACAATTAACAACAAGAAAATCTTTGATAAAATTAGCCCGGTAGTTCAAGTAGCTATTCAGCCAGTGGACTCCACGTGGAGTTATTTTATGGAGTATAAAGTCTCCATGCGTAACTACACGACCAATTTTCACTCAGAACAGACTTCCTATAATCGTAACCGTTTACAATTACAAGCTAACCGAAATTTGATTAAAAATCAGGACGCCACTCTGAATCTTAGTTTCGTTTATCGTAAAGAATCAAATGATGTAAAAAATGGCATGCCAGCAAAAAACTCTTACCACTCTTATTGGCTGATCCCTGGCGGTAGTTATAACTTTAGCGAAAAATTTGCATTCGTTTTCTGGGATGCCGGTTATTACTACGATAATGCTTTCTCCGGTCCGGGCTACAATGACTGGGAATGGGAAAGTGAGCATGGTTTCCAGTATCGAATCAACGATAAAATGCTGGCTAAACTGATGTATTACACTGACTGGACTTGGAACAGCCATGGCGATAAAACCTGGGAACAGAATCAGATCCGTGGTTATTTCCCCACCAAGATTAACGAGCAGTGGGATATTCAGCCTTATTTCCGCTATTTCCTCAATGAAAAGAATTATGACCCTGCGACGGGAGTCACCACAAACCGTGCAGATAATGGCGGGTTGCGCTTGGGACTGATTGTAAACTACAACCTAACACCTAAAACAACCCTGTGGACGAATCTGGCGTGGGAACAGACAACATGGCAACATTCAAAGAACAGCCAGCTGGTTCACCTGACGTACGGGGATGATAATACCCAGGACTTCCGCCTCTACTCAATTGGCATACGTCACATCTGGTAGTTATCGGGTTGTGTAATAATACAAAAATTACCCAGAGGAAAGTGCCTCTGGCTTTATTTTAATTTATCTATTATTTCTTTACTTCGGTTAATATAACGCTGACTTCTTTCATTCTCTTCTTGCAACAGACAAACAAACAGTAAGTCAGTAATAGTATTCTGAGCGGTTCGTGCTGATATAGACGAACTGCGCCATCGTGTTTCTCCAGCCAGAGTATCCAGAGTGTAATCCGCTATTTTTCGTAACGGACTTTCCTGCAGTGAGGTGACAGCAACTAGTTGTGCGCCGTTATTTTTGGCAACTTGCGCGGCCAGCAATATTTCTTTGAGTGACCCCGAGTAGGAAATAGCGATCTGAATATCTCCCGGGGCTAAAGACTGAGCCACTGTTATTTGTACGTGGCCGTCCAGTTCATTCATTACCGGATAACCAATTTTCATCAATTTATAAGCGAGATCTTTAGCAGCCAGAGCTGAACCACCAATACCGGTAATTTGGATACGGCGAGCGAATTTTATTAACGAAATGATTTTTTCTAGCTGGGAGAAATTAACATTATCGGTTGAATCTCGTAGTGCTTCTTGTTTTTCAAGGCAGAGTTTTTCAGCAATGATGGTCGGACTATCATAAATAGTGATACTACTGTGCAAGTGCTGGTCAGCGCTATTAATTTGCTTATTAAGCTGTCCCCACTCTTCGATTAAAGCCATCTTAAGGTCAGTAAAACCTCTGAAGTTTAATTTCTTGGCAAATTTTACAATACTGGACTGGCTTATGTGTAACTGACTGGCAATTTCTTGTGACGAGCATTGCTTTAATATTTCTGGATGCGCTAATAGATAGTCGGCGATCGTTCGTTCACCCGGTGTAAGTTGTTCTTTATTCAGCGAAATAAGTTGTAAAATACGCATCAGTGTTAACCCTGAAAATAACAAGAGTTCCTATCATAGCGGCAATGGCCTGTAGAGCGATACATGGGAGACAGAACAATATTTTCTTTTTCACGCTGATTCCCCGCTGTCAGTATCATCACAAGGTATTAATCGAGAACGTAGGGTGATAAAAATAATTTATTCCAAAGTTACCCCACTTAGTATAATTGTATTAACCTGCTGATTTTATAGTTTTTTATTCGCGTTTAAATGCGGATAATAAATCGTTTAACGTGATTTTACCACTAGCTAGTGGTAAAATTGAACGTCTTATCACCAGCAAATTACTTTGACAGATTAAGCATAACGCAAATTAACTCGAAGAAAATGATCACTGAAAGTCGCAGTCCTGCCAGTGAGTAAACAAGACATGCATTCATAGAGTTGACGCTCATGTAGTATGCCCAATTTTCGGTGGTGATTCTGATGACTGTGGTTGCAATCAAGGGTTGGTTCTATGGGAAAGCTGAGCCTGTCAAAACATACGAAACCGGAGAAGAAGGCACACCAGCTATCGCTGTCATATATTCTGCCGGACTTTTCAGCTTGGTTATATTTACCGCGCCTCCCTGCCGAGGATGAAGGCCAGTCCGTTGCCGGAAGAAGGGCGAGAGAAGTTTCTGTTACGTGCCACTAAAGGCTTGTCGTTCTTTAATACCTCACCGATGGATCTCGGTAAAATTGGGCAGAATGACATCAAGGCGAACCTTGAGAACTACTTTCAGTATTTTTCAAAGGATGCGCGAGAAATCTTTGAGCATTTCAAATTTAGTGAGTTTGTTGGTCTGTTAGATGATGCCAACCTGCTGTTCAAAATCGTTAAGAAATTTGCCACCACCGACCTGAGCCCAAAGGCCATTTCTAATCATGAAATGGGGTTGGTGTTTGAAGAGCTGATCCGTCGTTTTGCGGAGAGCTCAAATGAGACGGCAGGGGAGCACTTTACCCCACGTGATATCGTGCGCTTAACCACTTCGCTGGTGTTTATGGAAGATAATGATGCATTGTCGAAAGACGGCATTATTCGCACCATTTACGACCCAACGGCGGGTACGGGGGCTTTCTCTCATCCGGCATGGAATATGTGCACGAACTTAATCCAAATGCGGTGATGCGTGCCTTCGGCCAAGAGCTAAACCCAGAGTCTTACGCCATCTGTAAAGCCGACATGTTGATCAAAGAGCAAGACGTCAGCCACATCAAGCTTGGGAATACGCTTTCCAACGATCAGCTCCCGCAGGACCAGTTCGACTATATGCTGTCTAACCCCCCGTTTGGTGTGGACTGGAAAAAGATTGAAGGCGAGATTAACGACGAACATCTGCAAAAAGGGTTCAACGGGCGTTTTGGCCCCGGTCTGCCGCGTGTCTCTGACGGCTCGCTGCTGTTCCTATTGCACCTGATAAGCAAAATGCGCGATAGCCGTAACGCCGATGGTTTGGTGAACAACGGCGGACGTATCGGGATCATCCTCAACGGTTCACCGCTGTTTACCGGCGGGGCGGGAAGTGGTGAAAGCGAAATCCGCCGTTATATTCTGGAAGCCGATTTGCTGGAAGGCATCGTTGCGCTGCCGACCGACATGTTCTACAGCACCGGCATTGCCACCTATGTATGGGCCCTATCGAATAAAAAAGCGCCGGAGCGCGAAGGCAAAGTCCAACTGATTGATGGCACCAACCTGTGCGGCAAGATGCGCAAATCGTTAGGTTCCAAGCGTAACCTGATGGGCGAAGACGACATCAAGCTTATCACCCGCACCTTTGGTGAGTTTGCCGTTGAAATGCCACCTCTCTTGAAGAGTTGGGGCTTGAGAAAGCACCTGAGCAAAAATCTAACCGTGGCCGCCAATCTGCTACCGCTAAAACCGAAGCGCCGAAAACTTTCGCCAGCAAAATCTTTAACAGCACCGATTTTGGCTACCGTCGCCTGGCCATTGAACGCCCGCTGCATTGCCTGCCATTTTAGAAGGGTGTGACGTTCGGGCGCAGGCCAAAACCGGCAGCGGTAAAACAGCCGCTTTTGGTATCGGTCTGCTACAGCAGATTGACGACGACTCAGGCGCTGTGCTATGCCCAACGCGTGAGCTGGCGGATCAGGTCAGCAAAGAGCTGCGTCGTTTAGCGCGTTTCACCAGAACATCAAAATTTTGACACA
>NZ_FMIQ01000027.1 GCF_900095695.1 Hafnia alvei | reverse complement strand
CACCGAAAACCACATAAATGAGGATTAAATACTCAATTCTCGTAGTTCTGAGAAACCTAAACGATGCAATACAGGTAAAAGCGCATCGGTATCGCTATTTGTTTCTGTTGCATAGGCCAAATCGTTTTCCGTGCTCAGTGCGTTTTCCTGATTAGCAATCAGCCAAGCGACACGACGGGCTATTGCGGCACCTGAATCAACTAAACGAGTCCCTGTGGGTAATACCGCCGCCAGTTCTTCGCGCAATAAAGGAAAATGCGTACATCCCAGAACCACCGTATCTGGCGGTTCGGCCATTGACAGCCAAGGTCGTAGTATTTTCTTTAGCACCGCAGGATCAATCTCTTCGCCATGTAACTTGGCCTCAGCCAATTCCACCAGCTCAGCCGAGCCCAGCATTTTGATGTTGCAGTCTTTCGCAAATCGAGCAATCAGATCGTGAGTATATGAACGCTGCACCGTCGCTCTCGTCGCTAACAAACCAACAACGCCGTTGCGCGTCAGCTTTGCCGCAGGTTTTATCGCAGGCACGACACCAACGATAGGGCAATTGAAGCGTTCGCGTAATGCGGGGAGCGTAATGGTGCTTGCGGTATTACAGGCGATGATAACAATAGAGAGAGGATGACGCTTTTGCACTTCGGCAACGATTTTGACAACGCGGTCGATAATAAACGCTTCGTCTTTTTCCCCATAGGGGAATCCCTGATTGTCGAATGCATATATATAGTGGAGATCCGGAAGCAAATCACGGATCTCTTGATATACAGATAACCCACCCACGCCGGAGTCAAAAACCAGCGCAGTGGGTTTAGAAGTCGCTACATCATTAGAAGGTGTAGCTACCGGAGAGATAATATTCTCTACCTGCGGTTTGGTAGCCATAAGCCGTTTCATAATCTTTATCTAACAGGTTGGCGATTCTACCACGAACTGTTAGATGAGACGTAACCGGATAAGAAGCTGAAATATCGACGGTGCTGTAGCTTGGTAATACCTGCTGCGTATTATTGTATTGGGACGTATTGTTATCGTAACGGCGACCATAATATTGATACGAAACATCCATATCGACATTAAACATGGTCCAGTCGAGCTGATATTTAGCCTGTCGTTTGGCGCGACGCGCTAATACTTCATCATTTTTATCATTACGCGGATCTAAATACTGCAAGGTAACCTGATGCGTGAAGATCCCGGTATCAACGCTGCCCGTCCACTCGACGCCTTTAATCGTGGCAGAGTCGATGTTGTCGTAGCTGCCCGCATAGGTGACAGGATCGGAATAATAGGTAATCAGATTTTCAATTTTGTAATGATACACAGACAGACGCCAATCAAGTGGCCCAGTCAGCCCTTCTAAACCTGCTTCCCACTGCTTCGACTCTTCAGGTTTTAAATTAGGATTGGAATCAATGCCGAAACGCGTTGAACCAAATTGCTGTCCCAATGACGGCGCCAAGAATCCAGTGCCATAAGACAATGTTGCACGATAGCCCGGCGTAAATTCCCAACCCGCTGCCGTTTGCCAAGTACCGTGCCAACCGAACTGTTCATCTTTATCTTCACGTCCAGATGCCTCCAACGTGACATCTCCCAGTTTTTGCTGACCTGTAAGGTATAGCCCAGAATCATCACGTTTATAGCTGTCAGATTTACTGATATCTGAAGAAGTCAGACGCTGCTGCTGCCAATCCACACCCGCACTAATCTGCCCATGCTCTAGGCTATAGGTATTACCCCATTGAATATTACGCTGATCCATATCATCCAGCGTGGTGCCATCGTGATAGCGCCCATATTCACTGCTGTAATTATAAGCTTTTACTTTTTGGTAGCTGCCCGTTAACTGAGATGAATAAGCCCCAGACAAATAGCGCAGCCCCATATCATAAGTGTGATTGTAGGTTTCGCTTTCGTTTGCGCTGTAAGCGGGGCTCGACGGTGGGCTACCAAGATCATAGTCACTATTGTTGGTGTAACCGTAGCCACGAGCAAAACCAGAAAACTCGTTGCTAAACTGGTGATCTATACCACCCCAGAAAGTCTTGGTGCGATAGCCATCGTCATCATGATCGGGTTCGTACGTTGAACCCGGCTGCACATTAAAGCCTTTGGTGCTTTCATAAGAGCCCGCCAACGCGACTTTGGTGTTATCACCGACTTTTTGACGCACGCTCCCATCGTACTGCTGGAATCCTTTAGAACCGACACCTGCATTTATCTGCGCGCCTTCCTTATCGGTTTGCGTGATGACGTTAATAACCCCCCCCATTGCACCCGAACCATACACGGCAGAGCGTGGGCCACGAATATATTCAACACGTTGAACCAGCGAAATCGGGATTTGATTGAAATCCGCCGTGTTTGAAATTCCAGGACGAGCAATAGGAATGCCATCCACCAGCACAAGTACTTGGCTTGCGCTGGTCCCACGGATATACATCGATGCACTCTGTCCCATACCGCCATTTTGGGCGATATCGACGCCGGGTAAACGCCGCATTACGTCATTCAGCGTTTTAGCCTGCCAACGATCGATATCATCTCGAGTAACAACATCACTAGGCGCTAGCACGGTGGAAACTGGCTGAGGAAAACGGGAAGCGGTGACAATGACATCGTCATTATTATTTGCGGATGATGATGAAGGTGTTTCGTTAGAATCTTGCGCCCAGCCAGAGAAAGCCGTGACAGACAAAGCTGCCATCAGCGCATTTTTTTTTATAGTCATATAAGAGCATCCAAACTTAATTGGCAGGATGCCGCGAGCCGTGGCGTTAATTCGCGAAAACCACGTAAAGCGACGTGTACCGGCAGGTCTTCGGGCTTAGGATTTGTGTATCAACATGCATTGTTGAATACACACCGGGCGATGACTTCCCATCTGTAATGACAGTGTCAAAATATCGCCGTGACTTCCCCATACCGCTGCGCGTCAGCTCCGGATTCACACCGGATTCCCTTTTCACTCTCCACAGGAGACCGGGCCGCCATGCTAAGTGAAAACGTATTCAGAAGTCTAGACTTCTATGATTCGGATGTAGAATAAGTCACAGAGCTGGACATCATCATTCCATCGCCTACAATCGCCCCTCTATTATTATGCAAACGAGAAATGCCATGACGCCGAACACGCTGCCAACCGATCAATATGATGCCCAACTCACGGAAAAAATTACCCGACTGGCCAACATGATGACCCCGTTTGCGGCACCGGAGATTGAGGCATTTCGCTCGCCGGCCAGTCACTACCGCATGCGCGCTGAATTCCGCGTTTGGCATGATGAAGGCGATCTCTACCACATCATGTTTGATCAACAAACCAAACAACGCATCCGCGTCGATCAGTTCCCTGCTGCAAGCGAGCTGATTAACCGTTTGATGAACGTGATGATGGATGAGCTAAAGCCAAACCACGTTCTGCGCTTTAAATTGTTCCAAATTGACTATCTGTCAACTATGAACAATAAAGTGGTGGTTTCTCTTCTTTATCACCGCAAACTGGATGATGAATGGAAAGTAGAGGCTGAAGCGCTTCGCGATCGCCTGCGCGCGCAAGGTTTTGACCTGCAGCTTATTGGCCGCGCCACCAAAACCAAAATCTGTTTCGATCAAGACTATGTTGATGAATGCCTGCCTGTTGCTGGCCGCAACATGATCTATCGTCAGGTAGAAAACAGCTTTACCCAGCCCAACGCGGCCGTAAACATTAAGATGCTTGAGTGGGCGCTTGACGTTACACAGGATTCCAAAGGCGATCTGCTTGAGCTGTACTGTGGCAACGGCAATTTCTCCTTGGCGCTCGCGCGTAATTTTAATCGCGTGCTCGCAACAGAAATTGCCAAACCTTCCGTTGCTGCAGCGCAGTTCAACATCGCAGCCAACCACATTGAGAATGTACAAATCATTCGTATGGCGGCAGAAGATTTTACTCAGGCGATGAACGGCGTACGTGAGTTCAAACGTTTGGAAGGTATCGACCTCAAAGGTTATCAGTGCGAAACCATTTTTGTCGATCCACCGCGTAGCGGCTTGGATGACGACACCTTGCGCATGGTGCAGGCGTATCCACGGATACTTTATATCTCATGCAACCCTGAAACGCTTAGCGCAAACCTAGAAACGCTGAACGAAACTCATCGGGTCACACGCTTGGCGCTGTTCGATCAGTTCCCCTATACCCATCATATGGAATGCGGCGTGTTGTTGGAAAAACGCGATTAAAAACGATTCAAATAGAAAAGGCAGCCAATGGCTGCCTTTTCTATTTGAATGGTATCTCAGTGGCTCAACATCACTCAGGATCGTGAAAATCTTTTCCGCTATCAGGCTCGGCATTTTTCTTAAACGCCTTAATACGATAGGCAATCCAGAAAACCAACACAATACACAGGAGGGTTGGCATAAAGTTAGAGCCAATTTCTGGGTACTCAACGCGAACAATGGCGCTATACATCAGCAAACCAAGCAGAAAACACGAAGAGGAAAGCATCGGCATACCTTCAGGCATAGAGCAGTTCAGGTAGCGCTGATGCAGGCAATACACTGATAAAATCAGTGCCAGCAGGGGAAATACCGAAAATGATACGGCTGAGCTAAACAGTGCGGCAAAAGATCCGCTGATAGAAAGCCCCGCAACCAATGACAGAATCAACGTTCCCACATCTAAACGACTTTTAATCATGACCAACCCTATGCTTTAAATTTATTCCCGAGCATGCTGCTCTGCATTTTCATGCATATGCGCAATGTGTGCTTTCTCCTGCTCACGACGGTACCAATAATAAGCGCCCTTGGAAATCATCCGCAACTGTAAAACAAGACGTTCTTCCAACAAACGGCGGTGCTCCATATCAATATCTAACGCTTCAGCACCCGCGCTAAATACGATAGTCACCATCGCCTCCGCCTGTGCTTCAGTAAAACTGCGCGGCATGTGATTTTCGATTTCAAGGTAATCGGCAAGTTCCGCAATAAAGTGCTGAACCTCACGCTGCACCGCCGCGCGGAACGCAGCGGAAGTACCGGAACGTTCCCGTAAAAGCAGACGGAAAGCATTCGGATTATTGCCGATAAATTCCATAAAAGTTGCTACGGATGTGCGGATAACGCTGCCACCTTTGGCAATACGCTGACGGGCCTGACGCATTAACTGGCGCAGCATCAACCCACTTTCATCCACCATCGTTAACCCTAACTCATCCACGTCACGGAAATGGCGATAGAAAGACGTTGGGGCAATACCAGCTTCACGGGATACTTCACGCAGGCTCAAACTCGCAAAGCTCCGCTCAGCGCTTAGCTGATTAAAAGCCGCCTCGATCAGTGAACGACGAGTTCGTTCTTTTTGTTGCGCTCTGACGCCCATATTAATATCCGGTTAAATGTAAGTTTCTTTATTCCACCTTCGGCTATTTTTGATTCTGGCGCGGTGGTTTAACGCCACTATATCAAACTTTACCCCAACCACGCTTCTATGACCTGTGACATGTATAGCTAGGATGACAAAAACAAGGCGTGAATTGCCACGAAAAGCGTAGGGATGATTGGGGATGCGCGGTTATTATGTTAAGGTAACGTTGTATTTTTGTATAAGAAAGGCCTACCCTACATGCAACAGCACTATTCTTTTGATGCCATAGTCATTGGCTCAGGTCCCGGTGGTGAAGGCGCCGCCATGGGTCTGGTAAAACAGGGCGCGCGGGTTGCCGTCATAGAACGGCATTTTAGCGTTGGTGGCGGATGCACCCACTGGGGTACCATCCCCTCGAAAGCACTTCGCCACGCCGTTAGCCGCATTATCGAATTTAACCAAAATCCTCTCTATAGCGACAACTCCCGAATTCTTAAATCGACATTCCCTGATATTTTGCGTCATGCCGATAGCGTTATTAATCAGCAAACCCGCATGCGCCAAGGATTCTACGAGCGTAACCATTGTCAATTATTTTCCGGTGACGCCGAATTTATTGATGCCAATACCCTCAGCGTTAGCTACCCAGACGGCACGCGCGATACCTTAACCGCCGACAACATCATTATCGCCTGTGGTTCACGCCCGTATCATCCGTCTGGCGTCGATTTCAAGCATCCACGCATTTACGACAGCGACTCTATTCTGCAACTTAACCACGAACCGCAGCACATCATCATTTATGGTGCTGGCGTTATCGGCTGCGAATATGCGTCGATCTTCCGTGGATTAAGCGTGAAAGTGGACTTAGTGAATACCCGCGATCGCCTGCTTGCATTTCTCGATCAAGAAATGTCAGATGCGCTCTCTTACCACTTCTGGAATAACGGCGTTGTTATCCGCCACAACGAAGAGTTCGAGCAGATTGAAGGCGTTGAAGATGGCGTCATCATGCATCTCAAATCCGGTAAAAAAGTTAAAGCCGATTGCCTGCTGTACGCCAATGGCCGTACAGGGAATACCGATGCGCTGAAACTGGAAAATGTCGGGCTTGAAGCCGATGGCCGTGGCCTTCTGAAGGTCAATAGCATGTACCAAACGGCCATTTCACATATCTACGCCGTGGGTGATGTCATTGGCTATCCAAGTTTAGCTTCTGCGGCTTACGATCAAGGGCGCATCGCTGCTCAGGCCATAATGCAAGGCGAAGCCAACGTACATCTGGTCGAAGATATTCCTACCGGTATTTACACCATTCCTGAAATCAGCTCCGTGGGTAAAACCGAGCAGGAACTAACGGCAATGAAGGTGCCGTATGAGGTGGGCCGTGCACAGTTTAAACATCTGGCTCGCGCACAAATCGCCGGAATGAGCGTGGGAAGTTTGAAGATCTTATTCCATCGCGAAACCAAGCAGATCCTAGGGATCCACTGCTTTGGCGAACGCGCGGCGGAGATCATTCACATCGGCCAAGCGATCATGGAACAGAAAGGAGAAGGTAATACCATCGAGTATTTCGTTAATACCACCTTCAACTATCCAACCATGGCCGAGGCCTACCGTGTGGCTGCGTTAAACGGGCTAAACCGCCTGTTTTAAAGCGTCGCACTGCTGTGCCATGACACCTTGCATATGCTCGCGGATCGCTTCCGCGAGCTGTTCATAGCGTGCGCGCAGCGGAGAGCCGGGACGATAAACTAACGCGATAGTCCGCTTCGGCTCAGGCTTATAACATTGCACATAGCAAATGCCGTCACGTTCACGCTCAGGTGGAACCGCTAATGCCGGCAGCAGCGTTATACCGCTCCCAGCGGCAACCATGTTGCGCAGCGTTTCTAGGCTAGTTGCACGGAAATGCGTATCTTCATCTGCCCCAGCTTGGAAACAGAATCCCATCGCCTGATCGCGCAGACAATGCCCGTCTTCCAGCATTAACAAATGCTCGCCGGCCAGTTCAGACATCGCAATTTTATCTTTGTCTGCCAGAGGATGGCCGCTATACACCGCCAGCTTCATCGGCTCATCAAACAATGGCACTTCAATAAATGCCTCTGTTTCTTTGACCAACGCCAAAATCGCGCAGTCCAATTTGCCGCTATCAAGCTGCGCTAACAATTGGTGGGTCTGCGCTTCGTGCAAATACATTTCCAGCTTAGGAAAAGTTTGGTGCAGCGTTGGGATAATCTGTGGCAGCAAATAAGGCGCAACCGTTGGGATCAATCCGATATGCAGCGGGCCGGACATCGCCTCACCCTGCTGGCTGGCCATCTCTTTAAGTACCTTAACCTCACGCAGAACCGTACGTGCCTGATCGACAAGTAATAACCCGGCTTGGGTGAACAGCACTTTGCGGCTAGTTCGCTCCAGAAGCATCACACCCAACTCATCTTCCAACTTACGGATTTGGCCACTCAGCGTAGGTTGGCTGACATGGCATGAGTCGGCGGCGCGACGAAAATGACGATGTTCAGACAACGCCACTAGGTATTCTAAATCTCGAATATTCATATTTATCCTCCGAGCCATGATAGCTCATGGCGATAAATAAGATAGCAATGAACGATTAGAACTATCAAGCCTAAGTGTGAATAATGTCCATCAACGAACGGCGACACGCCAGCATCAGTAATTTTTAATTTAATAATTAAAGGGTTAATCCATGTTTACTAGCCAAGAAGGTAAGAAAATTCCACAGGTAACTTTCCACACCCGTCAGGGCGACCAGTGGATTGACGTAACTACCGATGATCTGTTCAAAGACAAAACCGTTATCGTGTTTTCTCTGCCGGGCGCATTCACCCCAACCTGTTCATCAAGCCATCTGCCTCGTTACAACGAGCTGGCTCCAGTGTTCCATGAAAAAGGCGTCGACAGCATTCTGTGCGTTTCCGTTAATGACACCTTCGTGATGAATGCATGGAAAGCCGATCAAAAAGCAGAGCACATCACTTTCGTTCCAGACGGCAACGGTGAATTTACCAAAGGCATGAACATGCTGGTCGAAAAAGCCGATCTCGGCTTTGGCCCACGCTCATGGCGCTATTCCATGCTGGTTCGCAACGGCGTGGTTGAAAAAATGTTTGTTGAACCTAACAAGCCAGGCGACCCGTTTGAAGTATCTGATGCAGATACCATGCTGAAATATTTAGCACCCGATTTCAAAGTGCAGGCTTCCGTTTCCCTGTTTACCAAACCGGGCTGCCCATACTGCGCTAAAGCCAAACAAATGCTGCAAGACCGCGGTATCCAGTACGAAGAAATCGTGCTGGGTAAAGACGCTACCACCGTGAGTCTGCGCGCTGTGACTGGCCGTGCGACTGTTCCACAGGTTTACATCGGTGGACAACATATCGGTGGCAGCGATGACTTAGAAGTTTATCTGCAACAGGCATAATCACCTGCAAGTAGTCGTTATTATAAAAAAGTAAGCCAACATTTTGGCGGGCTCGTCCCGCCTTTTTTTCCGATTTCAGGAGATAGCTTCATGAAAGAACTCAGTGTTGACGTGGCCGTTATCGGCGGCGGTACAGCAGGCTTAGGTGCCTATCGCGCAGCAAAACTCTCTACACCCAGCGTTGTCATGATCGAAGGTGGCCCATTTGGCACAACCTGTGCTCGCGTTGGCTGTATGCCTTCCAAATTACTCATTGCCGCCGCAGAAGCCGTGCATCAAATCGAGCGCGCTCCCGGTTTTGGCATTCACCCTCAGGGTGAAATAAAAATTGATGGCCGCGAAGTCATGGCTCGCGTTAAACACGAACGCGACCGCTTCGTGGGTTTTGTGATGGAAGGCGTCATCAGTATTCCTGACAACGACAAAATTCTCGGCTACGCCCGTTTTATCGATGACAATACCCTACAAGTTGACGATCACACCCGCATCGTGGCAAAACGCATCGTTATCGCCACCGGTTCTCGCCCAACATGGCCGGCTCCGTGGAACGACCTCGGCGATCGCTTGATTATCAATGATGATGTATTCAACTGGGACGATTTGCCTGAATCCGTTGCAGTATTTGGCCCCGGCGTTATCGGTTTAGAGATCGGCCAAGCGCTTCATCGTCTCGGCGTGAAAGTGAAAGTCTTTGGCGTCGGCGGTGCCGTAGGCCCTCTCACGGACAGCGATGTACGCGATTATGCTCGCCGCGCTCTAGGCGAAGAGTTTTATCTCGATCCCGATGTGAAAGTCGAGATCATGCAGCGCGAAGGCGAGCGCGTGTTTATTCGCTATCAGGGTTTAGACGGTAAGCCACAAGAAATCATGGTGGACTACGTGCTGGCAGCCACCGGCCGCCGTCCAAATGTTGATAATCTCGCCATCGAAAACACCTCACTTGAGCTTGATGAACGCGGTGTTCCGGTCGCCGATCGACTGACCATGCAAACCAGCGTGCCGCATATCTTTATCGCTGGCGACGCAAGCAATCAGCTCCCGCTGTTACACGAAGCCAGCGATCAGGCTCGAATTGCCGGTGATAATGCGGGTAGCTTCCCAGACGTTAAGCCGGGATTACGCCGGAGTTCGATTTCAGTGGTGTTCTCTGACCCGCAAATCGCCATGGTCGGTTCAACCTATCGTGAACTTAGCCAAAAATATGGTGCCTGCGGTTGCTTCGAGGTTGGCGAAGTCTCTTTCGAAAACCAAGGGCGTTCTCGCGTCATGCTGCGTAACAAAGGCTTACTGCATGTTTATGGCGAACAAGGAACGGGCAAATTCCTAGGTGCTGAAATGATGGGACCGGAAGTTGAGCACATTGCGCATCTGCTGGCATGGGCGCATCAGCAAGGCATGACCGTCGATCAAATGCTGGATATGCCGTTCTATCACCCAGTAATAGAAGAAGGCTTACGTACTGCATTGCGTGATTTGCAAAGCAAGCTGCGCATCGGCGGTAGCGAGACCGAGCGCTGTATGCGCTGTCCGGGTGAATAACTTCGCAAATTTCGCTGCAAAACCGGGCATTGCCCGGTTTTTTTGTATAGTGCATTCCTAACTTAATCACTTCCGCTTGCCCCATTCCCTAACTCAGACACACTCACTTTCATCAAAATAATGAGATTGATTTAGTATCAATAACGATACTATTATGGAGGCGGTGTGAAGGAGCTTGGCGATCTTGCTGAAGAGTTACGTACACATTTAACCAACCTGTCTTTTAATGAGCTGGTCAAAGTCTGCATTCTGCTGTTTGGCCCACCTCGGCAAAATGGTGGAAGCCACAAAGTCTTTCGCATGCCGTGGCAAGGCGACCCCAGAATAAATATTCAGGCCGGTAAAAATGGCAAAGCCAAGAGTTATCAAATTAGACAAGTAATTGCGGCAATAGAAAAATTGGAGCAGGCCTATCGTGACAACTCATAATCGCTTTACTGAGCACTACACATATCGCATTACGTGGTCTGAAGAAGATAACGAATTTGTCGGATTGTGCAGTGAATTCCCGTCACTGTCATGGTTAGCCGCCAGTCAACTGGAGGCCCTTGAGGGAATTATGGATCTGGTTTCCAGCGCGGTATCAGACATGTTAAGCAACGGTGAAATTCCGCCCGTGGCGCTGGCAGAGAAAAAATATAGCGGCAAGCTGGTATTACGTCTGGCTCCTGAACAACATCGACGCTTGGCCATTCTCGCTAATGAAGAAGGCGTAAGCCTCAATCGATATCTATGCGCTAAGCTTTTAGGATAAAAAAAACCGGGCATTGCCCTAATGCTGGTCACTTAAGCATGATTTTAGGGGAAGTACACCGATGGGGTCGTAGCAGCTTTAGCTGCCGGAGCGCCCCGCGGTGTGCTAGCCCCGTGTATCTCGAGCTCTTAAATGTTCGGCATTAGGACATTGCCCGGTTTTTCATTGGTACAACGGCTGAACTAAAGCAGGCGCTGTTTTGCCTCGGCAATCGCCTGAGCGACCTGATGCGGAGAAACACCACCTTTGGCACTGCGTTTATCCAGACAAGATTGCAGTGACAAAATAGGGTAAACGTCATCGCCGATCACGCTGCTGAATTTTTGCAGTTCGCTGAGGCTCAACGCCTCCAACGCTTTACCTTGCTTAATCGCTCCCACTACCGCTTCACCCACAATATGGTGGGCTTCACGGAACGGAACGCCTTTCGCCACAAGGTAATCAGCTAATTCTGTTGCGTTAGCATATCCTTGTTCCGCAGCTTCTTGGCAACGAGGACGCTTCACCTGAATACCATCCAGCACCAGCGCCGCCATATGCAGACAGTCCATCCACGTATCCAGTGCGTCGAATAGGCCTTCTTTATCTTCCTGCATATCTTTGTTGTAGGCCAAAGGCAGGCCTTTCAACGTCATCATCATGCCGGTCAACGCGCCCTGCACGCGACCACATTTGCCGCGAATCAGTTCTAATGCATCGGGATTTTTCTTCTGTGGCATCAACGATGAACCAGAAGTCACGCGATCGGACAGCTCTACAAAGTTCGCTTCACCGCTGTTGAAAAAGATCAGATCTTCCGCAAAGCGCGACAGATGCACCATACCGATAGACGCATTAGAAAGCAGTTCCAGCACATGGTCGCGGTCAGAAACGCTGTCCAAACTGTTACGCGTTGCGCTAGCAAAACCTAGCCATTCAGCCAACTGTTCACGATCGATTGGATAAGCTGTGCCCGCTAAAGCCCCACACCCAAGCGGGCTCACATCTAAACGTTTCAACGTATCGTGCAAACGGCTTTCGTCACGCGCCAGCATTTCGGCATACGCCAAGCACCAGTGAGCAAAAGTCACCGGCTGTGCACGTTGAAGATGGGTATAACCCGGCATCACCGCGTCCTGATTGGCTTCAGCCGTTACCACCAACGCTTGCTGCAACTGCTGAACGGCCAGTAACAACTCGCCGATCTCATTCTTGCACCACAGTTTCAGATCCGTCGCAACCTGATCGTTACGGCTACGCCCCGTGTGCAGTTTTTTACCTAAGTCGCCGACTTTATTAATCAGCTGCGTCTCAACCCAGCTGTGAATATCTTCTGCATCGCTGGCCAAAATCGCATTAGGATTCGCCTGAACCTCTTCCAGCAATACACCCAACGCGTCTTCCAGCGTCTGCTGTTCTTCCACCGTTAACACATTCACGGTAACCAGCGCCTTCGACCATGCCACCGAGCCGGTAATATCCTGCTCAGCCAATCGGTAATCAAACCGCAGTGAGTCATTAAATTGCTTAAACCGCTGGTCTGCCGCCTGACTGAACCGCCCGCCCCATAGTGCCATGTGATGCTCCGTTGAATTTTAGTGTTCTACTCATTATTACCCCACCCCAACCTCCCCTTCACAGGGGAGGTTGGGGTGGGGAAGGCCTGCTATTATTTCTTCTCGTTCAGCGCACGAATACGTGATGACAACGAGAACAAGCGAATAAAGCCGCCCGCATGGCTGTGATCGTAAACGTCATCTTCGCCGAAGGTGGCAAATTCTTCGTTATACAGGCTGTTGCCAGATTTTTTCTGGATCGCCGTTGCCTGTCCTTTATACAACTTAATCACAACTTCACCATTCACATCTTTGGCGATGGAGTCTGCGGCAGCCTGAATGGACTCACGCAGCGGCGCAAACCAACGGCCATCGTATACAACATAGGACATTTCCTGACCAAGCTGCTCACGCCATTTAAAGCAATCACGATCCAGAACCAACTGCTCTACGCCGCGTAGAGCCGCCATCATAATGGTGCCCCCTGGGGTTTCGTAGCAGCCACGGGATTTGATCCCTACCAAACGGTTTTCCACGATATCAATACGGCCAATACCATGTTTTGCCCCCAACACATTCAGTGCTTCTAAGCAGGCAAACGGGCTCATTTTTTTGCCGTTAACCGCAACCACTTCGCCGTTTTCAACACCCACGGTCACTAGCTCTGACTCATTTGGCGCATCTTCAGGGGAATTCGTCCATACCCAGCAATCTTGGTTAGAGGCATTCCATGGGCTTTCAAGCACGCCGCCCTCGGTGGAAATATGCCAAGCGTTAGCATCGCGGCTATAGATTTTTTCCAACGATGCGGTGGTTGGAATGTCGCGAACTTTCAGATAGTCCAACAGCGCTTCACGCGAACGCAAATCCCACTCACGCCAAGGGGCAACCACTTTCAGCTGTGGAGCCAACGCGGTATAGGTGGTTTCGAAACGAACCTGATCGTTGCCTTTACCGGTCGCGCCGTGGCACAGCGCATCTGCGCCGAGTTTCAGGGCGAGTTCAACCTGCGCTTTGGCAATCAGCGGGCGCGCCATTGAGGTCCCTAACAAATAGGTTCCTTCGTACAGCGCACCGGTTTTCAGCACTGGGTAAACATAATCTTTGATGAATTCTTCACGCAGATCGGCGATATAACAAGCTGAAGCACCAGAGCGCAGCGCTTTTTCTTCCACGCCAACTAAGTCTTCACGCTCTTGGCCGATATCTGCCACGAATGCGATAACTTCACAGTCGCCGTAATTTTCTTTCAGCCAAGGAATGATTGCCGACGTATCCAAGCCGCCAGAGTAAGCCAGAACGATTTTGCTGATGCCTTGCGTTGCCATAGTCTTTTCCTTTATCTCAATAACTTAAAATTTTTAATTAAATTAGGTCGTTATTACCCTAAATTGACGGGTAATTAATTCGCGAGAATTCTGGTGCCTACCGGCACGCCATTAAACAATGCCGGAAGTTTTTCGGCATGGCGCCAGCTTGCAATATCAACCGGCCTTCCCAGAGACCGAGCGGCATCAAGCGCAGCGTTTACTTTTACAATCATTCCATCGGTAATAATACCTTGCACGATCAGCTGCTCTGCTTTGGCAGCCGTCATTTCTTCTATACGTTGCCCTTTGCCATCCAGAATACCGCTAACGTCTGACAGCAAAATCAAATCCGCGCCTAAGGTTGCCGCCAATGCGGTGGCGGCCTGATCGGCATTCACATTCATCAATTCGCCTTCTGCGGTGATCCCAACCGAGCTAATAATCGGTAAGTAGCCCGTTGCTAACAGCGTCGTGACCAGCGCCGGTGAACCCGCTTTCGCTTTGCCCACATGGCCGAGTTCTTCTGACAGTTGGCTCACTTCAACCATATCGCCATCGCCCAATGACAAACCCACCGCAGCAATTTTGTGTTTCTTGGCGCAGGCCAACAGCGTTTTGTTTGCTGTGCCAGCGAGCGCACCGGTAATAATGCCAATCTGGTCGGCTGGCGTTACACGCAGTCCGTTTTTCTTCACCACCGGTAAATTCAGCTGTTTCATGAGGTCATCCACCAAACAGCCGCCGCCATGAACAATCACCAGTGGTCGCTGATGGCTTTGGCGGTAAGCAACTAAAGCCTGAAACAAACGTTGCATCGCCTCTTCACTATCTAGCAGTACGCCACCTAACTTGATGATTAATGGATTGTTCATAGCAGTCTCTTTTTAAAGTTAACGTTTTGTCGTTACAGCAATGATTGGGTTTCATTAAATCCAAAGCGAATGTTCATACATTGCACCGCTTGAGCCGCAGCGCCTTTCAGTAAATTATCTTCGGCAGACACAATAATCAGATGCTCACCCTGAAGCGCAAAACCGATATCGCAGAACGGCGTTCCCGCCACGTTTTTAATCGCCGGAACACCTTTGTCATAGACGCGAACCAATGGCTTTTCTGCATAGGCCTGCTGGTAAGCAGCGCCGATCTGCTCAGCCGTTACACCTGCGGTTAACTTGCAGGTAATAGTGGCCAAAATTCCGCGCGGGAAATTGCCTAAGTGCGGGGTGAAAATCACCGGAGTTCCCAAATGGGTCGCTATTTCAGGCTGATGGCGATGAGTAAAAATGCCATAAGGCTGCAAACTCACTTCGCAAAAACTGGTCGTCATACTGGCTTTACGCCCTGCACCACTCACACCGCTAACGGCGTTGATAACCGGCCATTGGTTTAAATCGAGCAGACCCGCATCAATCAGCGGCTTTAATGCCAGCTGTGACGCCGTGGGATAGCAGCCGGGAACGGCCACCAGTTGCGCCTGTTTAATATCTTCGGCACGCCACTCCGCCAATCCATAAACTGCTTTATCGAGCCAGTCGGCATGCTGATGCGTAAATCCATAATAATTTTGGTAAAAATCAGCCTGATTCACCCGGTATGCGCCGGAAAGATCAAACACCACGCAGCCCATCTGTAAAAACTGAGGCGCTAGGTCATGGCTTACTTCATGCGCCGTAGCAAGAAAAACTACATCAACATCTTTTGCCATTACCGCCACATCGCTCATCGGCAACAACGGTAAATCAACAATGCCTTTCAGTTGAGGATGCAAATCAGAAAGCAACTTTCCCGCATCTGCACTTTGCGCTGAAACCGTTAAACCGGTTATGTTCATATGAGGATGGCGCTGCAGATAAGCGGCGAGTTCCGCGCCGGTATAACCGCTGGCTCCTACAATTAACCCGTTTAACATAGACATGTATCGATTCCACCTTCTTAGTTTTTATGAAAGATTGTTGATCGGAAAAATTACATTTGGCGCTGCTCATCATAACTTTTACGGTTTCATTCGGCGAGCGCTTATTGTATTTTTATTCATAAATAATGCATGAATATTGATACTATCCTAACGAAAGGCTGTCAACAGTGAATATGAAATTACCGCCATTTATTGAGCTGTACCGTGCCCTGATCGCCACTCCATCCATTAGTGCAACGGACAGCGCGCTCGATCAAAGCAATGAAACATTAATCAACTTGCTTGCAGGATGGTTTAGCGATCTTGGCTTTCGGGTTGAAGTGCAGGCCGTGCCACATACACGTAACAAATTTAATCTCCTCGCCAGCTATGGTGAGGGAAATGGCGGGCTAATGCTGGCAGGCCATACGGATACCGTGCCGTTTGATGATGGGCGCTGGACGCGCGATCCTTTCACGCTCACCGAACACGACAATAAGCTTTACGGACTCGGCACCGCAGATATGAAAGGCTTCTTCGCTTTTATTCTGGATACGCTGCGCGATGTAGATTTGAGCCAGCTCAGCAAGCCACTTTATATTTTGGCTACCGCCGATGAAGAAGCCACTATGGCTGGCGCGCGTTATTTCGCCGCAACAACCCATCTGCGCCCTGACTGCGCCATCATTGGTGAACCAACCTCACTCAAACCCGTGCGCGCGCACAAAGGACACTTATCAGAAGCAATCCGCATCACGGGACAATCCGGTCACTCTAGCGATCCTTCTCGCGGCGTAAACGCAATTGAACTGATGCATGATTCCATCGGCCATCTGCTGACGCTGCGCAACACGCTAAAAGATCGCTTCCACCACGATGCTTTTACCATTCCATACCCAACCATGAACCTTGGGCATATTCACGGCGGCGATGCCCCTAACCGAATCTGTGCCTGCTGCGAATTGCATATGGATATCCGTCCGTTACCGGGCATGACGCTTAACGATATCGACGAGTTACTCAATCAAGCACTGGCACCGGTCAGTGAAAAATGGCCGGGACGTTTGACCATTGAACATATGCATGTGCCGATCCCTGGATATGAATGCCCTGTCCATGCCCCGTTGGTGCAGGTCATCGAGGGATTATTAGGCGAGCGTGCGGAAGTGGTGAACTATTGCACCGAGGCGCCATTTATTCAGGAAGTTTGTCCTACACTGGTCCTAGGGCCCGGCTCAATCAATCAGGCCCACCAGCCAGATGAATACTTAGCAACGTCGTTCATCCAGCCCACTCGTGATTTGATCGGCCAAGTGGTTAAGCATTTTTGTCGATAATTGATGAATTGCGGATCTGCGCTTTCATGAATTATTCACAGTGAAAACGGCGGTGATATCACCCTATTGCCGCCGTTTGCAACGTAACTGTTATTAGAAACACTAATTCCCGTCACCGTGTAATTAAATTTCAGTTAAATCACCAAATTCATGTCGTTTAGCAATAAATTGTGACAATTGACGTAGACAATGGAACGTGGCTTTATAAAAGAGGCGGTCTACGCCTTTCGGGTGAAAGAAATTTACATATTGGAGGGGTCAGGGGTCTTATGAACGAACAATATTCGGCAATGCGAAGTAACGTCAGTATGCTAGGGAAGCTGCTCGGCGACACCATCAAAGAAGCGCTGGGCGAGAATATTCTGGACCGCGTCGAGACTATCCGTAAATTATCAAAATCCTCACGTGCGGGTAACGATGCAAGCCGTCAGGAACTTTTAACGACGCTACAGAACTTGTCGAATGATGAGCTATTGCCGGTTGCCCGCGCCTTTAGCCAATTCCTGAGTCTGACAAATACCGCCGAACAATATCACAGCATTTCCCCTCATGGCGAAGCGGCAAGTAACCCTGAAGTGATGGCTCAACTTTTCACCCGTTTGAAAAATAACAACCTCAGCGATGAGCAGATCAAAAAAGCCGTAGACGATCTCTCCATTGAGCTAGTTCTCACCGCTCATCCGACTGAAATCACCCGCCGTACCCTGATTCATAAACTGGTTGAGGTTAACAACTGCCTTAGCCAGCTCGATCACAGCGATTTGGCCGACTACGAACGCAATCAAATCATGCGTCGTCTGCGCCAGTTAGTCGCTCAGTCATGGCATACCGATGAAATTCGTAAGAACCGCCCATCCCCAATTGATGAAGCTAAATGGGGCTATGCAGTGGTGGAAAATAGCCTATGGGAAGGAGTTCCTGCATTCTTACGCGAGTTTAACGAACAGCTAGAAAACTCGTTGGGTTACCAGCTACCGGTTGAAGCTGTACCCGTGCGTTTCACCGCATGGATGGGCGGCGACCGTGACGGCAACCCGAACGTGACCGCAGACATCACACGCCACGCCTTATTGTTAAGTCGTTGGAAAGCCACCGATCTGTTCCTGCGTGATATCGCCGTGCTGGTTTCTGAACTGTCGATGACAGAATGCACGCCAGAACTGCGTGCTTTGGCCGGTGGAGACGACGTTCAAGAGCCATACCGTGAGCTGATGAAAAAACTGCGCACGCAGCTAACTGAAACTCAGGTTTATCTAGCCGCGAAAATCAAAGGCGAACGCGCGACGCGCCCAGACAATCTGCTGGTGAAAAACGAGCAGCTTTGGGAACCGTTGTACGCTTGCTACCAATCACTCAAAGCCTGCGGCATGGGTATTATCGCCAATGGCCAGTTGCTGGACACGTTGCGCCGCGTTCACTGCTTCGGCGTGCCGCTAGTGCGCATGGATGTTCGTCAAGAAAGCACTCGTCACTCTGAAGCCTTAGCTGAGCTCACCCGTTATTTAGGCCTCGGCGACTATGAAAGCTGGTCAGAGGCTGACAAACAGGCCTTCTTGGTGCGCGAGCTCAACTCCAAACGCCCACTGGTTCCACGCCAATGGGAGCCAAGCGCTGAAACTAAAGAAGTCTTTGATACCTGCCGAGTGATAGCAGAAGCACCTCAGGGTTCCATCGCCGCCTATGTCATTTCGATGGCGCGCACCCCTTCCGACGTTCTCGCTGTTCATCTGCTATTGAAAGAAGCGGGCTGCCCTTACGCATTGCCTGTTGCTCCGCTGTTTGAAACTCTGGATGACCTAAATAATGCCGAAGATGTGATGACTCAGCTATTGAGCATCGATTGGTATCGCGGCTTTATTCAGGGTAAGCAGATGGTGATGATCGGCTACTCTGACTCAGCAAAAGATGCGGGCGTGATGGCGGCATCATGGGCGCAATACCGCGCTCAAGAAGCGTTAGTTAACGTATGTGAAAAAGCGGGCGTGGCATTAACCCTGTTCCACGGGCGCGGCGGTTCAATCGGTCGCGGTGGTGCACCGGCTCATGCAGCTCTGCTTTCACAACCACCGGGCAGCTTGAAAGGCGGCCTGCGTGTCACCGAGCAAGGCGAAATGATCCGCTTCAAACTCGGTTTACCACAGGTCACTATCAGCAGCCTATCGCTGTACACCAACGCTATTCTAGAAGCTAACCTGTTGCCACCACCGGCACCAAAACAGGAATGGCGCGATTTGATGGATGAGTTGTCAGACGTCTCCTGTGATATGTATCGTGGCTACGTCCGTGAAAATAAGGACTTCGTACCTTACTTCCGTTCTGCAACGCCTGAACTTGAACTCGGCAAACTGCCTTTAGGTTCTCGTCCTGCCAAACGCAAACCAAACGGCGGCGTTGAGAGCCTGCGCGCCATTCCATGGATCTTCGCGTGGACGCAAAACCGTTTAATGTTGCCAGCGTGGCTGGGTGCGGGTGCCGCGCTACAAGCCGCCGTTGACGAAGGAAAACAGTCAACGCTGGAAACCATGTGCCGCGATTGGCCTTTCTTCTCAACCCGCATTGGGATGCTAGAAATGGTGTTTGCGAAATCAGATTTATGGCTGGCTGAATACTACGATCAGCGCTTGGTTGACGAAAAACTGTGGCCGCTAGGCAAACAGCTACGCGATCAACTCTCGAAAGATATCAAAGTGGTACTCACCATCGCCAATGACGATCACTTGATGGAAGACCTACCGTGGATCGCAGAGTCCATTGCGCTACGGAATGTGTATACCGATCCGTTAAACGTCTTGCAGGCTGAATTGTTACACCGTTCACGCTCGCTGCCGGAGCCGGATGCCAACGTTGAACAAGCGCTGATGGTCACCATCGCAGGCGTTGCAGCCGGTATGCGCAATACAGGCTAATCTCCCCCTGACAATAGACGCGCTATCTCTTTAGGTAGCGCGTTTTTCTTCTAGCGCCCCCTCAGATCATTCAAGTCCTCGCCAAACAACTGTACGTAATACTTTCCTTCAATGAAAAATCACAATACATAACGAACTTTTATTAAAAATTAGCATCTATTGTTACGAAAAAATAATATTGCTAGTATCGTCCGGTTTTATTGCAGCGCTTACTCGTTGTTCGTTAATTCTGAGACACATGTTTATTGCGGTTTACTTAATCCGTTAATAAAAACTAAGGTTCCTTTAAGGTTAGATGATTAACATCCCCGCGGTGATATTCTCTGATAGGCTGAAATAATATGATTTCATCTTCAAACGCCGATAAGGCATTCAGCTGGAAAGCGTTATTCTGGCTTCTGTTGTTCTTTTGGTTTTTCTCTACAGTTCTTCAGGCTGTAATCCTCGTAACTGGATACAGTGGCTCCAACGGCATTCGAGATTCTCTGCTGTACAGCTCCCTTTGGCTAATTCCTGTATTTTTATTCCCAAATAAAACCCGCATTATTGCTGCGGTTATTGGCATTATTTTATGGGCAGCCTCTCTGTGCTCCTTGGGCTATTACATCATCTACGGACAAGAGTTTTCCCAAAGCGTCCTGTTTGTGATGTTTGAATCGAATACCAGCGAAGCCGGAGAGTACTTCAGTCAATATTTCAGCCTTCATCTTGCGCTCCTATTGCTGGCTTATACCGTTGTCTGCGCGTTCTTATGGACTCGCGTACGCCCGGTGTATATCCCATCATTCTGGCGTTATGTTATTCCAGCCGCGATCTTCTATGGCCTGATCGTTAATCCGCTGGCCTATAACATGGTGATCAAGAAACGTTCGTTTGTAGATTCTTTACCGAGTCTGACGTCACGTATGGAGCCTGCGGCTCCATGGCAAATGATCACCGGCTATTTCGAATATCGTAACCAGCTTGCGAGTCTGCAGGCGCTGATGAAAGAAAACAGCGCATTGCCTCCGCTCGCAAACCTCACAGATACCAGCGGCAGTGCGCCACGTACGTTGGTTCTGGTGATTGGTGAATCAACTCAGCGCGGCCATATGAGCCTGTACGGCTATCCGCGTGAAACCACGCCACAGCTGGATGAAATTCATAAAACTGACAAGAATCTAACCGTGTTCAACGACGTGGTAACTTCTCGTCCTTATACCATCGAGATTTTGCAGCAGGCTCTGACGTTCGCTAACGAGAAGAATCCAGATCTGTATCTAACCCAACCTTCATTGATGAACATGATGAAGCAGGCTGGCTACAAAACCTTCTGGATCACTAACCAGCAAACCATGACCAAGCGCAATACCATGCTAACCCTGTTCTCTCAGCAGACAGATAAGCAGTTTTACCTGAACCAGCAGCGTACGCAGAGTGCCCGCCAATACGACGGCGACGTGCTGAAGCCATTTAAAGAAGTGATGGCCGATCCTGCGCCGAAGAAATTTATCGTGGTACATCTGCTGGGTACGCACATTAACTACAAATTCCGCTATCCAGAAGGATTTGATAAGTTTAATAACGCTGAAGGCGTACCACCAGGTTTAAGCCAAGATCAGATTGACTCTTATAACGAGTATGACAACGCTAACCTGTACAACGACTTCGTGGTTTCTAGCCTGATCAAAGATTACTCGGCAACGAAACCTAACGGTTTCCTGCTGTATTTCTCTGACCACGGTGAGGAAGTGTATGACACTCCACCACACAATATTCAGGGACGCAACGAAGCGGCGCCAACACGCCATATGTACAGCATCCCGTTCATTCTGTGGACATCACCAAGCTGGCAGCAAGCGCATCCGCGTGACTTTGCTTCCATGACCGATCGTAAATACAGCAGCTCTGAGCTGATTCATACATGGTCTGACATGGCCGGTTTGAAATACGACCTGTTTAATCCTGAGAGAAGCTTGGTCAATCCGAGCTTCGTGGAAACAACACGTTGGATCGGCAACCCGTATGTGAAAAAAGGTCTGCACGATTACGATAAATTGCCGTATGGCGATCAGGTAGGTAATCAGTAGTAGGTCATCAGTAAAAGTGAAAAAGCCTCTTCTCGAAGAGGCTTTTTTTATTATTGCGCCTCTTTCACTGAATTTCAGGCAACAAAAAAGGCACCCTTAGGTGCCTTTTTCTTGAGCAAAAAGAATTACTTCTTAGTGCCTGGTACGCTGAAACGCTTGTTGAAGCGGTCAACACGACCACCGGTAGCAACATCACGCTGCTTGCCAGTATAGAACGGGTGGCAGTTACCACATACGTCCAGGTTCAGGTCGTGACCTGCGGTAGAATGAGTTTTAATCACGTTGCCGCAAGAGCAAGTTGCAGTGATTGCAACGTAGTTCGGGTGGATACCTTGTTTCATGGGATAACCTCAGTTAAGGCCGCGTCGCTATCCAGCCCTATTCCGCCAGACACCACGCGTGGTTGATAAATTTGGTTTGATAAAAAAGACTATCAAAGGCGGCGAATTATACAGAGATAAAACATCCACCGCAATCGAATTGCAAGTGGCTTTATTCATCTTCTATTACGACACGTAAAAGCAGCGATATCAATTAAACTGATCCACTCCCCCCACCCTGCATGTAAACTACGCATACATTTAGAAGCAGGATAAAACATGTCGGTCGCTCACGTAGCTTTACCCGTTCCATTGCCACGCACCTTCGATTACCTTCTGCCCGCAGGGGTGAAACCTGCCGTGGGTGTGCGGGTCAGTGTGCCTTTTGGACAGCGTAAAATGATCGGCATTATCACCGGGGTTAGCGAGCACAGCGAACTGCCGCTCGAAAATTTAAAGTCGATTCACCATATCATTGACGATGAATCGCTATTTTCCTCACGCATGTGGCACATGCTGCGCTGGGCGGCAGACTATTATCATTACCCGATCGGCGAGGTTTTATTTCATGCGCTACCGGTGATGCTACGTCAGGGGAAACCCGCCCAGCATGGACAGCTCTGGCAGTGGGTGATCACGGAACAGGGTAAAGCAACCTTGCCTGAATCGCTCAAACGCGCCCCCAAACAGCAACAGGCACTCGCCATGTTGTTGCAGCGCCCTCTGTACCGCCATCAGGTGGTTGAATGCGACCTAACCGATGCCGCGTTGCAAAGCATCAAAGCCAAAGGGCTAGCCGAATTACGCGCTGAGTCGCCAGAGCTTCAAGACTGGCGCAAAAACTACGCGGTAAACGGTGAACGCCTAAAGCTCAACACCGAGCAAGCCACCGCCGTGGGCGCGATTCGTAGTGAAGACAACCAGTTCAGCGCATGGCTGCTGGCGGGCGTCACGGGTTCTGGTAAAACCGAAGTTTACTTAAGCGTCATCGAAAATATTCTGGCACAGGGCCGCCAAGCGCTGGTTTTAGTACCTGAAATAGGACTCACCCCGCAAACCATTGCCCGTTTCAGAGAACGTTTCAACGCACCGGTCGACGTTCTTCACTCTGGTTTAAACGACAGCGAACGCCTCGCCGCTTGGCTGCGCGCGCGCAACGGCGAAAGCGCCATCGTTATCGGGACGCGCTCAGCGCTATTTACGCCCTTTGCTCGCTTAGGCGTGATCATTATTGATGAAGAACACGATGGTTCTTATAAGCAGCAGGAAGGCTGGCGCTACCACGCACGTGATTTAGCCGTATTCCGTGCACATCAGGAAGATATTCCCATCGTACTTGGTTCGGCTACACCCGCTTTAGAGACGTTGCATAACGTTGAGTTAGGGAAATACCGCCGCTTACGCCTCACGCAGCGAGCGGGAAACGCAAAGCCTGCTACCCAGCACTTGCTCGATTTAAAAGGCCTGCCGCTAAAAGCAGGTCTTGCACAACCCTTGCTACAACGAATGAAACAGCACGTTGATGCAGGCAATCAGGTGATTTTATTTTTAAACCGCCGAGGTTTTGCTCCAGCGCTGCTGTGCCACGAATGTGGCTGGATTGCCGAATGTCAGCGATGCGATCATTACTACACGCTGCATCAGCAGCAACACCATTTGCGCTGCCACCATTGCGACAGCCAAAAGCCAATCCCACGCCAGTGCCCGCAGTGTGGCACCACCAATTTGGTGCCTGTTGGGCTAGGAACAGAGCAATTAGAAACCGAGCTCACGGCGCTTTTCCCTGATACGCCGATTACCCGCATTGACCGCGATACCACCAGCCGCAAAGGCGCATTAGAGCAACAATTAGCTGAAGTACACCGCGGCGGTGCTCGTATTTTGATCGGTACCCAAATGCTGGCGAAAGGCCATCACTTTCCTAACGTCACGCTGGTTGCTTTGCTTGACGTAGACGGTGCACTGTTTTCCGCTGATTTTCACTCCGCAGAACGCTTTGCTCAGCTCTATACGCAGGTATCAGGGCGCGCAGGCCGTGCAGGGAAACAGGGCGAAGTGATATTACAAACCCATCACCCAGAGCATCCTTTACTACTTACCTTGCTTAATCAAGGCTATGACGCGTTTGCCGAACAGGCCTTAAAAGAGCGCAAAAGCGTATTTCTTCCCCCATACACCAGCCACATCATGGTACGCGCCGACGATCACGATAACCAAAATGCACCTCAGTTTTTGCAGCAATTAAGAAATTTATTAGAAGCTAGCCCGCTGCGTGATGAATCATTTTGGATACTGGGGCCAGTTCCCGCTCTGCAACCCAAACGCGGAGGGAGATTCCGCTGGCAGTTGCTGCTTCAGCATCCGTCTCGTGCTCGTTTACAGAAAATTGTTAAAAGCACACTGCCACTAATTGGCACATTGCCAACGGTGAAAAAAGTAAAATGGACAGTGGACGTTGACCCTACCGATAACTGATCTGTCTTGATGAGAAAGACCATCAGACAGAGAGATAAAAATGATGATTTGCGATCCCGATCTAAAAAATCTATCTAGGTCACATTTCTCATGCAAATTAGGTAACAACAGCAGGGTGCATTCTGTTTAAAATGTGATCCATATGGTAATTCATGAACTGGTATGAGCATTCCAGGCAATAAATTTGGGATGACGCAAGGAAGCTGGTTTTCATTCAGTAAAACAGGACGAGCAACACTCGCCGCGTCGGCGTTTCGCCAGACGCAAGGAGAACAGCGTTGGAAGAGAAGCAAAGCATGTCTGCTGCCACCATGAAAGATGTGGCTGAACACGCCGGTGTCTCAACGGCCACCGTTTCACGAACATTGATGAACCCCGAGAAAGTCTCTGCATCCACCCGACAAAAAGTTGAACAGGCTGTATTAGCCGTTGGTTACTCTCCGCATGCGCTGGCCCGTAGTTCAAAACGAAATGAATCGCGCACGATTCTGGTGATTGTGCCTGATATCTGCGATCCTTTTTTTGCCGAAGTGATTCAGGGCGTGGAACGCACCGCCGCCGAGCATGGATATTTAGTCTTGCTAGGCGACTGCGCTCAGCAACAGCAGCAGGAAAAAACCTTCGTCAACCTCATCATCACCAAACAAATCGACGGCATGCTGCTGCTCGGCTCGAACGTTCCTTTTGATGCCAGCAAAGAAGAACAGAAAAATTTGCCACCGATGGTGATGGCCAACGAGTTCGCTCCAGAACTTGAACTTCCTACTGTCCATATCGACAACCTCACCGCTGCCTTTGAGGCGGTGCTATATCTACATGAGCTTGGTCATCATCGTATTGCCTGTATTGCTGGCCCTGAAAGTATGCCACTGAGTAAATATCGCCTGCGTGGCTATATTCAGGCATTACGCCGTTGTGGTATTGCGGAAGAGAAAAGTTTTGTTGAGCGCGGCGACTTTACCTATGAGGCTGGCGCACAGGCCATGCATGCTCTGATGTCGCTGCCACAGCCACCAACGGCTATTTTCTGCCATAGTGATGTGATGGCAATTGGCGCGCTTTCTCAAGCCAAGCGCATGGGATTACGCGTACCCGATGACGTTTCTCTAGTCGGTTTTGACGATATAAAGCAGGCACAGTACTGCGATCCTCCGCTGACCACCGTTTCTCAACCACGCTACCAAATTGGCCGAGAAGCGATGTTATTACTGTTAGAACAGCTTCACAGTCGCTCCGTGGTTAGCGGTTCAAGACTGTTAGACAGCGAATTTATCGTCAGAGGAAGTACATCTGCGCCGAAACGCTAGTTAAATTGGGATGAGTTCAGTAACATGGCGCTCTTAATTCAAAATCACGATGTAGCGAAAAGACAGTGGCACAAAGAGACTATGTGAGCCGGGGCCGCTCATCAGGAGCGAAGCGCAAAACCAATACCCGGAAAAAGAAAAAATCATCTCGGGGTATATCTAAAACCATGGTGGTTATCGCCTTGGGGGTTTTAGTGACTTTCGCTGCCGGCCTTTATTTCCTGACTCACCATAAGCCAGACAGTGATGAACTGTTACCGACGCAGGCAAAACATGCGGGTAATGGACTTCCTCCTAAACCGGAAGAGCGCTGGCGTTACATCAAAGAACTTGAGAATCGTCAGGTTGGCGTTGCTACGCCTACAGATCCCACCAGTAGCGCAGCCACTGCACCTACGCAGCAGCCACAGCTAACCGCAGAACAGCGCCAGCTTCTTGACCAAATGCAGTCTGATATGCGTCAACAGCCAACTCAGTTGTCTGAAGTGCCGTATAACGATCAAACGCAGATCGCACGTCGTGCGCCACAAAATAGCCGGATGCCGGATCAAACCTATATCCAGCAACAACAGCCGGTCACTAATTCACAGCCGCGCAATCCGTTCTCTCAGCAAAATACGGCCGCTTCTCAGCCTCGCCAAACCACCGCTGAACCGACACGTCCTGTGCGTACAGCACCGCCAGTGCAAACGACTCAGCCACCGGTTCAACAGCCGCATAAAGAAAAACCGGCTCCGGTAACCAGCGTGGCAGAACAACCTGCGCCAGCAAAAGAGACCAAAACAGAAAAAGCGCCAGAGAAAGCACCTGAAAAAGAAAACACGCAGAAATGGATGGTGCAATGTGGCTCATTCCGCAGCACCGATCAGGCCGAATCAGTCAGAGCCCAGCTTGCCTTCGGCGGCGTTGAAAGCCGTATTACCGCTGGCGGTGGCTGGAATCGCGTTCTGTTAGGCCCATACACCAGCCGCGCTTCAGCAGACAAAATGCTGCAACGATTGAAGGGTGATGGAATGTCTGGCTGTATTGCCCTCTCCGTCGGGGGTTGAAAAGCAAAATATCCCCCCCATCTATCTGACAATGCCCCCACACAAAAGTGTGGGGTTCTTATTTCGTCAGCTACGGGGGTCTGCTCGTGACAACAATAGTAAGCGTACGCCGCAACGGTAAAGTGGTGATCGGTGGTGATGGTCAGGCGACCATGGGCAATACCGTGATGAAAGGTAATGTTCGTAAAGTGCGTCGTCTCTATAACGACCGTGTTATTGCCGGATTTGCTGGCGGCACCGCAGATGCCTTCACCCTGTTCGAACTCTTTGAACGTAAACTGGAACTGCATCAGGGACATTTGGTTAAAGCCGCCGTTGAGCTTGCCAAAGACTGGCGCACCGACCGCATGCTGCGCAAACTCGAAGCGCTGCTGGCCGTCGCGGATGAAAACGCCTCCCTCATCATCACCGGCAACGGTGACGTTATTCAGCCTGAAAATGATTTAATCGCGATAGGTTCCGGCGGCCCGTATGCTCAGGCAGCCTCTCGCGCATTGCTAGAAAACACAGAACTGAGTGCCCGCGAAATCGTTGATAAAGCGCTGGGTATAGCTGGTGATATCTGCATCTACACCAATCAGTTCCACACCATTGAAGAATTAGACTCCAAAGCGTAAGGACTCCAAACATGTCTGAGATGACCCCACGCGAAATTGTCAGCGAACTCGACAGCTACATCATTGGCCAACACTCGGCAAAACGCGCCGTGGCAATTGCCCTGCGTAACCGCTGGCGTCGTATGCAGCTCAACGATGAGCTGCGTCATGAAGTGACACCAAAAAATATTCTGATGATCGGCCCAACCGGCGTCGGTAAAACCGAAATCGCCCGCCGTCTGGCTAAATTAGCCAACGCACCGTTCATCAAGGTTGAAGCCACCAAGTTCACAGAAGTGGGCTATGTGGGTAAAGAAGTTGACTCTATCATCCGCGATTTAACTGACTCTGCCATGAAAATGGTGCGCATGCAGTCCATCGAAAAGAACCGCTATCGCGCCGAAGAAATGGCCGAAGAGCGTATTCTGGACGTCTTGATCCCACCAGCAAAAAACAACTGGGGTCAGGCTGAGCAAAGCGCCGAGCCATCCGCTGCGCGCCAGAGCTTCCGCAAGAAACTGCGTGAAGGTCAGCTTGATGATAAAGAAATCGAATTAGAATTAGCCGCTTCACCGGTTGGCGTTGAAATCATGGCTCCTCCTGGCATGGAAGAAATGACCAACCAGCTGCAGTCCATGTTCCAAAATCTGGGTGGGCAAAAGCAGAAAGCGCGCAAAATCAAAATCAAAGAAGCGTTCAAGCTACTGATTGAAGAAGAAGCCGCAAAACTGGTTAATCCAGAAGAGCTGAAAGAGCAGGCGATTCACGCCGTTGAGCAAAACGGTATCGTATTTATCGATGAGATCGACAAAATCTGTAAACGCGGTGAATCCTCAGGCCCAGACGTTTCCCGCGAAGGGGTTCAACGTGACCTGTTGCCTCTGATTGAAGGCTGCACCGTATCCACCAAGCACGGCATGGTGAAAACCGATCACATTCTGTTTATTGCTTCTGGTGCATTCCAGGTATCCAGCCCATCGGATCTGATCCCAGAACTTCAGGGCCGTCTGCCAATTCGCGTTGAACTACAGGCGCTGACGACAGAAGACTTCGAACGTATCCTGACTGAGCCAAGCGCGTCCCTGACAGAGCAGTATCAGGCGTTAATGGCAACTGAAGGTCTGAGCATTAACTTTACCGCTGACGGCGTACGCCATATTGCTGAAGCGGCATGGCGAGTTAACGAAAGCGCAGAAAATATCGGTGCGCGTCGCTTACATACCATTCTGGAACGTCTGGTCGAAGAAATTTCCTTCGAAGCCAGCGAAATGAGCGGTCAAACAGTGACGATTGATGCGGAATATGTACGTAATCATCTTGATGAGCTCGTTGCAGATGAAGATCTGAGCCGGTTTATTCTATAATTCGTTTTAAGAACCGTCCCTATCGGTTGTCGTAAAAGGGAGGCTTTGGCCTCCCTTTTTTACGTCTATACCCTAAACTATTGGCATTGCACGACACGGCTAACGCCAAGGCAGCATCACGGATAACGGGTATACAATATCCATTTGATAAAATATGGTAGATTACCGACCTTAACTGGAACCCTCACCCGAATATTTCACGATGGGATCCCCTGAGCGACTGAAGCGAATAATGAGTTCATCAACAACGATTAGCAGGCCACGCGCCTGGTTGGAAAGTTTGCGCCTGCGTACCTTGCCGCTGGCTTTGGCATCCATTGTCACAGGTTCTGCCATTGCAGCTTGGCAACATACCTTTAAGGTCGAAATTGCACTGCTTGCGCTGCTGACGGCGGCGATGCTGCAAATACTCTCCAACCTCGCCAATGACTATGGCGATGCCGTGAAAGGCAGCGATACCGAAGAGCGAATTGGGCCACTACGCGGTATGCAAAAAGGCGTAATTACCCAAGCGCAGATGAAACGTGCGCTAGGCATTACCGTAGTCATCACCATTTTATCCGGTATCGCATTAATTGCCGTCGCCTGCCAGAAGCCACAAGATATCATCGGATTTTTGGCTTTAGGTTTAATGGCCATCGTCGCCGCTATTACTTACACCGTAGGTACTCGTCCTTATGGCTATATGGGCTTAGGCGATATTTCTGTGCTGGTGTTCTTTGGCTGGCTCAGCGTAGCAGGCACGTACTATTTGCAGGCGGGGACTTTTGACAGCGTCGTCATGCTGCCTGCCACCGCCTGTGGCTTCTTAGCCACTGCGGTTTTGAATATCAATAACCTGCGCGATATCGAAAACGATGCGATGAATGGCAAAAACACGCTTGCCGTGCGTCTCGGGCCCATCAAGGCACGCGTCTACCACGTCGCTTTACTGGTTGGCGCCGTAGTATGCCTAGCACTGTTCGCCTTGGTAAATCTCAAAAGCGCCTTTGGCTGGCTGTTCGTTCTCGCTATCCCCATGCTGTATAAGCATGGCCGCTACGTTTTCACGCACCGCACGCCAGAAGCAATGCGACCAATGCTAGAAAACATGGTGAAAAGTGCCTTACTAGCCAACGTCTTATTCGCCATCGGCACCGTGCTCAGCTAATTCCCTTCTTTTCGCTGGCGCGCAAAACGTGCGCCAGCGCCGCGTTTAGCCATATTTAACAATTGGTGTTTTTGCAAACAACATGCATAAGGGGATATACTAGACCTCCCTGCGGCAAACAGACGTTAATCCTATGAAATACGATACTTCCGAACTATGCGACATTTATCATGAAGATGTGAATGTAGTAGAACCGTTGTTCTCCAACTTTGGTGGGCGTACTTCGTTTGGCGGGCAGATCACTACGGTGAAATGCTTTGAGGATAACGGCCTGCTCTATGAACTGCTGGAAGAAAACGGGCGTGGACGCGTGATGGTCATCGACGGCGGCGGCTCTGTGCGTCGTGCTTTAATCAACGCGGAACTGGCTCGTCTTGCTACTCAAAATGAGTGGGAAGGCATTGTAGTTTACGGTGCCGTTCGTCAGGTCGATGACCTTGAGGAGCTGGATATCGGTATTCAAGCAATGGCGGCGATTCCTGCTGGCGCAGATGGAGAAGGCATCGGCGAAAGCGATATTCGCGTCAACTTCGGCGGCGTGACCTTCTTCTCCGGCGATCATCTGTATGCTGATAACACCGGTATTATTCTTTCCGAAGAACCGTTGGATCTTGAATAATCCATCGCTTTCTTTGTGAGAAAAGGCGCTCATTGAGCGCCTTTTTTATATCTAAACCATGAACAAAGATAACTTAGTTAACTTCATCCATGCGGCCTAACAAAGAGCGCAGGCGCTCCTGCCATGCAGTTTGTTCTTCTTTAAGCTGTTCGTTTTCACGCACCAAAGACTCACGAGAGCCAGCGGCTTGCTGAACTTCTTGATTCAGTTGAGTGTTCTGTTCTTTCAGCTCTTCGATTTCCATCTGCAACAGCGTAATGGTATCAATCGCCTGCTGAACTTTTGCTTCCAATTTTTCAAATACTTCAAATGACATTCTTCTGTCCCCTTATCATAGCCAGGCGTACATCTGCTGTAGTGAGTGCGTTTCTTTAGCACCCACTGCGAAAATATAGTTGCGCCCATAAACACAACGGCTGCTGTCACCCCAAGGCGCGCAAGCCACTGCGCAATAAATTCGTTTCAACTCCGATTGTATGTACCCCATTCTCTACTGTCTAGCGCGATACTGAGGCAAAGTGCAGTCTGTAACAAATTCGCACCTTCTGCCTATCAGCAAATCCCTAAAAAAAGCATTTTTCACTACGACGTTGATTTCACAATTATTTTACAAAATCGTGTCACCATGATCTGTGTCAGTGGTCAGATCACAAAAAAATATCGCTAAAAGAGCACTAAATGCGCGGCTTCACTCATTTTTATGACGAAGCACACACATTTTGATTTCGCTATTTCTCGTTTTTGCTCGTTAACGATAAATTTACATCAGGCCCAGAAAAAATAGATAAGGGCTGACCCTTACTCCCTACAATAATTCGTCGTTAGGACATCAAGTCATGAGCCAAACAGCTAGTTCAACGTTAAAAGGGCAATGCATCGCTGAATTTCTCGGCACCGCGTTGCTGATATTTTTTGGATGTGGCTGCGTAGCCGCACTCAAGCTGGCGGGCGCAAGTTTTGGTCAGTGGGAAATAAGCGTCATTTGGGGCCTAGGTGTTGCTATGGCCATTTACCTGACCGCTGCGATCTCCGGTGCACACCTTAACCCTGCAGTGACCATCGCGTTATGGCTATTTGCCTGCTTCGATAAACGTAAGGTTGTGCCTTATATCATCGCGCAGATCGCAGGTGCATTTTGCGCAGCAGCGTTAGTGTATGGCTTATATCACAACCTGTTTGTCGATTTCGAACAAGCCAACCACATCGTTCGCGGCAGCGTAGCCAGCTTAGATCAGGCGGGCGTATTCTCAACCTATCCAAATCCACATATCTCGGTGGGACAAGCATTCTTGGTTGAAACCGTGATTACTGCCATTCTGATGTGCTTGATCCTCGCCCTTACCGATGACGGTAACGGTATTCAGCGTGGCCCATTAGCGCCGCTGTTGATCGGTATCCTGATTGCGGTTATCGGTGCATCCATGGGGCCACTAACCGGATTTGCCCTAAATCCAGCGCGTGACTTTGGCCCTAAAATCTTTGCCTATCTGGCAGGATGGGGTGAAGTGGCCTTTACGGGTGCCCGTGATATTCCATACTTCTTAGTACCTATCTTTGGCCCAATCGTCGGTGCATGTATTGGTGCCTTCGGTTACCGCTCATTGATTGGCCGCCACTTGCCATGTGACGTGTGCAAGTTAGAAGATGAGCCAGCAGCGAAACCCGAACAGCGTAAGGCTTAGTCATTCACCGGCGTTGGCAATGTCTGCGCCGGTTTTCATCTCTTTGAGACACCATGTCGTTTTCAGTTCATCAACGCAGGATTAATGTTATGACGACCGAAAAAAAATACATCGTCGCGCTCGACCAAGGAACCACCAGCTCTCGTGCCGTGGTACTGGATCATGACGCTAATATCATCAGCGTCTCTCAGCGTGAATTTGAGCAAATCTATCCAAAAGCAGGATGGGTTGAACATGACCCAATGGAGATTTGGGCGACGCAAAGTTCTACTCTGGTCGAAGTTCTTGCGAAGGCAGATATTAGTTCAGATCAAATCGCCGGTATCGGTATCACCAACCAGCGTGAAACCACCATCGTGTGGGAAAAAGAAACCGGTAAGCCAATTTATAACGCTATCGTCTGGCAATGCCGCCGTACCGCTGACATTTGCGAAAAGCTGAAAAAAGCAGGTATGGAAGAGTACATTCGCCACAATACAGGCTTAGTGGTTGACCCGTATTTCTCCGGTACCAAAGTAAAATGGATTCTGGATCACGTTGAAGGTTCGCGTGAGCGTGCAAAGCGCGGCGAGCTGCTGTTCGGTACCGTGGATACATGGCTGGTATGGAAAATGACGCAGGGACGTGTTCACGTCACCGATTACACCAACGCCTCGCGTACCATGATGTTCAACATCCACACGCTTGAGTGGGATGATCGCATGCTGGAAGCGCTGGATATCCCTCGCGAAATGCTGCCAACCGTACGCCCATCGTCAGAAATCTATGGGCAAACCAACATCGGTGGTAAAGGCGGAACACGTATTCCAATCGCGGGCATCGCGGGTGACCAGCAGGCGGCACTTTATGGCCAGCTGTGTGTTCAGGAAGGCATGGCGAAAAATACCTATGGTACTGGCTGCTTCCTCCTGATGAATACGGGTAAAGAAGCGGTTCCTTCTAAGCACGGTCTATTGACGACCATCGCCTGTGGCCCACGCGGTGAAGTTAACTATGCGCTGGAAGGTGCGGTATTTATCGGTGGTGCATCTATTCAATGGCTACGCGATGAGATGAAACTTATCAACGATGCAGCCGACTCTGAATACTTTGCTACGAAAGTGAAAGACAGTAACGGCGTGTACGTTGTTCCGGCCTTCACCGGTTTGGGCGCACCGTATTGGGACCCGTATGCGCGTGGCGCTATCTTCGGTCTAACCCGCGGCGTCAACGGCAACCACATCATTCGTGCAACGTTGGAATCTATCGCCTATCAAACTCGTGATGTGCTGGACGCCATGCAGGCAGACTCCGGTACTCGCCTGAAAGCGCTACGTGTGGACGGTGGTGCCGTTGCCAACAACTTCCTGATGCAGTTCCAGTCTGACATCCTTGGTACGCGTGTTGAGCGCCCTGCGGTGCTAGAAGTCACCGCGTTGGGTGCCGCTTATCTGGCTGGCCTAGCCGTTGGTTTCTGGAGCGATCTGGAAGAACTGCGCAGCAAGGCAACTATCGAGCGCGAATTCCGCCCAAGTATTGAAACCGTGGAACGTAACTACCGTTACAGCGGCTGGAAAAAAGCGGTGGCGCGAGCTCAAGCGTGGGAAGAGCACGATTGATATTGAGCTCGCCAGTTATGTATATAACTAAGGTGTAAGGTTTCGTTCGCCCGCTAGCCGTTGTGTTTTTCTGCAACCGCTGGCGTAGGCGACCGATGAGGGGCGCCAGCGCGCGCCCCTTCAATCCTCGCGCTTTTATCAGAGATGCCATCTCCGCTCCGGTTTGGTATCTCCCATCCCGGGCGCCCCAAACTCCGCCGGTACATCCCTGTACCGTCGGCTCTCTCTACCAAGGCTTAAACAATTAAAAGATAAGAAGACAAAATGTCTTTTGTCTTTTTCACGTTGAAAGAATGCATTTTAGAGCCGCTAGCAGGGATGCTGGTGGCAGGTTGAGGGCGCACAGGATGTGCGCTCCGAGACCGGTCGGGCAAACAGCTCGGTAAAAAGCGCGCGAGTTGAGAGCCCCCGCGCAACGGGGCTCTCATCGGACGCCTACGCCGGCGGTTTCATGGAAACAAATTTGCTAATTGGCGGACGAAACCCTTCACAGATCTAACATGGAGATATAAAGCAGCGGTAATCGTTTTCCAATTCCCCCACTCACCTTGTGCTAAAATCCCCTCCCGTCTTTATCCTTCAAACTTTCAGTAACCAATACGGATCTACAATGAAACGTGAATTAGCCATCGAGTTCTCCCGCGTCACAGAAGCCGCAGCACTGGCAGGTTATAAATGGTTAGGTCGTGGTGACAAAAATGCCGCCGACGGCGCTGCCGTAAATGCGATGCGTATTATGCTCAATCAGGTCGATATCGACGGGGAAATCGTCATCGGCGAAGGCGAGATCGATGAAGCGCCAATGTTATATATCGGCGAGCGTGTCGGTACCGGCAGCGGCGATCAGGTTGATATCGCGGTAGATCCTATTGAAGGCACTCGCATGACGGCCATGGGGCAATCAAATGCGCTCGCCGTGATAGCTGTCGGTGATAAAGGTACGTTTTTACGCGCGCCAGATATGTATATGGAAAAGCTAGTCGTTGGGCCCCAAGCTAAAGGCGCTATCGATTTAAATCGCCCATTGGCCGAAAACCTACGTTTAGTCGCTGAAAAATTGGCAAAACCCCTGCATGAACTAACCGTCATCACGCTGGCAAAACCTCGCCATGATGCCGTTATTGCGGAAATGCAGGCGATGGGCGTTAAAGTTTTTGCCATTCCAGACGGCGATGTTGCCGCTTCAATTCTGACCTGCATGCCTGAAAGCGAAGTCGATGTGATGTATGGCATTGGCGGTGCACCTGAAGGCGTGGTATCAGCCGCCGTTATTCGTGCTCTGGATGGCGATATGCATGGACGCCTGCTGGCACGTCACGACGTAAAAGGCGATACGCCGGAAAACCGTGCTTTAGGCGAGCAGGAGCTGAAGCGCTGCGCTGAAATGGGTATTGAAGCCGGCAAAGTACTACGTCTGGATGAAATGGCGCGTAACGATAACGTGGTGTTCTCCGCAACGGGGATCACTAAGGGCGATTTGCTGGAAGGGATTTATCGTAAAGGCAATATGGCGACAACGGAAACGCTGCTGATTCGTGGTAAGTCGCGCACCATTCGCCGCATTCGCTCAACGCATTATCTGGACCGTAAAGATCCGAAGATCTGCGAATTGATTATCTAGTTTCGCTCGTTCAGCCTCCCGTTCTTGAGGAGGCTGAACGATGTTATTTCAACGACTACGCCATATGCCCTTGCTGCTGCATTTTATGCGCCAGCGGCAGCCAGCAAAGCAGGATCATCACGCCCATCGCCGTCATTAACATACCTAGGCTGAATTGCCCCGTCTGAGGCAGCAGTGCTGAAAACCACGCCATAGCGCCAGAACCCACGTTTTGCAGTCCCCCGACTAAAGCACCCGCCGCACCGGCCAAGAATGGGAATGGCTCCATAGCACCGGTGGTAGCCAATGGGAACAGCATTCCGGCACCAAAGAAGAACAGCGCCGCAGGCACAACCAGCGTCCAGATATTCATAATGCCAAACCAACCCGGTATCCACATCATAAACCCAGCAACCAAACAGCTAATCACCGAATGCCACATCAACGTAGAGAAGCTTTTTCCCTGACGTCCAGCGTACCAAGCGCCAAAGAAGGCCGCTGGAATAGGCAGAATAAACAGAATGCTGACGACAATACCGCTAAGCTCTAATACGCCGCCCATTAAGACGCCAGAACAAGCTTCAAAAACAGCCACCCCGGCCAGTCCACCGACCAACATAATCAGATAGCAACCAAACGAGCCGTTGGTCAGCAACATCTTATAGCTAGCAAGCATATTCTTACGCGGCGCGTTGGCAGGGCGCGTTTCTGGCAGAAAGCGATACATCGAAAACATGACGCAAACGCAAAGCAGCAGCAGAAACCCATAGCAAGCACGCCAGCCTAATACCGAATCCAACATGCCACCGATTACCGGCGCCAACAGCGGACTGACCAGAATACCCATGTTTAATAGACTATTGGCATAACGTAGAGAAGGCCCTTCGTAAAGATCGCGTGGCATGGTTCGTGCCATCACACCGGCAACACCAGTCCCCATACCTTGCAAGGCACTCGCCATGATCAGCATGTCCAAATTGGTAGACAGCAATGCCCACAGCGCACCTGCGATGAAAATCCCCATACCGAGCAGAATAACGGGACGGCGCCCTACTCGATCGGATATCGGGCCGTAGATCAACTGCGATCCACCATAGGTCAGTAAATAAGCAGCCATCACGCCCTGTACCGCACCGCTACGCACGCCTAAATCGCGCGCCATATCGGCAATAGAAGGCACATAAATGGTTTGCGCCATCTGACCAACGGCGACTAATAGAATCAACATCACTAACAGATGAAAATTTTCGAGCTTTCTCATTATCTTACGCTTGCCGACGCATTAAATTAGTATAATCAACTATTCACTTGGTGAAAGTCAGGAAGTTAAATCCATAGATCGGCGCATAATCTAACAGATTGGTTTAAATAAACGAGAGAGTTAGGTTCTTTATTCTGAGGTGATTTGGCGTATAAAAGTACCTAACTCGTAAAGAAAAAGTTACAGCCCTATGTTCTTTCTGCGACGAGATTAAAAATAGAGAATATTAATCATTTAATAGCGATTTATAAGTTATTAAACTATATACCCACTTTCCAAAAGGATTTGAGTCATGAAGACACCAGAACTGATTATGCTGCAGTTGAAGAGCCTAGGCCCTCAATCAGCCAAAATGCTCGCAGATAGAATTGCTATCACGACTATGGGCATTCGCCAGCATTTACAGCAGCTCGAGCAACGTGAGCTTGTCTGTTATGAAGAGGCCAGAACCAAGGTGGGTCGCCCAACGCGTTATTGGTCATTAACCACCAAGGGCCACGGCCAATTCCCAGACCGTCATCAAGACTTGTCACGCGTGCTACTTGGCGCTGCACAGCAATTATTTGGTGATGAAGGCGTCGACAAACTCATTAACGTGCGCGAAGACTCTCTCTTCAATCGTTACGCGACCGAACTTGAAAAGCATCCTGAAGGAGAGGAACGCTTTCAGGCCTTAGCTCGCCTGCGCCAAAACGATGGTTATATGGCCGAGTTGGAAGTCGAAGACGATGCCGTCGTCCTGATCGAAAACCACTGTCCGATTGGCGTTGCAGCCCACAACTGCGGTAACTTATGCAACTCAGAGCTGAGTTTATTGCATCGTCTTTTAGGGCCGAACTATGAAATTGACCGAGTCGAGCATATTATTTCCAACTCACGCCGCTGTGCATATCGCATTACACCTCGGGAGTTGTAACCATGGCAGAATGGGTAACGGGAACCATTACTCAAGTTCAACACTGGACAGATAATCTGTTCAGCATACAGGTGCAAGCACCGGTCAAAGCCTTTACGGCTGGCCAGTTTGCCAAACTCGGCTTAGATATCAACGGTGAGCGCGTGCAACGCGCTTACTCTTACGTCAACGCGCCGAGCGATAGTAACTTAGAGTTTTATCTGGTGACCGTGCCTGATGGCAAGCTCAGCCCTCGCCTACATAGTCTGCAGGCCGGAGATACTTTACAGGTGACAGAAGAGGCCGCAGGCTTCTTTGTTCTGGAAGAGGTGCCTGACTGCAATACGCTGTGGATGCTCGCAACAGGAACCGCACTGGGGCCGTATCTGTCGATTCTGCAGGAAGGCAAAGACCTAGAACGCTTTGAAAATATCGTTTTGGTTCATGCGGCTCGTCTAGCGCAAGACCTAAGCTATTTACCGCTGATGCAACAACTTGAGCAGCGTTATAACGGTAAACTGCGGATTCAAACCGTGGTGAGCCGTGAGAATGCTGCGAGTTCGCTGCAGGGTCGAGTTCCTGCGTTAATTGAGGATGGCTCGCTGGAAGCCGCAGTTGGGCTGAAAATTGATGCCGACACTAGCCATATGATGCTGTGCGGCAATCCGCAGATGGTGCGCGATACCCAGCAGGTCTTGAAGGAAACGCGTGGGATGCGTAAGCATCTACGCCGTAAACCTGGCCATATTACCAGCGAGCATTACTGGTAATCGCGCTACGATCGAGTGCCGGATAAACTATCCGGCACTTTTCTTGGTTTAACGCCCCGCGTTCTTAAAATCGACAGGCGTAGGCTCTGGGCCAAAACGGTTATCGCCTTCTGTTCCCACGAATGAGCCGCAATCAATCAGCACCATCACGCCAATTAGCGTAGGAATAAAACGCCCAACGCCCCACTGCCAGATCTCGGCCAGCATGCTCCAATTTCCGGCGGCTAACATCCATGCCAGTACCACTAAAAGCGCCCACCAGCCTGATTTATTACGATCGTGCAAACGCTTCACCAGCACCGCAGCCGTTGGCCAAAGAGAAAATACTAAGCCAAATGCCGCCGTTTGCAGTGAAACCCAACCGCTTCCCGCAATGGAAAAAATAATCACTAAAAGCAGCGCCCACAATCCCATCCAAATCCAGAAATCGCGCCGCCCGATTCGTCCGTTAAAAGAGAAACACCATTTTTGAATGGTCATTTTCCGACGTTACCTACGTAATTAAACCTAATGGCGACAAAGTCTACCTTATCTCGATTAGTCATCGGGGAATTTTGCACACAATTTTGACAATCACCCTCCTAAAACGCTTTAATCAGGTATCAGGCGTGTGTATTACCAGCATTCAGAATAGTGGATTGGAAAATCAGACCAACAATGAAAAAAATGAGTTGCTACACATCCAACAAAGTTTTCTTCTTACCGATACTGCTTCTATGGGCCTCCACCATCAGTTTTTCTACCCATGCGGCATCAGATGAAAAGCACTCCCTGAGTGACGAGCTCCCTGCGGCGCCTTATCTGCTCCCCAATGCGCCCACGTTTGATTTAACGCTGGTTGAGTTCAGGTCTAAGTACAACGTTGAAAATCCGACGCTCATCATCAATGAATACCGTGCTATCAGTGTTAAAAATGAAGAAATAGCCATTACCCGCGCGGCGAGCAAAATCAACGACGAGCTCTACTCTTCGGTGGTGCTGGAAAAAGGCACCGGCAAGATTAAAAGCTTACAGATTACCTATGTCCCACCCGCCCCAGTAAAAAACGAAAAAGAGAGCGGCAAAGCTGAGGATAAAAAAGCAGTGAAGCCGGATGACAAAGACAAAGCATCACGCGCGCTGGCTGTAAATTATATGGCCGCCATCATGCGTCATTTTTCGCCTACACTGTCCTTTGATCAGTGCACCGCTAAGGTCTCCTCGCTGTTGAATAAAGGGAAAGGTCAGCTCTATTTCGCCCAAAATGATGGGGCATTGCGCTATGTGGTGTCAGATAGCGCAGAAAAAGGTATTACTTTCGCTGTTGAACCGATTAAGCTGTCGTTATCAGATAATGCAACTTAATCGCATCCTTTCGTATTTCATGATGGAAAACAAAACTTCTTAGTCGCGAGCTTTCTATACTGATTTACAGACAATGCCGTAAGGCAGACTTTTACGATTATGTGTTCCCGAATTGGAGAAATGAAAATGCGTCAACCATTAGTCATGGGCAACTGGAAACTCAACGGCAGCCACCACATGGTCAACGAACTGATCCTCGCGCTGCGTAACGAACTGAGCGAAGTGGCCAACTGTGACGTTGCTATCGCGCCACCAACTATCTATCTGGATCAGGCTGCACATACTCTGGCGGGTTCTCGTATCGCTCTGGGTGCGCAAGACGTTGGCATCAACGCTTCTGGCGCATTCACTGGTGAAACCTCTGCTCAGATGCTGAAAGATGTTGGTGCTAAATACATCATTATCGGCCATTCAGAACGTCGTACTTACCACAAAGAAAGCGACGAGTTCATTGCTGAGAAATTCGCAGCGGTTAAAGAAGCAGGTTTAATCCCTGTTCTGTGCATCGGTGAAACCGACGCAGAAAACGAAGCAGGTAAAACTCAGGAAGTTTGTGCGCGTCAGTTAGACGCTGTGCTGAAAACCATGGGCGCTCAGGTGTTCAAAGGTGCAGTCATCGCTTACGAACCAGTATGGGCAATCGGTACTGGCAAATCTGCAACTCCAGCACAGGCTCAGGCCGTTCACAAATTCATCCGCGATCATATCGCTAAACACAACGCTGAAGCCGCTGAAGAAGTGATCATTCAGTACGGTGGTTCTGTGAATGCCGCTAACGCTGCTGAGCTGTTCACCCAGCCAGACATCGATGGCGCGCTGGTTGGCGGTGCATCTCTGAAAGCTGACGCTTTCGCAGTTATCGTTAAAGCAGCAGCTGAAGCGAAAAAAGCCTAATCGCTTTTTTGCACTTTAAATGCAAAAACCCCGGACATCCGGGGTTTTTTTATATCTAACATTTTATCGCTGCGAGATTTGATCAAACTCGCCACCGGTTGAAAAGTGCTCTTTCTGCGCTTTCTGCCAGCCGCCAAAGACTTGGTCAACGGTAAACAGCTTCAGCTGTGGGAACTGCTGGCTGTATTGTTTGGCAACTGCCTCATCGCGTGGGCGGTAGTAGTTCTTCGCGGCAATAGTTTGCCCCTCCGGTGAATACAGATACTTCAGATATTCATCAGCAACCTGACGTGTACCGCGCTTATCAACCACTTTATCGACAACCGATACCGTTGGCTCTGCAAGAATAGAAACGCTTGGCGTCACGATTTCAAACTGATCTTTACCCAGCTCATGCTGCGCCAACAACGCTTCATTTTCCCATGCAATCAGCACATCGCCGATGCCACGCTCAACAAAGGTATTGGTTGCGCCACGCGCGCCAGAATCCAGCACCTCTACGTTCTTATACAACGCTTTCACGAACTCTTTAGCTTTTGCCTGATCGTTGTTGTTGTTCTGCAATGCATAACCCCATGCGCCTAAATAGTTCCAACGAGCGCCGCCGGAGGTTTTTGGATTAGGAGTAATAATGGCAACGCCCGGCTTGATTAAATCATTCCAGTCGTGGATCTGCTTGGGATTTCCTTTACGTACCAAAAATACAATGGTCGAAGTGTAAGGTGCAGAGTTATCTGGCAGGCGTTTAATCCAGTTTTTATCGATGCGACCGCGTTCAGCGATGGCGTCAACGTCATAAGCCAGCGCGAGCGTGACAACATCGGCCTCGATGCCGTTGATGACCGAAGTCGCCTGCTTACCCGAGCCACCATGAGACTGTCTGATCGTCACATTATCGCCCGTTTCTTGCTTATAATGTTTGCTGAAAGCCTCGTTGTATTGTTGATAAAGCTCTCGCGTTGGATCGTAAGAAACGTTTAGCAACTGAATATCTTTTGCCAGCGCACCGGTAGCCACCAGCAGTAACGACAGCCCAATCCCGAATTTATGCATCACCGCTCTCCAAAACTTTGTCCCCAAGAAGTTAAGATAGAGCCTGCCAGAAACCCGAGAAATGATTAAAGAATAAAAAAGATACAGTTATATCTTCAAGGAATAATAAAAAGAGTTTTACTCAGAGGGTTTATTAGTCAGGATAAGCAAAAAGCCCCAAAAAGGGGCTTTTGAATCAGGTTCACTGTCGATTTGTGAAACGAGATTTGTGAAACGATTAGTACAGTACTTTCGCTGTTTCTAACCAGTCACCTTTGAACGGACGCTTCATGTTTTCCACAGCGTCGATGATGTCATGGTGAACCAGTTTTTCGTTCTGAATACCAACGCAACGGCCGCCATAACCCTGCAACAGCAGCTCAATGGAGTACGCACCCATGCGGGAAGCCAGAATACGGTCATAAGCAACCGGCGCACCGCCGCGCTGAATGTGGCCCAGTACGGTTGCACGAGTTTCACGACCGGTCTCTTGCTCGATGTGTTTCGCCAGTTCATCGATATCACAGATATGCTCGGTGATAGCCACAATCGCGTGTTTTTTACCTTTGATGATGCCCGCTTTGATTTCGTTAACCAGATCTTCGCGTTTGAACTCAACTTCTGGCAGAACGATGAATTCACAGCCACCGGCAATCGCCGCCGCCAGAGTCAAATCGCCACAGTAGCGACCCATCACTTCAACGATAGAGATACGCTGGTGAGAAGAAGAGGTATCACGCAGACGGTCAATCGCTTCAACCACGGTTTCTAACGCGGTGAAGTAACCGATGGTGTAGTCGGTACCGGCTACGTCGTTATCAATGGTGCCCGGCAAACCAATGCAAGGGAAACCCATTTCAGTGATGCGCTTCGCGCCCATGTACGAACCATCACCGCCGATAACGACCAATGCGTCTAAACCAACTTTACGCATGTTATCAACGGCTTTCTCACGCACTTTGTCGTCACGGAATTCAGGGAAACGCGCGGAACCCAAGAAAGTGCCACCGCGGTTAATCATGTCTGAAACACTTGAGCGATCCAGCTGCTTCATTCGACCTTCGTACAAGCCAAGGTAGCCGTCCTCAATACCGTAGACTTCTAACCCTTTCGCCAACGCTGCACGTACAACACCACGGATCGCAGCGTTCATACCTGGAGCGTCACCGCCACTCGTCAATACACCGATTTTCTTGATCATGACTACCTCTGAGCTTGTAGATGCTATTCTTAAGAATTGTTTTCGCCATCGCGCTAAACGTTATTATATGTGGTACAGGACACAGGTATAAAAAATGAACGTTTATCGCTGCTACTGCTGAATATTATATCAAAGTTATCCAGCTGAATTGATTCAGGTCAGTCTAGTTTGTGGTAAAAAAATTCCCAAGCATTTAAAGAATAAATTTAGAAACTCACCACACTAATAACATTATTTCTTATAGTTTAGCCGTGATTAGAGCTCCCAATGCCCTTTTCGTCCATCAGGCACCACCGAACATGGGTCTTGATGAATAATCACGTCCGAACCAGGAAAACGTTGCAAAATCGCCTGCTCAACCTGTTCAGCAATGCCATGAGCCTGAATTAAAGGCAGGTTGTCGTCCATCTCAATATGTAACTGAATAAAACGAGTCGGCCCAGACTGACGGGTTCTTAGATCATGCACGCCGCTGACGCCCGGCCAAGCGTGCACAATATCAACGATCGCCTGCCTTTCATCGTCATCCAAAGCCCGATCCAACAAAGACTGGACCGCTTCATATCCCATACGCAGCGCGCTATACAGGATATAAACCCCAATCCCCAACGCAAACAGGGAGTCCGCGCGGGTAAAGCCATACCAGCTCAGCCCCAGAGAAACAAGAATCGCACCGTTCATCATCACATCAGACTGATAATGGAGCATATCGGCACGCACCGCCTGACTGCGCGTTTTGCGCACAACCCAACGCTGGAAAGTGACCAATGCTATCGTACAAGCTAAAGCGATAATTGTTACCCCAATCCCCAAGCCTGGATCGGTCATGGGTTCAGGATTGATAAGGTGCTGGAATCCGGTGAGGAATAGGAACAACGCGGAACCAGAAATAAACATGCTTTGGGCCAGAGCAGCCAACGACTCGGCTTTCCCGTGACCAAACGTGTGCTCTTCATCGGCGGGCTGAAGAGAATAGCGAACCACAAACAGATTTGTCAGAGAGGCCGCGATATCCACCACGGAATCCACCAGCGACGCCAATAGGCTCACCGAGCCAGTATGCCACCAGGCAAGTGTTTTAATAATGAGGAGAGCGGTGGCAGTAACCGTGGCTCCCAGCGCAGCGGTTTTGACTAACCGTGCATACTGCTGGTCCATGAAAATTTCCTTTAACGATTAGGGCTGTTCAGTATAGCGAATTAATGACAAAAAAAAGCCTGTTGGAAAATGGCGCGATACGATCGTTAAATCACAGACAAAAAAAACCCCACCGTAAGGTGGGGAAGACAGGGATGGTGTCTATGGCAAGGAAAAACAGGGTGCTACTCTTTCGTACCTAACTTCAGGGCTGAAGTATTCTGCATGGTCGCTACCTGCTGCTGCCAACTGGCAATACGCTGCTGGTAACGCTCATTTAACTGGGCCTTTTGCTCGGGAGTCAGCAGGTTGTACATCTGGTTGCGAATTTTCGCCATTTCAACCTGACGGTTTATACTCTCCTGAGCCATTTTTTCGGCTAACTGCCGCACTGCGGCTTCATCGAACTTTTCTGCCGTTACCAGATTATGCATGGCTTCAGCCTCCGCTATATCAACGCGGGGTAAATCATGTCGCGCTAGTTGCATCAAATCGCGCATTTGTTGACGCTGATGTTCGGTAAGATTCACACCGTCAAACATGCGGTTATGATCCATACTTTGATACAACATACCGTTTTGTTGAGTGCCATCGGCAAATGCTGCGGTAGAGGCCATCGCAAGCATCAAAGTCATGGCTAACGAGGTTACTTTACGCATCATCTACTCCTTTGCTTTGGCTCGCTTATGTGAATCAACGAGAATCAGTGTAACTCGAGGCCTGAAAACTAGCGTCAGTGCATGTAAAACTAAGTAAAGTCATGGAATAGCGGCACTTGTTGTCGTATTTTGCGTCAGGAGGTAAACACCTATGAATAAAATTTTACTGGTTGATGACGATCGCGAACTGACGTCACTTTTACAAGAACTACTTGATTTAGAAGGTTTTAGCGTCGTGGTAGCGCACGATGGCGAACAGGCTCTGGAACTTTTAGATTCCAGCATTGATTTATTATTGCTCGACGTAATGATGCCAAAGAAAAACGGTATCGATACTTTGAAAGAAGTGCGCCAACATCATCAAACGCCGGTAATTATGCTCACGGCTCGCGGTAGCGAACTGGACCGAGTATTGGGTCTTGAGCTTGGTGCAGATGACTATCTGCCAAAACCATTTAACGATCGTGAACTGGTTGCGCGTATTCGTGCGATTCTGCGTCGCTCCAACTGGAATGAACAGCAGCAAAGCAACGAAAGCAATGCGCCAACGCTAGAGGTCGATCATCTGCTGCTTAATCCAGGACGTCAGGAAGCCAGCTTTGATGGGGAAACCTTAGAGCTCACCGGCACTGAATTTACCCTGCTCTACTTGCTGGCACAGCATTTGGGCCAGGTAGTGTCACGTGAGCATTTAAGCCAAGAAGTGCTCGGCAAACGTCTGACACCTTTTGACCGCGCGATTGATATGCATATTTCTAACCTGCGCCGTAAGCTGCCAGAGCGTAAAGATGGTCAGCCTTGGTTCAAAACGCTGCGTGGTCGCGGTTATCTGATGGTGTCTGTTTCATGATTAATAGCCTTACGGCACGTATCTTTGCCATTTTCTGGTTAACGCTGGCGTTGGTGCTGATGGTGGTGCTAATGCTGCCAAAGCTTGACTCACGCCAGCTAACCTCATTACTGGACAGTGAACGCCGTCAAGGCATTATGCTGGAGCAGCACGTAGAAGCAGAGTTGGCTGTCGATCCGGCGAATGACTTGATGTGGTGGCGCCGTTTGTTTCGCGCCATTGATAAATGGTCACCTCCGGGTCAACGCCTTCTGCTGGTGACAAGCGAAGGGCGCGTTATTGGCGCACAACGCAATGAAATGCAGATTGTACGTAACTTTATCGGCCAGTCTGATAACGCAGACCAGCCGAAAAAGAAAAAATATGGCCGACTCGAAATGCTCGGGCCATTCCCTATTCGTGATGGCGAAGATAACTACCAGCTCTATCTGGTTCGCCCCGCAAGCAGCCCTCAGTCTGATTTCATCAACCTGATGTTTGACCGACCACTGCTGCTGCTGCTTGTCACCATGCTTATCAGCTCGCCGCTGCTGCTTTGGCTCGCTTGGAGCCTCGCAAGCCCCGCTCGTAAGCTTAAAAACGCCGCCGATGATGTTGCCAGCGGTAACCTAAAACAGCATCCGGAACTGGAGGCTGGCCCACAGGAATTCTTAGCCACAGGCGCCAGCTTTAACCAAATGGTCAGCGCGCTCGAGCGCATGGTCAATGCACAGCAGCGTTTGATCTCTGATATTTCGCATGAGCTAAGAACGCCGCTCACGCGCTTGCAGCTTGCTACTGCGCTGATGCGCCGCCGCCATGGTGAATACAACGAACTTTCACGCATTGAGATGGAGGCACACCGCCTCGACAGCATGATTAACGACCTGCTGGCGCTATCACGTAATCAGCATAAAACCGAGCTAGAACGCGAACATTTAAAAGCCGATGAGCTCTGGGATGACGTGTTGGACAACGCGAAGTTTGAGGCTGAGCAGGTTGGGAAAACGCTAGAGATAATCAGCCCTCCAGGACCTTGGCCGCTATTTGGCAGCCATGCAGCTCTGGATAGCGCGGTTGAAAATATCGTGCGTAACGCGTTGCGCTACTCTCATCATCAGATTGCGGTGACGTTTAGCTGCGACAATCAGGGCATCACCATCCACGTTGATGATGATGGTCCAGGCGTTGCACCAGAAGATCGCGAACAAATTTTCCGGCCGTTCTACCGCACTGATGAAGCGCGCGATCGTGAATCGGGAGGAACAGGCTTGGGTCTCGCCATCGTAGAAACCGTCGTTGAACAGCATAATGGCTGGGTGAAAGCCGAAGACAGCCCGCTGGGCGGTTTACGCCTAACGCTTTGGCTTCCGCTTTATACGCGATAAGTTTGGAGTATAATGCGCCCCCTGACCTTGGGGGCGCATTACATGCTTAATATCGTTTTATTTGAACCTGAAATCCCACCGAATACCGGCAATATCATCCGTCTTTGCGCCAATACTGGCTTTAGCTTGCACCTCATTGAGCCTTTAGGCTTCACATGGGATGACAAACGCTTACGCCGCGCAGGTTTGGACTATCACGAATTTGCTACGCTGAAGAAACACCATGACTATCAAGCATTTCTCGATAGCGAAAAGCCAGAACGCCTGTTTGCATTGACCACTAAAGGTACTCCAGCACACAGCGCGGTGAACTATCAGGCCGGAGATTATCTGGTGTTTGGCCCAGAAACACGTGGCCTACCCGCCTACATTTTGGATGCACTTCCTGCACAGCAGAAGATCCGCATCCCGATGCTCGCCAGCAGCCGCAGCATGAACCTGTCTAACGCAGTTTCAGTGGTGGTTTACGAAGCATGGCGTCAATTAGGCTACGAAGGGGCTTTGCTCAAAGAGTGAGTTTTACTGTGATATGCGAGGCAGGCGAGTGTCTGCCCCGTAGAATGAAATGAACCTGTCGTTAAATTCCGTCGCCGAACTCAAAACCATCGTGTGAACCATTAAACAACTGATCCATATCCATAGACGGTTTTTCACTTTCAGGACGCCCTACGATGCGCGCAGGCACGCCCGCCGCCGTGGTATGAGCAGGAATAGGATGTAGAACCACTGAACCCGCACCAATCTTGGCTCCGCGGCCCACTTCGATATTACCCAGAATTTTAGCGCCCGCGCCGATCATAACGCCTTCACGGATCTTCGGATGACGATCGCCCCCTTCTTTACCCGTACCACCCAGTGTTACGGATTGCAGAATAGACACGTCGTTTTCAACCACGGCCGTTTCGCCGATCACAATACCCGTCGCATGATCGAGCATGATCCCACAGCCAATACGCGCAGCAGGATGAATATCAACGCCAAAAACAACCGAGATTTGATTTTGCAGGTAAATGGCTAGTGCTTTGCGATCTTGCGACCATAACCAATGACCAATGCGGTAGGCCTGCAAGGCATGAAAACCTTTCAGGTAAAGCAATGGCGTGGAGTATTTGTCTACCGCAGGATCTCGCTGGCGAACAGCGAGAATATCGCGCGCCGCGTAATCTGTCATATTGGTATCGGCGCGATACGCCTCTTCCACCACTTCACGAATAGCGATAGCAGGCATAATGGCATTGGCCAGTTTATTCGCCAAAATATAGCTCAGCGCACTGCCCAAATTTTCATGCTTAAGGAGTGTTGCGTGATAGAAACTAGCCAGCATCGGCTCACACTCGGCTAAACCACGCGCCTCGGTTTTGATGCATTGCCAGATTTGTTCTAGTTCTTCTATCGACATACAACACTCCCTTCAATCAATTTAATTGCTGCCGTTACTATATCAGCTATAGTTATAATTCAGACAACAATTAATCAGACCAGCCGTAGCATGGTCAAGCCTTGATGTTAAAAACTTGATCTCTAACGGCTGGTTTTTTCGTCTTTGCGTGCTCGACCTAACAGCGTCAACGCCGCTTCACGAGCATCTTTATGGCAATAAAGCACTTGATAGATTTGCTCAGTGATTGGCATCTCCACACCAAAGCGCTGGGCCAAAGCCATCACTTCTTTAGTATTTCGATAACCTTCAACCACTTGGCCGATCTTATCCTGCGCTTCCTGCACACCAACACCCTGTCCGAGCATAATCCCAAAACGGCGGTTACGAGACTGGTTGTCAGTACAGGTCAACACTAAGTCACCCAATCCAGACATCCCCATAAAGGTGGTTGGATCGGCACCCAGCGCAACGCCAAGACGACTCATTTCGGTCAACCCACGCGTGATCAATGCAGTTCTGGCGTTCGCACCAAAGCCGATGCCGTCAGACATGCCTGCGCCAATGGCAATCACGTTTTTTACCGCACCACCTAGCTGTACACCGATGAAATCAGGGTTGCTATAAACACGGAAGCTTTTGCCGCAGTGTAGTAGCTGCTGTAAATCGTCGGTGAACTGTGCGTCGGTAGATGACAGCGCAATTGCCGTCGGCAAGCCCGCGGCCAGTTCTTTGGCAAACGTTGGGCCTGATAGCGTAGCTAAAGGAATGTCAGGGCCAAGCGCTTCACGAGCAACATCTTGTAGCAAACGACCTGTTTCTGCTTCTAATCCCTTGGTTGCCCAAACGATTCGTGAATCAGCACGCAGGTATGGCTTCAGTTGACGCAACACTTCACCAAACACATGGCTCGGCACAACGACCAGCACATCACGGCTTGCAGCCATTGCCTTCGCAAGATCGGTTTCCAGCGTCAGCGTATCAGGGAAAGGAACATCAGGCAGGAATGCCTGATTACAACGCGCAGCATCCAGTGCTTTGATATGTTTAGGGTCGTGACCCCATAACACCACTTGATGCCCATTACGCGCCAGCGTAATTGCCAAAGCGGTGCCGTACGAGCCGGCACCGATGACGGTCATTGAAGCCGTAGGGTTATTCATTAGGCATCCTGAGGCTGCTGTTCAGCACCTTCTGCGCCTTCAGCCTGCTGCAGATAATTCATGAACAGTGCATCGAAGTTCACTGGAGCCAAGTTCAGCTGTGGGAAAGTACCACGAGAAACTAGGCTGGTGATGCATTCACGTGCATATGGGAACAGGATGTTCGGGCAGTAAGCACCCAGGCAATGCGCCATCTGAGTTCCTTCGATGCCAGAAATAGTGAAGATACCAGCCTGCTGAACTTCACACAGGAATGCAGTTTCTTCGCCCAGAGTTGCCGTTACCGTCACGCGCAACACCACTTCAAATACGCCGTCAGCCAGCTGAGTGGATGCAGTATCCAGATCCAGTTTAACTTCTGGCTGCCAATCTTTCTGGAATACAGCGGGCGCATTTGGAGCTTCGAAAGAGATATCTTTGGTGTATACACGTTGGATCTGGAAAGACATCTCTGAGTTGTTTTGTTCTGACATAGCGTTAATACCTTTTAAGTTAATATCCATAAATGGGAATTATGGGGCGAATACCGCACGGGTTACAGCAACGGGTCGAGGCCGCCTTTTGCATCCAGCGCGTGTAAATCGTCACAGCCACCAATGTGCTGCCCATCAATAAAAATTTGTGGCACGGTTGTACGACCACTGCGCTCAATCATTTCTTCACGCTTTTTCGGATCGTTATCAATAGCAATTTCATTAAACTGAGCGCCTTTTGACTGCAACAACGCTTTCGCACGATGACAGAAAGGACAGGTCGCTTTGGTATAGATCTCAATGTTTGCCATGATGAATTCCTTGCAGATTATTTACCGCGAGCTAAAGGCAGATTGTCACTGCTCCAGCCTGCGATGCCGTCTTTCAACGTATAAACACGCTCAAAGCCCGCTTTCACTAAATGCTCACCCGATTCACGAGAGCTCATGCCATTGGCACAAACCACGATAACCGGCTGAGCTTTATGTTTCTCTAATTCACCAAAGCTGCCATTTTTCAGGTCGCTAGGCGTCAGATTCAGAGAGTTTGCCAGATGACCCTTGCGGAAATCTTCGCGAGTACGGGTATCAACAACAACGGCATCTTCTTTGTTAATCAGAAGAGTGGCTTCACCACGAGTAATTTCTTTTACTTTGGAGAAACGGCTTTTAAAGGTGGTGACCAGTACTGCTACAAACAGAACAATCCACGCTACGCTAAGTATGGGATGGGCACTCACAAATTGCATAATCTCTTGCATTTGCATGGGGTGTAACTACTCCCGTCAGTTAAGGGATAAAATCAAAGAGTCAGAGTATACCTGCGCAGTGCGTCAATTACAGCCAGAAGACCTGTTACTAAAAACGAATCTGCGGCATAACCCGAAATTTTTCATGATTCAGACAGGATTTACCTGCTTGAAACAAGGTACAGAAACGATCATTTGATCTTTCTGCGCTCAATTCACCACAGACTGTAGTAAAATTACACTACTTTGAGTGCAAATAGCCGTGTATGTTATTCGGCCTTTGCTTAGGCACCGCTCTGCGGGCGTGTGAGTGATTCCGTTTTAACCTAAACGGCTATTCACACTTGAACGTATTTTGAACTCAAACTTTGAACTTATAAAGAAACGAGGTTGTTGCAATGTCGAGCGCCAAAAAACCAATGGTACTGGTAATTCTAGACGGTTATGGTTACCGCGAAGAAACCCAAGATAACGCGATTCTTAACGCAAAACGTCCCGTCATGGATCGTCTGTGGAAAGAGTATCCGCACACCCTGATTTCAGCTTCCGGTTTGGATGTAGGTCTGCCTGACGGCCAGATGGGTAACTCTGAAGTTGGTCACGTAAACCTTGGCGCAGGCCGCATCGTTTATCAAGATCTGACTCGTTTGGACAAAGAAATCAAAGACGGCGACTTCTTTGCCAATGAAGTTCTGGTTGGTGCAGTTGATAAAGCCGTATCTCTGGGCAAAGCTGTTCACATCATGGGTCTGATGTCTCCTGGTGGCGTTCATAGCCACGAAGAACACATTCTTGCTATGGTCGAGTTGGCCGCCAAGCGCGGTGCAGAAGCTATCTACCTGCACGCATTCTTGGATGGACGTGACACCCCACCGCGTAGTGCTGAAAATACACTGAAACGATTCACTGAGAAATTTGCCGAGCTGGGCAAAGGCCGCATCGCGTCCATAGTTGGTCGTTACTATGCAATGGACCGTGATAACCGTTGGGACCGCGTTCAGTTAGCTTACGATCTGCTGACCGAAGCGAAAGGCGAATACACTGCTGAAAATGCGGTTGCCGGCCTTGAAGCGGCTTACGCTCGCGACGAAAACGACGAATTTGTTAAACCAACCGTAATCCAAGCGGCGGGTGAAGCAGATGCTTCCATGAACGACGGCGACGCGCTGATCTTTATGAACTTCCGTGCTGACCGTGCTCGCCAAATCACTCGCACCTTCGTCAACGCTGACTTTGACGGTTTCAAACGCAACAAAGTGGTTAACTTCAGCAACTTCGTGATGTTGACTGAATATGCGGCTGACATCAAAGCGGCATGTGCTTACCCACCATCTTCACTGGCAAACACCTTCGGTGAATGGTTGATGAAGCATGACAAAACCCAGCTGCGTATTTCTGAAACTGAAAAATATGCTCACGTGACCTTCTTCTACAATGGCGGCGTGGAAGAGCCATTCAAAGGCGAAGACCGCATCCTGATCAACTCGCCAAAAGTAGCGACTTACGATCTGCAGCCAGAAATGAGCTCTGCTGAACTGACCGAAAAACTGGTTGGCGCTATCAACAGCGGTAAATATGATGCGATTATCTGTAACTACCCTAACGGCGACATGGTTGGCCACACCGGTATTTACGATGCCGCAGTAAAAGCCATTGAAACTCTGGATCAGTGTGTAGGCCAGGTAGTCGAAGCCGTACAAAACGTTGGCGGTCAGTTGCTGATCACGGCAGACCACGGTAACGCTGAGCTGATGCGCGATCAGGTGACAGGTGCTGCGTATACCGCTCACACCAACCTGCCAGTGCCATTAATCTACGTTGGCAAACCAGCTAAAGCCGTTGAAGGCGGGAAATTGTCTGACATCGCAGCAACCATGCTGACGATGATGGACATGGAAGTGCCTAAAGAGATGACTGGTAAGCCGCTGTTCATCGTGGAATAATCGATCCCCATGAGGGGAAAAGATCAATTTCATGAATCAAAGGTAGCCTTAACGCTCAAAGCGGGTAAAAACATCGGCGATAAACCAACCTGTTTATCGCCTACTCCCTCAGCGTTTCGCATGTTACCGATACTGTGTGCCAGCGTAATCTATGCTGGCGCATGGTTTTCTTCATTCCCCGCTCTGGCCGCTGATGACAACAAACAGCAGCTAAAATCTATTCAGCAAGACATTGCTGAAAAAGAAAAAGCCGTCAAACAGCAGCAGCAACAACGTAGTTCGCTACAAGATCAGCTTAAAGCGCAGGAAAAAATCATTGCTCAGGCGAGCCGTTCTCTCCGAGAAACGCAATCTGAACTGGCAACGCTGAATGCAAATGTAACCAAGCTGACCGCCTCGATTAAAAAGCTTCAGTCACAAGAAAACAAACACCTAAAGCTGCTCGAGCATCAGCTCGACATGGCTTTCCGTTTAGGCAAACATACCGGTATTCAGGTTTTACTGAGTGGTGAAGAAAGCCAGCGCGGCGAACGTATTTTGGCTTACTTTGGTTATCTCAATGAAGCACGCCAAAAAAATATCGATAAGCTAAACCAGACTCGTACCGACTTAGCCAGCGAAAAGAAAGAGCTGGAAGCCGCACAAAATCAGCAGAAAGCGATTCTGGTTACCCAGCAGCAAGCGCAGCAACAGCTAGAATCTGCCCGAATTCAGCGCCAAAAAACCCTGTCATCATTGGAAAGCTCGCTGGCGAAAGATCAACAACAGCTCTCCGAAATGAAAGCGAACGAATCACGCTTGCGCGATCAGATCGCCAAAGCCGAGCGTGAAGCTAAAGCCCGCGCCGAACGTGAGGCGCGCGAAGCCGCCAAGCTCCAAGCTCAAATGAAGGCTAAAGAAGAGCAGGCGAAGAAAAAAGGCACGACGTATAAATATAAGCCAACGGAAAGCGAGCGTTCACTGATAGCGCGTACCGGTGGTTTAGGCCGCGGTAATGGCCAGGCTATGTGGCCCGTTCGTGGCCGAACCATCCACAGTTTCGGCGAAACGCTACAGGGCGAACTCCGCTGGAAAGGAATGGTTATTGCCGCATCCGAAGGCAGTGAAGTTAAAGCCATTGCGGATGGTCGTGTCCTGCTTGCCGATTGGCTGCAAGGTTATGGTCTAGTCGTCGTGGTTGAACACGGCAAAGGCGATATGAGCCTGTACGGCTATAACCAAAGCGCTTTGGTTAACGTCGGCGCACAGGTTCGTGCAGGACAACCTATCGCGCTGGTCGGTAATAGCGGTGGCCAAGGTCAACCCGCTCTTTACTTTGAAATCCGCCGTCAAGGCCAAGCCGTCAACCCACTACCGTGGCTTGGACGTTAGCCCCAAGAGCTCTCATTCACCCGCAGTTACCGCTCCTGCAACAACAAGGGAAAACACATTGCGATTTTTCAATGCTGTCACCTCCGCACTGCTTATTTTCACCTGTAGCACGGTATCTGCCTATGCTGGAAAATTAGCCATCGTCATCGACGATTTTGGCTATCGCCCACAAGAAGAAAATAAAATTCTGCAAATGCCTTTGGCTATCTCGGTTGCCGTTTTGCCCACCGCACCTCATGCACGTGAAATGGCAAACAAGGCTCATGCTCAAGGTCGTGAGATTTTGATTCACCTACCAATGGCGCCGATTAGCAAACAGCCATTAGAAAAAGATACATTGCAGCCCTCAATGAGCGAAGCAGAAATCCAGCGCATCATCCGCCAATCAGTAAACGCCGTGCCCTATGCCGTTGGGATGAACAACCATATGGGCAGCCTGATGACGTCAAATCTGCAGGGGATGCAGAAAGTCATGCGCACGCTGGAGCAGTATCATTTTCTTTATTTTCTCGACAGCATGACGATCGGCAATAGCCAAGTGACAAACGCCTCTGCTGGTACCGGGATTAAGGTCATTAAGCGTAGAGTCTTTCTTGATGATTCTCAAAACGAAGCCGCTATCCGCCAACAATTTAATCGCGCCATCCAAATCGCGCGGAAAAGTGGGTCTGCAATAGCCATCGGCCATCCGCATCCGTCAACTGTACGCGTATTACAACAAATGCTGCCGTCATTACCGGCAGATATTGTATTGGTTCGTCCTAGCTCACTGCTTAATGGCGCTTCCGTACCAGATAAAAATCCGCTGCCGACACAGCAAAAACCACACAACCCATTCCGTGGTGTTAAACAATGCATCGGCAAAAAATCGCCAGAGAAGGTGTATGCTACCGCCATGTTTGATGCCATTAGCACCAGCATAGTAAACTCAGCTCCGATAAAATTTATACAGTCACGCTGGAATTACTGGCTGTAATTGCGTCAGTATTAAATTAATTCATAATCCGGCATAATGTTGCATTGCGGATTATGAATTAATTACCAAACTAAAATGTATAAAAAGACACCTTATTTACTCTTTGGGAAAGAGTATCTACTGCTAATTATTAGCGTAATTATTTTCAGTATTATCAATATACTGATGGCCCCCAACATTCACATGTCTTATCGCATTGTGACGTTCACGTTGTCGCTATTATTCCTTAAAGCGATTCGGTCAACGACTCTGCGGATCATATTGGCCTTACCGTTTCTGTTTCTCTGCTCATCAGATATCAGCCTTAGCCTCTACTCTTGGTTTACTTTCAAAACGCCGTTTAACGATGGCTTTGCTGTTAGCACGCTTGAAAGCAACCCAGTTGAGATGCTGGCTATGCTTGGTGTCTATATTCGCTTTGTGATTATCTGCCTAGCATTACTTATCTTGTTTATTTTGGCGATCCGTCCTGCTAAAGGAAAAATGATCTCCAAAAAAATAACGGGAATTCTACTGATAGTGATATGCGCTATTGCACTCGTCTCTTCGATGAAGTTCGTTAAAAAGCGCCCTGTTAATGAAGGTGCTAGCGCAGAACTTAAAGTTGCCGCCCGATTCACAACCTACATGCCTTTCTTTAACCTGAGTTATTTCCTGACGGCTATGCAGGAAAGCCAAATCTTGAAAAATATCAGCGGCGCGGCACCACACTATAGTCTTAGCGTTAAAGATACCGGTATTGATACCTATGTATTGATTATTGGTGAATCAGAGCGCGCTAAAAATATGAGTATTTACGGCTACCAAAAGCCAACTACGCCACAGCTAGAAGCGCAAAAGTCGTACTTAAAACTGTTTAATCACGCTATCAGCGGCGTGCCATTTACATCTGTTGCCGTTCCTATGGCGCTGAGCGCAGACAATATTAATAATCATGATCTTAAAAATTATTCAGATAATATTATTAGTTTAGCTAACCAAGCGGGCTTCCATACTACATGGCTAAGTGCACAAACAGCCTTTGGTAACTATGGCTCTTCTGTTGCAGGCATTGCCATGAATGCGGAAGATAAACTGTATATTAAAGGCTATGACAAAGAGTTGCTGCCTCACCTAAAAACGGCATTACAAAAACCAGCGCACGATAAAAAACTCATTGTTCTGCACTTATATGGTAGTCATGAACCAGCATGTAAAAGATATCCCGCAAACGAAACCGTATTTGATAAATCTAATGATATAGATGCTTGCTACGATAATTCTGTTCGATACACAGATAGCCTCTTGGGCGAAATATTTAGCTTGTTAAAACAACATAAGGCCTCGGTGCTTTATTTCTCTGACCATGCATTAGAACGAGCTCCAAGACAAAGTGCGCCTTATTTCCATGGCGGCATAACACCTAGTCAGGAGGCTTATCATGTGCCGATGTTTATATGGTATAGCCCAGCATTAACACCACGCGATAAAGATGAAACAGGGCAAGTAAACGCAGTTTTCTCAACCCGCTACAACGATATCCTCGTTGCAACATGGCTAGGGATTACCGATGCGCAGCGAGGAGCATTCACCAATATTAACGCCGTCATTGAGAAGTTCGCTGGCGACTCTACCGTTCTCGACAATCGCTACCAGAAATTGGACTACCACCAACTGAGAAAAACCGCTGAAGAGCCGCTATCTAACTAATAAAAAAAGCCCCTGTTTGGGTAATACAGTTCACTTAAGCGTGATTTTAGGGGAAGTACACCGATGGGGTCGTAGCAGCTTTAGCTGCCGGAGCGCCCCGCGGTGTGCTAGCCCCCTGTATCTCGAGCTCTTAAACGAACGGCATTGCCCTATTTGGGGCTTTTACTCATATAAAGATCTTAATCCCAGCTCAGAACGACCTTGCCTGATTGGCCTGAACGCATAGCATCAAAGCCTTTTTGGAAATCATCAATACCAAACTGGTGAGTGATGATTGGACTCAGATCCAACCCTGACTGCAGTAACGCTGCCATCTTGTACCATGTTTCAAACATCTCGCGGCCATAAATGCCCTTGATGAACAGCCCTTTAAAAATCACCTGATTCCAATCAATGGCCATATCTGATGGCGGGATCCCCAGCATCGCAATTTTGCCACCGTGATTCATGGTGCTCAGCATCGCACGGAACGCTGGCGGTGCTCCAGACATCTCCAAGCCGACGTCAAAACCTTCGGTCATTCCAAGCTCATTCATCACATCAGTGAGATTTTCTTTACTCACATTCACTGCGCGGGTCACGCCCATTTTACGAGCCAGATCCAGACGATATTCATTAACGTCGGTAATCACGACATTACGCGCGCCAACGTGTTTACACACCGCCGCCGCCATAATGCCAATCGGCCCTGCGCCGGAAACTAAGACGTCTTCACCCACTAAATCAAATGAAAGCGCGGTATGAACAGCATTGCCAAACGGGTCAAAAATAGCCGCTAACTCATCGGGAATATTGTCTGGGATTTTGAACGCGTTAAATGCCGGAATAACTAAATACTCAGCAAATGCGCCAGTGCGGTTAACACCCACGCCGGTGGTGTTTCGACATAGATGCGTGCGGCCACCGCGACAATTGCGACAATGACCACAGGTAATATGCCCCTCACCAGAAACACGTTCGCCAATTTTATAGCCGGTGACTTCTTGCCCGATCGCAACAATCTCGCCCACATATTCATGGCCAACGACCATCGGAACCGGAATGGTTTTTTGCGACCATTCATCCCAGTTGTAAATATGGACGTCAGTGCCACAAATCGCCGTTTTACGGATTTTAATCATGATGTCGTTATGCCCAAGCTCTGGCTTAGGCACATCGGTCATCCAAATCCCTTCTTCCGCCTTCAATTTTGACAATGCTTTCATAACGATGAGTTCCTTACGCAATCACACCCAGCTGCTTGCCGATACGAATAAAGGCCGCGACTGCGCGTTCAATTTGTTCTGGGGTATGGTCAGCAGACATTTGAGTACGGATACGCGCCTGACCTTTAGGAACAACAGGGAAGAAGAATCCTGTCACATAGATACCTTCTTTCAGCAATTCATTGGCAAATTCTTGCGCCAGTTTGGCATCACCCAACATCACAGGGATGATGGCGTGATCGGCACCTGCTAAAGTGAAACCCGCCGCGCTCATTTTTTCACGGAACAAACGAGCGTTGCTCCACAGACGGTTGCGCAGCTCATCGCCATCAGCCAATAGCTCAAGGACTTTGATTGATGCGGCAACGATGGCAGGCGCTAAAGAGTTGGAGAAAAGGTATGGACGCGAACGCTGGCGCAGCCATTCGATCACTTCTTTGCGCCCAGCCGTGTAGCCGCCGGATGCACCGCCTAATGCTTTGCCCAAAGTACCGGTGATAATGTCTACACGCCCCATCACTTCACAGTATTCATGGGTGCCGCGGCCATTTTCACCAACGAAGCCAACCGCATGGGAATCATCAACCATCACCAACGCGCCATATTCATCGGCTAAATCACACACCGATTTCAGATCGGCAATAACGCCATCCATTGAGAACACGCCGTCGGTCGCAATCATAATATGGCGAGCGCCATCGGCTTTCGCCATTTCTAACTGAGCACGCAGTTCAGCCATATCGTTATTGGCATAGCGATAGCGCTTGGCCTTACACAGGCGCACGCCATCAATAATAGAAGCATGGTTCAACGCATCAGAAATAATGGCGTCTTCAGGACCTAACAGCGTTTCGAATAGTCCACCATTAGCATCAAAACAGGAAGAATATAAAATGGAGTCTTCCATACCTAAAAACTCAGCCAATCGCTGTTCTAGCTGCTTATGGCTGTCTTGAGTACCACAAATAAAACGCACCGATGCCATGCCAAAGCCATGAGAATCCATGCCTTCTTTCGCTGCTTTAATCAGCGCAGGGTGGTTAGCCAAACCTAAATAGTTGTTTGCACAGAAATTAATGACACGACGACCATCGGCAACTGCAATATCAGCCTGCTGCGCAGAAGTAATAATACGTTCATTTTTATACAGACCTTCGGAACGGGTCGTTTCTAATTGCTGAGTTAGCTGCTGGTAAAAATCCGCAGACATGGTGTTATCTCCTGGATGGGCAAGTTTGTGAAACATATTACTGTCTTGTTGCAATTGAAACGAGTTTGTAACTCACAGAATGTGAAAAATGCAGCATATATCACGCTGTGGCGTGGATAAGAGAAATAATTACTTTCAGTTATGAATGAGCCGCCATGCACTACTCATGACAGTATGAGGTCTAATTCAGATGCTTTTGATTCAGATTCATGCCCTATACGCTGAATGCTTAAGCATGAAATGCTATTATGAGGTCATATAACGTGGGGCGTTGTGCGCCACTGTTTCGTTTATTTAAAGGTAAATCTCATGATTATTGTAACCGGCGGCGCTGGCATGATCGGCAGCAACATCGTTAAGGCACTGAATAATAAAGGCTATAGCGACATTCTCGTGGTCGATAACCTTAAAGATGGCACTAAATTTGTTAATTTAGTCGATTTAGAAATTACCGACTACATGGATAAAGAAGACTTCATTGCCAGCGTTGTTGCTGGGGATGATTTCGGCGATATCGAAGCCGTTTTCCATGAAGGTGCATGCTCATCCACAACCGAGTGGGATGGCAAGTATATGATGGATAACAACTATCAGTACTCCAAAGAGCTTCTGCATTTCTGTTTAGAACGCCAGATCCCATTCTTGTATGCATCTTCCGCCGCCACTTATGGCTTAACTGAGCAATTTACCGAAGAACGCGAATTCGAAGGCCCATTAAACGTTTATGGCTACTCAAAATTCCTGTTCGATCAGTATGTTCGCCAGATCCTGCCAGAGGCAGAATCTCAGATTTGTGGCTTCCGCTACTTCAACGTCTATGGCCCACGTGAAGGCCATAAAGGCAGCATGGCAAGCGTTGCTTTCCATCTAAATAACCAAATCAACAACGGTGAAGATCCGAAACTGTTTGAAGGCAGCGATGATTTCAAACGTGACTTCATCTATGTGGGCGACGTTGCTGACGTAAACCTGTGGTTCTGGCAGAAAGGTATCTCTGGCATCTTTAACTGTGGTACTGGCCGTGCTGAATCATTCCAAGCCGTCGCTGACGCGGTTGTTGCCTATCATCAGAAAGGCAGCATCAGCTATATTCCTTTCCCTGAAAAACTGAAAGGTCGCTATCAGGGCTTCACCAAAGCCGATACCACCAAATTGCGTGCGGCTGGTTACGACAAGCCGTTTAAAACCGTTGCTGAAGGCGTGAGCGAATATCTTGCGTGGCTGAATAACAAAGCCTAAACACGGCTCCACAACCGTAAGGAATGAAACACGGTATGAAAATACTGGTTATCGGCCCTTCATGGGTAGGCGACATGATGATGTCGCAGAGCTTGTATCGAACCCTGAAGGCCGAACATCCTGACGCTAAAATTGACGTGATGGCACCTAACTGGTGCCGTCCTTTGTTAGCGCGAATGCCAGAAGTTAACGAAGCGATTGCCATGCCCTTAGGGCATGGCTCTTTTGCGCTGGGCGAACGCTACCATTTAGGCAAAAGCCTGCGTGATAAGGGCTATGATCGCGCCTACGTGCTGCCAAATTCGTTCAAATCTGCATTAATCCCATTCTTTGCCCGCATTCCTGCTAGAACTGGCTGGAAAGGTGAAATGCGCTATGGCTTGCTGACGGATGTTCGCCAGCTCGACAAAGCCGCATTCCCGCTAATGGTTGAACGATATGTCGCATTGGCTTACCCGGCACAGCAGATAAAATCCGCGCAAGATTTACCTCAGCCACTGCTTTGGCCAGCGCTCAGCGTTTCAGGTGAAGAAATTGCCGAAACAGCGGCAGCATTTAATCTGACAGACCACCGCCCAATCATTGGTTTCTGCCCTGGAGCCGAATTTGGCCCAGCCAAGAGATGGCCGCACTATCACTATGCTGCGCTAGCACAGAAGCTGATTGAGCAAGGCTATCAGGTGGCTCTTTTTGGCTCTGCCAAAGACCACGAAGCCGGTGAAGAGATTTGCCAAGCGCTAACTGAAGACGCCCGCGAATATTGTTTAAATGTCGCAGGGCAAACAAATTTAGATCAGGCAGTGATATTAATTGCGGCATGTCAGGCGATTGTGACCAATGACTCTGGCTTAATGCATGTAGCAGCTGCGCTTGATAAGCCATTAGTGGCGCTTTATGGCCCTAGCAGCCCAGATTTCACACCACCGCTGTCAAACAGAGCCAAAGTTATCCGCTTGATCACGGGTTATTTGAAAATACGTAAAGGTGATGCAAATCAAGGCTATCACCAGAGCCTAATCGATATTCAGCCTGATGTTGTTATGCAAGCATTGAACGAGTTACTACCAAAGGATACCCAGCAGTAATGCATGTCTTGATTGTCAAAACCTCATCGATGGGCGATGTGCTGCATACGTTACCAGCACTGACAGATGCTATGCATGCCATTCCAGATATTAAATTTGATTGGGTGGTAGAAGAAGGGTTCGCGCAGATACCAAGCTGGCATCCTGCGGTCGATCGCGTGATCCCAGTGGCTATCCGCCGCTGGAGAAAGAACTGGTTTGGCGCGAATACACGTCAAGAACGCTGTGATTTTAAACGAGAAGTACAGCGCCGCACCTATGATGCTGTCATTGATGCCCAAGGGCTGATAAAAAGTGCAGCGCTAATCACCCGCATCGCAAAAGGCCCACGCCACGGACAAGATTGTCAAAGCGCCCGTGAGCCCTTCGCCAGTTGGTTCTTCAACCACCGCTACAGCATTAATAAAAAAATGCATGCAGTCGAGAGAACGCGTGAGTTATTCGCACTGAGCTTAGGCTACACAAAACCGGAAAGCAGAGGTGACTACGCTATCTCTCAGCGTTTTCTTAATCATCTTCCAGCGGATCATGGACAGTATTTCGTGTTCTTACATGCAACAACACGCGACGATAAGCACTGGCCAGAAGAAAATTGGCGTGAGCTTATCACTCTGGTTGAGCCGACAGGTATGAAGATTAAATTACCTTGGGGAGCGGAACATGAGCACCAACGCGCACAGCGCTTAGCTGAAGGTTTTAGTCATGTAGAAGTGTTGCCACGCTTACCGTTAGAACAGGTGGCAGAAGTCCTCGCGGGGGCGAAAGCTGTCGTATCTGTTGATACAGGGCTAAGTCATCTAGCCGCCGCACTCGATCGACCAAATATTACGCTCTATGGCCCAACCGATCCGGGGCTGATTGGAGGATATGGAGAAAATCAGGTGGCGTGTTGTTCTCAGGATAAATCATTAACTAATTTGTCAGCTAATACCGTATTTAGCGCTTTGGTTAAGATTTAATAAGAACTGTTTTATCTTCGGAGTATATATGATTTCAGAACTACCAAATCAGAGAAGGAATCTCGATTGGCAGTCTATATGGAATAGATCTATTATATTTTTATTTATAGTGACCTATTTTTTTGATGGGGTAAGTCGATACAAACATGCAATTAGCTATGCTATATACATAACTGGATTAGTTTATATTGTTAAGCAAAGAAAAAATATATTCCGCATATTCAGGAATAATCTATTTTTATCTTTAACTATCTTTTGCATAGCAATAATATATGCAATAGCCATTTCCGTAGAACCATCGCTGAGCCTAAAGCGCGCTCTGAATACAGTTTTTGAAAAAATGCTCCTAGTATCAGTGATGATTGCAGCCGTTCTTCACAAAGAAGACAACAGCAAAATAGCAACTATGCTAACAGCAGCTCTAATCACAACATTAGTTATTCTAACCGGCACAGAAATTCATCAATATGTCGAAGAATATAAAGTCGGCATTATTCCATTTACCAGCTTCGAACACCGCAGGATTTCAGACACTCTAATTTTTATCTTCCCTGCAATACTCACTCTATGGGTTATTCCTGATAAGAAGTACAAAATACTATTCTTCGTACTTGCAGCAATTTTTGCTATTCTCATGCTTGGCACACTGCAGCGAGGGACTTGGCTATCATTAGCAGTTCCCGCATTAATTTGGGCGCTTATTAAACGTGAGTGGAAGCTACCTTTGATAGCACTACTGGTGATCGGCGTCGGCCTATTTGCAGTTCATCAAAAAGATCCACAGCAGGTCAAAACACTATTCCACAAACTACAACAAACTGACAGCAGTGGCCGTTATGAAAATGGCACGCAGGGCGCAGCACTCGATCTTATCCTTGAAAACCCAATCAAAGGCTATGGCTTTGGCAACGATCTTTATCATCATGTTTATAATGAACGTTCTTCAAGCTACCCTGACTGGCGTTTTAAAAAATCTATCGGACCGCATAACTTAACGCTTTCTATTTGGTTCGCAGGCGGTGTCATCGGACTCGCTGCACTTTATTACTTGTTAGCATCAACACTAGTTTCGAGTATAAAAGGATACAGTGAAAATAAGGGCCTAACGCAAAATGCGTTCCTCATATTGACGCTCATATTATTGGGCGACTTTATCATTAGAGGCGCTTTTGAAACGGTAAGAATTGAGAATATCGCCGTTATCATCGGTATTCTTCTCGCTTTACACGCAAAAAAATACCGCTCAGAGAACTGAAACTAAAAGGGCCCTTCCGGGCCCTTTTAGTTTCTCATCGAAATCATGTTTTCAATAGCATACCTAATTATATCATCAGGAATATCTTCAACATTACGCGTATCCGATAATACCTGAATAGCATGTTCACTGTTCGGCCCCCAAGTTAAGGGCTGTGAATTGACTCGGGCTTTAGACATCGGATAGAAAGCTACGATAGGTTTATTGAATGCAGTGGCTGCATGAACTATCGATGTATCAACAGAAACAATGTAATCAACCTGTTTTACCAAAGATGTAGCATGTATATATCGAGTAAAAGGCGTTTTTTCTACACCATCTATTGTTATATGCCTAATCTCGGAATCAAGCCCAGAGATAATTATGACGGGATTCTCGATTTTTTTCTTAATAATATCTACAATTGCACTAATTTTAGTAGCGCTGAATTTTCTCGTTTTGAGCGCCCCAAATGGATTTAGCAACACCGTTGTTTTTCCGCTAAAACGTTCTAGGTATTGTTTTACCGTTGCATCGACATCCTGTGGGACAGGTAAGTCATATGACATATCTACTTTATCAAGATCTATATCAGGTTTTATTTTCTGTAGAATTGATTTAATTCTTTCTGATGTATGTCGATTTAATGATAAATCTTCCGGTAAACTAATATCATATGTTTTATATTTTCCCTTTTTATTAAAACCAAGAATGTGCTTGGGATTAATTACCTGCATCATCATAATACTGCGATAGCTATGTACTTCATTAAGAGGATCAATAACTAAATCATATTTTTTCTTTCTCAGTTTAAGAGCGAGAAAGAACATATTAAAGAATTTCTCTTTACATACGAATATATTTTTAATGTTTTTATTTTCTTTTAGCAACTCAGCACATACGTCACCCGTAACGACAGACACGTCTAGGCCTAACCGATGACACTCCCGAAAAAGCGGAGTAAATATGATCATATCGCCAAGCTTGTTATTATCCCTCATGATTAAGATGTTTTTTATTTTTTTCGTTTCAAAAACATTTTTTTTAAAACGGAAAAATAAAACCATCATCATGAAAATTTTAAAGTCTTTAATAAAAACTTTTTTTCTTCTGTGAAAAGAACCTAATTTCACTGATGAGACTCCAATAAAATCAAAACAAAAATAACTAAAACCACTTATTCTTTCGCATCTAAATACGGGATGATTTTATAATCAATTGCCGTATTATTTGACAAATTATATATATTGATATCTTTAACGTTATTTTTCATATAGTGAAAGAATGGAATAATTTTCCCCAAATCTCGGCTTAGTTCAGAAGGCATTGATGACTCGCCATTTTTATCATAAAACCGAGAACACGAATCAACTAAATCTAGGCCAGAGCATATGATTTTTGCATAACGTAAACTATAGGCAATTTGGATTGCAGCATATGCAACGGTATGACAAGAACAATACCCATCACTGATATCTAAACTAAACCCAACTAATCTTCTTCTTTTTGACAGTGGCACGTCAATTAAAATATTTTTATTTCTCATTGACAAAATTTTGAATTTTATCTTCTTGAAAAAACCACCCTTCTCTCTTTTATAAAGCATTTTCATGATATGACAATTTTCTTGCAAAAATTGCTTATCCTCTAAACTCGCCTTCTCAAATACATCACAGTTAACTATAGTATGCTGACTATTTTTAACAAAAAACTTAAAGTCATCGTTTCTTTGTAATAAAAATCTGTCATCGGTTAATACATAGATAAATGGCTTAATTTCATTTTCAATGAGATAACGAGCAGAGCCATTTACCGCTATGACATCCGATTGATTGAGTAATGAAAGTGGTGTATTCACCGATGTTGGACCTGAAAGAAAAACAACTGCATTTTCATGCATTTTCTCTTTCATTAGCATATCTACATCATTTCTTGAAATGTATCGAGGATGATTCATAAAATTAACTCAGGCCTTACGTTTTTTTAATCCTAAAAACATTTTTATTTTTGCTTTAAATGATTTTATTTTTTGACGTAAAATGTTCTTATAGACAACGGAAAAATAAGCAAAGTCATTAACGGTATTATCAATATTAAGATGTCTTTCCATATCAATTCTATCTTTGGCTTTACGTTTTGCATTACACGCTTTGCCTGATAAATCGATAATTCTTATCCCATCTGGTGATAAAATGAAATTGCCTTTATGGGGATCGCCAGAAACCATATTATGTTGGTGCAATTCATTCATCTTAGTATGAATTTCAGCACGAATGCTTTCATTGAAATCGCCAACGTCCGACAGTTCAACACCATCAACAAACTCAATCAGCATAATAAACACGCTAGCGTAATTAAATATTTTCTTTTCCGCTAGGAGATAAAAATCATTCGGGAATGTAACACCTTCATTTCTGACTCTATCGGTTTGAAGCAACAAATTTAGATAATAGTCACCTTTAACGAAAGACTTGAAAAATCGTTCAGCTTTTTTTTCTTGTGGTGCAAAAACTTTAAATACAAACTTGCCATGGGGAGTGTTAATTAATGAAACCTTGGTATCTTCAATACTACGAAATACTTTTATGACATCAAGGTTATTATTGAGAAAATCCCTGAATATGTTTTCATAAATTTCATTATTGTCTTTTATATAGACTTTGAAATTTTTTATTTTTTTACTAACTATCATGAAAATATCCGAATATTGGTATTGGACTTCATCCAAACATTTTCTTTACGAAATACATAAAGTAAAAGTAGATGCCTTCAAAAGATTTATTCTGGTTAAACTTATGTTTAGCGCAGTAACGAAATTGGCTGCTGCTGCGAGGATTTATCAGTGATACTGCGCCCCAAGGGGAGAGCGTTTTCGCTTGATAAAATGGAGCCGCACTCGGGTATTGAGCCCACTCATGCCAAGGTTTTGTTGGACCGATGTAATGAATTAGCACTGTATTTTCGTCAACAGGGCTTTTACAGTCCTTTTTTAGTTCATAATTTAAACTAAATTGTGTATTGTATTTCTTATCCAAAAATAGCACGCGTCCTGCTAGGATAATATTAAGCACATCTTGATCGTAGTAAGTCAGTTTACTTCTTATAGCGCTATCGTTTAGTGACGTCATTGCCTGCGTGCTAACATCAAGTGCTTTCCATTCAGGTAAGTTAATCACCAATACACCAGTGTTGAAATACCCTTTGGCGATCAGGCTATTTCCTAACACCTCAGAACGTTGGAGCCACCACTTTTCATCACGCTCAGTAACTGCAGCGACTACACTGCCATCCAGAGGAAGATGAACAAGCTCTTGTATTGAACCATTGCATACAACATCAGAATCGATATATGTAATTCGCTCTAACTTTTCACTAAAATAATCAGCAATAATGAATCTAAAGTAAATAGCATATGTCCAAAGCTTATTTTCTGGCAGAGATTTTAAACTATCTGCATTAACGAGATAAATAGAGATATTTGTTTTATATTGCTCAGCTAAAGCTTTAAATTTTTCTCTATCGCTCTCTGAAAAAGAATCGATGAACACATGAAAATTAAATTTTACTTCTGGGTTCTTGATAAGAAATGACGTTATTGATACCGCACAGCCAAACAAAAAATTTTTATCCGTCCCGTAAGCAATATCCTGATATTGACTGCTATCATCAGGTTTATTACCCGTATATGTTATGACATCCTTGATGTAGTGCTCTTCATGGAAAAACATAGTTTCTCACTTATCCTATCAATACACTAAAAGATCGGTCATAGCGATTTACGTATAGTACGTTCTTTAATTCTCTCAGACTTCACAATCGCCTTTTCTAGTAACTCCCGTTCTTGCGCTAATATCTGATGCAATGGAGCATCAAAATAAACTTTAAGAAAATAAAGAATATCTTTTTTGCTTAGCCCAATATTGGAGGATGAGAAATATAAACCAATCAGATCTTTATCTCTCCAGCGCTGCGGTACTTTGTTGCGAATCTGCGATCGGTGTAGGTCGATAACCGATAATTTGAGCTGGCTTTCATCACCATCAAACGGCAAGTGAAGTAAAAAATGGCAAATATAACAATCACGATGATTTACACCACCACGGTGCATCTTCCTCACCATCGTAGCCAATCGCTTAATCAGCATGCGCTTGATACGAAAATCGGGCGGATTTTGCTCCCAATCAGCACAATAATCTTCTAGGCTAATTGTTGGAGCTAGATCTTCAGTAATAATAAAAGACTTCCGCGTCAGTGGGTTGACCCCAGTTTGGCCAAAGCCAATGCCTTTCATCGTATCAACATCTAATTGGTATAAACGGTGAATCGCTTTCCATTCACGATCGGCGCCCAATACAGGAATACGGAAAGAAATCAGATTCTTCAAAACTTCCTTTAGCGTAGTGCCGTAGTGAATTTTAATAAAATATGATTTCTCTGCTAAAGAAAAACGAAGCGTTTTACGAGTCTCCAAAGCACGAAAAACCTCCCCTTGAAGTTTCTCCACTTCAACAAAAGGATCTTTTCCCTTCCACAATGTGGTTAAGGGCTCTTTTAACTCAATCATTTTTACCACCTAAAATGAGATCCGCCGCTCTTTCTGGCAAGCTATACAGATCTTCTTTATCCGCATACGATTTAGCGTATTCGGACCATGTTTCTCTCAGTTTTGTATCATCTAGCGCACGAGCTAAAACTTCATTTAACTGTTTCTGTTCGAATGGTTCAGAAATTACCACTCCACAACCCGCGCTAGCAACATGATGAGCATAACCACAGGTCTCTGTCGTAATAACCGGCAACCCAGCCGCAATTGCCTCAATTAAAACGATGCCCGCTGACTCTTGATACGCTGGATGCATTAACACATCCGCAGCAGCCATTAATTCAGGGATATCATCTCGACCAGAGTAAAATTGAACCTGAGATGAAATACCCAGTTTTGCGGCGAGTGCTTGATAACGCTTAGGCTTGTCTTGCCCTACGACAATTAACTTTGTCTTTGACTTAACCGCCGTTGGCAATGCAGAAATAGCACGCAGTGTTCGATCAACGCCTTTGCGTTTAAAATCAGAACCCACCTGTAGCACCAGTAATTCATCATCTGCAATAGCACTGCGCTGCCGAAAATCTTCGCGAATATTGGCTGGACGATGATCATATTTTCTATCTAAAGATATTCCTGGCGGAACAATATGAAAGCGCTCGGGCGCAGTTTGATAGTGTTTTTTGAAATCTGCAATTTGCTTGCCGGTCAGCATTAGCAGCTCAGCGTGACTCTCATTTGAAAATACTGCGCGCTCAAATTCCGCATAGTGCTTATAGCGAGAAGTTAATCGGTAGAAAAATCCTTTTTCCTGCGCCACTTTTTCGGCGTAACACACGTCTGCGGCATAGTAATAATCGAGCCCCGGCATCTTGTTGAAACCTACTACGATGTCGGCTGGATTGGTCTGCAGATCATGTATTACCCAATCACTATATTCTTTATTTCGACCATGATTCGAATGTGAGCGAGTTGGTACTTGGATGTATTCGAAATCTGCTGGTCGTTCGCCTTCCCAAGACATCGCATAAACACGGATATGATGTCCACGAGCCTGACATGCTAAAGCGATACGTAAGAAATCACGCTGCAATCCGCCAAACGGAAAATATTTATATAAACAGAACGCAATATTCATCATTCGCTATCCCTAGACGTAAGTTCATCTGAGTTATCCTTCAGAAGCTTTTCTGTAGCCTCAATAACGTCGCTTGCGGGGATACAGGATAGGTATTTTCGGTGGCGATCCAGATTGTCTCGGGTCGGCATGGGCTGATAGTCGCCAGCCCAAAACATAATAAAATTGTCACTCCACGGGCGCCAGAACCGATGATCGGTAGCACCAAATAAGCAAATGATCGGCGTTTTCAGAGCAGCTGCAATGTGCATTGGCGCAGAATCGACGCCAATAAACAGAGAAGCATGATCAATCAGAGCCGCGAGTTCAGGGAACGATGTTTTACCGGCCAACGCTGTTACAGGTTTTATTTTGCAGTTTTCTTTGATTTTAGTTACGCAGGCAATATCAGCAGCACTCGGCCCTGAGGTTAACACCACGCTATACCCACGGGATTCTAAGGAATCAATGACCTCTGAGAATTTTTCTTCATCCCAGCATTTAAACATCTGACGGGCCGTTGGCTGAATAACAACATAGCGCTGGCTATCAACACCGTTCTCAGAAAGATGTTGCTGGATAGTATGCCAATGATCAGGTCGATAACTCATCGTTGTTGCAGTGATGATTTTTGGCAGCCCCAGAGGCGTAAGAGTCGATAAATTACGCTCTACGATATGCGTACCTTCAGGTTGGACCGACTCACTAAAACAACTTGTCCAAAATATCGATTTACGATGGTGAAACTTCAGTGAAATCTTATCTTTTGCCTGTAAGCACTTAACTAAAAAAGCAACTGGCCACTGGTCTGTCAGGTTAATCACTAAGTCGTAATTATTCTTCCTTAACAAACCAATCGTCTTCGCCACATTTTTTAGTTTTTCAAATACCGACGTTTTTCTATTTTTGATCCCGTAAAGCGCATTAACTTCAGGATTTTCCGAGAGAATTGGCATAGTGTCTTCATATAATAAGACATCAATTTTGGCATCTGGATAGTTGCGTTTCAGCGTACTGATGACCGGTGTTGTCAGCAGCATGTCCCCATGAAACCTAAGCTTGATGACGAGTATTCTTTTATATTGTTTATCCACTTGCCGCTCTTATCTATCGGGTTATAAGACACTGTACGCGCACACTTATGTATAAAGGTGCTCTGCGAGTAGGCACGCTACCGCCCTTGGCTCTACAGCAACCAATTCACTGATAAAATCTTCTCTGTTTATATTTTCCTATTGTATCACTAGTTATTGTGGGTGCCGAATTCCTTATTTCCAATAAAAAACAATAAATCATTTAAAATCAAACAAATAACAAAATTATTTTTGACAAAAGAAAAAGCACTTCTGCAAAATATTCTCTATCAAATTGAATTTATAAATTAATAATACAACCCTATAAAAACCACATCATTAACAATGAGTTGTAAGTGATTTCTCGGTTTTTCAGGTGGTTGAAGACCAAAAGTGATGGCTTTGCCTTAGTTAAATACTTAGAATCCCAACCAAGTTTACCTACCATACAAACCTCTTATGCTTCAAACGCTTTACACCGTACTGCTTTACCTAATCCAGCCGCTCATTTGGATCAGATTGTGGATGCGTGGTCGTAAAGCTCCTGCCTATAGAAAGCGTTGGGCGGAGCGATATGGCTTTTGCTCAAACAAAATGCTTTCCGGCGGGATCATGTTGCACTCAGTTTCCGTAGGGGAGACGCTGGCGGCGATCCCGTTAGTTAGAGCATTGCGCCATCGCTATCCAACGTTACCCATCACAGTAACCACGATGACGCCAACAGGATCCGAACGCGTGCAGTCCGCGTTTGGTAAAGATGTTCAGCATGTCTACTTGCCATATGATCTTCCCGGTTCAATTAACCGCTTTCTAGACCGCGTTAATCCGAAGTTAGTTCTCATCATGGAAACCGAACTTTGGCCAAATCTAATTACTGCGCTCAATAAACGCCAGATACCGCTTGTTATTGCCAATGCGCGTTTGTCTGCCCGCTCTGCAAAAGGTTATGCAAAACTCGGCGGTTTTATTCGTGATATCTTGCGTCGTATTACGCTGATAGCTGCGCAAAACCAAGAAGATGGTGAACGTTTTATCTCTTTGGGTCTAAAACCCTCCCAATTAGCCGTCACTGGCAGTTTAAAGTTCGATATATCTGTCACGCCACAGCTAGCCGCTAAAGCGGTAACGCTTCGACGCCAGTGGGCACCTCATCGTCAAGTTTGGATTGCAACCAGCACCCACGAAGGCGAAGAAGATATTTTGATTGATGCCCACAAGCAGCTGCTAGAGCACTTCCCTGAGCTGTTACTCATTCTTGTCCCACGTCACCCTGAGCGTTTCAACGACGCCATTAAGCTCACGCAGCAAGCAGGTCTAAGCTACATCACTCGTTCATCCGGCGAAATTCCCTCGGCCAAAACTCAAGTGGTGATTGGCGATACGATGGGCGAACTGATGTTGCTATACGGCATTGCCGATCTTGCCTTTGTGGGGGGAAGCTTAGTCGAACGAGGCGGGCACAATCCGCTGGAGCCTGCAGCTCATGCGATCCCCGTTCTTATGGGCCCTCATACCATCAACTTTAAAGATATCTGTGCCAGACTAGAACAGGCCGATGGTTTAATTACCGTGACAGATGCAGCGTCTTTGGTAAAAGAGATCACGACGCTGTTAACTGATGAAGACTACCGTAGCTACTATGGTCGCCACGCTGTTGAAGTGCTATATCAGAATCAGGGTGCATTACAGAAATTATTACACCTGCTTGAACCTTATCTTCCCGTAAAGAATCATTGAGAGCGGTAATCATGGAAAAGCGCGCCATCTATCCCGGTACTTTTGATCCGATGACCAACGGTCATTTAGATTTAGTGACTCGTGCCGCTAGCATGTTTGATCACGTTATTCTTGCGATTGCAGCTAGCCCAAGCAAAAAACCGATGTTCAGCTTAGAAGAACGCGTCGCCTTAGCAACGCAGGTGACAGCTCATCTGCCTAATGTGGAAGTTCTGGGGTTTAGTGAGCTCATGGCACATTTTGCTCAGCATCAAAATGCCAATATTTTGGTTCGTGGTCTCAGAGCTGTTTCTGATTTTGAATATGAAATGCAGCTCGCAAATATGAACCGTCATTTGATGCCAACGTTGGAAAGCGTGTTCCTCATGCCCTCCAAAGAGTGGTCGTTTATCTCATCATCTTTGGTGAAAGAAGTTGCTCGCCACGGTGGAGATATCGCTCCTTTCGTGCCTGAAATAATTGCTCAGGCACTGAGTGAAAAACTCATCTAGCACCTACTTCTGGCAGCGTGGACAAAAAAACGTCGTGCGCTGCCCGTGCTTTCCGCTCAGTATTTTCTCGCCGCACACCCTACATGCTTCCCCTGCTCGGCCATAGACCTGTAGTTCCTGCGCAAAATACCCAGGCTTACCATCAGACTGCAAAAAGTCTTTCAAAGTCGTACCACCCTGTTCAATCGAACGTAGTAGCACTGCTTTTATGGTTTCCACAAGCACATCGGCATCTTTTTTCGTTAATGAGCCAGCTGGCCGATCGGGGCTAATGCGTGCGGTAAACAGTGACTCACTAGCATAAATATTTCCGACTCCCACAACCACCTTATTATCCATCAGCCACGCCTTTACGGCGGTCTTCTTGTTACGTGACTTCCGATACAGATAATCACCGTCAAACTCATCACTGAGCGGCTCAGGGCCAAGATGGGCCAACACGTTAGATGAATCTAAATCTCTACACCACAGCCAAGCACCAAAACGGCGTGGGTCGGTGTAACGCAGCATCATGCCACTCGACAAAATCATATCGACATGGTCATGTTTTTGAGGGGGTTCATCGGCGGGCAAGATACGAACGCTACCAGACATACCAAGATGAACAATAATCCATCCATCAGCCAACTCAATCAGCAAATACTTGGCACGACGCTGCACGCTAAGCACCGGTTTATCGCTTAATCGAAGCAGTTCATCAGAGACTGGCCATCGGAGTTTAGGCTGGCGAACCACAAGATGTTCGACTGAATGGCCGACTAAAAAGGGTTCGATCCCACGGCGGCTAGTTTCTACTTCTGGTAGTTCTGGCATTTTACTCCCCAACTCAAAGGCAATTTGCCATCTGATGACGGCTATAATCATCATGTGGGGGCATTTTAGAATAAAAAAACCCAGCCGAAGCTGGGTTTTCTTAAATCCACTAAAATTATTTAATTTTAGCTTCTTTGTAGATCACATGCTGACGTACAACCGGATCAAACTTTTTCAGTTCAAGTTTTTCTGGTTTGGTACGTTTGTTCTTGGTAGTGGTGTAGAAGTGACCAGTACCAGCAGACGAAACCAGCTTGATCTTCTCGCGAATACCTTTAGCCATGATTCAGTTCCTTAATACTTCTCACCGCGGGCGCGAATTTCGGCCAAGACCGTTTCGATACCCTTTTTATCAATAACACGCATACCTTTAGCAGATACACGCAGAGTTACAAAGCGCTTCTCGCCTTCAACCCAAAAGCGGTGTGAATGCAGGTTAGGCAGAAAACGGCGTTTGGTTGCGTTCATCGCGTGGGAACGGTTATTACCGGCCACCGGACGCTTGCCAGTAACTTGGCAGACTCGGGACATGTCTATTCTCCAAAAATCAAATCAGCTCGAGCTTCGTATAGGAAGTAGCCGCCTCGTCAGGCTTTAGAGCCCATCTCAGCAAACTTCACCGAGGAGACTCTGAGTCAGGTCGAAACCTGCTGAGATAGGCTCTTAACGCTACAACCAAGATTCTCAAAGGTGGCGTAGTATACGCTCTGAAGCGTAAGTGCTCAAGACCCGAACAGCAAAGATCCCTAAGGATCGCGAAAAAAAGCTTAAAGCCACCCTCTTTCAGCAAAAGATACGCTCTGGCCGTGACCGATCACCATATGATCTAGCACACGGATATCCAATAACGCGCAAGCTTTCACCACTCTTTCTGTGAGCACACGATCTGCTGCACTGGGCTCTGCTATTCCGGACGGATGATTATGTGCGAGGATTAACGCAACGGCGTTTACCTTAAGCGCACCACGCACAATTTCGCGTGGATATACATCCACACAGTTTATAGTACCCGAAAACATCTCCTCAGAGCGAATTACGCGATGCTGGTTGTCTAAAAATAAGACAAAAAAGGCTTCCCGCTCGTATCCAGAGAACACATTTTGCAAATATAGCGCCGTTAACTCGGGTCGAGTGATGACACTTTGCTCAGTGAGCTGGCGATGCAAAAACCGTTTTGACAGTTCCATCACCGCCTGCAACTGCGCATATCGAGAGATACCGAGACCCGGTTTCGAGCAAAAACTATCGTAATCAGCCTGCATCAGACTATAAATTGAGCCAAACTCGCGAATCAAATGTGATGACAGCGTCATCACATTAATCCCTTTCGTCCCTGTTCGTAAAAATATCGCCAGCAGTTCCTGATCGGACAGTGATTCACGTCCTAGGGATAATAACTTCTCTCTTGGGGCCAACATTGAAGGCCAGTACGCTATTGCAACGCTCTCTTCCATGAAATAAAACTCACAAGATGTGTTTAAGCCATCATCTCAATTTCTAAAATCGCGTCGAGTACCAAACGCCATCAATGCGAAGAAGTGCGCAAAAAACGATCGCAACGACTGCAACACATGTCATCTTCTCTGCTTATGGTAAAATCACGCTAATTTCTGCCTCGAATGGAACAACACCATGACTGCACTGACAGGCAAACGCATTGTATTAGGCATCAGCGGGGGCATCGCTGCATATAAATGCCCAGAAATCGTACGTCGACTGCGAGAACGTGGCGCAGAAGTTCGTGTGGTAATGACAAAAGGCGCTGAAGCCTTTATCACCCCGCTAACCTTACAGGCCGTTTCAGGCTATCCAGTATCGGATGACCTGCTTGATCCTGCTGCTGAAGCGTCAATGGGGCATATTGAGCTGGGTAAATGGGCTGAACTGGTCGTTATCGCACCGGCAACCGCTGATTTAATTGCGCGCATTGCCGCTGGAATGGCAAATGACCTTCTCAGCACGGTATGTTTGGCAACCGCCGCACCTATTGCGATTGCCCCAGCGATGAACCAACAAATGTACCGCGCTGCGGCCACGCAAGAGAATCTGAAGACGCTAGAGCGCCGAGGTTTACAGCTCTGGGGACCAGACAGCGGTAGCCAAGCCTGTGGTGATGTAGGGCCAGGTCGTATGCTTGACCCAATGGTGCTAGTCACTATGATTCAGGCGCATTTTGCTCAACAGCAGGATCTCGCGCAATACAGCATTCTTATCACCGCGGGTCCAACCCGTGAAGCCCTAGACCCTGTACGTTTCATCACTAACCATAGTTCAGGGAAAATGGGCTTTTCTATCGCAGCGGCTGCCGCAAAACGTGGTGCTAAAGTCACGCTGGTTAGCGGGCCAGTTAATCAAAAAACACCTGAAGGTGTAGTGCGTATCGACGTGGAAAGCGCATTAGAAATGCAAACAGAGGTACTTGCTCAGGTTCCCGCACATCAAATTTTCATTTCTTGCGCTGCGGTGGCAGACTATCGCGCCGAGCAAATTTGCGGCGAAAAAATAAAAAAACAGGGTGATGAAATCACACTTAAGCTGGTGAAAAACCCTGATATTGTGGCTGGTGTTGCAGCCCTGACTGAGCATCGTCCCTATGTCGTAGGATTTGCCGCCGAAACCCAGAATGTGGAAGAATACGCCAAGCAAAAACTCGCACGTAAAAATCTGGATATGATTTGTGCGAACGATGTTTCCCAAGAAGGGCAAGGGTTTAACACCGATACCAATGCCTTACACCTTTTTTGGCCGCAGGGCGATAAGCAGTTGCCACTCAGCAATAAGTCCTTGTTGGGCCACTATTTAATTGACGAGATTGTCAGCCATTATGAAGAAAAAAATAGACGTTAAAATTTTAGATCCGCGCATCGGTGAACAATTCCCATTGCCAACCTATGCAACGCCAGGCTCTGCGGGTCTAGACCTACGCGCTTGTTTGGATGAAGCCGTCATTTTGGCACCGGGTGAAACCACTCTGTTACCAACCGGACTGGCAATTCATATTGAAGACCCTAGTCTAGCGGCGATCATTCTGCCTCGTTCGGGTTTGGGTCATAAGCACGGGATCGTGTTGGGTAATCTAGTCGGCTTGATCGATTCTGACTATCAAGGTCAGTTAATGGTTTCTGTCTGGAACCGTGGTCAAACGACCTTTACCATTGAACCTGGTGAAAGAATTGCTCAGATGGTGCTGGTTCCAGTTGTACAGGCAGACTTCAACCTCGTCGAATCTTTCGACGCGAGCGAACGTGGTGCCGGTGGTTTTGGTCACTCCGGTCGCCAATAAGCCGATTACCACGCTGCAAAAAAAACCAATAAGCCGCCCTAAGGTGGCTAACTGTTTGGTGTGCCCGTTATCACCGCTTAGCAAGGATCTTGTCTGGCATGGCAGAAAAAGAAAATACGAAAAGGAACCGTCGCGAGGAAATCTTGCAGGCGCTGGCGCAAATGCTGGAATCCAGCGACGGTAGCCAACGCATTACGACTGCAAAACTTGCTGCGAACGTGGGTGTTTCAGAAGCTGCACTTTACCGCCATTTTCCTAGTAAAACGCGGATGTTCGATAGCCTTATCGAGTTTATCGAAGACAGTCTGATCACCCGCATTAACCTCATATTGCAGGATGAGAAAGAAACCTTTAATAGGCTTCGTCTTATTCTGCTGTTGATTCTGGGATTTGCAGAACGCAATCCGGGGCTGACCCGCATCATGACCGGCCATGCCCTAATGTTTGAACAAGATCGCCTTCAAGGGCGCATCAATCAGCTATTTGAGCGTATTGAGGCCCAAATCCGACAGGTGCTAAAAGAGAGAAAAATCCGTGAGGGCCAGGGGTTTGTTCACGATGAAACGCTGCTTGCAGGACAGCTTTTAGCCTTCTGCGAAGGTATGCTGTCTCGTTTTGTACGCTCAGAGTTTCGCTATCGCCCAACGCAAGAATTCGATTTGCGCTGGCCGTTGCTGGCAAGCCAACTTCAGTAGCCTAAACGTATAAAAAACGGCCACTCATCAGTGGCCGTTTTTCTTAGTAACGATTCACTTAAACGCCGTACTGCTCGCGATAAGCTTTTACTGACGCCAAGGATTCAGCCATCTCCGGCTTCTCTTCCAAATAGCTGATCAAATCTTTCAGCGTAATAATTGAAATCACCTTACAGCCATAATCACGCTCTACTTCTTGAATTGCAGAGATATCTGCCCGACCACGTTCTTGGCGGTCGAGTGAAATCAGCACGCCGGCTAACTTAGCATTGTGAGCCTGAATAATTTCCATTGATTCACGAATTGCGGTGCCCGCAGTAATCACATCATCCACCAGCATAACTTTGCCCTGCAGCGGGCTACCCACCAGAGTTCCGCCTTCACCGTGAGATTTGGCTTCTTTGCGGTTAAAGCAATACGGTAAATCTCGGTCATGATGCTCTGCTAGCGCCACCGCCGTGGTGGTCGCGATAGGAATGCCTTTATAAGCAGGTCCAAACAGCAAATCAAAATCAATGCCACTATCAACCAATGCCTCGGCATAAAAACGCCCCAACAATGCCAGATCGCGCCCAGTATTAAACAGGCCAGCGTTAAAGAAATATGGGCTGGTACGGCCTGATTTCAGCGTAAATTCGCCAAACTTCAATACCTGCTTGCTTAGCGCGAACTCAATAAACTGGCGCTGATAGGCTTTCATGCGTGCATCTCCTTCATTGTCGGTAATTAAATAATTCACTCGTGGGTACAACCGTTTTTCTCATGCCAAATTGCAGGCATAAAAAAGGCGACTAACAAGTCGCCTCAAACAATTAATTTTCCAACGCCGCTTTCTGCGCTTGGATAATTTCCTCTATCCCGCCTCTGGCGAGTGCCAGTAGCTGGAGAAGTTCTTCATGACTGAAAGGTTCGCCCTCTGCGGTGCCCTGCACCTCAATCATGCGGCCATCTTCCAACATCACAACGTTCATGTCCGTTTCTGCAGCAGAATCTTCAACATATTCTAGATCGCACACTGCCTGACCATCGACGATCCCCACAGACACCGCAGCAACCATACCCTTCATCGGGTTAGCTTTCAGTTTACCTGCGGCGACTAAGGCGTTCAGCGCGTCAGCTAATGCCACACAGGCACCGGTAATCGATGCAGTACGGGTACCACCATCGGCTTGAATAACGTCGCAGTCCAGCGTAATGGTAAACTCACCCAGTTTTTTCAGGTCAACCGCAGCACGTAAAGAACGCGCAATCAGACGCTGAATTTCCATGGTGCGACCACCCTGCTTGCCTTTGGCCGCTTCGCGCGCCATACGGCTATGGGTAGAACGTGGCAACATACCATACTCAGCCGTGACCCAGCCCTGTCCCTGACCTTTTAGAAAGCGCGGAACTCCTTCCTCAACGGTGGCGTTGCACAACACTTTAGTTTCACCAAACTCCACCAGCACAGACCCTTCAGCGTGTTTAGTGTAATTACGGGTCAGTTTTAACGGACGGATTTGTTCGGCAGTTCGGCCTTCTGGACGCATAAGCTTGTCTCCGGCTAGCATTTATATTTATTTCAATGTGGCTGCGCATTATACCCAAATTAATTTGAGTTGCAGCAAGCCCACCAACGAAAGGCTCTCGATAAATTCATCCGCCACCTCTTCTCATCAACCCAAAGCGATATGCCATGTTCGTGAGCTTATGCCTATCATGGCAGACGGTGCGGGGCTATAATCCTGACATCATTCATTTTTACAGGTACGCAAAATGATCCGCAGCATGACAGCCTACGCCCGCCGTGAAATAAAAGGCAACTGGGGCAGCGCAGCTTGGGAGCTACGCTCCGTTAACCAGCGCTATCTTGAGACCTATATTCGCCTGCCGGAACAGTTCCGCAGCCTAGAGCCTGTGGTGCGCGAAAGACTGCGTACGCGTTTAACTCGCGGGAAAATCGAATGTAACCTGCGTTTTGAGCTCGACCCTAGCGCACAAAGCTCTATGATCCTGAACGAAAAACTGGCAAAACAGCTGGTTGAAGCCGCGAACTGGGTCAAAATGCAAAGCGATGAGGGTGAAATCAACCCGCTGGAGATTCTGCGCTGGCCGGGCGTGATGTCTGCCGCCGAACAAGATCTAGACGTTATCAGCACCGAGCTGATGGCCGCACTGGAATCTGCAATTGATGACTTTATCGATGCCCGTGAGCGCGAAGGTAATGCCCTAAAAGCGATGATCGAGCAGCGTTTGGAAGGCGTATCAACTGAAGTGGCTAAGGTTCGTCAGCAGATGCCTGAAATCCTGCAGTGGCAGCGCGAACGTTTGGTTAGCAAGCTAGAAGAAGCTCAGGTTCAGTTGGAAAATAACCGTCTAGAACAAGAGCTGGTTCTGATGGCGCAGCGCGTTGACGTTGCAGAAGAGCTGGATCGTCTCGAAGCCCACGTCAAAGAAACCTATGTGATTCTTAAAAAGAAAGAAGCCGTAGGCCGTCGTCTCGACTTTATGATGCAAGAATTCAACCGTGAATCGAATACTTTGGCATCCAAGTCTATCAATGCAGACGTCACCGCATCCGCTATCGAACTGAAAGTATTGATCGAACAGATGCGCGAACAGATCCAAAACATCGAGTAATTTTGCTCAGCTTCAACAAACAAAAGCCCGGTTCTACCATCGTAGAGCCAGGCTTTTTTATCGCTCAAACAATCACTCTGTGGATTGTTCTTCTGCTTGGTTACTGCGATAAATCAATACCAGAGCCAAGGCTAGGCAAACTAAAGCGGCCATACGACTGCTGGAAAAGCCGATTGCTTGATTGCCAAACCATCCAAAAGTATCAATCATCATCCCCATCGACAGTTGCCCGCAAATCACCGCCACCGTCGCTGTCGCAACGCCTATTTTCGGTACTGATGCCACCATCACCAACATATAAAACATGCCAAATAATGCTCCAGCCAACTGCCATTTCGGCACGGTGAGTAAAGTCTGTGAATGTGAAGGCTCAAAGAAGAAAATCAGCAATCCACTAAGAACGGCGCCAACAACAAACGTCAGTTGGCTGCTGCGTATCACCCCAACGCTTTCACCTAGTCGGCCATTGATAGCGGCCTGCATGCTCAGAACTGCGCCAGCCAAAACCACCAGCGCCAGCATTATGATATGTCCCATCATTGTGACGCCCCCACAGCGATAAGAATCAAAGCAGCGACAATGAGCGCTAATGCGAGTAGGCGCTGCACCCCCACGCGTTTACGTGAGATCCCAAACCAACCAAAATGATCGATTAATAAGCTTTTCGCCACCTGACCCGACAGAATGGCGATCATCGTCATTGCGACACCAATCACCGGCGTCGCCAGCGTCAACATAATGACGTACACAGGTCCCAGAAGACCGCCAGTAAGTTGCCAACGGGGCAGCGAGCTGAAAGAGCGATGCTCTGTCGGCTTTCCGGTTAATAACGAGATAAGAAACAGTAGGGCTGCGCCTACGCCAAATATGCTCAACGTCGCCCATAAGTGCCCAACCGCCTCACCGAGTGGCCCAAGCAATCCGGCTTCAACAGAAAGCCCCATACCGGCCATAATGACCAATGGAATATAGGCGCCGTTCATTGAGCCTGAATGCGCTGTTTTACGTCGCTCTGGCTGTGTCATCGATTACTCACTCCGCATCATTCAAACGATTCGCGAAAAGTCGCTAAATCTGATGGCGAGCATTATCAGACACCTTTATCTTTCGAAAAACAGCATGAGTTGCTAAACAGTTTTGCGAATTACGCACAGCATGCAGTGATTTGACTCACCTTTCCTGAAACTCTAGGGTGGGGATACAAAAATAGCCGGAACCTGCAATCACACCGGAAGACAATGACTAGGAGTAACTCATGAAGATCGCTTTTCTTGGATTAGGCTCTATGGGCCAGCCTATGGCGCACAACCTGCTAAACGCAGGATATGAAGTCGCTGTATGGAACCGTAGCTCAGCTGCAGCAAACCCGCTCGTTGACGATGGTGCAAGGCTTTGCCAATGCCCTGCTGATATCGCAGGAAGTGAAGTTGTTATTTCGATGTTAGCCGACGATGCGATTACCCATGATGTGATGATCGCTCAGGGCGCATTAGATTCGTTAGCAGCGGGGGCGGTCTATATCAATATGGCAACGGTTTCTAATGACCTCACGCGTAAGATGGCAAGCTACTGCGCAGAAAAAGGCATTCATTACATTGCAGCCCCCGTATTAGGACGGGTAGACGTTGCAGCCGCAGGGAATTTAAATATTTTAGCCGCTGGAGAGCCCGAGCAGCTCCGCCGCGTACAGCCTGTATTCGATGTATTAGGCCAAAAAACTTGGTACTTCGGCGATAATCCAGAACAGGCCAGCACGGTGAAACTCGCGGCAAACTTCATGCTTGCTACCGTCATTGAATCCGTTGGGGAATCCGCAGCGTTGGTTAAAGCGCACGGCATTGAGCCTAAAGACTTTATCAATATGCTGACCAGTACGCTGTTTTCGGCTCCGGTATACAAAAACTATGGCGGCATGATCGCCGAAGAACGCTATACCCCCGCAGGCTTCAAGCTAACGCTTGGTTTGAAAGACGTTCGCTTGGCACAACAAGCTGCCGAAGAGAAAAACGTACCCATGCCATTCGCTAGCGTATTAAGAGATAACTTCATTGATGCTATCGCTCAAGGCGACGGTAATCTTGATTGGTCAGCTCTGGCCAATGTTTCCGCCCGTCGCAGCGGTTTAAAGTAATTCAACGTAATATCTTGATATTGTCATAGTACCTACCCTCTCCTTAGTGGAGAGGGAAAACCGCTGAATAGCCCACTAGTAAAACCATTCACAAAAACGCACCATAGATAAAACCTCTTTGCGGAATATGCACAACATGCAAGCGTTCAATGAACTCAATATAAAAGCACTACGATTGTTTGTTGCCGTCCTCGATCACGGAAGTTTTTCGGCGGTTGCACGCAAAGAAGGCGTTGCGCCATCGTCTATTTCACGCCAAATGCAGCTTATAGAACAAGCGCTTAATCAACAATTGTTGTATCGCCACACCCGCGCGGTAACTGCAACGGAAAGCGGTCGGCTATTGGCGACGTACGCACGACGAGTCCTCGAACAGCTCGAGGAGGCTGAGCAAGCGTTACAGGAAAAGAAGCTTGAGCCTGCAGGGCTTGTGCGCATCAACGCTCCAGTGGTATTTGGCCGACTGCATATCGCGCCCTATATTCCTGAGCTCTGTGAAAAATACCCCAAGCTTTGCGTTGAACTGGTGCAAACAGATAATTTTGTCGATCCCATGCAAGATGCATCTGACCTTCTGTTTCGTATCGGTATTTTGTCAGACTCAAATCTACAAGGCAGAGTACTAGCCCAACAAAACTACCGTATCGCCGCGAGTCCAGAATACTTACATCGCTTTGGGATCCCAACCACGCCAGAAGAATTAGAGCATCACAATTGCATCGTATTTAAGGGTTTTGCGGGTGCGCAGAGATGGTTTTTCCAAATTAAGAATCAATGGGTTCCCTATAGCCTGCATGGCTCCTTCACCGGAAATAATGCCGATTCGCTGTTAGACGCAGCAATCCAAGGTTTAGGGATCGTAGTCTTCCCAACATGGCTATTGGGGGATGCATTACAAGATGGCCGTCTGGTGAGTTTGATGGAGAAATATCCCTTATCCACTAGGCTGGAGCCCCAGCAGCTAGCGGCTCTCTATCCGCAGAGTCGGCGGCTTCCGCTTAAAGTACGCGTTGTCATCGATTTCTTTGTCCATAAGTTTGGGACACCCGCGTATTGGGATAATGTTTGATTTTCGAATTATAAATTCTTATCCATTATTAATATTTAAAATAAAATAAAGCCTATATATTCAGCATTAAGATAATATTTTGACATAGCTAAATTAATTCGAAACCTAACCCTTTAGAAAAACTCAGTCGAGATAGTCACAGCAAGTCACTACTCTGCATGTTCTATTATCTCATTTCAGCTCTAAAAGGTTGTTGGGTCATGTTACTGAGTATTCTTTATATTGTTGGGATCACTGCTGAAGCCATGACTGGCGCACTCGCCGCTGGCCGCCGTCAAATGGATATGTTTGGCGTTATTATCATTGCTTCTGCCACAGCCATTGGCGGTGGCTCTGTACGTGACATGCTGCTTGGCCACTATCCTTTGAGCTGGGTCAAACACCCTGAGAACATCGTTATCGTTGCTGTTGCCGCCATTGTCACAACGTGGGCTGCACCGTTGATGACGCATTTACGTAAACTCTTTTTAGTTTTAGATGCCGTCGGGCTTGTGGTGTTTTCGATTATCGGTGCTCAGGTCGCGTTAGAGATGGGACATGGGCCGATCATCGCGTCTATCGCTGCCGTTGTAACCGGTGTCTTTGGTGGCGTCCTACGTGACCTGTTCTGTAACCGCATCCCGTTAGTGTTTCAAAAAGAGCTGTATGCGGGGATCTCTTTCGCCGCCGCGTGGCTCTATATGGGATTGCTTTATTTATCTATCCCTCAAGATCTCACGGTGATGATTACACTATTTGCCGGCTTCACGGCACGTTTATTGGCGCTGCGTTTCCGCTTGGGACTGCCGGTCTTTGACTATCAGCAGCCCGATCACTAATAGAAAATTGATTAAAGGCAGCAACGCCCTGCTGCCTTAACCGAGCCACAAGCTTAAGCCACTCAGCGTTATGCCAGAACCGCTGATATTGCTTTTCTTGAGCCAATGAAAAGTGGCAATCGACGCTTTCTAAGCCACAGTTAGCTAAAGTATTTGGCATTCCCAGCGCTTTCAGCCACGTTATTACTGGAGCCGCTTTCACTTTTCCTAGCTCGTCGCTCAGCTTGTTTGCTCGACTCCCCCCAATACCAGCCTTAACTAAATCGGCCTCGGTCAGCCTAAAAATTGTATCCACATCTGATAACAATCCGTGCTGCGCCAATTCTCGCCAGAAAACCTCACCACCCCCTGAAACACCCAAGGTTTGAACCATCCAAACTATGCGCGCAACGAACTGCTGCTCGCAGTCTGGCGTGTAGTGCCAACAACTTAATGAATGGTATTTATTTTGGTCAGGTGCATTGATGATAACTCTGTCGGGGCTACGCCAAATTACTTTTTCTAAATGGGGAACCCCCTGTCCTGCTAGCACCACCGAAATTTGATCATGGGGCTGAACATCCCACTGCCGCCAACGCATCACGGAACCTAAGCTCACACGGCTAACACGTTTATCATCAACCATCACAGGGTCGATCAGCAGGATGGCATTGATTCTCCCACTGCGCCCAATACTGAACTGCACGTCTTTAACCTCAGCAACTTGGGATTTCAGTGGATACTTCCATGCCACGGCCCATCCCGGCGGTGACGGCTGCCACAACGATGATACGGGTTGTTGATCCATATGCAACACCACACCATCGGTGACAAAAGGCAATGCGTGCTGATACCAATAGTCGCGCCAGTACCCAACGGCACCGACATCGGCTACCGCATTGGTATATTGCTCTGCCAGCGGGAAGCCCAACTGCGTCAACGTGCTTAATCTTTGTTGCATATTATCCGCGCCGTCGGGGTATCCCCAGATGAAAACATCCAGCTGCGCGGCAGTGTCGGGAGGTAAAATCTTTAGCCGCATGGCCCCAGCTACTTTGGCCCGAGCATTGATCCCGCCGTCTCTTTTCTGTTGATGATCGGTCACCTTCAGGAATAGCTCTCCTTGCAACACAACATCGGCGTTTTCATCGACAATCTTTTTAGGGATGGCGGCAATCACCATCGCCGCCTTAGTCCAATCTTGCCCCTTCAGACCATCGCCACGGCTGATCATATTGACTAAACGCCCGCCTTGGTAATGCAGAGTAATTGCCACGCCATCAATTTTCGGCTGCACCCATACACCTTTTTTACCCTGTAACCACCTCTGCACCGCAGGCTCATTCTCTAACTTACTCAGCCCCGTATGCGCCACGGGGTGAAGAAGCGTATTGCCTAAGCTCGGCGGTTCAAGCGCCACTTGGCTTGGATTTGCTTGGGAAAAACAGTGCTTCCACGTTTTCAACCGCTGAGCCATTTGGTCATATATCTCATCAGGTACGGGCGATGTGCCCTGTAGAAAATAGTCTTCATCCCACTTGGCGATCTGTTTTTGCAATGCATTGATCTCATGAGCCCCGTGTTCGGCAGTCCATTGTGGACAAAAAGGCTGAGCCCAACCTCGGTTAAAACCGGAAACAAACCACACGAGTAGCGCAATCCATATTTTCCATGCCATATGACACCTCCTGTTTGCAGCCATTAAAACGCAAGCAGGACAGTATTCCAGCGGTCTTGCTGGCCTTTGCGAAACGGATTCATCACAGATTTAATAACTGACATGAGATTGCACTTTTTTTGCAAACGGGCTCGCAATGCGCAGAGATGACAAATAAATTCACGCCGTAGACTGAAAGTGGGCGCTGCATCACGGCGAGTAGCCGTGTATACTACGGGGAGTTGTATCTTTCTTTTGTTCTTTTAACACGAACGACATCAATAAGACCCACTATGGTTCAAGGCACGCTATATATTGTTTCCGCGCCAAGCGGGGCAGGAAAATCCAGCCTGATTCAGGCATTGCTGAAAACTCAGCCGTTGTACGATACGCAGGTTTCGATTTCGCACACCACTCGTGCCAAACGTCCTGGCGAAAATCACGGCGAGCATTACTATTTCGTCTCTCATGACGAATTCCGCCAGATGATTGGGGAAGATGCCTTCCTTGAACATGCGGAGGTATTTGGCAACTATTACGGCACATCGCGTAAAGCGATTGAGCAGATTTTGTCGACCGGCGTGGATGTCTTCCTTGATATCGACTGGCAGGGCGCACAACAAATTCGTAAGAAAATGCCGCAGGCACGCAGCATTTTTATTCTGCCACCATCGAAAGATGAGTTAGGCCGCCGCTTACGCGGTCGTGGTCAGGATAGCGAAGAAGTCATCGCCAAACGCATGGCGCAAGCCGTTGCCGAGATGACGCACTATGCCGAATATGATTACCTCATCGTGAATGATGATTTTGATTTGGCGCTGTCCGATCTCAAAACCATTATCCGCGCTGAACGCCTGCGTTTAGGTCGCCAGAAAATGCGACATGACGCGTTAATAACCAAATTGTTGGCAGACTGAAGACTCTTTCAGTATCATGCCCAGTCATTTCTTCACCTGTGGAGTAGCACATTTATGGCACGCGTAACTGTTCAAGACGCTGTAGAGAAAATTGGTAACCGTTTTGACCTGGTGTTGGTCGCTGCTCGTCGGGCACGCCAAATGCAATCTGGCGGCAAAGATCCGTTAGTACCAGAAGAGAACGATAAGTACACCGTTATCGCCCTGCGCGAAATCGAAGAAGGTCTGATCAACAACCAGATCCTCGACGTACGTGAGCGCCAGGAACAGCAAGAGCAAGAAGCCGCAGAAATTCAAGCGGTGACTGCAATTGCTGAAGGCCGTCGTTAATTAACACGAAGAGCTGCCTTTGTATCTGTTTGAAAGCCTGAATCTGCTGATTCAAAAATACCTGCCAGAAGAGCAGATCAAGCGCCTTAAACAGGCATACCTCGTCGCGCGCGATGCGCACGAGGGACAGACACGCTCCAGCGGTGAGCCCTACATAACTCACCCGGTCGCGGTGGCCTGCATTCTTGCAGAAATGCGCCTCGACTACGAAACCTTGATGGCGGCGTTATTGCACGACGTCATTGAGGACACGCCCGCTACCTATCAAGATATGGAACAACTGTTTGGCAAAAGCGTTGCCGAACTGGTTGAGGGTGTGTCAAAGCTGGATAAGCTGAAATTCCGTGACAAGAAAGAAGCTCAGGCAGAAAACTTCCGTAAGATGATCATGGCGATGGTGCAGGACATTCGCGTGATCTTAATTAAACTCGCCGACCGCACGCACAACATGCGCACGCTGGGCTCTTTGCGCCCAGATAAACGTCGTCGCATTGCGCGTGAAACGCTGGAAATCTATAGCCCTCTGGCACATCGTTTAGGTATCCATCACCTAAAAACGGAGCTTGAAGAGCTGGGTTTTGAAGCCCTCTATCCAAACCGCTATCGCGTTATCAAAGAAGTGGTGAAAGCCGCTCGTGGTAATCGTAAAGAGATGATCCAGAAGATTCTTTCTGAGATTGAAGGTCGTCTCACCGAAGCGGGGATTGAGTGTCACGTCAACGGTCGAGAAAAACATCTGTACTCGATTTATCGCAAGATGCATCTCAAAGAGCAGCGTTTTCACTCCATTATGGATATCTACGCTTTCCGCGTGATCGTCAAGGATGTGGACACCTGCTACCGCGTTTTGGGTCAGGCGCACAGCTTGTACAAGCCGCGTCCGGGCCGCGTCAAAGACTATATTGCCATTCCTAAAGCCAACGGATATCAATCACTGCATACCTCGCTGATTGGCCCGCACGGTGTTCCTGTCGAAGTGCAAATTCGCACCGAAGACATGGACCAAATGGCAGAGATGGGTGTTGCTGCTCACTGGGCTTATAAAGAAGGCGAATCCAGCACCACGGCGCAAATCCGTGCACAACGCTGGATGCAAAGCCTGCTCGAACTGCAACAAAGCGCAGGAAGCTCCTTCGAGTTCATTGAGAGCGTTAAATCCGATCTATTCCCAGACGAAATCTATGTGTTCACGCCGGAAGGTCGCATTGTCGAACTCCCTGCGGGAGCAACGCCGGTCGATTTTGCTTACGCCGTACACACCGACATCGGCCACGCCTGCGTAGGCGCGCGCGTCGATAGACAGCCATATCCACTGTCTCAGGCGCTGCACAGCGGGCAAAACGTTGAAATCATTACTGCACCGGGCGCTCGCCCAAATGCAGCATGGCTGAACTTCGTCGTCAGCTCCAAAGCTCGCGCTAAAATCCGCCAGATGTTGAAAAACCTCAAGCGCGATGACTCCGTAAGCCTTGGCCGCCGTCTGTTAAATCACGCGCTCGGCAACGGGCGTAAGCTGTCTGACCTGCCTCCAGAGAATATTCAGCGCGAATTGGATCGCATGAAGCTTCATTCGATGGATGACCTGCTGGCCGAAGTCGGCCTAGGCAATGCCATGAGCGTCGTGGTGGCGAAAAATCTGCTAGGCGAGCCGCAACAAAGCAGCTCAAGTTCAGGCCGTAAACTGCCGATCAAAGGCGCTGACGGCGTGCTACTCACCTTTGCCAAATGTTGCCGTCCAATTCCAGGTGACCCGATTATTGCGCACGTGAGCCCAGGTAAAGGTCTGGTCATTCATCACGAGTCTTGCCGCAATATTCGTGGCTATCAAAAAGAGCCAGAGAAGTTTATGGCCGTGGAGTGGGATAAAGACATTGAGCAGGAATTCATTGCTGAAATCAAAGTGGATATGTTTAACCATCAGGGCGCGCTGGCGAATCTGACGGCTGCAATCAATGCCACCGCATCAAATATTCAGAGCATGAATACCGAAGAGAAAGATGGCCGGGTATACAGCGCCTTCATCCGCCTGACCACCCGCGATCGCGTCCATCTGGCGAATATCATGCGTAAAATTCGTATCATGCCGGATGTGATTAAAGTTAACCGCAACCGAAACTAACTCTATGACTCCTCAACGCTATGCGCGGATTTGTCAGATGCTTGCCACCCGACAGCCGGATCTTACCGTCTGTATGGAGCAAGTACACAAACCGCATAACGTTTCAGCCGTTATCCGCACGGCTGACGCCGTGGGCGTGCATCAGGTCCATGCCGTATGGCCAGGAAAAAGCATGCGTACCATGGTATCTACCGCAGCAGGCAGCAACAGCTGGGTATCCGTAAAAACGCATCCAGATATCTCCTCCGCTGTCTCGACGTTAAAGTCTGAAGGCATGCAAATTCTGGCTACGAATCTCTCCAGCACCGCCGTTGATTTCCGTGAAATAGACTACACGCGCCCGACCTGCATTTTGATGGGGCAAGAGAAACACGGGATCACGGCTGAAGCACTCGCCTTGGCCGATCAAGACATTATCATTCCCATGATCGGCATGGTTCAGTCACTCAATGTTTCAGTGGCTTCGGCGCTTATATTGTATGAAGCCCAACGCCAGCGCCAAAATGCAGGCATGTATCAACGCGAACACAGCCCGCTGAGCGAAGAAGACCAACAGCGTTTACTGTGGGAAGGTGGATATCCCGTGTTGGCCAACGTCGCCAAACGCAAGAAACTGCCGCGCCCACGTATCGATAACGAAGGGCAAATCGATGCCCCTCAAGCATGGTGGGATGCCATGCAGTCAACTAAAGGCTAACGATGAAAGGCCGCTTGCTGGATGCTATCGCATTAACTTCTTTAGCCGGCGTTGGCGCCAGCCAAGCAGGTAAACTCGCCAAAATAGGTCTGGAGAATATCCAAGATCTGCTGCTGCACCTGCCTTTGCGCTATGAAGATCGCACCCGTCTGTACGCTATCAACGATCTTCTACCCGGCATTTTTGCGACCGTAGAAGGCGAAGTGCTGCGCACCGATATTAGCTTTGGCCGCCGCCGCATGATGACCAGCCAGATAAGCGATGGCACCGGTATGCTGACGATGCGCTTCTTCAACTTTAACGCTGCGATGAAAAATAGCCTGTCTGCCGGTAAGCATGTTTTAGCCTACGGTGAAATCAAACGCGGTAACTTAGGTGCAGAAATTATCCATCCTGAATATAAAATTCAGGGTGAAACCGAGAACGTTGAGCTGCAAGAAGCCCTTACGCCGGTTTATCCCACCACCGAAGGTATTCGTCAGGCAACATTGCGTAAGCTAACCGACCAAGCATTGGCCTTGCTCGACACGGTGCCCATCGCAGAACTATTGCCCGATGAACTGCGCCAAGGGTTAATGAGTCTGCCAGATGCATTGCGTATGCTGCATCGTCCACCGCCAAATATGCAGCTTGCCGATCTAGAGCATGGTAAACATCCCGCGCAGCGTCGTTTAATTTTAGAAGAACTGCTGGCTCATAACCTCAGCATGCTTGCAGTACGAGCCGGAGCGCAAAGCCATAAAGCGCTGCCGCTTTCTGTGGATGACCGTCTCAAAAACCAGATGCTGGCCTCTTTGCCCTTTAAACCAACGGGTGCGCAAGAGCGCGTAGTCGCTGATATTGAAGCCGATATGGCGAAGCCTGTCCCCATGATGCGTTTGGTTCAAGGGGACGTAGGATCGGGTAAAACCTTGGTTGCCGCACTTGCCGCACTGCGAACTATCGCGCATGGCAAACAAGTTGCCTTAATGGCACCCACTGAACTACTTGCCGAGCAGCACGCTAATAACTTTCGTCAGTGGTTTGAACCGCTAGGATTAAAAGTTGGCTGGCTGGCTGGCAAACAGAAGGGCAAAGCGCGTCAGACACAGATGGAAGCTATTGCCAGTGGCGAAGTCGATATGATCGTGGGCACGCACGCCATTTTCCAAGATCAGGTGCAATTCTCTGGATTAGCGCTGGTCATCATTGATGAACAACATCGATTTGGCGTGCATCAGCGTCTTGCCCTATGGGAAAAAGGCGAAGAGCAAGGTTTTCATCCTCATCAGTTAATCATGACTGCGACCCCTATCCCGCGCACGCTGGCGATGACCGCCTACGCCGATCTCGATACGTCAGTTATTGATGAGCTGCCGCCAGGCAGAACGCCGGTGACCACCGTTGCCATTCCAGATTCACGCCGCACCGACGTCATTGAGCGCGTTAAAAATGCCTGTTTAAAAGAGGGCCGACAGGCTTATTGGGTCTGCACGCTGATTGAAGAATCAGAGATGCTGGAGGCTCAGGCCGCAGAGGCTACCGCAGAAGAGCTCAAGTTGCTCCTGCCTGAAATTAAAGTCGCGTTAGTTCATGGGCGCATGAAAGCGGCAGAAAAACAGGAGGTGATGCGTGCATTTAAGGCGGGTGAAACTCAGTTGCTGGTCGCCACGACCGTAATCGAAGTTGGCGTTGACGTGCCTAACGCCAGCCTGATGATCATTGAAAACCCTGAGCGATTGGGTTTGGCACAGTTACATCAGCTGCGTGGCCGCGTCGGGCGCGGTGCCGTAGCATCACACTGTGTTCTGCTTTATAAAACGCCGCTGAGCCAAACCGCGCAGAAACGTCTACAGGTATTACGTGATAGCAATGATGGCTTTGTGATTGCTCAACGAGACTTAGAAATTCGTGGCCCCGGTGAGCTATTAGGGACCAAACAGACCGGTAGTGCAGAGTTTAAGGTAGCTGACTTGCTCCGCGATCAAGCGCTTATTCCTGAAGTTCAGCGCATTGCACGCCATATTCACCAAAACTACCCAGAACATGCGCAGGCACTTATCGAGCGCTGGCTGCCTGAACGCAGCCGATATACCAACGCATAATCTCGTGTAAAGCCCTCCCAGCCTCCCCTTACTCAGGGGAAGGCGCTGATCGAGATCACCAAACTGCTCCCTCCCCTGCGAAGGGGAGGGTTGGGTTGGGGTCAGATCGCAATAACCGAAAACTACCCCATCACCGCAGGAAATACCGGCAGCATCAGGTACAGCTTGATCACAATCGCATTAACGATATCAATAAAGAACGCGCCAACCATAGGTACTACGAGGAAAGCCAAATGCGACGGACCGAAACGATCGGTAATAGCCTGCATATTGGCGATCGCCGTTGGCGTTGCGCCTAAGCCAAAACCACAATGGCCTGCGGCTAGCACCGCTGCATCGTAGTTTTTGCCCATAATTCGGTAGGTAACAAAAATAGCGTACAGTGCCATCACCAGCGTTTGAACCAGCAAAATGGCCAGCATCGGTAGCGCCAGCGAGGCAAGTTCCCACAGTTTCAGGCTCATCAATGCCATGGCCAAGAACAGCGATAAACTCACGTTCCCGAGCACCGATACCGCACGCTCAAACACACGATAGAAACCAACCGCATGCATCGTATTACTTAACACAACCCCGACAAACAATACGCAGACAAACGTTGGCAGCTCGAACGTCGTTCCACGGAGGAAATCAGCAATCACATGCCCCACGGTTAGACAGATCGCAATCAAAGCCAGTGTTTCAATTAACACCAGCGACGTGATCATGCGGCCGCTATAGGGTTTTTCAAACGCGGTTGGGACTTCCGTATCGTCCGGCGTTCCGTTAGGCGTTGATGAATGTTTGACTAAATAGCGAGCAACAGGCCCACCAATCAACCCACCGAGCACCAAGCCAAAGGTGGCACATGCCATGGCAACTTCAGTCGCATTCTCAAACCCGTAGCGTTCGCTGAAAACCTTACTCCACGCAGCGCCCGTACCGTGTCCACCGGACAACGTAATTGAGCCCGCTAATAGCCCCATCAGGGGATCAAGGCCCAGCATTTTCGCCATGCCAATACCAATGGCGTTTTGTACCAGCAGTAATCCCACAACCACAAAAACAAAAATGCTCAACGCCTTACCACCTTTTTTCAGGCTGGCTAAGTTTGCGTTAAGACCGATAGTGGCAAAGAAAGCGAGCATCAACGGATCTTTGAGTGACATGTCAAAACCGACCTCAAAACCCGTGGTTTGCTTAAGCAACAGAAAACCCAATGCCACCAGCAAACCGCCAGCAACAGGTTCAGGGATAGTGTATTTCGTTAGGAAAGGGATTTTTTGTACCATTTGGCGCCCGAGAAGAAGCACCAAGGTCGCCGCGACTAGCGTACCGTAAACGTCCAGATGAATCATTTTATTACTCCATGTAATAATTTAATTTATTTCAAATAATTATAGTTTTCTCACCGTTATTCAAATACGACATCCCCAATATAATTGGAGCAGCATTGGTGCAGAGCGCTTCAAGAATGAAGGGGACAAACGCTTAATTAGAAAGCAAAACGTAACCCTTGAGCAAGTTTCTTTAGCAAATAATGCGATCCAAAAGTCTCATCCTTTTTAGGTAAATTTGTGCGCAACCGATTGCTTTTGTGACGGCTATCATTAAAATGCGTGCATTGTTGCTTCTGGAATATGGATTATGACCACGCCATCCACTGAGTTCGACCAAGTTCACTCTTCAACCGCGAAGCCTAGCGCTACCGCGCCGGCCAAAAGTGAGCTGATATATCGTCTCGAAGACCGTCCACCTCTCCCGCAAACCCTTTTCGCTGCCTGCCAACATTTGCTCGCCATGTTTGTGGCGGTTATTACGCCCGCGCTACTGATTTGTCAGGCGTTAGGTCTTCCGGCGCAGGACACGCAACACATTATCAGCATGTCGCTATTCGCTTCTGGACTGGCGTCTATCTTGCAAATCAAAACCTGGGGCCCTGTTGGTTCGGGTTTGTTGTCTATTCAGGGAACGAGCTTTAACTTTGTTAGCCCTCTGATTATGGGTGGGATGGCGTTGAAAAACGGCGGAGCCGATATTCCGACTATGATGGCAACGCTTTTTGGAACGCTGATGCTAGCTTCTTGCACCGAGATTATCCTCTCGCGTTTCTTGCACCTAGCACGCCGAATTATTACGCCATTGGTATCCGGTGTGGTGGTAATGATTATCGGTTTATCGCTGATTCAGGTCGGTTTGGTTTCTATTGGCGGCGGTTACAGCGCTATGAACGACCACACCTTCGGTGCTCCGAGCAATTTGATGCTGGCCGGTTCCGTTCTGGTGGTGATCATTTTGCTTAACCGTCAGCGCAATCCTTATCTGCGTGTATCTTCATTGGTTATCGCCATGGCCGTTGGCTACGCGCTGGCGTGGGCGATGGGTATGCTGCCAGACACCAGCAATATGGAAAAAACCACCTCTCTGCTGATGGTGCCAACTCCGCTCTATTATGGCCTGGGCATTGATTGGAACCTGCTGATCCCGCTGATGCTGGTCTTTATGGTGACGTCTTTAGAGACTATCGGCGATATTACGGCAACCTCAGACGTATCCGAGCAGCCAGTTTCTGGCCCGCTCTACATGAAGCGACTTAAAGGCGGCGTTCTCGCCAACGGGCTTAATTCGATGCTGTCGGCGGTGTTTAATACCTTCCCTAATTCCTGCTTTGGCCAGAATAACGGCGTTATCCAGTTAACCGGTGTTGCAAGCCGCTATGTGGGCTTTGTGGTCGCCCTCATGCTGATTGTGTTAGGCCTGTTCCCTGCGGTGGCAGGTTTTGTGCAGCATATCCCAGAGCCCGTTCTGGGAGGCGCAACCATCGTGATGTTCGGCACTATCGCGGCATCTGGCGTTCGTATCGTCTCACGTGAGCCATTAAACCGCCGCGCCATTATGATTATGGCGCTCTCTTTAGCCGTTGGTTTAGGGGTTTCTCAGCAGCCGTTGATTTTACAATTCGCGCCGGATTGGATGAAAACCCTGCTGTCCTCAGGCATTGCGGCTGGCGGTATTACTGCCATAGTCTTAAATCTGGTTTTCCCACACGAAGATTAATACCGCATAAATGGCTAAAAAAGGTCGGATGTTTCTGCATTCGGCCTTTTTTATTGGTGTTTACATTTCATCCCTTGAGCCATCTTACTTAATACGGCATAAACTAAAGTACCTTTGGCCTGAAGGACTAATGCCGTGAAATTTATTGGAAAACTACTTTTAATCCTGCTCGCGATAATCATCGCGCTGGGTATTGTGGCTTATGTGATTGCACAGACCACATGGGGTGCCCGTCACATCAGCACGTGGGTGAACGAAAATACTCAATATCGATTGTCGCTTGGGAAAATACACCACGACATTCGCGACCCCGCAGAAATGACTTTGCACGATGTCACGCTCGCTAACGCTGGTCAGCCTCCTTTTCTACGCGCTGAAAAAATCAGTTTATCGCTCAGCGTACGCCAGCTAACCGAACCGAAAGATTTCGATAGCGTCACGCTCGAAAATGGATCGCTAACGCTTTCAGCCACGGCTCAAACTGCACTGCCAATTCAGGCCCAAAGCCTGCGCATGCTCAATATGCAGGTGCAACAAGATGAGCCCCAACAAAAAGTAAGCGCTTCTCAGGTCAACGGTTATGTTTCGCCGTGGCAGCCTGTCTCAGGGCAAATTTTTGGCAAAAACAATCAATTTCAGTTCAGCGCTGGCAAGTTAACGCTAAATGATATTCCTGCACAGAACGTACTGATCCAAGGTAACGATAAGCAGGGGCAGCTCACAATAAGCAACGCGGGCGCTGAATTTGCCCAAGGACAAGCCACTGCCGACGGTGTACGCAATGCCGATGGGAGTTGGGTAATCAATAACTTACGCCTAAGCAATCTCCACTGGCAGACCAGCCAATCTATCGATGCTTTCTTTGCGCCGCTGAAGCAACTTCCAGCAATCACGCTGGGGAAAATGAGTATTACCGATGCCAAGCTGGAAGGTGCAGGCTGGGCGCTCAGTGATTTAGACGGAGAATTGAACGGTGTAACGTGGAGCAATGGCAGCTGGCAAAGTGATAAAGGGTCTATCGCCTTTAATGCTAACGATATCATCGTGGGCAATGTGCACTTTGTTGAGCCTATCTTTAGCGCCGATCTTTCCAATGCGGGAGTGGCAATAAAACAGTTAAGTACTCGCTGGGAAGGCGGTTTGCTTCGAGCAAGCGGCAACTGGTTGAGCAGTAATCAACATCTTACCCTCGATGAAATTACTCTCGTTGGCTTGGAATATACGCTACCGCAAAACTGGCGTGAAATCTGGCAAATGCCGCTGCCTGCTTGGTTAAACGATGTGATCGTGACCAAGTTCTCCAGCAGCCGAAATCTGATTGTCGATATCAATCCTGAATTCCCTTTCCAAATTACCGCTTTGGACGGCTTCGGCAGCAACGTTCGCTTAGTTCATAACCGCCTGTTTGGTCTATGGGACGGTCAAGCAACGTTCAACGCCAGCGGCGCAACGTTTAATAAGGTCGATCTGCAAAAGCTTTCGATCAGCTTGAACGCGAACGACCAGCAAATTAGCGCCACTGAACTCAGCGCGTTATCGCAAAAGGGAATATTGGAAGCGACCGCGTCGCTCACTCAGTCTGGCCGCCAACTCCGCTTAGATCTTAAGGGGAAAGCGGTTCCCGCCGATCAACTGGTTGAATGGGGATGGCCAGCGTTGCCGATCACAGGTGACGTCAATATGCAGCTTGGGTTACAAGGCGTACTGACCGGTGAAGCACCGCTTAAGCCTAGCGTAAACGCCACGCTAAGCGCGCAGAATGCGAGTGGGCAACAGGTGACACAGAAGATGGTTAACGGCGTAGTAAACTAATCATCCAGCCCTCCCTGCATAGGGAGGGCTTTCACAGAAAATTACTCGGTAATCTTCAGAGTATTAATCACACCGTTGGCAATATTGGCCGCTTCCTGCTGATTTTCACCCGGCAGAGAGACCTGCATGGTCATCAACTGATCGCCAGCTTTAGCCAGTACGATGCTGGAATAGGAGACTTGGCCTTTAGCCGTTTGCAGGCTATTCACTTCCTGAGCTTGCTGCCCACTCACCTCAATGCTCTTATCGGAAAGCACATTCAGGCTTGGATCACGAGATTTCTGCTGTTCAACCAAACGACCACTCAATGTGCTCAGGCTGTCTGCTGGCAGCGGAGCCATAATCACAATAATCGCCTGCTGGCCGCTCTTATTGGCGTAAACGTGCATGCTGTTTGATTGAGAGCCTAGCTTACCGCTTTGGTCAGTTAAGCCTGCCGGCAGCGTAAAGGTCACTTTCCCGTTAAGCAGGCTAATGTTCTCTCCGGCAGGTACGCTAGCTTCTACCGGTGTAGATCCTTTAGCTGCAGAGGTGGCGTTATCAGTCGACTGGCCATCACACGCGGCAAGTCCTGCCACGAGCAAACCCACTCCCATAAACTTCACTAAATTACGCATGGTAATTCCTTCTATTGTCCTAACGTCTCGATTGACCAATAAACGTATCGCACCTTATCGGTGCACTAAATGCAAGTAACATATTGTAGCTTCGCTACTTATCATTGGTTCCGTGCGTTAGGCACTTCACCAGTCGGACTCGGTTATCAGCTATGTTGTCAGCCACTTCTAGCTCAGATAACTGGTAGCCATTTTTTATGAGCATTATCAGCATAGCCGGAAAACAGTTTCTGGTTTTCACTTCGATACGCTGATAGCCATGATTTAAAACCCAATCTTCCTGTGTATGCAATAGGACTTGGGCTATTCCGTCGCGGCGAGAGTGAGGAAGTACACCACCTAACCAACTATAGAAAGTGGTGTCGCTAAGCGCATAACCCAACTTAAAACCGACAGGTTTTTCATTTTTATAGGCAACTAATATACATGTTTCTTTATTATTCAGTCGGTTAATTAAATCTTGCAGGCTGTGTAACGAGGAGAATTCAGGCAGCAGGTTATAAAGATGATGAACATCTTCAACGGTAGCGAGTTTGACGTTAATCGCGGGCATGACATCCTCCGAGGCTCAGGGACATCAGCATATACGATACCGAGAAAAAGCGCTTCTCGGCATCGCGATACGTTTTTTAATTCAACTGTGGATGCGGATCTTGGCGGTTAGCTGAGAGATACTTCAGAACCACGTTTAACATGACGCCGTACATTGGCAGGAAGAAAATCAAACTAATCAGTAATTTAAACGTGTAGTCCACCAGCGCGATCTCAACCCAGTTAGCGGCCATGAACGGGTCTGTGCTGTGGTAAAACGCGATAAAGAAGAATGCCAAAGTATCGCTAATATTACCAAACAACGTTGAGGCCGTCGGTGCCACCCACCACGCACTGCGCTGACGCAGGCGGTTAAAGACATGCACGTCAAGGATCTGCCCAAGAACATAGGCCATGAAGCTTGCGGTCGCGATACGCGCCACCATCACATTAAACTCGCCCAACGCGGCAAAACCTTGCCATTCTCCCTGAAAGAACAGCGCTGAAATACAATATGAAATCAGCAGCGCAGGCGCCATAACCGCCAGAATAATTCGACGAGCCAAAGGCGCACCAAACACACGGACGGTGAGGTCTGTTGCTAGGAAAATAAACGGGAAGGTAAATGCGCCCCACGTGGTGTGAAAACCGAAAATCGAGATCGGCAACTGCACCAAATAGTTACTGGACGTAATAATCAGAACATGAAAAACAGAAAGCCAGCAAAGGGCTTTCATCCGCTGTTGCGGAGTAAAATCAAACATATTTTGGCCTTTTTGGAGATTGGGGTGAGGGAACCCAATGAAAATGTGTGCATCTGAGATGCGGCAGGGATGATACCGCGATAATTTCCACATGCAATGGTTAATTTTAACGCAAACGTTCACGTCTCTTGCAGACTATTTTTCAGCAGGTAAACTAGAGGCGTTTTAAATTTCACTCAGCCGTAGCCCTTCGCCAGTACGATTGCGCAAATCGGCCTTCAGAGAAAAACCATGACCGATCTTTTCGCTAATCCTGATAAAACGCTGGATGCACTTGGGCTTCGCTGCCCTGAGCCTGTGATGATGGTGCGTAAAACAGTACGCCATATGGATGATGGGCAAACATTGCTGATCATCGCGGATGATCCGGCAACCACCCGTGATATTCCGGGTTTTTGTCGTTTTATGGATCATCAACTGATTGCGCAAGAAACCGAGCAAGCGCCCTATCGCTATTTGTTACGTAAAGGGACTCCCGCCTAACTAACGCAACGTTGAGCCCCGAACGATAAGCTCGCCGGGATATTTTTGTTCAACGGTAGGCTGTGCGTCGCCTTGGATGCGGTTCACTAATAGCTCTAGCGCAGCGTAGCCGATCTGATAGGTCGGCTGCTTAAGCGTGGTAATTCCCGCCCCTGCCAGCTCTGCCCACTCCAATTCATCAAAACCAAGCAAGCCAATATCGCTGCCCCAATTAAGGCCTAAACGACGCAGGGAGCGAGCCACCTGCAGGGTTAATGCACCGTTGGCAGACATCACGGCTTTACGCATCCCCCGATGCTGATGACAAAACTGGCTCAATGCCTGATCCAGAAGTTCACCCTTGTTAAGCACAACTTCGGCATGGCAGGCGATCAGCTCAGGGCATTCCGCCATCGTGCTTTGAAAAGCATGCAAACGCTCAAGCCGAGTATTAACCAAACCCAGCGGCTCACTTAAAAACATCACCGCTTCAAAGCCCTGCTCGATTAAATGCCGAGTCGCTTCAGTGGCGGCGCGATGATTGTCTAACCCCACCATATCGCAGGAGAAGTCTGGTATTTTTCGGTCAATCAGCACCATGGGCAGCAAAGACTGTTGTAGCTTAGATAACGCCTCTTCACGCATTCCCACCGCATTAACCACTAATCCCTCAACGCGATAGCTGCTTAACAGCTCAAGGTAATGCTGCTCCTGATTGATTTCGTTGTTGGTATTACACACCAGCAAAGTAAAACCTTGCACACGACAGGCTTCTTCAACGCCGCGCAAAACGTCCACAGAATAGGGATTGGTGATATCGGCGATGATCATACCAATAAGGCGCGTTTGCCCACCTTTTAAGCTGCGAGCCATCTGGCTTGGGCGGTAATTAAGGCGTTGGATGGCTTGTTCGATGCGCTGTTTGAGATCGTCGGACAGCAGGTGTTGCTCGCCATTTAAATAGCGCGAAACGCTAGTCTTACCGGTTTTAGCGGCCTTGGCGACATCACTGATGGTGGCGCGGGTTCCCTGACTGCTCACGACGTGTTCCTCTGAAATTCAACGGATAGGCAAATTTAGCATAACCACAGGGGAACTGATGAGATAAGGTTGAGGAAATAGCCTCCTCAGGCAAAGCAGGAGGCTAAAAGATGAAATGTTTTACATTAATACTGGACACTTAAGCCCGATTTTTGGGGGAGCACACCGATGGGTCGTAGCGGCGTAAGCCGCCGGATCGCCCCGCAGTGTGGTAGACCCGTGTATCTCGATCTCTTAAGTGGCCTGAATTAAGCTCTATTACATCGGGCTTAACGTAATCTCAACACGACGGTTCTGAGCTTTGCCTTCTGCTGTGCTATTTGACGCGATTGGGTTCGCAGGGCCCATGCCCTGAGTACGAACGCGGCTTGCTTCAACGCCCTGAACAATCAGAGAACTTGCAACGCTGTCGGCACGCTGCTGAGAAAGACGCATATTCAGATCTTGGCTACCGCTGCTATCGGTATAACCCACCACGTTAACCGCGGTCTTAGGATACTCTTTTAAAACCATCGCCACGCCGGTCAGGGTATTGGCTCCGGCCGGTTTCAAGGTGCTGCTGCTGGAGTCGAAGGTCACATTATTTGGCATATTCAGCACAATGTTGTCGCCTTGGCGCGTTACGCTCACACCGGTACCACGCATTTTGTCGCGCAGTTTCGACTCTTGAACGTCCATATAGTAACCAGCACCGCCGCCTAAAGCAGCACCTGCTGCAGCGCCAATCAGTGCGCCTTTACCGCGATCGTGCTTAGAAGAGGACAGAACACCCACGCCTGCACCAACCAGCGCACCTAAACCTGCGCCCACGCCGGCTTTGCCTGCTTCGGACTCACCGGTATACGGGTTGGTTGTACAACCAGACAGCAGCAACGCAGCGCATACTGCGCCAGCAATACAGAAACGGCTTTTACTCATTTATGGAACCTCATCTTGCACAGAGCGTAATCGCTCAAGATATTTGCTGTAACAGGCCAGTAATCCACTGACCCAAAAAAATCATGCTCAAAACCGTGAATCGGGATCTACGGCGGTGGCATTTCAGCAAATTCCCATTAAAAAATAATGGTCACAATTCCTAAAATTCCAATAAATTAGACAAATACACGCCAAATAGCAGGATTTGTTTAATCTTCAAGCTAAGCACTAGGAGTTTTCTCCCATAACATAATGGCCGTTTTGTGCTGTGTATCCTCATTGAACTGTGTATCTTGAATATGAAACCCCTCATGCTGATAAAAACGCAGCGCGCGGTGATTCTCCAGATACACCTCGAGCATCAGCTGCGGAAAAATCATCTTCACATGCATCATCAGCAATTGCCCAACGCCTCTGCCGTGATAACGTTTATCCACGAATAAAGCACCAATAAACTGCTGCTCAAGCACACTGATAAACCCGATGATTTCCCCCTTATCTTCAGCCACCCACGTGAGCGCATTAGGTAAATAGGTATCACGCACCACGGCTTCGCTTTCACGCCAATACTGCGCAGAAATAAACGGATGCGCCTCGGTAGTGCTAACCAGCCACAACGCCATAATAGCCGGCATATCTTGTTTCACAGCAGAGCGGATCATGGCTTAGTGCTTCCCACAAAAGCAGGTTTTGACATGATCGTTCACCATGCCGCTGGCTTGCATAAAAGCATAACAAATGGTTGAGCCAATAAACTTAAAGCCTTTCTTCTTCAGCGCCTTGGACATCACGTCAGAAATCTCGGTTTTTGCAGGAACATTGGCGAGGGTTTCAGGGCGGTTAAGCTGCGGCTTGCCTTCGGTAAATGACCAGAGGAACTGAGAAAAATTCTCACCCTCTTGCTGCATTTTCATATAGGCACGGGCGTTAACCACAATGGCGTCTAATTTCAAACGATGGCGGATAAGACCAGCGTCCTGCATCAGCGCATCGATATCCTCGTCCGTCATCGCCGCCACCTTGCGCGGATCGAAGCGATGAAAAGCATTACGATAGTTTTCACGTTTCTTCAGCACGGTTATCCACGAAAGCCCCGCCTGTTGCCCCTCAAGACACAGTAGTTCGAATAAATGAGCATCGTCGTAGACGGGCTGCCCCCATTCATTATCGTGATAGCTGATATACAGGGGATCGGATGAGACCCAACCACAGCGAATTTTTTTATCTTCAAACGTCTGGCTCATAATCCTATTCCTTGTCAGAAACCCTTTGTGAATCATTGGGGTTTTAGTGCTGTTTACTGGGCAACAATGCCGACAATGTGAGAGACAACTATAACGCTTCGTGCAGCGTTAACTATTTATTTCAACCCACCTTGACGCAGTCGCAACCTCGTCAAATAGTTAAGAGTGCAGCACCATAAAATAATAACGAATAACGCCTCCCTTTTAATGGAGTGGCATCAATGATTAGACCTCTGGCATCTGTTTGTTTAGTGAGTTGCGCCCTGCTCTCATTACCTGCTTTGTCGTATGATTTGAAAGATGTTTTTTTTAATAACAGTGACACGAGCGATATCGTGCCGCTCGATCGCGCCTCAACGTCCATTGAACCTGGGTTTTCAACGCACTGGGTGGGCAGCAATTCGCTGGCCTCTGCGGCGTTAAATCCAACCACCCAACAACAAGTGGGCTCTTTGGGCTGGCGGTTAGATTCCAATCTAGAATTGTTCACGCCCTATGCTGAAATCAGCTATCAGCGTTTATCGAGCAACGAGTCTTATAAACAGGTGGGAGAATTTAGCTCGCCGCAAAACTTATTTAGCCGGGATATCCCCAATCAAGAAGCTCATTGGGTTGATGTCACCGTGGGTGCCAATATTCCGCTAACCGATTATATGGCCGCATTTGCCGAGCTATCGCAGACCAATCGCCTCAATAATAGCGAGCAATTTATGTACAACATTGGCGTTAGCGCCAACTTTTAACTCGACCTTCACGGAGAATGTTCCCAGCCTTTGCCATGTTTTATGGCAAAATACACGCAAAATCCCACCCTTTGAGACGGGATTCGGGCTGTATATCTTACGTTCAGGCGGTATACTGCAACATTCTATATAAATCCACTTGTATCGCGCGAACTCATCCAATATGCAAAAGTTTGATACCAAGACCTTTCAGGGGCTGATCCTGACTCTGCAGGACTATTGGGCGCGCCAAGGCTGCACCATTGTTCAACCACTGGACATGGAAGTTGGCGCTGGCACCTCACACCCAATGACCTGCCTGCGAGCACTCGGCCCAGAGCCAATGGCAACTGCCTACGTGCAACCATCTCGCCGTCCAACCGATGGCCGCTATGGCGAAAACCCTAACCGCTTACAGCATTACTACCAGTTTCAGGTAGTGATTAAGCCATCACCAGAAAATATTCAGGAACTGTATCTGGGCTCATTGAAAGAGCTGGGATTGGATCCGCTGGTGAACGATATTCGCTTCGTTGAAGACAACTGGGAAAACCCAACGCTGGGCGCATGGGGCTTAGGCTGGGAAGTATGGCTTAACGGCATGGAAGTGACTCAGTTCACTTACTTCCAGCAGGTTGGCGGTTTGGAATGTAAGCCGGTAACCGGAGAGATCACCTACGGTCTGGAACGTTTGGCGATGTATATTCAGGGCGTAGACAGCGTTTACGATCTGGTATGGAGCGACGGCCCGTTGGGTAAAACAACCTACGGCGACGTGTTCCATCAAAACGAAGTGGAACAGTCCACGTATAACTTTGAATACGCAGACGTCGATTTCCTGTTCTCCTGCTTCGAGCAGTATGAGAAAGAAGCCAAAATGTTGTTGGAGTTGGAAAAACCTCTGCCTCTGCCAGCGTATGAACGCATTCTGAAAGCCGCACACAGCTTTAACCTGCTGGACGCGCGCAAGGCGATCTCGGTTACCGAACGCCAACGCTACATTCTGCGTATTCGTACCCTGACCAAAGCGGTCGCTGAAGCTTACTATGCCTCCCGTGAGGCGCTGGGCTTCCCAATGTGTAAAAAAAGCGACGATTCTAAATTAGAGAATATTTGAGGCAGCCATGACCCAACAAACTTTTCTGGTGGAAATCGGCACCGAAGAGCTGCCACCGAAAGCGCTACGCTCTCTGGCAGAATCTTTTGCAGCTAATTTTACCGCTGAACTTGATAACGCAGATCTCACCCATGGCGAAGTGACTTGGTTCGCTGCACCGCGCCGCTTGGCTCTGAAAGTCGCGGCGCTGCATGAATCTCAGCCCGATCGCGAAATTGAAAAACGTGGTCCAGCTATTGCTCAGGCATTCGATGCTGAAGGCAAGCCAACCAAAGCCGCCGAAGGCTGGGCTCGTGGTTGTGGCATCACCGTCGATCAGGCTGAACGTCTGACCTCCGACAAAGGTGAATGGCTATTATTCCGCGCGCACCAAAAAGGTCAGAGCGCACAGCAACTGCTGCCAACGCTGGTGACCAATGCATTAGGCAAGCTGCCAATTCCAAAACTGATGCGCTGGGGCGACAACGACACTCAGTTCGTGCGTCCGGTTCATACCGTCACGCTGTTGCTGGGTAGCGAAGTGATCCCTGCCACTATTCTTGGTGTGCAGTCCGATCGCGTGATCCGCGGCCATCGTTTCATGGGCGAACAACAGTTCACCATCGATAACGCCGAGCAATATCCGCAAATCTTGATGGAGCGTGGCAAAGTCATCGCTGATTACGCCACCCGTAAAGCCATCATCAAACGTGACGCTGAGCTAGCTGCGCAGAAAATCGGCGGCGTCGCCGATATGAGCGAAAGCCTGCTGGAAGAAGTGACTTCTCTGGTTGAATGGCCAGTGGTGTTGACCGCCAAGTTTGAAGAAAAATTCCTCGCCGTACCCGCTGAAGCGCTGGTTTACACCATGAAGGGTGACCAGAAATACTTCCCTGTGTATGACGCTGCCGGAAAACTGCTGCCAAACTTTATTTTCGTCACCAACATCGAATCTAAAGACCCACAGCAGATTATCTCTGGCAACGAGAAAGTTGTTCGTCCACGTTTAGCCGATGCAGAGTTCTTCTTCAAGACCGACCGCAAACAGCGCCTGGAAGACAATCTGCCTCGTCTAGAAACCGTTCTGTTCCAGCAACAGCTGGGAACGCTGCGCGACAAAACCAACCGCATTGAAGCATTGTCTGGTTGGGTTGCAGAACAAATCGGCGCTGACGTCAATCTGGCGACCCGCGCAGGCCTGCTGTCCAAGTGTGATTTGATGACCAATATGGTCTTCGAATTCACCGATACACAGGGCGTTATGGGCATGCATTACGCACGCCACGACGGCGAAAACGAAGAAGTTGCCGTTGCCCTGAACGAACAGTACCAACCACGCTTCGCCGGTGATGCACTGCCAGATTCTCTGGTGGCATGTTCTGTCGCGATTGCCGATAAAATGGATACCCTTGCCGGTATCTTCGGCATTGGTCAGCATCCTAAAGGCGATAAAGACCCGTTTGCTCTGCGCCGTGCTGCGCTGGGTGTGCTGCGTATTATCGTTGAGAAAAAGCTGCCGTTGGATTTGGTTACGCTAACTGAAGAAGCTGCGCGCTTATACGGACAGAAGCTGACTAACGCGAATGTCGTTGATGATGTAGTGGAATTCATGCTGGGCCGTTTCCGTGCTTGGTATCAGGAAGAAGGCCACAGCGTTGACACTATTCAGGCGGTACTGGCTCGTCGTCCAACCAAACCAGCTGACTTTGATGCACGCGTGAAGGCGGTTTCCCACTTCCGCACACTGCCTGAAGCCGCAACACTGGCTGCAGCCAATAAGCGTGTTTCCAATATTCTGGCAAAATCAACCGAAGTACTGGGCGATCATGTCCATGCTTCCGTATTGAAAGAAGCGGCAGAAATCAAACTGGCAACCCATCTAGTTGTTCTGCGCGATAAGTTGGAACCGCTGTTTGCTGAAGGCCGCTACCAAGAAGCCTTATCAGAACTGGCCGCGCTGCGTGAGCCGGTAGATAACTTCTTCGAACAGGTTATGGTTATGGCTGAAGATGAGCAAGTACGCATCAACCGCCTGACACTGCTGAGTAAGCTACGCGATCTGTTCCTACAGGTTGCGGATATTTCTGTTCTGCAGTAATCCCGAGAGTAAAATAAAGCCCGCCTTTTGGCGGGTTTTTTACTTTCTGGCTGTTATCCCAAAATTATCAGGTTAAACTAACTTGATGAGTAGAATTTCAACAGAATGATATCGACCGAATTTTTTCGCGTGGTTACAGGAGTAATTACATGTCATTTGCAGTAACTAAACAGGCACAGCGTTGGTTGATGCCAATTTTCGCCGTCATTATGGCGTTTCAACTAGCTGGCTGTGGCGACAACGATAAAGAACAACGTAAAGCTTTCATCGACTATCTGCAAAATACCGTCATGCGTGGCAGCATCACCGTGCCAACCCTGAGCGAAGACCAAAAGCAGAAACTCGGCAACTATGTCAGCGATTACGCGATTTTAGTGACGTTTTCACAGAATTTCAGCCGTTCTATGGATAGCAGCTTAAATCCGCTGTTTACCACTATCGATCAGATCCGTGTTCCTCAGGACTACCTGTTAAAACGCGACGATTTGCGTCAGGAAGCTGGTGCACTAAACCTGCTCGGCCAACAGATCCAAAGTGCAAAATCGACCGCAGACACTGCACGAGCTGCATTAAAACAGCCTGATGATGTAAAAGCAGTTTATGATCAAGCCTTTGCCAAAGTCGTCACCGATCCGGCGAATGCCGTGATGCCAATTATTCCTATGGCTGCAAGCCTGTCACAGGATTTGATTCAGGTCGGTGATTTCCTGCAAAGCATTGGGACTCAGGCGCGCTTTGATAACCAAAGCATCCAGCTACAAACCCAGCAGCAGGTAGATCAATACAATCAGTTAATGACCTCAATTGCTGCCAAGCATCAAGAATTGTTAAATGCGAAAAACCGCAGCGCGGCTATTTTCCAGAATTAATCTTTCTTGATCCAAATTCAGGCCCCTCTGGGGCCTTTTTTATACCCAAAAAACACTACATGTAATTTTACAACGCGTTGGGTGAAAAGCTGAGGTGTGTTGATGGCGTGCTGATGGGATGCAAAATAACTTGTGAAGAGAATCACAATTTAAAAACAAAACCACTAACAACTTAAGTGATTTACGTCACATAAAACCACCCAGAACGGGCGATATTTTAACGTTGTAGCAGACTTTCAGCTTACTTATGTGATCAACGTCACCATAAACACCCCAATAGAGGGGGGCGTTACGAGATCAAGATCACAAATCCCCCTCGGGGTACGCGAGATGAAAACGGCGTGATAGAGTCGATTTTGCATACAGAACGACAGGACGGTTTTTGGCGAAACCACCACAACTATTACGACGCGCAACATCTTAGCGCACCACGAGGGGTGTTTTATGTTATCACCAGATATCAAGGTCAAGGTACAGAATTTTGGCCGCTTCCTCAGCAATATGGTGATGCCCAATATCGGCGCATTCATCGCATGGGGTTTGATTACCGCTTTATTTATTCCTACCGGCTGGCTGCCAAATGAAACCTTAGCCAAGCTGGTTGGCCCAATGATCAGCTACTTGCTGCCATTATTGATTGGTTACACCGGTGGCCGTTTAATCGGCGGTGAACGTGGGGGTGTCGTGGGTGCGATTACCACCATGGGCGTTATTGTTGGCGCAGATATGCCAATGTTCATGGGCGCAATGATTGCAGGCCCACTAGGTGGCTGGGCAATCAAACGCTTTGATCGCTGGGTTGACGGCAAAATAAAAAGCGGCTTTGAAATGCTGGTAAACAACTTCTCCGCAGGCATTATTGGCATGCTGCTGGCGATGCTGGCATTCATGGCGATTGGGCCATTGGTAGAGTCACTGTCAAAAATATTAGCGGCTGGCGTGAATATCATGGTGCAGAACAATCTGCTGCCATTAACGTCTATCTTCGTCGAACCCGCTAAGATCTTGTTCCTGAACAACGCCATCAATCACGGAATCTTCTCTCCGTTAGGTATTCAGCAGGCAACAGAAACCGGCAAATCTATTTTCTTCCTGATTGAAGCAAACCCAGGCCCAGGGTTAGGCGTTTTACTGGCTTACATGTTCTTCGGTAAAGGTAGTGCAAAACAGTCTGCTGGCGGTGCCGCAATCATCCATTTCTTCGGCGGTATCCACGAAATCTATTTCCCGTATGTGTTAATGAATCCACGCCTAATTCTGGCCGTGATTCTGGGCGGCATGACCGGCGTATTCACGCTAACCCTCTTTAACGCTGGCTTAGTCTCCCCTGCATCTCCAGGTTCTATTTTCGCAGTCTTGCTGATGACACCAAAGGCCTCGCTCATCGGTGTCGTGCTGTCGATTATGGCTTCAACGCTGGTTTCATTCCTAACCTCTGCCATGTTGCTTAAACGCGCTCGCGTCGGTGATGAAGAAAGTAACGGCTTAGCTGAAGCTACTCGCCGTATGCAAGGTATGAAACAACAGTCTAAATCGGGTGGAAAAGTGACTGGGGCAGAACCTCAGCCAGCCATGCGCGCCACGCTTGATTTGTCTAAAGATTTACATCATGTGCGCAAAATCATCGTAGCCTGCGACGCAGGGATGGGCTCAAGCGCTATGGGCGCAGGAGTATTGCGTAAAAAGGTGAAAGACGCAGGGCTGAGCCATATTTCCGTTGTGAACTGCGCGATTAACAGCCTGCCTGAAGATGTTGATCTGGTGATCACTCATCAAGATTTAACCGAACGCGCGATGCGCCACGCACCACAGGCGATGCATATTTCATTAAGCAATTTCCTTGATAGCGGCCTGTATACCGATCTTACAACCCGTTTACTGGCGGCTAAGCTACCGCAGGCAGCCAACGATAATCGCTTGATCAACCAAACAATCATTGCCGCTAACGATGACTCATTTGAATCAGCCGACCGCGAAGAGAATCTGTTTAAACTCAGCGCAGCCAATATCTTCCTGAACTTAACCGCCGACACCAAAGAGCAAGCCATCCGCTTTGCCGGTGAAATGCTGGTATCTGGCGGCTATGTCGAACCGGATTACATCGACGCCATGCTCGCCCGCGAAGCACTCACCTCAACCTATTTAGGAGAATCTATCGCCGTTCCACACGGCACCGTAGAAGCCAAAGACCGCGTATTACGCACCGGGATCGTCATATGTCAATACCCTCACGGCGTTCGATTCGGTGACGAACCAGACGATGTCGCTCGACTGGTTATCGGCATCGCCGCGCGTAATAACGAGCACATTCAGGTCATTGCCCGCTTAACCAACGCACTGGATGACGAAGGCGTAATCGAACGTCTGGCGCAAACCACCAGTGTTCAGGAGATCTTAGATCTTCTGTCTGGTGAACAAGCGGCATAAGGCAATTATACGGCGTCGTTCACCGCAGCTAGTCGGCCCTAAAAAAGTGCCGTTGCTGTCGACGCCGTTCTTGGGGGCTCCCCCGCCCCCCTTTTTACGGATAGGTTTGAGGTCAATAATATGAAAGCAATTCATTTTGGTGCAGGAAATATCGGTCGTGGCTTTATTGGTAAATTATTGGCAGATGCGCAGGCAGAACTCACTTTTGCTGACGTAAACCAGCCGTTGGTCGATCAGCTTGCTCACCAGCAAAGCTATCAGGTTAACGTCGTGGGTGAAAACGCACGCATCGAACAGGTTAACCGCGTAAGCGCCATTCATAGCAACAGCGCAGACGCCATTCAACAAATTGCACAAGCAGATATCATCACCACCGCCGTAGGCCCGCAGGTTCTTAGCAAGATTGCCCATACGCTCGCGCAGGGGTTAATGGTTCGTCATAGCAATGGTAACCAGCAGCCAATGAATATCATCGCGTGCGAAAATATGGTTCGTGGTACTAGCCAACTTAAGCAGCATGTCCTCGAGGCGATGCCAGTAGAGCTTCACCCTTGGGTGGAAGAACACATCGGCTTTGTCGATTCTGCGGTAGACCGTATCGTGCCACCGAGCGCCGCAGCGAACGACGATCCGTTGGAGGTCACGGTTGAAACCTTTAGCGAGTGGATTGTTGATAGCACACAGTTCAAAGGCCAGCTGCCGCAAATTACCGGGATGGAGTCTACCGCTAACTTAATGGCCTACGTTGAGCGTAAACTCTTCACACTCAACACAGGGCATGCGATCACTGCTTATCTTGGTCAGCTTGCAGGCTATCAAACTATTCGTGAAGCTATTCTCGATCCCGCTATTCGTACCGTGGTAAAAGGCGCGATGGAAGAAAGTGGGGCAGTGCTCATCAAGCGCTACAGTTTTGATCCCCAGCAACATGCGGCCTATATCGAAAAAATTCTTGGGCGATTTGAAAACCCTTACCTGCATGATGATGTCGAACGTGTTGGTCGCCAACCGCTGCGTAAGCTTAGCGCTGGCGACCGCCTTATCAAACCGTTACGAGGAACGCTTGAATACGGCCTTAGCAACCATAATTTAATCATGGGTATTGCTGCTGCCTTAAGCTACCGCAGTGATCAAGACCCTCAGGCGTTAGAAATGGCAACGCTCCTGAACGAAAAAGGCGTGAGTAACGCCGTGATGCAAGTTTGTGAACTGGAAGATCAGCCAGAACTTGTCGCACAGATCGCTAATGTGTATAACGCCATGCAGCGCAAAGCATGATGTAACCCATATGATTGGAGTTGCGGCGAAGCGGCAGCTCCAAATGAGAAGGGTAAAATGAAATTAAATCGCGTGCATAACCGTGCACAACCTGAAAGAGAAAGGGAACTTCCGAGTGCCGCCGCCCCAGAAAAGCAGCGATATTCGGTAAGTGAAACAACGACTATGGCAACAATGGAAGAATCTGACCTTTATAAAAGCCAAGCTTTTGAAAACCGTATTCTGGAGCGCCTGAACGCTCGGCAAACGGTAGCAGGTTTTATTCAGGCCACCGTTGGGCTGCTCGCCGAAGCGGTAGATCTTTTGGTTCTTCAAGCCTTTCGTAAAGACGATTATGCGGTGAAATATGCAGTGGAGCCCCTACTGGAAGGAACCGGCCCACTTGCTGATTTACCCGTGCGGCTAAAGCTTATCTACGCGCTAGGCGTGATTAGTCGTGACGAATATGAAGACGTTGAGCTTTTACTCGCCCTCAACAACGAATTAAAGCATGAGAACAAAATCTACAGCTTCACCGATGATGAAATACTCGGGCCAATTAACATGCTACATAGCATGACCGCACTCCCTCCGCAGCCCACGCTTCATCTGCCCGAAGACGTTGTTGATGATCAGTTGGTAAATATGCAGGAGCAGCGTTATCAACAAATGGTTCGTTCAACGCTGGTGCTCAGCATCACCGATTTAGTGACTCGTTTGTGCCATAAGAAAGCCTTCTAATCCCCCCAGTTTTCAAGACTGGGGCGTCTTCTTTTCAGGCAATCCCCACATTGACGCCGACAGCTGTTAAACTATCTCCTAATCCCTAAAAGTATTGATGACCGGAAGATATGTCATGAAAGAAAAAGCAGAAATTAAACGCCTGAGCGACAAGCTGGACGCCCTGCGTCGTAAAGAAGCTGGCCTGCTGTTACAAGAGATTGATTCTGTAGCTACGCACGCGCTGGATGAGAACCGCGCCGAGCAGGAAAAATTGAACGCAGAGATCGAGCGCCTACGTGCCGTTCAAGCGAGCCATTTCAGCGCTAAAGCACAGCAGCTTTTAAAGATGCCATTCAGCCGTGAAATTACCAAAAAAGAACAGGCTGATATGGGCTCTTTGAAAAAGGCCGTACGTGGTATCGAAGTGGTTCATCCAATGACGGCGTTAGGCCGTGAGATGGGCCTGAAAGTGGTTACTGGCTACGCGAAAAAAGAGTTCTAATCTTTTTGACCCTTAGCTAAAACAAACCCCGCAACAGCGGGTTTGTTTTATCACGCGGTTACCTATCGTTTGCCGTCGTAGCGTTTCTTCTTACCGGCATCTTCTTGGTGCGCGCGTTCTATCTCTTCAGCAAGAATCTGTACACCTTTCTCGATTTGCTCTGGTTCAGGGACATAGTTCATGCGCATGCATTGATGCGTATGCGGCCATTCGTGTTCCAGCCCAGGGAAGAAATAGTGTCCAGGCACCATCAATACCCCGCGCTGTTTGAGCCGCTGGTACAAAATCTCCGTGCTGATCGGTAGATCGATAAACCATAGCCACAGGAAAATCGCGCCCTCGGGTTTATGAATCAAACAGCGCTCTTCCGGTAAATAGCGGCGAATCACTTCGATAGTCTGCTCTACACGCTGGCGATAAAAGGGCTTGATTACCTCGTTAGATAGACGCAGTAAATCGCCACGTTCAATCATTTCAAGCGCCATCGCGGGGCCAAGACTGCCCGGTGAAAGGCTAATTATTCCGTTCATATTGCTGATTGCGCTGATCACCTTTTCATCAGCGATCACGATACCGCAGCGAGAACCCGGTAACCCCAACTTCGACAGGCTCATGCACAGAATAATATTAGGGTTCCACAGCGGCTTCACATCAGAGAAAATAATTCCAGGGAACGGTAAACCGTAGGCGTTATCGATCAACAGAGGAATGTTGCGCTGCTGAGCCAAAGCATCAAGGCGAATAAGCTCTTCATCGGTTAAAACATTCCCCGTCGGGTTAGTCGGACGAGAAACGCAAATCAGCCCAACATCATCGCCAATATTGAGATGGTCGAAATCAACGTGATATTTGAACTGGCCTTCAGGCAATAGCTCGATAGTGGGTTTAGCTGAAACAAACAGATCTTCGTCTAACCCTGCATCAGCATAACCAATATATTCAGGCGCAAGTGGGAACAAAACACGACGACGAGAGCCATCGGAAAAACGCCCAGCATACAAATTGAATAAGTAGAAAAATGCGCTCTGACTGCCGTTTGTTAGTGCAATATTTTGTGCTTCTATTTGCCATCCAAACTCATCGCGTAGCATTTTGGCCAACGCCTGCAACAGCGCATCTTTACCCTGTGGACCATCATAGTTACACAGCGCCTCAGTGAGTTTGCCTTCATTCAACATATCCGCACAAAGTTGAGTGAAATAATCCGTCATCTGAGGGATTTTAGCCGGATTACCGCCGCCAAGCATTATGGCGCCCGGCGTACGCAGGCCATCATTCAGATCGTCCATCAGACGGGTGATCCCCGCGTAGCGGGTAAATTTGTCGCCAAAAACAGAAAAAGTCATGGTAGCAATCACAGGTAATTATTAGGGAAAGACAACCGACACCATACCTGCTACACCCTGCACGAACAACCCGAGCAAAATCACCGGTTTTTTATATAATTCTGAATAAAACCTGAGATGCAGAATAAAAAAAGGCGCAGTTTCCTGCGCCAAAAATGATAGAGAGGGTAGATCAGAGATGCTTATTGGTTTCAGCGTCGCTTGCTGGAGTTTGGGTCTGCTCCAGTGCAGGAGTCGTTGTTTGTCCACCGATAGCAATACGCTGAGGCTGCAGCGCTTCCGGCACATTACGCACCAGATCGATATTCAACAGCCCATTTTCAAACTTAGCACCATCTACGGTGAGATGTTCAGCCAAGGTAAAGGTTAAGTCGAACGCCTTATAAACCAGCCCCTGATGTAAATACTCCACCGGTTTTTCCGGCTGGGTTGGATTACCACGCACGGTTAAGCGCGGGCCTTCAACTTCAATATCCAGTTCGCTCTGCTTAAAACCGGCCAATGCCAGAGAGATGCGATAGTGGTTGTCGTCACTTTTCTCGATGTTGTATGGCGGAAACCCTTGAGGTTCTAGTCCACTTTGCATCGCATTAGCCAGTTTATCGAAGCCAATCCACTGACGAAGTAATGGAGAAAGATCGTGATTACGCATAGATATAAACTCCTTCTGAGAAGCGAGATATTATTTTCGGCTGTTTTATCAAAATATAACAGCCGACCATTAGCCCCCCGTAGGCAGGCTATTTAGTTAGATCTTTAACAGCTATTAGCTAAAGTTAATTACTTAATTTCAATCTTACGTGGCTGCAATGTTTCAGGAACAATGCGCTCTAAATCGATATATAGCAGTCCATTTTCCAAGTTGGCACCTTTAATTTGAATATGTTCGGCCAGCTGGAATTTGCGCTCAAAGTTACGCTCAGCGATCCCTTGATATAAATAGGTTCGTTCTTTGTCTGTTTGTTCGTGAGAACCTTTAACAATCAGAGTATTAGCTTGCGCAGTGATATCCAACTCATGCTCAGCGAAACCAGCAACCGCAATAGATATGCGATAGTGGTTGTCATCAACCAGCTCCACATTGTAAGGAGGGTAACCTCCATTAGACTGATTTTGACCTGACTCAATCAGGTTAAATAAGCGGTCGAATCCAATAGCGGAGCGATAAAGTGGAGATAAATCGTAATTGCGCATAAAAATATGCCTCCTAATAAAATCAGCGAGGAAAAAATAATCTTCCATCATGGACAGACTATATAATCGTTAAGCCCGAAACACCCTGACGGCATATTTCTCATTGGCTTGCTAATAAGATGGAGTCGGTCCAAAATTTTTCAAGCGTAAAAATTTAATTTTTATAAGAGCGCACGAATTGTTCAAATCGCTGTCATAAACAGGCAAGATACGATCGTGCACGCTATTTTTTGTGAAGTGAGATAAATGCCACAGAGCCAATGGATGGTTTTGTCAGTTTCTCGGCACAGATGCTATAACTCAACAACTCTGGCTTAAGCATAGTGCAGCCATTATTGGGATGGATTTATGAGACAACGGATTAGATGCTTGACGATAACTCTGCTTGCTGGCTCAACGCTGCTCGCAGGAGGCTGTTCCAGCGTCATGACCCGTGTTGGACCGAGCCAAGGTTATTATTCTGGTGCCAAAAATGATGTCAAAATGATCAAGGATGACGATACCGGTTGGGCGATGACACCGCTTCTTGCTTTGGATCTGCCGTTTTCTGCCGTAGTTGATACGCTACTGCTGCCTTACGATTACTATCGTTCAGATTCAAATCCAGAAGACGATTCTCCGCGTGCGCGCGTTTTGCGCGACGAGCAAATCAGCGGAGTCAGCAATATTGCCCCGAATACTGCTGCGCCTAACAATTCAGCTCCGCAGTACGAATAGAATCGAAATCATCCCCAAACAGCAAACTTGGGCATCGTTAGCCGTTTAAGTTCACCACAAAAAGCTGTGGCCAGCCTGCAATTTCTCGCATAAATGCAACGTGGTTTCCATCCGGGGAAACCACAACGGCTTCTGCGCACGGAGGTTGCTCAGAGCGCGTTGTTAGGCGAGTGATTGCACCTGAATGTACGCTGCATCGTACGACACTATTATCCATCACGAAAAATAACGACTCCCCATCAGGATGCCAACTCAATGCCGACTGCACTGAATGTTTGCCGTGGGTTATCTGCCGTGGTTCTCCACCATTAGGCGAAATAGTCCAAAGCTGTACCACGCCCGTATCATCTTGCATGAGGAACGCAATTTCAGACCCGTTTGGTGAAGAACGCAGCCAATGGCGCGGCACAGTTACAAGTCCAGGGAAAACGCGCTGATGAGTGAACGTAATTCGACGCTGATATACATTGGCTGGCGGCGCTGGCAGCCTATCAGCGGTGCCTTGCAACGGGTATTCCCCCGCCTGCGAATAGGCTGCATTTTGCTCTGGTAGATCGACGATAAAGATCTCAGGGACTTTAGCGCCATTATCACCAACGGTATCGCCGATAAAAGCTAAAGCCCATCGCTGGCGAGTTCCATCCGGCTTTAGATATCCTTCATTCCCAATCCATCCCTCTTCATAGGCACGTGAAATCTGATCGCTTCCTGCCTGAGGATTAAGCGTAGTCTGGCTCACCAGAACGCAAAAGTGGCTGCCGTCATATTCACGTGGATGTTGCTTCGGCACATTGACCGCATGCAGAGGTATGGCGATGCCCACGTTACGCTGATCGAGTGCCATATCTTTTTCATGCATGACGTGATCGTTGTAGGTAAAACTCAGCCGAGTGGCATCTGGGCTAAAAACATGGACATGCGTTCCACCGCGTAGGGCTCCCGCAGTGTAAGGCTCGGTAATATCCATCGCATCAAGCGTTTCAGCTAATTCTCTATCTGGCTCACTGACAATCACGCCGCGCCGATGGTGGAAATCATAGTGCCAGTGGGCATCAGGATGCTCTGGGCCATGAATAAAAACGTAGCGTGTAGGTTGCTGAGGGCTTACCGTCACCACGCCAACATGTGCGCCATGCTGTGCGCGGTACACAACTTCCACTCGTCCATCATGAACATTCACACGCTCAATGCACAGCCCGGTAAAGGAAGCTCCGCTGGGCCGTACATCGTATGCCAGCCACTCACTGTCTGGGGTCCAAACATTAATATTGGTGAGCTGGTGCCCACGCGGATCGAATGTGAGTTGCTTTTCAGCATAGCGAGACATGATTGATTCCTTAAGCAAGGTAACGCATATCTCATTAGCATAAACTAAGCGAGGTTTTCGATCACTGAAGCTTGCGGATGTATTCCTCGTTGAAATCATCTTTGTTCAACGGGCGTGAGAACAAAAATCCCTGAGCCAATCTAACGCCATGTTTTAACATTAGCGATGTTTGCGCAAAGGTTTCAATACCCTCGGCAACCACATCGGTATCAAGCGACTGTGCCTTATCAATCAATTTAAGCGTTTCATCCATCGCACCTTTCTTAAAACAAGAACGATCTAACTTTATGAAATCTGTTTTCACTAACTGCATTTTTTGCTCGGCTTCTTCAGCGCTGGTCACATCATCCCAAGCTAGCAGAAAGCCATACTCTTGCAGCTGAGCAGCATTATGTTGCCCATGGATATCGGGGTATCCCTGCGTTTCAGTGAGTTCAAGCATCACCCTATCAGCAGGAATTTTATACTTTTCAGCCAATTGAATAACATTTTGAGCAAATCCCTGCTCATTAAGTTGCACAAGCGAAATATTGACGCTCAGGATATAAAGAAAATTATTAGGGATCAGTACTTCAGACATATATTTAAACGTCTGAGCAATAACATAGCCACCTAAATTTATTATTCCACCGTTCTCTTCTAGCTGATGAATAAATAAATTCGGCGCGACAATATTGCGACGATAAAAACCTCTAACTAAAACCTCTGCCCCCACGCATTTAAAGCTAGAGAGATCAAAAACTGGCTGTAGGAAAATATCAACCGTCAGATTAAGGCTATTTTCCATCACTTTCTTTATAACAAAATTTGCATTTTTTTCCATTGCGAGTTCCAGCCGAGTGTCCAATCTAGGTTAGAGGCGACACGTCGGCTAGAAAACTTAATGAAATATTCAAATTTAGAAAAATCTTATTAGCAATACAGTTTAAATATCAATCTATACGCTTCACATCACCCACTAAAAATATGTATGAGAGAGCTCCAATCAATGCCACGGAGGCAATATAGGTTAACGAAGGAGCAAAACCATAATATTGAGCGAGAAACCCAACAACCAATGGAACGGTAATGCCGCCTAAGCCACCAATAAAATTAAACACGCCGCCGGTGAGCCCAATCAAACGCATCGGCGCCAAGGAAGAAATCAGCGACCATGTAATAGATGCGAATCCGTTGCCAAAGAATGCTAATGCCATCAGGATCATAATCCACATAGGATCATTGGTATAATTTGCACCGATAATACAGGTGGATAACAACAGGCCACAGATAATTGGAGTTTTTCGTGCAAAACCAATCGACTTTCCGCTTTTCAGTAGCTTATCGGCCACAATACCTGAAAGGATCACCCCCAAAAAAGCAGCCATAAACGGTACCGTTGTCATAAAACCAGCGGTCAGCGCGGTAATATGTTTTTCTTGAGTGAGATAATTAGGGAACCAAGTCAGGAAAAACCACAGCGTTGAAGCAATGGCGAACTGCCCAATATAAACCCCCACAAGTTTACGATGGAACACCAACTTCCAGTCTGCCGTTGTTAAAGGTGCAGCCTCTTTTTTTCCAGTCGCTACGTCGCCGTCAACCATGCCACCGCCGTTAGCAATATGGTCAATCTCAGCTGATTGGCGAACTTACTTTTGCGTGGGGCCTGATAGACAAAGCGCCATATCACAGCCCAAAGAATACCAACTGCACCCGTCACGATGAACACCCAGTGCCAGCTGGTCTCCTCTTGTAACCAAATCAGCAAAGGGGTTAAAAACGCTAAACCGACAAATTGGCCAGACGTATAAAATCCTACCGCAGAAGCTCGTTCTTGCTCGGGGAACCAGCTAGTGACAATGCGGTTATTGGTTGGAAAAGCAGGAGCTTCAAACATGCCAGTTACCGCTCGCAGAGTTATCAGCGATACCAACCCGTTGGCAAAACCTTGGAATAAGGTTCCAATAGACCATCCCATAATCGCGATAAAATAGGTTGTCTTAGCTCCCATACGATCGAGAAAGCGCCCGCCCGGTATTTGGCATAAAGTGTATGTCCAGGCAAACGCCGAGAAAATATATCCCATCTCTGATTTGCTAATCCCAAACTCCGCTTGAATATGCGCAGAAGCAACGGCCAAATTAGCGCGATCGACATAACAAATCACAACGGTAATAAAAATCATTAATAGCGTTAAATAACGCCTTTTTGTAGGAACAGAAGACAGTGTTATATCACTCATATTCTTCTCACTTATAATATCGGAGTATCTATATTTGAATAGCGTAATTATTTAACGCCGACTCTAGGCGTCACGATCCCCTGCGAGAAAGATACGCCGTTTAATATTTATTATTTGTTTATATATTTAACGCCAACGAGCAGCCAATGAAATTGGATTTGTATCAAGGCGGCAAGTGAGAGCATCCCGATGAGCTTACTCAAGTAAGTGATTCGGGTAAGCGAACGCAGCCAACACAGATACAAGTTCAATTACGAAGGCTGATCACCATTCGGCGATGGCACCATCGGGATACCGCCAAACCGGATTATGCCAATCAGGTGCATTTTTACTACGTTCTATCACCATTTCTTCATTAATTTCAACGCCAAGGCCTGGCTTATTTAATGGATAAAAATGGCCATCAACCATATTGAAGTCTTCTTTATTCACCACGTAATCAAGCAGTTCAGCACCTTGGTTGTAGTGAATTCCCATGCTTTGTTCTTGTAACACGGCATTACGGGCCACAAAATCCAAGTGTAAGCAGGAAGCCAACGCAATCGGGCCTAGAGGGCAGTGCGGCGCTAATGCAACATCATAGGACTCAGCCATGGCGGCAATTTTAAAGCATTCGGTAATACCACCTGCGTGAGAAAGGTCGGGTTGTACAATCGCCAAACCACCATCAGCCAATACACGTTTAAAATCAAAACGTGAATACATACGCTCACCCGCAGCAATTGGGATATGCGTTTGAGCAGCTAGACGGGAATAATATTCAGCTTGTTCTGCCAACACCGGCTCTTCGATAAATAAAGGGCGATAAGGCTCTAACTCTTTGATAAGGATTTTTGCCATCGGCGCATCGACGCGGCCATGAAAATCCAAACCAAACTCAATGCGATTGCCAAATTCAGCTCGGATTTCTGCTACCACTTCAACCGCTGCATCCACTTTACGGGCGTTATCAATAATGCCCATTTCCTCACAGCCGTTGAGCTTAAAGGTATCAAAGCCAGCCGCCGTAAGTTTTTTAATACCATCAATGACATCAGATGGCCGATCGCCACCAACCCAGCTATAGGCTTTAATTTTGTCACGAACTAATCCGCCGAGCAGTTGGTACACCGGTGCACCTAATGCTTTGCCTTTTATGTCCCACAACGCCTGATCAATACCTGATATAGCGCTCATTAAGATCGGGCCGCCGCGATAAAAACTACTACGGTAAAGCATCTGCCAAATATCATTAATTCGCGCAGGATCTTGCCCAATAATAAATTCACCTAGCTCGTGCACTGCGGCTTCAACGCTTTTAGCTTTGCCTTCAATGACGGGCTCGCCCCAACCAACGATACCTTCATCGGTTTCTATTTTTAAAAACATCCATCTAGGCGGCAAACGGTAGGTGGTTAATTTAGTAATTTTCATTGCACTGCATCCTTATATGCTTTCACGAAAGCCTTCGCTTGCTGAGCGGTTCGCTCTACGCTCTGCCCTGCACGATACAAATCACCACCTAATCCCGCACCAATGCAGCCCGCGTTCAGATATTCATGTAAGTTTTCTGGCGTAACGCCACCAACAGCAAATACGGGAATTTCAGCGGGAAGAACCGCTTTGAGTGCTTTCACGTAATCAGGGCCAAATGCTGCCGAAGGAAAAATCTTTAACGCCTGAGCACCTGCGTCTATTGCATGAAACGCTTCTGTCGCCGTGGCACATCCACAACATACCAACATCTGACAATCAACCGCACGGCGGATAACATCAGGTTCAGTGTTTGGAGTCACAACCAGCTTGCTGTTCAGCGCATGTAAGCGCTCAACGTGTTCTGGTTTTAATACGGTACCCGCACCAATCAGCGCTTGATGGCCAAACAGCGTTACCGCCAGTGCGATGCTTTTTTCCCACTCCGGTGAATTTAGCGGGATCTCTATGGCATCAAATCCGGCGTCTATTAACACGGTGATATGTGCTTCAACCTCTTGCGGCTTAATCCCGCGCAAGATGGCAATCAACGGCAGTTTAGTAACCCAAGACATTTGCAACACTCCTTATCCCAGCCTGAAACGCCACATCCCCTTCAATCGCTTGGTAATTTATACCGGCGAATTTCAACGCCTGCGCATAGCGTTCGGTCAATTTTTGGCTACCGATCAGCGTAATATCATCGTGGGAGCTCAAGGCATAATCCTGCTGCATCTGGGCGACTTCATTGCCAATTAATACGCCGGATAACCAATCGCTTACCGTGCTTTTGTCTCTTCTTCCTAATAGATGCGCAGCGCGTGTTTCAAATAAACAGCGCAAAATATTGGCATCATTGAATCCTATTTCCATTCCTTGGCGGAACGCCTCTGGAGAGGAAAATTGTTCACCAATACCCACGCCGATAAGGCCGTGCTGTAGCAGCAAATAATGCAGTTCGCCGGTAATCACCGTACGGAAGTCATCAACGCATTCACCCGACAGATGTACCCATTTGCTATGGGTACCGGGCATAATATAGCGAGAGGATGCGTGTATTTGGTGTGCACCGATAAGCTGTGTTTCTTCTCCCCGCATCACATTGGAATTGTCAGAACGATCGATGCATAGCCCAGGAATAATGCGGATATCGGCCATATTCGGTGAATGAACGGAGGTAAGATGATGAGCGATTTCACCCAGAGAAACAGGGCAATGTAGGTAAGGAACCGCTTGCCATCCTGCATTGCTTCCCACCATTCCAGCCATTAGCGTGGGTAACTGGCCATAATCCTGAAACCATGGTTGCATAAAGTGAGTAAAAACCTGCTGCGGAGTTTGCCCTTGCAAACGGGTCACGCCAGATTCTGAATTAAGAGAGTCCATGCATAAACCTTGCTTATAAAGCCATGCACGGAGATTGGTCGACCCCCAATCAATCGCTATAAAACTTTCATTCATATTTCATCCTTTAATCTCCTCGTCGAGCTCGCAATCATTGCAAGCGCCGCCTGCTCTGCTGCATCGGCATTCTGATGGCGAATCGCATCGTAAAGAGCCTGATGCTCGCGCAATGTTCTCGGCATATTGCCCTCATCAGGCATATACGTACGCTCAAAAACCGCTCTTTGTAATGAGCTGATTGCCACATTTAACTGCTGTAAAACAGGATTGTGCACGGAGGACAACACGGCTTCGTGGAAGCGAATATCAGCCTCATTAAACGCATTAAAATCTTGATGATGCCGGTTCATATCATTCAGCGCGGCCTCTATTTCTGCCAGTTCGCTGGAGGTCGCTCTCTCAGCAGCCCAGCGAGCAATCGAGGGTTCGACCAAGTTACGCACCTCACTCAATGCACTAATCAAACGAGGGTCATAATCATTGGCAAGTACCCACTGCAGAACGTCAGTATCCAAGTAGTTCCATTGATTACGCGCAGCCACAAAAGCACCGCGATAGCGCTTTACCTCAACCAACCGTTTCGCCGTAAGCGCTCGAAGTACTTCGCGAATAATGTTGCGCGAGGTCTGAAATTCCTCACACATCTCAGCTTCTGACGGCAGAGATGAGCCTGGCACATACTTCCCACTGATAATCTGCTGACCAATCTCAGCAATAATGCGATCGGTTTTACTCAATTCAGTCTTGTTCATAATTTTTCCACTTGGAGGCTCGTAACGTTCCTCCTACTTTACCGTCAAGTGAATAAAATAACTGCACTAATGCAGTACAAAACAAAAACACCACCGCATAACCACAACCATACTGTAGTATTAAATTACAATCTGGTACTACAATTTGGATCACAAAATAGACAACCGGAGTTCATTTTACGCCGTTGCTAATCCGGGGTTTATTTGTCGCGCCAAATAGGTCAATTTGAAGCCATGCTCTTCTTTTCTCTTACCCAACATTGAAAATGCACAAGGAAACCCGATGACGACTCTCTTTGAAGACATCATGCAAGCTCATCAGGCACTGCGCCCGCAGGTACGAGTCACACCGCTCGATCACAGCGTTTTGCTTTCTTCACACACGGGTTGTGAGGTGTATTTAAAGTGCGAACACTTACAGCACACCGGCTCTTTCAAGTTTCGCGGTGCCAGCAATAAGCTACGTTTACTCAGCGATAAGCAGAGAGAGCAGGGCGTGATCACCGCATCCACCGGAAATCACGGACAAGGTGTTGCTCTAGCAGGAAAAATTGCAGGAATTAAAGCTACGATCTACGCACCTGAATCCGCGGCAGCCATCAAACTGGATACCATCCGCGCATTCGGAGGCGATGTGCGCTTAGTGGCCGGTGATGCGCTTAATTCCGAACTCGCAGCCAGCGCAGCTGCCGCTGAGCAGCACCTTACCTATATCTCTCCCTATAACGATTTGCAGGTGATTGCAGGCCAAGGCACCTGTGGTGCAGAAATAGCGGAACAGCAGGCTGATTTAGATGCCGTTTTCATTGCCGTGGGGGGCGGTGGCTTAATTTCAGGAATTGCCACCGCGCTCAAAACACTCTCACCGCAAACGGAAATCATCGGGTGTTGGCCAGAGAACGCCACCAGCATGTATAGCAATCTGGAAGCCGGTCATATCTATGAAGTAGAAGAAAAAAGTACGCTATCCGATGGAACCGCGGGAGGCGTTGAGCCGGGTGCAGTGACCTTTGAGCTATGCCAAAAGCTGATTAACCGAAAAGTATTGGTCAGCGAAGATGAGCTCAAACAGGCCATGAAACTTATTGCTGTGACCGATCGCTGGATGATTGAAGGGGCCGCAGGCGTTGCCTTAGCGGCAATGCTGAAATTAGCAGCTGATTATCGGGGTAAAAAAGTCGCGGTTGTTTTATGCGGAAAAAACATCGTGTTGGATAAGTATTTGAAGGCGTTAGCATAAAATAAGCTTACACCGCTTCCGTGAAAGGTTTCGAACGCCTATAACACCAAGTATTACATGACCTCTGTGCAGGCGTCCGAGTTGGAGGGCCAATCGCCGCCCTCCAACACCTCGGCTTGGCACCACCTTCCAGCCCGCTTCGCGGGTTCCCTCATTTCATCATTACGGTTTTAACGGAACGAACGGCAATCGCCATCCTGGCTCCTCCGTTCTTTCGCCGACATCCCTGTCGGCGAATCCTAACCTTCATGATTCATTCGGCTGTCCGGTAACGTGCCGATAAGGTCAAAACCAACATTCTGTGGCTTAATTATTATGGAAGGCTAAATAAGTATTTTATTTCCCCAATACAAACTTATTGATCGCTACAGCCACGCCATCTTCCTGATTACTCGTGGTAACAAACTGGGCCGCTTCTTTAATTGCTGGCTCAGCGTTACCCATGGCAACACCAACGCCCGCATATTCGACCATCGCTAAGTCATTGCCGTGATCGCCAATACACATCACGTTTTCTCGTGGGATATTCAGATATTGCGCCAAGCGCGCAATGCCTTTCCCTTTATCTGCATCTTTGTTCAATACTTCGAGGAAATAAGGGCTGCTTTTCATCATGGTATAGCGTTCATACGCTTGCGCAGGAATGCGAGCAATCGCAGCATCAAGCACTTCAGGATGGTCGATCATCATCACTTTTGGGAAGCGAATGCTTTTATCCATTTCATCCGCAGGGCAGAAATGCAGAGGAATGCCGGTAATAAACGATTCATGGACGGTATATTTGCTGACGTCACGGTTAGCCGTATAGAGCTTGTGATGATCGAGCGCGTGAAAATGCGAACCGACCTGACGCGATAGCGATTCGAGGTATAAATAGTCGGCATTATCAAGCAGGGTTTCAAATAAAGGTTCCCCGTTTTCGGCATGAACAATCAGACCACCATTGTTGCAAAGGCAGTAGCATCCGGCGGTATCCAACTCCAATTCACGCAGATATTGCTGTGCGCCGATAAATGGACGTCCCGTTGCTAACACCACATGCACGCCTTGCGCTTTGGCCGCCAAAATAGCCTGTTTCACCGCAGGAGCAACCATCCGTTCGTTATTAAGCAGGGTTCCATCCAAATCTATGGCAATCAATTTAATCGACATCACATTTTCCCTTCGGGTCAGAATAATAGAGTAACGGTAATCAATCTAGGTCAGGTTGTCATTGCTTATGCGAGGCAAAAACGAGGAACAAAAGCATAAAAAAAGGGACGATAAATCGTCCCTTTTGTCGTTCTTCAGAAATTAGAAGTCGAGGTTTGCAGCGCGCAGCGCATTCTCTTCGATAAATGCACGGCGAGGTTCAACCGCATCGCCCATCAACGTAGTGAATAACTGGTCAGCAGCTACCGCATCTTTTACGGTAACACGCAGCATACGACGGCTCTGTGGATCCATGGTGGTTTCCCACAGCTGCTCAGGGTTCATTTCACCCAGACCTTTGTAACGCTGGATAGCGAGGCCACGACGGGACTCTTTCACCAACCATTCCAATGCCTGTTCGAAGCTGGTAATCGGCTGGCGACGTTCGCCACGCATAACAAACGCATCTTCTTCGATTAAGCCACGCAGCGTACCACCCAAGTTGCAAATGCGGCGATATTCCGCACCGTGAATGAATTCGAAGTCCAGAGGATAATCAGTATCAACCCCGTGAGTACGAATACGCAGCAACGGCTCAAACATCTGACGCTCGCGGTTCTCAGTCACAATCGCAGAGTAAGTGCTGCCGTGAACTTCTTTTTCATTCAGCGTATTTACCAGTGATTCAATCCACTGCTGCACTTTAGCCTGATCGCCAAGATCGGCCTCTACCAGAGTTGGATGATAAATCAGCTGGTTCAGCAACGCCTTAGGATAACGACGCTCCATACGACCAATCAGTTTTTGAACCTGATAGTGCTCGGTCACCAACTTCTCTAAATGCTCGTTAGACATCGCTGGCGCATCGGCATTGATGTGCAACTCTGCGCCATCTAAGGCGATAGAGAGCTGATACTGATCCATCGCGTCATCATCTTTAATGTACTGTTCTTGCTTGCCTTTCTTCACTTTATACAGCGGCGGCTGAGCAATAAATACATGACCACGTTCGATAATTTCTGGCATCTGACGATAGAAGAAGGTCAATAGCAGCGTACGAATGTGCGAGCCATCGACGTCGGCATCGGTCATGATGATGATGCTGTGATAACGCAGCTTGTCAGGGTTATATTCGTCGCGACCGATACCACAGCCTAGTGCGGTAATCAGCGTGGCAACTTCCTGAGAAGAAAGCATTTTATCGAAACGCGCTTTCTCAACGTTCAGGATTTTACCTTTCAGCGGCAGAATTGCCTGATTCTTACGGTTACGCCCCTGTTTTGCAGAGCCGCCCGCAGAGTCCCCTTCCACTAAGTACAGTTCAGAGTGGGCAGGATCGCGTTCCTGACAGTCAGCCAGTTTGCCCGGCAGACCCGCTAAATCCAACGCACCTTTACGACGCGTCATTTCACGGGCTTTACGAGCCGCTTCACGCGCGCGCGCAGCATCAATAATTTTACCCACAACGATTTTGGCATCGCCTGGGTTTTCTTGCAGGTACTCAGCCAGCAGTTCGTTCATCTGCGTTTCAACGGCAGTTTTAACCTCAGAAGAAACCAGTTTGTCTTTGGTCTGAGATGAGAACTTAGGATCTGGAACCTTAACAGAAACCACCGCAATCAAGCCTTCACGCGCATCGTCACCGGTGGCGCTCACTTTGGCTTTCTTGCTGTAGCCTTCTTTTTCCATATAGCTGTTCAGGGTACGGGTCATCGCAGCACGGAAACCGGCCAGATGGGTACCACCATCACGCTGTGGAATGTTGTTGGTAAAGCAGTAGATGTTTTCTTGGAAACCATCGTTCCACTGAAGCGCAACTTCAACGCCGATATCATCCTTCACGGTTGAGAAATAGAACACGTTTGGATGGATCGGGGTTTTATTTTTGTTCAGATACTCTACGAACGCCTTGATACCGCCTTCATAGTGGAAATGATCTTCACGGTTGTCGCGTTTGTCGCGCAGGCGAATAGACACACCGGAGTTCAAGAAGGAGAGCTCACGCAGACGCTTAGCCAGAATATCGTACTGGAATTCGGTATGGTTAGAGAATGTCTGCAGGCTTGGCCAGAAACGTACGGTTGTGCCCGTTATTTCAGTATCGCCAACCACTTTCAGTGGGAATTGAGGAACGCCGTGGGCGTAAGTCTGCTCGTGAACTTTACCTTCACGGCGGATAATCAATTCCAATTTTTCAGACAGGGCGTTAACCACGGAAACACCAACGCCGTGCAGACCACCGGAAACTTTATAAGAGTTATCATCAAACTTACCACCGGCGTGCAGCACGGTCATGATAACTTCGGCAGCAGACACACCTTCTTCTTCGTGCAGGCCAGTAGGAATACCACGGCCATCATCCTGTACCGACACAGAGTTGTCGCTATGGATGGTAACGATAATGTCTTTACAGTAGCCAGCGAGCGCCTCGTCAATCGCGTTGTCCACCACCTCGAATACCATATGGTGCAGACCGGTGCCGTCATCGGTATCACCGATGTACATGCCCGGGCGTTTACGCACGGCGTCCAGCCCTTTTAATACCTTGATACTTGAGGAGTCATAAGTATTTGACATCAGCCTTTCTCGCTCATTAAAAAACTGTGATTAAACCGCTATTTTACCCTGTTCCACGCGGAACATCTTGCCCTTTTCATCAACCATATCGGAGACCTGTTCTGCACTCACCGCACTCACAAAAACCTGTGCGCCAGTGGCTTTCAATCGGTCGGCTAATAAACGTCTGCGACCCGTATCCAGCTCAGAAGCAAAATCATCGATAAGGTAAAGGCAACGGCGACCGCTGTGGCGGGTAAGATATTCACCCTGTGCCAAACGCAGCGCGCACATCAGTAACTTCAGTTGCCCACGCGACAGCAAATCCTCAACCGGTGTACCTTCTGCCCGGATGCGGAAATCTGCCTTGTGTGGACCAACCGCGGTATAGGTCAGAGCCCTATCGCGTTCAAATTGACGCTCTAGCAACTCTCCGTAATCGCTCTCTTTATCCCAGCCACGCTGGAAAGAAAACGTCAGTGCAAATTCAGGCAAGAACTGCGCGCATGTTGCGCTGATATCTTCGGCAATCGCTGCGCTGTATTGCGCTCGCAATTGGCTGATACGTTCTGCCAGCGGGATCAGTTCCTGATCCCATGGACGTAATTGTCCATAGCGGGTTACCTGTCTTAACGCCGCATTGCGCTGCTTTAGCAGTCGCTTGAGGTTGCTCCAGGCAACAAAGAAACCGGGATCGCTATGAAAGCAGCCCCAGTCGAGAAAAGCGCGCCGAAATTTTGGCCCGCCGTTCAATAAGGTAAAACCTTCTGGCGTGATAAGCTGCATCGGCAACATCTGCGCTAGCTCCGCCACTTTGTGGCCATCGCTGCCATCAATGCGCACTTTGCTATCACCGGCACGGCTTTTACTAAGCCCAACAGACAGCTCGCGCTCTGCACCGGTATCAATGCGACCATGTAGAACAAACTCATTCTGGTCGTGGCGGATCACTCTTCCCGCCTGCAAACTACGAAAAGCCCGCCCGTGCCCAAGCGTATAAATAGCCTCGAGCACGCTGGTCTTTCCGCTACCGTTGGCACCGACCAGAAAGTTGAATCCCTCAGCAGGAGAGAGATCCGCCGATTCAATATTGCGAAAATCGCGGATCGTTAGACGCGTTAAAGCCATACGAATTTCAATTCCAGGGCGTTATCGTCGCAGCCAATTTACGTGCGGCCAGCGCACAGCCACCGGAGCGTACATGTAGTACGTGAGGATGGCGAGCACTGCCCAAGCGTAAAGTGGCAAGTAAGATAGCCCGATACATGGCTACAAACGCATTGGCATGACTACGTAGGCTGCCGACTGGCTCGCCGCGTCTTCAATCTGAACGCTAGATACGGAGTCAGTCAGTAGCATATGCACGTCTTCACACTTGAGTGCGTTGAGGACATCCAGAACGTAACTGACGTTGAAACCAATTTCTAAATCGGTTCCTTCGTAATTCACATCCAGAATTTCTTCCGCTTCTTCCTGCTCTGGGTTATTCGCAGTAATTTTCAGCTGGTTATGGCTGACATAAAGGCGAACACCGCGGAATTTTTCATTCGACAAAATCGCCGCACGCGCAAACGCCTGTTTGAGTTCATCACAGCCTGCTTTCAGCGTTTTGTCCGGGTTCTTCGGCAATACGCGGCGATAGTCAGGGAAACGCCCATCAACCAGCTTGGAGGTAAAGATAAAGCCACCAACGTGAGCACGAATGTTATTGCTGCCAATTTGCAGGCGCAGCGGTGTTTCACCGCCATCTAACAAACGAGACAGTTCCATCACGCCTTTACGCGGCACGATCACCGAATGACTTGGCAAACTCTGGCCAATAGGCATAGAGCAAACGGCAAGTCGGTGCCCATCGGTCGCGACGGTGCGCAGCTCTTCACCTTCGGTCTCAAACAGCATACCGTTCAGGTAATAGCGTACGTCCTGATGTGCCATTGAGAACTGCGTCGCTTCAATCAGCTTTTTCAGCGTTGCCTGAGGCAGAGTAAACTCCACCTCGCTCTGCCAATCATCCAGATTAGGGAAGTCAGCGGCCGGCAGCGTAGACAGCGAGAAGCGGCTACGTCCAGAGCGAACCAACATGCGATCGCCGTCCAGTATCACGGTGATTTCCGCACCGTCTGGTAGGCCACGGCAAATATCAAAAAACTTACGCGCAGGAACCGTTGTCGCACCCGTCTCATGCTCTTGAGCAAGAGGAACACGGGCGATCATTTCCATTTCAAGGTCGGTGCCTGTCAGCAATAGATGGCCGTCTTCAACCTGCAGCAGCAGATTACCAAGAATAGGCAACGTTGGTCGGCCACCCAGCGGGCTGCTTACCTGTTGCAACGGCTTTAGCAGATGTTCACGTTCAACAATAAATTTCATATCGCTACGATGACTGTTATTTGATTAGGATGACAACGTTCTGATTAAATTAGAAAAATCTTCTTTGATGTCGTGGCTTTCTTCACGCAGCTGTTCAATCTTACGACAGGCATGCAAGACCGTAGTATGGTCACGACCACCAAATGCATCACCGATTTCCGGCAAGCTATGGTTGGTCAGCTCTTTTGCCAGCGCCATCGCCATCTGGCGTGGGCGTGCAACCGAGCGGGAACGGCGTTTAGACAGTAAATCTGCCACCTTGATTTTATAATACTCAGCGACTGTCTTCTGAATATTATCGATAGTGACTAATTTTTCCTGCAAGGCGAGCAGATCACGCAATGCTTCACGCACGAAGTCGATGGTAATTGCGCGACCGGTAAAGTTGGCATTGGCAATCACGCGATTCAGTGCGCCCTCGAGCTCACGTACATTAGAGCGTAGACGCTTGGCGATGAAAAAGGCGACTTCACCCGGCAGGCGAATATCATTTTCATCGGCTTTTTTCATCAGAATAGCGACGCGCGTTTCTAATTCCGGCGGCTCGATAGCCACGGTCAATCCCCAGCCAAATCGTGATTTCAGGCGATCTTCCACGCCGTTGATCTCTTTTGGATAGCGATCTGACGTCAGGATAATTTGCTGATTGCCTTCAAGCAGTGCGTTAAAGGTATGGAAAAACTCTTCCTGCGAGCGCTCTTTGTTCGCAAAGAATTGAATATCATCGATAAGCAGAGCATCAACAGAACGATAGTAGCGTTTAAACTCTTCGATCGCGTTATTTTGCAGAGCCTTAACCATATCCTGAACGAAACGCTCAGAGTGCATGTAAACCACTTTGGCATTGGCTTTGCGCGCCATAATGCCATTTCCCACCGCGTGCAAAAGGTGGGTTTTACCTAAACCAGTGCCACCGTATAAAAACAACGGGTTATAGGCTCCGCCAGGGTTATCAGCCACCTGACGCGCCGCCGCGCGGGCCAGTTGGTTAGACTTACCCTCAACAAAGTTATCGAACGTATGCTTAGGATTTACATTCGAGCGATAAGACAGTTCAGGCTGCGCCGGTGAGTTATCCCAGCTCGGACGCATAGGTGCAATATTGCGAGCTGCGGTCTGAATGACAGGCGCAGAAACGCTGGCAGTAACCGGGCTTTGTGCCGGAATTGCGATTGCAGGTTTGGTGCCAACTTCAAAACGTAAAACCGGCGCATCGCTGCCACAAAAATCATTCAACAATCCGTTGATGTTGTTGAGATATTTGTCACGAACCCAATCCAATACAAAACGGTTAGGAGCATACAGCGCCAGGGTGTTGTCACTCAGTTCCGCCTGTAAAGGACGGATCCACATACTAAATTCTGTGGCAGGTAACTCATCCTGCAATCGGGCAAGACACTGCTGCCAAAGCGAAAGTGACACGGCGGACTCCACTCGAACAAGATCAAAAAGAAATGAATAGGATACTTAGACTGACTTTTTTTGACGCACGTGATCGTTTGAACCTCGTCAAGGCACTGTTCCGCGCAAAAGATGCTGGGATCTTAATAAATGAAAAGATCATAAACAGGTTACCCACAAGCAAACCATCACATACGAATCGCTTTTAAATGCGATGTATTAAATTTCGTTATCTCCAACGCACCAGAGATCTGGATCGCAATCGGAATGGCGGATCATAGCCTAAAACGCACAGAAGATCCTCCCCTTCTGCACAGATTAGATCGTTTTTATCCACAGGCAAGATTCAGAAAGCGAGTTTAAGCTTTTAAGCCATTTGTCCAGCGTTAAACAGCCCACAGATCCACTATTTTCGGATTTTGCGGGTGAGAAAATCATCACGGATCTACACTTTATCAAGAAGGATCTTGGTTAGATCCTTGCGCTTTGATAGGGAGTCCGTATAATTTCCCACCCACGCGTTGCGCCTGAGTTCTGTTTAGTGATTTTTTTTCGTCACTTTTACAGGCCTCAAACCTATGTATCTCTTAGGGACTATTTAGGGATGCGACGGTGATTGAGGCTCACGTTAGTGAAATTCGGTTGAGCTATCTTGCGATGAGAATTGACTCAGGACTGTACAATTATTACAATCCCGCCTCTTTATATATGCGATTGAGGCGTCGGTCGTTCTCACGCCGAGTAGCCAAACGCGTTTACTGATCAGTAATTATTTAAGTTTAGGTAGAAATCGCTATGAAACGCACTTTCCAACCGTCCGTATTGAAACGTAACCGTTCACACGGTTTCCGTGCTCGTATGGCAACCAAAAATGGTCGTCTGGTTCTGGCCCGCCGTCGTGCGAAAGGCCGTACTCGTCTGACCGTTTCTAAGTAATAAAGCTAACCCTCTGTGGTTAAGCTAGCATTTCCTAGGGAGTTACGTTTGTTAACTCCCAATCATTTCAATTTCGTCTTCCAGCAACCGCAACGAGCCGGCACTCCTCAAATTACCATACTCGGCCGTATGAACACGCTGGGGCATCCCCGCATCGGTCTTACAGTCGCCAAAAAATATGTCAAGCGTGCGCATGAGCGTAACCGGATCAAACGCCTAACGCGTGAGAGCTTCCGTTTAAGCCAACATTCGCTGCCTGCCATGGATTTTGTGGTAATTGCTAAAAAAGGGGTTCAGGAGCTCGATAATCGGGCGCTGACAGAGATTTTGGAAAAGTTATGGCGTCGTCATTGTCGGCAAGCTCGCGTATCCTAATAAAGCTGATACGCGGGTATCAGCTTTTCATTAGTCCGCTGCTCGGACCGCATTGTCGTTTCAGACCAACCTGCTCACAGTACGGAATTGAGGCATTGAGCAGGTTTGGGATGATAAAAGGCAGTTGGTTGACACTGAAACGCGTATTAAAATGCCACCCCTTGAACCCAGGTGGTGATGATCCCGTGCCGCCGAAAACTGACGATAACAGAGAACATTAAGATGGATTCGCAACGCAATCTACTCCTCATCGCTCTGCTGTTCGTGTCTTTCATGATCTGGCAAGCATGGCAAACGGATAACAATCCGCAGCCAACCGCTCAGACCGCAGGACAGACCGCGAACACCACGACAGCCGATGCATCTAGCCAGGCTGTGCCAGAAAGTGGCCAGGGTAAAATGATTACGGTTAAGACAGATGTACTGTCTTTGACCATTAACACCCGTGGTGGTGATATCGAACAGGCTAACCTGTTGGCGTATCCAGCTACTTTAGGTTCTGACCAGCCTTTCCAGCTGTTAGAAACTACACCAAACTTCATCTATCAGGCTCAAAGCGGTCTGACAGGTAAAAATGGTCCAGACAATCCAGCTAACGGTGACCGTCCTCTGTACGCCGCCGATCAAACCAGCTTCGAACTGGTCAATGGTCAGGACGAGCTGCGTATTCCTTTGACGTACACGGCGAAAGACGGCGTGGTCTATACCAAGACCTTCGTTCTTAAACGCGGTGACTACGCAATTGGCGTGGACTACAACGTTAAGAACGCCAGCGCACAGCCGTTGGATCTGACTCTGTTCGGTCAGTTGAAGCAGTCTATCGACCTGCCAAAACACAAAGATACCGGCAGCAACAACTTTGCTCTGCATACCTTCCGTGGTGCGGCGTATTCTTCAAGCGATGATAAATATCAGAAATACGCGTTTGATAAAGACCCGCTGAATATCACCACTAAAGGCGGTTGGGTTGCCATGTTGCAGCAATACTTTGCAACCGCATGGATCCCAGCAACAAACGGTACCAACCAGTTCTACACCGCTAATCTGGGTAACGGACTTTCAACGATTGGCTTTAAAGCTGAACCTGTCGTTGTTGCTCCTGGCACCGAGAAAAACCTGAACGCAACCCTGTGGGTTGGTCCTGAAATCCAGAGTGATATGGCTGCCGTAGCACCTCACTTGGACTTGACCGTAGACTACGGATGGTTGTGGTTCATTTCTCAGCCACTGTTTAAGCTGCTGCAGTTCATTCACAGCTTTATCGGTAACTGGGGCTTCTCGATTATCGTTATCACCTTCATCGTTCGTGGCATCATGTACCCGCTGACTAAAGCGCAGTACACCTCCATGGCGAAAATGCGTATGCTGCAGCCGAAACTGGCCGCAATGCGTGAGCGTATTGGTGACGACAAACAGCGCATGAGCCAAGAAATGATGGCGCTGTACAAATCAGAGAAAGTTAACCCGCTGGGTGGTTGTCTCCCGCTGGTAATTCAGATGCCTATCTTCTTGGCACTGTATTACATGCTGATGGGCTCTGTGGAACTGCGTCAAGCGCCGTTCGCACTGTGGATCCATGACTTAGCCGCACAAGACCCGTACTACATCTTGCCAATTCTGATGGGTATCACGATGTTCTTCATTCAGAAGATGTCGCCAACCACAGTCACTGACCCGATGCAGCAAAAGATCATGACCTTTATGCCGGTCATCTTCACGGTGTTCTTCTTGTGGTTCCCATCAGGTCTGGTGCTGTACTATATCGTCAGCAACCTGGTGACCATCCTCCAGCAACAGCTGATCTACCGTGGTCTTGAGAAACGTGGTCTACACAGCCGCGACAAGAAAAAATCATAATCCACGCGATGATATGAGTTGAGTAAGGCGGTCAATTGACCGCCTTTTTTTATGCCCTGTTTTATGACCTCATTGACCTATCGTCGTCTCAGCATGAAGGTCTATGGTGGGTACGAATTTCAATTTAGTAACGAGAGAGTATGACTATGAGCCAATCCGACACCATCGTTGCCCAAGCAACCCCACCGGGGCGCGGCGGCGTAGGCATTCTGCGCGTATCAGGACGTCAGGCTAAAGAAGTCGCTATGGCGTTGCTGGGTAAATTACCTAAGCCGCGCTATGCGGATTACCTACCGTTTAAAGATACAGACGGCAGCGTGCTGGATCAGGGGATCGCGCTGTACTTCCCCGGCCCAAACTCTTTTACCGGTGAAGACGTTCTTGAACTGCAAGGCCATGGCGGCCCTGTCATCCTCGATCTGCTACTAAAACGCATTCTACAGATGCCAGAAGTCCGCATTGCCCGCCCGGGAGAGTTCTCTGAGCGCGCATTTCTAAATGACAAACTCGATTTAGCGCAGGCCGAAGCAATTGCCGACCTCATCGATGCCAGCTCCGAACAGGCTGCACGCTCAGCGGTAAATTCGCTTCAAGGCGCATTCTCCAATCGCGTTAATCAGCTGGTGGAAGCGCTGACTCATCTGCGTATTTTTGTTGAAGCCGCTATCGACTTCCCCGACGAAGAGATCGATTTTCTCTCAGACGGTAAAATTGAAGCACAGCTAAACGGCATTATGGGAGAGCTGCAGGCCGTGCGTGCCGAAGCGCGTCAGGGAAGTTTGCTGCGTGAAGGGATGAAAGTGGTGATTGCTGGCCGCCCGAACGCCGGTAAATCCAGCCTGTTAAACGCACTTGCAGGACGCGAAGCCGCTATCGTCACCGACATCGCGGGTACAACGCGTGACGTCCTACGTGAACACATTCATATCGACGGCATGCCGCTACACATCATTGATACCGCAGGTTTACGCGAAGCCAGCGACGAAGTTGAACGCATCGGTATCGAACGTGCATGGAATGAGATCGAACAGGCCGACCGCGTACTGTTCATGGTTGATGGCACTACAACTGACGCTATTGAGCCCGCCAGCATCTGGCCTGAGTTTATGGCTCGTTTGCCAAAAACATTGCCGATTACCGTAGTACGCAACAAAGCCGACATGACCGGCGAAGCGCTGGGACTCAGCGAAGTAAATGGTTACTCACTTATTAGACTCTCTGCGCGAACCGGTGAAGGCATCGACGTTCTGCGCGACCATCTCAAGCAGAGCATGGGCTTTACCAGCAATATGGAAGGTGGGTTCTTAGCTCGTCGCCGTCACCTTCAGGCGCTTGAAACCGCCGCAGAACACCTTGAGCAGGGCAAGGAACAGCTTGTAAGCGCTTATGCAGGTGAATTACTGGCTGAAGAGCTACGTCTTGCTCAGCAGGCGCTCAGTGAGATTACCGGCGAATTCACCTCAGATGATTTACTGGGCCGCATTTTCTCAAGTTTCTGCATTGGTAAGTGATTACTTCTGTTCAAAAACCCGCCAGTGGCGGGTTTTATTTTTTACTAAACCGCTTCCTGAAAACCCTACGCGTTACCTGTGTCAAAACAAACAACAGCGCGCCGCACAAGAAGAGTTTTAGCGTTACATTTAGCGTAATCCCATTTTCAGCCAATTCACTGGCCATAAACGTGAATATGAACGTTCCCGGCAGAAGGGTTAAGCAAGAAACTACGCTGTAGCGCCAAAAAGATATCGCCGTTAACCCGTAAGCATAATTTTGAATATTGTAGGGAAAAAGCGGAATCAGGCGGGTAAAAATCAAAAAATCCACACCATAGCGTTGAATGCCTCGCTCAATCTGCTCAAATTTTTGGTTTCCACCCAAACGGCGTAATAACCAAGAGCGTCCTAAGTATCTGGCTAACAAAAAAGAGAGCGAAGAAGCCAACGTGGCGGCAAATAATGAGATGAGCGTTCCGTAAAACACCCCGAAAACGACACCGCCAGCGATAACTAACACGCTTCCTGGGAACAGGAATAGCGAAGTGATAACAAACAACAATATGTAAGCCAAAACTCCCCACCAGCCATGCGAACTCACCCATTGTTGTAACGTTTCAACGTGCGATAACACTTCGGCTAGAGGGCTGTTATGTAAAAGGATAATCAGAGCCACCAAAACCAGCAGGCCGATACCCCGTTTAAGACTTCTTTTGCATCACCATTCCAACTCCTTGTTCTACTTGATATTTACCAAAACATAACCGTTTATGGTCATAGCCAGCGTTAAATTTGTTAGTTAAATCAGTGCGCTGTTGCACAGTTCACACAAAATCGAGTTACTAAATATCTGACGAAGATAAATAATCTCGTGAGCGAAAGCGCTTACGCTATAGTTAGTACGTTACGTATATCCGCCAATTCATCCGTAAATCAGGGAGCGACTATGGATAATCATTTTGCTTGGTGGTATTTATCCAACCAACCTTTAGACGTACATCGTCTCACCGACGATCTGATCACCACCTCACTTCACTACTCACCTAAACGCCGTGAACGTTTTTTACATGGCCGAGCATTGCTCGCAGAGCTTATGTTTCAACTTTATGGCTATGAAAAACTGCCTCGCTTGGCCGTTGCGCCCAGTGGCAGGCCGTGCTTTGTTGATCCAACGCTTCCCGATTTTAGCTTGGGGTATGCTGGCGGTGTCATCGCATTGATGCTTGGCACCAATGGGAAAGTCGGCATGGACGTCGAGATTATCCGAGCGCGTCAGGGCGGCTTTATTCACCTTCAGCAGCAATATATTACCAGCGGCGAAAAAATTTGGATCGATGGACAAGCCGATCGTTTGGAAGCAACAACCCAGCTTTGGGCTATTCGTGAATCGGTTCTTAAGATCTCAGGGCTGGGTACCAGCGGTTTACAAACGCTACGCCTTTTACCGGGTGCAGGAAAACTGCGTTCAACGGTAACGCCGCAGGTCGAAACCATTAGCGCAATACAGGGCGAGATCGCGTGGGCATGCAGTAAATCGCCCACGTTAGGACAGCTCAATTATTGGCTGATGGATCAAGAAGAAAACCAGTTGCTCAATATCACCGCAGAGAAACAAGCTGAGCTAAAAGAGTCCACTTCCTATTTGCGTTTTACCAGCAACGCACCAATACAAACGGCTTAAATGATAAGTCTGATAACAACTTATCTACTCTATGATTGATTATTGATCTAAGATGAGTTCTACATATCCGGTTAAATTACATCAAGAAATGGAGAACTTATGTCAGATAAACCACTGAAAATTGTCACTTTACTCGGTAGCCTACGTAAAGGTTCCTACAATGGGATCGTCGCCAATGCTCTGCCCGGCTTAGCGCCTGAAGGCGTAACCATTGAAGCTTTACCCTCTATTCGCGATATCCCTCTCTATGACGCAGATCGCCAACAGGATGAAGGCTTCCCTGCTCAAATTGAGGCGATTGCCGAGCAAATTCGTCAGGCTGATGGCGTAATCATCGTCACCCCCGAATATAACTACTCTGTTCCGGGTGGCCTGAAAAACGCTATCGATTGGATCTCTCGTCTGCCAAATCAACCGTTAGCTGGAAAGCCTGTGGCAATCCAGACCAGCTCAATGGGGCCGGTTGGCGGTGCACGCTGCCAGTATCATCTGCGCCAGATTTTGGTATTCTTAGACTCTCAGGTGATGAATAAACCTGAGTTTATGGGCGGCGTGATCCAGAGCAAAGTGGATGAACAGAAGGGCACATTAACGGATGCTTCAACCATTGAGTTCTTAGGCAAACAGCTGTCTGCATTTGCAGATTATGTACGCCGCGTCGGTTGATAGATAAGTTATTGATAGAGAATTGATTGATAGAGAAGTGAATGGGTAAGCAGAACTAAAAAACCCCTTCCCAGCCTCTCTCTGAGAAGAGAGAGGCTAATAATCCCAGCAAACGGGATGTCAGAAGGGGCTTAACCGCGATTAATGCGCATCAACAAATACAATCTTCAGCACAAACAGCAGCGCCACAATTACCACGCATGGGCTGATTTCACGCCAGCGGCCGGTGCCTAACTTCATAATGCAGTAAGAGATAAAGCCAAGCGCGATACCTTCCGTGATCGAGAAGCTAAACGGCATCATGACCGCGGTGATAAACGCCGGTACGGCTTCAGTCAAATCATCCCACTTCACGCGAGACAGGCTAGACGTCATCAATACGCCCACATAAATCAGCGCGCCTGCCGCAGCATAAGCAGGAACCATTCCCGCCAGCGGCGAAAGGAAAATCACCAGCAGGAACAGAATGCCCACGACTACCGCAGTTAAGCCTGTACGCCCGCCCACGGAAACTCCAGAGGTACTTTCGATATAAGCCGTCACCGATGACGTACCAATAAAAGAACCTACGACGGAGCTGATGCTATCGACATACAACGCCTGTTTCATGCGCGGGAATTTACCGCTCTTATCTGCCAGCCCTGCTTTATCCGTTACACCAATCAATGTGCCTGATGAGTCAAACAGGTTTACCAGCATGAAGGAGAAAATCACGCCAGCCAGACCGATGTTTAACGCCCCAGATAAATCAACCTGACCTACGACGCTGGTCACGTTCGGCGGCATGGAGAACAAACCGGAATACTGCACATCGCCCAGTGCCCAGCCGATAAGCGTAGTCACCACGATGGATACCAACACGGCGGCATGGAAGCTACGGGATGACAAAATCGCGATGATAAAGAAACCCAAAGCCCCCAGCAAAACGCTGTGAGAGGTCAGATTTCCAACGGCAACCAACGTATCTTTGTTCGGCACAACGATCCCGGCATTTTTCAGGCCCATCATCGCGATAAACAAACCAATACCGCTGGTGATACCCACGCGCAGGCTCATTGGGATATTCGCAATCATCCAGTAACGGATGCGGAAAATAGTCAGCAGCAACAGGCCAACGGCACCCCAGAAAATAGCGCCCATACCAACCTGCCATGTCAGCCCCATAGCGCCAACGACGACAAAGGCAAAGAAGGCATTCAGCCCCATAGCAGGAGCCAGCGCTACCGGTAGGTTAGCCAGCAGGCCCATGAAGATACTACCGAAAGCAGCGATCAGACAGGTGGTAACGAATACAGCCTGTGTATCCATGCCGGCAGCGCCGAGGATTTGCGGGTTGACGAAGACGATATACACCATAGTCAAAAACGTGGTGATACCGGCGATCACCTCAGTCCTTGCGGTGGTGCCATGCTCCTGCAATTTGAAGACACGCTCAAACAGCCCCTGCCCTTGAGCAGAGTTTGAAGTTGAATTATTCATTCTATTAAATCCGGATGGATATTGGCTTTGGGAGAGTATCCTATACCAAAAGAGCTAAATAATGATCCCCGTCACACAGATTTCTAGATGTTTTTTTACTCGTCATTTTAGTGAGCGGTGTCACGTAGACCTATTTAGGCTCTCATATAATGCGTTTATATAAATAAAAACAGATTAATATCAATATGATAAAAACAATTTCAAGGAGCGGAAATTAACATGGAAGGAATAAATAATAAGCATACGCAATCGCTTTCGCGTGAAGAAATGATCCGCCTTCTGGCCGTTTCACGCGGCGATGAAGCAGCTGACTGCATTATTGACAATGTTCGCATTCTCGATCTGATAAACGGTGGCGAACTGCTGGGTCCGATCGTCATTTGCGGTGCAAATATTGCCGGCGTCGGCCCCGCCTATGCAGGTGCCGTAGCCCATCGCCGGATTGACGCCAATAACGCTATTGCGGTACCGGGATTTATTGATTCTCACCTGCATATTGAATCTAGCATGATGACGCCAATAACGTTTGAAAGCGCAACCTTACCGCTGGGCGTCACCAGCATCGTCTGCGATCCTCATGAGATTGTGAACGTGATGGGTAAGCAAGGGTTGGAATGGTTTTTACGCTGTGCGGAACAGGCTCAACAAAATCAGTTCGTACAAATCAGCTCATGCGTACCAGCGCTTGCGGGAAGCGACATCAACGGAGCCGAGTTTCCTTTAGATGAAATGCTGAAATACCGCGATCATTCGCACGTCCTTGGGCTGGCGGAAATGATGAACTTTCCCGGCGTTATTGCTGGAGACGGCGACATCATGGACAAACTGGACGCCTTTCGCCATTTAACCCTTGATGGCCATAGCCCCATGCTCAGCGGCAAAGACCTTAACGGGTATCTAGCGGCAGGCGTAGAAAACTGCCACGAAACTCTACTGCTGCAGGAAGGGCGCGAAAAACTGTCTCTGGGTATGGCGCTCATGATGCGAGAAGGCTCCGCTGCGCGCAATCTGGATACGCTAGCGCCGCTGATTAATGAGTTCAGTAGCCCACAATGCATGCTCTGTACCGACGATCGTAATCCGTGGGAAATTGCGCATGAAGGCCATATCAACGCCCTCATTCATCGCCTAATCAATCAGCATGGCATACCGGTTCACGTTGCCTACCGCGTCGCAAGCTGGTCTCCAGCACGGCATTTCGGCTTAAAACGTCTGGGTCTTATTGCCCCAGGTAAAAGAGCGGATATCGTGATACTCAATGATGTACAACAAGTTGAAATTCAGCAGGTCATTGCCGGAGGAAAGCGGGTTGATGGCCAACAACTCACAGCAACCAGCGAACAGCGTTACCAGCAAACCCAGCCACCGACGCAAAATACTATTCAACGCACGCCGGTTGATGAATCTGCACTAACGCTTCCATTGGAAATCGGCGAACGCTATCGGGCAATACAGGTGATCCCAAATGAACTGATTACCTGTGAACTGCCCGTTATTTGGCAGGGCGAGCGTTTCGATCACGACGACGTATGCAAAATTGCGGTCATGGAACGTTACGGTCATCAAAAACCCCCCGCTTTAGGTTTGCTGCAAAACTTTGGTCTTATACGCGGGGCCATGGCAGCAACCGTAAGCCATGATAGCCATAATATCGTGGTGATCGGTCATCATGCGCGCGATATGGCTATCGCCGTTAATCAGTTGATTTCACAGGGTGGGGGCTTATGCGTTGTCGATGAAGGTGAGGTGAAAAGCCATCTTTCGCTGCCTATTGCAGGCTTGATGAGTGACAAACCTGCGGCAGAGATCGCCGATGATATCACCCATCTGAAAAATGCCTGTCGCCTCTGTGGTGTGACGCTAAATGAACCGTTTATTCAGATGGCATTTTTGTCATTGCCGGTCATCCCCTCATTGAAATTAACCAGCTTAGGGCTATTTGATGTCGATCGCTTCGCATTTACTGAGACTCGCTTTTCTGCCTTAAGTGATTAAACTGGGCACTGGTTTATCTCTGACGACGGCAGCGCTAGGCTGCCGTTTGCCATGAAAAACAAGGAAGCCCAATGACATCTATCAATTGTATTTTCTTCGACTGTGACGGCACGCTGGTCGACAGTGAATACCTGTGCAGCAAAGCTTACGTTCATATGTTCGCCCACTACGGGGTACATCTGTCATTGGATCGCGTTTTCAAGGAATTCAAAGGCGTTAAGCTGTACGAGATCATCGAGCGCATCAAACAAGAACATGCTTTTGAGTCCGAGCGTGATGAAATGGAGCAAATTTACCGCGATGAGGTCGCCCGTCTGTTTGCCACCGAACTGAAATCGATTCCCCATGCAGAATCGTTGCTGTCACAGATAACGGTTCCCATGTGCACCACGTCCAACGGACCTGTCAGCAAAATGCAAAACTCATTGGGTTCAACCGGAATGCTCAACTATTTTGGTGACCGACTCTACAGCGGCTACGATATCCAGAGCTGGAAGCCCGACCCAGACCTGATGTTCCACGCAGCCAAAGAGATGGGCGTAGATATTAAAGAGTGTATTTTAGTGGATGATTCACCATCAGGCGTGAAATCGGGCATTGCCGCCGGTATCCCAGTGTTCTACTACTGCGGCGACGCACATAATCCAGTTATTGAGCATCCGCTGGTGACCTCTTTTGACGATCTCAGCGTATTGCCAGAGTTATGGCGTGAACGTGGTTGGTCGCTGACCAAATAGTTTTAGCTTGCAGGTAACGCAGGTTTCAACTGCCACCAGCGGCGTTTTACCACGATATTTTGCGACGTAAAACGCCGGCTCAGCTGGTTGGCAGCCACATCTAGCGCAAGACACATCACGAAATAGACACCCGCTACAAACATAAACACTTCCATCGGATACACCATGCTGCGGTTGTTAACCTGCGTAGCTAAGAACGTCAGTTCACTCACGCCCACGATATATGCCAGCGAAGTATCCTTAATCAATGAAATCCATTGATTAATAAAAGACGGCACCATCATGCGTAGCGCCTGAGGCAACACCACATTACCCAAAACCTGCCAGCGATTTAACCCCAGAGAAAGCCCTGCCTGCCATTGTCCACGCCCTACAGCATGTATACCAGCCGCAACGGCATGCGCCAGATAGGCTGAGGCGATCAATGCTAGCGCGCAAACTACCGTGGTGATCTCGGGTATATCAACGCCAAATACGATTGGGAGAAGGAAGTAAGTCCAGAAGATCAGCATGATAACCGGAATAGCGCGAAAAAATCCCAGCACCATTGCCAAGGCAGCGCCCAGCCAACCGCGCGACATCGCCAAACAAATCCCCAACAACGTGCCCAACACGGCAGAAATCAACCCTGCAATCAGGCTTATCACCAGCGTTAACGCGGCACCCCCTAAGGGACCATCAGGAAACTGCCCCCACAGCAGATAGCTGAGGTTATCGTGAATAACGGTGAAATCCATTCTAATAGCGCTCCTGCATCCGTCGACGCTGCTGATACCACATTCCCCAGCCTTCCATCAGCGCAATAATTAAAACGTACAACAGGGTCGCTACGCCAAACGCTTGGAATGTTTTTAGCGTTTCAGTCTCCACCTGCCGTGAAGCATACGAAAGCTCAGCCACACCGATGGCCATGGTTAATGACGAGTTCTTGATGATATTCATGTACTGGCCTAACAACGGTGGCAGAGCAATCTTCACCGCCTGCGGCAGCACGACATAACGCATGCTTTGCCAGAGGCTTAGTCCTAGCGCCTGCGAGGCCTGTTTTTGCCCGCTTGCCACACCGCGAATTCCTGCGCGGATCTCTTCAGAAATAAACGCTGCGGAATACAGCGTTAGGCCAACTAAACCGGCCAAAAACTCGAACGACGGCCATGCGAGAGTCCATCCACCTATCGTCCATTCATGCTGCGTATTTAGCCACTGCATCACAGCGGAAGGTAGAAGCTGTCCTGCACCGAAGTACCAGAAAAAGAGCTGAACTAGCAGCGGCGTGTTGCGGAAAACCGAGCTGTAGGCCACAACGGGCAAACTCAGCCAGCGCTGTGGGCTATCACGCAACGCCGCTAATATCAGGCCAAGAAGGGTAGCAAGAACAACCGTACACGCAGAAATAACCAGCGTAATCAGAAACCCAGACCACAGCCAATGCAGATACTGCGGTGCCAGAATTACATCGTAAAAAGATTGTCCGTTCATCATGCTCACCGATCGCGATATTCCCAAACCACTTGGAATAGCTGCCTCGATAACAGCTATTCCAAGTCATACGGGAAATGCGACCACGCCTAGACACAGCAGCGCGGCCGCACTTATTCAGAATTGATTAGGACTTGCTGATATCAACAGGGCCAATTTTAAAATCACCACGTGGCTGGGCAGATTTTGTTTCTGGGCCAAACCAGCGATCGTAAATCTTCTCGGCCTGACCATCTTTCTCCAGACCTTCCAGCACGGTATTCACTTTAGTCGTCAGACGATCTTCGCCTTTTGGCAAGCCAATGCCTTGATACTCTTTGGTGATGCTGAAAGGTGATATTTCAAAATCAGCTTTTGCTGCTTCCGGCACATTGGCTAACAACCCAACCAATTTGGCATCGTCTTGCGTAATAGCCTGAACGTTGCCGTTTCTCAGCGCAGCAAACGCCAACGGCGTGTCATCGTAGGAGATCACTTTAGCGGTTGGGTATTTATCGCGTAGCGTAATTTCCTGCACGGTGCCTTTATCAGCGCCGATACGCAGCTTGGCAATATCGTCAGGCTGTTTCAGCACGCCTTTGTGGGCAATGAATTTTTGCCCCGTACGGAAATACGGCACGCTGAAATTCACCTCTTTGGCACGTTCTGGCGTAATGGTGAAGTTCGCAGCGATTAAATCGACTTTTTTAGACGCTAACAGTGGAATTCGGTTAGCAGGGTTAGTGGCTCTCAGTTCAACTTTCACCCCCAACGCTTTACCAATGGCATCGGCAACGTCTACGTCATAACCCACCAGCTTTTTGGTTTGGGGATCGACATAACCAAACGGTGGATTGCTATCAAAAACGGCGATACGTACAACGCCAGCTTTTTGAATATCATCGAGTTTATCGGCGTGAGCCAAACCAGAAACAGCGGAAAGGCTGGCTAACAAGGACAGAACGAGAACGCGTTGCTTCATGGAAAAGCTCCTAAAGGTATTGTGCCCAGAAGTATGTTTTGGCGGCTTTATTTTTAGCGACAGGATTAAATTACGCTTAACCCACATAGAACTGGAAATACTATTAGAGGATATGGATAGATGAATTTGTTTTAAGAGGGTGGAATTTTGATCTGGCGAAGAAACCTTCTATGTTCAAACAGTGAAAGGTTTCGTACGCCTATCTGCATAGACGTCTCCATGAAGCCACTGGCGTAGGCGTCCGATGAGAGTCCCGTTGCGCGGGGACTCTCAACTCACGCGCTTTTTACCGAGCCGTTTGCCCGACCGGTCTCAGAGCGTACATCCTGTACGCCCTCGACCTGCCACCAGCATCCCTGCTGGCGGCTCTAAAATGCATTTCATCTAACAAGACAAAGACATTTTTGCCTGCCTATCTTTTATATTGTTTAAGTTTTGGTAGGGAGAGCCGCCGGTACAGGGATGTACCGGCGGAGTTTGGGGCGCCCTGGATGGGCGATACCAAACCGGAGCGGAAATGGCATCTCGGATAAGAGCGCGCGGGTGTTGGGTGCGCGCGCTGGCGCACCCAACTCGTTCGCCTACAACAGTGGTTTCATGGAAACTTACTTATAGAATGGCGAACGAAACCATATACCGCATTTATATGTACGATCTACACACTCACTTACATCAAGTCGGCTTATTCCCATCCTTCGCCAAGAGCTGATCCAACTCATCACCGCCAAGGTGGCGGAAATCCTGCCCTTTAACGAAGTAGAAAATAAACTCACAGATATTCTGACAGCGGTCACCAATACGCTCGATGGAGCGCGCACAGAACAGCGCGGTGAGAACGCTTGGAATGGTGCGCGTATCTTCCATCATGTAGGTCATCAGCTGACGCACAATGCCTTCATATTCCTGGTCGACTTTTTTATCTTCACGATAAATACGTACTGCTTCGTCCAGATCCATGCGGGCGAACGCATCCAGCACGTCATGCAGCATCTGTACAGTATGGCGGCCCAGAGACTCTAGGCTAACCAACAGCGGTTGATGTTGATGAGAGAATTTCTCTAACGCCGTACGGCAGATTTTATCGGCTACGTCGCCAATACGTTCTAATTCGGAGATCGTTTTGATGATCGCCATAACCAAACGTAAGTCACTGGCAGTGGGCTGGCGCTTAGCGATGATCTTCACACAGGCCTCATCGATCGCCACTTCCATCATGTTAACTTTTTTATCGCCTTCAATAACGCGTTTAGCCAGCTCGCCGTCTTGGTTGTGCATGGCGGTAATCGCGTCTGAAAGCTGCTGCTCAACCATCCCACCCATGGTCATCACCTGAGTACGGATGTGCTCCAGCTCGGCGTTAAACTGACCGGAAATATGTTTGTTTAGGTTTAAATTATCCATGATAAGTCCCGTAATCAGCCGTAACGGCCAGTAATGTAATCTTCCGTTTGCTTCTGCGCCGGAGAAGTAAACAGGGTGTCGGTATCGCTAAATTCAATCAGTTCGCCCAGATACATAAACGCAGTATGGTCTGAGCAACGGGCAGCCTGCTGCATGTTATGCGTTACGATCACTACCGTGTAGTCTTCTTTCAGTTCAGTGATCAGCTCTTCAATTTTGCTGGTGGAAATCGGATCCAGCGCAGAACAAGGCTCATCGAGCAATAAAACCTCAGGCCGAATAGCGATTCCACGCGCTATACACAAACGCTGCTGCTGTCCACCAGATAGGCTGTAGCCGCTCTGATGAAGCTTATCTTTTGATTCGTTCCACAGCGCCGCTTTGGTTAATGCCCACTGAACGCGCTCATCCATCTCGGCACGCGACAGCTTTTCAAACAAACGCACGCCAAAAGCAATGTTGTCATAAATTGACATCGGGAAAGGCGTTGGCTTTTGGAATACCATACCCACTTTGGCACGCAGCAGAGCGATATCTGAGTTATCAGTCAGAATATTGTGCCCATCGAGCAGGATTTCACCCTCTGCGCGCTGCTCAGGATAGAGCTGGAACATTTTGTTAAAGGTACGCAGCAATGTGGACTTACCACAGCCTGACGGGCCGATAAACGCCGTCACCTTGTTCTTTTCGATATCCAGCGAAATATTCTTCAGCGCGTGGAACTTGCCGTAGTAGAAGTTAAGATCGCGAACCTGGATTTTGCTGTTGGTCGTGTCTGTAACAATACTCATCTCTAATCTCTCTTTTTCACGACGCTGCTTTTCTTAGAGATAAGCAACGCCTGCAATAATTAATGCTTTTTCTTAGCGCTTCTTCTGAGCAAAAACGACGCGCGCCAGAATGTTCAGCAGCAGAACACATAGGGTTATCAGTAACACCCCAGCCCAAGCCAGCTCTTGCCATTCGGCGAACGGGCTCATTGCAAACTTAAATATGGTGACCGGGAGGTTGGCAATCGGCTGCGACATATCGGTGCTCCAAAACTGGTTGGAGAGCGATGTAAACAGCAGCGGTGCGGTTTCACCAGCAATACGCGCAATCGCCAACAGCACGCCGGTGATAATGCCGGAAACCGATGCTTTTAACGTGATGGCAGAGATCATCTTCCATTTTGGTGTTCCCAGCGCATAGGCCGCTTCACGCAGGCTATCAGGTACCAGTTTCAGCATGTTTTCGGTGGTACGAATAACGATAGGGATCTGCAACAGCGCTAGCGCAATCACACCCGCCCACCCGGAGAAATGCTGCACCTTGGCAACAACGATGGTGTAAACAAACAGCCCAACCACAATAGACGGCGCAGAGAGCAAGATGTCATTAATAAAGCGGATAAAATTCGCCAACCATCCTTTGCGGCCATACTCGGCTAAATAGATACCAGCCATAATGCCTAGCGGAGTACCAATCACCGTAGCCCACAGGATTAGCAAGCCAGAACCGGCAATGGCGTTAGCCAAACCACCGCCCTCACTGTTTGGCGGGGGCGTCATTTCGGTAAACAGCGCGATGGACATGCCATCAACGCCTTTCGTGATCGTCGAAAATAAAATCCACACTAGCCAGAACAGCCCAAAGGCCATCGTAACCATCGACAAAAACAGCGCAATGCGGTTTTTCTGACGACGCCATGCCTGCATTTTTCGGCGTGAACTGGCTAAAGCCTGAGCGTCATTCATATCAATCATCGCCATCTTAACGTCCCTCATTCTTATCAAGACGTAAAATCATCAGCTTGGACAACGCCAACACAATGAACGTGATAACAAACAGGATCAGGCCTAATTCCATCAACGCCGCCGTATGTAGTCCTGACTCAGCCTCAGCAAACTCGTTCGCCAAAGCAGAAGTAATACTGTTCCCCGGCATAAACAGCGAAGCGCTGTCGAGCTGGTAGGTATTACCAATAACGAAGGTTACCGCCATGGTTTCGCCCAGCGCACGCCCTAAGCCCAGCATGATGCCGCCAATCACTCCATTTTTGGTAAATGGCAGAACGATGCGGCTCATCACTTCCCACGTCGTACAGCCAATGCCGTAGGCGGATTCTTTCATCATCACCGGCGTTTGCTCAAACACGTCACGCATTACGGCGGCAATATAAGGAATGATCATGATGGCAAGAATCACGCCGGCTGCCAAAATACCGATACCAAACGCAGGGCCAGCAAATAGGTCACCCACAATCGGAATACCGGAAAGCACATCGCCCACCGGCGTTTGGAAATATTCGGCAAACAGCGGAGCAAAAACAAACAGCCCCCACATGCCATAAACAATGCTCGGAATAGCGGCCAACAGTTCAATCGCAACACCCAGCGGGCGGCGCAGCCAAGTTGGTGCGAGTTCAGTGAGGAACAACGCGATCCCAAAACTCACCGGTACGGCAATCACTAAGGCAATGATTGAGGTGACGATCGTGCCGTAAATGGGTACTAAGGCACCGAACTGCTCCGCTGGTGCGTCCCACTCTTTGGACCACAGGAAGGCGAAGCCAAACTTCTGGATGCTCGGCAGCGACGCGATAAACAGCGAAACAATAATGCCGCCCAGCAACAATAGAGTAATCAGCGCTGCTAGTTTGACTAGAGCACCAAAGATAACGTCACCGTTTTTACTCGGTGGTTTTATTTTTGATTCTTTCTTGGGCAACGAAGGCTTAGGTAACGGATGTTCAGCCATGTGATTCTCTTCTTAAACTAGTGTTCCGCTTCCAAAGCATCAGCTCTGGAAGCGGATGAAACATTAGTACAGCGCTTTACCTGAACTATCTTTTACGTTGGTCTTCCATGCTGCACGGATCTGCTCAACGACAGCGTTAGGCAGTGGTGCATAGTCCAAAGCGCTGGCTTCTTTGCCGCCATTTTTATAGGCCCAGTCAAAGAATTTCAGTACCGCAGCACCCTGCTCTGGTTTCTGCTGATCTTTATGCACCAGAATGAAGGTGGTGGAGCTGATAGGCCATGCATTAGCGCCTTTCTGGTTGGTCAGGTCTTGGGCGAAGGATTTGCTCCAGTCAGCGCCTTTAGCAGCGTTGCTAAAGCTCTCTTCCGTTGGCAGAACAGCGTCGCCATCAGCAGAGATCAGCTTGGTATAAGCCAGCTTGCTTTGCTTAACGTAAGCATACTCAACATAGCCAATGGAACCTGGCAGACGCTGGATAAACGCGGCTACGCCGTCGTTACCCTTGCCGCCCAAACCGGTTGGCCAATTAACGGTAGATCCTGCGCCAACTTTAGATTTCCAATCTGGGTTCACTTTCGCCAGATAGTTGGTGAAGACATAAGAAGTACCAGAGCCATCAGCGCGGCGAACCACGGCAATGTTGGTATCGGGCAGTTTTAAGCCTGGATTTAATTTGGTGATCGCTGGGTCATTCCATTTTTTGATGTTGCCCAAATAGATATCACCCAGAGTTTTGCCATCCAGCGTTAGTTCGCCAGATTTCAAACCCGGAATATTGACCGCCAGCACCACACCACCGATAACGGTTGGGAACTGGAACAGGCCGTCTGCGGCCAGTTTTTCATCGGTAAGAGGCGCATCAGAAGCACCGAAATCAACGGTGTTAGCAATAATTTGCTTAACGCCGCCGGAAGAACCAATACCTTGATAGTTAACTTTGTTACCGGTTTCTTTCTGATAGGTATCTGCCCACTTAGCATAAACAGGCGCGGGGAAAGTCGCACCGGCACCGGTCAAGCTGGTCGCGGCAAATGCAGACATTGTAGTCAGAGAGCAAGTTGCAGCAACAATGGCAGCAACAGTCTTAGAGGTAACCATTTTTTTAGTGACAACCAAGGAACGCATCGGCTTCATATTCCCTCCACGGGGAGTGTTATTCATCAGCATCAGTGTGAACAATCAAGTTTAAGTATGGTGCAGGAGGGAAAATAAGGCAGTTTGATGACAGTAAAATGTATGGAATATGACAGTTTTATTACAGATGAAATGTTTGTTGGCGGGGAAAAATGAAAAAGCCCCGCGAACGGGGCTTAGAGACGGTTTTACTCAACGGTTACCGATTTAGCCAGATTTCGCGGCTGATCGACATCAGTACCTTTGATCAGCGCCACGTGATACGAAAGCAGCTGAAGCGGAACGGTATAGAAGATTGGCGCAATCACCTCTTCTACGTGCGGCAGAGAAATAATGCGCATACCTTCGCTATCGGTGAAGCCTGCGTCTTTATCAGCGAAGACATACAGTAAACCGCCGCGCGCGCGAACTTCTTCAATATTGGATTTTAATTTTTCCAACAGTTCGTTGTTTGGCGCAATCACAACCACCGGCATATCGGCATCAATCAGCGCCAGTGGTCCGTGTTTGAGTTCACCTGCCGCATAGGCTTCTGCGTGGATATAGGAGATCTCTTTAAGCTTCAGAGCACCTTCCATTGCAATTGGGTACTGATCGCCACGGCCAAGGAACAACGCATGCTGCTTATCCATGAAATCTTCGGCTAATTCTTCAATGCCTTGATCCATTGATAACATCTGCTCAATACGCGCAGGCAGAGCTTGCAGGGCGTGAACGATATCGTGTTCAACCTGTTCAGGCATCGCATGCAGGCGACCAATACGCGCCACCAGCATCAGCAAAACGGTTAACTGAGTGGTAAACGCTTTGGTTGATGCTACGCCGATTTCCGTTCCTGCTTTGGTCATCAGAGCCAAATCAGATTCACGCACCAGCGACGAGCTCGCTACGTTACAGATAGCCAACGAGCCTAAATAGCCAATCTCTTTAGACAGACGTAAAGCCGCTAACGTATCCGCAGTTTCACCCGACTGAGATAACGTAATAATCAGGCTGTTTTTACGTACCGCAGACTTGCGATAGCGGAATTCAGAAGCAATCTCCACGTCGCAAGGCACACCGGCCAGAGATTCAAACCAATAGCGCGCCACCATACCCGAGTGGTATGAAGTCCCACAGGCGATAATCTGGATGTGCTCCACCTTCGCCAGCAGCGCATCAGCTTTCTCGCCGAGTTCGCTCAGATCAACTTTACCGTGGCTAAAACGCCCCTCGAGGGTATTTTTGATGGCTAACGGCTGCTCGTAGATCTCTTTTTGCATGTAGTGGCGGTATGCACCTTTGTCACCCGCGTCATATTGCACGTTGGATTCAATTTCTGCGCGTTCAACAGCATTGCCTTCTTTATCAAAGATCTTCACCGTACGGCGCGTCACTTCGGCTATATCGCCCTCTTCCAAAAAGATGAAGCGGCGAGTAACAGGCAGCAGTGCCAGCTGATCGGAGGCAATAAAGTTTTCTCCCATCCCGCAACCAATCACCAGCGGACTACCTGAGCGGGCGGTGACCAGCACATCTGGATGGCGTGCATCCATCACTACGGTGCCGTAAGCGCCACGCAGCTGTGGAATAACGCGTTGAACCACTTCTAATAGAGAACCACCAGCCTGCTGCTGCTCCCAATGGGTGAGATGCGCGATCACTTCGGTGTCGGTTTCAGACGTAAAGTGATAGCCACGCTCAATCAACAACGCACGCAGGGATTCGTAGTTTTCGATAATACCGTTGTGTACCACGGCAATATGTTCAGAAACATGCGGGTGCGCATTGTGCTCGGTAGGTTCACCGTGCGTTGCCCAGCGAGTATGCGCAATACCGGTTCCCCCGGTCATTGGGCTTTCCGCTACGGCATCACTGAGAGCCTGCACCTTTCCGACGCGGCGGATACGCTGCATATGCCCCTGATGATCAACGACCGCCAGACCCGCAGAATCATAACCACGGTATTCTAAACGACGCAGACCTTCTAACAGGATTTCTGCAATATCACGCTGCGCAACTGCGCCAACAATTCCACACATAGTGTTTGATTCCTATAACAAGAACAGCATTTCGTTTGCTGTTCTGTCGATGTCCGTACGATCTGATTTGGTGCCCCGAGCCTGTAGAGATTGGGGCGATTCCCCTGTGGGGATATTATTTTTTACTGCTTATTTTGTTCTGTGCCTTGGTAAACAAGACACAGTGCAAAATAGATTACCGTTGTAATCATCAACCGTGTTTAACGGGGATAACCTATATTATTCGGCGACTATTTCTTTACCGGGCGCTTCCAGCCTTGGATATGCGTTTGCTTAACGCGGCTTAAAACCAGCTCGTTTTCCGCCACGTTTTTCGTTACGGTTGTGCCCGCAGCAATAGTGACACCGTTGCCAATGGTGACTGGAGCCACCAGTTGAGTATCGGACCCCACAAACACATCGTCGCCGATAATTGTCTTAAATTTATTTGCGCCATCGTAGTTACAGGTAATCGTACCCGCACCAATGTTCACGTTTTCGCCAATTTCCGCATCGCCCAAATAGGAAAGGTGTCCTGCTTTGGAGCCTTTACCCAAGCGCGCTTTCTTCATCTCAACAAAGTTGCCAACATGCGCCTTCTCAGCCAAATCAGCGCCTGGACGCAGGCGAGCGAATGGCCCCACGGTACATTCCGTCGCTAAAGTGGAGTTTTCAATCACGGTATAAGGGCTAATTTCGCAATCATCACCGATAACGCAGTCTTTCAGCACACAGCCGGTACCGATACGTACGCGATCGCCCAGCTTAACGGTACCTTCGATAATCACGTTGGTATCAATGGAGATGTCGCGACCGTGGATCAGTTCACCGCGCAGATCGAAACGGGCAGGATCAAGCAACATTACGCCAGCTAACAACAGCTTCTGTGCCTGTTCAGACTGGTATTCACGCTCCAGAGCAGACAGCTGCAGACGGTTGTTAACGCCCTCAACCTCACTCAAGCGATCAGGATGAACGGCTTCGATACGATTACCTTCCTGATGCGCCAAGGCGATAATGTCAGTAATGTAATATTCACCCTGAACATTATTGTTGTTAAGTTTGCCTAGCCAACGTTTTAGATCGCGACCACTAGCAACCAGAATTCCAGTGTTGATTTCATTGATTTTATGCTGCTCAGCCGTGGCATCTTTATGTTCAACGATGCCCACAACGTTGTCGTTTTCACGCACTATGCGGCCATAGCCAGTAGGATTAGCAAGCTTAACGGTCAGCAAACCAATACCGCCCTGCGGTTTAGCAGCTAACAGACGTTGCAGCGTTTCACCGGAAATAAGCGGCACATCGCCATACAGCATCAGCACATCTTCATCATCAGAAAAATGTGGCGCCGCTTGTTGCATCGCATGCCCAGTCCCCAGCTGCTCGGCCTGTAATACCCAGTTCAGCGGTTGGTCTGACAGTTTTTCTTTTAGCAGATCCCCACAGTGGCCATAAACCAGATGCACGTTCTGTGCGCCCAACTTTAAAGCCGTATCAATGACATGCTGAACCATTGGCTTTCCAGCCAGAGGATGAAGCACTTTAGGAAGATCGGAATACATACGAGTACCCTTGCCTGCGGCAAGAATAACAACGCTTAAAGAACTGTTAGACATAAGCAACCTGATTCATTCAAATTGATGGGCAAAGTAAACCTGTTTGATAACAGAATTACTACATATTTCTCAGCACAAAACTTTCGCAAGCCGCGCTGGCTGCGGAATAGACACATAATAAATAACAGCGGGCAGAATGGGAAAATATGTCTGCGAACAGAGACAAATAATAGGTTAATTGCACAACGTTTAGGCGAGATTTGCTCTGGGGAAAGTCTTATTTTCAGAATAAAAAAAAGCGGCTTTTCAGCCGCTTTTTATTTGGAGTCTGCTTACATCGCTTTCTTGGTCAATTCGATAACGCGAAGTTTCGCGATCGCTTTGGACAATTCCGCTGATGCCTGAGCATAGTCGACATCGCCGTGCGAGTTATTGATGTGTTCTTCCGCTTTACGCTTAGATTCCATCGCTCGCGCCTCGTCGAGGTCTTGACCACGAATGGCGGTATCTGCCAACACGGTTACCGAGCTCGGCTGTACCTCAAGGATACCGCCGGACAGGTAGATGAACTCTTCTTCACCATGCTGTTTAACAATACGCACCATGCCAGGCTTAATGGCAGTAAGCAGCGGGGCGTGACCAGGGAAAACCCCTAGCTCACCTTCACTACCTGTCACCTGGATTTTCTGTACCAGCCCAGAAAACATTTTCTGCTCTGCGCTGACAACGTCCAGATGGTAAGTCATAGCCATATCAACCTCCTCTCAAGGCGTTACAGTTTCTTGGCTTTTTCCACTGCTTCTTCAATGGTGCCAACCATGTAGAACGCCTGCTCTGGCAGATGATCGTAATCACCATCCAGAATGCCTTTGAAACCACGAATGGTATCTTTCAGCGAGACGAACTTGCCCGGAGAACCGGTAAAGACTTCAGCAACGAAGAATGGCTGTGACAGGAAACGTTGGATTTTACGCGCACGAGCAACGACCAATTTGTCTTCTTCAGACAATTCGTCCATACCCAGAATCGCGATGATATCTTTCAGTTCCTGATAACGTTGCAGAATAGACTGCACGCCACGTGCCACGTCGTAGTGTTCCTGACCCACAACCAGTGGATCCAGCTGACGGCTGGTGGAATCCAGCGGGTCAACGGCTGGGTAGATACCCAGAGAAGCGATCTGACGGCTCAGTACCACGGTTGCATCCAAGTGAGCAAAGGTGGTTGCTGGTGATGGGTCAGTCAAGTCATCCGCAGGTACGTAAACGGCCTGAACAGAGGTGATTGAACCCGTTTTGGTAGAGGTGATACGTTCTTGCAGAACACCCATCTCTTCCGCCAGCGTTGGCTGATAACCTACCGCAGAAGGCATACGACCCAGCAGTGCAGATACTTCGGTACCGGCCAAGGTATAACGGTAGATGTTATCGATGAACAGCAGTACGTCACGACCTTCGTCACGGAACTTCTCAGCCATAGTCAGACCGGTCAGCGCAACGCGCAGACGGTTTCCTGGTGGCTCATTCATCTGGCCATAAACCAGTGATACTTTGTCCAATACGTTGGAGTCGGTCATTTCGTGGTAGAAGTCGTTACCCTCACGAGTACGTTCACCCACGCCGGCAAATACAGAGTAACCTGAGTGCTCGATCGCGATGTTACGGATCAGCTCCATCATGTTTACTGTTTTACCAACACCCGCACCACCGAACAGACCGACTTTACCGCCCTTAGCGAACGGACAAATCAAGTCCATTACCTTGATACCGGTTTCCAGCAGTTCTTGCGAGTTAGACAGTTCTTCGTAGCTTGGAGCTTCACGGTGAATAGCCCAGCGATCTTCTTCGCCGATATCACCCTTCATATCAATTGGCTCACCCAGTACGTTCATAATGCGGCCTAAGGTCGCTTTACCTACTGGGACTTCAATCGGGTGCTCCAGGTCAACAACGTCCAGTCCGCGACGCAGACCGTCAGAAGTACCCATAGCGATACAGCGTACAACGCCGCCGCCTAGCTGCTGCTGAACTTCCAGTACCAGTTTAGTGGCACCGCCTTTCACCTCAAGTGCGTTATACACTTTAGGCACGGCATCTTGCGGGAACTCGACGTCCACCACAGCGCCGATAACCTGGATAATCTTTCCAGTAGCCATCTTGAATCCTCTACGTAATTCGTAAAACCTAGCTTAAACCGCGGAGGCCCCACCGACGATCTCGGTGAGCTCTTGGGTAATGCTGGCCTGACGAGCTTTGTTGTATACCAACTGCAGCTCTTTGATCAGGCTACCGCCGTTATCAGTTGCGGCTTTCATCGCAACCATTCGAGCGGCCTGCTCACTGGCCAGGTTTTCCACGACGCCCTGATAAACCTGAGATTCCACATAACGACGCAGCAAGGTATCCAGCAGCGCCTTAGGATCGGGTTCGTACAGGTAATCCCATGATTTCTTCTTCAACTCGCTATCATCAGACGGTGGCAGCGGCAACAGCTGAAGGATTTGAGGTTCTTGAGACATGGTATTGATGAACTTGTTGCTCACCACATACAGTTTGTCCAGACGCCCTTCATCATAAGCCTGCAACATCACTTTTACCGGCCCAATCAATTCAGAAAGGGAAGGGTGGTCACCCATACCGGTTACCTGTGCAACGATATTACCGCCCACAGAACCAAAGAAAGATGCTGCTTTGGAACCAATCAGCGCAAGATCAACTTCAACGCTTTTTTCGTTCCAGCTTTTCATATCCGTCAGCAGTTTTTTGAACAGGTTAATGTTCAAGCCACCACACAGACCACGGTCGGTAGAAACCACCAGATACCCAACGCGCTTAACATCGCGCTCTTCCAGGTACGGGTGTTTATATTCCAGATTACCAAGGGCAAGGTGACCAATCACTTTGCGCATGGTTTCTGCATAAGGACGGCTGGCCGCCATGCGATCCTGCGTTTTACGCATTTTGGAGGCGGCGACCATTTCCATCGCTTTAGTGATCTTTTGCGTGTTTTGGACGCTTGCGATCTTACTACGTATCTCTTTTGCGCCGGCCATCTCTGCTTCTCCTCAAGACCTTACGGCCCGACAGCATTCTTTAACGAAAGCCATCAGGCCGTAACGGTATTACCAGGACTGGGTTGCCTTGAAGGTATCGAGGATGCCTTTCAGCTTGCCCTCGATCTCGTCATTGTAAGCACCAGTTTGGTTGATTTGTTGCATCAGGTCAGCGTGCTCACGTTCAACGTAAGCCATCAGAGCAGCTTCAAAGCTACCGATCTTAGCCAGTTCAACGTCTTCCAGATAGCCACGTTCAGCTGCAAACAGAACCAGAGACTGTTCTGCAACCGACATCGGTGCATACTGTTTCTGTTTCAGTAACTCGGTCACTTTCTGACCGTGGTTCAGCTGTTTACGGGTTGCATCATCCAGATCGGATGCGAACTGAGAGAACGCAGCCAGTTCACGATACTGTGCCAACGCGGTACGAATACCACCGGACAGTTTTTTCATGATCTTGGTCTGAGCAGCACCACCAACACGGGATACAGAGATACCCGGGTTTACCGCAGGACGAATACCGGCGTTAAACAGGTTAGATTCCAAGAAGATCTGACCATCGGTAATCGAAATTACGTTGGTCGGAACGAACGCAGAAACGTCACCCGCCTGAGTTTCAATGATCGGCAGAGCCGTCAGTGAACCGGTAGCGCCTTTTACTTCACCCTTAGTGAAAGCTTCTACGTACTCGGCGTTAACACGCGCAGCACGTTCCAGCAAACGGGAGTGGAGGTAGAAGACGTCGCCTGGGAATGCTTCACGACCTGGTGGACGACGAAGCAGCAGGGAAATCTGACGGTAAGCAACCGCTTGTTTAGACAGGTCATCATAAATGATGAGCGAGTCTTCACCACGGTCACGGAAGTATTCGCCCATCGCACAACCGGCATACGGAGCCAGATATTGCAGCGCAGCAGACTCAGAAGCAGATGCAACAACAACAATGGTGTTAGCCAATGCGCCGTGCTCTTCCAGTTTGCGAACCACGTTTGCGATAGTCGAAGCTTTCTGACCGATAGCGACATAAATACATTTGATGCCGGAATCACGCTGGTTAATGATGGCGTCAACAGCCAGAGCGGTTTTACCGGTCTGACGGTCACCGATCACCAGTTCACGCTGACCACGACCGATTGGGATCATGGCATCAACGGACTTATAACCAGTCTGTACAGGCTGATCAACGGATTGACGTTCGATAACGCCCGGTGCGATAGCTTCAACGGCAGAGAAGCCGTCGTTGTCTACAGGACCTTTACCATCGATAGGTTCACCCAAGGTGTTAACCACGCGGCCCAACAGGCCACGACCAACCGGTACTTCCAGAATACGGCCTGTACACTTAACTTTCATGCCTTCGGCTAAGTCAGCGTATGGACCCATAACTACCGCACCAACAGAGTCGCGCTCTAGGTTCAGTGCGATAGCGTAGCGGTTGCCTGGCAGCGCGATCATCTCGCCCTGCATAACATCCGCCAGACCATGAACACGGATAATACCGTCGCTCACGGACACAATAGTACCTTCGTTGTGAGCTTCGCTCACCACATTGAACTGAGCAATGCGCTGCTTGATCAGTTCGCTGATTTCGGTGGAATTCAGTTGCATGCTCCAGTCCCCTTAAGACTGCAAGACGTCTGCCAAGCGTTCCAGACGACTGCGAATACTGCCGTCGATCACTAGGTCGCCAGCGCGAATAACCACGCCAGCCATGACAGACTTATCAATTTTGCAATTCAGCTTCACTTTACGTGACAGACGTTTTTCCATCGCGGCACTGATTTTATTCAGCTGCTCATCGCTTAAAGTTGCTGCTGAAGTAACTTCCACGTCAACCGTGGCCTCCAGCGCATCGCGCAGCGTATTAAATTGCTGCAACACCTCAGGAAGAACTAATAAACGTCCGTTCTCAGCCATCACTTTAATAAAGTTCTGGCCGGATTCATCGAGCTGATCACCACACAATTCAATGAACAGGTTTGATAATGTTTCCGGTGCTAATGCACCAGAAAGCATTTCAGCCACGTTCTCGTTGCGGGTCACCTCAGCGCAGAACGCTAGCATTTGCTGCCAACGGTCTACGTTCTGGTGCTCAACGGCAAAGTCAAAAGCTGCTTTGGCGTAGGGGCGAGCTACCGTGATAAATTCAGACATCAGCCCCTCCCTCCTTACAGTTCAGCGACCAGTTTATCAACGATGTCGCTGTTAGCAGCTTCATCCACGGAACGTTCGATAATTTTCTCGGCACCAGCAATAGCCAACGTAGCAACTTGCTTACGCAGCTCTTCACGAGCGCGTTTACGTTCTGCGTCGATTTCAGCCTGCGCCTGCGCCACGATTTTGTTACGTTCCTGCTCAGCTTCAACTTTAGCTTCGTCGATGATTTGAGCTTTGCGTTTGTTCGCTTGTTCAATAATCACCTGAGCGTCGGCTTTAGCTTTTTTCAGCTGGTCGGTCGCATTGGCTTGAGCTAAGTCCAAATCTTTCTTCGCACGTTCTGCACTTGAGAGGCCATCAGCAATTTCTTTTTGACGCTTCTCGATGGCATCCATAATTGGAGGCCATACAAACTTCATGCAGAACCACACGAACAAAATGAACGCGATGGCCTGGCCGAGGATTGTTGCGTTAAGATTCACAGCACAATGCCTCTTAAATAGTTAATTGGTATGTGTTTCTTTACGGTAGAAGAGCCAAGGCTCTTTTACGCGACAGCAAACATGACGTACAGACCCAGACCAACAGCGATCATTGGGATAGCATCCACCAGACCCATAACGATAAAGAACTGTGTACGCAGCAGAGGAATCAGGTCAGGTTGGCGTGCAGCGCCTTCCAGGAATTTACCACCCAGGATGCCGATACCGATCGCAGCACCGATTGCCGCTAAACCCATCATCACAGCGGCAGCCATGTACAGCAGATCCATACTCAGGTTTTCCATGACAGTCTCCAGTTTCTTTCAGTTTAAACGCAGTAGTGTTATTAAAAATATCAGTGCTCTTCAGACGCCATCGAGAGATAGACGATCGTCAGAACCATGAAGATAAAGGCTTGCAGCGTAATAATCAGGATGTGGAAAATAGCCCATGGAACATTGAGCACCCACTGTGACCACCACGGCAACAGACCGGCAATCAGGATGAAAATCAGCTCGCCGGCATACATGTTACCGAACAGTCGCAAACCCAGTGAAACTGGCTTAGACAACAGGCTGACGCCTTCCAGAATAAGGTTGATTGGAATAAATACAGGATGATTGAATGGCTGCATGGTCAGTTCTTTAACGAACCCACCAACACCTTTCATCTTAATGCTGTAGAACAGAATCAGGATAAATACGCCCAGCGCCATCGACAACGTAATGTTTACGTCAGCCGTTGGAACTACACGTAGCGCTGGTAAACCAAGGATATGCTCGCCGATGTAAGGCAAGAAATCGATTGGTAGCAAGTCCATCAGGTTCATCAGGAAAACCCAAACAAACACGGTCAGAGCCAGAGGGGCAATAACCTTGCTTTTACCGTGATACATGTCGCGCACGCTGCTATCGACGAAGCCGACAACCAGTTCAACCGCACACTGTAATTTACCCGGAACACCGCTAGTCGCGTTTTTAGCCACTTTGCGGAAGATAACCAAGAAGAGTAGGCCGAGGACAACGGAGAAAAACATTGAGTCAATGTTGATCGACCAGAATCCCGTCCCGATCTGAAGCTGTGTCAGATGGTGACCGATATACTCTTGTGGCGTAGAGATTTCTCCTGCAGACATGATGCCTCTTACCCTTTAAGTAGTTAAGTACGGTAACTGTTTTAATTTAAGGCCGTTTTACAACAGATCAGCTATTGCGACCTATTATTGCTGGTGCCACGATCTGAACAACCAACACAGCGATATAAGTCAGGCCAAGCGGGAATAACGCCGCCTTAAACCACCCCAGTGACACGATCATAAGAACAATCGTGCTGACGACCTTTAACGCCTCACCTATAGCAAAAGACCATGCAACTCGGCCTCCTGCTGGAGTATGAGCTTGATGACGCAAAGCAAACAGCATGAAAACGACGCTAGGCAACCACGCTGACAAGCCACCGAGAACGGCTGAAAAACCCCAGCTTATCTCTTTAACCGAAAAGCCGATGCCGAACAGAACAAAAGTCAGTAACTGCAGAGCCAGTAATTTTCGCGCTGCCTTGCCGCTATAAAGCGTTACAGACATGACGTTTGCTCTCTCCGTACCCCTCTGGGGGTATGCTGATTGAGTGACGTAATAAAACTGCCTTTACGAAGCCGAGTCAAGCTAGAAAAACGAGCAAATTATACGGTGCACACCAACAAATTCAATGGATAAGTAGCGAAAAAGTGAATAATAAATTAAATACTTTCACCTTTTACGACAATCGCTAAGAATTGTCAGAATATCATATCTCATTACTTTGTCCGACAATTCCACCGTTACAATATATGAGCGATCACAGATCACAAAAGTAAAAACAGAGAAGTCTTATATACCATGTGGTCTTTACTCTGTTTTAGCTAAATGAGCGCTTTAATTTATTTAAAATCATAAAGTTAAAATTTAAAACTTTAGGTTTCATTTATCAAACCAGAAATAAACATATTATTGACAAACCAGACATCTTTAATTGTTTATTTCTACCTTTAATCCAACTAAAAATAGCGCATTTAATTAATTTGTTTGCTAAACAGACAGTGCGGTCGGTAAGAACATCGTCTTTTCATCGCGCAATTTGTGAAAAAAAAGTAAAAACTAAAAACAAATCAGGCTAATTATTTAGCTATTCAATGATTAGTTCTCAACCGTAACTTTTTTAACTTTTTTTGACAAAAGACAAAATTAGTTTGCCTTAAGAATAACCAAATGCCTTTCACCATCAAGAGTCGGTACATGTAGCCGTTCCACGGACACCAGCTCAATCCCAGAAGGTAACTGCGCCAGTTCGTCATCAGGGCGAACCCCTTTCAACGCATAAAAGCGGCCAGTCTCTGCCTTTGGCAAATGATGACACCAAGAAATCATATCCTGAAGTGAGGCAAATGCGCGGCTAATAACGCCGTCAAACGGTGGCTCAGCGGGGAACTCTTCAACTCGACTTTGTACTGGTTCGATGTTGGTCAGCTTCAGCTCATGCTGTACCTGACGCAGAAAACGCACGCGCTTACCCAAGCTGTCGAGAAGTGTGAAATGAGACTCAGGACGAACGATGGCCAACGGGATACCAGGAAGACCCGGGCCAGTCCCAACATCAATAAAGCGGTCGCCTTTCAGGAAAGGGTTAACCACGATACTGTCGAGAATATGACGTACTAACATCTCTTTAGGATCGCGGACAGAAGTCAGGTTATAAGCCTTATTCCACTTATCCAACAAACCAACATACCCTAATAGCTGTTGTTTTTGCTGATCGGTTAGCGAAATTCCAGCTTTAGCTAGCAGAGTATCGAGTTGTTTTTGCACTGAAGAATCCTCGGTCAGACATGGGCATCAGCCTTAAAAGGCCAAGCCCAGTATGATGCAGTTAAATCGGAACAGAGTGAAGCATAGCAATAAAAAAACCGCACTGTTCGGTGCGGTTTTAGACAGATTTAAGCACTACGTCGCAGTAAGCCCTGCTTTTTCAGCCAAATCAGCAAAATTGAGATGGCAGCAGGCGTTATTCCTGAAATACGTGATGCCTGACCAATTGAGCTTGGTTTGTGATCGTTAAGCTTCGCAATGACTTCATTAGACAGCCCAGAAACCAGCGAATAATCTAAGTCAGCCGGCAAAAGCGTATTTTCGTTACGCAGGTGTTTTTCAATTTCTTCCTGCTGACGAGCAATGTAGCCTTCGTATTTCACTTGGATCTCAACCTGTTCGGACGCTTTTTCATCTTCCAATCCAGGCGCAAACTGAGCAAGTTTCGTCAGTTTGACATAATCGATCTCAGGACGACGCAGTAGATCTTCACCGTTAGCTTCACGAGAAAGAGGCGCTTTTAGGATTTCATTTAGTTGAGCAACGTGTTCAGCATTTGGATGAACCCAAATGTCACGTAAGCGCTGGCGTTCACGCTCAATATTTTCAAGTTTCTGATTGAAGTGGGCCCAACGAGCATCATCCACTAAACCAAGTTCGCGGCCGATGGCGGTTAAACGTAAATCCGCGTTATCTTCACGCAGCATCAAGCGATACTCCGCGCGCGAGGTAAACATTCGATACGGTTCTTTGGTACCCAAAGTACACAGGTCGTCCACCAGCACGCCCAGATACGCCTGATCGCGACGTGGTGACCAACCTTCATCTTCGTTAGCAAAGCGTCCCGCATTCAGACCCGCCAATAGCCCTTGAGCGGCAGCCTCTTCATAGCCGGTTGTGCCGTTGATTTGCCCAGCGAAGAACAAACCTTGGATATGTTTGCTTTCCAGCGTTGGTTTCAAATCACGTGGATCGAAGAAATCGTACTCAATGGCATAGCCTGGGCGAACAATCCGCGCATTTTCCATCCCCTCCATTGAACGAACGATTTGCATCTGAACGTCAAATGGCAAACTGGTTGAGATGCCGTTTGGATATATTTCGTTACTGGTTAGTCCTTCAGGTTCAAGGAAGATCTGATGAGCATTACGATCGGCAAAGCGCATAACTTTGTCTTCGATCGACGGGCAGTATCGTGGCCCGATCCCTTCAATGATCCCGGCATACATCGGACTACGATCCAAATTATTACGGATCACGTCATGAGTTCGTTCGTTGGTGTGCGTGATGTAACACGGCATTTGCTCTGGGTGCTGAGAAGCATTCCCCATAAACGAGAATACCGGAGATGGATTATCACCATACTGTGGTGCTAATACGCTGAAATCGATAGTTCTGGCATCAATACGCGGCGGTGTTCCCGTTTTTAAACGGTTAACGCGCAGTGGCAATTCGCGTAGACGACGAGAAAGGGCGATAGCAGGAGGATCCCCTGCACGGCCACCGCTGTAATTTTCCAGACCAATGTGAATCTTGCCATCGAGGAAGGTTCCGACGGTCAACACAACGGCTTTGGCACGGAATTTCAACCCCATTTGGGTTACAGCACCTACAACACGATCGTTCTCGACAATCAGATCTTCAACCGCTTGCTGGAAGATCATCAGATTAGGCTGGTTTTCCAACGCAGTGCGTACCGCTTGGCGATACAGAACACGGTCAGCCTGAGCACGAGTGGCTCTAACGGCTGGTCCTTTGCTGCTGTTTAGTATCCTAAACTGAATGCCGCCGTGGTCAATTGCGGTTGCCATTAAGCCGCCTAACGCATCGACTTCTTTAACCAGATGTCCCTTTCCGATACCACCGATCGCTGGGTTACAAGACATTTGTCCAAGCGTATCAATGTTATGCGTTAATAATAAAGTTTGTCGCCCCATTCGAGCGGACGCCATTGCAGCTTCTGTGCCTGCATGGCCACCACCGATAATGATGACGTCAAAGATATCTGGATAGAACATGGTACTGCACCTCGCGAAGACCGGAAGGCTATGAACGATCGTTTTTGCCTTGGGGTGGGGATTCTACTCAAGTTTAGAGGAAGGTCAAACGGGTAGGAGAATCACTAAGTATTAAAAAGATCTTTTTATTTAAGGATCTCTTTATTAGATCTTACTACTAGGATCGCGATCCTCTGTGGATAAGCCTAATTTCGACATTGAGATCAATATCCTATAGAGGATCATTGGTTGTGGATGATCGGTGATCCCATTCCGTATAAGCTGGGATCTAAATGGCACTTTATACACAGGCTGAAAAACGTACTCCGGTTGTTATTGGGATAACTACCGGTTATCAGACCCTTTTAAGCATACTTATCCACATACCGATCGCACAATTTGTACGCTTAATTGATAACTTTGACCCATTTCGTGAGCCAAATCTCAGCGGGATCCTCAGGAATATCGTGTTTGGTAATATCGATCTCCAGCGTATCGCCGATCCGTTGAGCACCAAAAGCGATCAATATACGATCGACGGTTTTGATCCCTCCACAGAAGGTGTCGTATTCACTACTACCGAGACCAATAGCACCAAAGCGAACCTGAGTAAGATCGGGTTGCTGAGTTTCAATTTGTTCGAATAAAGGTTGGAGGTTATCGGGAAGGTCTCCGGCACCATGTGTTGACGTTACCACCAGCCAAATACCTTGCAAGGGAACTTCATCGAGTTCAGGACCGTGCAGTATCTCTGCTGAATAGCCCTGTTCTTCCAGCTTTTCAGCCAGGTGCTCAGCAACATATTCGGCGCTACCTAAGGTGCTGCCACTGATGAGAGTTATATCAGCCATAATGATCCCAACCTTTATAAAGGCGGCTATTGTACGCCGGGAAAGGGCTGGGATCTACCTGTGGATAATGTGGGTATGAAAGAAAATAACTTAGGGCGTAATATCGCGCATGATGGGATTCTGTAAGGAGATCAGCGTTTCTGTGGATTGGATCTCGTCGATGGTCTGGATCTTGTTGATAAGTACATGCTGGAGTGCATCAATTGATCGTGTCATGACCTTAATAAAGATGCTGTAGTGCCCGGTGGTGTAATAAGCTTCAACGACTTCTTCTAAACTCTCTAAGCGCGCTAATGCCGACGGATAGTCTTTGGCACTTTTCAAAATGATGCCTATAAAGCAGCAAACATCGTAACCCAGCTTCTTTGGGCTCACCTGTATACAGGCTCCGGTAATAATTCCCGCCTGCTTCATTTTCTCTACGCGAACATGAATAGTGCCTGGACTCACGTTGAAGACTTTGGCTAATTCAGCGTATGGCGTGCGCGCATTTTCCATTAAAGCGTTAAGAATGCCGCGATCGAGATTATCGATCTGGTAAATTTCTGCCAATTTATCACCTCTTTTTTAGCGATTAGTTATTTTAAACGGGTTAAAAATGATGGAATAAAACCTAAAGGGCAATATTTATTGTTGGATATTGAATCTTGATGCCATTCTGTTGCTTAATCTGTTTTAACAAAGACAGGTTAATGTGAGAACGGCAATGAAAAAACAATTTATACAAAAACAACAACAAATCAGCTTCGTGAAATCTTCCTTCTCTCGCCAGCTGGAAAAGCAGCTTGGTTTAATTGAAGTTCAAGCACCGATTCTGAGCCGCTTAGGTGATGGTACTCAGGATAACCTGTCTGGCAGCGAAAAAGCGGTACAGGTAAAAGTGAAGACGTTACCGCAAGATACTTTTGAAGTTGTGCATTCTCTGGCTAAGTGGAAACGCAAAACCTTGGGTATGCATGATTTTGGCCCAGGTGAAGGCTTATACACCCACATGAAAGCGCTGCGCCCAGATGAAGACCGTCTGACGCCAATTCACTCGGTTTTCGTTGACCAGTGGGATTGGGAACGCGTTATGGGCGATGGCCAGCGTACACCTGAGTTTTTAAAAGAAACCGTACGTAAAATTTACGCCGCAATGAAAGCAACTGAGGCAGAAGTTGCCGCTGAATTTGGTATCGAACCTTCTTTGCCAGAAGAGATCCATTTTATCCACAGCGAAACGCTGCTGCGCCGTTTCCCCGATCTGGATGCAAAAGGCCGTGAACGTGCCATTGCGAAAGAATTAGGGGCGGTATTCTTGATTGGTATCGGTGGAAAGCTATCGCACGGCAAAGCGCATGATGTTCGTGCTCCAGACTATGATGACTGGACGTCGATTGGCGAAGAAGGTTTTGCTGGTTTGAACGGCGATATCGTGGTGTGGAACCCAGTGTTAGAAGATGCGTTCGAGCTTTCTTCTATGGGCATCCGTGTTGACGCGGAAACTCTGAAGCGCCAGCTGGCACTGACCGATGATGAAGAGCGTATGAAGCTTGAATGGCATCAGTCGCTGGTTCGCGGTGAAATGCCACAGACTATCGGCGGCGGCATTGGTCAGTCTCGCTTGGTGATGCTGATGCTAAAACAGCAGCATATCGGTCAGGTACAGTGCGGTGTTTGGGCACCAGAAGTTCGCGATCAAATTGACTCGCTTCTCTAAGCATTAACGCTTCCAGCGCCGTAACAGGCGCCCTTTGATCCCGGTGTTAAAGCGCCAGATATGATCAAAGATCTTCATAATGCCGGGTTTTCCGTGCTCAGACATAGCCACTGCGTGAAAACAGTGGCTATTGTTTTGCTGCAGTTGGCGAACCTGTTTCACCATATCCTCTGGCAATCGTTGAGCGATAAAATCAGAGATAACCACTGCATCAGCCTGTTTCCACGCCGATTGTTTCATCATCGCCACTGTGTACGATAAACATTGGGCTAAATCAGTCCCGCCACGAAAGCGCTGTGATAAGAATCGGATAGCCTGATCGATGCCTGAATCTGCGGTGAGTTCATACTGCACCACGCTGCTGGAAAATAGCATGATGTAGCAGCGGCGATTGTCGGCAAGCGCCACTCGCAGCAGCGCCAAACAGAAGGCTTTGGCACACTGTTCGTTAAACCCTCCCATAGATCCCGATGTGTCCACACAGACGATAAAAGGGCCACGCGGTTGCTGATGGGTTTTTTGATAGGTGATCGGACGCTGAAATTCTTGTTCACGCCAAACATCACCTTGTAAACGGTAGCTGAGTAGGCGTTTCTCCAGCAATCGACGGTAGAACTCAAATTCCAGCTCTTCCATATCTAACATCGAGAGCTCAGTCGGTAGGAGACGCAAAATATCATCGCTTTGGTGAATTCCGCTGACTTCTTCAGGCATGATGGCGGGCTCACGTACCATCACTCGAGCCACTTCTTGCTCGGTGCTTTGGTTATCTTCAGCGGTTGATGCGCGGCTGCGGCCGAGCTGCTCAGCCAGTTTTTTCAATTCAGGCTGCTGAGCTAAGAAATCGCCATATTGCACCATGAGCTGATAATCGCCGTGGTGTAACTCCCCTTTACTTAAGTCCCATAGCTTGCCGGCCGCGTTTTCGTTATCGACTAACACCGGTTCCAGCGCCCCGCTGATTTGCATACGCTGCTGTAATTCGGCCTGCAACAGCTCACGTTCCTCATCTAAAACCTGATGATGAAGCGTTAGGGTTCTGGCTATCAGGCTTAATCGCCAACGCTGCAAGAACAGCGTTTGAAAACTAATGCTGCGCGGCGTAGCGCCATCGGGGCAAAGTGCTTCAGCCTCATAGATAAAAGGGGATTCATGGTCACGCAATATGGCTAGCGTCTCGGAGAGCTGCTGAAAAAAATCTGCGCTCTGAAGACCTAACTGATGCTGATAAAGCGTGAACTCATGCGCGAGATCTTCCGGCACGGAGGTTTCTTTGATCCTCCTTTCTAGCCGATTACGCCAACTTGGGAGCTCACCTTCAAGGATCGAACGTAAGCGCGGGAATTTCTCAAAGAAAACTGCCAGCTGTGGGGCGGCCATCAAACCAATGAGAAAATCCTGCATCAGTTCGTTTTCATTGACCACCAAAAAGGCTTCAACTGCTTCAAGAGTTGGCATATTACCCGCCTTTCAGTGTCGCTTTCAGCGTACGCAGTTTTTCATCAATGCTCGCCAGACTAGCTTCAATCTGGGCTAGCCAATCGCTGCTTACAAATAGGCAAGGCTGGTGAGAGGCAAAAAGGCGTCGCTGCTCGCTCAACGTATTTTCGATCTGTTGGATTTTCTCCTGAATATCGGCAGGAATATCTCCATTCTTTTTACCTGGCAATGAAAGCATGGTGGTTTGATAGCTAACATCCCGTATTTGTAGCTGGTGTTTATCATCAAGAGTGATATCAATCGGTAAAGCAAAACCAATGCCGTTAAGTTTGGCGCGGAACTCTCCACCTTTTTGCAACCAGCGAGAGAGATCCCCTGAGTCGGTGACGATATGGGTTACCAACATGTCATGAATTTTTAACGGCTTGAACAGCATTAAGGTGACTTTGCCGACGGGGAAATCATCCGGCAGAGAGTGCGCCTGTTTGCGGTTAAATAACCCCGTTTTCACCGGTAGCGTCATGGCCTGTTGCTGGCTTTGTTCTTGTTGAGACTGAAGCCAGCTTGCTTCCGTTTGCTGTAGCTGTAGCAGCAGGCTTTGTTGTTGATAAGCCTGATCGGTCAACATTTGTTGAATCTGCTGGTTAAGCATTTGGCGAGAGGCGAAATCATGCCATAAGCAATCTTTCAGCAAAATTAGGTCAAGCGGTGCCAGTTCGGTGCGACCACTAAAGAAGGCGCAGGCTTGAAGAAGACGTAGCGCTTTTTTCCAACGACGATCAGAGATGTATGGTGCATCGTCTAATATATTGATTCGTTGGCGCAGTTGATAAATGAGCTCAAAGCAGTGGGTCGAGAGTGCGATTTTGCCGATTTGTGGCTGCCAAGCATGAAACTCTTCGTCTGAAATGCTTAATGCTTCAGGTACTGGGTTTGCGTTTTCGTCTTGGCTGCTGGTGATTAAGGCACGGAAGTTCTGTTTCTCTTGTACCTTATCTAGCCATAAACGAATAAGCATACGGTCATAGAGCGCTTCTAGGCTACTATCTGATTCAGGTAATTCATTCGAAGCTGTGACTAACAGGCGCATTGGAATCGCGTCTTCACTGTCGCCATTTCTAAAACGGCGCTCGTTAATGGCGGTTAGAAGCGTGTTTAGGATAGCTGGGCCTGCTTTCCAAATTTCATCCAAGAAAACAATTTCAGCTTCGGGTAAATAACCATGGGTTAAGCGTAGGTAACGACCCTCGTCTTTCAGAGCCTGAATCGACAATGGACCAAACACCTCTTCAGGGGTGGAGAAGCGGGTCATGAGATATTCGAAGGCGCGTGCATGGCGAAATGCAAATTTTAAACGGCGAGCAATAAGGCTTTTTGCAATCCCCGGGGGGCCGAGTAAAAATACGCTTTCACCGCATAGGGCGGCGAGTAAACAGAGCCGGATGGCTTCTTGTCGTTCGTAAAGTCCGTTTTCCAAAGCATGGCTTAGTCGCGAAATACGTTCGGCCAATTGGCTAGATTGCGTCATAATAGTCCCATTCATAACAAGGATTGTTTTGTTTTATCGACTTCTTGGAGCGTTGACCAGCTTTATTTCATAGCTTAGCTTGTTGATTTTTTTAAAGCTTTCTAAGCTTGTTATACGCCGGTTTTCAAAGGCTCAGTCATATTTCCTTTAATCTAAATAGTAGGAAATTGTGCTGATTTATGCATACTGTGCGTTTTTTATGAGCGCTCGGTCTGTCAGTACGCGCATCGCTTATAGATGTTCCAGCAAAAGAAACAAGTTATGAGTTCAGAGCATAAACGTTCATTAACGACAGTTACACTAGCCGCTATCGGCGTGGTGTATGGCGATATAGGTACAAGTCCTTTATATACCTTACGCGAGTGTTTTTCTGGTCACTACGGTTTTAATGTTGAACCAGAAATTGTATTTGGTTTTCTCTCACTGATTTTCTGGATGCAGATCCTCATTGTATCCCTTAAATACCTGACTTTCGTCATGCGAGCAGATAACGCAGGTGAAGGTGGGATATTAACCCTGATGTCATTAGCCGGGCGTAATACTGCGCCTAAAGTGACTGCGATTTTAGTGATCTTGGGGTTAATAGGCGGCAGCTTCTTCTATGGGGAAGTGGTTATTACGCCTGCAATTTCAGTGATGTCAGCGATAGAAGGCCTCGAGATAGCGGCGCCGTCGCTTGATCCTTACATCGTCCCTCTCTCTATATTCGTTCTTACCATCCTGTTTTTCATTCAAAAACATGGAACGGGAAGCATCGGCAAACTGTTTGCGCCGGTGATGGTGCTGTGGTTCCTGACACTAGCCATTCTTGGTGCGCGCAGCATCATGGATAATCCTGCAGTGTTGACAGCATTAAACCCTAAATGGGCGATTGGGTTCTTCGTTGAACATCGTTCCATGGCGTTCTTTGCGCTGGGGGCGGTCGTGCTGTCGATTACCGGCGTTGAAGCGCTGTATGCCGATATGGGCCACTTCGGTAAGAAGCCTATCCGTTTGGCATGGTTTTTCTTTGTTATTCCATCACTGATCCTGAATTATTTTGGGCAAGGCGCATTACTGCTGAAAAACCCAGAAGCGATCAAAAACCCGTTCTTCTTGTTAGCACCAGATTGGGCACTGATTCCGCTTCTTGTCTTGGCAACTTTTGCGACAGTTATTGCCTCACAGGCCGTTATTTCTGGCGTATTCTCATTAACTCGCCAAGCTGTTCGTTTAGGTTATCTGCCGCCTATGCGAATCATTCATACGTCGGATATGGAAGCTGGGCAGATATATATTCCTGCGATTAACTGGGCGTTGTATATCTCTGTGGTGATTGTGATTGCCAGCTTTGAACACTCCAGCAATCTGGCTGCAGCCTACGGTATTGCGGTAACCGGAACCATGGTATTAACCAGTATTCTCAGCTGTACCGTGGCGGTAAAAAACTGGCACTGGAACCGCTTCGTGGTGATGATCCTGATTGTTGGATTGCTATGCATGGATATACCGCTATTTACCGCCAATGCCCTGAAGTTCTTCTCCGGTGGTTGGCTGCCACTAGCCCTTGGACTGGTGATGTTTATCATCATGACAACATGGAAAAGTGAGCGTTTCCGTCTGCTACGCCGTTTGCATGAACATGGTAATTCTCTGGAAGCGATGATCGCATCGTTAGAGAAATCACCACCGGTACGCGTGCAGGGAACGGCGGTATATATGTCGCGTGCGATGAACGTTATTCCTTTCGCATTGCTACATAACTTGAAGCATAACAAGGTGCTACATGAGCGAGTGATCTTGCTGACGCTTCGCACGGAAGATGCGCCTTATGTACACAACGTTCGTCGTGTCACCATTGAACAGCTTTCCCCTACTTTCTGGCGCGTCGTTGCTAGCTATGGTTTTAAAGAAACGCCAAACGTGGAGGAAATCTTCCATCGTTGCGGGCTCGAAGGTCTGCCATGTCGGATGATGGAAACATCGTTCTTCATGTCACATGAGTCGCTGATCTTAGGCAAACGACCTTGGTATCTGAAAGCGCGTGGCAAACTGTTTATGGCATTAAGCCGAAATGCGCTTCAGGCTGCTGACCAATTTGAGATCCCGCCAAACCGAGTTATTGAGCTTGGAACGCAGGTGGAAATTTAGGCAGATTAGTGAAATGTCTTTGAATAAAATCGTAGACAGAGCAGCGGCAACAGGACGTTGCCGCTAGGGGAGGAGGCGCCAAGGAATGGCGCATGCCGACCCGGCGCGAAAATGCCATCTCGGATAAAGAGCGCGGGTTAAGGGGGAACGCTCTGGTTCCCCCTTATCGGACGCCTACTTTAGAAGCTTCATAGAGATGCTAAGATTGTAGGCGTTCGAAATATCTACGAATCTCAGCATATTTATTCCCCGTCCTTTCTTATATAAATTATCAAAATCCGCTGAAACGCTTCTGCTATCGAAACGTTTCGATAGCGATCACAAATATCAACTTTATTAGTTGCCAGTCATTCATTTGTACCTAGAATTCTTACAAGCGAAACGTTTCGCTTGTGGAGCAAAAAATGAAAAAAGGCACCTTACTCAATTCCGAGATTTCTTATCTCATCTCTCGTTTAGGTCATACCGACGCCATTGTGGTGGGAGATGCGGGGCTTCCTATCCCTGATTCAACCCAACGTATCGATTTGGCGTTAACCCACGGTGTTCCTAGTTTTCTTCAGGTTGTGGGGGTGATTACACAAGAAATGCAGGTTGAAAAGCGGTTATTGCGCAAGAGATGCCGGGCAAAAACGCCGAAATCCATCAGCAGCTATTAGCTAATTTAAAACAACTCGAACAACACCAGGGAAATACCATCACGGTGGAGTATGTCAGCCATGAGCAATTTAAAGTGCTGAGCTCCACCAGTAAGGCCGTGATTCGCAGCGGAGAGTGTTCTCCGTATGCGAATGTACTGCTTTATTCTGGCGTAACCTTCTGAGGCCGCTATGCAACCGTTATTAGCCTTAAAAGGCATTGATAAAAGCTTTCCCGGCGTCAAAGCCCTATCAGGCGCTGCGCTAAATGTTTATCCCGGGCGTGTCATGGCGCTAGTGGGCGAAAACGGTGCGGGGAAGTCCACCATGATGAAGATTCTCACCGGTATCTATCAAAAAGATGCGGGCACCCAAAACTTCCTCGGAAAAGAAGTCACGTTTAACGGCCCTAAATCTTCTCAGGAAGCGGGTATCGGCATTATCCATCAGGAGCTCAATCTCATTCCACAACTCACCATTGCCGAGAATATTTTCTTGGGGCGTGAGTTTGTGAATCGTTTGGGCTGTATTGATTGGAAAAAAATGTATGCCGAAGCGGATAAGCTGCTGGCTCGCCTCAATATCAGCTACAGCAGCCATCGGCTGGTGGGTGATTTATCCATTGGCGATCAGCAAATGGTCGAAATTGCTAAGGTGCTGAGCTTTGAATCTAAAGTCATCATCATGGATGAGCCTACCGATGCGCTGACTGACACAGAAACCGAGTCCCTGTTTAAAGTCATTAGGGAACTGAAGGCAGAAGGTCGTGGCATCGTCTATATCTCCCATCGTCTAAAAGAAATCTTTGAGATTTGCGATGACGTCACGATTTTCCGTGACGGGCAGTTCATTGCCGAGCGTCCAGTTAGTGAGCTACAAGAAGATTCACTGATTGAGATGATGGTTGGCCGCAAATTAGAAGAACAGTATCCGCGCTTGAATCAGCCACGCGGTGAATTACGTTTGCAGGTAAAAAGCCTGTATGGGCCTGGCGTTGAAAATGTCAGTTTCGATCTATATCGCGGTGAAATTCTCGGTGTTTCTGGCCTGATGGGCGCAGGGCGTACTGAATTAATGAAAATCCTGTACGGTGCATTACCGCGCAAACAGGGTTTTGTCACGCTTGATGGACGTGAGGTGGTAACTCACTCCCCGCAGGATGGTTTGGCAAACGGCATTGTTTATATTTCTGAAGACCGTAAACGAGATGGTTTAGTGCTGGGAATGTCGGTGAAAGAGAACATGTCTCTTACCGCATTGCGCTATTTCAGCCGAGCTAATGGTTCTCTAAAGCATGCTGAAGAGCAAGAAGCCGTTAGCGATTTTATGCGCCTGTTTAATGTGAAAACGCCGTCGATGGATCAGCCAATTGGTTTGCTCTCTGGCGGTAATCAGCAAAAAGTGGCGATTGCTCGCGGGCTGATGACGCGTCCGAAAGTGCTGATTCTTGATGAGCCAACGCGTGGCGTCGATGTCGGGGCTAAGAAAGAGATTTACCAACTTATTAACCAGTTCAAACAAGAAGGGCTAAGCATCATTTTGGTCTCCTCTGAAATGCCAGAAGTGCTTGGTATGAGTGACCGCATTTTGGTGATGCATGATGGCCATCTCAGTGGAGAATTCTCAATTGAACAGGCAACCCAAGAAGTGCTGATGGCAGCCGCCGTTGGCAAGCAATACGGCGTGAAGCAGGAGTAATCGCAGATGAACAGCCAGACAACCCAGAAACAAGGTGGGTTTAGTAAAGATCAGTTAAAAACATTATTGCTGGAGCAAAAGTCGCTGATCGCCCTGCTGGTGCTGATTGCGGTTGTATCCTCAATGAGCCCGAATTTCTTTACGCTCAATAACCTCTTCAACATTTTGCAGCAAACATCGGTCAACGCCATTATGGCGGTGGGGATGACGCTGGTGATCCTGACATCAGGCATTGATTTATCGGTTGGATCGTTACTGGCGATCACCGGTGCCGTTGCAGCGTCGATCGTAGGGCTTGAAGTTAATGCCTTTGTTGCCGTGTTTGCTGCCCTAGCGCTTGGCGCCGCTATCGGTGGATGCACGGGCGTTATTGTCGCCAAAGGTAAAGTGCAGGCCTTTATCGCGACGTTAGTCATGATGTTGCTGCTGCGCGGTGTGACCATGGTCTATACCAACGGTAGCCCGATAAATACGGGCTTCTCGGATGCGGCTGAGCTGTTTGGTTGGTTCGGTATTGGCCGCCCGCTTGGGATCCCAACCCCAATCTGGTTGATGGTGATCGTGTTCGCTCTGGCATGGTACATGCTGCATCACACGCGCCTTGGCCGCTATATCTATGCGTTGGGTGGCAATGAGTCGGCAACCCGCCTGTCAGGTATTAGCGTTGACCGTGTAAAAATTATTGTTTATTCGCTGTGTGGTTTGCTCTCTGCTCTGGCCGGTGTTATCGAGGTTGCTCGTCTTTCCTCTGCACAGCCAACGGCGGGTACAGGCTATGAGTTGGATGCTATTGCCGCCGTTGTGCTGGGAGGAACCAGTTTAGCGGGTGGTAAAGGCCGCATTATGGGGACATTGATCGGCGCATTGATCTTAGGTTTCCTGAATAATGGTCTGAATTTACTGGGTGTTTCGTCTTACTACCAAATGATCGTTAAAGCAGTGGTTATCTTGCTGGCGGTTCTGGTAGACAACAAAAGCAACAAATAATCTCCCCTACAGGAAACGACGATAATGAATATGAAAAAACTGGCAACACTGATCTCCGCTGCGGCTTTAAGTGCAACTCTGAGCGCAAATGCGATGGCGCAAGACACTATCGCGCTGGTGGTATCCACGCTGAATAACCCGTTCTTTGTTTCCATGAAAGACGGCGCGCAAAAAGAAGCTGATAAGTTAGGTTATAAGCTGGTGATTTTGGATTCTCAGAATAACCCGGCGAAAGAACTGGCTAACGTGCAGGACTTAACCGTACGTGGCACCAAGCTGATGCTGATTAACCCAACTGACTCTGATGCGGTAGGCAATGCGATTCTGATGGCTAATCAGGCCAAAATTCCGGTTATTACTCTGGACCGTGCTGCGAATAAAGGCGTTGTGGTAAGCCATATCGCTTCTGATAACACCGCTGGCGGTAAGGCTGCGGGTGAGTTTATCGCGAAGAAACTAGGTGATAATGCCAAAGTTATTCAGTTAGAAGGCATTGCAGGAACGTCTGCCGCACGTGAGCGTGGCGAAGGCTTCAAACAAGCTCAGGAAGAACACAAATTCAACATGCTGGCCAGTCAGCCTGCTGACTTTGACCGTACCAAGGGCCTGAACGTTATGCAGAATTTGCTAACGGCACACCCACAGGTACAAGCGGTGTTTGCACAGAACGATGAAATGGCCTTAGGCGCACTGCGTGCGCTACAAACGGCAGGTAAAGCTGATGTGTTGGTGGTTGGTTTTGACGGCACCGCAGACGGCGTCAAAGCGGTTCAGCGTGGCAAACTAGGCGCAACTGTTGCCCAACAGCCTGAGCAAATTGGCGTAATTGGCGTAGAAACAGCGGATAAAGTATTGAAAGGCGAAAAAGTGCCAGCCAATATTCCTGTTGAGCTGAAACTGGTTACCGAGTAATACAATAGCGCCGCTGCAGGCAATCCTGCGGTGGCGCACATTTAAGGGATTGAGCAAGATGCAAAAAGGCAAATTGGTGGTATTGGGCAGTATTAATGCTGATCATATCCTAAATACCGAGCATTTCCCGCGCCCGGGAGAAACCGTTTTAGGTCAGCAGTATAAAGTGGCTTTTGGTGGTAAAGGGGCGAACCAAGCGGTAGCTGCCGGTCGTAGCGGTGCCGATATTTCCTTTATTGCCTGCGTCGGTCAGGATGACATTGGTGAACGTATTCGCCAGCAGCTCTCTAGCGATAGCATCAATACTCAAGCGATTGAAGCTATTGACGGTGAAACCACCGGCGTCGCGCTGATTTTTGTTAATCAGGAAGGAGAGAACGTGATTGGGATCAGCGCGGGCGCTAACGCCGCGGTAACGCCTGATTACTTATCTAAGCATCAAAAGCTGATTGAAGATGCCGATGCATTGCTTATGCAGCTAGAGTCGCCACTGGAAACGGTTATGGCAGCGGCTCAATTAGCGCGTAAGCATAATACGCAGGTTATTTTGAATCCGGCACCTGCTCGCGAACTGCCTGATGACTTACTTTCTAATATCGATGTCATCACGCCCAATGAGACAGAAGCTGAAAAGTTAACGGGTATCGCGATTAAAGACGATGCGAGCGCTCAGCAGGCCGCCGAAGTTCTACACCAAAAAGGTATTAAGACCGTGTTGATTACCTTGGGCAGTCGAGGCGTATTTTTAAGCCAAAATCAACAAGGTAAAACTATTCCAGGGTTTAAAGTAAAAGCCGTTGATACTATCGCCGCGGGCGATACATTTAATGGTGCTTTAGTAACTGCTTTGCTGGAAGGCACTGAAATTAACGCCGCGGTGCGTTTTGCTCATGCGGCGGCTGCTATCGCTGTGACGCGTGAAGGTGCTCAACCTTCCGTTCCTTGGCGCAAAGAGATCGATTCTTTTCTCCAGTCACACTAAGAGTCGCGGTATTAGGAGTAGCTCTGAGTGACCACCATGAAAGACGTCGCCCGCTTAGCGGGCGTATCAACCTCAACAGTTTCTCATGTCATCAATAACAACCGCTTTGTCAGCGACAGCGTGCGCGACAAAGTGTTGTCTGCGGTACAAGAGCTTAACTACGCCCCTTCTGCATTGGCGCGCAGTTTGAAGCTTAATCAAACTCGAACCATCGGCATGCTGGTGACAACCAGCAATAACCCATTTTTTGCTGAAGTTGTACGCGGCGTTGAGCGCAGCTGTTACGAGCGCGGTTATAGTTTGATTTTATGTAATACCGAAGGCGATTTGGCCCGTATGAATCAGAGTCTTGAAACTCTGCTACAAAAGCGAGTTGATGGGCTATTGATGATGTGTACTGAAAGCTATCGTCCGGCGCGCGAAATGCTGAGCCGATATCCATCGCTGCCCACCGTAATGATGGATTGGGCCGTTTTTGATGGTCCTAATGATGTTATCCAAGATAACTCGTTCCTTGGCGGGAAAATTGCGACACGTCATCTACTAGAGCGTGGATATACCAAGATTGCTTGTATTGCGGGGCCAAAAGATAAAACGCCGGCTTGGGAGCGTTTGGAAGGTTATCGTTATGAAATGCAGCAGGCAGGCATTGCGATCCCTGATGAGTACGTAATATTTAGTGATTTTGAATTTTCTGGCGGTGTTGATGCAATGAATCAACTGCTTGCTCTACCAGAACCGCCACATGCCGTATTCACGGGTAATGATGCCATGGCGGTTGGGGTCTATCAGGCATTGTATCGAGCCGGGCTTAAAGTGGGGTGCGATGTGGCCGTGGTCGGTTACGACGATATTGAGATGTCGCAATACCTTTCTCCGCCGTTAACCACCATTCACCAGCCCAAAGATGAACTAGGTGAATTAGCAGTTGATACGCTTTTGTATCGCCTTATGAATCTTGATCTTGAGCCGCAAACTCTGGTTTTAACACCCGAGTTAATGGTTAGGGATTCTGTTGGGCAGATTTAGCGTCACGGTTTTTTCTACGCAGCTGCGCTTTACGCCCCTTTATAAGGGAATCACCATCGGTAGGGCGCAGCATTAAGAAGATCAGCGCAGAGAGAATAGTCACTACGCCCATGGTAATAAAGGTGTAGTGGAAGTGATCGACGAGTGAACCAAATGATAGAGAGTCATAGAATCTCAATACGGCGGCGCTGAGTGCAACCCCAAAGCTAATTGATAGTTGTTGGGTTACCGCGAGAACACTATTGCCCGCACTGGCATTTTTATCTGTTAAATCGCCCAATGAAATAGTGTTCATTGATGTGAACTGCGTCGACATCACCATCCCTAGTAAGAATAACGGCAAAACCAGCATCCATAATGGCATGTCAGGATCTTGCAGTGAAAACTGAGCAATCATCACCCCAATAATCATCGATACGCAGACCAACGTTTTACGATAGCCAAATCGACGTAATACACCGTTTACGGTTGATTTAGCAATTATCGAACCTATCGCCGTTGGCGCCATCATGCAGCCAGCAATAATGGCTGAATACCCAAAACCAACCTGCAACATTAATGGCATTAAGAACGGGATACATCCCGTACCCAGTCGGGAAGCAACGTTACCCACGATGCCAATGGAGAATGTCCGAGTTTTAAAGAGTGGTAAATCAATCAGCGGCTGCGGATGGCGGCGAGCATGTAGAACATAGGTAAATAGTAGAGCAACACCAGCAAATAGAATCAGCCACGCATAGATGACCGGCAGTACGTTTTCGCCAAAAAGCTCCATACCGGTAGAGAGACAAACCAGACTTAGCCCAAAAATTAAGAAGCCAATATAATCAAAGCGTCGAGTTGGGGTCTTGAAGTCAGGCATATAGCGGCGGGCGTAAAAAATACCGGCGATACCAATAGGAATATTGATTAGGAATATCCAATGCCAAGTCGCTACGGTGACTAGCCAGCCACCGAGCATCGGCCCGACTACCGGCCCGATAAGCCCTGGCATCGTGACAAAGTTTAAGACTGGCAATAACTCACTGCGAGGGTAGGCGCGTAGTAATGCTAATCGCGCAACCGGCATCATCATTGCGCCGCCAATACCTTGAAGCACGCGTGAGCAGACCAGCATCGCTAGGGAGCCTGATAATGCACACGATAGAGAACCAAGTGAGAACAGAGAAACCGCGAAGATAAAAACTTTGCGGGTACCAAATCTATCTGCAACCCACCCGCTGACGGGGATTAACATCGCAACCGTCAGCGTATAGCTGATAATGGCAGATTGCATGACCAGCGGGGAGCGATCCAAACTACGCGCAATAGAGGGAATAGCTGTATTCAGAATGGTTGCGTCTAAGGCTTGCATGAAAAAAGCCATGGCGGCAATCCAAGGTAAGCCAGCCATACTACGGGCAGTTTTTGTCATAGGTATACCGGTTAGTCGTGTTTTTGTCCTAGCAGAGCCTGACAGGAAATAAATGCATCCATACTGTTTCCTGTCAAAATTGCATCAACAATAGCCTGATGAAGACTGAGCTTTATCACTTCATCACCGGTAATTGCGCGGAAATAGCTTTGGTAAACGGAACTGAATAGGTTAGCGAATGATGTTAGGAAAGGATTCGCACTGGCCTTATAGATAAGCTGGTGGAATTGAACGTCAACTTTGATCCAGCGCTCGCGGTCAAAGCGGTTATTCAATTCGCGCATCTCTTCCATTAATGCATTGAGTTCAGCTTTCTGCTCTTCTGAGGCATGGAGCGCCGCTAATAGGCAGGCCTGTGGTTCCAGTGCATTGCGTAAAACTAAAAAGTGTTCCTTTACATGCTCGAAGTTCTCACGGGTTAGCCACCAAGTTAATAACTCCTGATCTAAGAAGTTCCAGTTACTGCTTGGCATAACGCGAGTACCAATTCTTGGGCGAGGTAATACCATCCCTTTAGCGGCCAGCATTTTTACTGCTTCGCGAACGGCAGTACGGCTGACACCATAAATATCTCCAAGCTCGAGCTCCCCTGGCAGGATGCTGCCTGCCTTATATTCTCCAGAGAGAATACGCTGACCGATCTTTTCTGCTAATAGATAAGAAAGGTTGCGTTGTGCAGCTTGTTGTTGTGCATTGAGTTGCATGGCTTTAGGTCCTATCTGGCATAATTACCCTTGTTTCACTCTTATTTTATCCTACAAAACCTAACTGCAATGTCTTTATTCGGTTAAAAGTGGCGCGTATTTTACGTTTTTTAAGCTTAATGTTGAAATATTATGCATTCAGAAGGTTTTATGAAATAAACACTTGTCACCTGCTGAGAAGTCCCTATAATGCGCCACCACTGACCGGGAATAACGATGCAAACATCGCTTGGCCAGTAAGAAGATTTAATGAGTTATGCAGTTTGTTGAAAAATAAATGCTTGACTCTTCGGGCTAAAAGCGTAGTATACGCAGCCCACGCCAATGAGAGCTTATGTTTAATTGGCGTC
>NZ_FMIQ01000062.1 GCF_900095695.1 Hafnia alvei | reverse complement strand
CAACCAGATGCCACGCGTAGCCTCGTATAATTCCAATGCACTCATACCGGACTTGTATGTACTGTTAAGAAGAAAAGCGATACCTGCATGCTCAGGAGCAATATCTGTCTCTTCTTTTAGAAGTAGGTGTTGAAGCTCATCAAGAGTTATACGCCCCATCAGAGAGCTGCTTCCACGCACTTTGTTGGTAAGTTCGCCAACACCTAAAAGATCGATACACGTTGCCTCAACAAGTTTAGCAGTGGACTCATCCATGCCGTGGCGGAGTATATCGATCCCCAATTTTTTGTTTGCTATGAGCTCTTTAATTCTTTCAGATTTCGAAGACTCATCGGGATGCTTTATATGGCTCAGACAACGGTCTCCCTTACCTTTTCCAATATAAAACGGCTTCTTAGAAACATCCTCTTTGTCGTAAAAAGTATAAACATAGTACTTAGCCAACCCCAAAGATTTTGAGTATCTTGATAAATCCTTCACGTTTTACGTCCTTATCATTGTGTGCATGTAGCTTACTTTAACTATCGGCACCAACATGCAAGAACTTAAGATATAAATGGGCAATAGTTCGAGTTTGAGTGTTCTTCTCCCCATTTCATGGCACATAAAGAAACCAGTACTCGCAACTGTTGGAATGAAAGAGCATTCGCTCTGTTATGGGCGAGGAGCGAAAGTTTTTGGTCTCCGATATTTTCAGTTTTCAGTGTGTTGGGGTCAGCCATAAACAATGCATAGATATATAACAAAACTGTTGCACCTAGGAGTTAAATGACATCATATTTTTCTTTTGCTTATTAAAATTTGAACTAACTCTTGACGAGATCTATGCAGGCTATCTTGGATCTTATTGTGAGAGCGCCTTTTTTTTCTTTCAACCATACCTTGAGGTGTAAACATTCTTGATATACTCTCAAGTTTTTTATCTCCAAGAGTATCAAATATCCACCTTGTGAAATCATCACTATAAATTGGAAGCATTTTATGTGACTCTCTGTGAACCGCAATAGCGGAGAGTCCAGTGAGGTTCAATATATCCCAAACATCAACATCGCAAGTTAATATTTGTGCGAGATGAAACTGTGTATTATTTTTGTCACCAATAGTATTGGTCAACAAATCTAACATCCTCGCCATAAATAAATCCATAGCGCAATTCCTAACCAATTGAAGAGGTTCAGGTATATTTGTAAGACCATTGAGTTTTCTAGTTATTTTTAGCTTGTTTTTATAGAAAAGAATATCAACACAAACGGCTATTTCCTTTGGCATAAAAATAGATATTTCTTTATCAATAACAGATAAAAGTTCCAATAATTTATTCTCAGAAGAACGTTTTGAACTATATTCAATTATTTTTACCTTCAGTAACAGTAGCTCCATCAGGTCTACTATTTTCGAAAATTGACCAAACGGGCTTCCATCTTTGTTATAGTAGTCAAATAGAAGATTATCTGCCTCCCTTTCAGCTGCCGCCTTATATTTACGTATAAATAAATCCCGCCACGATGAATCAAATTGAGAGTTCACCATGGAAATAGATTTTAATGAAGAGACTGTTTCTCTAACTTTATTAATATTAGTTTCTTTCAGGTTATTTTCTATTTCAGAAAGATACAAGGCCATATTTAATGTATTAACACTATCTTGAGATATGTTTTTAGATATAGAGCTACAGATTTGAAAAACTCTTTCTGATGGTTCAGCCTCATAGGCAAATGAGCGAATATAACTAGCAGTATTACTATCAACATATATCGCCGTTGAAATGAAATGCTCAGTTATACCTTTCGTCTCAATAACTTCTTTATCAATAACGAATATGGAATTTCCTTTAAATGGCTTTAAGAGATAACATTTTGGTGATAGTTCTTTTTTGGGTAGATAGAATGGTCCATCAGCGGATTCGTGTGAATAAATTATCCGCCACTCTTTCAAGTCACTTTTGAAATCTTCATACTGCCCCAATGCATCACTAAATGATGATGCATTTCCTATTTCATTCAACTGCTTTAATATATTAATTTCCTTGTTCATACTCACCCGCAAAAGTTTACTCATTGAAATTCCGATAGTACTATCACTGTATCATTGATAACATAATCTTCGTCACGAAATACTGATATGAATCGTCCCCACCCTTCGGATAATTAAAATATTTAATTTTACTGGCTAATCAGTACTGTGCTCATAAGAAATCACTCTCTTTTAGTACAAAGACAAAATGTAGTCAAAAATATTTTTTCTATCATATAATTATAATAATAGAGAAAAAATTAATAATGGAATATAAATGGCTTATTCCTTATTTATCTGTAATCTTCATGAATTTTGTACAGCGGAAATAACTTACTCTTAAGCCTATATAATATTTAATAATTAATAATTAAGTACAGCCTAAGCGCCATTGCATCATTGCCTTACCTGATGCAATGTATAATCGTATTGTACATTCCCCAAATCGGATTCTTATCGACATGAGCCAGCTATGATTTCATCCAAATAGAGTTACTCCCTATGTCATGAAAAACTTACCCACATGTGTGGCATATTCTGCTAACCAACATGTAGCCGTTGTAGCGATAGAACCCAACTTGATTTGAACTTCAGATAGTACAAAACCACCTATCACTCTGTTTTATAGCTGAAAAAATCAACTTTGATAAGTTTGAGAAAAGTTTGAGAAAAGTTTGAAATGGTGCCGATAATAGGAGTCGAACCTACGACCTTCGCATTACGAATGCGCTGCTCTACCAACTGAGCTATATCGGCACTGAGGGGAATATTTACTGAGGAAACGCCTGAAGTGCGGGAATCACGATAGTGAAATTCATGAGTAGCGTCAAGGTGCTAGGGATTCGTATGACTATTAAATCAACACAAAAGGCCATTTTGTTCTTAAGGTGATTTTCCTTAGGAAAATTATTTATATCCACAAATCATATCAAGCCGCACACATACGACATCAAACCGGGCATTTTTTAGTTAGTCTGGAACCCGTCTTCCATTATTCGATGGATAATTGGAGTTGCCGTTAACCTATCACGGAGTCTGTTATGTCTATCTCATCTCGCCTCAATCGCCGATACGTTCTGGCGCAGCGCCCTCAGGGGATGCCTTCCGATCAAGATATTCGCTTAGAGCAAATTGCTCAGCCAGAACCGGTACAAGGGCAGGTTTTGCTGCGCACCCTTTATCTTTCATTAGATCCGTATGTCCGTGGCCGCATGGATGATACGCCGTCTTATTCTCCTCCGTTGGCTATCGGCGAGGTGATCTGCGGCGGCACAGTGTGTCGCGTTGAGCAATCACTGCATGATAAATACCAAGTGGGCGATCTGGTTTTGGCCTACACCGGTTGGCAAGACTATGCGCTATCCGACGGTGAAGGACTGCAAAAGCTAGATGCCAATATGGACCATCCCTCTTACGCCTTAGGCCTATTAGGTATGCCTGGTTTTACGGGTTATATGGGACTTACCGATATCGGCAATCCACAGCCGGGTGAAACCGTCGTTGTGGCCGCTGCAACCGGCGCCGTAGGCTCCGTTGTGGGTCAGGTAGCGAAGCTACGCGGCTGCCACGCGGTCGGTATTGCCGGCGGCGCTGAGAAATGCCGTTATGCGGTTGAAACGCTAGGGTTTGATATTTGTCTTGACCACAAAGCACCGGATTTCGCCGTACAGCTAAAACGCGCCTGTAGCAAAGGCATCGACGTATATTATGAAAACGTTGGCGGCGCCGTTTTTGACGCAGTTCTTCCTCTGCTGAATACCAAAGCGAGAATCCCGGTATGCGGCATGATCAGCCAATACAACGGTCATCATAGCGACCACCAGCAAGACCGCTTGCCGTTGCTGATGTCGACCATCTTGAAAAAACGCATGCGCGTTGAAGGCTTTATTATTTCGCAGGACTATGGCGATCGCTATCCTGAATTTTACGCCCAGATGAGCGCGTGGCTGGCGCAAGGAAAAATCGCGTTTAAAGAAGATATTGTAGAAGGACTTGAGAACAGCATTAGCGCCTTCCAAGGGCTATTGAGTGGTAAAAACTTTGGTAAGCTGATTATCAAAGTCGCGGAATAGCCAAGAATATCGGCCCGTTAAACGGGGAGATATTTGATAGAACGAGTAAATAGAAAAAACGGCGCTCAATGCGCCGTTTTCATTCTGCGGGAAAAACCACTAGCGACGAATTAAATCGTCACCGTAACCAATCCATTTATAGGTGGTTAAGGCTTCCAGACCCATCGGGCCTCGCGCGTGTAGCTTCTGAGTGCTCACCGCAACTTCAGCGCCTAAGCCAAACTGGCCGCCGTCGGTGAAGCGCGTGCTGGCATTAACGTAAACCGCTGAAGAATCCACTTCGCGCACAAAACGATCGGCATGGTGCATGTTACGCGTCAAAATCGCATCAGAGTGCTGAGTGCCGTGCTCACGGATATGCTCAATCGCACCGTCTAGCCCTTCCACTACCACCACGTTCAGATCCAGCGACAGCCATTCGTCATCCAATTCAGCCTCTTGTACCGGCGCTACAGACGCAGGACCTTGGCTTAGCAACGGCAGCGCATGCGGGCAGGCGTGTAATGAAACTCCGACGTCGTGCATCCGCTGGCTTAGCTGCGGTAAGAACTGCGCGGCGTCCTGTTTGTTCACCAGCAGCGTTTCTACCGTATTACAGGTGCTTGGGCGCTGGGTTTTGGCGTTCACAATAATCTTCAACGCCTGTTCAGCGTCCATGCCCTGATCGACATAGATATGGCAAACACCAATCCCACCTGTAATCACCGGGATCGTTGACTGCTCGCGACACAGTTTATGCAAACCAGCGCCGCCGCGTGGGATCAGCATATCAACGTAGCGATCCAGTTTAAGCAGCTCGGTGACCAACGCACGGTCAGGGCTTTCAATCGCCTGCACCGCATCGGCTGGCAGCCCTGCTTTCTCCAACGCTCGCTGGATCACTTTTACCGTTGCCTGATTGGTGCGATGCGTCTCTTTGCCGCCGCGCAGGATCACCGCGTTACCGGTTTTCAGGCACAGCGCCGCGGTATCCACGGTTACGTTCGGGCGCGCTTCATAAATCACCCCTACCACGCCTAACGGCACACGGCGGCGTTCGAGATTTAACCCGCTGTCGAGTACGCTGCCATCAATTATTTTTCCAACCGGATCGGTTAGATTGCACACCTGACGCACGTCGTTAGCGATGCCTTCCAAACGGCTCTGTGTGAGCTGTAAACGATCGAGCATCGCTTCGCTTAAACCGTTCTCACGCGCCTGCTGAACGTCCATCTGGTTCGCTTGCAGAATAGATTCGCTATCCTGTTCTAGATAATCGGCAATCAGCGCAAGCGCCTGATTTTTCTGCGCCGAGCTAAGGACGGCTAAGTGATAGGATGCCCGTTTGGCAGCCTTACCCATTTCTTCTAACATATTAACCCCTTAGCTTACGATCATATCGTCACGGTGGACGGCAACCGGGCCGTATTCATAGCCCAAAACAGCGCTGATTTGCTGTGAATGGTGGCCGGCGATCATGCGCAGCGCGTCGCTGTTGTAGCGGCTCACGCCGTGGGCCAAATCGCGCCCTTCCAGATTGCGAATGCGGATAACTTCACCGCGTGAGAAATCACCGCTCACATCACGAATGCCTTTCGGCAACAATGAGCTGCCACGTTCGAGAATCGCAGCCACGGCGCCATCGTCCACGGTAATTTCACCCGCCGGTGGCGCACCAAAAATCCAGCGTTTGCGGTTTTCCAACGGCGTTTCCAGTGCATGGAAGCGCGTGCCAACGGATACACCTTCAATAACGTCACCCACAACGCCCGGCTTGCTGCCCGCGGCGATAATCACGTCGATACCGGCACGGCAGGCAACGTCGGCGGCCTGCAGCTTGGTGGTCATACCGCCTGTACCTAAACCCGATACGCTATCGCCCGCAATACCGCGCAGCGCATCATCGATGCTATTTACTTCGCGAATAAGTTCGGCGGTTGGGTTATGACGAGGATCGGCGGTAAATAGTCCAGCCTGATCGGTCAACAGCAGCAGCTTGTCGGCCCCTGCCAAAATGGCGGCCAGCGCAGAAAGATTATCGTTGTCGCCAACTTTAATTTCCGCCGTCGCCACCGCATCGTTTTCATTAATCACGGGAACAATGCGGTTATCCATCAGCGCATGCAGGGTGTCGCGCGCATTTAAGAAACGCTCGCGATCTTCTAAATCAGCACGCGTTAGCAGCATCTGTCCAATATGGATACCGTAAATAGAGAACAGCTGTTCCCACAGCTGAATCAAACGGCTCTGCCCAACAGCGGCTAATAACTGCTTAGAAGCTATGGTTGCGGGGAGCTCGGGGTAGCCCAAATGCTCACGTCCAGCGGCAATCGCACCGGAGGTTACAATCACAATACGATGCCCCGCGGCGTGCTGTTGCGCACACTGACGAACGAGTTCCACGATATGGGCACGGTTTAGACGGCGCGAACCGCCGGTCAATACGCTGGTACCTAGCTTTACAACTAGGGTTTGGCTGCCACTCATAATCTTTTTGCCGTTTATTGGTGTTGGAGAAATGGGGAGAAAGAGAAAAAGTATCAGGAGAGGCGCGTTATGCCAACAGGCATAACGCAAAAGCACACTTATTACTGCGCCCGATCAGGCTCGAAGGCGAACTAACTCTTCAGAAAAGTCGTCGGCTGGCTGAATTTTAATCTCGAGCGTAGTTAAAAGCTCTTTGAGGCGGTTATGAAAATTGAGTGAGGTTTGTTCTAATTTGTCAGTCACTTCAGGATCTTTAATCACCTGCTCCTGCCAAACGCCGTTCTTATCAAACAATCCAAACGAATAACGATAGGTAAAATGCGTTTCCTCGGCGGCAAGATCGAGCCACCATCCCCAAAACTCACGTTTTTCTGGATTAGGTTTAACGTTGACACACACGGCTAAACAGTCAAAAAAGAAATGATCATCCTGACACTGGCCCGAACGAATATAGGGGCCAAGCGCGGTGAATTTTTTGATTAAGCGGCTTTTAGAGTAACCACCTGGTAATGTCATGCTACATCCTCCTGTTGTGGTTACTCTTTTTTAACAAATTTACAAACTTTAGCAATCAAATTAACGCGAATGTTCGCCAATCCAGTCACAAACCTGATGTAAAGCCTGATTGAACCCTTCAAACAACGGGGACGATGGCACCATCAATAATTTGCCATCTAGCGAAGAGTCCGCAATCAGTTTGGCTTCAGATTTAGGGCAAAACGGATCGCGTTCCCAATATCCGGCCAGCATCGGCGTATGGCAGCGACGGCCAAGCAGTCCTTGAGTCTTCAATGAATAACAGCTTAGCTCGGTGCGTAACGCTACATCGGATACGCTGTTCATCCCCAAGCGACTCGCCAGCATATCGATATACATTTCAGGAACGCGTTCCTGAATACATTTGTCGCATAGTAGGCTGTGTACCACGGGGCCTAATGTGGCAACCGCTCGCAAACGACGAGGCTCTAAATACGCTAAACGAACCGCCACGTTTGCGCCAAAGCGGAAACCAAATACCGAGACTCGGGTGTGATCGACCCACGGCACATTCGGTAACGCCTGCAGCACTTGTTGATGCAACCGACTCGAGTCCTGCGTCAGACAGAAATGCGAAGACAGCCCAACAGATGGCATATCAATCGTGAGCATCGCCATGCCAGCGGGCGCTAGATGGTCGCGGAACAAGCGATAACTGTCGCTCTGCATCATATCTAACCCGCCGCAAATCAGCACCGTTGGGAATGGTCCTTTGCTGTTATCCGGCATATGCAGAAAACCGGTGATCTTTTTCCCACCGTCAATCGCAAACTCGACCTCTTTCAGTTCGTATGACAGCAGCTTAGCCGATTCCGCGTAGGCGCGATTGGCCAGCGCTTCGGCCTGCTCAGCTAAATCATCGCCTTTGAGATGAGGATAAGCCGCGATGCTGTAAAGATTCGCGGCTTGTAGCCAGTATTCACCGGCCAACGTGGGATCTTTTTCTTCCTGAGCACGTTGCTGCCAAGACATCGCTTGGTGCGACCACTCGTATATCCAGTTGCCGCTCCGATACCCCACAACGGTGTCTAGCAAGCGCTCATCGCTACGCTCGGCCGTTGAAGCGGCAATATGCGATAGCACATGCTCGATTTCGATAGGTGAGACGCCGCGCCAAACCCACATCAGGCGATTGATGATGCGATACCAATTAGCCTGCGAGGTTCCATCCAGCGCAGAGGCAATCGAAGCCTGCGGAACGTGCCCATGACGCTTAACCAGCGTGGACGTTTCACGATGCTTAAATCGAGGTTTGAATAAGGTTTCAGAAAGGTTTGATTGGGACATGATAGACGGCAGCCTCCGAGTACTGTCTTTTCAGCCGCAGACAAAAAGCGGCAGAGCTAAATCTCGCCCAGCGAGCGCTCAGACTAGTGTAACGAACTCGGACGCTAAAAAACAAACGTCCGGACAAAGCCGGACGTTTCTTTACATCTTATTGCGTTTTTATTGCATTGCCAGAGGGTAAATTAACGGCCGCTGATTGGCTCGACGAAGCAAACACCCATATCCCATGGCTGTTCGATCCACGTATTCTGTGGAATATCGATAACGTAATCATCAACCAGAGGGCGACCTGCTGGCTTAGCGAAAATAGTGACGAAATGCGCTTTAGGATACATTTCGCGGATCGCCTGAGCGGTGCCGCCGGTATCCACTAAATCGTCGATCACGATGAAACCTTCGCCATCACCTTCAGCACGCTTAACAACTTTGAGCTCACGCTGGTTATCATGGTCGTAGCTGGAGATACAAACGGTATCAACGTGACGGATACCCAGTTCACGTGCCAGTAATGCGGCAGGAACTAAACCACCGCGGCTTACCGCAATAATTCCAGTCCACTGTTCAGAAGGCATCAGGCGTGCAGCCAGCTTACGTGCGTGCATTTGTAGCACGTCCCAAGTTACAACGTATTTTTCGCTCATTAATAGTGTCCCAGCCATAATATTCATGGCTTAAAGATTGGTCGGGGGGGAAAAAAGGTTGCGCGAGATTATAGAGAGCCAGAGCAATAAAAACCAGTCTCTTTCGCAGAAAGCCGGCACCCCGATTGCGGATTTAGTGCCTTAGTCTGTCCACATAAGCAAATATAGTGGTATTCTCTGAAAAAATGGCTTTATCTCTTAACCCCCTATTGTGCCACTGTTATCGGCAGCACAACTGATTATCAGGAGACTTAACGTGTCTGAACTGTCTCAGCTATCTCCACAGCCACTGTGGCAAATTTTTGCGGATATCTGCTCTATTCCTCACCCTTCGTATCATGAAGAAGCGTTAGCCGCGCACATCGTTGCATGGGCTGAAGAAAAAGGTATCCACGTTGAACGTGACGAAGTGGGTAACGTCCTGCTGCGTAAGCCGGCCTCTCGCGGCATGGAAAACCGTAAGCCGGTTGTGCTGCAAGCGCATCTGGACATGGTTCCACAAAAAAATAACGATACCGTGCACGACTTCGCCAAAGATCCGATCCAGCCATACATTGACGGCGACTGGGTAAAAGCGCGCGGCACCACGCTGGGCGCAGATAACGGCATCGGTATGGCTTCTGCATTGGCTGTTTTAGCCGATGACAGCGTTTCTCATGGCCCAATCGAAGTACTGCTGACCATGACCGAAGAAGCTGGCATGGAAGGCGCATTCGGCCTGAAAGCGGGCTGGTTGCAGGCTGATATTTTGATCAACACCGACTCTGAAGAAGAAGGTGAGATCTACATGGGCTGCGCGGGCGGTATTGATTTCATCACTACGCTGCCATTACAGCGCGAAGCCGTTCCTGCCGGACACGACGTGGTTAAGCTGACCCTGAAAGGCCTGAAAGGCGGCCACTCCGGTGGTGATATTCATTTGGGCTTAGGCAACGCCAATAAACTGCTGGCGCGCTTCCTGTCTGGTCACGCTGCCGAATTGGGCCTGCGCGTATTGGATCTGAACGGCGGTACGCTGCGCAACGCGATCCCACGCGAAGCCATCGCGGTTCTGGCTGTTCCTACGGCGAATCTGGCTAAGCTGAAAACGCTGGCCGAAGCTTTCCAAAGTATTCTGAAAGTTGAGCTGGCTGCGGTAGAGAAAAACCTGAGCGTTCAGGTGGAAACCGCACACAGCGATTCTCAGGCACTGACCGCCGACAGCCAACAGCGCTTTATTGCCCTGCTGAACGCCACGCCAAACGGCGTGATCCGCATGAGCGACGAAGTGAAAGGCGTGGTTGAAACGTCTCTGAACGTGGGTGTTGTGACCACCGACGCGAAAGAAGCGCAAATTATCTGCCTGATCCGCTCGCTTATCGACAGCGGTAAAGATGCCGTGGTTAGCCAACTGAACTCTATTGGTGAACTGGCTGGTGCGCAGGTGGAAGCCAAAGGCAGCTACCCAGGCTGGAAACCGGATGCAAATTCTCCGGTGATGCATTTGGTGCGTGAAACTTACCAGAAGCTGTTTGATACCACGCCAAACATCATGGTTATCCATGCGGGTCTGGAATGTGGTCTGTTCAAAAAACCTTACCCAGAAATGGATATGGTGTCTATCGGTCCAACCATCACTGGCCCACATTCACCGGATGAGCAAGTTCACATTGCCAGCGTAGGCCAATACTGGCAGCTGCTGACCGCTCTGCTGAAAGCGATCCCAGAGAAAGCCTAAGCGCTAAGTCTTTGCGTGTTACAGAAGCCAACCCGAGGGTTGGCTTTTTTTATCCCTTCACGCCCTTAAACCTAACCATCAATATCCAGCGAAAGCTGCTTTTCTAGCTGTGGATCGAGCAGCGTGACGTGCAGCCCCACCAGCCGCACACCTCTGCCATTTCGGCGTTCATCCCAAGCCTGCTGCGCTATCTGGAATAAATCGCGCTTATCCAGAATCGACCACACATGCTCCTGCGTTGTCTGCTGAAAATCATGAAATTTAAGTTTTACGCCCTGCCGTGCAATATGCAGATCTGGCTGCACTTTCGCCAAGCGCCGCTCCAGTTCTTCATACAGTTTTTCCAGTAAAACCTCGCACTCTCCCCAGCTATGAATATCTTCTGACAGCGTTCTTTCCACGCCAACGGACTTACGCAGCCGATCGGGCATCACTTCTCGCTCATCCTGACCGTGGCAGCGTTCCCAGAGCACGCGCCCAAACTTGCCAAAACGGCGTAGTAGCTCGGCCAAATTATAGCGGCGCACGTCGGCGCAGGTATTCAGCCCCAGTTCACTCAGTTTGGCGGCGGTCACTTTGCCAACGCCGGGGATCTTTTTCAGCGGCAACGTGAGAATAAAATCATCAACCTGCGCGGGCGTAATCACATACTGACCATTAGGTTTATTCAGATCGGAAGCAATTTTTGCCAGAAATTTGATCGGAGCAATGCCTGCCGACGCAGTAAGATTAAGCTCCTCGGCGATTTGTTTGCGGATCTGCTCTGCAATCAACGTGGCTGAGCCGTAGCACTGGGTGCAGTCGGTAACATCAAGGTAGGCTTCATCGAGCGACAGCGGCTCTATTAAAGACGTATAACGCTGGAAAATCTCACGTATATGGCGCGAGACATCTTTGTAGACCTCCATTCTCCCCGGACGCAACGTGAGATGCGGGCATAGCTTAAGCGCTTGTCCTGTCGGCATAGCACTACGCAACCCGAATTTACGCGCGGCGTAGTTTGCTGTACTGATCACCCCGCGGCGATCGCGACTCCCGCCAATCGCCAGCGGTACATCGCGTAACTCAGGGAAATCACGCATTTCGACTGCGGCATAAAAGCAGTCCATATCGACATGTATGATTTTGCGCATAGAGAGAATGATGGAGTTAATGACTGTATAAGTATACAGGTTAATTATCGAAAAAGGGAAGTGGAGGAGTTCGTCCGCCTTTCGTTTATGGGGCTACTGTGTAAGATTCCGCCCGCCTGTTCATATCGAGCTTCATTGATACACTGGTGAAGGCGTACGGGCAGAGACTACCAGCGCGTGGTCTCTGCACTCGCGCGCTTTTATCCGAGACGCCATTTCCGCTACGGTTTGGTATCGCCCATCCAGGGCGCCCCAAACTCCACCGGTACATCCTTGTACCGGCGGCTCTCCCAACCAAGACAAAAGCACGAGATATTGAGGTTTGCTTTTTCGGCACATTACCGAACAGCCGAGTAAATCATGGAGGTTAGGATTCGCCGATTGATATCGGCGAAAGAACGACGGAGGCATGGATGCCGATTGTCGTTCGTTCCGTTAAGACCGGAATATGAAACGAGGGAACCCACGAAGTGGGCTGAAAGGTGGTGCCAAGCCGGGATGCAAGGCGGCGGCGATTGAGCCGCCTTGCTCGGACGCCTGCACAGTGTATATGTATGCTTCGATGTGCTAGGCGTACGAAACTATGACACTCGCGAGCTATCCCTATTCAACTGGCACTGCCCCTTCATATAATCCTATGCTTCTCCAGCATCTCACGCCGAGCTTCCTCACGCGCCATGCGCTTTTTACGTGCATCGCAGGGCTCAGGGCAGTCGCAGACTTTTTCAAGGCCGAGGTTGGCGATGCCGCCGCAGCTGCCGTGGATGCTTTTACGCTTAATGATATAGCCGATAGACATTCCGGCAATCACCGCTAAAAACACCACAAAGGTCGCAATAAATACCGTCGCCATATTATTTACCTTTTTTTGCCTGCACCAAATAAGGCTTAAAGGCATCCGAGTAACGATCCTCAAAACCGTTTTCAGTTTTCACAATCATAAATACCGGAATACCCAGCAGGTTTGCCAACGCCATTCCGCGCTCTGGCCCCATCACGTCTAACCCAGTCGACAGGCCATCTGCCGTCATACAGCTCGGCGCCAGCACGGTGATTGAAACCAGATGATGTGTGACCGGACGCCCTGTTTTAGGGTCAATTTCATGCGAGAAACGCTGGCCGTTTTGCTCAAAATAATTGCGATAATCACCGGAGGTCGCGATAGCCATCTCGCCCGGCTGAATAATGACCTGAGCGCTCTGCTGTAACCCAGCCTGCGGTTTTTCAATAGCGATACGCCACGGTGCACCGTCTCCGTTGATGCCACGCGTTCTCACTTCGCCGCCAATATCCACCATGTAATTAGTGATCTTTAACGAAGCAAGATACTCAGCTACAACGTCCACGCCGTACCCTTTCGCAATAGACGACAGATCGAGATAAAGCTGAGGAATATTCTTCACCAGCGCATTACCCTGTACGGATAAATGCTCAATGCCGATCCATGCACGACGCTGGTTAATTTCTTCATCCGTAGGAATACGATCGGGACGACCTTCTGGCCCAAATCCCCACAGATTAACTAATGGCCCAACGGTGATATCCAGCGCGCCATCGGTGACTTTATTAATCCGAATAGCCTCTTCAACCACTTTTGCGGTCGCAGCCGAAACTGGGAACGGCGTATTCACCTCAGTGCTTTGGTTAAAACGGCTCAGCTCAGAGTTGGAACGGTAGGTCGACATCTGATCGTTAACCTGCTCCAAACGCTTATCCAATTCGGCTTTAATTTTTTCCGGCGCGGGCATCCCTGAGTCACTGACATACTTGATGGAGTAATAGGTCCCCATCGTTTTGCCTTCAATGTTGACCTGCTCCGGCCCACATCCCGTCAGCAAAAAAGCCAGCCCGCAAAAAGCCAGCCAGCGTGTATTGCGAATAAAAAACGCGGTCGCCCGCGCAGTATTATTTTTCATTATTTTCAACCAGTTTTGGCTACGCTACAAAAAATCTCATAAAAAAACATATGGCCAAAGGCATTGAAGTTGTGGCTAGGCGGCAAGTGAGTTCATCCCCAGGAGCTTACAAAAGTAAGTGACTGGGGTTAACTCACGCAGCCAACACCGCCACAGCTTCAAGGACGATGGCTATCAGCCGCCGAAGTCATCGAGCATGATATTCTCGTCTTCTACCCCGAGATCTTTCAGCATCTTAATAACCGCAGCATTCATCATCGGCGGCCCACACATATAGAACTCACAATCTTCCGGCGCTGGATGCGCGCGCAGATAGTTTTCGAGTAACACATTATGAATAAAGCCAGTGTAACCCGTCCAGTTATCTTCAGGCTGAGGATCGGACAATGCGATGTTCCACGTAAAGTTTGGATTCTCTGCCGCCAGTTTGTCGAAATCTTCAACGTAGAACATTTCACGGGTTGAGCGTGCACCGTACCAGAAGCTTATTTTGCGTTTGGAATGCAGGCGCTTGAGCTGATCGAAAATATGCGAACGCATGGGTGCCATACCCGCACCGCCGCCGATAAAGATCATCTCAGCATCGGTTTCTTTGGCAAAGAACTCACCAAACGGTCCTGAAATGGTGACTTTATCACCCGGTTTTAACGACCAGATATAGGAAGACATAATCCCTGGAGGCGCATCTGGCATACCTGGAGGCGGCGTAGCGATACGCACGTTGAGCATGATCAGGCCTTTCTCATCGGGATAGTTCGCCATTGAGTAGGCACGGATCGTGGGTTCGGTAACCTTGGACTCAAAGCGGAACAGATTGAATTTGTCCCAGTCGCCACGGTATTCCTCTGGCACATCAAAATCGGCGTAGCGCACATGGTGCGGTTCACATTCGATTTGGATATAGCCACCGGCGCGGAACGGCACCGCTTCACCTTCAGGGATACGCAGCTTGAGCTCTTTGATGAAAGTCGCCACGTTATCGTTAGAGATAACTTCGCACTCCCATTTTTTCACACCGAAAATCTCTTCCGGCAGCTCAATTTTGAGATCTTGTTTCACGCTAACCTGACAGGCTAAACGGCAGCCTTCTTTAGCTTCGCGCTTAGAGATATGCGCCAGCTCAGTAGGCAAAATATCGCCTCCGCCTTCTTTAACGTGTACACGGCACTGACCACATGAGCCACCGCCGCCACAGGCAGAAGAAACGAAAATGCCCTGATTTGAAAGCATGTTCAGCAGTTTGTCACCGGCCGGAGCATCAAAGCTTTTCTCCGGATCGTGGTTAACTTCTACATGTATGTCGCCGGTATTCACCAGCTTAGATTTGGCGAACAAGATCAGGACGGTCAGCGCCACCACGATCAGGGTGAACATCGCCACACCCAGAATAATTTCTTGCATAGGTTCCTTCCTGTCCTATCAGAGGTGTACGCCGGAGAAGGACATAAAGCCCAACGCCATCAGGCCCGTGGTCACAAAAGTGATGCCCAGCCCACGTAGCCCAGCAGGCACATTGGCATATTTCATTTTTTCGCGCAGACCCGCCATCGCCACGATAGCCAACAACCAGCCGATCCCTGAACCAAAACCATAAACCACGGATTCGGTGAAGTTGTAGTCACGCTGAACCATGAATGACACCCCACCAAAGATGGCGCAGTTAACGGTAATCAGCGGCAGGAAAATCCCCAGCGCGTTATAAAGCGATGGGAAGAAGCGGTCGAGGATCATCTCGAGGATCTGCACCAGTGCCGCGATAACGCCGATGAAGGTGATAAAGCTTAAGAAGCTGAGATCAACGCCATCCATCAGAGCACCGTCGCGGAGGACGTAGTTATAGACCAGATTATTGGCGGGAACAGAGATCCCTAACACCACCGTTACCGCAATACCTAAACCGAAAGCCGTGGTGACTTTTTTGGAGACGGCCAGAAACGTACACATCCCCAAGAAGAACGCTAATGCCATGTTTTCAATGAAAACGGCGCGTACAAACAGGCTGATATAATGTTCCATCTGCCCTTACTCCTTTTCCATCTGTTCAGGTTTCAGCGTGCGCAGCGCCCAAATCAGCAGGCCGATAATGAAGAATGCGCTCGGCGCTAACAGGAACAGGCCGTTAGGCTGATACCAACCGCCGTTTTGCACGCTTTCTAACACGGTAATGCCAAACAGCTTGCCTGAACCAAACAGTTCACGCAGGAAGCCCACCAGAATCAGGATAACGCCGTAGCCCAAGCCGTTGCCGATACCATCCATAAAGCTCTCAATCGGCGGTGACTTCATGGCATAGGCTTCAGCACGCCCCATCACGATGCAGTTGGTGATGATCAAGCCAACAAATACCGAAAGCTGCTTGGAGATTTCATAGGCATAGGCGCGCAGGATCTGGTCAACCACGATAACCAGCGAGGCGATAATCGCCATCTGCACGATAATGCGTACGCTGTTTGGGATCTGATGGCGGATCAGTGAAATAAAGAAGTTAGAGAATGCCGTCACCAGCGTTACCGCAATCGTCATCACGAAGGCAGTTTCTAACTTGGTGGTCACCGCCAGCGCCGAGCAAACGCCGAGGATTTGCAAAGCGATAGGGTTATTGTCGAGCAAAGGCCCTAATAGGACTTTTTTAATCTCTTTAGTATCAGCCACGATTCAATGCTCCTTCACGAACGCGTTTTAGGAACGGCCCATAACCATGGTCGCCCATCCAGAAATCGAAGGTATGCTGCACGCCGTTGGCGGTTAGCGTCGCGCCTGAAAGCCCGTCAACGCCGTGTGGGTCCTGAGGATTTGCGCCCCCTTTAACGATACGGATCGCCGGACGGCCACCGTCATCAAACAGCTGCTTACCCACCCATTTTTCACGCCATGACGGGTTTTCGATTTCACCGCCCAGCCCCGGAGTTTCTCCGTGCTCGTAGAACGTCAGCCCTTTCACCGTATTACCGTCGGTGTCGATAGCCACAAAGGCATACATCACCGACCACAGGCCGGTGCCGTAGACAGGCAATACCACTTGACCGATGTTGCCCTGCTCGTTTTTCACCAGATACACTTCAACCACGTTGCTGCGGCGCTTAATACCCGCCGGATCCTGCGCGGCATCCAAGACCATGCTGGTGGCCGGATCTTTTAACGCTTTGCCCATATCGAAGGTGTATGGATCGCCGGAGGTGAACTCGCCGGTTTTCAAGTCAAGCAGACGCGGTTCGATACGCTGGCCGAACAATGTTTTCACCTGCTCGCCATCGAGCTTATCGCCCTGCATCAGCCCTGCGACGGCCAGAATGTTGCGCTGTTTATCCAGCTGCTTTTGCTCTTCCTGCATCGGCTTCAAGCCTACCGCTGCACCAGCAACAATCACAGAACACACCAAGCACAACACCACGACCACCATCAGCGTTCGGCCGATGCTGTCGTTTTTACCTACGCCCGCTTTATTTACTGAATCCTTAGCCACGTGCTTTTCTCCTTTTGATGTTGGCGCGCACCACCATGTAGTCGAACAATGGAGCAAACAGGTTTGCGAATAGGATCGCCAACATCATGCCTTCTGGATAGGCGGGGTTAATCACGCGTACCAGAACGCACATCACGCCAATCAGCCCGCCGTACCACCATTTACCTTTGTTGGTAAAGGAAGCCGATACCGGATCGGTTGCCATAAAAATCATACCGAATGCAAAGCCACCCAGAACCAAGTGCCAATACCACGGCATAGCAAACATTGGATTCGTGTCTGAACCGATGAAGTTAAACAGTGCTGACATAGCCACCATACCCACCATCACGCCCGCAACGATGCGCCATGAAGCCACGCGGCCAAACATAATGATAAGTCCGCCGAGAAGGATCATCAGCGTAGAGACTTCACCAATTGAGCCGGGAATGTTACCAATGAAAGCGTCCATCCACGTCACGTGCTGGCCGGTGATGGTATTCATCAAACCGCTCTGTCCCGTTGCACTCCACTGTGACAGCGGCGTTGCACCTGAATAGCCGTCTGCGGCGTTCCACACTAAATCACCGGAGATCTGTGCTGGATAGGCAAAGAACAGGAATGCACGCCCCGCCAATGCCGGGTTGAGGAAGTTACGTCCGGTGCCGCCGAAGATCTCTTTGGCAATCACCACGCCAAAGGAGATGCCCAGTGCGGCCTGCCACAACGGCAACGTCGGAGGAACAATCAGCGCAAACAGAATCGAAGTAACGAAAAAGCCTTCGTTGATCTCATGTTTGCGGATGATGGAAAACAGCACTTCCCAGAAGCCGCCCACCAAGAACACCACGGCGTAAATAGGCAGAAAATAGACCGCGCCCAGCGTCATCATGCTGACCCAACCGGCGTTGGCCTGTAGGCTAGCCCCCAGCATTTCGGCGAGCCAATAATGCCAATCCGAGGCAATCACCTGAGTCAGTTGCTCTCCCTGATACAGCTGATTGAGCGCGCCAATCGCCTCATGACCCACGTTGTACATTCCCCAGAACATGGTAGGGAATACCGCCAGCCACACTAAAATCATCATGCGTTTTAGGTCGATGGCGTCACGAACGTGCGATGCACCGTGCGTCACTTTACCTGACGTATACATCAGCGTCGCGGCCGCTTCATACAGCGGATAATACTTTTGCAGCTTGCCACCCGGTTCGAAGTGGTGCTCCATATTCTCGATAAAACTCTTCAGACCCATGAATTATCCTTCCTGCTCAATGGTCGTCAGCACGTCACGCAGCACCGGGCCATATTCGTATTTGCCCGGACACACGAAGGTACAGAGCGCAAGATCTTCCTCATCCAGCTCTAAACATCCCAGAGCCTGAGCGCTTTCGCAGTCGCCAGAGAGCAGATCGCGCAGCAGCATCGTTGGCAAAATGTCTAATGGCATCACGCGTTCATAGTTACCGATTGGCACCATGGCGCGTTCACCGCCGTTCATGTCGGTCGAAAATGCGAACAGTTTGCGCTTAAAGAAATGCCCCAGCGTGGTGCGGGTAATCGAGAATTTATTCGCGCCCGGCATCATCCAGCCCAGCAGCTCTTTCTCACGCCCTTCTTTCACCACGGAGATTTGATGGTGGAAACGACCCAAGAAAGCTTTGGTGCCGCTGGCCTGCGTTCCACTCAGCACTGAACCGCTAATCACACGGTTATCACCCTGCTTTAAACGGCCGGCGGTAATTTCATCCGTGCTAGCGCCCAAACGGGTTCGCAGCAGCAGCGGCTTTTCAACCTGCGGCCCCGCCAGTGCAATCACGCGATCGGTATTCAGTTCACCGGTGGTGAAAAGTTTGCCGACGGCGATAACGTCCTGATAGCCCATGTGCCAAACGGTTTTAGTTAAGCTAACCGGTTCAAGGAAATGGATATGCGTTCCCACCAACCCCGCGGGGTGTGGGCCGGTAAATTCGTTATGGGTGATATTTGGCGCAGGCTTGGTCTGCAGTCCTGCACCGGCCTGTTGGCAAACGTAAACTTTGCCTTCGGTTAAACGGCTTAGCACAGTCAGTCCATGCTCGAAATCAGCCATGTTTTCACGCAGGATCAGCAGAGGGTCAGCGGCTAACGGCTGAGTGTCCATAACGCTTACGAAAATCGCCGCGGCGTTAGAACCCGGTTTCGGCGCATGGCTAAATGGGCGCGTGCGCAGCGCTGTCCACAACCCCGATGTCAGCAAATTGCTTTCAACCTGAGCGCGGGGTAGATTCACCAGCTCAGACGCATCGTAGTGGGCAAATGGCACTTGCTCATCGCCATCGACGGCAATAACTACCGACTCCAGAACACGCTTTTCACCACGGTTAATCGCAATCACCTGCCCTGCGGCTGGCGCGGTGAACAAGACGCCAGGATTCCTTTTGTCTTCAAAAAGAACCTGACCTTTTTTGACCTTATCACCTTCTTGCACCGCCATTGACGGTCGCATACCGACATAGTCGCCGCCTAAAATAGCCACGTTTCGTATAGCCGGGCCTTGTTCAATGATCGGGGCGGGCGCACCCTCAATAGGCAAATTAAGCCCTTTTTTAATTTTAATCATGTGGTTGCACTATATATATCGTCATGACATTAATGATGTGAACCCTGCAGGCGTTCCTCTACCTTCCATAATGGATGTCACTCCAATGATGTTGGGTATGATGGCCTCCTCGTTGAGAAAAAAGCGCATCGTTGCGTGCAGATAAGAGATCGCTCATAAGTATCGGAGAATATTAACCCGAGGTATTACATGGACTAAAAACGATGTTACCGATAACTGCGCGATTTTACCATTTTACGCCGCCTGCATCAGCAACATTGCCGTGACCTACATCAAGCTAATTAAACATAGCCACGAACCATTCATTTTTAGCAGGTGAACAATTCGGTTTTTATATAACTATCGCTCACTAATTCTTAAAATTAATTTTTGCTACATGTAGATTTAATCCCAAATGAGTTAAAAAACACTCACTACAGATCCGCTCTCTGGATTAAACTGATGCTGTTTTGGGAGCTGTCAACAGACTTAATCTGAAGATCTTCTTTCTATGATTTATTAACAGGGTTATCAATGGGCAAAATCATCGCCTTGTTGGCCGTATTTTTTGTACTGCCACTGACTTCATGTAGTTCTTCTGCCAGTGAGCAGACACAAAATACGCCGCTGACAAAACAGCAATTAATGGGCTCTCCGGTTTATATTCAGATATTCAAAGAAGAAAGAAAGCTCGAACTGTTTGCCAAGGTTCAAGACAAATATCAGCTGGTGCAAAGCTTTAATATTTGCAAGTTTTCTGGCGGATTGGGTCCAAAACGTACCGAAGGGGATTTTAAAAGCCCTGAAGGGTTCTATCAGATTGATGCCCGTCACCTAAAACCGAACAGCAAATATTACCAAGCTATTAATATCGGATATCCGAACGCTTACGATCAGGCGCACGGTTATTCAGGAAAATATCTGATGATTCACGGTGACTGTGTTTCCATTGGTTGTTATGCCATGACCAATGAAGGTATTTCGCAGATCTTTAGCTATGTGCAAAGCGCATTCCGTAATGGACAAACTTTGGTCGATATCAATATTTATCCATTCCGTATGACCGAACAAAATATGCAGCGCCATCGCAACTCTGACTATTTGCCGTTCTGGAAACAGTTGCAGCCAGCCTATGCTTATTTTAATGAGTATCACCAAGCACCGCAGGTGAATGTCATCGGTGGCCAATATGTGGTTAACCGTCCATCGCAAAGCAATGGACTGTCTTCCTCACAGCTGGCGTTCACCCAAGCAAAATAAGGCAAACTCTCCTGGCTCAATGCGATGCCACATCTCATTGCTGGTCAGGGGCTGTGTTGCAATCACGGTGACGACGTCATTTGGCGTCGTCTGTGATTGAAAATCAATTTCGACATCCTCATCCAACAGCGTCGCTTTACCGAAAGGCGCTCGGCGCGTGATCCAATACAGATTGGTCGAGCAATAGGCCATCACAAAACGCCCATCAGACAGCAGCATATTGAATACGCCTTTGGCGCGAAGCTCATCGGCGCACTGCGCAATAAAGCGAAATACCGCAGGCCAATTACCCGGCGTTCTTGGATATCGGGTCGCCATTTTATTCAGCAGCCAGCAAAACGCATATTCGCTGTCGGTTTGACCCACAGGCCGGAAATGTCCCGTATCTAAGCCCTTATATCCCGTTAATTGTCCGTTATGTGCAAACGTCCAATTGCGTCCCCAAAGTTCACGGGTAAACGGATGCGTGTTTTCCAGCGACACTGTGCCACGGTTTGCCTGACGAATATGCGAAATCACCGCACAGGATTTGATCGGATAATCTTGTACTAAACGGGCAATCGGAGAGTTAAAACTCGGGTGCGGATCTTTAAATGTGCGACAGCCATTACCTTCATAAAAGGTAATTCCCCAGCCATCCTTGTGCGGCCCCGTTCTTCCGCCACGCTGTACCAAGCCGGTAAAGCTAAAGCAGATGTCCGTTGGGACATTGGCGCTCATACCGAGTAGTTCACACATACCGACCTCCTGTTCCAAACGTCGACGGATATACATCAGGCACCGTCTGCCTTCTTTATGTTACCGCTGAAAAGGGTTTCGCTCGCCAGCCAGCAAATGTGTTTCTCTGTAACTCTGATTAAGGCGAACGAGTCGGGTGCGCTAGCGCGCGCACCCAACACCCGCGCGCTTTTATCCGAGATGGCATTTCCGCTGCGGTTTGGTATCGCCCATCCAGGGCGCCCCAAACTCCTGCGTGACGTCCTGTCACGCAGGCTCGTCCTACCAAAACTTCAATACCGAAATAAGCGTTATCGGCGCAGTCAATTTGAGTGCAGACAGCGCGCAACCACCGGAGCGTACACATAGTACGTGAGGATGGTGAGCACTGCTCAAGCTCAAAGTGGCAAGTAAGATAGCTTATTTAACCATCTCTTTTTCGATCAGTTGAATCAGGATATGAATCGCTTTGATATGGATTTCCTGAATACGGTCTGCGTAACCAAAGTGCGGCACACGAATTTCAACGTCTGCGCTTCCGGCCATTTTGCCGCCGTCTTTGCCGGTCAGAGTGATCACTTTCATGCCCTTGGCGCGTGCGGCTTCGATCGCTTTCATGATGTTGCCAGAGTTACCTGAAGTGGAGATGCCTAACAGTACATCACCTTCACGGCCGACCGCTTCTACATAACGAGAAAATACATATTCGTAGCCAAAGTCATTGCTCACACAGGACAGGTGGCTTGGATCAGAAATCGCAATCGCAGCATAACCAGGGCGATTTTCACGATAACGACCGGTTAACTCTTCGGCGAAGTGCATGGCGTCGCAGTGTGAGCCACCGTTGCCGCAGGAAAGCACTTTGCCACCCGCTTTGAAAGAGTCTGCCAACAACACTGCTGCACGTTGGATTGCCTCAATGTTAGCGTCATCGCTGATGAAATTTTGCAGCGTTGTCGCCGCTTCGTTCAGTTCACTACGAATAAGATCGTGGTACATAGCAGCCTCTTTATTACATAGAAAATGGCACAGGAAATATTGTAAGAAGTGTAACGGATAGCTCCCCCCCCGAGAAGCACTGCACGCCGCGTTTTCCATGATTCTGTACTTTCTTTTTCGCTCATCATCGCTCATCGACGAAGAGATTTAGCTTGAAATGCAGTTTGAGGGCTAAATTGTGAACTGCGTTGTAATTAATATGTAAACACATTGCTAAATAAAATTAACTCAACTACAACCTATATTATCTACAACAGGTCAGACCTCCTACAACTTGGTCCCCTAACCCGACCTCTGAACACGCAGGAGCATTAATATGATGGTTCTTAGTCTTGTGGTTTTTTTGATAGCGATTGGTGTGCTGTTCTATCACCAAGTTAACCTCTATTTAAGCAGCGCCATTTTGCTGGCATACACAGCGGCAATGGGCGCCATTGGCCTATGGTCATTCTGGGCTTTAGTTCCCGTTGCCGTGGTATTACTGCCGCTGGTGCTGGTATCAGTCCGTCGCTCGCTGATTTCGGGCCCTGCGTTAAAGGCATTCCAAAAAGTGATGCCGCCGATGTCTCGCACGGAGAAAGAAGCCATCGACGCAGGCACAACCTGGTGGGAAGGCGATATTTTCCGTGGTACTCCAGATTGGAAAAAACTGCACGACTATCCGCAGCCTAAGTTAACAGAAGAAGAGCAGGCGTTTCTGGATGGCCCAGTAGAAGAAGCGTGCCGTATGGCAAACGACTTCCAAATCACCCATGAACTGGCGGATTTACCTCCAGAGCTGTGGGCCTATCTGAAAGAACATCGCTTCTTTGCGATGATCATCAAAAAACAGTACGGCGGTTTAGAATTCTCTGCGTATGCACAGTCTCGCGTGCTGCAAAAACTGTCTGGCGTATCCGGCATTCTGGCGATTACCGTGGGTGTTCCTAACTCCCTCGGCCCCGGCGAACTGCTGCAACACTACGGCACCGAAGCGCAGAAAGATCACTATCTGCCACGCTTGGCACGTGGTCAGGAGATCCCGTGTTTTGCATTAACCAGCCCTGAAGCAGGATCTGATGCCGGTGCGATCCCTGATGTGGGCATCGTCTGCATGGGCGAATGGCAAGGCAAGCAAACGCTGGGGATGCGCCTAACGTGGAACAAGCGCTACATCACCCTTGCGCCTATCGCTACCGTGCTCGGTTTAGCCTTCAAACTTTCTGATCCTGAACGTTTACTCGGCGGTGAAGAGCACTTGGGTATTACCTGTGCACTGATCCCAACCGATACCGACGGCGTTGAAATCGGCACTCGTCACTTCCCGCTGAACGTTCCGTTCCAAAACGGGCCAACGCGCGGTCAAGACGTCTTCGTGCCTATTGATTTCATTATCGGTGGGCAGACTATGGCAGGCCAAGGCTGGCGTATGCTGGTTGAATGCCTGTCGGTTGGCCGCGGCATTACCCTGCCGTCTAACGCAACCGGCAGTCTGAAAAGCGTGGCGCTGGCCATCGGTGCTTACGCCAATATTCGCCGCCAGTTCAAAATCTCCATCGGTAAAATGGAAGGGATTGAAGAACCGTTAGCACGTATCGCGGGTAACGCCTATGTGATGGACGCTGCGGCAACGTTAGTCACCTACGGCATCATGCAGGGCGAGAAACCTGCGGTGTTGTCAGCGATTATCAAATATCACTGTACCCACAGAGGCCAACGCTCAATCATTGATGCAATGGATATCGCAGGTGGCAAAGGCATTATGCTCGGCGAATCTAACTTCATCGCCCGTGCTTACCAAGGCGCGCCAATCGCCATTACCGTCGAAGGCGCGAACATCCTGACCCGTAGCATGATGATCTTCGGCCAAGGTGCCATCCGTTGCCATCCATATGTCTTAGATGAAATGGCTGCGGCGCAAGACAACAGCGTTCCGCGCTTTGACAAGCTGCTGTTTAGCCACTTAGGTCATGTAGGAAGTCATAAGGTGCGTAGTTTCTGGCTGGGCTTGACCGATGGCCGCACCAGCGCCACGCCAACCAAAGACGCCACACGCCGTTACTATCAGCAGATTAACCGCATGAGCTCAAACTTAGCGCTGCTGTCCGACGTTTCTATGGGCGTGCTGGGGGGTTCTTTGAAACGCCGTGAGCGCATCTCTGCGCGTCTAGGCGATTTACTCAGCCAGCTGTTCTTAGCCACCGCCGTGCTGAAACGTTATGAAGATGAAGGACGTAATGAAGCTGACCTGCCGCTGGTTCACTGGGGCGTACAGGACGCGCTGCATCAAGCAGAGCAGGCTATCGACGATCTGCTGCGCAACTTCCCGAATGGCTTGGTTGCCGGTTTGATGCGTGCGGTGATCTTCCCATTAGGCCGTGCGCACTCTGCACCGTCTGACTATCTGGATCATAAAGTCGCTAAGATTTTACAAGTTCCTTCTGCAACACGTAGCCGTATCGGACGTGGCATGTATCTCACACCAAGCGAGTACAACCCACACGGCCTGATTGAAGCCGCGCTGGCAGATGTAATTGCCGCAGATCCTATCCATCAGCGTGTTTGCAAAGCGCTGGGTAAAAACCTACCGTTCACTCGTTTGGATCAGTTGGCTAAAACCGCGCTGGATAAAGGCTTAATCAACGCCGAAGAGCAGGCCATTTTAGTCAAAGCGGAAGAAAGCCGCCTACGTACCATTAACGTGGATGAGTTTGAACCTGAAGCTTTAGCCGCCGCCGTGGTACCTGAAAAAAATCCGGTCGCGACTGAACAAGCGGAGAAAAGCCTGCCGGAAAAGCGCAATGGCCTGCCAAAAACGGAGGCCGCATAACCGAGCAAGCGTAATTTGATTCAATAAATTACCTGTGTCAGCGGCCCCTTCGGGGGCCGTTTTTTTGTTTAGACTTATGGAATGGCGAATTCGAGACGCCTACTTTGCCGTTGGCATCGATTAAGACGGGAAGATCCTTGGCTCGCTCGTGATAGAAATATGGCTCAACGCCTACAAATCGCCGATAGGATACAGTCGGTGACCGAAATAGGTGACCGAAATCAACATGCTAAAAGCGTTGCTCACGAGAGGTTATAGCTGGGGATTAGGCGACAAAAAAGCCTCTGATTTTCATCAGAGGCTTTTTGATTAGCATAAGGTGGTAATAACGTCAGTCTGACGCGAATTAGATCGCTTCTTCGTCTTGCTCACCGGTACGAATACGTACCACGCGCGCCACGTCAAAGACAAAGATTTTACCATCGCCAATTTTTCCGGTTTGAGCCGTCTGCATGATGGTATCTACGCAGGTGTCGACGATATCATCGGCAACCACAATTTCAATTTTTACCTTCGGTAAAAAATCGACCATGTATTCTGCACCGCGATAAAGCTCGGTATGGCCTTTCTGGCGACCAAAACCTTTTACTTCAGTCACGGTCATGCCAGTAATGCCCACTTCAGCCAGCGCTTCACGAACATCATCCAGCTTGAATGGCTTAATAATTGCGTCAATCTTCTTCATTGCTAATCCCTTTACCAGTTTTTGCGGCCAAAGCCAGATGTAATCGGATAGCGACGATCTTTGCCAAAGTTGCGCGCGGTAATACGCGGGCCAACCGCAGCCTGACGGCGCTTATATTCGTTAATATCAACCAAGCGGATCACTTTTCGCACCACCGCTTCATCAAATCCAGCGGCAACCAGATCGGCCACGGATTTATCTTGCTCGACGTAACCTTCTAGAATCGCATCCAGAATGTCGTACGGCGGTAAGCTGTCTTGATCGAGCTGATCGGGAGCCAGTTCCGCTGACGGTGGACGATCGATAACGCGCTGAGGGATCACGTAGGATACCGTATTACGATACTCTGAAAGCTTGAACACCAGCGTTTTTGGCACATCTTTCAGCACATCAAAACCACCGGCCATATCGCCATAAAGCGTGGCGTAGCCGACGGCCATTTCACTCTTGTTACCCGTGGTCAGCACCAGACGGCGGCGTTTGTTAGACAGCGCCATCAGCACCACGCCACGACAGCGAGCCTGCAGGTTTTCTTCCGTAGTATCGCGTTCGGTGCCCGCAAACATCGGTGCCAACTGCCCCATGAACGCATCAAACATCGGTTCGATAGAGACGATATCAAATTCAACGCCAAGAATTTCAGCTTCTTCTTTCGCATCAGCGATACTGATATCCGCGGTATAGCGGAACGGCATCATCATCGCCTGAACTTTGTCTTTACCCAACGCATCCACGGCGATCGCCAGCGTTAGCGCCGAGTCGATACCGCCAGACAAGCCAAGCACCGCGCCTTGAAAACCATTTTTGGTGACATAGTCGCGAACCGCGAGAACCAGCGCTTCGTAAACCTGAGCCAGATCGGGCAAACTTGCCGCTGGCGCAAGCATGGGTTCAACCTGCAATTCATTGAGATTAAACAGCGCGGTCTGTTCAGCAAAGCCCGCCAGGCGGTGAGTCATATTGCCCGCAGCATCAAAGGCTTTCGAGCAACCATCAAAAATCAGCTCGTCCTGACCCCCAATCTGATTTAGATAGACCAAAGGCAAACCGGTGCGTTGGCAGTGGCTGGTCAATAACGTTTTGCGAATATACGGTTTTTCGCGGTTGTAAGGCGAGGCGTTGATCGACAGCAGCACTTCGGCACCCGCGGCGGCAACCGCATCAACCGGACCGTCAAACCACAGATCTTCACAAATCAGCAGTCCTAAACGGTAGCCTTTCAGCTCAACCACACAGCTCTCATGGCCGGCGGAGAAATAACGTTTCTCGTCAAACACGCCATAGTTTGGTAGTTGCTGTTTGAAATAGCGGGCAACTAACTGACCTTCAGAGAACAGAGACAGCGCATTGTATAAGTGCCCATCTTCACGCCAAGGATGCCCAACCAATACGGCGATATCAGCAGATGCCTGTTGTAAACGATCCAATTGCTGCTGGCAGCGTTGATAAAAATCATCGCGATACAGCAAATCTTCAGGTGGATAGCCCGAAAGCGCCAGTTCAGAAAACATGACCAGATCGGCACCGGCATTTTGCTGCTCATGCAACGTGTTCAGCATGCGTTCGGTGTTACCTTCGATATCACCCACCAGCCAGTTGAGCTGGGCTAACGCAATAGAAAGAGATCGACTCATAATTACTCACTTCCTTTGTATTTGAAGCGGCTACAGCGCTAGCTGCCTTGTCGTCACTTCAACTACTTTGGATATAAAAAGAGGCTGGTTGAATTCGCCAAGTGTAAAACATTCTCAACGCTTTGTTTAGCGCCCTAAACGCACAAAAGCACCTGAATCCCCAAAGTAATTGGAGCGGCGGCAAGACGGCAAGTAAGAGAATCCCGATGAGCTTACATGAGTAAGTGATTCGGGTGAGCGCACGCAGCCAACGCAGCAGCAGCTTCAAGTACGCAGGGGATTCTTATTCTTTGAAATCTGCCGCATCTAACTCATGCCGCGCCAGTAGCTTATAAAACTCAGTACGGTTACGGCCGGCCAAACGTGCAGCGTTGGTTACATTACCTTTGGTTATTTGCAGAAGTTTGCGCAAATAGTTGAGTTCAAAGTGGTTACGCGCTTCCGCGAACGTCGGCAATACCGTATTTTCGCCTTCCAGCGCCTGCTCAACTAAGGCTTCGCTGATCACTGGCGCGCTAGTTAACGCAACGCACTGTTCGATAACGTTAACTAACTGACGCACGTTACCTGGCCAACTGGCGGCCATAAGGCGGCGCATCGCGTCGGTAGAGAAGCTGCGCACGAAAGGTTTATGTCGTTGCGCTGACTCACGCAGCAAGTGATTGGCTAATAATGGAATATCTTCAGCGCGTTCGTTCAACGCAGGGATTTTTAAACTGACCACGTTCAGGCGATAGAATAAGTCCTCGCGGAACTCACCTTTTGCCATCGCTTTAGGCAGATCGCGATGAGTCGCCGAAATAATCCGCACGTTAATATCAATATCGCGGTTGCTGCCTAGTGGCCTAACCTTGCGCTCTTGCAGCACGCGCAGCAGTTTGACCTGCAATGCCAGCGGCATATCACCGATTTCATCGAGAAATAGCGTGCCACCTTCGGCGGCTTGGAACAGCCCTTCTCGGCTGCTGACCGCGCCGGTAAATGCGCCTTTGGCGTGACCAAAGAGTTCAGACTCAAGCAGCTGTTCAGGCAGCGCGCCACAGTTGATGGCAATAAACGCCTTTCCTGCTCGCGGGCTGGCGGCATGAATTGCCTGTGCCAGAACCTCTTTACCAGTACCACTTTGCCCGTTAATCAGCACGCTGACGTCTGATTGCGCCACCATGTTTGCCTGTTCAAGCAGACGCAGCATGGTTGGGCTACGGGTCACAATGCCTTCACGCCAGGTATCATCACCGGCCGCGGGCATGGACTGGGCCAAAGCTTCATCAATGGCTTTGTACAACGCATCGCGATCGACGGGTTTGGTTAAGAAACCAAACACCCCTTGCTGTGTTGCAGCAACGGCATCAGGGATAGAACCATGAGCCGTCAGTATAATCACCGGCATCCCCGGCTGACGCTTTTGGATTTCAGCAAACAGCGCCATGCCATCCATCTCGTCCATACGCAAATCGCTGATCACCAGATCAATCTGCTCACGCCCTAACACACGCAACGCATCATGCCCACTCTCCGCCGTCGTCACGCGAAATCCTTCGCTGCTTAAGCGCATCCCAAGCAGTTTGAGTAGGCTTGGGTCATCATCCACGAGAAGTAGGTTAGCGGGTTTACGTTGTGCCATGGGGTATTGCTCCTTAATGGGCTTCCGTTTTTTCTGGTTCAGTCACGGGCTTAGCGGTGTTATCTGCCGGAGCTTTGTTCTCAGGTTTTCCCGCGTCAGGCGTATCGTCTTTCGCTGCGGGATCGGGCATTTCACCTGATATCTGTTTGCGTGACGATAGCTGGCGCTCAATATCCGTTAAATTTTCGAGTTTGCGCGTGGTGTCATCTAACTGGAACTGTAAACGGCCTTGAGTTTCACGCAGGGCATCTAACTGAGAATCACTGCTGGCTTGGAGCTTTTGAAAGCGCGCTTTTTCATCAAGTAAGTTGATCGTCAGCATCTGTTTTTCACGCCAAATTTGAATAAGCGGGCGAACCGATGCGGGAAATTCAGAACGGTAGCTGTTTAAGCGGTCGATGATCTGGCGGCGCTCGGCAACGGTAGGTTCAGCGCTGCCAACCAGTAAGCTTTGTTTAAACACACGCTGCCAATTTTCACTGCCCAGAGAACGTGCTTGTAAGCGCGCATCTTGGCCGCTGAGGCGATCGGCACAGTCCATCGCACGCAGCCAATAAAGCCCATTATCCACGGCGTCCTTATCGTCGTTGAGCCAAATGGTGTCACAGGACGCCGTTTGGTAATCAACCACTTTGCTATCAGGAATTATTGCCTGCACGGCATGAGCGACAGGATTTCCCACGCCATTCTTGGCGCATCCGGTCAATAAGAAAGGAACCAACAACACAGCGCCCAAAAGGGTTAATGGACGCAAAGCCGACGCTTTACGGCATGAGCCATCAGCGTCAAACAGATGTTCGTTGAATAGGGCGCGAACAGACCACTTATTCATTAGTTATGAGATCTCTGCGGTTAATGGTAATTCAATGCGAAAACAGACGTCGGCTCCGTCTACGGCCACCAGATGTAAATCGCCCTGCATACGGCGGATGCAATCACGGGCGATACTGAGCCCTAAACCGCTTCCTTTGACAGCGCCTTTACGTTGAAGACTTCCCTGATAAAAAGGCTCGAAGATCATGGCCTGTTCCGCACGCGGTATACCCGCTCCGGTATTTGCCACATCGATTTGTATCTTATCTCCAGCCAAACGACTGCGGATCCAGATGGTACCGGATTCCGCCCCGTAGTGCACCGCATTGGAATAGAGATTATCAAAAACGCGTTCTAATAGCGTAGGTTCTGCCCAGCAAAGGTCAACGTCTAGCTCAGTAAGTGTACGAATTGATTTGGCACGCGCGGGCAAACTATGAGCAGAAACCACCAGCTCGACCATTTCGCCCAGATTTACGCTCTCTTTTTCCATCGGTGCATCGGCCAATTTGCGGTTGTAATCCAAGAGCTGTTCAATGAGCTGCTGAAGATGGCGGCTGCTAGAATCCAGAATCCCCACCACCTCTTTTTGGTCCTGCGTCAATGGCCCCGCAACCTCGTCTGCCAGCAGTTCAGTGCCTTCACGCATGCTAGCAAGGGGCGTCTTTAACTCATGTGAAATGTGGCGCAGGAATTCATGCCGTTGCGATTCCAGCCATGATAGACGCTCGCTTAACCAGACGATCCGCTGAGCCAGCGACCGAATTTCACGCGGCCCGCGAAATGCCACCATATTACCGACGCTTTTTCCTTCGCCTAATCGGTTGATCATTCGTTCAACCCCTTTCACCGGCCCGATGATCATGCGTGTAAACAGAAAAACCAGCAGCACGCTGACTAAAAACAGCACCAGTGACTGCCAGCCAAAGAACTGACCACGCTCGGCAATTGCCTGCTGAAGCTGCTGTCCACGGGTAAAAATCACGTCTCGAGTGGCTTGAACCATCTGTCCGTTCGCAACGGAGAAACCTGCAAGTAAAGCCGATGCCTGAGTCACTGGGGCATTATTCTGGCAGTTAAACACCGCAAGTTGGTCAATTAGCCCATTCAGCTTTTGGTAGTAACGCGGATCGGGCAACACAGAAGCCTGACGCTCCAGCATTTGGGAATATTGACCGCGCTGCTTTTGATAAAGCTTAGAGAGCGACTCATCGCCTAAAACACAAAACTGCCTGTAGCTGCGCTCTATCTCTACCGCAAGGCTCGCCATCGCCTCGCTGCGGCGGGCGTCAGAAAGCGTGGTGCGGTTGATATCCGCAGCCTGCGAGCTCAAATTATTGAGCCCCTGATAGGCCTGATACGCCAGCACCAGCAAAGGAAGCAGGACTAATAAGAACGCCAGTAGAACCAGCTGACGCAGGGAGCGAGGAAATAAACGCCATCTCTTCAAGGAAATCATCTCATTACCCAAAGGTTTGCCCAGATGCTAACTGAGTCCGGCAAGAGGAGCAATTTTCAGATCGCAGATAAACAAAAACCCGAAGTCAGATAGCTGGCTTCGGGCTCTGTTATTTGAATGATATCGCTAATGCAATTCTCGTCTTCAGTTTGATGAGGTAGAACCATCATCGGTGCCGTACAACGGCGGATAAGACGAATGTCATTCATTATATGTCCCAAGCTGATGAACCAATCATCACAGTCGGACATTAAATAGGTGGTGCCTCACTCAACGTGTCGCCCCGAGTTTGATAAAGCGCATAAGCGACTGTTATCGATAATTGGACGGTAGGCACCTTACTTTGGCGTCATTCGATGGCTTATGTAGCCTGACTCGCTATTGCGGTCGCTGACATAAAAGAGTGAATGAGCAACTGAATTGAATAATGCAGAAGTTGTGCCAACTTTAAAAAATAAATCCCAACCAATTGAATAAAAAAGATTTAAAATAAATAAATCATTCCCAACACCTAGCAAACATCGCTTTGTTGACAGCAAATGGCATAAACATGCTTTTTTTTTCATCAATGCGTCGCTAAAAGTAGACAGCTACGTACAAAGGCGACGCACCACATATAAATCAATACGTTACATGTCACCTATTAGCGACATCATTAATGGTGGTTTGTTGTCTTTTTGCGACAACGGAGGAACTGCGCACATGAAAGAGCAACCAGCTAACGCCATGCATATAAAGAATGGCATTAGCTCAAAGCAGTTTATTTATCGATGAGACAGAATATCTTCGTCACCACCTACCCGCATTTTGATACTTTCCAGTATCCATAGAATAAGCTCCTCACCGCTGATTTTATCGCGGTATTCAGCGGGCAGATCGCGAGTATCAATTTCACCATCAATCATAATCAACGGTTTTAGGCGATTGCCCAGTTCAGTACCGCTAGGCAGCCATTGAAATTCACGCCCGGTCGGGTTGAGCTTATCGTGGCTGGTATAGAGCTCCCCTTTAATCCCACCAACCACCACCGTGGTACTCGGGAAGAAGGTTCTGAGTAGTTTGCCTTTGGAAGTTCGGCTATCTAAAAAGTCCTGTTCATCTTTATTTAAGCTCCGTACATTAATCGTAATATAGCTAGATGTGTATTTTTTCTCTGCAATACCTCTCCATGTAATTAAATAGCTATCACGTTTTTCAAGACGTCCAGGATAATATTGATACTCATTGTTAAGACAGTAGCCTTGTTCATAGTGCGGGTAAGCATGGTAGGCTATTTTTTGCACATCCCGCATTTGAGCATCAGTTTTGTTTTTTAACTCCTGATCTAGTCTATCGGCTGATAGTGGACGAGGAATTTCTATCGACCTTCCTGTGACCAATATCCATTGTTTACGCTCGGGGACTGATTTTAAATAATACGGGTGAAAGCGATATAAAGAACTCATCCCAATATCTGGATTCTTTTCTGTATTTGAATACTCCAAAATTATTCTAGGATTGGACTCCATATTTTTTTGAACAATACGGCTACCCACATTGTTCTCACTATCTTTAGATATCTTTCCATTAATGTAGCCAATCCAGTCTTTCTCAATAGTTGTGTTATCAGAACGCACTGCTTTTGAAATTTCTATCTTAAAATTTTCAAATGAATAAGCGCCGCTATCCATATACATAAAATTGGGTAATTCAATTTCATAACGGCCAAAGCAGTGTTTTTGCGTGGGAAGTTGAGTGCTCATAGCAGTATCCTTACGAAGAGAGTGTGGCCCACAGCCGGTTGTTGATAACACCAAAGTGCTAAGTAATAACCACGATAAATGCCGCATAGCTAATTCCTTTTATTTTTTAGGCGCGCTAATTTCTGCGTTATAAGCCCAACTGGCGGTTTGCAGCTCCTTATATACCGCTGCACGGATTTTTTCGTCTTGATACAGGCTGTCGTGATATTCACTGCATTCGACTTCCGCAGCCCCTTTCGCCGCCGACAGCGGCAGCTCACCGTCGCCAGCACTGCTGCCTTTTTGCAGCACAAACTCGGTTGGCAACACGGTTAAACTCGCCGTTGCTCCGGTAAGATACAGAGTACCTTGCCCGCTATCGGCCAGTGAGCTAAACAGGTGTGTACCTAATACGGAATCGATGCCGTTGAACAAGCCGCTGGCGTTCACCACTCGTTGACCAAACTTTTGCCAACTATCCGGTGCTCCCGGTGGCGTAACGCTCTGTGCCTGCCAAACCGCTTTATCTCGCGACATTGGCTTACTGTTCTTGCCGCTCAATTGCTGGGTTTGATCTAGCCCCTGCCCCTGTATGGACTGATGTAATACCGAAGCTTTGGCTAACAAGCCTTGTACTGAGCTCCAATTATCTGGAACGTCCTCTCCATCGCTGCAAAGGAGCATCTTATCAAGAACTTTAAACCAATGAATTTGACTCCGATATTCCGTATAGATATCTTCGGCCACAACCATCTCCACCGGCGCTGGCGCTTTTTCGCCTTCCACCAACGAAATGGACGGCGGCTGATAGCAAATCCATCCTTTCTCATAACTATTATTAGGCAACACTTCCAGCGCGCTTTGGCTATAGCTCAGTACCATGGTGATTTCTGCCGCATTGGCACCGAGCACCTGATTACTGATATAGGCCAGCGCCTTATCTTTCGCTGCCTGATCGGGCTTGCTCCAGTCCACTGATACCGGCGTTTGCATCCCCGCACGAAACCAACAATAGATATCTGGCATACCATCTATTGGCAGACCCACATGCACCGCTTTGAGCAAGTTTTCTTTGTTGAAAGATGGAGTCGCTTTTTTGATTACAGCATAGGTACTGCTTGAAGAGTTTTTATCAGCCGCGGCCTGCTCGGGATTTTCTTTAGCATCATGGTTATCAAAACTCCCTCCCCCCTCAGTGCTTGAGTTTTCTTGGGAAGTTGCTGAGCTTGCTCCCCCCGACGTCTCCGGTGATAAATCCGCAAGCATCGCCCGCACCACTTGCCCCCCCGCCCCGTGCGAAATAATCATTACCTTTTCAACCGGCTTTTTGGTCATCCACGTACCGTCGCCACCGTCATCTGAGGTTTTGTACATCGCCATAATCTGTGCAATACGGGTGGTGAGCCGCTGGGCGCCGTCGGCACAGCCCTGCATCCAGTTAAAACCCACCACGTGTAAAGGAAACGCGTAGCCTCCCATCACCTTGGCAAAGTTGGCATCCGCTCCCCAGGGCGGTGGCGATTGTTTACTTGAATCGGTGGAGGGAGCCGCCGGAGGCGTCGGAGCTGGCGTTGACACTGAGGTAACCGTTTTAGGAACGGCAGTAGCCGCGGCAGGCTTGGATGCCGGTTTATCACTGAAATCAAACAGCGCTTCAATGGCAGCCAACAAGTCTTTCAGCGCTTTCCCCTTTGGCATTACTGGCTGGGGGATATCACCCGGCAAATTCTGCCCTGCAACGCTAACGTCTTTGATATTAAAACGCGCATCCAAATGGCGCTGCAGCGTAATCAAAAATTCACCGTATTGATGCCAGCACACTTCCCCCCATCCCTGCTTAAATCGCTGGTCAATATCCTGCACGCGCACCGAGGTCATGGTGCTGAAATAGAGGGTATCTGCGCTGCCTTTGGTTGCATCTTGATTGATTTCAAGCAGGCTATCATCGCGGCCAATCTGCGTTCCCACCAGCATTTCCCTGCGTTTGCTCGCATCACGAAACATCCATTCCAATACCGAAATGGCCCCCCACACGTTACGCCCAATGCGCAAGATATCCTCAGCCTTACCCATCGCCTCGAATACATGGGTGATCTCTTTTTCGATATGGGCAATCTTGGTTTTTATCTCTGCGAGTTGGGCTTTGAGCTTGGTGGTAGTTTCTTTGGTGTCGCTCACCGCGTCGGTACTGGCTCCCTCAAGCCGCTTGCTAAGGCTATCAAGACCGAGTGCCTTAGCGATTTTTTGGCTCATCTGATACAGCGCCATCAGCGCACCGTGTAACTGCGTCAATTTTTCCTGCAGCGCCAACAGTTTTTTGACCAAAGGGGAGGCATTGGCCATCGCAGTCTGTTTGGTGATCATCCCGCTTAAATCAATCGCAGCGGTGCCCAGTGGGGTGTGGTAACTGCCCATTCCCGCCATCGGATCCCATACCGTTTTATGATCTCTGGCATTAGATAAACGCGTGCCTAAGATATCCGGCACAAAAATCACCGGAATAACCACTTTCTTACACTGGCATTCACCACGACATTCATGATCGCTCATTAAACATATCCTTTCTGTTTATGGGAGCTGTTTATGGAAACAATGCTCAACCATTAAAACGGAAAAATAAGTAAATAAGCCGAACATTAATGATAAGTTTTATTTAAGTATTTTTGGTTCGAAGGAGCCGATATCAGTGCCATTGCAGACACGAAGTCATAGAGGAGAAAATTTATAGCTGGGTGGAAAGAAAGGATAAATAATAAAAGCCTTTGCTCAGAAGCTCTAAGCAAAGGCCATAGAGAGAAAGTTTAACTATCCAAGCTGCTTACGCGCATTGCGGAACATACGCATCCACGGACTGTCTTCACCCCACTCGGCTGGATGCCAAGAGTTGCTGACCGTACGGAACACACGCTCTGGGTGAGGCATCATTACGGTGGCGCGACCGTTTGAACTGGTCAGCGCGGTAATGCCGTTCGCGGAGCCATTCGGGTTAGCCGGGTAGGCTTCCGTTACCTTACCGAAGTTATCGACAAAGCGCAGCGCAACCAGACCGTGATGCTCAATCGCGGCCAAATGTGCATCATCGCGCACTTCAACATGTCCCTCACCATGCGATACCGCAATCGGCATACGTGAGCCTTCCATCCCCTGCAATAGCAGAGATGGGCTGCTCGCCACTTCAACAAGGCTAAAGCGAGCTTCAAAACGCTCGGACGTATTGCGCACAAAGCGTGGCCAAAGTTCAGCTCCTGGGATTAGCTCACGCAGGTTAGACATCATCTGACAGCCGTTACATACACCCAGAGCTAAGGTTTGTGGACGATGGAAGAAGGACTCAAACTGATCGCGAGCACGCTCGTTGAACAGAATAGACTTCGCCCAGCCCTCACCGGCACCCAACACGTCGCCATACGAGAAGCCACCACAGGCGACAAGCGTGTGGAATTCATCAAGCGTAATGCGCCCCGCCAGAATATCGCTCATGTGAACATCCACAGCTTCAAAACCCGCACGGTGGAAGGCCGCAGCCATTTCCACATGGGAGTTCACACCCTGCTCGCGCAGCACCGCCAGTTTAGGACGGCTACCCTTAGCGATGTAAGGCGCGGCAATATCATCCTGAGGATTGAAGGTAAGTTTCACATTCAGGCCCGGATCGGACTCCACCTGCTTGGCCTGATGTTCTTGATCGGCGCACTCAGGGTTATCACGCAAGCGCTGCATCTGCCACGTAGTTTCAGCCCACCACAAACGCAGCGTCGAGCGCTGTTCGTGGTAAACCTCTTTGCCATGAGACTGAATCGCAATGTGATTTCCACTAGAAGCATGGCCAATCTCGTGCGTAATATCAGCAATGCCTTGATCTGCCAACACCGCTTTTACCACGTCTAGATCGGCGTTACGTACCTGAATCACAGCGCCAAGCTCTTCATTGAACAGCGCGGCTAAGTGATCTTGTCCCAATGCGCTGATATTAATATCCAAGGCACAATGGCCCGCAAACGCCATCTCAGCCAGCGTAACCAGCAGGCCTCCGTCAGAACGGTCGTGGTAGGCCAGCAGTTTGCCTTCCGCCACCAGCGCCTGCATGGCGCTGAAGAAGCCCGCCAGTTTCTGCGTATTGCGCACATCCGCAGGTTTATCTCCCAGTTGGCGGTAAACCTGTGCTAATGCCGTTGCGCCTAAGGCGTTGTGCCCTTCGCCCAGATCGATAAGCAACAGCGTATTTTCGCCCTGATCGACATGTAGCTGAGGTGTGACGGTGCTACGAACGTCTTCCACGCGGGCAAACGCGGTGATTACCAGCGACAATGGTGACGTCATCTCACGCGGCTGATTACCTTCCTGCCAGCGAGTTTTCATCGACATCGAGTCTTTGCCTACCGGGATAGTCAGCCCCAGCGCCGGACACAGCTCTTCGCCCACGGCTTTCACCGCTTCGTATAATCCAGCATCTTCTCCTGGGTGACCCGCCGCAGACATCCAGTTAGCCGAAAGCTTAACGCGTTTAAGTTCACCCACTTGAGTACAAGCAAGGTTGGTCAGCGCTTCACCCACGGCCAAACGTGCCGAGGCGGCGAAGTCGAGTAAAGCCACCGGAGCACGTTCGCCCAGCGACATGGCTTCACCATAATAGCTATCTAAACTGGCGGTAGTCACCGCGCAATCGGCAACGGGGATTTGCCAAGGGCCAACCATCTGATCGCGCGCCACCATACCGGTAACGCTACGGTCACCGATGGTGATCAGGAACGTTTTTTCTGCCACGGCAGGAAGATGCATCACGCGTTTTACCGCGTCTGCAATGCTGATCGTGCCGCGATTCAGCGAATCGCCCAGCGCCTTGAGCGTGGTGACATCGCGCGTCATTTTTGGCGTTTTGCCTAGCAATACGTCCAGCGGCATATCGATGGGCTGATTGTCGAAGTGGCGGTCATTCAGCGTTAAATGCAGCTCTTCGGTCGCTTCACCGATAACGGCATAAGGCGCACGCTCACGGCGGCAAATAGCATCAAACTGTGCCAACTTTTCTGGTGCCACGGACATCACATAGCGTTCCTGCGACTCGTTACACCAAACTTCCAGCGGGCTCATCCCCGGCTCATCGTTAAGAATATCGCGCAGCTCAAAACGGCCGCCGCGACCACCATCGCTCACCAGCTCTGGCATCGCGTTAGACAACCCACCTGCGCCAACGTCGTGGATAAACTGAATCGGGTTCTCATCACCCAGCTGCCAGCAGCTGTCGATCACTTCTTGGCAACGGCGTTCCATTTCAGGGTTGTCACGCTGCACCGAAGCGAAATCCAGATCGGCATCTGACTGACCTGAGGCCATTGAAGATGCTGCCCCGCCACCCAAGCCGATATTCATCGCCGGGCCGCCCAACACGATAAGCTTGGCGCCTACGGTGATCTCGCCTTTCTGTACATGGTCTGCGCGAATATTACCGATACCACCCGCCAGCATGATTGGCTTGTGGTAGCCGCGTAGCTCAACGCCGTTGTGGCTCTTCACCTGCTCTTCATAGGTGCGGAAATAGCCCAGCAGCGCCGGACGACCAAATTCATTGTTAAACGCAGCGCCGCCCAGCGGCCCTTCCGTCATAATGCTCAGCGCATTGACGATACGATCTGGCTTGCCAAAATCCTGTTCCCATGGCTGTTCAAAGCCCGGAATGCGCAGGTTGGACACGGAGAAACCGACCAGCCCCGCCTTAGGCTTAGAACCTCGGCCAGTGGCTCCTTCATCACGGATTTCACCGCCGGAGCCCGTTGCTGCGCCCGGCCATGGGGAAATCGCCGTTGGGTGATTGTGAGTTTCAACCTTCATCAAAATGTGCGCCTCTTCCTGATGGAAGTCATACACACCCGATTCTGGATTCGCAAAGAAACGGCCAACTGAAGAACCTTCCATCACGGCGGCGTTATCTTTGTAAGCAGACAGCACATAGTCAGGCGTCTGCTCATAGGTATTTTTAATCATTTTGAACAGCGACTTTGGCTGTTCCTGCCCATCGATAACCCAATCGGCATTAAAAATCTTGTGACGGCAGTGCTCAGAGTTGGCCTGAGCAAACATGTAGAGTTCGATATCGTTAGGATTGCGCCCTAAGCGCGTGAAGGACTCTAGCAGGTAGTCAATTTCATCATCTGCTAACGCCAGACCTAAGCGCACGTTGGCATTAACCAGCGCGTCACGCCCTTCGCCCAGCATATCCACGCTTTGCACCGGAGCCGGAGACTGGTGCGTAAACAGCTTCTGCGCATCCTGTAGCTCGCTGAACACGCGTTCCATCATGCGGTCGTGCAGCAGGTCTTGCAGCTTTTGCCACTGGGCATCGCTGAGCTGTGGCGCATCAACAGCGCCTGTGGCGTCTACGCTTATATAGTAAGCCAAACCACGCTCTAAACGGATGACCTGTGGAAGATTACAGTTATGAGCAATATCAGTCGCTTTAGACGACCACGGAGAAATAGTACCGGGGCGCGGCGTCACTAACAGCAAGCGGCCTTTCGGTTCGTGTTCAGCCAAAGAAGGGCCATATTTCAACAAACGCTGAAGCGTTGCTTTTTCCTCAGAAGAAAGAGGTGCGCTGACATCGGCAAAATGCACATATTCAGCGTAGATATCGTTGACTGGAAGATTAGCGTCCCGACAAGCAGACAGCAGTTGGGTAACACGAAAAGCCGACAAAGCGGGTGAGCCACGCATGATTTCCATAGGAAATGAGTCCGTCATCTAGGTTCTCTCGTCTTCGAGATGGCTGTGAGAGGTCAAAAAACCTTGTCTACAACCGCCTCAGTGGGCGAAACAGGGGGAAAGCGGAGGCCATTATAGAGAATCTCTGCGCCATACGAAACCGTTTGCGTAGCCTTTATTTCGGATTGACGATTTATCTGCCCGATCAACTTTATGTGCTTTTTGAGTTGCACGCTGACGCTTTGTTGCGCAAAATGCCGCCTTCCTGTTGATTTAGCCATATACTATCCTGCGAACACAGCACCACAATTCGATACACATTCATGAGATAACTATTTGAAACGTATAAAATATAATTATTATCTTATCGGTATCGTTTCTGCCCTGCTGGCGCTTGCGCTATGGCCGAATATTCCGTGGCGTAGCGGAAACGAGAGCCAGCTTCAGCAGATTCTCGACCGCGGTGAGCTGCGCGTCAGCACCATTAATTCCCCTCTCACCTATCAAACCGATGGGAAGAGCATCAGCGGCCTCGATTATGAGCTAGCAAAACGCTTCGCTGATTATCTGGGCGTGAAGCTAAAAGTTCGCGTGCGCGGTACGTTGCCAGAATTATTTGATGATTTGGACAGTGGCAAAAGCGATCTGGTTGCCGCGGGCCTGCTTTATAATACCGAACGCCTCAGCCGTTTTCGTACCGGCCCTTCTTATTATTCAGTATCACAGCAGTTGGTTTATCGTCAGGGCAAAACTCGGCCAAAATCGCTCAAAGACTTGAGTGGCATTCTGGCCGTGCAGTCGGGTTCTGCGCACGTCACCACGCTGAGCCAATACAAGCAGACCAAATATCCCAACCTAACGTGGGAATCGTCTACCGATTTGTCATCCACCGATCTTATGCAGCGCGTGGTGCAAGGCTCACTGGATTACACGATCGCCGACTCTGTTAGCGTGGCGCTTTTCCAGCGCATTCACCCGCAGTTGGCCGTGGCTTTTGATATCAGCGATGAAGAGCCGGTGATGTGGTATCTCAATCGCGACGATGATGACAGCCTGTATGCCGCCGTCTTGGATTATTTCAGCAAGATTGTGGATGATGGCTCACTGGCACGCTTGGAAGAGAAATATTTAGGCCACGTGGGTGGATTTGATTATGTCGATATCAAAACATTCTTAGCAGCAATTGATAACGTGTTGCCCGATCTGAGCGAGATCTTTAAAAAATACGCTAAGAAAATCGATTGGAAACTGCTGGCGGCCATTGCCTATCAAGAATCACACTGGAACCCTCAGGCCACGTCACCGACCGGCGTCCGAGGCTTAATGATGCTTACCCGCGCCACGGCAGATGGGCTAGGGGTAAAAGATCGTCTTGATCCCGAGCAAAGCATCGCGGGCGGTGCACTTTATCTCGAACGTTTAATGGATAAACTGCCAGACACCATTCCTGAAGATGAGAAGATCTGGTTTGCGTTAGCGGCTTACAACATGGGCTACGGACACATGCTAGACGTGCGCCAGCTGACGCAAAAACAGGGTGGGAATCCCAATAGCTGGGTCGATGTGAAACAGCGTTTGCCTATGTTAAGCCAAAAGAAATATAACCAGAACCTGACCTACGGCTATGCGCGCGGACATGAGGCTTATCAGTATGTGGAAAACATCCGCCGCTATCTGGTGAGCCTAGAAGGTTATTTGTTAGAAAAAGAGAAGCAGATTGCCGCCGAGCAAACTCGCCAAGCGTTGTTAGGTCAAGGTTATCCAGCGGTGCCACCTGAACAGGCGTTGGAAGGACGGACAAGGCGCAGCCCGCGCGGACTGCTGCCGTTTTAATCAGTAGGACCCGAAAGATTTTGACGCCGAGCCTCACGCTCGGCTTTTTTCTGCTCACGGCGCTGCTGGAAAAACTGACTCAGCATGTCCGAGCACTCGCTCGCCAGCACGCCAGAAGCGATTTCTATCTGATGATTCATGCCCGGATGGCGCAAAATATCCAGCAAAGAGCCTGCCGCACCGGTTTTTAAATCACTCGCACCATAAACCAAACGTTTGATACGGCTGTGCACCATAGCCCCTGCGCACATTACGCAAGGCTCAAGCGTGACATACAGCGTTGCATTTAGCAGCCGATAGTTTTGCACTATCTGCCCGCCCTGCTGCAATGCCATGATTTCAGCATGCGCGGTTGGATCGTGCCGAGTGATTGGACGGTTCCAGCCCTGACCAATCACCTTATCATCCAGCACCAAAATCGCACCGACGGGCACTTCGCCCTGATCCCACGCTTTTTGCGCTAAGGCTAACGCCTGCTTCATCCAGTAAGCATCATTTAGTTCGCTCACGTGCTCACCTCCATTAATTCAGGGCGCGCATTATACCCTTCTTATCTGAAGTTGCATCTTTGACTTTAATCATAGCGGGCAATCCCTTAGTTCCAGCCAGTTTCACCCTTGAAAGAACGTTTTCTCAATATAGCGGGGAGTGCGCAAAGTTTTACGCGCTCCGTTGGCGTAGTATGCATAAGGCGAAAGCCGTTATTTGATAATCACAAAGGAGATGTATCACGATGTTTGGTCAAACTCGAATGGTAAAAAAAGCGCTGATTGCCAGTGCGCTGCTGATGGCTTCAACTTCACTGTGGGCCGCAGAGCATTGGATTGACGTGCGTACTCCGGATCAGTATCAAGAAACTCATGTGAAGGGCGCGGTGAATATTCCGTTAAAGCAGCTAGATCAGCGTATTAGCGAAGTATCACAGGATAAGAACGACACTCTGCATCTTTATTGCAATACCGGCAATCAGTCAGGTAAAGCAGAGAAAATGCTGCAAAAAATGGGCTACAAAAATGCCGTTAACGAAGGCGGCTTGAAAGACGTTGAAAAAACGCAAACCTTGGTAAAATAATCACACCTTATCCCCTGATGCCAGATAACGACGCCTCAGGGGGTTATCATTTATCCCCCCTCGCTAAAGCACCGTTTACACCCGCGTAAAGATTGGTTAGCAGCGCTAACACGTTTATTTACATCCTTATGTTTATAAATGCCATACATCACACATGCCACAAATATATAAATCATCAATATATTAATTTTGCTATTATTTTATTCCTGCCAAATTTTGAGGAAGATCAGATTTCATCTACCCCTTGGGTAGTATCGTGATTGTTAATTTTCTCACATTAAGGAATGACCCGATGACAACTTCAACCTTCTTTATCCCTTCAGTGAATATGATTGGCGCTGGCTGCCTAGCCGAAGCTGCAACTACGATGAAAGGCTATGGCTACAAGCACGCGCTGATTGTTACCGACAACGTATTGAACAAAATCGGTGTTGTCGCCAAAGTTCAGGCTTTGCTATCTGACATGGGTATTAAGAGCGAGGTGTATGATGGCACCCATCCAAACCCAACGACGATCAACGTCGCTGAAGGCTTAGAGATTCTGCGTCAACATCAAAGTGACTGTGTTATTTCCCTTGGCGGTGGTTCTCCACACGATTGCGCAAAAGGCATTGCACTGGTCGCTGCCAACGGAGGTGACATCCGTGATTACGAAGGTGTTGATCAGTCTGCCAAACCACAGCTACCGCTGATTTCCATCAATACCACTGCAGGCACGGCGTCTGAAATGACGCGTTTTTGCATCATTACCGACGTTGATCGCCACATTAAAATGGCCATCGTGGATAAGCACGTCACACCAATTCTGTCAGTAAACGATCCAGAACTGATGGCCGGTATGCCTAAAGGCCTGACCGCGGCTACCGGTATGGATGCGCTGACCCACGCCGTAGAAGCCTACGTGTCTATCGCCGCTAACCCAATCACAGATGCCTGCGCGCTGAAAGCCGTCACCATGATCAGCCAGTCGCTGCGTCATGCGGTGGAAAACGGCAGCAACATGGAAGCGCGTGAAACCATGGCCTATGCACAGTTCTTGGCCGGTATGGCGTTTAACAACGCATCACTCGGCTATGTGCACGCGATGGCGCACCAGTTGGGTGGTTTCTACGATCTGCCGCACGGTGTGTGTAATGCGGTTCTGCTGCCACACGTGCAGATCTTTAACGCGAAGGTGTCTGCTGCTCGCCTGAAAGATATCGCCGCGGCGATGGGCGTTGATGTGAGCAAGATGAATGACCAGCAAGGTGCGGATGCGTGTATCGCAGAAATCCGTAAACTGGCAAAAGACGTCAACATTCCAGCCGGTTTGACCGAACTGAACGTGAAAGAAGAAGATCTGCCAACGCTGGCAACCAATGCCTTAAAAGATGCCTGTGGTTTCACTAACCCTATTCAGGCTACGCACGAAGAGATCGTCGCTATCTTTAAAGCCGCGATGTAATTACGCTATCTAGCCTCCCCTTTGTACGGGGAGGCTTGTTTTATTCACTCTAACTGCTGTAACTCTCCCGTAGGACTCACACGGAAGCGGTGCTCGCAAAATGACAATAGCGGGTTATCTTGCTGGCTATCACTGTATCCACTGTAAAGTTTAAGCGGCTTACCCAGCTCCTTTTCTAGCTGCACCACTTTTTCCGGCCCTAAACAACGCAGCGTCAGCACCCAGCCACCACGGCGACGCACCATGCGGCTACCGATCATGCGCACCTGATGAATAAAAGGTTCATCAGCATAGACTTGTTCAACCAAGCGCTGAGGAGAACCGGTAATCAACCATACTTCTGCCGTTTGGCTGCTTAAATACTGTTTCAAACGCCCCATGACAACCGGAAAAGGCACCACATCACGCTTAAACACCTGCACAAACTGGCGCTCAAGCGCATTCAACCGCGACTCTCGATGACCAAACGTGATGGCCCAAAGCAGCAGGCTTATTGGCCAGCGCGTTGCTCTTCCCTGAACGATCAAAGCGAAGGCAATCACCGGCAACAGAGGGATCACTAACAGCAGATTTTGTGGCATATGCCAAAGCATAAAGCGTAAAAAGCTGCCGAACATATCTTGCTGATGCAGAGTGCCATCAAGGTCAAAAAAGACCACGCGTTGTGCTTTTGTCGCTGACTGGCTGTCGGTCAAAATGGCTCCTAGGGAAAGCAAAATTCCATCTTCTCGTTTAAATCGGGTCAATTCGTTGAAATGGGTCAACAGTGTTAACGGTACCCAGCATCCCATAAAGATACAACCACGTAGCTAAACTAACGCTAACGCGGGAGGGATAACCCGAGTGAAAAAATTGGTGTATGGCGCGTCAGGGAGTATAATCCTGCGCCCACGCGAGTATTTATCCGCCCCACATTGAGTGGTTTATTTGAAACCGCCCTGCAACGTTATGAGAGAGTTATGGCCCTACTGATCACAAAAAAATGTATCAACTGTGATATGTGCGAGCCGGAGTGCCCGAACCAAGCGATTTCCATGGGAATGGATATTTACGAGATTGATGCAGAGCGCTGCACCGAATGCGTAGGCCACTACGATGAACCGACCTGTATGAAAGTCTGTCCTATCGACAACACGATTATTCGCGACCCAGCTCATCTAGAAAGTAATGAACAGCTGTGGGATAAGTTCGTTGTACTGCATCACGCCGATAAAATTTAAACACTTCAGGGCTGAGCCCTGAAGTGTATTCGTTTATGCTCAGTTTGCGCAGCCGCCTTTAGCATCAAAACGTGGCTGACCGTCAGGAACTAACGCTTTTTCCACCAGACCTTCTTCCATCGATGGCGTTACCGCGAAGTGCCCTTGGATTTCCAAGAATACAGGTTGTCCCGGCTCGGCCTGCGCATGGCTATAGCCTTGCTCCAGCGCAATGTTATTGCTGACAGGGAATTGCTTACCGGTAGCACAATCACGGAAAATCGCCGCATCCGCCATATAAACATACATGCCTTTAAACGTCATTGGCGTGACGGGTAAAGGGGCATCCGTGGCTTTCAAGGTGTAATTCAGCGCGGAATCGATGTCGTTACCGCTGGTATCCAACATCGTCAAGTTATTGCCTTTTGGACGAAAATAGCGCTTATTGCCATCGGTGCCGGTCAGCACTAACTTATCCGCGGTACGCTGCCAACTGCCATATTCCGCAAAAGTTTGATCGCCATCGCGTGCACCACGATAGATCTCTTTCAGTACAAAGGTGCCGTCTTTTTCCAAGAACAGCGACGTATCCATGCCCTCGCAGTCAGCACAAGGCAATACGCCCTGAAAACTTTGCGCCATCGGCTTGAGAGGTTGTTCTACATATTGGGAACGAGCGTTACACCCGAACAGTGCCATCGCACCCGCTGCCAAAAACAGCGAAATAGCCAATTTTTTCACAGTTGTTCTCCTACTGTGGGTCCCTATTATTTTAATCTTCGGTGACATACTAAGCACAAACGCTAATCCGCACTCACCTTGCCACGTAAAGATTTCGTCACCCCACGTCGGGTTTTACTTTCTACCCGCTTACGTTTTGCATTTCGACTCGGCTTCGTTGGGCGACGAACTTTCTCCACCACGCCTGCCGATTTAATTAATTCCGTCAATCTTGCCAGCGCCGCTTCGCGATTCATCTCCTGACTCCGATATTCCTGCGCCTTGATGATAATGACGCCGTCGGGGGTAATCAGATGATGACTCATCGCCAGTAAACGCTCTTGGTACAAAGGCGGTAAACTGGAGCTGCGAATATCAAAGCGTAGGTGAATCGCCGTTGAAGACTTATTCACATTTTGGCCACCGTTGCCCTGCGCGCGGATCGCGGTGATTTCAATTTCGTCATCGCTTACTGAGACGGTGTTGGTAATCTGCAACATCTCAGACTCCCGCAGGCTTCCAGTGATCAAACTGGATTTCAACGTTGTTTTGCGCGTCAGACAGCCAGATTGCGCCTTCCTGTATTGTTGCCTGTAATTCCATGGTGCGGTTAGCAAACTTAGGCAGCAGCGCCATAATTTCGTCGCTAACAAAACGGATAGATAGTGCTTTAAGCCCGCTCAGTTTTGCCTGATTTTGTTGCCACCACACGCGGCCAGCGCGTTCACTATAAGCGTAGAGCACCACTTCCTGCGATAACGAACAGGCTTTTTTAAGACGTTTCTCATCGGGTAAGCCGAGTTCAATCCACAGATCGATACCGTTGTAATCATTACGTAGCCATAATTCTGGCTCATCGTCGGCGCATAATCCTTTGGTAAAAGTCAGGCGCTCGTTTGCATGGCAAATCCAAGCTAAAAGCCGCAGCATCATGCGTTGTTCAGTTTCTGATGGATGCTGCGCCAGCGTCAGGGAGGCGTCATGATAAAAATGACGATCCATATCTGCAATATTGACGTTAGCTTTGTAAATCGTTGCCTTTAATGCCATAAAATCCTCTCGTATAATTGTTAACAGTGTACCGTATCCCCCTTCTGGCAACTAGTCAGAGTGGGACTGTCACGTGTAAAGAACAGATTTATTACATCGCGCAGCAACTCAGCCTGCTTTCTAGTGAGGGCGGCTGTGCTATAGTCGATGAGATAAGCAGAGCTTATCCTCGTGCCGGTTTTTTCAGACTAACCGTCACAGGGATAAGCTTTAGAGGAGGTTAAATTTGCAGCAATATTCTGAGTTAGTACGCCGTATGTACGCCCAGATCGGTAGTGGAGATTTGGGATATATACCTGATGCGTTAGGTTGTGTTTTAAAAGCTCTGGATGAGGTTGCAGCCAACGAAGCGCTGCCCTCTGCCGTTAGGGAACAGGCGGCCTATGCCGCCGCTAACTTATTGGTGAGTGATTATGTCGAAAATTGAAGAGTATCAGCCAATCAACTGTGACGATTACGACAATTTGGAACTCGCCTGCCAGCATCATCTGATACTGGCGCTAGAACTGCGCAACGGAGAGAAGTTGCAAGCCAAAGCCAACGATCTGATTTCACGTAAGCACGTAGAATATCTGGTTATTGAGCAAGACGGCGAGCCACGGGAGTTACGTTTAGACCACATTGCTAGCTTCAGTCATCCTGAAATTGGCACTGTCAACGTAAGCATGTCTTAACCCCTTTCGGCACACCTCTCCATCAAGATAGATTGACGAAACAGATAGACGAAGGGCGATGAGATTTCATCGCCCTTTTCATTATGGTTTCAGACTCGCGTAATAAGCGGCTAAATCGCTGATATCCTGCTCGGAAAGATTGCCAACATAGGCTTTCATCACTTCAGCTTGTCCACCTGAACGCCCGCCGCTTTTGTAATCTTTCAACGCCTGCTCCAGATACATCGCGTTCTGCCCTGCTAAATTAGGATACATCGGCACCGTCACTTTGCCTTCCATCCCGTGGCAAGCCACGCAGGTCATCGCTTTATTTTTGCCTGCAGCCGCATCACCCGCCGCAAATGCAGGCAGAGAAACCACCGCTGTCAGCACTACCGCAGCCATTAATTTTTTCATCATTATTATCTTCCTCGACATTGCCATCACTGTAACCAACGCATCTGTAGCTTGAAGTATGACGGAGATTTATCCTCAACGTAATTGGTACCCCATCACTCAGACGAATCTCCTAAATAATTCGGGCTACAAAAAGGCGGCAAACACGTGACAAATTCGTCAGGAACGAATTTGACCAGCCAGAGGCTGGCCTCCGGTGAGAGGCGGGATGCCTCTCATTCATCCCTAGGAGCTTACGCAAGTAAGTGACTGGGGTGAACGTGTGTAGCCAACGCATTTGTAGCTTGAAGTATGACGGAGATTTATCCTCAACGTAATTGGTACCGTATCAAGGCAGCAAGCGAGCGCATCCCGATGAGCTTACATCAGTAAGTGATTCGGGTAAGCAAGCGCAGCTAACGCCGAGACGGTTTCAAGTACGAAGAGGATTTACATCCAGTCTTTGGTCCAGTGTATATTCCACACCGGCCGATCCGCCATCCCCTGCCCATCTTGGGTAATGAAAACGCCGAGTGCTGCGATTAGCGTTTCACCATAGTAGAGCATAGGCGTTCGTTCACGCTCCCATGGCGGAATGTTATGCTCCTGCCAGATTTTTTTTATCGGGCGTGAATGGCGACGTCCGACGATGCGTAGTGTGCCATGAGCAGCAAAGCGGATTGAGACGGCCTCATCCGTTCTTGGAGCACGCACACATATTCCGCGCTCACCGAGCTGTAGTTCCCCTAGACCATCTGGCAGCGACAGCGTCTCTCGGGGGTCCCACGCGATGACTTCTGTTTTGAGCGAACGCAGCGGAGGCAGCAGGTAAAGATGCTGGCGATAACGGCGAACCTGATTTTTACCGAGTTGAAGCTGCGGCTCTGCGTCTTCGCGTGCGGTTGCCACTTCGTGCCAGAGGCGTTGCAGCTGTTCACGAGTCGGCATCATCACACCAAAGCAGGCGATCCAGCGGCGCAATAACGCGTAGCGTTTGGCTTCTGACATTGGCAACAGACCTTCGATATTTAGCGAGTCATCTTCGCTCATCAGAGACTGTAGCGAGTCTAACAGTAGCTCATCCAGCAGCTGTTCTTGCTCGGCACACAGGCTGGCGCTGCGGGCAACGGCTTCAGGAAAGTGTGGCCAGCGGTTGCGTAGATTTGGGATCACGCGCAGGCGAAGAAAGTTGCGATCGAAGCGATCGTCTTGATTGCTGTCGTCTTCGACCCATTTGAGATCGTAGCTGGCAGCGTATTCTTCTAGCTGGGCACGACTGATATCGAGCAGCGGACGCATCTGTTCGGTGCTGAAAAACGGCATGTGGCTGGCCATGGCGGAAAGTCCGGTTGGCCCACTTCCGCGTTTAAGCGCCAATAAAAAGGTTTCACACTGATCGTCAAGATGCTGCGCGGTCAGCAGGGTTTCGTGATTGCCGATAAGTCCAGCTATCGCGTGATAGCGTGCATCACGCGCGGCGGCTTCAACGCCGCTGCGCTGGGCATCCACTTTAACCCGCAGAACATGCAACGGTACCTGCCATTGCTGGCACACTGACCTGCAGTGATCGACCCATAAATCAGCATAGCGGCTGAGCCCATGGTGGACATGAGCAGCCCGTAGCTGTAGATGAGGGAAGTTCTGCATACGTAACTGAACGAGCGCATGCAGTAAAACGGTGGAATCAAGCCCACCGCTGAAAGCAACCATCAGATGCGAACGCCCCTGAAGTTTGCTGGCAATTCGCATCTGGATTTCTGAGCTATTCATGACACTTTACGGCGCGGTCACCGCCCTGAAAGATTGAATATCAGAACGTTAACCATCCGTTCTGTCGGAAGCAAGCCCTTATTCGCACGACTCGGCGGTAACTGCGTTGCGGCGTACCATAAACATATGACACAGCCAGATCACCGCAACCAGCCCAACGCAGCCAAGCGCGCCCCATGCGATATCGCTAAACACGCTGATATACGCCATCACGGAGTGTGCCGTCGCTTCCCCGCCTTGTTCAAATGAAACTTCGGCGGTTTGATTAGCGATAATACCCGCAAGATAATTGGCTATCGATCCAGTCGCCAACATGTAGATCCCGGTAAGGACGCCCGTCACTCCCGGGATTTTCAGCCTAGTGATCTGTGCCATCGCCACTGGATCGATAAAGAGTTCTGCGCATCCCATCACCGCTAGACCTAAAACGGTTAATGCCATTGAACCTTGGCCATGAACCGCCGCCCAGCGAGCGTTGAAGGTAAGAATGCCGAAGCCCGCGCTGATCAGCGCCAGTCCAAGGGCAAACTTGCCCCAAATGCGCAATATACGGTTGCCGTTGCTATTTTCGCGAACCAGCCAAGCCAGAACAACACCGCTTAGCATGACGGCAAAACCGTTAACCGATTGGAACACCGCCGTAGGAATGGTGAAAGAGAACCATTGGCGATTCACAAAGCGGTCGATGAACAAGCTGATTGAGCTGCCGCCCTGTTGGGCAAACGCCCAGAACAGCGTACCGAGCAGCATTAAAATCACAATTTGCAGCAGGCCTTTACGCTGATCTGGCTCTGCTCGACGATAAATGCTCACCATAATAATAATGGCCGCAGCGCACACCAGCGCCAACGCGTAGCTTGACCAGTCGCGCCAGAAAAGAACCGCGACAAAGAGTGGAGAAAGAACCACCGCCGCCAGCAACCATCCCCAGTTAGGAATGCGCAGCGTTTTATTTTTCATACCCTGATGGTTCACACCAACGGTATGGCGGAAATGTTTGTGTCCGCATAAGAAGATAATCAAACCGGCAAACATGCCGATTCCGGCTAATGCGAAGCCGACGTGCCAGCCATACTGTTCTGCAGCAAGGCCGCAGGCAATGGGGGCAACGATCGAACCAATGTTTCCAGCGGCATACAGCAAGGAGAAACCGCCGTCACGGCGCGGATCTTCAGGAGCATAAAGCTCGCCCAGCAGGCAGCTGATATTGGATTTGAACAGCCCGTAACCACACACGATGATGGCTAAGGCTAAATAGAGAGATGAAGGTGAAACCGCACTAACGCCCAGAACCACATGGCCTAACGTCATCAGAATGGCTCCGGCTATCACCGCCATTCGATTACCCAGCAGCTTATCTGCAAGGATCCCACCGATAATTGGGGTAACGTAAACCAATGAAGCGTAAGCACTATATAGACTGAAAGCGTGGGTGTCGTTATACCCAAGCTGATGGGTGAGATAAAGGATCAGTAACGCACGCATGCCGTAAAAGCTGAAATATTCCCAGATTTGCAATGCTACGACATAGTAGATAGCGCGCGGTTGTGAGGGTGTTTTCATGTCATCTCCCATTTAAGGGGGTTGCATAATAAAAGGGGGCGCCCTTTAGCAGGACGCCCCCTCAGTCAGTCAATTACTTCTGTTCTTTGATAACTTTAACAGTGTAGCGACCGTCAGCCTGACGATATGCACCGTGGATATCAGTTTCAAAGCCTGGGTAATGTGCACCGATTTCGCACAGCATCTGCAAGAATTCCAGAACTGGACGGCTTTCTTCGGTCAACATTTCACCTGGCATTACCAAAGGAACTCCTGGAGGATATGGCAGGATCATGTTGGCATTAACTTTGCCGATCATCTCTTCCAGATAAACTTCTTCAGTCTGGCCACGCAGTTCTTTTTGGAACGCTGCATGTGGGTTCATTACCATGGTTGGCAGCACTTCAAATGCGCGGTACATCAGGTCCGGCAGGTTGTGATGCTGGATCAGCGCATGGATGCCCTGTGCCAAGTCCTGAATACGCATGTTTTCATAGAACTCTGGATCTTCACGATACAGTGAAGGCAGCATGTTCTTAACGCGCAGGTTCAAGTCGTATGAACGTTTGAACTCGGTCAGCGCACGCAGCAGGCTCAGTGCCTTAGTTTTGTCGATACCGATGCTGAACAGGAACAGCAGGTTGTATGGACCTGTTTTCTCAACGATGATGCCGTGTTCGTCTAAGTATTTAGAAACGATAGACGCTGGGATACCGGTATCAGCCATTGAGCCATCTTTCTGCATCCCTGGAGTCAGCAGAGTGACTTTGATTGGGTCCAGATACATGTGGTCGTTGTCGATATCTTTAAAGCCATGCCAGCTGTCTTTGGAATCCAAAGGCCAGCATTTCGCTTCGTCGATACCTTCTGGCTGCCATACGTCGAAGAACCAGCCTTCAGACTCGGAGTTCAGACGTTTGATTTCTTTACGGAAACGAATCGCGCGTTCGATAGAACCGTTGATCAGGCGTTTACCGGCGTTACCTTTCATCATTGCAGCAGCGGTTTCGGTAGAAGCCACGATGCCGTAGTGAGGAGAAGTAGAGGTGTGCATCATGTAGGCTTCGTTGAAGGTTTCTTCGTTGATATCACCTTTAACGTGAATCATTGAAGCCTGAGAGAATGCTGCCAGCAGTTTGTGAGTAGACTGAGTTTCATAAATAACTTTGCCTTCTACACGGCCACCGCTCATACCACACAGGCCTTTGTAGATAGGGCTGAAGTTGGTGTAAGGAACCCATGCTGAGTCAAAGTGGATGGATTTAACGTCCAGCGCTTCTTTGATGTAGTCAGTGTTATACAGCAGACCGTCGTAGGTAGAGTTGGTCACTACGGCGTGAACTGGCCAGGTTGCATTTGGAGTCTGTGCAACGCGTTCAGCGATGGTGTCGTGCTGGAATTCACTCTTAGGAATACCACCCAAGATGCCGTAAGCGTTACGGGTTGGACGGAAGTAGATAGGAGTGATGTCGCTCATCATCATCAGGTGAGTCAGAGACTTATGGCAGTTACGGTCAATCAGAACGGTGCTGCCAGCAGGTGCTGAGTACATACCAACGATTTTGTTCGCGGTAGAAGTACCGTTAGTCACCATGTAGCTGCGTTCTGCGTTGAAAGTACGCGCAATGTATTCTTCAGCTTCTTTGTGTGGACCTGAGTGGTCAAGCAGAGAACCCAGTTCACCCACAGAGATGGAGATATCAGATTTCATCGCGTTAGCGCCGAAGAAATCATAGAAGATGCTGCCCACTGGGGATTTCTGGAACGCAGTACCGCCCATGTGACCCGGAGTACAGAAGGTGTATTTGCCTTCTTTAACGTAGTTGAACAGTGCTTTGGTCAACGGAGGCAGAATTTCGTCGATGTATGCGTCAGTGCTCTGACGGATTTTCTGTGCGATATCCTGAGCTGCGCCCAGTGCGTATTCGAAGAACTCAACGTTCAGACGCAGATCGTTAAGGGTAACATCCAGAGTAGAGTGGGTGTTGGCAAAAGCATAGACAGGCAGATGTTCGTTCATCGCGCTGATTTCTTCGCACAGATCGAGATTATAAGTATCCCAGTCGAAGATAACGCCGCACAGACGTGCGTTGTTGTCGATGAGTTTCAGCAGGTCTTCACGGTCGTTTGGGTAAACAATCTGAAAATCGAGTGCTTCCAGTGCCTTGTGCAGTTCACGGATAGGCTCTTCTTTGAAGTAAACGCCCATGTGATTCAAGATGGCAATAATATTCATACTCTAATTCTCCAGGCAAAAAGCTGGCCCCTCTCTACTTTTCAGTAGAAGTACTTCAAACAGAGAGAGGCTGGATAAATTAATGGTCTTGCTGTGTGTAATCGAGAGGATTACTCAATTCGTTGTGTACGTGGCGGTTAGCCAAGTCACTTATGCGTTGCTGTCTGCGCTAGCTTGTGGTTTGCGTGAGTTCATTTTACGTGCATAGAACATCAGGATAACCAGGCTCACGATGAAGGTACCGGACAGTTCGAATGAACCCGCACCCATCAGAGCGATAAAGCAGAAGCAACAACCCAGAACCGATGCAACCAGGCTCAGCAGGTTTTTCACGTTAACGCCTTCGAAACGAATCAGGTCGATACATGAGTAGAAGTAAGGCAGCATAGTCAGCAGAACCGCGATACCAGTCAGTTCACCGAACAGGTCAGACGCTTTACCGCCGCTGGCGCTCATTACAGTGATCAGAATCATCAGTACGGTCATTTTCACTGCGGCTAACAGCAGGCCTTTCTTAGGAATGCCGTTTTTGTCCAGCTCGCCGTACACTTTAGGGAAGTTACCGTCTTTAGCAGCACGCACACCGGCTTGACCCACCAGCATCATCCAAGAACCTAAAGAGGTTAAACATGCAAATGCGGTGAAAGCAGAGACCACTGGAGCAGCCCAACCGCCAACCATCGTTGAAGCGCTCAGTGCGAACGGTGCACCAGAAGCAGCCATTTGGCTTGCTGGGTAAATACCCGCGATAACCTGAGTTGCTGCGATATAAACGATACCTGCCAGAGCAGTACCTAACATGGTTGCCAGTGGAACGGTACGAGATGGGTTTTTCACCATACCAGTACTTACCGCTGCAGATTCAACACCAACGAACGCCCACAGGCACAGCAGGATACTTTTGATAACCGCGTGGCTATCAGTACCGCCAGAAGTGTTCCAGTTAGCGTGATAAGTAGCAGGGTCAAACCAAGCCCAACCAGCGATAGCGGTACCGATAACTGGAATTAACACCAGAACCAGACCGATAGTGGTTAAACGGCTTACCCAAGTACCACCCAGCATATTCACAAAGGTGAAGATCCATACAATGGCGATGCATGCTGCGCCAGCTGCAATTGGACTATTCAATACTGGGAAGAAAGTAGATAGATAAGAAACTGCGGTAATACCGATTGCTAAATTACCAATCCAGTTTGCATGGTAATAAAGAACACCGGTTTGGAAACCGAATGCCGGACCAATTTCACCAGCATAAGCAATAGGGCCACCTTCCTGAGGATTCTTAGTAGCCAAACGTGCATATACATACGCTAGAGACATTGCACCGATTAATGAAATGATCCAACCAAATATTGCGATGGAACCGAGACTCGCCAGGTTCGCAGGTAATAGTGCAATACCGCTCCCCATCATATTACCAGCTACTACGCCGGTGCAGGCAATTAGCCCGATTTTCTTGCTTGATGACATGGTCAGTTGCTCCTGATTAATTTTCAGAAAAGTCGTATTCACTCATTACCGCAGTTAGGTGTTCGACTTGATGGGATGCATGTTACTGACCGGCAAAATAAAAGTCCTAAAGGTAAAGTTAAATTATCAGCGTGTCCCAAGAAATGACATCTTGATATTTTTATTCACATGATAAAAAAACATCAAGAAACGCAAAATTAAACCATTAAAAACAGCATGTTGACATAAAAATTACCCATGTCTTTTCAAGATAAAAAACTGCATTGCGAAACAAAATTAACACATAATAAGACACAAAAAAACAACACATTTAATGCATATATTTTTCATTGTCAGTAAGGAATTCGAGGAAGGTTTATAATTCTTTGGGGGTAAAAAAAGCCTGCTCCTTTATAAGGGAACAGGCCAGATTAAATATCATACAAATTAATTGTTATCGGAGAAGTCGTAATTCGCTAAGTAAGGGGCAACGCGGATAACATTGGTTTGGAAGACGCCATTTTTTATCCAATCCAAGGTATTATTTCCTGGGCGTAAATTGAAGGCGGTAATATAAGCATCCGCAGCAAGGTTATTTTCCCCTTTCAACTCGTAGACTTTACCAAGTAAGACATAATTTAACCAAGACATCTCTAAATCTATGCCTTTATTAATCATATTAAAGGCTTCATCAACTTTACCCTGACTTAAATAATCGACCGCATATATCTGCTGAACAATCGCGCTATTCTGCAATAAAGGGATCGCCTCAACGTCAGTAATTTCTTTACGAAGAGCGGCGAGATCTGATGCATTAAACGGCTGGTATGAATTCAGCAATATATCTACCAGCGCTTTTTCTGCACGCGCATAGATAAAGTCCGGCGATTGTTTTGTAATCTGGGCAAGTAAGGTACTGGCCTGATTTAATGAATCGCTGTCCCCCTGAATCAAAAGCTGATGTGCCTGATAATAGAGCTGCAGTACCTGACTGTGCTGCGGCACCAGCGTCTCAATTCTTTGTACCATGCTAGAAGGTTGAACCACTTTTAGCGTTTGGAACATGCTATCGATGAAGTCCTTCTGCACCGTCAGCAAATTATCCGTCGTAATAAAGTAGCGTTTCTCCAGCATCACTGAGCTATCAGCGTTATCAATCAGACGCACAGACAAGAAACATTGCTGCGCGCGGTAGTGCCTCTGATTCACAAACTCAATGAACATAGATTTGCCTGAACTACTCGGCCCACCGTAGTTATAGTTGGTTTGATCGTGCACTAAAAACGTTGAATGGGTATTCAAGCCTTGCGCTAGCATTTCACTCAAGCCGACTACGTACGAAAGCTGATTCGTCCAGTTGGTGCAACTGTTCCCACCCTGAATACGGATATCAATATCACGCGGATTCAGCAGCATCGGCGCAGGTGCCACAGGCACTCGCTGGTTAAAAACAGCTAAACCAACAAGCGAAATACACAGCACCAGCGAGGATAGAAATGCTACCCAGACCCAAAAACGTGAACGCCACAGCTTAGATGAACGTTTTTTATCACCCGCATCTGTTGGTACAGCGTCTGGACTGGCCGTTTGGACATGGCTAAGCGATGATTGCTCAGGATGAACATCTGATGTAGGTGCAGTATTCGATATCGCGCTGCCATCTTCCGGCTCATGCTCAATGACCACTTTAACCGGCGTTTGAGTCGGTAAGATAAAATCAGCCCCGCCCTCTTCGCACCAGATAACCGGTTCAACCAGCTTATAACCACGTTTAGGCACCGTCACGATGTACTCAGGCGCGTCAGGTCGCCCGTCTTTTAAATATTTCCTCAGCTCAGAGATACACTGAGTCACCACATGATTGGTGACAATATTACGTTTCCATACGTTATCAATTAGTTCATCCCTGCTTAGTACCGTATCGGGATGATGAGCAAAGTAGCTCAGCATATCGATGAGGCGAGGCTCTAACACTAATAAACGACCATCACGGGTGATCTTATTATCAGCGGCTAAAACCAACCATTCGCCAACGCGGAAAGTTTGCTCTTGCATGGTGTGCTAAGGCTCAGAGGGAAATGGAAAGAAGCGCGCAATAGTAGCACAGCGGGACTTGTTACACAGTAAACCGCAGCATCCTATGCACTTTTGGTATTATATTTTCAGCAATTGGTACTATTTTTCAAGTCATCACTCACTTGATAGAGCTCAAGCGGCAGCCCATCAGGATCAGAGAAAAATGTAAATCGACGTTCCGTATAGGGATCAATGCGTACCTCTTCACAATGCACCGCGTGCTTTTCCAAGTGTTTTACCGCACGATCAATATTATCGACGCTAAATGCCAAGTGGCGCAAACCGCAGGCTTCAGGCCGAGATACTCGAGCGGGAGGCTTGGGAAATGAAAACAGCTCAATCGTATAGTCCCCGTTAAGCGCTAAATCCCCTTTCCAAGAATCACGCTCTGCACGATAAACTTCGCTCAGTAACGTAAAACCTAAAACATCACAGTAGAAAGACTTACTGCGTTGATAATCCGACGCAATAATTGCGATGTGGTGGATTTTATTGAGTTTCACATAGCCTCCAAATGCAAACGATTCTCGGGAAAATTACCCCTTAACCATGTAGAAAGCAATTTTACGCTGACAAAAAGCGCTTCATAAAGTGTAAGCCAAACAAAAGAAACTGAACGAACGATAAAAACAACAAAGCCCGGCATAACCGGGCTTTAGAATGAACATCACTCGTGATGAAGATCAGCAGTAACCGTAGTTCATCAGACGCTGGTAGCGACGATTCAACAGTTCTTCTGTTTCTAACACATCAAGATCGCCTAAATCAGCTAACAGCTGTGCTTTCAGGGATGCAGCAATCGCAGGAACATCGCGATGTGCACCGCCCAAAGGTTCAGGGATAACGGAGTCAATCAGCTTTAGTTCTTTCAGACGCGGAGCAGTAATCCCCATCGCATCTGCGGCTAATGGCGCTTTATCGGCGCTCTTCCACAGAATTGAGGCGCAACCTTCCGGAGAGATAACGGAGTAGGTGCTGTACTGCAGCATGTTAACTTTATCGCCAACGCCGATAGCCAACGCGCCACCAGAACCACCTTCACCAATCACGGTGCAGATAACTGGCACGGTCAAACCTGACATTTCACGCAGGTTACGAGCGATAGCTTCGGACTGACCACGCTCTTCAGCACCCACGCCAGGATATGCTCCTGGGGTATCGATGAAGGTAATGATTGGCAGTTTAAAGCGCTCGGCCATTTCCATCAGACGCAAAGCCTTACGGTATCCTTCCGGCGCAGGCATACCAAAGTTGCGGCGGATTTTCTCTTTGGTTTCACGTCCTTTCTGATGACCAATAATCATCACCGCGCGACCATTCAAACGAGCCATACCACCGACAATCGCCTTATCATCAGCATAGGCGCGATCGCCTGCCAACTCATCGAAGTCAGTAAAGATATGCTCGATATAATCCAGCGTATAAGGACGACGCGGATGGCGCGCTAACTGCGCAACCTGCCATGCACCCAGATCAGAAAATATCTTACGCGTCAGTTCAACGCTCTTATCACGCAGGCGCTGTACTTCTTCGTCGATATTAATATCTAATTTTTCGTCTTGACGGCTGACTGAAGTTAGCGAGTCAATTTTCGCTTCAAGTTCTGCAATCGGCTGTTCAAAATCCAGAAAATTCAGACTCATAGTATTCCTATATTAGTCAAATTCCAGTTCAACCTGTTCATTACCCACTAGAGTACGAAGGTCAACTAGCAGGCGATCTGTCGGCGTTACCCGCCAGGCCGCGCCAAATCTTAACTTAGCGCGTGCATTATCACGTTGATAGTATAAATGCACTGGAATCGTCCCCGACCGATGTGGTTCCAACGAGTCACGGAGACGGTTTAAAAGCTGGTCATCAATTTGCCTGTCAGTCAGCGAGATAGCAAGCCCACGCGCATATTTTTCGCGTGCTTCACTGATGTCCATTAGCTCGCGGGCGATCATTTTAAGCCCACCGCTAAAGTCATCAAAGCTGACCTGTCCGCTGGCTATCAGGATACGGTCTTTTTCCAGCAAATGTTGATATTTATCGAGCGCATCGGTAAATAGCATCACTTCGAGACGGCCGGAACGGTCATCCAGTGTACAAACCCCGATGCGGTTACCCCGCTTGGTGGTCATAACTCGCGCTGCTACTACGAGTCCAACCGCAGTGGTCATTTTGCCCCGATCCGTCGGATGCATATCTTTTAGGCGCATGCCACCGGCGTAGCGCTCTATCTCCTTCAGGTATTGGGTGATGGGGTGTCCTGTTAGGTATAAACCCAGCGTTTCACGTTCGCCATCCAATACCACCTGAGCAGGCCACGGCGCAACGCTGCTATAGGATTTCTCAACTTGTTCAGGTGCTTCGGCCAGCACGCCAAACATATCCACCTGACCAATCGCCTCTGCTTTGGCGTGTTGGTCAGCGGCTTTCAATGCGTCATTTAGCGAATTCATCAGTGCGGCACGATGCGGACCTAAACGGTCAAACGCACCAGACATGATGAGCTTCTCCAGCATACGTCGGTTTAGCTTTTTAGTGTCTGTTCTAGCACACAGATCAAATAACTCTTTGAAATGTCCGCCTTCGTTACGTGCGTCGATGATAGCCTCAATCGGCCCTTCACCCACACCTTTAATCGCACCAATGCCGTAGACTATCTCGCCATCGTCATTCACATGGAAATGATACTGCCCGCTGTTGATATCCGGCGGCAGCACTTTTAGCCCCATGCGCCAGCATTCGTCTACTAAGCCAACGACTTTTTCGGTGTTATCCATATCGGCAGTCATAACCGCAGCCATAAACTCGGCCGGATAATGAGCCTTTAACCAAAGCGTTTGATATGAAACCAGCGCATAGGCAGCGGAGTGAGATTTGTTAAACCCGTAGCCGGCAAATTTCTCCACTAGATCGAAGATTTTAACCGCCAGTTCACCATCAACGCCGCGCGCTTTAGCTCCGTCTTCGAACCCACCACGCTGCTTAGCCATTTCAACGGGATTCTTTTTGCCCATTGCACGACGAAGCATATCTGCGCCGCCTAGCGTATAACCGGCGAGCACCTGTGCAATCTGCATAACCTGTTCTTGATACAGGATAATGCCGTAGGTCGGCTCGAGCACCGGTTTCAGCGACTCATGCTGCCACTGAACGTCAGGGTAAGACACCTCTTCGCGCCCGTGCTTACGGTCGATAAAGTTATCAACCATCCCTGACTGCAAAGGACCGGGGCGGAAAAGCGCCACCAATGCGATCATATCTTCGAAGCAGTCAGGCTTCAGACGTTTGATTAAATCTTTCATGCCGCGCGATTCAAGCTGGAATACCGCTGTGGTTTCCGAGCGTTGCAGCATATCGAAGCTTTTTTTATCGTCGAGCGGAATGGCCGCAATATCGATTGGCTCTTCGCCCGTTTTAGCACGGCGGGCATTAATCATCTCAAGCGCCCAGTCGATAATCGTCAGCGTTCGCAGGCCCAAGAAGTCAAACTTAACCAGACCAGCGTACTCTACGTCGCTTTTATCAAACTGTGTGACAGGGTGATTACCTTCAGAGTCGCAGTATAGCGGCGCAAAGTCAGTAATTTTGGTCGGTGAAATCACCACCCCACCGGCGTGCTTACCGGCGTTACGCGTGACGCCTTCAAGCTTACGCGCCATGTCGATCAGCGCACGAACCTCTTCGTCAGCCTCATAAATTTCTGGCAGCTGCGGTTCGGCCTCAAAAGCTTTCGCCAGCGTCATGCCCGGCTCTGGCGGTACTAGTTTTGATATACGATCGACAAAACCATACGGATGCCCTAACACGCGGCCAACGTCGCGGATAACCGCTTTCGCCGCCATGGTACCGAAGGTAATAATCTGCGATACCGCGTCACGTCCGTACATTTCAGCCACGTGATCGATAACCCGGTCACGTTTTTCCATGCAAAAGTCGACGTCAAAGTCAGGCATGGAAACACGTTCTGGGTTCAAGAATCGTTCGAACAGCAGATCGAACTCCAGCGGATCCAGATCGGTGATTTTCAGCGCATAGGCTACTAACGACCCCGCACCAGAACCACGACCGGGCCCTACTGGTACGCCATTATCTTTCGACCACTGAATAAACTCCATCACGATCAGGAAGTAGCCGGGGAATCCCATCTGGTTGATAACTTTAAGTTCAACCTCTAAACGCTCGTCATATTCAGGACGGCGTTTGGCGCGCTCTTCAGGATCGGGGAATAAAAACTCGAGACGTTCTTCCAAGCCCTGCTTGGATTTTGCCACCAAGAAGTCTTCTGTCGACATCTCGCCAGTCGGAAACTGTGGCAGGAAATACTCACCTAACCGGATCGTCACGTTACAACGCTTAGCAATCTCTACGCTGTTTTCAAGCGCTTCGGGGATGTCGGCAAACAGCTCACACATCTCTTCTTCGCTGCGCATGTACTGCTGAGCGCTGTAGTTTTTAGGCCGTTTTGGATCGTCTAAGGTGAAACCGTCATGGATAGCGACGCGAATTTCATGAGCATCGAAATCACCGGTTTCTAAAAAACGTACATCGTTGGTAGCCACCACCGGAAGATCGCGCTCTTCAGCCAAGGCCACGGCAAAATGCAGATAGCTTTCTTCATCAGGGCGGCCCGTGCGGATAAGCTCCAGATAGTAGCTATCGGGGAAATATTGCTGATAAAAATCAACGCACTCATGCGCTAGCTGCTGGTTGCCACGCAGCAGCATTTTGCCCACGTCACCTTGGCGTGCGCCTGACAGCAATATCAGCCCTTCACGGTATTCAATCAGCCAATCACGGTCGATAACCGGGCCATCGGCACCATACCCGCGTTGATAGGCATGTGAAATAAGCAGGGTTAGGTTTTGATAGCCGGTGTTATTTGCCGCCAATATGGTCAAATGGGAAAGCTCATCGCCCAGCATTTCGCTCTTAACCAATACATCGGCGCCGATAATTGGCTTAATTCCAGCCCCGTGCGCCGCGCCATAAAACTTCACTAGCCCGCACATATTAGTATGGTCAGTAATCGCAAAGGCAGGCATACCCAGCGCAGCCACTTTCTTAACCAATGGGCCGACTTTCGCCAGCCCATCGATCATGGAATAGTCACTGTGAACGCGCAAATGTATGAAACGTGGTTCTGCCATATGTCAATTACTCGTCTAAAAACCTGTTACTAAAGAGGTAAATACATGGGGGCTAATTAAATAAGCCCAAGAACACGTTTAACCGGCCCAAAGCTGCGACGGTGGTGTTCTGTTGCTCCCAACTGCGCTAAGCGCTCAAGATGGAAAGCCGTTGGATAGCCTTTATGCTGTGCAAAACCATAGTCTGGGAACTGAGCATCCAGAACTTGCATTTCACGGTCGCGGGTGACTTTAGCCAAAATAGAGGCCGCACTAATTTCAGCCACACGACTATCACCCTTCACCACAGCCCGAGAAGCCATCGGCAATTTCGGGCAACGATTACCATCGATCAGCACAAAATCAGGTTCGATCGACAATCCCGCAACGGCTCTTTGCATCGCAAGCATAGTGGCATGCAGGATGTTCAACTCATCAATTTCGTGCGGCTCTGCGCGGCCTAAGCTCCAGCTCAACGCTTTCTCAATAATTTCTTCATACAGCGCGTTACGGCGCTTTTCGCTTAATTTCTTCGAATCGGCCAAGCCCACAATCGGACGCGCAGGATCGAGGATCACTGCCGCAGTGACAACCGCGCCAACCAAAGGTCCGCGTCCTACTTCATCAACGCCTGCAATTCGCTGCGCGATAGGATAGACAAAAATGTCACTCACTGAATTGGTGCTCATTGAATTACGGCCTATTGATTAACTTATTGATTAACTAAAGACAGCACCGCATCGGCCGCTTGTTCATCGGCGCCGCAGCGGATACTTTGGTGCAATTCGAGGAAGGTCTTTTGCAAGACTTTAGTGGCTTCACCACCTTCTAACAGCGGCAGTAAAGCAGCGGCTAATTTTTCAGGCTGGCAATCGTGCTGTAGCAGCTCTTGTACCAACTCACGGCGCGCCAACAGATTCGGCAATGAAACATAATCGGTTTTCACCAGACGCTCAGCCAACCAGAAGGTGAACGGTTTCATGCGGTAGCCAACCACCATTGGGCATTTCGCCAGCATACATTCCAGCGCCGCCGTACCAGAAGCTAACAGCGCCGCATCGCTGGCGTACATCGCATTACGTGCCTGTCCATCGAGAAGATGAGCGGTTAATTCTGGTGCAACTTCAGCTTTAATGCGTTCAAACTGTTCGCGACGCTTGGCGTTGACCAGCGGTACAACGATTTCTAATGCCGGATACTTCTCCCGCAAGATCGTCGCTGTTTTTAAGAAGTCAGCACTCAACATTTCAACTTCAGCGCTACGGCTGCCCGGCAGTAACGCTAAACACAATGCATCGGGAGCAATACCCAATGCTTGACGCGCGGCCTGTTTATCCGGGTTGAGCGGCATTGCATCAGCCATCGTATGACCAATGAAACGGCATGGAACATTGAATCTGTCATAAAACGCTTTTTCAAAAGGCAGAAAGGCTAAAACCAAATCGGTTGCCTTGCCAATTTTGAAAACACGCTTCTGTCGCCACGCCCACACTGAGGGGCTGACATAATGAATGGTTCGAATACCTTTCTGCTTTAAGCGGCCTTCCAGCGTGATATTAAAATCGGGCGCATCGATACCGACGAAAACATCGGGCTTTAGCTCAGTAAAGCGTTGGGTCAGTTCACGGCGAATTTTAAGTAGACGAGGCAGGCGTTCGAGAACTTCAACAATCCCCATCACCGCCAGCTCTTCCATTTCAAACCAGGCTTCACAGCCTTCGGCTTGCATCAAAGGACCGGCTACGCCGACAAAACGCGCATTGGGGTGACGCGCTTTCAGAGCACGGATTAAACCCGCACCAAGGATATCGCCGGAGGTTTCCCCGGCGACCAGACCAATCGTCAGCGGACGCGAAACGCGATCCACCGACAACGAGTCAGAGGCTATCTGAGATAACGTCATAGCTTAGCGGATAATGCCGCGAGTCGAACGCTCAAAGAAATCAACGAACAGCTGAACAGCGGGTTGCTGTTTGGCTAACTCGGCAATTTCTGGCTTGGCTTCTTCTAGCGTTTTTCCGCTACGATAGAGGATCTTGTATGCATTACGAATCGCATGCAGAGACTCTTTTTCGAAACCACGGCGCTTCAGGCCTTCAATATTCAGGCCGAACGGCGTTGCATGGTTACCCTGTGCAATCACATACGGAGGCACGTCCTGCGCGACGCCAGAACAGCCGCCGACCATCACATGCGCACCAATCACACAGAACTGGTGAACCGCTGTCATTCCACCGATGATCGCAAAATCATCAACCGTAACATGACCACCTAACGTTGCGTTGTTAGCGAAAATACAACGGTTACCGATGACACAATCGTGCGCGATATGCGCATTAATCATCAGCAAGTTATCGCTACCTACTTTCGTTAGGTTACCGCCCTGTGCAGTACCACGATGAATGGTGACACTCTCGCGAATACGGTTACGATCGCCGATTTCTACGCGTGTAGGTTCGCCAGCATATTTCAGATCCTGATTCACTTCACCAATAGAGGAGAACTGATAGATCTCGTTATCACGGCCAATTTTAGTAATGCCATTGACGACGACATGGGACTTCAGCACGGTACCTTCGCCGATTTCCACTTGGGAGCCGACGTAGCAAAAAGGACCGATATGCACACCGGCACCAATGACTGCGCCGTCTTCGACTATGGCACTTGGATGGATAAAGGCGGTTGGGTCAATCACGTATTAGGCCTCCCGGCTACGGGCACACATCATTGAAGCTTCGCAAACAATCTTACCGTCTACTTTGGCAACACCGTTAAAGCGAGCTACGCCGCGGCGCTCTTTGAGGAATTCAACTTCCAGAATCATCTGGTCGCCCGGCTGAACGGGACGTTTAAAGCGAGCATCGTCAATACCAGCAAAATAGTACAACTCGCCTGGCTCCAGTTTGCCCGCGCTTTTGAATGCCAGAATACCGGTGGCCTGAGCCATAGCTTCTAGAATCAACACGCCTGGGAAAATCGGTTTGCCAGGGAAGTGGCCCTGGAAAAACGGCTCGTTAAAAGTAACGTTTTTCACTGCACGCAGGAATTTGCCTTCTTCAAAATCAAGAACGCGATCCACTAAAAGGAACGGAAAACGGTGCGGCAGTAACTCTAAAATCTCGGAAATATTGAGAGTATGAGTGTCAGTAGTCAAAATACTCTTCCTGTAGGAAAACTAATTGTCATCAACAACACGGCCCGCCTCATGTCCATATAAAGACAATGATGCAGGCCGCAAATCGTTTTATACCCAGTAAAACAGGGTAAATGCCAGGAATATGTATTCACTGACAAAGGTATGGCTTTAGTCGTTAGTCATTAGTGACTTTCTTTTCAACGGCTTTTAGACGCTTATTGATTTCATCAATATTCATCACCAGAGCTGCCGTTTTACGCCATGCCTTGTTGGGTTGCAGCGGAATACCAGAGGAATAAATACCCGGTTCAGTGATAGGACGCATCACCATACCCATTCCCGTTACCACGGCTTTGTCGCAAATTTCCATGTGACCATTGATCACACTTGCACCGCCAATCTGGCAGTAGCGACCAATCTTAAGACTGCCCGCCATGATAACACCGCCAGCAACTGCTGTATTGTCGCCAATCATAACGTTATGTGCAATCTGGCATTGATTGTCGATAATTACGCCGTTGCCAATGATGGTGTCATCCAAAGCGCCACGGTCAATGGTGGTACATGCGCCAATTTCAACGCGATCGCCGATACGTACCGTGCCGAGCTGTGGAATTTTAATCCAATTGCCGCGATCGTTAGCATAACCAAAACCATCAGCGCCGATAACGGTTCCTGACTGAATCAGACATTTCTCACCGATTTCGATTTGATGATAAACGCTAACGTTGGCCCACAGGCGTGTGCCTGAACCAATTTTCGTGAACTTACCGACGAAGCAACCAGCACCAATGATGACGTTGTCGCCTAGCACGACGCCCTCTTCAATAACCGCATTGGCGCCAACAGAAACATTGTTGCCAAGCTGAGCCGTTGCATCAATCACCGCACTCGGTGCAATATCTTTTGCCGGAGCCGGTGTTGTATCCATAATCTGTGCCATCAGTGCATAGGTTAAGTAAGGGTTTCTTACTACCAACGCCGCCGATGTACAGAAAGGCAGATCCGCTTCAGTCAACACCACAGCGCTTGCATTGCAAGCAGCTAATTGTTCACGGTAGCGACTGTTAGATAAAAAAGTAATTTGCTGCGATTTTGCCGAATGCATTGAAGCAACGCCGGTGATGACGATATCGCCATCACCGTGAAGCTCTGCATTCAACTGCTGAGCGAGATCAGCGAGTCGAATTGAAGCCATGCCTTATTTAACCTGTTTCAGCACTTGTGCAGTGATGTCGTTGGAAGAATCAGCATAAGCAACAGCATTTGCATCAATAACCAGATCGTAGCCTTTGTCTTTAGCAACGGCACGAACTGCATCCTGAATGCGGCTCAACAGCTTATTACGTTCTTCGCCCTGACGACGACGGTTATCCTGCTCAAAAGCCTGTGCTTTCTGAGAGAAAGCGTCACGCTGTGCCATGATGTCTTTTTCCATCTTGGTACGATCGCTAGCTTTCATGGTAGAACCATCACGTTGCAGTTTTTGCATTTTTGACTGCAGATCACGTTCCTGGCCCTGCAACTCAGTTGCGCGGCTCTTGAATTCGTTCTCCAGTTGTTTTGCAACGGTTGCACGCTGTGGCAACTGCTGGAAGATGCTGGATACGTTTACAATTGCAATCTTATCAGCAGCTTGTACGTTAGCAGAAACTGCTAATGCCATGCCCAGACCTGCCGCATATAACCACTTTTTCAATTTAGACTCCTTACCATCACCCATATGTGTCGACGACACGTATACCGCATAGGCACCGACCCATAGTGTCTCTCACAACGTCCATTATAAAAGAACGCTCTGAGTGGAACTTATGCATTCTGGCATGGGGACGTATCCCCATGCCTTATACAGTAGCTTTTATAGAGTAGCTTATTACCAAGTCTTACCGATGTTAAATTGGAACTGCTCCGCTTTATCACCGTCGTATTTCTTAACTGGCTGAGCGTACGAGAATACCAATGGCCCCAATGGAGACATCCACTGTAGTGCTAGACCGGCAGAGACACGAATGTTGCTCGGATCGCTGTAGTCAGGAATACCCTGAGAACTACAGGAGGTCGCGCCACAACCGTTGTTATCCCAATTAGTATCCCAAACGGTACCCGCATCCATGAAGATAGAGGTACGCAGAGAATTGGAATATTTCTCACCCACGAACGGCGTTGGCGTAATCAGCTCAAGGCTGGCAACCGCCATGGCGTTACCACCCACCGCGTCATTGTCATCCGTCTTGCTACTATCAATGCTGCCATTCGAATTCAGATAAACCGCTTTAGGACCGATGTTATTCGATTGGAAACCACGTACCGAGCTAGAACCACCGGCATAGAAGTTTTCATAGAACGGCATTTCTTTACCGCCAAGGCCATCACCGTAGCCTAAACGGGAACGCCCCATCACAACCCAAGAACGATTGTCATCCAACGGCAGATAGCTTTGGCTATCGAACGTGATTTTGTAGTATTCGTTATCAGAACCTGGGATGGTCACTTTACCGTTCAGAGATGCTTTCGTACCCTGAGTTGGGAAGAACCCACGGTCAACGTTGTTGTATGACCAACCTAAGGTATACGTGAAGTCATCAGCGGTATAATCAGCTTTCTTAGTATCATCCGGATGCTGGCCCATGGAGTCCAGATAACGCCACATAGCGACCTGTGGCTGCATATCAGACAGGGAGTTATGTACGTAACCCAGACCGGTACGCAACGAGTTATTTTCGTTGATTGGGAACCCTAAGGTGCCATCAAGTCCATAGCTGCTGTTGGTATAGTCAGACAGATCCGCATCATCAGCTTTAAAGTCGTTATAGAAAATACGACCACCCAAGCTCACACCGTCAACGGTGAAGTACGGGTCTGTCATAGACAGTTCAGCATAGGTTTGGTAATCGTTTTTGGTACCGCTAATACCAACGGTATTACCTGTACCCAACCAGTTTTCCTGCTGAACGCCGACTTGGAAGCTAACGCCACTTTCAGTACCAAAGCCCACACCGAAGTTGAAAGTACCGGTGTTACGCTCTTTTACCTTATAGGTGACATCTACCTGATCCGGCGTACCTGGAACACGCTGAGTATCAACATCAACGGTTTCAAAATAACCGGTACGGTTCAGACGTTCTTTACCCTGATCGACCAAGTCGCTGCCCAGCCACGCACCTTCCATCTGGCGCATTTCGCGACGCAGAACAGAATCTTTACTGGTGTCATTGCCTGCAAACTTGATGTTACGCACGTAATAACGGTTACCCGCATCGACGTTCATATGCAACTTAACGGTTTTATCCGCATCGTTGATTTCAGGCTGAGTCTGCACTTTTGGATAAGCATAACCGTAGCGACCGAGGAGTTTCTTAACGTCATCCTCCATCTTGGTCACTTTGGCACCGTTATACAGTTCACCCGGTTCAATCGTGGTCAAGCGGTTGATTTCGGTGCTATAACCCGCCATGTTACCGTTCACGTCAACGCCGGTCAGTTTGTACTGATCGCCTTCAGTGATGTTAATGGTGATGTAGATGCCTTTTTTATCCGGCGTTAAGCTCACCTGAGTAGAATCAATATTGAAACGGGCGTAGCCGCGGTCCAAGTAGAAGCTTCTCAAGGTTTCTAAGTCGCCAGACAGTTTTTGTTTTTGATATTTACGGTCACCAACCAAGTTCCACCAAGGAACTTCGTCGCGCAGTTGGAAACGCGCAATCAACTCTTCGGAGGTGAACGCGTGGTTCCCAACGATATTGATTTGCTGAATCTGAGCGGATTTACCTTCAGTAAATACCAGTTTCAAGTCAACACGGTTACGAGGCAGAGGTGTTACCACCGCTTTCACCGTCGCACTGTATTTACCGACGCTGTAGTAGAAATCTTCCAGACCCTTTTCAATGCTAGAAAGCATTGTGCGGTCCAGAGCTTCGCCTACGCGCACGCCAGAAGCTTCAAGGTTCTGCTTCAGCATGTCGTCTTTTACAGACTTGTTACCGGAGAAGGTAATACTCGCGATCGTAGGACGTTCCTTAACCTGCACGATCAAGTTCTCACCATCGCGCAGCACCCGAACATCTTCGAAGTTGCCGGTCGCATATAATGCGCGAATAGTGTTACTGAGATCTTCATCGCTGACGGTATCGCCAACGCGAACCGGCATGTTAAGTAACGCCGCACCGACGGCGACCCGCTGCAGGCCTTCGAAATGAATATTTTTCACTACGAATCCATCTGCACCGTATACGGTTGCGCTGCCAAACAGCAGCGACGCTATGAGCAACTTTTTCATCGCCATCGTTGTTATGCGTTCTTCCTAACCTAAATCCCGTCCCTTAAAGGCGCGAGAAATCATTGAAGAGTGCAAGCCCCATTAACAACACCAGTAAAATAGAACCGATGCGATAACTGAAGTCTTGAACTCGCTCGGAAACCGGCCCTCCTTTTAGCTTTTCAATCGCTAAGAAGAGCAAGTGACCACCATCAAGTACTGGGAGTGGGAACAGGTTGATAATCCCTAAATTAACGCTGATAAGCGCTAAGAACATTAGGTAATACACAACACCGTACTCCGCTGACATCCCTGCGCCCTGCGCGATCGAAATCGGCCCACTCAGGTTATTCAGCTTCACATCACCAGTAATTAGTTTCCCTACCATAGAGACCGTTAGCTTCATCAATTGCCATGTTTTATCACTGGCCTGATAGATCGCCATAAACGGTCCATATTGTCGAATCGTCTTATACTCGTTAGGCAATGGAATAACTTTCGGCGCGATGCCTGCAAAGCCTTCCATTTTACCCGCACCAACAGCTTTGCTGTCTGGTGTTAACTGCAATGATTGAATATTTCCATTGCGTTCAATATCAAGTGCTATGCTTTCGTTAGGTCTTTCACGGACCTGCTTAACAAAAGTTTGCCAGTTCAATAACGGCTGACCATCGACTTTAACGATCCTATCGCCGACTTGCAAACCTGCTTTCTGAGCTGCTGAATCCTTTTGCACTTCAGCAAGGATCGGCTCAATCTGCGGGCCACGCGGCACGATGCCAAGCGAAACTACCGGATCTTGCTTATCTGGTTCAAACTGCCAATGCGTCAGATCCAGAGTTTTCTGCGTTTTATTGTCACTGCCAAACGGCGCGACTTCAACGGTGGTCTCTTTCGCACCAATTTTACCGACCAGCGCTAAACGAACAGAATCCCAGTCAGGCGTTTCGATACCTGCAACGGACTTTAGTTCCAATCCTGGTGAAATATCTGCTTGGGCCGCTACCGATTGAGGAACAATTTCGCCAATAACCGGACGAACGCTGGGAACGCCAATAACAAACACAAACCAGTAAGCGACTATAGCAAACAGGAAGTTAGCAATAGGACCTGCGCTAACAATGGCCGCTCGCTGCCACACCGTTTTGTTATTAAACGCCTGATGACGAAACTCAGGAGCAACGCTCTCTACGCGCTCATCCAGCATTTTGACATAGCCACCAAGCGGGATAAGAGCCAGCACATATTCGGTACCGCTACGGTCTACACGACGCCACAGCGCCTTACCAAAACCGATAGAAAAACGCTCTACCTTCACGCCACAGCGGCGAGCCACCCAAAAGTGGCCAAACTCATGCACCGTGATCAACACCCCAAGCGCCACTAAAAACGCAATCAGGCTCCAGAGTATATTGGTCATTGGTAAGCTCCCTGTCTCAAGCGGACTAGTAAAACACTAACAGCATAAGACATGCAAACACAGGTACTGCCGCAGTCAAACTATCAATACGGTCCAGAATGCCGCCATGACCGGGAATTAAATGCCCGCTGTCTTTAATGCCGGCTTCGCGTTTGAACATGCTTTCGGTTAAATCACCCAGCACCGAAACCAATGCGGCCACAATAGAACAAATCAGCAGCGTAGTTGGCACTATGGCGAGCGGCGCGTACAAACCAAAGCCCCACGAAATTAGCGCTGAGGTAATCAAGCCACCGATGAAGCCTTCCCACGTTTTACCCGGAGAAACCTTTGGTGCCAGCTTGTTCTTACCAAACAGTTTGCCAAACATGTAGGCACCAGAATCTGCGCCCCATACAAGGAACATCACATACAGCAGCCACCATGCCCCTTGATAGTGATTGGCGTCATAGCCGTGTTGACGTAGCGCAATCATTCCCCAAAAGAATGGAATGATAGTCGCTGCACCAAAAACAATTTTGAGTACGCGAGAGTGTTTCCACCATCCCGCGGACTTGGGATAAAACAGCACCAAAAACAGCGCAACAATCCACCAAACAACCGACGCCCACAGCGAACCTGCAATTAACGGCAGGTGCACGCTTCGATTAAACTCAGGCAGACTCAGCAACATCGCGGCTAGCACCAGACCGCAGATCACTGCGCCCCAGATACGCTGCGAATTAGATGTGAACCCAGCAAGTTGTCCCCACTCCCAAGCGGCTAGCATACATATGACTAAGGTCACAATGGCAAAACCAACGGGAGGTAATAAAAACAGCGCCGCAATGACAATAGGCACTAAGATCAAAGCAGTAATAATGCGAGACTTCAGCAAGAGATCCCCCTAAGACGCATCTGATGCGTTGATAGGTGTAGTGCCTCCGAAGCGGCGCTCGCGTTGCGCAAATGCATTAAGTGCACCTTCAAAGGTAAGTTCATCAAAATCAGGCCACAGCACATCCGTGAAATAAAACTCGGAATATGCGATTTGCCACAGCAAAAAGTTGCTGACCCGATGCTCTCCACCGGTCCGAATGACAAGGTCAACCGGAGCCAGATCGTGTAAGCAAACTTGCTGGCTCAGCAAGTCCTCAGTGATATCTTCAGGTTGAAGCACTCCTGCCTTAACCTGCTCGGCCAGCGTTTTCACGCCCTGCATGATATCCCATCGCCCACCATAATTAGCGGCAATATTTAACGTTAGCCCATCATTATTTTCAGTTAATTGCTCAGAACGACGAATACGCTCTTGTAAGCGCGAGCTAAAACGGCCGATATCACCGATGATTTTCAGACGTACATTGTGCTTATGCAAGCTTTTCACTTCGCCGTCTAATGCCCGGATGAAGAGCTCCATTAGCGCGCTGACTTCCTGCGCAGGGCGGTTCCAATTCTCACTACTAAACGCATACAACGTTAACGCCTTGATGCCATGGCTAACTGCAAAACGTACGGAACGACGTACCGATTTCACCCCAGCTTTATGGCCAAATACACGCATTTTGCCCTGACGCTTCGCCCAACGGCCATTGCCGTCCATAATGATAGCGACGTGCTGTGGACCACAGACTATCTCGTCAGTCATTGGTGATTGAGTGGAAGACATACGTGTAATCAATTCCTCAAAAGCATGGCGCCGAAGTAAGCGGCAACATCAAGCTCACCTTGCCCATGCGACATCAATTGCACAAACTGAACCGAGTATTAAATAACCAAGTGTTTAATGCGCAAAAAAGCCGTGTACTAGTCACGGCTAACCAATTAATCAGCAGCAAAATCAAAATACTTAGCGCACTAAATATCTCGCCCCACCGAAAGTTGTCGCAAACTATATCATTTCACCTGAACCGCCACAAACTACCTACACAGGGAATAGCAGATCTATATTAGGAAGTTCGCACTCAACCGTATTGTCATTTCACGCGCTTGGCGGTCAATATCCAAGACTTCTGCAATGCTTTGCGGCTCACAACACGTCAATGCCGACAAAACGTCCTGATTTAGCGCTGCAATATCGGTGAAACGAATTTGCCCACGTAAGAACGCATCCACTGAAATTTCGTTCGCCGCATTCAACGCGGTTGTCGCTGCCTGCCCTGCTCGCGACGCGTCTATCGCCAGTTGCAAACAAGGATAGCGCACCATATCAGGTTGCTCGAACGTAAATGAGCCAATTTTGCAGAAATCGAGAGGTTCGACACCGGTTTGCACACGAGCTGGATAAGCCATCGCATGGGCAATCGGCGTGCGCATGTCTGGCGAACCTAGCTGGGCAATTACGCTACCATCACGGTAACGCACCATAGAATGAATGACGGATTGAGGATGAATTATTACCTCCATCTCGGACTCTGAGGCATTAAACAACCAACGAGCTTCGATGTACTCGAGTCCTTTATTCATCATGGTGGCAGAATCGACGGAAATCTTACGCCCCATCGACCAGTTTGGATGCGCACAGGCCTGATCGGGCGTGACCGCACCAAAATCGCCCATCGGCAATTGGCGGAATGGTCCTCCTGAGCCGGTAAGAACAATACGCGATATGCCGTTCTCATTCAGTGAGGCAAAGCCAAGATTCTTTTGTACAGCCTCGGGCAAACTCTGAAAAATCGCATTATGCTCGCTGTCGATAGGCAACAGCTGAGCGCGACTCTGTTTCAGCGCATCCATAAACAGACGTCCACAGGTCACTAACGCCTCTTTATTGGCCAGCAAAACCTGCTTATTGGCTTTAATCGCGGCCAGCGTCGGCAAGAGGCCTGCTGCGCCAACAATGGCAGCCATCACCTGATCAACCTCATCCAGCGCGGCTAAATCGCAGGCAGCCGGCTCGCCAGACATCACCTCGATGCCGCTAAGCCCTGCGTCTTGTAAGCGTTGACGAAGCATCTGGGCAGCATGGTCATCAGCCATAGAAACATAGCGCGGAGCGAACTCAACGCACTGCTGGAACATGACTTCGACGTTTTTACCTGCCACCAGCGCGGCAACTTTAAATTTATCAGGATTTGCTCGCACCACAGCCAGTGTACTGGTGCCAATGGAGCCGGTAGAACCAAGAATAGTCAGTTGCTTCATGAGGGGTCTTCTGAATAACTGTTTAGAACAGGAGATGCATCAGTCTGAAACTAAGACGACGGATTGTCTATGAGAATTAGCCCGCCTTCAGCAACAGCCTGAGGTTTCTCGGATAGCCTAAAAAACAAAAGCGCCGCCGGGGCGACGCTTTTTTCAAGCCGGTGAGGAATTAAACCTCCATCAACTCTTTTTCTTTGTCAGCTAATGCAGCGTCGATCTTTTTGATCATTACGTCAGTCATTTTCTGCACTTCGTCTTGCGATTTACGATCTTCGTCTTCGCTGATCTCTTTATCTTTCAGCAAAACTTTAACTTTATCGTTCGCATCACGGCGTACGTTACGAACAGACACACGGCCCTGTTCAGCTTCAGCACGAACCAGTTTGATCAGGTCTTTACGACGCTCTTCGGTCAGCGCTGGCAATGGAACACGGATAACCGCGCCCGCAGACATTGGGTTTAAGCCCAAATCAGAAGCCATGATCGCTTTTTCTACCGCAGCAGACAAAGAACGATCGAACACGGTGATCGCCAGTGTGCGAGAGTCTTCAGCAACCACGTTAGCGACCTGACGCAAAGGCGTAGCAGATCCATAATATTCTACAGAAATACCATCCAACAGGTTCGGATGAGCACGACCCGTACGGATCTTGTTGATGTTTGACTTAAATACTTCAACGCATTTGTCCATGCGCGTTTCGGCATCTTTTTTGATTTCGTTGATCACGTTGCGAACCCTTGAAAACGGTTAATTAAACTGGCGCTTCGTCTTGAGAAACGCCGATATATTTTCAATCAAGCGTAACTGGCAAGAAAGCCTGACGCAATATTCATCGAGTAAAAATGACGCGTAAGGCTCTCACGTTCGTAGAGCGCCGTTATGCTCCAAATTATTTGGAGATCAGCGTGCCTTCTTTCTCACCCATAACGACACGACGCAGAGCACCTGGCTTATTCATATTAAATACACGAATCGGCAGGTTATGGTCACGAGCTAAGGTGAAAGCGGCCAGATCCATAACTTTCAGTTCTTTTTCCAACACATCTTGATAGGTCATTTGATCGAACAGCGTGGCATCTGGGTTGGTGACCGGATCGGCTGAGTACACGCCGTCAACTTTGGTCGCTTTCAGCACCACGTCAGCTTCGATTTCAATACCACGCAGACAAGCTGCGGAATCAGTCGTGAAGAATGGATTACCAGTGCCGGCAGAGAAAATCACTACGCGGTTGTTACGCAGCAGGCTAATCGCTTCTGCCCAGCTGTAGTTATCGCACACGCCGTTAAGCGGAATAGCAGACATCAGACGCGCGTTCACATAGGCACGATGCAACGCATCACGCATTGCCAAGCCGTTCATCACGGTAGCTAGCATCCCCATGTGATCGCCAACAACGCGGTTCATGCCCGCCTGCGCCAGACCTGCGCCACGGAACAGGTTTCCGCCGCCGATGACAACACCGACTTGAATGCCTAATTCAACCAGCTCTTTAACTTCCTGAGCCATACGATCCAGTACGCTTGCATCGATGCCGAAACCTTCTGCACCTTGCAGGGCTTCACCGCTAAGCTTGAGCAAGATACGCTGATATACGGGTTTGGAGTTAGTTGCCATGATGTTCTGTCCTAAGAAGCAGTCAATAAATAGTCGGAGGTATTTCAATGCACGGTCGTAACCGATCATTGGGATACATTCTAATGCTGGCTGGGATACTTAATAGTGTAAACCTTTCTACGTTGGCTAAGGGCTATGCGCCTAACGTTTCCAGATAAAACAATGGAACCACCCTGCGGCGGTTCCATTTGAAGGCGATTAAGCGCCTTTAGTCATTGAAGCAACTTCTGCAGCAAAGTCTACGGTCGCTTTTTCGATACCTTCACCCACTTCGAAGCGGATGAAATTGGTAACGTCAGCATTGTGCTCTTTCAGCAGCTGACCAACAGTTTTGCTTGGGTCCATAACGAAAGCTTGACCAGTCAGAGAAACTTCGCCGGTGAATTTCTTCATGCGGCCTTCAACCATTTTCTCTGCGATTTCTTTCGGCTTACCAGACTGCATCGCGATGTCCAGCTGAACCTGGTACTCTTTTTCTACTACTTCAGCAGAAACGTCTTCTGGTTTAACGAATTCAGGCTTGCTTGCAGCAACGTGCATAGCCAGTTGCTTAGCCAGTTCTTCATCAGCGCCAGTAGCAGCAACCAGAACACCAATGCGAGCACCGTGCAGGTAGCTAGCCAGTACATCGCCTTCCAGAGAAGAAACGCGACGAATGTTGATGTTTTCACCGATTTTAGCAACCAGTGCAACACGCTCTTCTTCGAACTGTGCTTTCAGTACTTCAACGTCGGTGATTTTGCCTGCAAACGCAGCGTCCAGCACTTTCTCAGCGAATGCCTGGAAACCACCGTCTTTAGCAACGAAGTCAGTCTGGCAGTTAACTTCCAGAATCACACCGTAGTTGCCTTCAATCTTGGTTTTGATCACGCCATCAGCAGCAACGTTGCCTGCTTTTTTCGCCGCTTTGATCGCGCCAGATTTACGCATATTTTCGATTGCCAGCTCGATGTCGCCTTGGGCCTCGGTCAGCGCTTTCTTACAATCCATCATGCCTGCGCCAGTACGTTCACGCAGTTCTTTTACCAGGGCGGCGGTAATATCAGCCATTGTATTTTCCTCGGTGGTCTCGTCGTGAAGAGCGAACCTCACGGAGACAGGTTCTCTCGTCTAGGGATTGGTTCTTTATATCGCCGTGATGTTAAAGGCGATTTTTACAAAGAAAGGGGGGGCCATAAAGGCCCCCTAACCAACATATTTTAATACCTGGTTAATAAGGGCTCAAATTTTGAGCTTGCCTTATTATTCAGCTTCTACGAAGCTTTCTTCCGCTTGGGAAACCAGATCCTGAGAACGGCCTTCACGGACAGTTGCCGCTACAGCGCTCAGGTACAGGTTTACTGCACGGATTGCGTCATCGTTACCAGGGATAACGAAGTCAACGCCGTCCGGATCGGAGTTGGTATCAACGATAGAGAATACCGGGATACCCAGGTTGTTGGCTTCTTTAATCGCGATGTGTTCGTGATCAGCATCAACGACGAACAGAGCGTCAGGCAAGCCGCCCATGTCTTTGATACCGCCCAGGCTGTTTTCCAGCTTGGCCAGTTCACGATTGCGCATCAGCACTTCTTTTTTGGTCAGCTTATCGAAAGTGCCATCCTGAGACTGAACTTCCAGATCTTTCAGACGCTTGATGCTCTGACGAACGGTTTTCCAGTTAGTCAGCATGCCACCCAACCAGCGATGGTTCACGAAGAACTGATCGCAGCTGTTCGCAGCTTCTTTTACCGCTTCGCTTGCAGCGCGTTTAGTACCAACGAACAGGATTTTGCCTTTACGAGCAGAAATCTTCTGCAACTCAGCCAAAGCTTCGTTGAACATTGGAACAGTTTTTTCAAGGTTGATGATGTGAACCTTGTTACGAGCACCGAAGATGAAAGGCTTCATTTTCGGGTTCCAGTAACGGGTCTGGTGACCAAAGTGTACACCGGCCTTGAGCATATCGCGCATGGAAACAGTTGCCATGATTAAACCTCTATATAAAGTTTGGGGTTAAGCCTCCACATATCCCATGAGCCGACCCGGCAAGGCATGGTCCGAAGACTCATCCTGCAAGGCACCCCGGCGCACGTGCCGATATGTGTGTGTTGTTGTCGTTTCTTTGCAAAGAATACAAATAACACAATTGAGATTTACAGCTTCCTTATCAACGCCCCTGCATTGAACAGAAGGAATAGAAGATATAGGAACTGCGGCGCGCTTTATACCATAAACGAGCCATAGACTCCACCTTTTGTTGCATTTTGAGCCCACGGCTATCGTAGGATTTGGCAGCGGTTCCGAGGACTGTTAACATGTTCAGCAATTGATTCTCATTGTCGATTTCACGACACCTGCGGACACATACTTCATGGCAATTTCAATAAAAACACCTGAACAAATCGAAAAAATGCGCGTGGCTGGACGACTGGCTGCGGAAATCCTAGAAATCATCGAGCCGTACGTTGTTCCTGGTGTCAGCACCGGTGAGCTTGACCGTATCTGCGACGATTACATTACCCAAAAACAGCATGCGATCTCCGCTTGTCTGGGCTATCACGGCTATCCAAAATCCGTTTGCATCTCCGTGAATGAAGTGGTTTGCCACGGCATTCCTAGCGACGAAAAAATCTTGAAGAACGGCGACATCGTCAACATCGACGTAACCGTTATCAAAGATGGCTGGCACGGCGATACTTCAAAAATGTTTATCGTGGGTGAACCTACCATTCTGGGCGAACGTCTGTGTCGCATCACGCTAGAAAGCCTCTATCTGGCACTGAAAATGGTAAAACCAGGTATCCGCCTGCGCACTATCGGTGCTGAAATTCAGAAATTCGTCGAATCATACGGCTTCTCCGTGGTGCGCGAATACTGTGGTCACGGCATCGGTGAAGTGTTCCACGAAGAACCTCAGGTTCTGCATTACAATGCCGACGACGGCGGCGTGGTACTGCAAAAGGGCATGACTTTCACTATCGAACCTATGGTTAACGCCGGTGATTACCGCATCCGCACCATGAAAGATGGCTGGACGGTAAAAACTAAAGATCGCAGCTTGTCCGCGCAGTATGAGCATACTATTGTGGTGACTGATAACGGTTGCGAGATTTTGACACTGCGTGAGGAAGAGACCGATCTCCCACGCGTTATCGTTCACGAGAACGTATAACCCATCGCTTAACGAGCGAGTCATCATCTCAAGCCGGCTTATGCCGGCTTTTTTTATGTTCTGCGTTTAACTCGGCGACAACGGGAGATGCCCATGCCCATTTTACCTTCAGCCACATCCGAAACCACCACGGAGCCGCTGATCCAGCCGCCCTCCCCTGACAATTTTGCCGCATCCGATCTTGAGTGTGCGCCGCTGAAGCTGTCGCTTGAACGCTTCCAACAATGGATGGCCGCCGCATTTCAGGCTGGCGAATCGGCAGAATCGTTGATTGCCGCCCGAACGCTCTACATCGACCGACTGCTAACGCGTCTATGGATTCACTTGGGGTTCAAAGAACGTCAGGGCATGGCGCTCATCGCCGTGGGCGGCTACGGGCGTGGCGAACTGCACCCGTTGTCTGATATCGACCTACTGATTTTGAGTCAGGATCCGCTTAATGAACAAGACGCACAGCGCATCAGCGAACTCATTACCCTACTGTGGGATTTAAAGCTCGAAGTGGGGCATAGCGTCCGTACGTTAGATGAATGCGTTCAGGAGGGGCTTTCAGACCTTACTGTTGCCACTAACCTGATTGAATCACGCCTAATCTATGGCGACGTTGCACTGTTTCTCCACCTGCAAAAACAGATTTTCAGCGATGAATTCTGGCCATCGCCCCAGTTCTTCGATGCAAAAATTCAAGAACAAAAAGATCGCCATCACCGCTACCACGGCACTAGCTACAACCTTGAGCCTGATATAAAAACCAGCCCAGGCGGCCTGCGTGATATTCACACTTTGCTTTGGGTTGCTCATCGCCATTTTGGCGCGACATCCATGAATGAGATGGTCGGTTTCGGCTTTCTTACCGAGGCAGAACGCGACGAATTGAATGAATGCCAAAGCTTTCTGTGGCGTATCCGCTTTGCCCTGCATTTAGTCTTGAACCGCTACGACAACCGCCTGCTGTTCGATCGCCAGTTTAGCGTCGCCCAACTGCTTGGGTATGAAGGCGAAAGCAACGCTCCAATCGAACGCATGATGAAAGACTTCTACCGCATGACACGCCGTGTGGGCGAACTCAACCAAATGCTGCTACAGCTGTTTGATGAGGCAATTCTGGCGCTCGGAACCAATGAAAAGCCACGCCCTCTGGATGAAAACTTTCAGCTACGCGGCAACCTGATTGATTTGCGCGACGCCGATACTTTCATGCGCGATCCGGTCACCATCTTGCAGATGTTTTATGTGATGGCCAAAAATCAGGAAATACAGGGGATCTATTCCACCACGCTGCGCCATCTTCGCTATGCGCGCCGTCATCTGGCCCAGCCGCTGTGCGATCTGCCCGAAGCCCGTAAACTGTTTATGGCGATATTACGCCATCCGGGGTCAGTGAATCGCGCCCTACTGCCAATGCACCGCCATAGTGTTCTATGGGCCTATATGCCGCAGTGGGGAAAAATCGTCGGCCAAATGCAGTTTGACCTGTTTCACGCCTATACCGTGGATGAACACACCATGCGCGTCCTGCTGAAACTGGAAAGTTTTGCGGATGAAAATACCCGCCAGCGGCATCCGCTGTGCGTAGAGCTCTATCCTCGCCTCCCTCAGCCTGAATTACTGCTGCTCGCCGCGTTATTTCACGATATCGCCAAGGGGCGCGGCGGTGATCACTCGATTTTAGGGGCTCAAGACGTTATCGAATTTGCTCAGCTGCACGGGCTTAATTCACGCGAAACTCAGCTTGTTTCATGGTTAGTGCGCTGTCATCTGTTGATGTCAGTCACGGCACAGCGACGCGATATCCAAGATCCCGCCGTTATTCAACAATTCAGCGCCGAGGTGCAGAGCGAAACCCGTTTGCGCTATCTGGTTAGCCTGACCGTTGCGGATATCTGTGCCACCAATGAAACGCTGTGGAATAGCTGGAAACAGAGCCTGTTACGCGAACTCTATTTTGCGACTGAAAAACAGCTGCGCCGCGGGATGCAAAACACCCCGGATATGCGCGAGCGCGTGCGCCATCACCGTTTACAGGCCTTGGCATTATTGCGCATGGATAATATCAACGAGGAGTCGCTGCATTACATTTGGAGCCGCTGCCGCGCCGACTATTTCCTGCGCCACAATCCTAATCAGCTGGCATGGCACGCTCGCCATCTGCTCAAGCATAACGCCAGCAAACCGCTGGTATTAGTGAGCCATCTCGCCACTCGCGGCGGTACCGAGATTTTTATCTATAGCCCTGATCGACCTTATCTGTTTGCCGCCGTGGCGGGAGAATTAGATCGTCGTAATTTGAGCGTACATGACGCGCAAATCTTCACCAATCGCGATAACTTTGCGATGGATACCTTCGTGGTGCTCGAGCCCGACGGCAGCCCACTGGCACAAGATCGCCATGCCACCATCAAACATTCGCTGGAACAGGCGCTCACGCAACAACACTATCGCCACCCACGCACACGACGCCCGTCAGCAAAACTGCGCCATTTTACCGTACCGACGGAGGTCAGTTTCCTGCCGATGCACAATGAGCGCAGAAGCTATATGGAACTGGTGGCGCTCGATCAGCCGGGATTATTAGCGCAGGTGGGAGAAGTATTCGCCGAGATGGGGCTGTCACTGCACAGCGCCCGAATCACCACCATCGGCGAGCGGGTTGAGGACTTATTTATTCTGGCAGACGGCGAACGTAAAGCATTAAGCATTAAAATGCAGGCAGAATTGGCTCAGCGGTTGACAGAAGCCCTCGATCCAACCGATAAAGGGTAATGTATTTGTTACGATTTATACCCAAAATAATTCGAGTTGTAGTTAACATATCTACAACTCGAAATATGCAGGGGATATGTCAATTAAACTTCGGGAATAGAACAGCATGCAGCAGTTGCAAACACTTATTGAAAACGCCTTTGAACGCCGCGCAGACATTACTCCGGCTAACGTAGACAGCATCACGCGCGAAGCAGTTAATCAGGTTATCGCTCTGTTAGATTCAGGTGAACTGCGCGTCGCAGAAAAAATTAACGGCGAATGGGTCACTCATCAGTGGCTGAAAATGGCAGTGCTGCTCTCCTTCCGCATCAATGACAACAAACTGATGGAAGGCGCTGAAACTCGCTTCTACGACAAAGTCCCAATGAAATTTGCCAACTATGACGAAGCACGCTTCCAGCGTGAAGGCTTCCGCGTAGTACCACCGGCCAGCGTTCGTCAGGGCGCATTCATCGCACGTAACACCGTGCTGATGCCTTCTTATGTCAATATCGGCGCGTACGTTGATGAAGGCTCCATGGTCGATACATGGGCTACCGTGGGTTCTTGCGCGCAAATTGGTAAAAACGTACACCTCTCAGGCGGCGTCGGCATCGGTGGTGTTTTAGAGCCGTTACAGGCGAATCCAACCATCATCGAAGATAACTGCTTCATCGGCGCGCGTTCAGAAGTGGTTGAAGGCGTTATTGTTGAAGAAGGTTCAGTCATTTCCATGGGCGTTTATCTGGGTCAAAGCACCAAGATTTATGACCGTGAAACCGGCGAAGTACATTACGGCCGCGTACCGGCTGGCTCCGTGGTTGTTTCTGGCAACTTGCCGTCTAAAGATGGCAAATACAGCCTGTACTGTGCGGTTATTGTTAAGAAAGTTGATGCCAAGACACGCGGTAAAGTTGGTATTAACGAGCTGCTACGCAGCATCGACTAAGAGAGTGAACATAGCGGGCAACGAGCCCGCTATTTTTTTATCAGTTACTTTACGTCGACGGTAATTTAATCGGTTCTGCCATTTAGTCTATATTTCATCTTCTCATGAAAAATATCAAAAGGTGCCGCTATGTATGACAATCTAAAAAGTCTGGGGATTAATCAACCCGAAGAGATTGACCGCTACAGTCTTCGCCAGGAGGCCAACAACGACATTTTGAAGATTTATTTCCGTAAAGATAAAGGCGAGTTTTTTGCCAAAAGCGTGAAGTTTAAATATCCACGCCAGCGTAAAACCATCGTGGCAGATAACGCAGGGCAAGGTTACAAAGAGATCCACGAGATTAACCCGAACCTGCGTTATGTAATTGATGAACTGGATCAGATCTGTAAACGCGATCAGGTTGAAGTCGATCTTAAACACAAGATCTTGGACGATCTGCGCCACCTTGAAAGCGTGGTCGCGAATAAGATTGCCGAGATTGAGGCGGATCTTGAGAAGCTGACGCAGAAATAAGGCGGGGCAACTTCTATCGCCTTGCATCTTATATGTAAAAGCAGTGAAAGATTTCATCCGCTTCATACTCTGTTTGTTTTGGGAAAGTTTCGCCCGCTTATTGGCAATATTCTCCCATATAACTACGGATGAAAGCGGTCAAGCAAGGCGGCTCAATCGCCGCCGCCTTGCATCTTATATGCAAGAACCGTGAAAGATTTCGTCCGCCAACGAGCACTTGCGTTTCTATGAAGCCACTGTTGTAGGCGTCCGATGAGAGCCCCGTTGCGCGGGGGCTCTCAACTCGCGCGCTTTTACCGAGTCGTTTGACCGACCGGTCTCGGAGCGCACATCCTGTGCGCCCTCAACCTGCCACCAGCATCCCTGCTGGCGGCTCTAAAATGCATTCCTTAAACATAAAAAAGACAAAAGACAAAAGACAAAAGACAAAAGACAAAAGACAAAAGACAAAAGACAAAAGACAAAAGACATTTTGTCTTCTTATCTTTTAAATTGTTTAAGCCTTGGTTGATAGAGCCGCCGGTACAGGGATGTACCGGCGGAGTTTGGGGCGCCCTGGATGGGCGATACCAAACCGTAGCGGAGATGGCATCTCGGATAAAAGCGCGAGGATTGAAGGGGCGCGCGCTGGCGCCCCTCATCGTACGCCTTCAGCAATGTATCCATGTAGCTCGGTATTAATAGGCGGACGAAACCTTACGCGAAGGCCTCATAAGCGAAGGCCTCATAAGCAAAGGCATCATAAGCAAAGACATCATAAGCAAAGACATCATAAGCAACACGCTACTTGCAGCCTACTTAATCAACTGCCCCCACTTCTCCACCCACGGCCCCGTGACCACTTCGGGCTCGGCATCAACCTGAGCATCCACTTCCAGCAACTCGCCAATGCGCGTCGCTTTTTGCTCCTGTAACAGTTCATCGAATTGATGACCTGCACCACAAAAATGGGTGTAGCTGCTATCGCCTAATGCAATCACGCCATAGCGCAGTTCAGGCTGATAGCCGACGTCGTCTTTCACCGCACGAAACAGAGGAGCGATAGAGTCCGGCAAATCACCCTGCCCGGTGGTGGATGTCACGATCAATGCATAGTGATTACGGTAGAACTGCCACTCTTCGAGCGTACCTTCCTCAAACAGTTTGACTTCGTGTCCCTGCGCTTTGAGGATATTCGCAGCCTCTTCTGCCGCCATCAATGCGTTGCCATATACCGTTCCAACGAAAATACCAACCTGAGCCATGATGCTTTCCTTCTTCTTAAGAATTTACGCTGACGTCATTTTGGCTATCGTGAACGCAACTCTCTGGAAACTCAACCCTTTCAAGATGAGGGAGATAACTTTGCCAGCCAAAATGCGACATCATGCGCTGCCAGCGATCGTCAAGCCCTGCCTGTAAACAGAGTGGCTCTCCGGTTACAGGATGATCGAGGCATAGCTCACTCGCATGTAGCATCAAACCAGAACAGGAAAAATGTTGCACCATGGCACGATTTTGTCGCAGGTCACCATGTTTAGTATCGCCAATAATCGGGTGACGTAAATGTGACATATGACGACGCAGCTGATGCTTACGTCCGGTTTCTGGCTTTAGTTCCACCAGGCTGTAACGTGCAGTTTGATACTTGCCGACGGCAACGGGCATTTCAACCGTGGCTAACGAACGGTAATGACTCACCGCCGTTTGTGGCGCTTTATCAGGATCGGCAAACTTATCTGCAATCTTGTCCAGCTCTGGCGTTAACGCATAATCAATTACCGCTTCGCCTTCAAGGTAGCCGCGCACCACCGCATGATAAGTCTTATTCATCTCACGCTGCTCGAACTGTTCTGACAGCATACGGGCGACGTCGCTGGAAAGCGCCATCAGTAGCACGCCAGACGTCGGACGATCGAGACGATGTACCGGAAACACATGCTGACCAATCTGATCGCGCAGCGTTTGCATCACAAACACGGTTTCATGACGATCGAGCCAACTGCGATGAACAAGCCAGCCCACCGGCTTATTCACCGCAACCAAATGTTCATCCTGATAAATAATATTCAGCATCAATTGGCTTCTTCTTGGTTCAGCATACTGTCTAGCTCTTGGAGCAGAACGATCAATGGCAGAACTTCCAGCAAACGATCCTTAAATGCCATTTCAAAATAGGGGGCAATAGCAAAACGGCGCGGTAATGGCGCGCTGTTATCAATCAACGCAAACATACGCGGTAGCAGGATCCATTGCAGCCACTGCTCAGGGCTCATGGTGTCCACGCAAAAAGGCTCTTGACTCTCAAAGGCCTGAGCATCAGGTGCACATTCTTGAGACAAATCAAGGCTGTCTAACTGTTGCTCTATTCTCAGCAAATGCTGTCTGACTTCAGCGTATTCACTCATGCTTTTCTCACTTATGTCTACAGGCGGGATATAAAATGGGGGCAAAGAATAGCATTGAAGCTCGCACGTCCCAATAGGCTAACGTGGTTAAGCAGTCTCTGAGCAGTAAAGGTGTATCGCTATGGTTTAATAGTGCAAGTAATGAGAAGGCGTTAAATCACTGATGAAGAATAAAAAGCATTGGCGATGGGCAAAAAAAAGGGCGTACTGTTTTTACACAGTACGCCCGGTTCGTTTTATAGCAATCCAGCTACTCATTGTGCTCCCTGCTCATCCATGAAAACTTTTCCGTACGGCTATCCATTTCCCGACAATCCGTCGTATCGTCCAACTTTCATCCTGACGTTTCATCCTGCATCATCCTGATGCTGTTCCTCAGTCTTCCTGACCCGCCTGTTATCCTAACTGGCTCTCAATCTCCGTCCTGGAGGTGTCCCTGACTTCATCCTGAAGTATCCTTGGCCAACATCCTGTGGCACATCCTTTATCACTCTTCCTGAGCGTGTCCTTCACTTCATCCTAAAGCAACATCATCCTGATGTGTCCTGCTCCAACCGTCTTCCCTTCCGGTGAAGCTAATATCGCTTATTCTTAGGCTTAAAACAATGAGCCTAATTGGCTCACATTTGGCTTACACGGTAAAAATCCGCAAGAAAATAATTTTACTTATTGATTTTTATATAAAAAATAAAAACAACCTACACAATATCTGCACTAATAAGCGATATATCCTACACGCCTTGTGAGAGATCTCTTACACGGTGACGGGCAGCCGTGTAAGCCAAATTTACTTAAAAACGACAGGTTGTAGACGAGACAGGAATTCTGACAGCGATTCGGCCAGCACTTCACGCTGTTTACTGCCAAACTGTTCAAGCAGAACATTACCGGTAAGGTTACATAGCGAGATCAGCTGTAGCTCGGAATCGGTGGTGGCAAGGAAGAGTGTTGGGGGAAGTTTTAACCGACGCTGAGTCACTAAATGTCCGATCTGATTTTCTTGCAAACGCAGCAAGTCATCCTCGCTCCACACCTGCACCAGATCTAGCGCTAAATCACCCAATACCGCGCTCATATCACCCGCATACTGCGAGGTGAAAAAGGGAACGATATCCTCATGCAGCTGAATATCCAAAGCGCGGGAAATACCGCTTAGACCATCAGAAACGGCCGCAGGCTGCGGTTTCCAGTACACCTTTTCGTTGTCGGTATGCACTACGCAGGGTGAAGCAACACCATATAACGCTTCGCTATAGGGAAAATCACCGCTTTCACGCTGCCAGTTGTCAATAAAACGCTGGGTAAACTCCGCTAGCGCGGCAGAAACATCATGCACCATGTTTTCTCTCACTAAGGTAAACTGTAGGGTATTCACTGATTGTACCGTTCTTATTCGAATATAGGCCACATAATGTCATACCAAGATCATCAGGCCCTTGCTGGCTTAACGCTCGGCAAAGCCACTGAATACCGCGACAGCTACGACGCTTCGCTGCTTCAGCCCGTTCCTCGCAGTATGAATCGTGAACCTCTGGGACTTTATCCTGATTCACTGCCTTTCACCGGCGGCGATATTTGGACCCTGTATGAGCTCTCATGGCTTAACGCCAAAGGCCTGCCGCAGGTTGCGATCGCCGATGTGGAATTGGATGCCTTTAGCCAGAATTTGATTGAATCAAAAAGCTTTAAACTTTATCTCAACAGCTTCAATCAAACGCGCTTCGCTAGCTGGGATGACGTGCAAACCACGCTCCAACGCGACTTATCACACTGTGCGCAAGGTGACGTACGCGTACAGCTGATGAAGCTTGATGACGTTGAAGGTCAGCCAATTGCCGCCTTCAGTGGAGAATGCATCGACAATCTCGATATTGAAATCGATAACTACGAATTTGACGCTGATCTGCTTAAGAACGCCGCTAATCAACAGAACGTGGTGGAAGAAACATTGGTGAGCCACTTGCTGAAATCCAACTGTTTAATTACCCATCAGCCTGACTGGGGCTCGGTGATGATTCAATACCGCGGCCCAGCCATCGATCGTGAAGCGCTGCTGCGTTATCTGGTTTCTTTCCGCCATCACAACGAGTTCCACGAACAGTGTGTAGAACGTATCTTCTGCGATATCCAGCGCTTTTGTCAGCCCGAAACGCTCAGCGTTTATGCTCGCTATACGCGCCGCGGTGGCTTGGATATTAATCCTTGGCGCACAAATACGCCGTTCGTTGCACCAAAAGGCCGACTGGTTCGCCAATAGGCTTCGCAAAAATGGCAAATCATTACGCGCGCTTACGTAAGAGTGTTGGCAAAAGTCAAAAGACAACGGTAAGGTGTTTGCAGGACGCAAAATGCACGAGTTCACAATAAGCTATTGATGAATCAAGCAACCTATCAGGCCTTGAGCATAAATAGGCTATCGGCTCAGAATGCTAAATCTGTAAGGTGAAAGCGTGCATTAATACAGTAGCAAAACGTATCAGGAACAACGGAATTGAGCCTGCCTAACAATAGACAGGACTCGTTATTCCTGATGCCATCGCGGTAACCGCATCGGTAGATGTATAGGAGTGACTTTGATTACACATATCAGCCCGCTTGGGTCTATGGATTTATTGTCGCAGCTTGAAGTCGACATGCTAAAGCGCACGGCAAGCAGTGATTTATACCGCCTATTCCGCAACTGCTCCCTCGCCGTACTTAACTCCGGCGCACAAACTGATAACAGCAACGAGCTACTATCGCGCTTCGAAAATTTTGACATCAACGTACTACGTCGCGAGCGCGGCGTGAAACTGGAATTGGTTAATCCGCCTGAAGACGCTTTTGTCGATGGGCAGATCATTCGCGCTCTACAGGCCAACCTATTTGCCGTGCTGCGCGATATTCTGTTTGTTAACGGACAGATGACCAACACCGATCGCTATCCACATCTGGATGCCAAAAGCCCAGTACATATCACCAACATGGTATTTTCGATTCTGCGTAACGCCCGCGCCCTGCACGTTGGCGAAGAACCGAACATGATTGTGTGCTGGGGAGGGCATTCCATTAACGAGATCGAATACCTGTACGCACGTAAAGTGGGTAACCAGCTAGGACTGCGCGAGCTGAATATCTGCACCGGCTGCGGGCCAGGCGCAATGGAAGCGCCGATGAAAGGTGCCGCCGTTGGACACGCCCAACAACGTTACAGAGAAAGTCGCTTTATCGGTATGACCGAGCCTTCCATCATCGCCGCCGAGCCGCCTAACCCGCTGGTGAACGAACTGGTGATTATGCCGGATATTGAAAAGCGTCTGGAAGCCTTCGTTCGCTTTGGTCATGGCATCATCATCTTCCCTGGCGGCGTGGGGACGGCAGAAGAGCTGCTCTACCTGCTAGGCATTCTGATGAATCCAGAAAACAAAGATCAGGTTTTACCGCTGATCCTAACTGGGCCAAAAGAGAGTGAGGATTACTTCCGCGTGCTGGATGAATTCATCATGAGTACGCTGGGCGAAACAGCACGTAAGCATTACACCATTATCATCGACGATCCGGCTGAGGTCGCTCGCCAGATGAAACGCGCCATGCCGAAAGTAAAAGAGAACCGCCGCCAAACCGGTGATTTCTACAGCTTTAACTGGTCGATCAAAATTGCGCCAGATTTGCAGCTGCCGTTTGAGCCGACACACGCAAACATGGCCGCGCTAAATCTGCATCCTGACCAACCGCCTGAGCAGTTAGCTGCAGCGCTGCGCCGCGCATTCTCAGGCATTGTGGCGGGTAACGTGAAAGAAGTGGGTATTGCCGAGATTGAAAAACATGGTCGGTTTAAGATCCACGGCGATGCAAAAATGATGCAGCACATGGATCATCTGCTGCAAGGCTTTGTCGCACAGCATCGTATGAAGCTGCCGGGAACCGCCTACGAACCTTGCTATGAAATCATTAAGTAATTAACCATTACTTTATGCAGGGCGGTCGAGTTACCGCCCTTTTTCTTTTCCGAATAATTATAACCATCATGCAAATACACCTTCTGATCGTTGACGCCCTAAACCTCATCCGCCGCATTCATGCCGTTCAGGGTTCGCCCTGCGTTATTGCTTGCCAACATGCGCTACAGCAGCTGTTGGCGCACAGCCAACCAACCCATGCCGTGGCCGTTTTTGATGAAGACGATCGCGATAACAGTTGGCGTCATCAGGCCTTACCGGACTATAAAGCCGGCCGTAGCGCCATGCCTGAAAACTTAGCCGCAGAAATGCCCGCCATCCGTGAGGCGTTCAATAAATTAGGCGTACAAAGCTGGCATTCGGCAGGTAATGAAGCGGATGACCTCGCCGCGACGCTGGCATACAAAATTGCGCAAACGGGAAATCGCGTGACGATCGTCTCCACGGATAAAGGCTACTGTCAGCTGTTAGCCCCTACCATTCAAATCCGTGATTACTTCCAAAAACGCTGGCTAGATTTACCTTTCGTGAAAAAAGAGTTCGGCGTAGAACCACAACAGCTCACAGATTACTGGGGACTGGCAGGGATCAGCAGCAGCAAGATATCCGGTATACCCGGCATTGGACCAAAAGCAGCGGCTACGTTACTTAACGAATTTGGCTCGCTGGCCAATATTTTTGAACAGATAGAAAGTGTGCCAGATAAATGGCGCAAGAAGTTGGAAGAACACAGGGAACAGGCGGAGCTGTGTAAGAAAGTCGCCACGCTACAAACCAATCTGACGATCAGCGGCAACCTGCAGCAGTTGCGTTTGCCGTAGAATTGACCACCAGTTAAAACTTCCCTCTCCTAACCTTCCCTTTCTCAAGGGAGGCTAGGAGAGGATCAATTACTTAGCTATTATTACTATTCTTCAACTGCATACGACGGTTAAGTTCACGCTCATCGCGACGGCCTGGGATCGCGCCCCAGATGCGACGCACGTGCACCGTGATTTCTTCACGATCGTGGTAAAGCTGTTTAGCTGCGATTTGAGCATTAATCCCGTTGTCTTTCAGCGTTTGCGCCAAAATAGACAGGTTTTGACTCACTTCTTCATAACGCTTTTTCATCGGCAACTTCAGGTTGAAGATAGCTTCACGGCACCAGCCATTCACCAGCCAACGCGCGACCAAACTTGAAACCTTCGCCGGTTTCTCAACCATGTCACATACCAGCCAATCAACGCCGTTGGTATGCGGTGGCTCAAATTTAAAACCATCAGCTTTATGGTGTGTAACCTGTCCGGTATCCATCAGGCTGGGTGCCATTGGACCGTTATCGACTGAATGCACCCACATGCTGCGTTTCACCAATTGGTAAGTCCAGCCACCGGGGCATGCACCCAAATCGACCGCTTTCATACCCCCAGCAAGACGCTCATCCCACTCATCGTGCGGGATAAACACGTGCAGCGCTTCTTCCAGCTTCAGCGTTGAACGGCTTGGCGCATCCGATGGGAATCTCAGACGCGGGATCCCCATATAGAACGGCGAGTTGTTATTGCTATAGGAATAACCCACATAGCAGCAGCCCGGCGCAATAAAGAACACGTGCACCACGGGGCGGTGCGCATTTTCGTTCTTCAGCAAGATCTTTTGCTCACGCAGCGCAGCGCGCAGCGGTACCGTGAACTTGCGGCAGAACTTCATCAGCTCTTTGCTTTCATTGGTATCCGGAACTTCAACGCGCAGTTCACCGGCACCTTCAATCACGTTCATCAGCATTCCGACAATCGGCGAAACGCGATCGTCAGTCGGCAAATCTTTAAGCAACTCACCCACCACAATCATCTGACGAGCAAAAATCAGCTCACGGAATGGCAAGTTTTTGGCGAGCTTGTCGGCATCTTCATACTGATAGCATTCGAAGGTCACATAGCCGCTATTTTCTTTAACTCTTGGAAAACCAAAGACTTCAAGAGCCGCAGCTTTCTCGGTAATTTCTGCTGCGCATTCTTTTTCGAATCCTGGGCGGCAATATAAAGCTAATTTATTCATGGCGTTCCGCCCTTTTCCTCATGCGTAAGGCACCTACTAACATCAAAGCCCAACCTACTAAAAAGCAAACGCCGCCGATAGGTGTGATGTACACCCACAGTTTAAGATGCGACAGCGCCAGACAATAAAGACTTCCACAAAACAACACGGTTCCCAGAGCCAATAACGCACTGCTCCAATAGAACCACAGATTTTTACGACGCTGCATTAAGGCTGCCAGCCCTAAAATTGCCAGCGTATGGATCCCCTGATACTGCAATCCAGTATGCAGCCAATCCATCTCAGCAGCACCCAAGGTTCGGCTCAAGACATGTGCGCCAAACGCCCCCAGTGCAACAAAAACGAAACCGCTGATCGCGGCAAAAATCATCATTGAACGACTACTCATTCCGATTACCCTGTATTAAGCCGTGTGCATGAATACTTATCATCGGCAAGCGATGCTTAAGATTCATAACGAAAACGGAATTTTTCCTGCTCACTCGCCGCACGCGCGAGGATCCACTGACGGAATGCCGCAATTTTCCCCAGCTCCGCCTGGCTATCCTGACAGACCAGATAAAATGAATTCTTACTGATGAGCACATCGTTAAACGGACAAACCAGACGACCGGCTTCGATCTCGGTTTGCGCCATCACGTTATTCACTAACGCAATACCCTGACCATGCACCGCAGCCTGAACCACCATCGCGCTGTGGCTGAAAATAGGTCCCTGCTGAACGTTAATATGCTGTAGCCCTAATTGACGGGTATAGGCTAACCAGTCTCGACGCGACGTATCGTGCAGCAGCGTATGATAAGCCATATCGGCCGGATCTTTTAGTGGATGTTCGCCCAATAATAATTGCGGTGAACAAACGGGGAGCAAATACTCAGCATACAGACGCTCTACGCGCAGTCCCGGCCAGTGCCCTCGGCCATAAAAAATAGCAACGTCAACGTCATCGGCCAGCTTGCCTTCTTCGCGATCGACGGCCTGAATACGCACATCGATGCCCGGATAGGCAGAATTAAAACCCGAAAGACGTGGAACGAGCCATTGAATGGCAAAACTTGGCGGCAGGCTAACGGTTAATGCGCCTTTGGCGCTACGCGCCTGTAGCTTACGCGTTGCCTCATTAAGGGATGAGAAAATTTCTTTGATATCGAGGTAATAGCTTTGCCCTTCTTCCGTCAGTAACAAAGATCGATTACGGCGACGAAATAGCTTCAGCCCAAGGAAATCTTCCAATGATTTAATCTGATGACTTACCGCAGCCTGAGTAACAAACAGCTCCTCTGCAGCCTTGGTAAAGCTGAGATGTCGGGCTGCCGCATCAAACACGCGCAGTGAGTTTAGTGGTGGTAATCGTTTAGACATGGCTGGACACTTTTTATCAAACGGTTGCAGATAATTAACCGTTTATTTACCCATTAGTTTTTTTTATCCGAGCCATTATAAATTGTCCGTTGAGGATAGGCCAGCAAATACCTATAGTGACGCCACTTCCCGAGCCGGAACGAAAAAGTGTTTGTGGATTTGGTTCCTGAATACTTTTGGCTTTGTGGTTGTGATGTTGTGTTTGCAAGTTGTCTGACGATTTCAGACATAGTAGCTAGGCTACTGTTTTTTCACTTCCTGTACATTTACCCTGTCTGTCCATAGTGATTAGTAGCACCGCAATTTGCGGTGCTTTTTTTTATCTAAAAACGCCGACCGAAGTCAGCGTTTTTAGATTTACGACGTTGATTTTAATAATCAAATTAATTGCTTTCAGTCATTTCTTTAACGTCGTTACGGTTAATCTGCTGCTGATTGCCGTTAGCATCTTTGTAGCTAATCATTCCGGTTTCGTTATCCACCTGAGGTTTACCATCGCTCACAATAGTGCGACCATCGTTGGTATGCATGACGTAATTGCTTGAACAACCAGCCAATACGAAGGTAAACATCACGGCGGATAAAACAGCACCTAATTTCTTCATGATTTACTCCTTGCAGTTTAAAATGCGCTACTAAACGCTCTTTTTATCTCCGGCACATTCATTTGCCAGTAGTTAAAAGCATAACAAGCTATTTCAGCTTTGCCAGAAAACTGCCGGATTATTCAGATTAATCTGTCACGCCCCCGCTGAGCGTGACAACTAAGCGGCCCGCAATGAGGAATTATTCCGCATGACATCCTTTAATTATTCAGCCTTTCGCGGCCACTTCCCTGCACTTTCAACAAAAGATAACGAGCAGCATGCGGTCTACCTCGACAGCGCAGCAACCGCACTTAAACCTCAAGCACTACTTGAAGCCACCCAAGCGTATTACGCTGGCAGCGCCGCTACCGTACACCGCAGCCAACATCAGGCTGCTCTGCGTTTGACTCAGCGATATGAATCGGCTCGTCAGCAGGTTGCCCAGCTTCTCCATGCTCACAGCGCAGACAGCATTGTTTGGACTAAAGGAACCACCGAAGCCATCAACCTCGTAGCGCAAAGCTATCTGCGCCCCGTTTTACAGGCCGGTGATGAAATTCTGGTAAGTGAAGCAGAGCATCACGCTAACTTGATACCGTGGCTGATGGTGGCTGAACAATGTGGCGCTAATGTCGTTAAGCTGCCGGTCAACCGACACGGGCTACCGGATCTAAAACAGTTACCGGCCCTACTCACTTCGCGCACCAAAATGATAGCCTTGGGGCAAATGTCGAACGTTACCGGCGGATGCCCCGATCTACGTTACGCGCTAGAACTGGCGCATCAAAATGGCACGCCAGTTATGATTGATGGCGCGCAAGGCGTGGTACATCATCCGCTTGACGTCGCCGATCTTAACGTTGATTTTTATGCTTTTTCTGCTCATAAGATGTATGGCCCAACGGGGCTTGGCGTGCTGTACGGTAAACTAGAATTTCTCGCTCAAATGCACGCATGGCAGGGCGGTGGGAAGATGCTAACCAAAGCCGGATTTGACGGTTTTATCGAACAAACCGTTCCTCACCGTTTCGAAGCAGGAACGCCCAACATCGCCGGAGTTATCGGATTTTCCGCGGTACTTGAATGGTTAGAACACGTCGATTTAGCCGCTGCGGAAGCTTACTGCGTCTCGCTGGCCGAACAAGCAGAACAACAGCTTAGCCAGATTAAAGGGTTTATCAGCTACCGTGCGCCTAAATCCGCGCTGCTGGCTTTCAATATTGCAGGTATTCACCACAGCGATTTAGTCGCTTTGATAGCTGAGCAAGGCGTAGCGTTACGCGCTGGCCAGCATTGTGCGCAGCCGTTGATACAGGCATTGGGCATTACCGGTTCGCTCCGTGCTTCATTTGCGCCCTATAATTGCCCTGAAGACGTCACCGCGTTGGTAAAAGCGGTAAACTATGCGCTATCAATCTTGAACGACGAGGATTTTGCATGATTTCCCCCCATCCTTTTGGCCGGACATTAACGCCAGAAATGTTAGCCGCACGGTTTGAATCTCTAACGCTTTGGGAAGATCGCTATCGCCAAATCATTCTGCTCGCACGTGAGCTCCCTGCGCTTCCACCTGAACTGAAGCAGCAAAAAACCGAGCTAGCAGGCTGTGAAAATCAAGTGTGGTTAGGTGGAGAATTACTTGAGGATGGGACGATGCATTATTATGGCGACAGCGACGGGCGGATCGTCAAAGGTCTGTTGGCAATCTTGCTAACGGCGTCAGAAGGCAAAACGCCGCAGCAAATTATGGCAAGCGACCCGCTGGCGCTATTTCAACAGCTCAATATTTTGGAACAGTTAAGCTCTTCGCGCGCCAGCGGTTTAAGCTCGCTCGCCGCTGGGATCAAAAAAATCGCGCAAAGCTACCTGTAATCATGACGGCTGAGCAGCCATGCGCTCAGCCTTAGCCAGCATTTTCTTAATCGCATGCGCCACGGCAACAAAACCAAAGGTTGCCGTCACCATCGTGACCGAGCCAAACCCAGAGGCGCAATCCATACGTTTAGGCCCTTCCGCAGTGCTGCGAGAAGCACATACGCTACCATCAGGCTGTGGATAGACCAGCGGCTCGGTCGAGAACACGCAGTCGATACCTAACTTACCTTTACTATTTTTCACCACGTTGAAATCATTCTTCAAGCGCTCACGCAGCTTGGCCGCCAGCGGATCTTGAATGGTTTTCGCCAAATCGGCGACTTCAATACGCGTGGGATCAATTTGCCCGCCCGCGCCACCGGTCGTCACAATCGGGATTTTAAAGCGACGGCAATAGGCTAACAGCGCCGCTTTTGGCCGCACGCTATCAATGGCGTCGATAACATAGCTAAAGCGGTTATCAATCAGCTTATCAACGTTATCTGGCGTAATAAAATCATCGATGCAGGTGACCTGACACTCTGGATTGATCTCACGAATACGGGCAGCAACCACTTCTGTTTTCGCCTGACCCACGTTGCTGCGCAGCGCATGGATCTGCCGGTTGGTGTTTGTCACGCAAACATCATCCATATCGATCAACGTAATAGCACCAATCCCCGTGCGAGCTAACGCTTCTGCCGCCCACGATCCCACGCCGCCAATACCGATAACGCATACATGAGCCTGAGAGAATACGCCCAGCGCCTGCTGACCATACAAGCGAGCAATACCGCTAAAACGCTGCATATAAGCGTCGGAAAAAGATGCTGTCATTGGATTTATTACCTTAGAAATTCTTGATACGGCCTCTCGCTGACCGACGAGCAGCAAACGGCTCATCGGTCGGCGAGGGAAAACAATAAAATAGGTTATCTATTATAAGCGCTGAACAACGGCCCACCGCTTTGCGGGGTTTTCAGCACCCAGACACGGCCATAGTGATTATAGAAACCAGCCGCATGTCCTGCTTCTGGGCCAATGCCCTGATAGATGTCGAAGTGTTGGCCTTTAATTGCACCACCTACGTCCAGAGCCACCATCAAGCGCATTTCATATTTGCCAGTAAACTTACCCTGATTATCCAGCAATGGCACTTCAGCCAACAGCGTAGAACCCGCGGGGATCAACGAACGATCTGATGCAACGGATGCTTTTGCCACTAAAGGCACACCGCTTGCCCCTTTCACCGGCGCATACATCTCAGGTTTGAAGAATACGAAAGAAGGATTTTGCTCCAGCAGCTCGCGAACTTCAGCGGCAGAATGATTATCCGCCCACTTACGAATCGCCTGCATCGACATATCTTCACGCGCGACTTCACCGCGATCGATCAGCACTTTGCCAATACTGCGGTAGGCATGACCGTTTTTGCCAGAGTAACCAAAGAAGGTCAATGGGCGACCATCGCCGTAGTCTACATAGCCACTGCCCTGCACTTCCATCATGAAGTTATCCATAATGGAGTTGCTATAACCGATTTCCAGATTGCGGTTATCCAGCGCGCCGGAGTAAATAGCCGAGCGTTCCGGCAGGCGGCGGTTCTTTCCTTTACTCGGCATGCGATACAACGGGTGCTGGAATTCACCCTGACGCGTATAACGCGCTTCAATCACCGGCGTGTAATAACCCGTGAACTGCACGTTACCAAAATTATCCATCCCTTCCATTTGATAAGCGTTCAACCCAAACTGGGAAAGCTGACGCGTATCGGCTCCGGCTCGTAACCAGTTGGTCACCGCTTGGAAAGTGTCGGTGTTTCTATTATAGAGAGAAGGCGATGCACGTTGGATTGCGGTGAGCTGATCGGAGAAATCCTTTCCGTTAACCGGTTTTCCTTTAGCATTCGGCCTATTAACGAGCTCTAACGGATCGTTAATCTTCCCATCCTTATACTGCTGACCCTTATCTGTTGGACGCGACGAACATCCCGCCAGCAATGCTACCAACAGTCCACCTACTACATATTGACCCCAACGACCTTTCATTTCACGCTCTCTAGAAACCAAATAACCACCGCGGCACGATAACAAACCCACAGCCTGAAAGGAATTCTCCTCTCTAAAAAAACGCTAAGATGCCGATATCGATTAAAAAGGACACTTAATGATTAAAAAACATGCATCAAATTGATAAATGAGTGATGTTAGTCAAAAAAATCTTGCATCAAATTCTATCGAGTGTATAGTTCGCCCTCATCGGACGCGGGGTGGAGCAGCCCGGTAGCTCGTCGGGCTCATAACCCGAAGGTCGTCAGTTCAAATCTGGCCCCCGCAACCAATCCGATGAAAGAAGTAAATAGCAGTACATAAAAATATAAAAAGTAGTAACCGGACGCGGGGTGGAGCAGCCCGGTAGCTCGTCGGGCTCATAACCCGAAGGTCGTCAGTTCAAATCTGGCCCCCGCAACCAATTTTCATACTGAAATAAATAAGCACCTTAACGGGTGTTTTTTTATGTCTAAATTTTGCCTCCCCTCTTTATCCATTGAAATCAATTCCAAACACTTTCTATGCACCATTTGGTGAAAGGTTTCGTCCGCCAATCAACAAATACATTTCTATGAAACCACTGGCGTAGGCGTCCGATGAGAGTCCCGTTGCGCGGAACTCGCGCGCTTTTTGCTGAGTTGTTTGGCCGACCGGTCTCGGAGCGTACATCCTGTACGCCCTCAACCTGCCACCAGCATCCCTGCTGGCGGCTCTAAAATGCATTCCTTAAACATAAAAAAGACAAAAGACATTTTGTCTTCTTATCTTTTAAATTGTTTAAGCCTTGGTAGAGAGAGCCGCCGGTACAGGGATGTACCGACGGAGTTTGGGGCGCCCTGGATGGGCGATACCAAACCGGAGCGGAAATGGCATCTCGGATAAAAGCGCGAGAGTGCAGAGACCACGCGCTGGTGGTCTCTGCCCGTACGCCTTCATTTATGATGGCACAGGGTAATTCGGTATTGATAGGCGGGCGGAACCTTACACCACGGCGCGATAAACGAAAGGCAGACGGAATACTACACAGCAAGTACATGAACGCCCATTCCTTACCGCCTCGCCAACTCCCCACCATTTGCAAAGTAAGCTTTAATACCGGCCAAAATAGATTGAGCAACCTGTTGCTGGAAAGCGCTGGTACGCAGTTTACGCTCTTCTTCAACGTTACTGATAAATGCGGTTTCAACCAGAATAGATGGGATATCAGGCGCTTTCAGCACCGCAAATCCGGCCTGCTCCACGCTGTTTTTATGCAATTTGTTCACGCTGCCCATGTTTTTCAGCACTTCTTTGCCAAACTTCAGGCTATCGTTCACCGTCGCGGTCTGCATTAAGTCAAAAATCGTGTGGTCGAGGTATTGATCGCCACTGCGGCTAACTCCACCGATTTCATCGGATTCATTCTGGGTTTGAGCCAAGAATCGTGCTGCCGCGCTGGTTGCGCCCTTGGTCGATAGTGCAAATACTGAAGAACCACGGACCGAGCGGCTGGTAAAGGCATCGGCATGAATCGAAATAAACAGGTCAGCGCGCTGTTTGCGCGCCTTCGCCACCCTGACCTTCAATGGAATAAAGACATCTTCATTACGCGTCATATACACGCGCATATTGGGCTGTTTTTTAATCAATGCGCTTAGACGACGGGCAATTTGCAACACGATATCTTTTTCACGCGTCTTATTTTTACCAATTGCTCCCGGATCTTCACCACCGTGCCCAGGATCAAGCATGATAACAATCGGTCTATCGCGCCCGGCTTTACCTTTTTGCGGCCCTTCCGGCGGTAAACTCTTTCCTAAATCGCCTTTATTGTAATCTTCCAGCAAAGCCAGCAGCGGATCGTTTTCCGCCGCGCTCGTACCTTGCGCCGGATAAAGATCGACCACCAAACGGTTTTTAAATTCGGCAAACGGCGCTAGGGTAAACAGCTTCGGGCTGATTTCCTGTTTGAGTTCTAAAACCAGACGCACGGTATTTTTATCAAACTGCCCAACCCGCGCAGTCTTTAAATAGGGATCGCCCGACTGAACCTGACTACTGATCCCTTTAAGCACGCTGTTAAGGTGAACACCCTCGATATCAACGACGATTCGATTCGGGTTCGTTAACGCAAACTGCTTATATTTAAGGGGAATTTTCGATTCCAGCGTCACTCGAGTATAGGTCGACGCCGGCCATACCCTTACGGCAATCACCTGTGAAGACGCAGCAAAACCCACTCGGCTTACACTTAAAAACCAAGTAGCAGCGGCACCCTGCAACAAACGACGACGGGTCAGATTATGGTTCGAATTTGTCATGCAATCCCAAAATAAAAAGCCAAATACAGCGGAGAACAGCGCCTCAGCACAAATTTTAGGGCAAAACTTTATCGAATCGCGGCGGGGCTGTCATTAGAAAATGCTTAAAGGAGTTTTACAGATATCGCTATTCGTAGCAGATATGACTTGAATTTACATAAAATTCACACTTGCCTTTATTCGCAATAAAGAATAAAAATACAGTTTTAGCGAATAAAAATTCAGAGGGTCTCATGAAGGAGCGTAGCACCGAACTGGTTCAGGGTTTTCGTCACTCAGTACCCTACATCAATACTCACCGTGGCAAGACATTCGTTGTGATGCTTGGCGGAGAGGCCATTGAGCATGAAAACTTTGCCAATATCGTCAATGATATTGGGTTACTGCACAGCCTTGGCATCCGACTGGTTGTCGTCTACGGTGCACGCCCACAGATTGATAGCAATCTGAATGAACACCACTATGAGCCCGTATACCACAAGCATACGCGCGTCACAGATTCCAGAACCCTTGAATTGGTGAAACAGGCTGCGGGTCAGTTGCAACTAGATATTACAGCGCGCCTATCCATGAGCTTAAATAACACGCCGCTGCAGGGTGCCCATATCAACGTGGTGAGCGGGAACTTTATTATCGCGCAACCACTCGGCGTCGACGACGGAGTGGATTATTGCCACAGCGGGCGCATTCGCCGTATCGATGAAGAGGCCATTCACCGTCAGCTCGACAGCGGCGCCATTGTGTTGATGGGCCCAGTTGCCGTTTCCGTTACCGGTGAAAGTTTTAACCTCACGTCCGAAGAGGTCGCCACTCAGTTAGCGATTAAGCTGAAAGCCGAAAAGCTGATTGGTTTTTGCTCTTCGCAAGGTGTCACAAACGACGATGGCTCGATCGTTTCTGAGCTGCTACCCAACGAAGCGCAGACGCGCATTGAAACACTGGAAGCCTCTGGCGATTACAACTCTGGCACCGTGCGCTTTTTACGTGGCGCCGTAAAAGCCTGCCGAAGCGGCGTGGGACGTAGCCATCTGATTAGCTATCAGGACGATGGCGCTTTGGTGCAAGAGCTGTTCTCCCGCGACGGCATCGGCACGCAGATCGTGATGGAAAGTGCCGAACAAATACGTCGCGCCAACATCAATGATATCGGCGGTATTTTGGAGCTCATTCGCCCGCTAGAGCAGCAAGGTATTTTGGTTCGCCGTTCGCGTGAACAGCTCGAGCGTGAAATCGATCAATTCACTATTATTGAGCGAGATAACCTAACCATTGCCTGTGCAGCGCTCTATCCATTCCCTGAGGAACGCATTGGCGAAATGGCCTGCGTGGCGGTACATCCAGACTATCGCAGCTCTTCTCGCGGCGAAGCCCTGCTCAAACGCGTGGCAGCACAAGCCAGACAAATGGGGCTGGAAAAACTGTTTGTGCTCACCACGCGCAGCATCCATTGGTTCCAAGAGCGTGGTTTTACCCCCGCAGAAGTTGACGTGCTCCCGATGCAAAAACAGGAGCTGTACAACTACCAGCGCCGTTCCAAGATTTTGCTCGCCGACTTATCTTGAGGCTACCTCGCGCTGTCCGCTGGATGCGGACAGCCAGCTAGACGGGCAACATCATCCGTTCCATCAACCCGCTTCGACGCAGGGTTGGCGTGCGGATCGCCGTCTTTAAGATTTGCTCGCGGCTAAACAACGTTAACCGATTTTTCGCACGGGTGATGGCCGTATACAACAGCTCGCGCGTCACGATAGGTGAAAAATCGGCAGGCAGTACCAGCAGAGTATGTTCAAATTCAGAGCCCTGCGATTTGTGCACCGTCATCGCGTAGGCCGTTTCGGTTTGTGGTAAACGGCTAGGCTGGACAGATTTAATCGAACCATCGGGCAGTTGGAAATACACGCGAATGTTATTCTCAGCATCTGCCAACGCAATGCCGATATCGCCGTTAAACAATCCCAACGAGCTATCATTGCGCGTGACCATCACCGGCCGACCGCTGTACCAACGCTGATGAGCCTGCGTAGGCTTGTGAATAAGCCTTGCTTTGGCTAAGGCCAGCTCAATACGATCGTTCAGTCCAGACTGCCCAAATGGCCCTTCACGCAGCGCACACAGCAAACGAAAACGTGAAAAGCTCTCAAGAACTTCAGCCGCATCAGCCTGTTGCCGTACCCGCTGCAGCGTTGAACGATAGCCCTCAACGCAGGTTTGGATAAGCGTGGAATAGTCTTCATCCTGCGTCATCGGTGACCATGAGATATCCGAAAACTGCCCATCAAAACAGCGACGAGCCGCGGAAATATCTCCGCTATTAACCGCAGTAGCTAACTGCCCGATGCCTGAATTAGCATCAAAGCGATAGCTCTTCCTGAGTAAACAGATGCTGTCACGTACGGCAATATCTGGCTGTTCTGCACCCGCAGGAATCGCTGTCTGACACAGCTCAGAAAGTTGTTTAGCTCGCTCAGGACGATAGCCAAACTCACTAAAGCGGCAAAGGTCGCCTAAGACAGCCCCCGCCTCCACCGACGCTAACTGATCGCGATCGCCTAATAGAATCAACCGGGCTCTCTGAGGCAACGCGGCGATAAGTTTAGACATCATCGGCAGATCCACCATCGAGGCCTCATCCACCACCAGCACATCGACATGCAACGGGTTTTCACGGTGGTAACGCAAACGGATACTGTTCGGCTGTGCCCCGAGCAGGCGGTGCAACGTATAAGCTTCCTGAGGAATGACTTCGCGCTCTGTGGGGGTTAATCCTAATACTTCAATGGCTTTACCTAACGACTCCGTCAATCGCGCTGCCGCTTTGCCCGTCGGTGCGGCTAATTGAATACGCAGTTTACTCTGGGGATGCAAACGTACCAGCGCCGTCAACAGGCGCGCGACCGTGGTTGTTTTCCCCGTGCCGGGGCCACCAGAAATAACGGACACTCTACGCGTTGCAGCAACGGCGGCAGCGACCTGCTGCCAGTTAACCTCGGCCTCCTCAGACCTTGCGGGGAAAAGCTGGGACAAAATCGCCTGCAAAGCAGACCTTGATTCATCTTGTACAGCCTCATTGCCCGCAAAGAAAGTGGCGACAACGCCTTCATCCTGCCAAAGACGTTGCAGGTATAAGCGTTGGTTTTGCAACACCAGCGGTGCGGAATAGCTCCCATCGCTGACTTCTGCCTCCGCCAGCAAACATGCCTGCCATGCCGCTTCATCCATGCCACCAAACAGCTGGCTAAGCTCGAGGGCAAAGTCAGGGAATTGCTTGGTCAGCGTGGCAAGGCTGAGTTGGCTTAGCGGCAAACAAACATGACCCGAAGCCGTTTCCAAACTCACCAGCGCCGCCGCCAAAGCTAGATGCGGCTGCCCTTGGTTTGCCATTAAACGTGCAAACTGAACATCCAGAGAACGCAGGTATTTTTGTGCTCCCATGCTTAATAACAGATCAAAAATCAGCATGCTGCGCCCTCCGAGGCCGAACTAAAGAGCTTGTCCATTCCTTCAATAAGCGAACCATCTGGGCGACAATGGAAAACACCCTGCCCCGGTTTATCTGGTGACATCCCGCGTAGGAAGCAGTAAAAAACGCCGCCGAAATGCTGCTCGTATTGGTAATTCGGCAGCCGGTGACGCAAATACCGATGCAGCGCCAGTGAGTAAAGCTGGTACTGAAAATCATAACGATGTTCTGCCATCGCCCCCGCCATGGCCTCTGGCGTATAGGCATTTTCATCGGCACCTAGCCAGTTGGACTTATAATCCAACACGTAATAACGCCCTTGCCAGCAAAAGACTAAGTCAATAAAGCCTTTCAACATACCGCGAACCTGACGGAAATCTAACGGATCGCACTGGGCGGAAAGTGGATCATAACGTTTAATCAGAGCATCCAGCTCAGCGCTTTTTAGCAACTGTTCAATCGGCAGATAAAACTGTAGTTCGGCCTGAATTTGGCTTGGTGGAAGCTGTGCTAAACAGGGCCCGTTTTCAGCTAACGGGGCGCGTAAAATAGCCTCTAGCCAACGATCGAGTACAGGAACCCACCGATCATCTAATCCTTGCAGAGCCACCTGCTCGCTCAGCCATTCAAGATCGCGTGGCTGAGTGAAATCCAATGGTTCTAATAAACTATGTAAAAAAGTCCCCGGCGCTGCACCTTTAGGGAAGGTGTGCGGCGTGAGCTCTGGCGTCGTTTCAACATCAGATTCACCCACCGCATCAATATCAAGTTTAGGAAGCAGGTCGAAAAAAGGCGTGCTGCTGTGCTGCTGTAACCCCGAATAACTGGTGACACGCCAGTCATCTTGCATCCTGCGGGTAAACTGCTTGGCGTGAAGCTCCTGTGCTTCCGGTGCATTAGGCACCCACGGTGACGCATCCTCATTGGAGACAGACGTCACCACAATATCGTCATTTTGTAGGCGCTGGAGGCACTCCTGCAGCATCACGGCATCTCCTGGCTCCCCTTTTTGCAGCAGATATCCGATAGCGCTGTTATGCACATCGGTTTCACCCTGTTTTTTTCGACCACCTAAAAACAGAGGAGCCAACCCGAGGCTACAGTGATAAACAGAACGAGTGAGCGCAACGTAGAGCAGGCGCAAATCTTCTGCCAAGCGCTCTTCTTCCGCCAGCTTAACCGCATCATCGTTATAGTTCAGATCGAGCACCGCTTTGAAATTATCTCTGTCGTGATACAACGGCTGTTTTTGCAACCGGTAACTGCCGATAAATGGCAGCCAAACTATCGGAAACTCGAGCCCCTTCGATTTATGGATGGTCACCACCTGCACTAAATGGCGATCGCTTTCCAAGCGAAGCTGCTGATTTTCCGACTGCACTGCGGGGTTATCAATTTGCTGCGCGAGCCAACGCAGCAATGCCGGTTCGCTATCTAACGTAAGCGACGCTTCCTGCAACAGTTCGCCGATGTGTAGCACATCAGTCAGGCGTCGTTCACCGCCCTCACTGGCCAACAGATTCTCTGCCAGATTTCTGCTCACCATGATTTCACGCAGCATGGGCAATACGCCCTGCTTTTGCCAGCGTTGACGGTAACCATCAAACTCATCAACCAACGCATCCCACAAGCGCTCGTCCTGATTGAAATGGTTAATCTGCTGCGAGTTCAGCCCCATCAAACTGGTTGCCAAAGCGCTACGCAGCAGTCGTTCCTGTTCTGGAGCCAGCACGGCTTGCAGAAGCCACAGCAAATCACGCGCTTCCGGCGTTTCAAACACGTTGTCACGGTTAGATAAATAGACCGAAGGGATCGCCAGCGCGCTTAACGCATCACGAATTAATGCCGCTTCAGCGCGGCTACGCACCAGAATGGTGATATCTGATGCTTCTACAGGTTTCGGCTGGTTTTTATTGGAGTACAGCAACGCTTTGCCCTGCTGCCCCGCCGTCAGCCAATCGCGGATTTGCGCGGCACATTGTGTTGCCAATGACTGCTGATATTCAGCGGTGCCGCAGCCTTCACCGGATTGCAGCCAAATATGCATCGCTTGCTGACGCTGCCCTTCAATTTCAAAACGCAGGGCCTGATTATTCTTGGCCGCTTCAACGGACAAAAATGGAATATCTTCAAACAGAAAAGGAGATTCTATCGTGGAGAAAACCTGATTGACCGCAGCAACCATGCTCGGCGATGAGCGCCAGTTGGTGCCCAGCGTGTAGTGATGTTTTACTTCGCTACGCGCATACATGTAGGTAAAAATGTCTGCACCGCGAAAAGCATAAATCGCCTGTTTAGGATCGCCAATCAGCAGCAGCGCCGAGTCTGATTGTTGGGCGCGCTCTGTCTGGAAATAGATCGCTTGGAAGATGCCATATTGCTGGGGGTCGGTATCTTGGAATTCATCGATCATCGCCACGGGATAACGCTGGCGGATCGCCTGAGCCAGCATCTCACCACCGGGTTGCTGTAGCGCCTGTGAAAGGCGGCTGAGCAAATCATCGAAGCCTAACTGCGCATGTTGGCGCTTTTCCTGCTGAACGCTGGTACGTACTTCACTTAAGGCACGCGATAACAACAAGTCACGCAGAGACAGCGGTTCAACCAATAGCTGATCGATCGCGACAAACACCACATGCCGTGGAGGCGTACCTTTCTTGGTTTTTTCCAGCAGGATGTTCTGGCCAAAACGCTTAAGTTCATCAGGTAATTGATAATCCTGCGTCTCGGCGGCTGACCAGTCTCCAACCGCAGCCAGCCATTTAGGCAAATAACGGCTGCTGTAGCTGCGTTTGTCTACGCCGGAATCCGCGATCAGGCTTTCAATCTCGCCAGCGGCTGCGCGCCACTGGGATTTCACGGTATCAATGCGCTCAATAATTTGCTGGTGCCGCTGAGCCAATGTTTCATCATCAGCAATCACTTGGCGTAATTCAGGCAGTTCCCCATGCAGATAGGGTTGTAAATCACTCAGCAACTGTTCAGGGCCGCTCCACTCTTGGCTCACCGCTGTCGCAATATTCAGCGGCAACGGATAACAGTGGCGACGCCAAAAATCGGCGCAGGCTTGGCGGCGCAGCGGCAGTTCATCCTGAACCAAGGTTTGTTGAAACAGAATGCCTGACTCAAAGGCATTATTGCTGAGCATTCGCTGACAAAAACCGTGGATAGTATAAATAGCGGCTTCGTCCATTTGGCGCTCGGCTGCTAATAGTTGGCTTACCGCATCCGTTTTGTCGTCGATAAGATCGAGCAAATCAGACAACAGCGGATTGGTGCTACTGCCACGCACACAGGCCAGCCGTAAATCGTGGATATTACTCCGAATGCGCCCACGCAGTTCTTCCGTCGCCGCTTCGGTAAAGGTCACAACCAGAATTTCTTCTACGGACAAGGGGCGAGGATAGGCATTTTCGCCCCCCAGCCCCAACAGCAAACGCAGATACAGCGCAGCGATAGTGAATGTTTTACCTGTACCGGCTGAGGCCTCAATCAGGCGCTCACCGATCAGCGGTAGCGCCAAAGCATCTAACGTTTGTGCCTGAGTCATTATGGAGCAACCTTAACGGGCAGAGTTTGCTGCAGCGCAGAGGCGTTTTGGTAAGTAGTCCATCCTTTTGGTGCTGCATAATGCCCATTGGCGTGACCACCGAGCACCTGAGACAACAGCGCCATTCCCTGTGGTTTAATCACCGCCTGATGGTAGAACGTCACAATATTGTCGCGATGTAACGTATCAATTTGTTTGATCAACTTGGCGCGCGTATTGAACTCGAAGTTGCCACGGTCAAAATCATTCGCAAAGCGACCAGCTTCTTCATCCAACGTCTGTGGACGCTGGCGCAGCTGATTAACCAGCGCGAGTTTATACTGATTAAAATCAGCTTCTTTCAGCGCTTTCAAACGTTTATCTGCCTGACCATAAAACTCTAGGTAACGGTTATACAGATAGTCGGGCGCCTGATTATTACTTTGCAGCAAGAAGCCGATCCCCCACTGGTTACCAATGGATGATGGGAAAGCAAAGACCGCATACCCCAACTGCTCTTTGGTACGCAGCTGGTCGTAGAACCATGGCTGAATAATTTGGCTCAGCAGATTACTGTAGGCCATCCCCTGAATTTCATCATATCCGGTTGGGATATAAACGGCGCCTAACGCGGAATCGCTACTGCTACCGGCTCGTTGGATATTGGCAAGCTGCTTATGCTCAATCACTACATCCTTTCCATGCCACCAGAGCGTGCCGCCGCACTTAAGCCGATCGCGAATGTTCTGCGCCAAGGCCTTCACCTGAATGGCGGTCATATTGCCTACCACCAGCAACTCTGGCGTTGCGCCTTCAATTAACTGGCTACGGTAGTTTTTGATATCGCTTAGCGTAATGCCATCCAACAGCGCTCTTCGCTCGCTGCGTTCGGTATAAGGCACGCTTGATAGGGCCTGAATCGGCTGCATGGCCTGTTCAAACGCCTTGGCTTTATCCGCTGAATCAAGCTGTTCGCGATACCATGATTTAGCCTGTTCCAGATGCTCTTCGGTGGCGTCAAATCCGGCGTAGCCTTCCACTAACGTGGTCAACAGCTGCGGTAAACGCTGGGTAAAGCCGTTGGCGTTAATCGTTAAACCGTCATTGTAGGTGGTTGAGAAACTAATCCCGCCAATCGAGGCCTGATAAGCAAGCTGATCAAGTTCAACACCGGCTAGATAATCAGTCAGGGCAAACATCACCTGCTCTTTGGCTCCATCACGGCCGACTTTGTTACGCAGCGAAAGCGTGATATTGGCCTTTGGCTCGTCGGCAAAATAGCGGCTCGGCATATACAACGCTCGCAGCCCTGGCTGATCCAGCACAATCTCAGGTTTTGTCAGACGGGGTTGAACCGGTTTGATAAGTGAAAAATCATCAGGAATATAAGGGTTCAGCGCTGGCAGAGACAAAGATATACGCTGCTCTAAGGTGTTCCATGCGGCAAACTGTTGCGCGGTAATACGATCAACCTGATAAGGCGCGTCAACAAAATATGCTGTTTTGTTATGAGGCTCATTCGGGCTGATAAACCAAATACGGGCATTTTCCGGCGTCATGCTCGCCAAACGCGCATTAATGGCCTGTGGATCATATTTGTCTGCGAGATAAGAAGAATCGAGAACATTTTGCACTGGCACACGCAGCATGTTGTCGACCAACCATTCAATGTAATCCATGTCACGCGTGATAGACGGATAGCGGAAATCAAGATCGAGTACATGAGCAATTTCATCGAAATAGCTTGGCTTAACGCCCTGTTCACGCAACAATTTTAAATAATCATACACCGCGGCGATCACGCGATCGCGCTCGGCTAAGCCTTTATCGGTGAGCGAAACGCTGATGGAGAACACGCCACCATTACGATCGATCATCGGGTCTGCACCCGCACCGATAGACTCCGCCAAACCCTGCTTTTGTAACCAATCAGATAGTGTGTTTTTGCTCCGATTTCCGATTAGGTAAGCAATATAGGTATCGGTTTTACTGCGAAACGCCGCGCTATTATTTTCAATGCGGTACTCAATTTTCAGCATTTTACGCGGCTGCGCAGGGACGTAATGGATGATAATTCCCTGCTGTTCAGGCGTTACCGCCGGAACAGTAATGGGCGGTACGCTAGCATCACGGTTCGGAATACGGCCAAAAGAGGTCACGGCTAGCTTGGCAAGGTTAGGAAGCGGTTGATTACTGTAAATCACGCCAACCATCAGATTGGCGGAATAGTAGCGGTGATAAAACGAGACCAGCTCTTGGTGGAGCTTGCTGTTCGGCTTATCGCTCAGCGTTTCCAGATTACCACCGGAGAAACGAGCGCTTGGATGTTCTGGGTTGAGCGTTTCGGCTGAAACCTGAGCCATACGCATTCCATCGCGTGAACGCGCCATCGTTAGCTCAGCATTAACCGCATTACGTTCGCGGTTGGCATTCACCGGATCAAGCAAAGGTTCAGCAATAGCATCCGCCAAACGGTCAACGGCTGGCGACAAGGCATCATTTTCTACCTCAAGATAAAACGCAGTACGGTAAGACGCCGTACTCGCATTGTGGCTTCCGCCATGCTTTTTCAGAAACTCGGATAAGTTATCCGCCTGTGGATAGCGCTTCGACCCCATCAGAACCATATGTTCAAGATAATGAGCTAAACCCAGCTGTGAATTAGGATCTTCAAGGGAACCCACGGGCAGTGCCAGCGCGGCAAGGGATTTAGGCGCATCTTTGTCTGAAACCAAGATCACCTTCATGCCGTTATCAAGCTTAATGGCCTGATAGAGGCGCGGATCGCTGGCGCTTTTATCAATCTTTTCCGCCAATGCCTGCCAGCCAGCAGGTTCAATTTTTGCTGAACTCGCCGGTATCCACAACAGCGACACGCCCGTCAACAAAAATGCAAATACCGTCAGGATGGATAACTGCCTACGCATGAAAAACCTAACCATCATTTACCCCAAAATACTGTCAGCGACAGATAGTATAATGCTGAAAAATAGAGCGATTGAGATACCGTTTCAGCTTAAAAGTTAATACCACGTTAAGGCAGACTTAGCGTTCACGCAAATTCAACCTTACAAAATCACACCGGTTTGACCACCATCAGGCCAAATTACTCCGCGCTAATGGCAAATAATAGTATTCAGCCAGTTGCTGAATTTCGCGCAGTCTCTTCTCGTCCATGGTACGCATAACGCGTTGAATATAGGGATCGGAGCCTTCTCCTATCACCCGCTGGTCGCCTTGCCATGCCAGCAGTAGCTTCATTTGTGCCTTAGATTGAGTTTGTTCATCCCAGTTAACAGCGCCCGAATCTTTATCGAAACAGTTATTCAGCCACGCCCAACCCGTTTTGGGCAGCAGCAATAGCGGGCTGCTACGGCCTTGGCGATACCCTTCAATCAGGGGCAGCAACGCTTTTTCAGCCTCTTTTTTGCTCAACGCGGCAAAATGCCAGGCCGAGTCTTGACGTCCAAAGCAACGGCTTTCGCCTTCACCGCCGCTAACGCAGTAAAAAAGGTGTTCAATCCAAAGAGCCATGCCGTCTACCGCGCCCAATACCGCAGGCCGCCAGCGCACTAAACCATTATCCTGTACCTGTTGCAGCCAGCCGGTTAGCCGCACACCGTCCAGCACGTCATCAATTTCGATGCTGTGTCCCGAGGTGCGATATTCTCGAACCTTGGCAGCAACTTCTTGCATCTCTTCCTGCTGCTTTTCCCAGTAGATCTCGCCAAAAGCCCCGTACGGTAAGCCTCCCGCCGAGCGAACACGGCGAAATAGCGCGGTGGGATCTTCGCCATCAATGAGTTGGTTTAACAGTTGGCTATTAAGCTGATAGCGGCTGAGGTTATCGAGCGTAAACGGCTCTTCATCCGGCAATTCCGTCTCTTCTAAAATAAAGTTTACCCCGAGGCGCATTTGGAAAAAGGCACGCACGGGATGACGATAAAAGCGCATGAGATCGTCGAGTGTCACCATCGAAATATCTTCTAGCGGCAGCGTCTGAGCAAACGTCTGGTGAGCCTCACCGATGCGCTGCGCCGCAGGTAGCCACTCGGCAGCATAGCTCTGGCTTTCGCTATCATTAACATAGTTTTCAGCGGCAAAAGGCACGCGAGGATGTTCTATTTGTAGATAGCCCATCACTCGCTGGGCGCTGCTATCAACATCAAGTTTTTCATCACCCGGTAAATGATGGCTTTGCGCAATATATTCCATCAACTCGCTGACCAGCACCGAAGGATAACGCGGCGCATTATCCTGAATCGAGCGGCCTATATAGCTGATATACAGGCGTTCCTGCGCGGAAAGCAGCGCTTCAAGAAACAGATAACGGTCATCGTCTCGACGGCTTCGGTCACCGCGCTGCACTTTGTTTGCCATCAGGTCAAAACCAAGCGGTGCAATAGTGCGAGGATAGATGCCATCATTCATGCCAAGCAGACAAACCACTTTGAAAGGGATGGAGCGCATTGGCATTAACGTACAGAAGTTAATCGGTCCCGCCAGAAAACGCTGGCTAATGCGTTCATTGTCCAAGCGTGAAACCAACTCATCACGCAGTATGGAGAGCGGAATGGCCTGTGGATACTCGGCGCTGATGCCGTAGCCAATCACTTTTAGCCACTGTTGCTCAATCAATGCCTGAACGGTTTCTGTTTCGCTATCTTGAACGAAGAATTCATTGAGCATCTCACGGCATAACGGCTGCCACTCTTGTACTCGATATTCACCACTCAGGCGCGTGCGCCACTCGCTGAGCCTCATCAATAAGTCTGCTAGCTGGCCTGCCAGTTCGGCAATCAGGCCGCTCGATTCGTCGTAAGGGAGAACCCCGTTCCAGTCACCGCAGCGGCTATCCATGGCATAGCCCAACAGCATGCGGGTTAAACCAAATTGCCACGTGTGCTGGCCTGTTGCCGGAAGATCGAGCTCACGCACGTTGTCATCATCCAGACCCCAGCGAATACCGGATTCATCCACCCAGTGGCGTAAACGACGTAGCCCTTCCTCGCCAATACCAAAATGCTCGGCTAAGGCTGGAACCTCAAGCAGAGTTAAAACGTGCTCGGAGGTAAACCGGCTATTGGGTAGCTCTAGTAAGGTTAAAAATGCCTGAATTATCGGATGCGCCTGTCGCGCACTGCGGTCAGAAATGGCAAAGGGCAGATAACGCTCGCGCGGAGCATTGCCAAATACGGCTTGGATAAACGGCGTATAGCTGTCGATATCCGCGACCATAACAATCACATCGCGCGGGGTGAGCGAAGGATCTTCGGCAAACAAGTCCAGTAGCCGATCGTGCAACACCTCAACTTCACGCTGGGGGCTATGGCATAGATTAACGCTAATGCTGCGATCGCCCAGATCCAGCAGTCGCTTGCCGTTACTGCTTTCTAAACGATCGGGTCGATCGACAATTTGGGCATGATCTTCCAATTCCAACAGATCGTGCTGGATGCGCTTGAGTAGGTTATCGGGGGCTAAATCAACAAACGCGTGCACTTCCTGTGGTTCACGCTGCGCCAGCAGATACATGTGATCGCGCCCCAGTTTTCCCCATGATGCCAGCAGCGGATTACTTAGCTCCTGCTCACCGTCGGGATTAAATAACTCAGACGCGGTTTGCGGATCGCGGAAGAGTTCGATCTCTTGTTGCCGCTGAATATGATGACGCCGTTTACGGCTCTGTAACTTGGCAAGAAAGGCATAATCCTGAATATCACCCCAGTAATAGCGACACGGATTGGTGAACATCAGATGCACATCAATATGTTTGCCCAGCGCCTGTAGCGCATCGAGATATACCGGCGGCAGCGCCGCAATTCCACAGATAAAGACCCGTTTAGGTAGACCTGCGGGACACTCAGTTGATTGCTCTAGGGTATGAATAAAGCGTTCATATAAATTGGCGCGGTGCCATTCAGGCTGGTTGAGCTGCGCGGTGTACTCTTTAAGCGCAACCCAAAGCGGAGCCTGCCACTGCTGAGCTTCATCCAGCCCGTCAATACGCTCACCGCGCTCCCAAATCTGTAGCCATTCGGGACGATACACCAGATATTGGTCATACAGATCCGCCACACGAGCGGCCAGTTGAAAGTGTTTACGACGGTCTTCATCGTCAGAAAGGTAACGCGCCAGCGGTGCAAAGGCTTCCTGCTCTAGCATTTGTGGCAACAGCCACATCAGCTTCCAGGTCATTGCATCTTTGCTAAAGGCGCTTTCCTTGGGAATACCCGGCATCACCTGAGTAAAGAGATTCCAAATAAAGGTGGCGGGTAAGGGAAATTCAATATTCGCCGCAATACCAAACTGTTTGGCTAACTCCATCTGTAGCCACTGAGCCATACCGGGGCTTTGTACCAAAATCACTTCTTGCTCAAAAGGATTCTGCAAAGGTTGGCCTTCAATAAGCGCCGCGATCAGTTGCTTAAGCAGATCCAATTGATTCGAGTGATAAACAGTAAACATGCTTTCTCCGATAACTCAGTTTTTGGCGGGTAACAAACGTAGCCAACGCTGAAGCAGCTTCAAGTATGCAGGGTATACACACTTTAGCCTGTCACAGGTAAGGAGGAAATCATTAGCGCTCGCTCACTCGGTCAACTGTTCGCAGATTGTTCTTTCAAGCTTTGCTTGGATGTTCAGCGGCGCGGAGATCTTGGCGGTAATTATTTCACATTTCGCCTGTTGCTCAATGTTGACCTCCAACTGCCATGATTTAGGCAGAGACAACCGTGTCGAAATCTCCGCTACGGGAACGCCCATTCGATACAGCGTGATAGCCTGCTCACTGAACTGCCATGCGCGTTGCTGTTGCCACAATCTCATTTGTGCCTGCGTCATCCATTGTTGGTAGTGCAGCATGCCGAGAAAACCAACAGAGACCAAGAGGATACTCACCATGACCTCAATCAGGCCAAAACCAGACTGACTATGCCCTTTCTGTCCTGATGTGGTTAGCATAAATTTTCGCTACCGGCCGGAGGGTAATCAAGCCAGCCCCTAGCTAGTCTTAATATCCTTGGCGTTGCCGGTAAGGCCAACGGCATACCCACCGTATTTTCAATACTCACATAGCTAAATCGCTGTATTTTTAACCCGTGGGTTTTCGTTTTCGCGGCTGAACACAGTATGCCAATTTCTGCACCGATCGCTTTGAAACACACGGTAGCCTGTGCTGAGGTTTGGCAAACATCGGTCAGCGGCGTCGGCCATTTGTCTGATATTATTGCCAGCTCCAGCGCTGACTCCGCCTGTTGGCGAAGCATCTTGAACTGCTGCTGATAGCCTAGGTTCTGAACCTGTAACTCCAGGCGCCCCTGTTGCGCCCCAACAACCAGCAGTGACAAACTTAGCATCAGGAGTATCGAAGGCAATAGCATGCTGCCCGCCTGAGGGTTTTCATGGCTATACGCTAAATTCATTTGCTCATCACTCGGCCATTCTCAGGCAGAATAAAACGCGATTGCTGTTCAGCCATAAACGGGGGCTTTAGTCGCCTTAATCCCAGCAGTACTTCATATCCGCGATATAGCGGGATCACTTTAAACAGCGAAACGTTAAGATCCCTTTCATCGGATACCTTTTCCCAACCGTTTCCCGAGCATTGCTGAATACCGCGCGCCATTTCTAAGGCACCGTTGCGTAGGCGGTAGCCGAATGAGTCCGCGTTAGCTGGCGGGGCGAGTTCGATTCGCCCGTTGCCGTTCAGATCGTAAAACAGAATGAGACACGAGTTGGCGGCTTCTCCCTCCGCAGACGAAATTTTAGGCTCAGGCACCAAGCAACCTCGCGCACAAAAACCGGTGCGGGTGAGATCTTTATCCACACGGTCGAGCAACTGGGTCATATTTTCTTGTATTTGTTGCCAGCGTTGAGTTCGAACGCTGCTTGCTCTCAGCATGACCATAATTTGGCTACTTGATAGCAGGACAATACTCGATAGCAGCAAAGTAACCAGAACGTCTGGCAGCGTCATACCGCTCTGATGATTTAGTTGCATGACGGTATTCCTAACAGTCGTTGAGGCTGCGCGCACAGCCGCAGACGCCCCTGCGCAGACCAAATAATGCTAACCGTTCCAGCCAGATTGCTCAGATCGATATGTCCCGCTAAAGCATTATTACGTACGCCGTAAAACCCTGAGTTTTTAGTCAGTTGAGAGGCGACAGCAATATCCGGTGAGGAAGGTAAATATTTTCGTGACGTATTCTGTATCCCCACGCTACGCTGCTCGGCGTTAACCTCAATTTGCACCGTACTATTCTCAGCAAACGCACGCCGTTGCGCCTGTTGTAAAAAAGTCAGTAACGCCAGCCCCGCCTGCTCAAGCTGAAGCGCCATATGCTGCTGCCTGAATCCATGAAGACCATACAGCGCCATGCTTGAAACCAGCAGCATCACCACCATCATTTCCAGCAGTGTAAATCCACTCATCCGTGACCATTCCATCGTAAGCCCTTAATCTCTGCCTGATAGGAAGATGACTATAAAACCGATTTTAGAAAGGAAAAGCAGAACGAAAAGCTTTAGGAATACTCGCCGCAGTCAATTTGATAGCGCAGTGAAACGTGCATCGGAGTTTGCGATGGACCACGCAAAACCAAGCAGTAATAAGGACGAAAGTTACGGTAAAAAAGGATAAAAAAACGCCAGCACAATGGCTGGCGCTTTCAGAGCAAATAACGCGATATCAAATCGCAACAGGTGCTTTAATCCCTGGATGTGGGTCGTAGCCTTCGATGTCGAAATCTTCGAATTTATAATCGAAAATAGACTCGGGCTTACGCTTAATCACCAGCTTAGGCAACGCACGAGGCTCGCGGCTGAGCTGTAGCTGCGTTTGTTCCATGTGGTTGCTGTACAAGTGGGTATCACCACCGGTCCAGACAAAATCGCCCACTTCCAGATCCAACTGCTGCGCCATCATGTGTACCAGCAAGGCATAGCTGGCAATATTGAACGGTAGGCCAAGGAATACGTCACAAGAACGCTGATACAGCTGGCAGGAGAGTTTGCCGTCTGCCACATAAAACTGGAAGAACGCATGGCAAGGCGCCAACGCCATCTGGTCTAACTCACCCACGTTCCAAGCCGATACGATAATGCGGCGTGAATCTGGATCTTGTTTTAGCTGTTCCATAACTTTGCTGATTTGGTCAATTTGACGGCCATCAGCCGCGCCCCAAGCACGCCACTGTTTGCCATACACCGGGCCCAAATCGCCATTTTCGTCTGCCCACTCGTCCCAGATAGTGACGTTATTCTCGCGCAGGTAAGCCGTATTGGTATCACCATTCAGGAACCACAGCAGCTCATGAATGATGGAACGTAAATGACAACGTTTGGTGGTGACCAGCGGGAAGCCTTCTTGCAGGTTGAAACGCATCTGATGCCCAAAAATGGACACAGTGCCGGTTCCGGTGCGGTCGGCCTTTTGTGTTCCCTCTGCGAGCACTTTTTTCATTAAATCCAGATACTGTTTCATGTCACCTCACGACGTTTATGCTTTTGATACCTGCCGCGGCGTGATCGTCCGCAGCAGGCTATGGAACGTTATTTAAAGAGTTTGCTGTGGCTGAGGGCGACGGTACGCCCAAATCATCATGATCACACCCGCGATAATCATTGGGATAGAAAGGATCTGCCCCATGCTGATCACGCCATCAAACAGACCGAGCTGCGCGTCTGGCTGGCGGAAGAATTCAACGATGATACGGAATGCGCCATAGCCAATCAGGAACAATCCAGACACGCTGCCCATCGGGCGCGGTTTACGGATGAAGAGATTCAGAATGATAAACAGCACCACGCCTTCAAGCAGCAGTTCATACAGCTGAGACGGATGGCGCGGCAGCACGCCATACTGGTTGAGAATCTCTTGCCACTGTGGATTGGTAGCGGCCAAAGGAATATCTTCGCTACGAGAACTTGGGAACAGCATAGCCCACGGTGTATCGGTGCTCACACGGCCCCACAGTTCGCCGTTGATGAAGTTGCCTAAGCGACCAGCGCCCAAGCCGAACGGGATCAGCGGCGCAATAAAGTCTGATACTTGGAAGAAATTACGTTTGGTGCGGTGAGCAAATACCAGCATCACCACGATGACACCAATCAATCCGCCGTGGAACGACATGCCGCCATCCCAAACTTTGAAGAGATAAAGAGGGTTTTCAAGGAACAGCGAGAAATTATAAAACAGCACATAGCCAATACGACCACCGAGGAATACCCCCAAGAAGCCGGCGTACAGCAGGTTTTCAACTTCGTCTTTTGTCCAGCCACTTCCCGGCTTATTAGCACGGCGCACGGCCAACCACATAGCAAAGACAAAGCCCACCAGATACATCAGGCCATACCAATGTAAAGACACCGGCCCAATAGAGAAAATTACTGGGTCAAAACTAGGAAAATGCAGATAGCTCGTCATCTATCACCACGACAATATCGAATATTTATTCCCTATCACTCCCTAAACCAAAAGGCATTGGGATATCAGCGGGAAGGCAAGTTGCGCATGATAGCATAGGAAAGAAATAGAGCGGGCTTGAGGTTGCGGAAAAGTTATGTAAAACCGTTAATCATCTTGCAGCGGAAAACCCGTCATTTCATCAGCAGAGATGACAGGTTTGCCAAAAAATCAGATATAAACATCAATCTGATTTTCATCGGTTGGGCGGTTAACGCCGTCACCGGTTTTACCCACTTTATCCAACTGGCTTTGCTGCGCCTGCTCCGCCTCTTGCTGGCGAATACGTGCGATTTCGGCCTGTAACGCTTTGATTTGGTTTTGAATCAGCTCTTGCTGCTTTTTAATCTCTTCCGGTGAGCCGCCCGAACTCGCTAAATCGCGCAGCTGCTGCTGAAGATCCTGAATTTGTTTCATCAGCTGTTGGACACGGTCAGAACCGCCTCCCGACGTACTCGCCCCAACGGTGCTGCCGCTTCCGCTACCAACGCTTTCGCCGCTGCCGGTTAACGCGGGCGAAACACCCGCAGCGGGAACCGACATAGTGATAGATACATTTGCCATAGTAATTATCCTCTGTAACAACTAACCCAAAGATATTTTTAAAATATCTCTGAGTTATCGGCGTAAGAGGAAAAAACCTGAGTAGAGAATTTTGCCGTACTCGGCAGGAGTTACCAGCCTGTCAGCAACAAGAAGGTTTGCCAGAACAACATCACCACCAGCACCCCGCACAACGGCACGCTAATCAGCAGTCGCCCCGACACCAGCTTGTTGATACCAATGCCAAGCAGCACTGAAATGGGCATCAGAGCCAGAAAAAACGGCCACGTGTAGAGCAGGAAAAAAGGGGTATTCAGACCATAGACGATAAAGGGCAGAACAAAAGCCAACCAATAGAAAGAAAAGCCCAATACCCCGCCGGCAAAGGCGTAGGAAGGCTCTTCTTTCTCCAATGACTTTTTCTTGTCAGCGGGAATGTTGGCGGCGTTTATTAGCATATATCGACCCTGAATAATCATTACATTCACCAAAGGAATAAATGTAATGCAACAATAACTAGGGTTTGATAATAGCGTGATGGCGTAAAACGTCTAACATTTGTGCGACCAAATTTGTTACTAATTGTTCGCCATTTAGGTGAATTTCAGGCTGCTCAGGAGGCTCATAAATCGAGCTAATTCCAGTGAAATTTTTAATCTCACCCGCACGCGCTTTTTTGTATAGCCCTTTGGGATCGCGCAGTTCACACACGGCGAGTGGCGTATCCACAAAGACCTCGATAAAACGCCCTTCCGGTAACAGTTCGCGCACCATTTGGCGTTCATGGCGATGAGGAGAGATAAATGCAGTGAGCACTAACAAACCCGCATCCTGCATTAGTTTAGCGACCTCGCCCACGCGGCGAATATTCTCGATACGATCGTCGTCGCTAAAACCAAGGTCACGCGATAAGCCATGCCGCACATTGTCACCATCCAGTAAGTATGTACTCACCCCAAGCTGATGCAGTGCCTGCTCTAACGCTCCGGCAACCGATGATTTTCCCGAGCCCGAAAGCCCGGTAAACCAAATCACCGCGCCCTGATGTCCATGCAGATTTTCGCGATTCTCGCGACTGACCGCATGTTCATGCCAGACGATATCAGGGTTAGAGGCGTTACTTTCAGTAGCTGGTTGTAATAAATTGATATCAGTCACCGCTATTTTCCACCCAGCAAATCGCGCGCACCCCAGTGTGGGAAGTGGCGACGGACCAAAGCATTAAGCTCAATTTCAAAAGCGCTAAAATCAGCCGTATTGGTTTGTGATGATGTCAGCGCTTCACGGATAAGCCCCGCCCCTACGGTAACGTTGGTGAGCCTATCGATAAAAATAAAGCTGCCGGTGTCGTGGTTTTGCGCATAGCTATCGATAACCAGCGGTTCATCGAAGGTGAGTTCAACCAAGCCAATGCCATTGAGCGGCAAAGATTCTACCGCACGCTGCGTGAGCGTGTTGATATCCACCTGATAGTCAATTCGCTCCACGCGAGCGCGGGTTTTCTTGCCGCCGAGTTTGATATCAAAACTTTGCCCTTGGCTCAGCGGCTGCTCAGACATCCAGACAACATCGACCGTCGCGCCCTGCACGGCAGGAATTGACGCATCAGCGGCCACGATCAGATCGCCACGGCTGATATCAATTTCATCCTCCAGCACTAGCGTGATGGCCTCTCCGGGTACGGCGCTTTGCAGGTCACCATCAAAGGTAACAATCCGAGCAACGCGCGAAGTGACCCCTGACGGTAATACCTTCACCTGCTGCCCCACGCTGAGTACGCCTGCGGACAGCGTTCCCGCATAGCCGCGAAAATCCAGATTCGGACGGTTTACGTACTGCACGGGAAAACGCAGCGGCTGCTTTTCAGCGTCGTGTACCACATCAACGGTTTCCAAAATTTCTAATAAGGTTGGCCCGTGATACCAGCTCATGGCCTCACTTTGTGTCGCCACATTGTCGCCATCAAGCGCGGAAAGCGGCACAAACTTAATCGCTAAATCACCGGGCAGTTGCTCGGCAAAGCTGAGATAGTCCTGCTTGATTTGCTCAAACACATCCTGCTGGTAGTCACGCAGATCCATTTTATTCACCGCCACCACCAGATGGCGAATACCCAGCAGCGTAGCGATAAAGCTGTGGCGACGAGTTTGATCCAAAACGCCCTTGCGCGCGTCGATCAGTAAAATGGCTAAATCGCAGGTTGATGCGCCGGTCGCCATGTTACGGGTGTACTGCTCATGCCCTGGGGTATCGGCAATAATAAATTTGCGCTTTTCCGTCGAAAAGTAGCGGTAGGCAACATCAATGGTAATGCCTTGCTCACGCTCGGCCTGAAGACCGTCAACCAGCAGCGCCAGATCGAGTTTCTCGCCCTGCGTGCCAATGCGCTTGCTGTCGCTGTGCAGCGTCGTTAGCTGATCTTCATAAATTTGGCGCGTATCGTGCAGCAAGCGCCCAATCAGCGTGCTTTTACCATCGTCCACGCTGCCGCAGGTGAGAAAACGCAGCAGGCTTTTATCTTGTTGCAGCTGTAAATAAGCTTCCACCCCGCCTTGCTCAGCAATTTGGTCTGCAATGGAATGGTTAATCATCTGGCTCATGGTTCTCGTCCTCTACGAATTCTTAAAAGTACCCTTGGCGCTTTTTCAGCTCCATCGAGCCAGACTGATCGCGATCGATCATTCTTCCCTGACGCTCGCTGGTGGTGGAAACCAGCATCTCTTCGATGATTTCAGGCAGCGTTTGCGCCTGAGACTCCACCGCGCCGGTGAGCGGCCAGCAGCCTAAAGTACGGAATCGAACCATGCGTTGCTTGATCACTTCCCCCGGCTGGAGATCGATACGATCGTCATCCACCATCATCAGCATGCCGTCACGCTCTAAAACAGGGCGCGGCTTTGCCAGATAAAGCGGAACAATATCGATATTTTCCAAGTAGATATATTGCCAGATATCGAGTTCAGTCCAGTTTGACAGCGGAAAGACGCGGATGCTCTCCCCTTTGTTCACCTGACCGTTATAGTTGTGCCACAGCTCAGGTCGCTGGTTTTTTGGGTCCCAGCGATGGAAGCGGTCGCGGAATGAATAGATTCTCTCTTTGGCACGTGATTTTTCTTCATCACGACGCGCACCGCCAAAGGCGGCATCAAAACCATATTTATTCAGCGCCTGTTTTAAGCCTTCGGTTTTCATGATGTCAGTATGTTTGGCGCTGCCATGAACAAACGGGCTGATGCCCATCGCGACGCCTTCTGGGTTCTTATGCACCAAAAGTTCACATCCGTAGGCTTTGGCGGTGCGATCGCGAAATTCGTACATTTCGCGGAATTTCCAGCCGGTATCAACGTGCAGCAGCGGGAACGGTAGCGTCCCCGGATAGAATGCCTTACGCGCCAAATGCAGCATCACCGAAGAATCTTTGCCGATGGAGTACATCATGACAGGGTTAGAAAACTCGGCAGCGACTTCGCGGATGATGTGAATACTCTCCGCTTCGAGCTGTCGTAAGTGAGTCAGTCTTTGGTTATCCATGGACGATCCTTAAGCCAGAAATTCTCCCGAAGGCCACACTGGCACATCGGATATTTATCCAAGAGGGTTGGAGTTACAGCAAATCAAACGGAGTGAGCGCAGCGGTAACTTCAAAAACGCAGGATAGGGGCACTATAAGGTGTCAGCTTTGCCCAAATGAAATGACGAAAAGGTATTTGAAATAACCGAAAGAAATATGCAGCCAGCTGAGGCGGCGCAAGATTAAGGAAGTAAACATTTCCTTAAATTTTAGGAGCGCTAGAAATTGTGTAATAAGAGCGAAGACTCCATACTAGCCGCACTGATTTATCATCCCAATTATCACGCTGTTGAACACGTTTTTGGTTTTCAGCAGCGCTAAGGACGCTTTACCCATGTTTTCCTGCCGTTCACTTAAACTGGTTTGCGCAGCGCTATGTCTAAGCAGCAGTTTCGCGGTTTCAGCCGCAGGTATTACCCATCAGCCCGTCGGTAAAATAGCCGAACAAGAAGTACGACATATCTCGACCTACTTCCCCGGCCGCATGGCAGGTAGCCCCGCCGAGCTAATGATGGCGGACTATGTTAATCAGCGTTTCCAAAACATGGGCTATCAGAGCGACTTAAGAGATTTCAAAACCCGCTATGTGTATACCTCAAGCGAAGGTAAAAAAGATTGGCATAACGTGAACGCCACGTCAGTGATTGCGGTGAAACCCGGCAGCACCGACAAACAGATCTTAATCGTCGCGCATCTTGATACCTATACCCCAATGAGCGACAGCGATGTGAACCATAATCTTGGCGGATTAACGTTGCAGGGTGTAGATGACAATGCGTCTGGCGTTGGCGTGATGTTGGAGCTTGCCGAGCGTCTGCGCAGCGTAAAAACCAAGGCCACTATTCGCTTCCTTGCGCTCAGCGCCGAGGAGTTGGGGAGTAAAGGGGCTGAAAACTATCTCAGCAGAATGAGCAAAGCCGACAAAGACAATACGCTGTTAGTTATCAATCTCGATTCTTTGATTACCGGCGATAAACTCTACTTCCACAGCGGTGCTAACACGCCGAAATCCATCGCCGAGAAATCCCGCGACCGCGCCCTTAAGCTTGCTAAGCGCTTTGGTATTAGCGCCGCCATTAACAACGGTCATGGCGAACATAGCCCGAAAGGCACCGGTTGTTGCTCAGATCAAATGCCGTTCGATGCGGCCAATATTCCAGTGCTCGCGGTTGAAGCCAGCAATTGGTCTCTGGGCAAAAAAGACGGCTATCAACAAACCAGCAAAAATACGCATTTCCCAGAAGGCACCACGTGGCACCAGCCGCAATATGACAATCTTCAGTACTTAGATAAACACCTGCCCGGGCGTATCAAATCGCGTACCCGAGACAGCGTGAGAATTTTACTGCCTCTGGTGGAAGAGGTGGCTAAGTAGTTTTCAGTGATAACGTCATCTGTATAGAAACCGCAGCCTTTGTGACAAAGCGTTAAGCCATATTGATCTTTAATGAATGGGCATTACATTTATTCCAGATTGATCTGTTTTAGCGCCACTTTGGCATCAATATTTGTTGAGGTTTCTATGTCTGATGAACAATCCGTTGAGCAACGCGTTATCTCTGGCCTTTTCTCTCGCCTTCAACAGGCTGAAGCAGGCAGCGGGCCGAGGGATGCTCAGGCCGAGCGTTTGATTCAGGAATATATCGCCAAACAGCCTGCGGCGCCTTATTACATGGCTCAAGCGATGCTGGTACAAGAAGCGGCGATTAAGCGTTTAAACGATCAGGTGAATGCTCTGCAGCAACAGGTGACTCAGCTACAGAGCCAGCCGAAACAGAACAGCGGCGGCTTTTTAGCGGGCTTGTTCGGCGGTGGCAGCACCAATGCAACCGAGTCACGTCCTGCCGCCGTATCAAACAGCGGAAGCCTGCCCATTCCTGGCGCGGCAAACTATTCCAATAATCAATACGCCAACAATCAATACGCCAATAATCAGTATGCCAACAATGCGAATAGCGGTTATGCGCCTGCGGCCTCTCGTGGCGGCAGCAGCTTTTTAAGCGGCGCATTGCAAACGGCAGCTGGTGTTGCGGGTGGCGTAGTGATCGCGGATATGCTGACCGGCATGTTCCACAATAGCCGGCCGGAAGAGATCGTGAACGTGGTTGAGGAAAATACGATTGCTCAGCCTGATGCGGCACAAGCTGATGCAACTCAATCAGATATCATGCAGCCCGATCTGCAAAATGCGGATTGGCAGGATGATGCGTCAAATCAGAATGGGCAAGACAGCGGGTTCTTCGATTCAGGTTTTGGTAGCGATGACGACGGCTACAATAACAACGACGATGATTCGTTCTTCTAAAACTATCCGCTAGATATCATATCCGCCGCATGGCGCGGCGGATTGTATTCGCTTATTTCCCCTGCTTGCGCAGCAAGAAAATAAAGTACGGCGCGCCAATAAACGTTGCTAGCAAACCGGCAGGGATTTGATAAGGGAACATCACCATCCGTCCGCACCAATCCGCAAACATCATTAGAAAACCACCGATTAGCGCCGCAACCATCAACTGTGGCATCGCTCGTTTAAAACCTAACATTCGCGCCATATGAGGCGCCATCAGGCCAACAAAGCTGAGCGGCCCGGTCATTAACGTCGCGGCAGCGGTTAACGCCGATGCGATCAACAGAATGGCGACGCGCGAAGGCATCAGCGCGACGCCCACCGCTTTCGCCGTTACCGAGCCTAAAGGTAATAGCATGAGCCAACGGCGGCACAGCGGCGTTGCCGCAATCAGTACCACAGCAACGCCCACGGTACGTAACGCCTGCGCGCTGTCTACGCCATAGGTCGAGCCTGCCAACCATGTGAGCAACATGCCGGTACGCGGATCGCCGCTTGCCAACACCATCACCACCAGCGTACTAAACACCGTACTCACCGCAATCCCTGCCAACAACATACGCTGGGCGGAAAATCCGTTGCGGCTCGAGGTAATCATCACCAACAATAACGTCAGCGCAGCGCCGAGGCTCCCCGCCGGAAGTAGCCATACAAACGCATTGCCCGGAACCAACAGCAGCAACACCAATACGCCAAGGGCTGCACCCGACGTAATCCCCAACACTTCAGGGCTCGCCATCGGGTTACCGGTGAGCTTTTGGATCATGGTTCCTGCTACGGCTAGCATCATTCCCGCGGCCAAAGCAGCCACCACACGCGGCCAGCGCCAAGGCATCAGCGCGTCAATCTGAGCGCCGTGCGCCCAGTACCAACCTTCGCTGCCGCGGCCAAACAGCAAAGCCACGGCCAGAGCCAACGCCAGTAGAACCATGCCGATGACCATCCAACGCCACAGATGGTGACGTTCTGGCGTAATGCGGTCGCCTTGGTTCATATCCGGCATATTGCCGTTGGTGCGCAGCTTCGGTAATAACCACAGCAGTACCGGCGCGCCAATGAGCGCAGTGGCTGAGCCGGTTGGAATTTCGTGCCAAACCACGGCGAGCCATTGCACCACCTGATCGGTGAGCCACAGCAGCAAAGCGCCGATAAAAGGCGCCATCAACAAGCGTTGAGATAATCGACGCGCGCCACAAATGCGCGCCAACAGCGGCGAAAATAGGCCGATAAAACCAATCACGCCCACGGCATTCACCATCTGTGCGCTAATTAACACCGCCAGCGCGAGGGTAGCTAAACGAGCACTGCTTAAGCCGAGCCCCAGATTTTTAGCCACCCCGTCGTCTAATCCAAGCAGCGTTAAAGGGCGAATCAGCAAAGCGGAAAGCAGTAATGCCACCAGCAAACGAGGAGCGAGCTCAGTCACGTTATGCCAATCGTGTTGGTTTAGGGCCCCGCTCGCCCACACAAACATGCCCTGTAGGGATTCGTAATTAAACAGCGCCATCAGGGAATTCAGTGCACCGCAGTACAGCCCCATCACCAGCCCCGCCAGAATCAGCGTCACCGGAGACATGCGTTTACCCCACGACAGGCCAAATACAATAAGCGCTACCAGCACGGCGCCCAGCAGAGCCGCCAACTGCATCATCCAACTTTCGGGCGAAACGGCCAATAGCACCGCCGCCGTTACCCCAAACTGAGCACCAGCGGAAACCCCCAGCGTGGCAGGTTCCGCCAACGGGTTTTTTAATACCTGCTGGAACAGTAGCCCCGCAAGGCCAAGCCCAGCACCCACCAACAAAGAAACAACGTCGCGTGGCAGAATGCTGTAATGCATCACGACCTGCTGGATATTATCCATATCTGGCGCGGTCGCGGCCTGCCACCATTGATTAAACGGCAGCTGGTGATGCAGATTGAATAGGGTTAATCCCAGCGCAGGCAATGCCAGCAACAGCGGGATCAACCACAGGCTGAATTTAGCCTGAGATGCTTTTACGTTAGCGTTCATGATTTCGCTCCTAACGCAGACTCCAGCAAATCACAGAAACGCATCGCGGAGAGCGTGGCACCATAGAACCACACGCCCGGCTGGCTGATCACTTTTTGGCCTCGCACAAAAGGCAGCGCCTGCCACAGCGGAGTTTTCTGTACCTGAGCAAACAATGCGTCATTACCGTGGCTGAAGAAAATGGCCTGCGCCTGCGGGGAAACCGTCGCCAGTTGTTCAATGCCAACGATCGCGCTGCCCCAAAAGTTGGTAGCGCCCGTCCACGCATTTTTTAAATCCAGCTCATCCATCACTTCTTGGAACATGCTGCCTTTACCAAAGACCAAAGCATGTCCGGCGTCTAACAATGTAAACAGCAACAGTGGCGTATTGTCCCACGCGCTTAGGCGCTGTTTACTTTGTGCCAACCGCTGTTGGAATAGCGCGAGGTGCGCGCTAGCGCGTTCAGGCACACCCAGTTTTTCCGCCAGATTTTGCAGTGACTTTTTAGCCAGTTTCAGCGGCAGACCTGAGCCATCGTTAAAGGAAAAGCCCATCGCGGGTGCAATGGTTTGCATTTTCGCCACGGAGGGGCCAAATCCATCGGAATAGAGGATCAGCGATGGATCAATCTGTTGCAGCAGCTCCATATTCGGCTCTGTGCGGTTGCCGAGATCGATAACCGTCGGTGCCAATTCAGGCTCTTGCACCCAAAGGCGGTAATTGGCAATTTCGGCCACGGCAAGCGGCGTAATACCGAGCGTCAGCAGAAGCTCAATCGGCAGCCATTCGAGCGCCACAATTCGATTGAGATCGGGATAGGTCGTACTGGTCAGCGCAGAGGCCTGCACCGATAGCGGAAGCAAAAACGGCGACAACGCCAGCGCCGTAATCAGACGACGACGGCCAAAATCAGGAGAGTTGGGATCACGCATTAAATCTGACATCAGTAGACGAAGCTCACCGGCGCACCACCGCTTGGATGCGGCAGCGTCCCCATCGGTATACCGTAAATTTTTTCCAGTACGTCGCCCTGCATAATGTCAGCAGGCGTACCTTGAGCAATCAGTTCACCGCCGCGCAGCGCCATCAAATAATCGCAGTAGCGTGCGGCCATATTGATGTCATGCAAAACCGCAATCACGGTTAAACCACGCTCACGGCTGAGGCGTTGAATGAGGGCCAACACTTCAACCTGATGGGCGATATCTAGAGCCGATGTCGGTTCATCGAGTAATAAACAGCGGCTATTTTGTGCCACCGTCATCGCCAGCCATGCACGCTGACGCTCACCGCCGGATAAGCTGTCAACCAAACGCCCTGCCAACGGTTTAAGATCGACCAAGGCAATAGCCTCTTCCACTCGTTCACGATCTTCGCTGCGAAAGCGCCCTAGCGCACCATGCCAAGGATAGCGACCAATGGCCACCAGCTCACGCACCGTCATTCCCTCAGCCGCGGGCAGCTGTTGAGGAAGATAGGCCACTTCACGGGCAAACGCTTTGCTATCCCATTCAGCCAACGGTTTATCACCCAGCAAAATCTGGCCAACGCTTGCCGCCTGATGGCGACCGAGCATTTTTAGCAGCGTCGATTTACCCGAGCCATTGTGGCCAATCAGGCCACAAACCTGGCCTTCAGGAAAAGTGAGAGAAACGTTTTGCAGCAATGTGCGGCCAGGAACAGTGAAGCTGACCTGTTGCAAAGTGAAAGTTGACGAGGTGGAGATCGCGGTTTTACTCAATTCCGGTATAGCCTTTAGTCTTATGTTCTTTGCAGAAAAGAACGGGCGCGATAACCGCGCCCTTGAGTGTATATCTTACTAGAAACGGAAAGTCGCCGTTGCCACAACCTGACGCTCTGCGCCCCAGAAGCAGCCATAGGTATCGAAGCAGCTAGCTACGTATTCGCGGTCCAGCAGGTTATTCACGTTAACCGCAATGCTGGAGCCCGGCAGGTTGAAGCGCGCCAGATCATATTTGATCACCGCATCCATCACCGCTGCGCTGCCCACTTTGAAGGTGTTAGCCGGATCGCCATAGCTTGAACCAATGAATCGACCGCCGGTACCCAGCGTTAAACCACTTAAAGCACCTTCGTTAAAGGTGTAATCCCCCCACAGGGAAGCCATATGTTTTGGCACCTGCTCTGGGGTATTCCCTTTCAACGTAGAGTCTTTGGTGTACTCTGCTTCGGTGTAGGTGTAAGACGCAGTAACGTTAATGTTGGCATTAACCGCAGCCTTCGCTTCTAACTCAACGCCACGAGAACGAATTTCACCGCCCTGAATAGATGCAAATCCATGTGATGTATCAGGATCTTTCATCAGGTTGTTGGTTTTCGTCAGCTGATAAACGGCCCCCGTCACCACAATCGGCATGTCTTTTGGCACATACTTCACACCAGCCTCATACTGACGGCCTTTAGATGGTGTGAACGTTTTGCCACTGAAATCAGCACCAGAGTTAGGTTCGAAGGACTCGCTGTAGCTGATATATGGACTAATGCCATTATCAAACAGATAGTTTAAACCCGCGCGGCCTGTAAACTGGCTATCGTCACGCTCGGTATAGTTATTGGCTTGATAAGCGCGAGTTGACTGAGTCAGCCAGTCGTAACGGCCACCCAATGTCAGAACAAAGTTATTCCACTCGGCTTGATCCTGCGCGTAGATACCGGTTTGCTTTTGCTTATTCTGCTGATAAGGCGCTGCGCTGCCAAAATCATAATCAGAATAAACAGGGTTATACAGATCGAGCGGTGGAGCGGTGCCAAACGAAGCATTAATATCGTTGCGCATCTGCTGGAAATCTACGCCTGTCAGCAAGGTATGCTGAACGTCTGCGGTCGCAAACTTGCTTTGCAACTGAGTATCTACGGCAAAATTGTGCAGCTTTTCGTTATCAACAACGGTACCACGATTTAGCATATGCCCAGTCGCATCAACGCCAGTGCCATACACGTTTTTCTGTGAGGTCTTAGACTCAACGTAGCGCAAATTTTGGCGAACGGTGAAGGTGTCGTTAAACTCATGGTCGAAGCTATAGCCAACCAACTTATGCGACAGTGAGTAACTATTATTCGGTGCGCCTTCGTTGAAGTCAGTCGGTAGACGAGAACCATTTGGCAATGGTTGTACCGTCCCTTCTTTAGGCAGCCAGCCGTAGTAGCCCGTTTCAGGACTGTCCTGCAGATTTGCTAAGAAAGTAAAGTTGGTTTTGTCATCAGGACGCCATGAGAAAGACGGCGCAATGGCATAACGTTTTTCTTTCGACATTTCCTGCTGAGCATTGTTGGAGCGCGCAACACCGGTCAAACGGTATGAAAACACACCATCGTCATCTAAAGCATCACTGAAATCAAAACCAGTCTGCCAGAGATTATCAGTGCCCATTTTAAACTGTACTTCTTTAAGCGGCTCTGTGGTTGGGCGTTTACTCACCATAGAAATAATACCGCCTGGGCTGCTTTTCCCATATAACACTGACGTTGGCCCACGCATCAGCTCAACACGTTCCAGCATATACGGATCAATAATCACTTCGTTATAGAAGTCACCTTGTAGCTTTAAACCATCAAGGTAGTTGTTTTGGTTTACGGAACCAAAACCACGAATTTTTACCGCGTCATAAGTATTGGACGCACCACGTGTAGAAACAGTAACCCCGGGCGTATAGCCCAACGCTTCTTTAACAGACTGAGGCTGATGGGTATCCATTTCTTCACGCGTCACAACCGAGACAGACTGTGGCGTCTTCTCAATTGGCGTATCGGTTTTCGTTGCCGTTGCGCTGCGCTTAGCGGCGATAGTTGGCGCAGGCCCCCATGCGCTCTCCTGCTGAACACCACCGCCGGCAGTGACAACCAAGGTGTCATCATTTAGATTTTTTTGAGCTGTATCAGCCGCATTGGCGAAAGAGGCCCACATTCCTAAGCTAGCAGCAATAGAAACTGCAACCTTGGTTTGTGAATATTTGAACGATGGTAAAGTCATGTTGGTTTCTCTGGCGAAAGACAAATAATAAAGCAAACGAGAATGATTATTATAAAGATCGCATTTTATGCGTAACCAAATGTAAAGTTCAAGAGAAATTCATCCTTATAGGAGTCAAGGGAACAAAAAATAGCCTTTATTTTGATAAGGGTTAAATCAATAGGTTTTAACTATCTTAGGTGGGGATAAATAAACGAGGTAAATATGAATGAGACGTATTTCTGAGTTATCCGATTGTTATATTTGGTTTGCATAAATGATTTAATTAAAACCATATGAATAATAGATTTAAAAATCTTGCATAAGCACCATATTTTATTTATTCCGATTCATTCACCTCACCGTTGTTTTCATCTCAAGAATCCAAGCTACACCTACCTTGAAGACCTCCCCTGAAGCAAGTCTATGCACTCTGGTTTAAATTAAACGAAACTCCCAATTAAATATTACTTAGATAAATGAAAATTAATATCAAATTAAATAAGACATTCACTAATTGCTTATTAAAAATAATACATTTCAGTAAATCATAACTCACCAATATTGTAATTTATTATATTTATAACCCTCGTCACAAAATGAGTTATTTATTTTATGAACCATATTGTCTTTTAATAACCAGGCACATTATCCTGCTGATGTTTTAAAAGGAATCCTTATTAAACATAGGGAATAAGAATAATACAAAAGCGTCAATTCAAGGAAATGATAATGAAGCGTAAAATTCTAGCGGTGGTGATTCCTTCTTTATTAGTGGCTGGTATGGCAAATGCGGCTGAGGTTTATAATAAAGACGGTAATAAAGTAGATTTATATGGCAAGGTTGATGCCCGTCACGTGTTCTCTGAAGATAACGGCCAAGACGGCGACAACACCTACGTGCGTGTCGGCTTTAAGGGCGAAACCCAGATTACCGATCAGCTGACAGGCTTTGGCCAGTGGGAATATAACGTACAGGCTAACCATACTGAAAGCGGCGCAACTGGTGGAACCAGCGGTAACGCAACCCGTTTAGGCTTTGCTGGCCTGAAGTTCGGTGATTACGGCTCATTTGACTACGGTCGTAACTACGGCGTGGTGTACGACGTAGAAGCGTGGACCGATATGCTGCCAGTATTCGGTGGTGATACCTACACCTACACCGACAACTACATGGTAGGTCGTGCTAACGGCTTAGCGACCTACCGTAACAGCAACTTCTTTGGTTTGGTTGATGGCCTGAACTTTGCGCTGCAATATCAAGGCGCGAATGAGAGCTCTAGCAACAATCAGGAAGGCACCAATAATGGTCGCAGGCTCACAGCTGAAAACGGTGACGGCTTCGGCATGTCAACCACTTACGACATCGGCTATGGCGTTTCCTTCGGCGCAGCGTATAGCAACTCTGACCGTTCAAACGATCAGTCATTAGGCGGTGGAATTGCTAAAGGTGGTAAAGCACAGGCGTGGACTATTGGTACCAAGTATGATGCAAATAACATCTACTTAGCTGCCATGTATGCTGAAACGCTGAACATGACGCCTTGGGGCAACGACAATATTGCCAACAAAACACAAAACTTTGAAGTTGTAGCCCAGTACCAGTTCGATTTCGGCCTGCGCCCATCCATTGCTTACCTGCAATCAAAAGGCAAAGATCTTCAGGGCAATTCTGGACATAACGGAAAATGGGACAATGAAGATTTAGTGAAATATGTTGATATCGGTACTTACTACTACTTCAACAAAAATATGTCTGCCTATGTTGATTATAAAATCAACTTGCTAGACGGTGACAAAGATGGTTTTGCTAAAAACAACAACATCAACACCGACGACGTTGTTGGCGTTGGTTTGGTATACCAGTTCTAATTTAGCTTATTCATTGTTTGAATGAATATTGCGGGTGGCTTCGGCCACCCGTTTTTATTTGTCTATTAAATGATCATCAAGCAAATTTAATACCCAATTCACCACCTTGCTTATTATTCATTATTCATCTAATAAAAAAGACCTCTGACGAGAGGCCTTTTTTGTTCATGCAAGAATATTGTTAGTTACTGCCAAACATATCCTTAATCCAACCAGCTACGCCATCGCTACTTTGCTGCTGCTGTTGCTGCTGCGCGGGCTGTTGTCCTTCAGTTTGTGGTTGCTGAGTCTGAGCAGCCGGTTGCTGCGCTGCGGATGCTGCACATAAACCTTCCGGATTTTCCGTCCATACAGGGATACTACGCGAACCGCCACCGTTACACACAAAGTTGCCAGACTCATCGATATTCATCGTGGTGATCCCTTCCGGTGGCACTAAGTTCAGCGGTAACGGCGTCTGATTTTCCAGATAGCGACGATAAAGCGTCAGCGCGCCGTTTGCGCCGGTTAACTTAGCCGGGCCATTGTTGTCACGCCCAACCCACGCAATCGTCACTTCTTTGCCATCAACACCGGCAAACCAGCTATCACGCAGATCGTTAGTGGTACCCGTTTTCGCCGCCAGATGGTAATTGCCAAATTTAGCCGTCAGAGAACGCGATGTCCCTCGTGCAACAACCTGCTGCATACCATACAGCGTCAGATAGGCTGCCTGCGGCGGCACCACGCTTTGTGCCTGCGGTAAACTTTGATACAGCACGCTTCCATCTTCTGCAATCACGGAACGAACGGCTGACAGCGGCGCACGATTACCACCGCTGGCAATCGTTTGATACTCCTGCGCAACTTCCATTGGCGTGAGGCTAATCGCCCCCAGCAGCATGGAAGGAACCGGATTAATCACATCTTTAGGAATACCTAAACGCTGCAATGTCGCGCTGATTTGATCTAACCCTACCGCCATCCCCAGATTCACCGTCGGTACGTTCAGAGAGTTCGCCAACGCATCCACCAGCATCACCTGACCACGATACTGGCGATCGTAGTTTTTCGGCTGCCAGATGCTGCCGTTTGGCTGTTTCAACGAAAGCGGCTGATCCGCTAACCACGTATTCAGGCGATATTTGTCCGGCTCGCTCAGCGCGGTGAGATAAGTCGGTGGTTTTGCCAAAGAACCCACTGAACGGCGGGCGTCCATCGCACGGTTAAAGCCGGCAAACTGAGGCTGAGCACCGCCAACCATGGCACGAACTTCACCGCTGAAACGGTCTACAATCACCATCGCAGCTTCAAGATCGTTCACATGACGAGCCGCTTTCAGCGCAGGAACGCCATCTTCCACCGCTTTTTCCGCCGCGTCTTGCGATACCGGGTCAAGCGTGGTGAAGATTTTCACCCCAGACAAATCATTGATCTTGTTACCCAGTTTTTGCTGTAGCTCTTGGCGAACCATCTGCATAAACGCAGGCTGAGGTGAAATAACGCCGCCTTTTGGCTGCACGCCGAGCGGACGCGCACTCAGCATATCGTAAAGCTCTTGGTCGATGATCTGTTGGTTTTCCAGCAGTTTTAGCACCAGATTACGACGCTCTAACGCCAGTTTCGGGTTACGCCACGGGTTATACAGCGAAGCACCTTTCACCATCCCCACCAGCAATGCTTGCTGGTCGAGACTAAGCTCATCAACCGGACGCCCAAAGTAGTAGAGGCTCGCTAACGGGAAGCCACGGATCTGATCGCTTCCGCTCTGCCCCAGATACACTTCGTTCAGATACAGTTCCAAGATGCGATCTTTGCTATAGCGATAATCGACGATCAGCGCCATATACGCCTCGTTGATCTTACGCCACAGCGAACGCTCGTTGCTTAAGAACAGGTTTTTAACCAGCTGTTGCGTCAGCGTACTACCGCCCTGTACCGCACGTCCGGCGGTGAGGTTAGCCACCACGGCACGGCCAATCGAGTAGAAACTAATACCATCATGCTGATAAAAATGACGGTCTTCGGTCGCGATCAGCGTATCCACTAACAAATCAGGGAACCCGCTACGCGGTACAAATAAGCGCTGCTCACCGTTGGGGGACTGCAACATGGTGATTAAACGCGGATCCAAACGGAAGAAACCAAACTGGCGCTGGTTATCCATATTTTGAATCTGGCTTAAACGATCGTTGCTGAACACCAAACGTGCATGGATCTGCCCTTCTTTTCCATCCGGAAAATCAAACGGGCGGCGCAGCATATCAATATTGTTACCGTTCACCGAGAATTCACCCGGACGCGTAATACGGCTCACTTGACGGTACTGCATACCTTCCAGCAAATTCACCATCTCTTTTTTGCTGTAGGACATCCCCGGCTCTAGATCGACCATTCGGCCATAGACGGTCGCTGGCAACTGCCAGACCTTCCCGTCGATGCGGCCGCGGATCTGCTGATCCAAATAGAAACCGTAAATCGCCAGCAGCACAAAGACGATCAGCGCAAGCTTGATCAGCAAGCCTAACAGTTTGCGTTTACGCGATTTTTTTACCTTCTTACGCGCCACGTCGTCCTCTCTGTCTTCTTCATCATCATAATCATCATCTTCTTCGTATTCGTCATGATCGTTCGCGGTATCACGAAAATCATCGCGATAATCATCGTCCTCGTCGTCATAACGGCGACGGCGATTAGGTACCGCTTTACGGGATGGTGGATTGCCACCTTTTTTACCTTTACGTCCGATCGGCTCGCGATCGTCATCCCTAGACATTGTTCAGTTCTCCGGCAGTGGCGCCTAATCTGTTCCTCACCGCCTAAAGGGGGAAGAGGAAACCTCCGAAATTGGCACAGCATCATAGCTGCACCGTAGGAATTTCTTACTGATAGCGTTTCGTCCGACGCGTCGGCAGCGCATTTCCCGGATCGTCCGGCCATGCATGTTTTGGATAACGCCCTTTCATCTCTTTTTGCACTTCACGGTATGAGCCCTGCCAAAACGCAGCCAAATCCCGGGTAATTTGCAGCGGGCGATGGGCTGGCGAGAGTAATTCCAACACTAACGCCACTCGCCCTTCGGCAATTTTAGGGCTGTGCTGCTCGCCAAATACTTCCTGCAAGCGCACGGCTAATACCGGTGGTTTATCGCTAAAATACTGTAGCGGTAAACGCGATCCTGTCGGCACAGTGTAATGAGTCGGCAGCGCAGTATCTAGACGTTGTCGCATCGACCAATCCATTAAGGTCAGCAGAGCTTCGGTCAGATTGATATTCTGTAAACCGCGCAGATCGCGCACACCGTCTAGCGCAGGCAATAGCCAGCTTTCTAACGAATCCAGCAGACTATCATCATCTACCGCAGGCCAGTTAACTTCTGGTAACCACTGCGCTGCACACTGTAACCGTAAACGCAGCTGCTTGGCAGAGTCGCTCCAATTCAAAGCGCTAATTCCCTGATTGCGAACCCAATTTAGTAGCGCCTGCGACAATTCCTCAGCCGATGGTTTAGCCAGCGGCTGTGCTTTGATCACTAAGCGCCCTAGCTGCTGGCGTTTCCATGCGCGTAGTGTACCTTTCGCGTCATCCCATTCCACGCTGGTTTGCTCGCTGATCAGGTGCGGCAGGCGCGTCGCCAACAGCTCAATATCACAAGGCAACGCCAGCAAAATACGCGCTTCGCTGTTATTCACGCCCTGCAAAAGATTCGCCACAATCAACCATGGCGTACGTGCCAGCGCATCATCGGCTGCCATTGCCGCACCCAGACCATTCGCCAACAAATAACGCCCATCTTGTCCACGTAGATTGGCAATACGATCGGGAAAGGCATGAGCAAGCCAAAACGCGGCATCGTCAAGCGCTACGCGGCCCTGACCGTTCCCCAAACGCTTAGTCAGCTGATTAGCGCGGCGTTGCCAATGACTCTGCGGGTGATAAAGCGCATTGCGTAGATCAACACCACCGTTGCGCGGTGGCTCTTCGATGATGGCGGCCAGCAGCGCCGCCGTGGCGAGCGCATCCTCACCGGCACTTTGTGCGGCACACAGCATTGCAGCCAAACGCGGATCGCTACCGGCATCGCTCATAGCGCGGCCTGTAGGGGTTAAGCCGCCCTGTTCATTAATGGCGCCTAGCTGAAATAGCAGCCGCTGCGCCGCAGAAATCGCCGCAGACGGCGGCGTATCCAGCCATTTTAACTGAGAGACATCGTGACATCCCCACTGCAAAAGATTCAGCCATAGGCCGCTCAGATCGCTATGGAGAATTTCGGCTTCGCTATATTCTGCGGTACGTTCGGCCTGTTCTGCCGCCATTAAGTGCCAACAGATCCCCGGCTCTAAGCGCCCTGCGCGTCCGGCACGCTGCGTCATGGAAGCCTGACTGGTTCTTTGCGTGACCAGCTTAGTGAGCCCACTTCGCACATCAAATTGGCTGACACGCTCAAGCGTGCTGTCGATGACCAAACGAATGCCGTCGATGGTTAAACTCGTTTCCGCAATATTGGTAGCCAGCACCACTTTGCGCCGCCCCGCCGGTGACGGATCAATTGCCTTCTGCTGTTCAGCCAGCGGCAATGCCCCATAAAGCGGGCAAATATCGGTATTGGCATCCACGCGCTGTTCGAGCAGTTCGGCAGTGCGCTTGATTTCTCCCACGCCGGGCAAAAACAGCAGCAGCGAGCCTAATTCTTGGCGTAACAAATTCAATGCGGCATGCGAGGCGCTTTGATCTAGCCGCTCATGCGCTGACACCGGCATGTAACTGCGCACTACGGGAAAGCTCCGCCCTTCGGAACGGATCACCGGCACATCGGGCAGCAAATGTGTAAGACGCGCGTCGTCTAGCGTGGCAGACATAATCAGCAAACGCAGATCGTCACGCAATCCCTCCTGCACATCCAACAACAGCGCCAACGCTAAATCAGCCTGCAAGCTGCGTTCATGAAATTCATCAAGAATAACTAGCGATACGCCTGATAGCTCGGGATCTTGCTGAAGCATTCGGGTCAAAATACCTTCGGTAACCACTTCCAGCCGCGTTTGCGCGCTGACTTTGGTTTCGGCACGCATGCGGTAACCCACGGTTTGACCCACATTTTCACCCAGCTGTTGCGCTAAGCGATGAGCCACGCTGCGAGCGGCCAACCGGCGAGGCTCAAGCATGATGATTTTACCGTTCAGCCAGCCAGCCTTGAGCAATTGCAACGGCAGCCACGTAGACTTACCCGCACCGGTTGGTGCATTCAGTAGCACCTGAGCTGAAGATTGCAGCGCGGCCAATAATGATTCAAGAACCGCAGCAACAGGGAGTAAAGACACGAGGGCTCCAAACTAATTAGGATTAAATGCTTTAACATCGACTAGACGGCATTGTAGCATTCAGCGGTGAAACTAAGAGAAACCAGAAAGCATGTCTGATACCCGCCGCCTATTTTTTGCCTTACCGATACCGCCCAAAACCCAACGCGCGTTGGTTAAATGGCGTGCAGAACAGTTCTCTGCCGAAGCAGGCCGTCCTGTCGTCGCCGCCAATCTACACATTACGTTGGCATTTTTAGGTGACATCAGCGAACAAAAATCTCAGGCCCTACAAAATATGGCTGCGCGGATCAAACAGCCTGCTTTTAGCCTCGATCTCGACGACGCGGGCCACTGGCCGGGCGCAGGAGTGGTCTGGCTAGGCACTCGCAGAGCACCGCGTGGGCTGCTGCAATTGGCCGAACTTTTACGATCGCAGGCTGCACGTAGCGGTTGTTATCAAAGCCCACTACCGTTTCATCCTCATGTCACGCTGCTACGCGGGGCGACGAAAGCCGTAGCACTCCCGCCATCAGGGTTTCATTGGCCGATTGATTTTGAATATTTCGCGCTCTACTCGTCGGAGTTCCGCCGTGGCCGAACCCGCTACGAGCAAATTGCCGCTTGGCCGCTCATGACGCCGAAAAAACCGGCAGAAAACGCGGAACACTGAATTTTCAGAATAATCTCGACATATATATAGAAAGAAAAAAAACATAGAGAGAACTTATGATTTTTTCCCCCTCGCTAAAATCAGCGCGCTTGCTTCAACGCTACAAACGTTTTTTAGCCGACGTTCGCCTTAATGACGGCACTGAAATGACAATGCACTGTGCCAATACCGGTGCCATGACAGGTTGTGCAACGCCGGGGGATACGGTTTGGTATTCCACCTCTGACAACCCAAAACGAAAATATGCACATTCTTGGGAGCTCACTCAGACTCAGCAAGATCATTGGATCTGTGTAAATACCATGCGTGCCAATACGTTAGTGCAGGAAGCCATCGAGGCTGGGCGCATCAAAGAATTATCTGGTTACACAAAACTGCGCACCGAGGTTCGCTACGGTGAAGAAAATAGCCGTATCGACTTGTTATTACAGGCAGAAAATCAACCTGACTGCTATATTGAGGTTAAGTCTGTGACCCTGCTAGAACAGGATTGTGGTTACTTTCCTGATGCTGTTACGCTACGCGGGCAAAAGCACCTTCGGGAGCTAGCGCTGCAGGTACAAAACGGACAACGCGCAGTACTGTTTTTTGCCGTACTGCATACCGGTATTACGAAGGTTGCGCCAGCACAACATATTGACCCGCAATACGCGGAATTACTGGCGCAAGCCTGTGCGCTTGGCGTAGAAGTTATATGCTATGGTGCGCAGATTAACGCGGAAGGAATGGAGCTAAACATCCCACTGCCGTTTGGGTTGTCCTGAGCCAGCTATTTCGTCTTCTGTTGAAAAAAACGACAAAAAACGCAGAGCAGCTCGCCAAATACGCCGTCCTTCACACCATTGTCAAGCATTATGCAGGAATAATTGCCAACGTTAACGGCATCTGCTATTTATAGCGGCCTGATTTTTCCCCCGTTTGGGGATCGCTAATGCGTGTTATGTAGGAGAAGCAACATGCAAGAAGGGCAAAACCGTAAACCGTCGTCCTTAAGCATTCTCGCCATCGCTGGGGTGGAGCCGTACCAAGAGAAGCCAGGCGAAGAGTACATGAATGAAGCCCAGTTGGCTCATTTCAAACTGATTCTTGAAGCGTGGCGCAACCAGCTCCGTGACGAAGTTGACCGCACTGTGTCCCATATGCAGGACGAGGCGTCGAACTTCCCGGACCCGGTAGACCGTGCGGCACAGGAAGAAGAATTCAGCTTAGAACTGCGCAACCGCGATCGTGAGCGCAAACTGATTAAAAAGATCGAAAAAACTCTGAAGAAAGTCGAAGACGACGATTTCGGCTTCTGTGAGTCTTGCGGTGTTGAGATCGGTATTCGTCGCTTAGAAGCGCGCCCTACGGCCGATCTCTGCATCGACTGTAAAACTCTGGCTGAAATCCGCGAAAAGCAGATGGCTGGTTAATCTGGGATATTAAGATCCTCCAACGCCCTCTACGGGCGTTGATGGTTTCTCTTACCCAGCCTCACCACGGCGTTAATGCAGGAAGCCAACACCGTGGTGAATTCTTCCCGTTCTGCGGCATGACGCCGACGTAACGAAATTCATCAAACCCATGCCATCACATCATTATATTGGCCGCTTTGCCCCCTCTCCATCCGGTGATTTACACTTTGGTTCGCTTATCGCCGCTCTCGGTAGTTATTTACAAGCTCGCTCACAGCAAGGCCGTTGGCTCGTCCGCATCGAAGATATCGATCCGCCGCGCGAAGTTCCCGGCGCCGCGAGCCGTATTTTGCGCACGCTTGAACACTATCAACTGCACTGGGATGGCAGCGTGCTGTATCAATCGCACCGCCATGATGCCCACCGTGCCGCACTCGACTCCCTGCGCCACGAGCACAAAGCCTATTTCTGCACCTGCACCCGCAGTCGTATTCATTCCCTCGGTGGATTTTACGATGGTCACTGCCGCGCTCTGCATTTGGGGCCTGAGCACGCCGCGCTGCGCTTGCAGCAAACCGATCCGGTGTATGGATTTGAAGACGTGCTCCATGGCTGGCTGGCCGCCGATAGCGCCATGGCGGAAGAGGATTTTATTATTCACCGACGCGATGGCCTGTTTGCCTATAATCTGGCCGTCGTGGTGGACGATCATTTTCAAGGCGTTACTGAGATCGTCCGTGGTGCCGATCTTATTGAACCGACGGTGCGTCAGATGACGCTGTACCAGCAGTTAGGTTGGCTGGCACCACGTTATCTGCATCTACCTTTGGCGCTAAATCACGATGGGAATAAGCTGTCGAAACAGAATCACGCCGAGCCGATTCCGATGAGCGATCCTCGCCCCGTGATCGTTTCTGCACTTGGCTTTTTGGGGCAGTCGGCACCAAAGAGTTGGGAAGATTTAAGTACCGAAGCGCTGCTAGAATATGCAGTAGCCCACTGGGACGTGCAGCAAATACCCAAAAACTCACGATTAATGCCGTGAATTTATCAGCGGCATTCTCAAAATGCCCTGCTTAGGCTATGATGACCCGCTATTTTTTCTGCATATACTCATCAGACCTTAAGTTGCTGGCATTAGCTAGGGCTTGAATGATTCAGAGCATACGACTAACAAGACACTATCGAGGTGCACCATTTTTACCCGAGTCGCCAACTTTTGCCGTAAGGTTTTAAGCCGAGAGGCGGAGAGCGCACAAGCGGAGGAGTCACGTTCAATGACGGTGATCCCGCGCGATCAACATAACATTTCGCGCCAACAAATCAGTGAGAACGCCCTCAAGGTTCTCTATCGCCTGAACAAATCAGGATACGAAGCGTATCTGGTTGGTGGCGGCGTGCGCGATCTGCTGCTCGGTAAACAGCCTAAAGATTTTGACATCACCACCAGCGCGACGCCGGAACAAGTACGCAAACTGTTCCGTAATTGTCGTCTCGTTGGCCGCCGCTTCCGCCTGGCCCATGTGATGTTCGGCCCTGAAATTATCGAAGTTGCCACCTTCCGTGGCCACCATGAACACGCCGGTGATGGCAAAAATATCTCCCAGCAGGCCCAGAACGGCATGCTGCTGCGCGACAACGTCTATGGCAACATCGAAGAAGATGCCCAGCGTCGCGATTTCACCATCAACAGCCTGTATTACAGTATTTCAGATTTCACGGTGCGTGATTACACCGGTGGCCTGCGTGATTTGCAGGAAGGCCGTATTCGCCTGATTGGCGATCCTGAAACTCGCTACCGTGAAGATCCTGTACGCATGCTGCGTGCGGTACGTTTTGCTGCCAAACTGGACATGAGCATCTGTCCACAAACCGGCGAACCGATCCCACGTTTAGCGTCGCTGCTACATGAGATCCCATCGGCACGTCTGTTTGAAGAGTCGTTGAAACTGCTGCAATCCGGCTATGGCTTCGCCACTTACACGCTGCTGTGTGAATACCAGTTGTTCCAACCGCTATTCCCAGTCATTGCGCGCCATTTCACGCCAAACGGCGATAGCCCGATGGAACGCATCATTAATCAGGTGCTGAAAAACACCGATCATCGTTTGCAAAACGATATGCGCGTGAATCCGGCATTCCTCTTTGCGGCTATGCTGTGGTATCCACTGATTGAGCTGGCGCAGAAAATCAATGACGAGAGCGGTCTGACCTACTACGACGCTTTTGCATTAGCGATGAACGATATATTGGATGAACAATGCCGCACGCTGGCTATTCCAAAACGTATTACCGCATTAGTGCGTGATATTTGGTCATTGCAACTGCGTTTATCTCGCCGTCAGGGCAAACGTGCTCACAAACTGATGGAACAACCGAAGTTCCGTGCAGCCTTTGATCTGCTGGCGCTGCGTGCGCAGGCGGAGAATAACCATGAGCTACAGCGTTTGACGCAGTGGTGGGACGAGTTCCAGAAAGCGCCTCTAACACGTCAGAAGAGCATGGCGAATGAGTTGGGAGATGATGGTGTTCGTCGCCGTCCGCGTCGCCCACGTCGTCGTGCACCGCGTCGTGAAGGCAGCAGCGAATGACACGCGTCTATATAGCCTTAGGCAGCAACTTGGCTAATCCACTGCATCAGGTTCAGTCAGCGCTTAACGCGCTGGCCGAACTGCCGCAGACGAAGCTGATTGCAACCTCATCGCTATATCGCACACCACCGCTCGGGCCTCAGGATCAGCCTGATTACCTGAATGCGGTAGTGGCATTAGACACGGACTTACCGGCTGAAAATCTGCTAGACCATACGCAAAAAATCGAGCTGGAGCACGGCCGCGTTCGTAAAGATGAACGCTGGGGGCCGCGTACCTTAGATCTCGATATCTTGCTGTTCGGCGATGAAATAATAAATACCGACCGCTTAACCGTACCGCATTACGACATGAAAAATCGGCAATTCATGTTATATCCACTGGCTGAGATTGCCCCCGAATTGCATTTTCCCACCGGCGAAAGCCTGCAATCTGTCATCGCACAGCTCGGCGCTGAACCACTCACGCGGTGGTAGTGGCCATAGTTATATCAATGAAATAGCTATAAATAATTACTACCAGACATATATCCTTTCCTAGCTAATTTACCTAATTCCCTTTCTATTTCCATAAGTTACTGATATTTTCGCCCTAATACCTTTCCCGTGCGGTATGCCGATAAAGCGCTATCCCTAGGGCATAACATCTCTTAGAATGCGCTTTTGTTTCACTCTGAATGAAGCCGTCAGGGGACACCATGAAGCCGACCAGCATCACCCATCTGTTACAGTTAAAACAACAAAAAACAAAATTCGCCACCATCACCGCTTACGATGCCAGCTTTGCTAAGCTGTTTGAAGATCAGGGCATCCGCGTCATGTTAGTCGGGGATTCTCTCGGAATGACGCTGCAAGGGCATAATTCTACGCTGCCTGTCACCATTGAAGATATCGCCTACCATACGCGCGCCGTGCGTCATGGCGCACCACACTGCCTTTTGCTCGCCGATTTGCCTTTCATGACCTATGCCACAGCGGAACAAGCCTGCATGAATTCAGCCACGCTGATGCGAGCCGGTGCCAATATGGTCAAACTGGAAGGCGGTAGCTGGCTAGCTGAAACGGTGAAAATGCTGACCGAGCGCGCAGTGCCGGTTTGTGCGCACCTTGGCTTAACGCCGCAATCTGTAAATATTTTTGGCGGCTATAAAGTTCAGGGCCGTGATAAAGACGGTGCCGATAAGCTGCTCGAAGATGCGCTGGCATTGGAATCAGCCGGTGCTCAACTGCTGGTTTTAGAGTGTGTGCCTGCGGCACTGGCAAAAACCATCACCGAAGCGCTACGCATTCCGGTTATCGGTATTGGTGCAGGTAAAGACACCGACGGCCAGATTTTAGTCATGCACGACGCCTTGGGGATCACCGGTGGACATACCCCTAAGTTTGCCAAGAACTTCTTAGCAGGCCAAAGCGATATTCGTGCTGCCATTCGTCTATACATTGAAGAGGTTGAACAGGGTTTGTATCCGGCAGCGGAACATACTTTCAACTAATCTGTAAGCCTGCATCTAGCCTCTCGTTAAAGGGAGGTTAGCGTGGCTCATAAGTTTGGAGAACCACTGTGTTAATCATTGAAACAATCCCTTTGCTACGCCGTGAAATTCGCCGTTGGCGCCACGAAGGCAAGCGTGTTGCACTAGTACCCACCATGGGAAATCTGCACGAAGGTCATCTCACGCTGGTTGAAGAAGCAAAAGCACGAGCTGATATCGTTGTCGTCAGCGTATTTGTGAATCCGATGCAGTTTGATCGCCCTGACGACCTCGCTCGCTATCCGCGTACATTGCAGGAAGATTGTGAAAAATTAACGCGCCTAGGCGTGGATTTGGTCTTCGCTCCGTCTGAAAAAGAAATCTATCCGAAAGGCTTAGAACAGCAGACCTATGTCGATGTACCGTCACTCTCTACCATGCTGGAAGGCGCAAGCCGTCCGGGACATTTTCGCGGTGTCTCCACCATCGTGAGCAAACTGTTCAATCTCATCCAGCCAGATATTGCCTGTTTCGGTGAGAAAGATTTCCAGCAGTTGGCGCTGATCCGCAAAATGGTTGCCGACCTCAGTTTTGATATTGATATCGTGGGCGTGCCTATCGTTCGCGGTCAGGATGGGCTGGCGCTGAGCTCACGTAATGGCTACCTCACGCCTGACGAACGTCGCCTAGCCCCTCGCCTGTATAACATCATGAGTCATTTAGCGACTCAGTTGGAAAACGGCGAACGCAACATCGACGAGCTGTTAGAACAAACTGCAGGACGCTTGCGGGAAGCCGGTTTGCAACCTGACGAACTGTTCGTTCGCGACGCTGACACTCTGCTAGACGTAAATGTGGATACACAAACCGCGGTGATTTTAGTTTCTGCATGGTTAGGTAAAGCGCGTCTGATTGATAACATGCGCGTGCCGTTCAACGCCGAAAGCTAATTGTTTTGCATACAGTGGTAAACTTTTTTATTAAAATATAGTAGACCACTTAATCGGTAATAAAGAGAATTGCCGTCTCTGGTTTCAGAGATGGCTGCCATCAATAGATGTTAATGAAGGTATTGTTATGGTACGCACTATGTTGCAAGGCAAACTGCACCGCGTCAAAGTGACTCAGGCAGATTTGCACTACGAAGGTTCCTGCGCTATCGATCAGGATTTTTTAGACGCAGCGGGGATCCTGCAATATGAAGCCATCGATATCTACAACGTAGATAACGGTCAGCGCTTCTCGACCTACGCGATTGCCGCCGAACGCGGTTCAAAAATTATTTCCGTCAACGGCGCTGCGGCTCGCTGTGCATGCGTTGGCGATACCATGATCATCTGTTCTTACGTACAGATGTCTGATGAACAGGCTCGCTCACACAACCCTAAAGTTGCCTATTTTGAAGGTGATAATGTGATGAAGCGCTTGGCAAAAGCCGTTCCCGTGCAGGTGGCGTAATTCTTTATTTCCCCCGGCTCTCATTGACCCCACCCTAACCCTCCCCTTCACAGGGGAGAGAACCGTTCGGTGATGTTTATATGAATCTCGAGCGGCGACTCCCTCTGCCAAGGGGGAGGTTGGGAGGGGGTTTTTCACAACAGCAAAATTTTATTTCACCGCCGCCGCAGGCACCTTAACCACTCCAGCATCCGGCTTTTCTGGCACCGGCTGTGGCTTGTTAGCAATCAATGACGCCATGCTTTGCACCGAATCCGTACGCAGCACATATAAACGCTTCAGCGCGAACGGGTTATCCCCCATTCGAACCCTTCCTTTGACCGTCGTCACCGCCAGATGAAATCCTGCATCACGCGCCGCATCCATCGCCTTTTGGTTATAGCCACCGAAGGGATACGACAAGTATTGAACATGCGGATTAAACTGCGAAAGCGCCCTTCTCGAATGTTGGAAATCAAACAAAATATTATGATAAGAACGGCTGAATAAAATTGGCTGTTTGTTCGCACTCACGCGATGCAAAAAGTGTGTATGCGACTGAATATCAAATACATCCTGCATTTCACGCAGTTCTGAAATGCTGGTGAACTGTAACCCGTTAGGGTTCCAAGCCTGCGGATGGCGTTTGATGCGAGAAGAGATAATAAACGCCGTAGCGCGTTGCCCATTCTGTTTGAGCACCGGATACGCATAGCGATAGACCGATTTGAGTCCATCATCAAACGTCAGCACCACCGCCTTGGCAGGTAAATTCATGGTGCCGTTTAAGTAGCCTTCCAACTGATACATAGAGAGCGTGGTATAACCCGCCTGTTTCAAATAGGCCATTTGGTTGCTAAATGCCACGTCGGAGGTCGTGGTCGACGTATGACGAAAACGCTTATTCTCTTCATTTTTCAAGATATGATGATACGTCAGCACCGCAATGCCGTTATCCAACTCCGCGTCCAGCTCACTCACATAGCCAAGGCGATCGCCTAAGTTGATTTCATACCATGTCTGATTAAGACGATCCTTTTGTTTGTTCAGGATCGGGTAACGCAGGTTTTCCTCCAGCGTAGCGACTGGCGTACTTTGATTATCAGCTTGGCTATACACGGTCACCGGGCGGCTAGTAACAAGATTTTGAAAACTTTTCTTGCGCAGATCGCCCAAATTATCACGCGGCGCTTCAGGATTCTTGCGCTCGCTCAGGTCTTCTCGCGCAATAAAGCCAGTGCCGTTGCCAAAGCGAAATTCGTAATACTCCGCGTCGGCTTGAAAGACGTTCAGCACCTGTCCCTGCTTAATTTGCCCCACGGGGATCACATGCTCTCCCACCAGCGAATAGATTTCACTATCACGCTCAGCTTGCATGTATTGATATTGCTGCCAGCTCTCAGGCAATAGGTCTGCAAAAGCCGTTTGCGGAATAAAAATAATGTAAAGAGAAAACAGCAATCCGGCTGTTATTGATTGAAATAGCTTCATTTTTTATATTTAGAAAAGTCAGGTGCCATCAGGCAAAGAAATCATTCAGGAACAACAGAATAGCATGGGTGATGGGTTTGATGCATGGTTAAAAAATAGCACCGGTAATCGAGAGCTATGGATATAACCTATGATGAATTAAGGCAATATTCCGCCCGCCTCTCCACATTGGTTTTTTCATATAACTCTGGTGCAGGCGTACGGGTAGGGTTCGTCAGGACGCGAACCCTACACCCGAGTCCTTTTTACTGAGTCGCTTGGCCGAACGGTCTCAGAGCGTACATCCTGTGCGCCATCGACCTGCCGCCAGCATCCATGCTGGTGGCTCTATAACGAAGACGATCAGAAAAAGAAATCCCAAAGCCTCGGCTGTTTTTTAGCTTAAGTCTTGGGGAAAAAGAGCAAACAAGACCTTAACGTTTTTGATCAAAGCTTCCCCTCGCTGCCACAAATTCGAATCTTTTCCTCGACCACTTCGCGCATGGCCTGTTTACCCGGCGTGATATATTTGCGCGGATCGTTCGCATCAGGGTGCTCGGTGAAGTAGCTTTTTACCGCATCCGCAAAAGCGATTTTCAGATCGGTAGCCACGTTCACTTTGCAGATCCCAAGCCCTATCGCTTCACGCACCATATGCTCTGGAATACCCGACGCGCCGTGCAGCACCAGCGGTATATCAACGGCCTTGCGCACTTCGGCCAAGCGGGCAAAATCCAAATGCGGTTCACCGTGGTACAAACCGTGCGCTGAGCCAATTGCCACGGCAAGGGAATCAATGCCAGTGCGCTGAACAAACTCACGTGCGGCGGCAGGATCGGTAAAGAAGCTGTCTGCGCTGTCAACGTTCAGGTCATCTTCTTGCCCGCCTAACCGCCCCAGTTCCGCCTCCACGCTCACGTCATAACGCTGACATAGGCGCACCACTTCAGCCACCGTGCGAATATTCTCTTCAAACGCAAAGTGCGAACCATCAATCATGACCGACCGCACGCCGGCGGTCACTTTGGCGCGAATATCATCCAGTTTCTCGTGGTGATCCAAATGCAGCGCCAACGGCAAATCATGCAGGTGGGCGGCTTCCTGGCATATAGACACCAGATAATCGGTGCCTGCGTAGGTAAATGTGCCTGGGGTACCGGCCAAAATCACCGGCGATCTCAGCGCGGCGGCGGTTTCCACCACCACTTGAACCGTTTCTAAATTATGAACGTTGAATGCGGGTACCGCGTAACCTTCGCGCTGAGCCTTTTTGAGCATTTCCCGGTTTGAAATCAGGTACATAAAATGGGCTCCTTAAATACCGTCTAAGCTGACAGAATCATTTTGTTGTTGATTGCACTTTTGTTCTTCGTGCCACAGGCTGGTCACACCGCGTCGCCCGCACTCCAGCGCCATATCGCGAAACGACTGCGGGTTCATCCCTTCTCGCTCTAGCATCATCTCTGCCGCAAGCTGCATATTGGTGCCGGTAATCACTTGATAATCTGCATGTTGTTTAGCAATTATCGCGGCCTGCCGAAACGGCGAGCCACCCAATAAATCACTCAGGATCACCACGCCTTCTCCGCTGTCACAGGCCGCACAGGCTTGCTCTAACATCACCATCAGTTCAGCGGTACTCACGCCTTCAGGGAAATCCACCGCACAGCACTGAGACTGCTCACCAACCACCTGTTCCACGCCCTGCAACAGGCCGCTGGCAAAGCGGCCATGCCCGGTAATCACTAGACCTAACATCGCGCCTCCTTAAAGGAATCCAATAAACTTGCCTACCACGCCAAACAGCACCGTTAAACCGATCAGTTTCACCGGTGAAAAACCACGTTTCATTAGCCAGAACACCAGCAGCGTGAAGCACAGCGGCAGAAGATTGGGCATCAGCTTATCTAGCACGTCTTTCTGCAGCGCGACGCTGGCTTTACCGGCATGCATAACCAACGGCGTGGAGAGATGAACGTACGACGCCACCAGCGCCCCGATCACCGTCATCCCAACAATCGATGCCGCATGAGATATTTTTTTGGTGTGGGTTTTTAGCAGCGCCAACGCGCTGGTGCCCGCATGGTAGCCGTAGTGAGCCAGCCCGAAACGCAGACCAAAATGCACAACGTTGAACATCAGGAGGAAAACAATCGGCCCAAACAGGCTGCCCTGAAGCGCTAACGAAGCACCGATACCGGCGCAGATCGGCAGCAACGTAAGCCAAAACAGCGCGTCGCCAATGCCGCCCAACGGCCCCATCAGCGCCACTTTGACTGCACGGATGGTAGACACCTTTTCTTTGCTGCCTTCCATTGCCAGCACCAGGCCGGACAGGAATGTCACATCGAACGGATGCACATTGATAAACTCCATGTGCATCTTCATTGAGTTCGCCAGATCCTGAGGATTCTTATGGATCTTGCGTAGGCCGGGAATGAGGGTATACAGCCAGCCGCCCGCCTGCATACGCTCATAGTTGAACGACGCTTGTAACAGCAGAGAACGCCACGCCATGCGATTTAGGTCTTGCTTGGTTAAGGCTTCCGCTGGCGTGCTGTCAATATAGTCGTCTTGCTCAACCTGACTGGTCGCCAAGGCCTGTGCCATACGCTGCTCGGCTTTAGCCGCCATTACAGCTTCGTTGTCATTAAATCCCATCTTCCATCTCCTGAGCATGAGTCGAAGAAGAAGGCGCGTTAGTATCGCCATCCTGTTCGTTGCGGGAACGGTTAAAGAAGTCGATCAACGCGATGGCGAATGCGCCCAAAGCAACGGCGATAATCGGCATATTGAGAAAGGTCACGGAAATAAAACCGAGGATGAAATAAGCCACATAGGTCTTTTTCATCATGATTTTCATCAGCAGTGAGAAACCGATGGCAGGCATCATTCCGCCCGCAACGGCCAGACCATCCAGCAGCCACGTTGGCGCTTTCTGCACCATCGCACTGGCGGCGTCGGCACCGAAGTAAACCGGCAAGAAGGCCACAATGAAGTAGAAGCAGAACAGGATCGCAATGCCGAGATAGTTCACGCGCTCAATGCCGCGCCAGTTGAGCTCCTGCACCATTTTGTCGCACTTGTGCATCATCGGCGAAAACGCCGTGAACAGCAGCGTGATACAGCCCTGCACCGCGATAGCAAAAGGCACCGCAATGCCTATCGCCACTTTGGGGTCGGCATGGGTCAGAATGGCAAACGCGGTACCAATCACCCCGCCAATCACCACGTTTGGCGGCTGAGCCCCCGCCAGCGGCACCATTCCCATCCAAACCAGCTCTAATGAACCACCGACCAGCAGACCGGTTTGCACATCGCCTAAAATCAGCCCAACCAGCGGGCCAATCACCACCGGACGATGGAAATGGGTGAGACCATCAAACAGGTCTACCCCCGCCAGTCCGGCTAATAAGCCAATCAATAACGCATCTGTAAACATGGTTTACTCCCGTTATGCTAAGAGTTTGGCAATGGATTCACCGGACTCATCCGGCACCCGCCGAACTTCACAGGTGATACCTAGTTTCTCCAATTCGCGAAACGCCGCCGTATCGCTGTCATTCACGGATACGGTTTTGTGTATCTGCCGCTTTCCCTCGGCAAAGTGCATATTGCCAACGTTGACGAAATTGATTGGCACTCCGCCTTTCACCAACGTGAGAACGTCCTGTGGGGTTTTGCATACGATGAAAATTTTCTGCCGATCGGCCGCTTTATGAATCACGTCGATAGTTTTTTCCAGCGTGAAATAGCGGGTTTGAACGCCTTCCGCCACCACCATATCCATCAGGTTTTGCTGTACCGGATCGGCCGCTGCGGCGTCATTGGCAACCAATACCAAATTAGCCCCTAGCGTATTTGTCCACGTCACACCTACCTGCCCGTGAACTAATCGGTTATCTATGCGGGTCATTAAAATATTCGGGGTCGACATGCTCCACTCCTGACTTGTTATTTTGCTAAATGAGTGTTGATGGAACGAACTGCGGTAAACGGATAGATTTCCACCCCTTTCACCACGCGGTTGACTTCCCCTGTCGGGCACGGGTTATCTGGCGTCATGCCCAGTGCCAAAGACGTTTCAAACGCCAACATCTGTAAATACATCAGATAAGGAAATAGCAGCCAGATATCATCTAGATCGCTATCGAGTACGGTATGAAAATCTCCCGGCGTAGCGCTGAGCGCCACGATCTGTTTAGCCAGATCGTCATGGCGCAGTTCACGCAGTAAATCAGCGTCGTAGCGGTGGCAATAAGCCTCGGAAGACATCATCAGCAGCACCAGCGTATCGCCGTCCACCATGAATTTCGGTCCATGGCGCACGCCCATTGGCGAGTCATAGCGCGTGGCAATCCGCCCGGCGGTGAGTTCGAGCATCTTCAGCGCGGCTTCCTCGGCGATACCGGTAAAACAACGTCCGCCTAAGACCATCGCGCGCTTAAACCCGCTGTTCGCCAGCACTTTGACCTGCTGTTGCCAATGGTGTTGTTCACGACTACACAACGCGGTCATCTGTTGTAGTGCCGGTGCGCTCTGCGCCAGCGTTAACGGCCCTAGCAGCAGAACGGTAGCCAGCGTCATGCAGCTAAAGCTGGAGGTCATGGCAAAACTTTGATCGTGCGAACCCTGCGGCATAATCAGCGAGCAGACGTTACGTCGCCCTTCTGCGTAGCGCGCCAGCTCACCATCGGGATTACAGGTCAGCATTAAATGGTGGCAATGCGGCAATATCTGATCGGCTAAGCGCACGGCCGCGACGCTTTCAGGGCTATTCCCCGAACGCCCATAGGACACCAGCAGCGTAGGCCGCTCTGGATCGAGATATTGCAGCGGCGAAGGCACAATATCGGTCGTGCCATAGGCCACCACGTCTAAACTGCATTGCTCGCGCAGCCAAGGAGCCAGCGCTCGCCCAACAAACGCAGAGGAACCTGCGCCGCACAACACGATTTGTAGCGTTGGATCGGCTAATAGCGGCTGCAAGAACGGTTTCCAATGTCCCTGACTGTCGCTCAACTCCTGATGTAGCTGTCGCCACAGGCGTGGCTGTTGATCGATTTCACGCGCGGTATGCAGCGCATGGTGCTCATGTAGCCATGCTTCAGAATAGGAAAACAGCTCACTCATGCTAAGGCTCCTTGCGCCTGAGATTGGATAGTTTCAGCTTTGGGTTCACAGGCTTCGGCGTAGCTCAAAAGCACCCGCTGTATTTTGTCTAGAACCCATTGCTGTGGATCTTTACCCAGCGTTCCGGCGTTCAGCGCCTGTGCCTGCTCAGGGAGATACTGGCTGAGCAGCGCCATCGGAACCGGATGGCTACGCAGATTACTCATCAGTAAATCAACGGCTTGCTGTACCTGAGGATGAGGCCAGTAATAGCGCACGCGGTCGCTGAGGCTGTATTGGCGATCGATAAATTGTTGGTGTGGCGAACCGTGGTAATAGCGATTCCACTGCTGCGGCTGTTCGCGCATCACCTGTTCCAGCGTGTCGCGTAGATGTGCCGCTTTAAGCTCACCGTTCCATTCACGATCGATACGATCGAGAGCAAATAAGGCTTCACGTAGCGCAAAAGTTAAGGCGGGTCCCACTTTTAAGATCGCAAAGTGATCGCGTACCAGCTCGCGATAGGCGTGCGGCGTTTGATAGTCGGTGGAATGAGCTTCATAAACCATATGCGGCTGGCTTTCGATAAACTGACTCAGCGCCTGCGCTTTATTCGGCTGGTAATGCACCACGCTGTGGTGGTCAAACTCAACGCCCGGCTGTACCACCAGCGCAATCACTCTTTCCCATACGCTGTCCAGCCCGGCCTTACGCCATGCTTTTTGATGGATATCTAACGTGGTCGCCGCGGCCTGCGGCGTGGTGACCTGCATGCCTTCCATGTCTTCTTGAGCCCCGCCGGGAACTGGAACTTCGGTGCCAATCACATACACCGGACGTTCACCGCCCGCCTGCTGCCACGCGCTCTCTGCCACCGCACACAAACGGGCCGCCCGCGCGGCAACTTCCGTATCTCCCAGAGGAACAGGATCGCCGAGGCATGACATGGAACAATCAAGATGGATCTTGCGAAAACCGGCGCTCACGTAATCATGGATCAGCGTTTCAGCGAGCTGCATGGCTTCATCAGCGCTGCGATCCTGCCAAGCGTTGGGCCCAAGATGATCGCCTCCTAACCACACCCGATCGCGTGGCAATCCAATGCGATCGGCCTGTGCCCAAACCGCATCACGGAACTGCGCGGGAGTCATCCCGGTATAGCCGCCAAACTGATTGACCTGATTTGAGGTCGCTTCAATCAATACCGCGCTGTGGCGGGCTTTAGCCAGCAGTAAGGCACTTTCGAGTACCCACGAATGCGCGGAACAGACCGAATAGATCCCCACCGCCTCGCCCGATTTGTGGCGACGGATAAGCTGTAACAAAGGCTGCATGATGTCTCCATGCAGGCATTATTTAATCGATCAAGGATATCGATCAGTCGTCGGCAATAATCACTTCTACGCCGAGTTCCGTTAATGCCCGCTTGTAGTTGTCGGGGATCCGGCTATCAGTGATCAGCCGGTGGATCTGACCGGCCTCACGGATCATGCAGAAGCTTTTGCGACCAAATTTACTGGAGTCCACCACCGCGATAATTTCGTGCGCCACCTCGCACATCACGCGATTGAGGTGAGCTTCGCCGGTATGTGGCGTGGTTATCCCTGCTTCCAGGTCAAACCCATCGACGCCAAGAAATAAGGTATCAAAGCGATGTTGACGCAATTGCTGTTCTGCAGCCGGACCATAGAGCGAATAGGAGTTCTGACGAACGCTTCCGCCCAGCACCATCACTTCAATCCGTTCAAACCCCGCCAGTTCATAGGCGATGTTCAACGCGTTGGTCATGACCACCAGATCGCGCCGCCCTTTAAGGTGTGGCGTAATCTGCGTCGTGGTTGATCCAGAATCTAAAATCAGCGTGTCGCCGTCTTTCACGTACTCTGCCGCTTTGGCTGCGATACGCGATTTAACGTCGCGGTTCATACGCCCTTTATCTTGCAAAGGTCGATCAAACGCGAATTGCTGATTAAGCATGGCGCCGCCATAAGAGCGCAGCGCACAGCCTTTTTGTTCCAGATAACGCAGGTCATTACGGATGGTGACGCTCGATACCCCAAACCGCGCGCTGAGAGGTTCAACGCGTACGCTGCCCTCGTGACACAACAGGTCAATAATCTGTTCGCGGCGTTTTACGGTATCTAACGTCATATCCATGACTCCTTGGAGTGTGATGTTTGAGTAAAGAAGCTTTCGCTCTCTTTCGAATGCATTACAGCAAAGGCTGTGAAGTGAAATTGTGATCGCGGTTACAGCCTACTTTTTGGGCAAAATAGGCCAAAAAACCTTTCGATGTAAAATACAATGAAAGCCAGGCAACGAAACAACGAAGAGGAAATTTTGTGAGTTGAAGGGCTATCTAGCGCTTCTGACAGAGAAAAACAGACGTTGAAAAACGAAAGCAGGTTCTTTTGCCGCGAAGGATTAAGATTTTATTTAGTGAAGTGATGGAGGTCACATATTTTGAATTTGACCGATATTTTGAAGCGCACCGCCGACGTTTTTCGGAAACATTGTGTAGCTGGGCGACCTGAGACATGAAAGGCAGAATCGGCTATTCGTCCATATTGGGAATAGCCATATATAAAAAGCCGGTGCGAGTATTATATAAAATCCCTTATCGGTTCCGCCCACCAAATATAACCTAATTAAATAACTTTTAATTTACAATAAAACCCATGAATGAAATAAAATTAATAACCAAAGAACCTTATAAATAGATATTTAACTAATTTACCCAACCACAGAAATATAATCTTTTAATTCATAGATTAAACACTCTATTTTTCTATCGGAGGCATCATTATCGTTCATCAATGACGAGCGCGTTCACAACAATTAGTGATCTCTGTTTACTAAAACTTGAGTACCTACGCAAAACCCCACCTATTTTAATCCTCTACTCTCATTACGTTGGTATTACCCGTTACCTTTAAAAAATACCTTTCATACCCGATAACCCACTTTTTAGTGCCGGAGTGTTATATGGATATAGTCAATTCAACACAAGAAAAACCAAAAGAAAAACGATACCCAACAGATAAAGTTTCATGGACTACCGCAATATCTTACGGACTGGGAAGTTTTGGCGCCAATGTGATGTATGCATTTATCGCTATTTATCTCATGCTTTATTACACCGATAGCTTTGGTATAAAAGCAGCGGCCGTCGGTTTATTATTTTTAATTGCCCGCTTAGTCGATGGCGCAACAGATATTGCACTCGGAATTTTAGTTGATAACACCCATACCAAAATGGGGAAATTTAGGCCGTGGATTTTGATTGGCAGTATTTTAGTTTCACTGACCACCGTTGCCTGTTTTATCAGTCCCGATTTTTCAGAGGCAGGGAAACTGGTTTATGCTTACTCAACCTATATTTTATGGAGCATCTGCTTTGCCATTATTGATATCCCTTACTGGTCGCTCTCGGCTGCAATAACACAAGATCCCACAGAAAGAACCAAGGTGATTACTATCCCTAGAACCATTGCCACATTTGGTTTTCTGTCTGTCAGTGCAAGCACGCTATGGCTGGTGAAATATATGGGGAGTTGGTGGGCTGTCGCCATAATATATAGCCTGATATTTTTAGTGTGTATGTTGATTACTTTTTTCGGCGTAAAAGAAAAACACTCCGTGCCACGCAAAGAACGCCAAAGCTTCAAAGGATTTTGGATATTATTAAAACGACATAGACCGCTGCGTTTATTGTTGACCGGTATGTTTTTATTAGAAATGATTGGCGTTATCCGTGGCACATTCCAACTTTATTTTTTCATCTACAATCTCAACGCAGAAATGGCGCTTGGCGTATTTCTTACGGTATCAATGATTGCACAGGTCGGCGGTGCCGTCGTATCTCCTTTTATATCAGCCAAAATTGGCAAGAAAAATACCGCGATATATAGCAGCGCCGTTATGGCTCTAGCCTGCATGCTGCTATTTTTCTTTCAAGGAAACATCACCCTTATATTCATCATCGGTGCAGTAGCCCCATTCTGTGGCGGCGTTGGACAAATTGCACTTTATTCCATGGTGGCAGACTGTGTGGAATACGGTGAATGGGCCAGCGGCAACCGTTCTGAAGGTATGGTTTTTTCACTTAATATTTTTAAAACCAAACTTTCTGGCGCTATTGGTGGTGCCATTGGTGGATTCATGCTGTCGTGGGCGGGTTATATTCCTCATACCGTGCAAGCGACCAATACGGCTATGTGGATTGGCCTGCTGTTTACCCTTATTCCCGGCGCGTTGACGCTCATTAGTTTAATACCTTTATCAAGCTATGAGATTACCGAACGCAGATTCTACGAAATCCTCGACGATATTCAGCAACGCAATATTAGCCAAAATTCAGGGGCAAATTCATGATTATCTGGAATGCCGAACAGCAAACTTTTCACCTGTGTAATCAGCACATCAGCTATGTATTAGGCATTGAGCATCAGCGTTATTTGGTGCATTGCTATTGGGGCAAACGCGTGGCTGCGTTTAATCAATACCATGATTATCCCAAACTGGATCGCTCATCGTTCTCCCCCACGCCAGCGGCATGGCCAGACAGAACGTTTTCTTTAGATACCGTTCTGCAGGAATATCCGGGGCACGGCGCAGGGGATTACCGAGAGCCCGCCTTTGAAGTGCGCTACGCGGATGGAACACAGGTAAGCAATCTGCATTATGTGTCACATCACATTGTTCAGGGCAAGCCACGACTGGAAGGGCTGCCTAGCACGTGGGTAGAAACGGATGATGAAGCACAAACCCTGACGATTACGCTGGCCGATCCGGTGACGCATTTACAGGTAGAGTTAAGCTATACCCTGTTTCGCGATCATCCCGTCATCACCCGCTCCGCTCGCCTCATTAACCGAGGCAAACAGCCACTGCGCTTGCTGCGCGCGCTGAGCTGCGCGGTTGATTTCCCCGATAGTCACTATCAACAGATCCAGTTTCCTGGCGCTTGGGCACGAGAGCGGCAGCTTCATCGCCAGCCGCTAAATCCAGGCATTGTGGTGCTCGATAGCAAACGTGGAGCCAGCAGCACACATCAGCAACCGTTTATTGGCCTCGTGCGTCCAGAAACCACTGAAATGCAGGGAGAGGTCTGGGCCCTACATCTTGTGTACAGCGGCAACTTTACCGCTCGCACCGAGGTCGATGCCTATCAGCAAACGCGACTGCTCTTAGGTATTAATCCTCACGGATTTGGCTGGCAGCTACGGCCAAACGAATCATTCCAAACGCCAGAAGCCGTTATGGTATGGAGCGATACTGGGCTGAATGGCCTTTCTCAGGCGCTGCACCAGCTCTATCGCAATAATCTGGTACGCGGACAACATCGCCATCAACCTCGCCCGATTCTGGCGAATAATTGGGAATCAACCTATCTTGACTTTAACGAAGAAAAGCTCTTAACGTTTGCACGCAATGCTAAACAGCTCGGCGTGGAGCTTTTAATGCTCGATGACGGCTGGTTTGGCGAACGCAATGACGACACCCGTTCTCTGGGTGACTGGTTTGTGAATCAGAAGAAATTTCCACAGGGCCTGCGCCCGCTGATTGATAAAGTCCATCAGCAGGGGATGAAGTTTGGTCTGTGGTTTGAACCGGAAATGATCTCACGCCGCAGCCAGCTCTTCACTCAGCATCCCGACTGGGTGATATGCGCAGGGGAACAACCGCTGTCAGAAGGGCGCAATCAATACATTTTGGATCTTGGCCGCGCAGAAGTACGCGACAATATTCTGTCGCAAATGAGCATATTTCTCGAAAAACACCCCATTGATTACATTAAGTGGGATATGAACCGCAATATGAGCGAAGTGGGCTCATGTGTGATGCCTGCCGAGCAGCAACAAGAGACAGCACATCGCTATATCCTTGGCCTCTATTCCCTACTCGATGCACTCGTCACGCGTTTTCCACATATTCTATTCGAATGCTGTGCTGGCGGGGGCGGGCGTTTCGATCCCGGGATGCTTTATTACATGCCACAGGCATGGGTCAGTGATAACACCGATGCGGCCTCCAGAGTGTATATCCAGCACGCTACCAGCCTGCTTTATCCACCCATTATGCAGTGCGCACACGTCTCCGAAGTGCCAAACCACCAAATGGGTCGCTCTG
>NZ_FMIQ01000082.1 GCF_900095695.1 Hafnia alvei | reverse complement strand
TTGAAACGGAAGAAGAGGCTGAGAAATTTACACGTGATTAATCGTTATTCTAGTTAGAAGGCCACCAAACGGTGGCCTTTGTCGTTTATGTGATTAAGCAAGCGCTAATACATGCTCGGAACAATGGAGTGGCCACAGGTGCTGTCTGCATTAGCGTCTGCGTTTTGGCAGGTTTGCTGACGACTTTGATCGTCAGTTGCTTTCTGATGATGGTATCCACCAGCGCACCCAGCAAGTACCAGAATAAATAAAACAGATAAAGTTTTGCACATAAGAACCTCAATGCTCACTCAGTTATTGTTTATTCTGAAAGTCTAGTGCATGACAGCGTTTTGTGTAGAGCCCGTTAGCCCAGCATTTTGTTGTAAACAAAGAACTGTGTATCTCTAACGTAGCCTTCTTTTTCATACAAGGCCTGAGCTTTAACGTTGTCAGTAGCCGTGCTTAGCATGATGAAGGCGGAATCAGTCTCTTTTGCCAGTTGATCGGCGCGCGCAATCAGCTGTTGCGCGACCCCAGATTTTCTTGCTTCAGGGGCAACATACAGATCATAAAGCAGCCAAATACGCTTCATTTCTAATGAACAAAACAGCGGATACAGCTGCGTGAATCCAACAGGAACGCCGTCTTTTTCAACAAAATAAATCACGGATTCATGATTGGCGATCCTATCCGTTAGGAATTTTTCGGCTTTTTCGGCTGATTCAGGGACTTGGTAAAATGCCCGGTAGCCTAAGTAAAGCGGAAGGATTTTCTTAACGTCTTGCAGTTGGGCTGTAAATAATTTCATTGTGTTATCACCTCTATATGTGTGATGAAAAGCATAGCGCTAAAAAACAGTTTATGAGAGTGATAGTCAGTATGGACAATTTTGCTGAATTTCAGGCGGCATTTTTATGTAAATTTAACTGAACATTTATTTTCAACGCCGCCATAGCAAAGCGAATGACTTTGAGGATGCCTTTCCCAGCCAAAAACTAATCTTACCTCTTAATTCTACAGAGAAAATAGGTATGAAATTTTCCACCACGTAGTCATAAAACATCTACGCTTGATGAGATAGCAAAGCAAAAACGTTAGCGATCCTAATCACAGACAGTGTGGATGATAAAATGGTGACAGCGACAATCTTACAGAACACAGGTGAATCGTCAGAGACGGTTTCACTTGAACTGATCTACCGACGTGCCGATTTGTTGATGTTTTTACTCGTCTGGGGGCTATTTGCTATTGCGGTTGGTGTGGGCTGGTATTATGAGCATATATCTACCGCATTAATCGCGGGGTTAATATTGGCACTTAGCTCTACGCTGATAAAGATGTTGTTTCCAGGAAAATTAATCACCCGATTGTTTTATGCGTTTACGCTATTAGGATTTGCTGCTTTATTGATCCAATTAGGTGAAGGGGAGACTGAGTTTCATTTCTCGGTCTTTGTTCTGCTGTCAGCGCTATTAGCTTACCGAGATTATCGACCGCTGCTTATGGGAGCGCTTACTGCGGCGGTTCATCATCTGTTGTTTAATTATTTACAGGAAAACGATCTTTATGGGATCGTCTGCTTTATGCATCCTGGATTCCATATGGTTGTTTTCCACGCAATTTTTGTGGTGGCACAAACGGCTATACTGATTTATATGGCGGTTCATATGGCACGGGATGCGCGCTCGGCAAGCGAAGTCGCACAGTTGGCATCACATATTAATCGAGAGCCAGGCTGTCTGACATTAGATCGCGAGGAGCACCCAAGCCACTCTGCTTTTGCCCGTACCTTTAGTTCCACCTTGAAAACGATGCGCAATACGCTTGGTCAGGTGAGCCACGGGATAGCGATGGTACAAGGTGATGCAGAAAGTATTCTGCGGCAAAATTCAGCGCTATCGCAGCGAACAGATGAGCAAGCATCGGCGCTCGCGGTGGTCGCTAGTGCGATGGCGCAGCTGACGTCTGTGTCTGCGCACACCAGCGAGAAAGCATTACTTGCTCAAGAATTATCCTTAAAAGCCACAAATATCGCGGCTCGCGGTGACGAAAATATTTCTTCTACAATCCAAACGATGGCGCAGATTAGAGAAGAATCGGTGCGCATCAGCAATATTCTAGAAATTATTGATGGTATTGCTTTCCAAACTAATATCCTTTCACTTAATGCCTCCGTGGAGGCAGCGCGTGCCGGTGTGCATGGCAAAGGATTCTCCGTGGTCGCTACAGAGGTCAGAATACTGGCTCAGCGCTGTGAAAATGCGGCGAAAGAAATACGTCAATTAATCGCAGTATCAGTCAGCTGCACTCAAACGGGATCGCGACAGGTGAGCGCCGCTGGCGTGACCATGCAGGAAGTCATGAGTTCGATTACACATTTGTCACAGCTGGTTGATGAGTTATCGGAAATGAGCGTCCAGCAGCGGGTCAGCATTGCGCAAATGCATAAAAGCATCGCGCAAATTGACAATAGCGTGCAGGAAAACGTAAGCCATGTGGCTGAGACGGTAAGGGTGGCTCAGCAGCAAGGGCACCAGGCCGATGCGCTCAAGCAGGCGATTTCGGTATTTCGTCTGGCGTAGTGTACCGCTAAATGCAGCGACTACTTCTCATGCAAACTTTGCTGCAGCTGCATGATGGTAGCCAAAAGTTGAGAAAACCCCGGTGAGTCAGCGACGTGTTTATTATGCAGAACGTAAAACGTAACAGGATCGAACGGAATATCAATATCGATCTGGCGGATATGAGGATAGTGATTATCTGTTAACAAAGAGGTGGGCACGAGGCCAATGGATTCTGTACTTTGTATAATGCTTAAAATAGTCATGACGGAATCACTAGAGAAGATAAAGTTCCGTTCTTTAAACAGGCGCGAAAGCTCAACTTGTCGACGCATAATATAAGGAATCGTCGAGTTTAAGCCACAGAAACGCTCGTTATACAGCTGTGTAATATCGACTTTACCTTGGAGGCGAGGGTGTTCCGTGCTGCATACTAACGTGAGTGTTTCGGTTGAAAACTCGGCCGAAATGACAGAGTGACTGGCCGTAGGGTGAAGATCAAAAACAAGGTCGGCTTGGCGATTAATCAATAGTTCGTCAACGTTGGTATTTTCAGCCAAGGTATGGTGCACGATCTCAACGTTAGGAGACTGGTGCTGTAGCAGATTAATCAGTTTTGGCAGATAGAACGTCGCCATAAACTGTGATGCATAAATAATAAACTTCTTCTTTTCAAGAGGATCAACGCGGCTATTTAGGGAAAAATCAACTAAACGCATGATTTCGGCTAATTGCTCATGGACTTTCAAACACACGAGCGTCGGCTGTAATACGTTTCCCTGTCGAATGAAGAGAATATCGTTGTAGTGATTGCGTATTTTCTGCAATGATTGGCTAACTGCGGATGGCGATATATTCAGCGTTTTGGCAGCCAGACTCACACTCTTACAACTAAAAATAGCTTCAAAAACAGTGAGTAAATTCAAATCTATGCTTCGTACTCGCTTGAGGATTTGTTTCTCATTGATATTACTCATTTCGTATCCCTGAACGCTTGATTTGGTGTGGAGCATATCATGAAGAAACTCACTCTGAGCCTGTGTTTTTATATATGCTTAATATAAAGACTATAAGCTAAAATTTAACCGATTCAATAATTTTAAGATAAAATCACAAATGGATAAATAAGCAAAGTAGGACGTAAGGGGAGAAGATTGTGAAGGAATGTAAGTGTATATGTTTAAAAGAGTTCTTGGCGTAATTTAAATGGCTTGCTATTTATAACCAGCTACGAATACATCAAGTAACTGGTCGTTAAAAATATTAGTGCGATACCGAATGAGAAAATATATTAATGATCAGTACGCCAGCAATAATAAACCCTAAGCCGATCATCGCAGGGAAATCGAGGCTTTGTTTGAATAAGATATAATTAGCGCCTGCAATGAGGACGATCCCTAGGCAGCTCCATATCGCATAAGCAATGCCAACGGGCATGGTTCGCGTTGCAATAGATAGCATATAAAACGCAATGGCATATAGAAGTGCCATGACAATAGTGAGTGCAGGACGAGTAAACTCTTTGGTATGCGGAAGAATCGACGTGGCTATGACTTCGCAAATAATAGCAAAAGCTAACGCACCATAGGTGATTAACGCGGGGGACATTATATATCCTTACAGATTAAAGGGGAAAGTGTGCAGGTCTACCTTATTACCACCATTATACGGTAAGGATCAGCGACTGAAAAATGATTCAATATGGTGAAATAAATAGTGCGGGAGCCTATTGGCTTCGTTGAAGTCGAAAATGAATGCAGTCCATATGGCAAGTAAAATGACGACAAGCCCAGTCATTGTATTGATCAAAAATCGCATAAATTTCCCTGCCACGATAATGCCAAAATACACTCTACATATCTTAGCAAGGCAAGTTCAACCTATCTTCAACAATCGCCATTTTTACAGGGTATTTGTTACGCAGGATAGCCGCTAAATAGACGAGATTTTATGCCGTTTACGATTGAAGCTATAATGACAATGCGGGCAGTGCATCATTATGCTGTCTTCAATTTTGAACTCATCAAAGCGACCTTTGTGATTGCATTCCTGACAAATAACAAACGCCTGCTTACTTTTAAATATATCGAGAACCTTAGTCATTAAGGCCATACATACCACCTTTTATAGTAGCGTGTAGCATACCATATCTGCCTTTTTAGCTCTTGGTGTTTTGTTCCATAGGTCGCTCATTTTTTAGAGCAAATTCGTGCTCTGAATGGGAAAAGTCCGTATCTTCTAGCACGAAATGCACCAGATGAAAAATACAGGCACTTACAATACGCCATTATCAGAACTGGAGTTCGTATAGAATGAATAAATCTGAACATAATATGAGCACATTTCCCTCTAGAGAAGAGTGCAATACAGTAGAGCAAAAATAGAATTGGGTGAGAAGTGAGAACGCTTCTTGCCCAATGGCTGAGAAAACCGCGAGACGAGTTTTCGACGTTCTGTAGGCAATAAGACTATGTTGATACAACAAAAGATGTACAGATAATCTTATACTGCAAGTAGAGCCGATGTATGGCGTACTGATGATGGTGCTAACAACAGGATCGGCGACTCAGCGCGCTAAAGAAATTATGAGTATCAGTTAAAGGCCGGGTGCTCACAGAAAGAGGTTATAAATGTCAGAGGTGATTGTCAGCGAGCTTATTCAGTGGATAGAAGGACAGCTTCAATTGAGTGAGGCAATTAAGGTTGATGCCATTGCAGCGAAAAGCGGGTATTCAAAATGGTATCTACAGCGTGAATTCAAACAGAAACAAGGCCTCTCTATTGCTGAATATGTTCGCAAACGACGCTTACATGAAGCGGCAACGTTGCTGTGCGCCAGTGAGCTTCCAATTATTGATATCGCGCTTAAATATGGCTTTAGCTCTCAGCAGACATTTAGCCGTGTATTCAGAGCTCACTTTGAAACATCGCCAGCCAAGTTTCGCGATAAAAGACAGTATCCTAGCCTCGATGAGGTAATGGAAATGAATAAGCGAGACTAGCTAGAACCGCCGTCAAGGCGGTTTTTTTATGGTCATTAAATGGATATCGGCATACTGCTAATAATACCGATGCCAAGGATATGTCTTTTGTTTGTGTATGCCCATAACGAAATACACCTAGTTCATTGAAAGATAAATGAACAATTATTGGCTAAAGAGAAAACGTGTCTAACCGATATATTGACGAGCAGCAGCGTTGCATTTGGTTTACTTAGCGTAGAGATGCTTATAGGCCGCACAATAAAAGGAACAATCTCATTGAAGTTTCAGCTATATCTAATAAAAATAGCGCCGTAATTGTGCAAAAAATTCGCGCACGAGAAAAATCCTATGGTTTACGTGTATACTTTTTTTGTACTTAATGTTTTCATTATGCTGGCGGATGTTAACGGAGGAATAATAATGTGTAACCTAATTAAAACTGAGGCCGTTGCCATTAGGCTTCTTTTTTCATGATATCACCCTCCATCCGTACAAAACTTAGTCATTATTTAAGAGGGATACAGAGCAAAGCCGCTGTAGCCTTAATTTTCGTTCTATCAGTACAGAGCGTTCATGTTTTAGCAGCCGAAACGCCTGTAGACACACCACAGTTAATTGCTGTTAAAGAACAAGAAGTTGCAAAAGTTGTTATTGGGATGATCCGCTATACTCGCTGGGCCAATTCTCCTGAACCTATCAAGCTTTGTATTGTTCCTCCTGCACGCTATGCACGCTTATTAGTCGAGGAGAGTATTGTGTTACCTAGTCGTCATGTATCTACGCAGATCGTTGATTTTTCACCAACGAAATTGCTTGAACAATGCGATGTGGTTTACTTCGGAAATATAAAACCGGCCGATCAAGAGTTGCTCATACAAAGCATGCAAGGAAAAAGTATTTTAACCATTGCAGAAGATAATCCAGAGTGTATTAAGGGCAGCGCATTTTGCTTACGCATTGATAATTCAGGGATCGCGTTTGACCTGAACTTAGATATTCTGGCGCGCAGCAATGTACAGGTGAACCCTAACGTGCTGCTTTTGGCGAAGAAAAAGGGTAATTAGATGAATCAAATTTTTGCCTCAAACGCCAATATGCCAAAACCGCGGCCGACTTTACGCCGCATGTTTCAGCGCATTCATCTGATGATCATCGCGATTACATTGCTTATGGCGGGTATACCGCTGTCTGTATTATCTGTGTTTACGTTGAAAACCTATGCAGAGCACAATTTGCAGTTGGTTGCGTCAACGATAAGTTACACCAGCGCAGCGGCGGTCGTATTCGGTGACAAACCCGCAGCTCAGGAAGCCCTCACGTTGATTGCGCGAAAAGAGCAAATTTACGAGGCTCGCATTTATGATCAAAAGAAAGAACTGCTGGCCAGTTGGACTTCACCGACTCGTTTGCATATGACCATCGATGATCCTATTCGCAAGTGGTTGCTGCCAAAAATGGTTGTGCAGCCTGTGATGAGTGAAAACGAAGTTGTGGGGTATGTGACGCTGACCGCAGGCGGCGCGACGATGGTAAAGTTTCTTGGAAACTTGATGCTCGGTCTATTGAGCTGTTTGGTGCTTACCGCACTGCTGTCATTGTGGCTGGTACGCCGGATGCACACCGGAATTGTTGACGAGTTACAGAATATTGCGCACGTTGCTCGTTCGGCCCGAGAAAATAGAGCGTTTTCTTTGCGCGTGAGACCGTCACAAATTGCTGAGATTAATGAACTCAGTAGAGGTTTCAACAGCCTGTTGCGTGAGATGGAGCTACAGCAGGCAGATTTGGTGAATGAAAACGATCAGCTTTCATACAAAGCATTGCATGATCCACTGACCTCATTACCTAACCGCTCCAACTTTATGAGCATGTTGGAAAGCATGAATACGGCGCAGGAACAAATATGCGTGATGTTCCTTGATGGCGATGGTTTTAAAGCGGTGAATGATACGTGGGGGCATGCCGCCGGCGATCACGTGCTGACAACTATCGCAGAGCGGCTGAGAATGCAAGTTCGCAAGAACGACTTAGTTGCTCGCATGGGCGGAGATGAGTTTTCAATCTTATTGCGCCACATTGCGCATAAGGATGACGTTATGCAAATCATAGACAAAATTGTTAAGGCAATGCGGGAAACAATATATCTACCTAACGGTGAGCCGGTATTTATTTCATTGAGTATTGGCTTTACGCTTTCACATGCACAGAGCACGCCGGTTGAATTATTAGAGAAGGCAGATGCCGCGATGTATCACAGCAAGCATAGCGGCGGTGGTTGGAGTATCTCATAACGAGAACGTTAAAAAATAGAAATAGGGAGTAGGAAACGTGAAAACGCATATTCACTGGAAATTTATTGGCATGTTCTTAGCCATGTTATTTTTGGCCGGCTGTCAGCATAAAGGCGGGCTTACCGCTGAACAAATTGCAGTACTAAAAGAACAAGGCTTTCAACAAACGGAAGAAGGGTGGATGTTTGGCCTATCTGAGAAAGTTCTTTTCGGTAACAATAAGTCCAATCTAACGCCAGAAAGCGTTGAAACAGTAAAACGAATGGGTAAAACGCTCGCGCAAATTAATATCATGCATGCGCGTCTGAGTGGCTACACTGATAATTATGGCGACGAAAGCTATAACCAACAGCTCTCTTTGAAAAGAGCCAATACCGTGGCGGATGCACTTTCTCAGGGTGGGATCCCACGAATGAATCTGACGACTCGTGGTATGGGTGAGAGTAACCCGATTGCGAGTAATAGTACTAAACAAGGCCGCTCAGAAAATAGACGCGTTGCTATTGTAATCGAGTCACCATAATTCAATTTTGGCTTGGGTATCACGGATGATGCCTACTCAATGATGCCATTCAAAGCCCGCGTTATTCAGCTTTCCTGATAGTAAAAATATTTAATCCGTTAATTAATTCCCTGTCGTTAATATAAGCTTTGCTAGTTATTTTCCTAGCCAAATCATCTTTACGTTTCAGGTGACTAAGATCACAAATTTTGACATTTGGACCATTTTGTTGAATTATTGTTATCTACCCGCTGCGTTATTTGAAGGATTAAATAAGGATAAAAGGGCCGAGAAATGCGTAGTTTAGCGGAGAATGGCTCTCCAATAACGCATATTGACGGCGATTTAGGCCACGTCTATCAGGCATAAGTGGCCACCGTGCACCTCAGCGAGATGGCTTTCGCTGTGCAGCACAAAATTTAGCAAGGAAACGATAATGAGATTAAGAAGAAAGCAGGCAAAGCCGCTACACATTAACGACATTACAATTATTGATGATGAAAAATTAAAAAAAGCTATCACCGCTGCTGCGCTTGGTAATGCAATGGAGTGGTTCGACTTTGGTGTATATGGCTTTGTGGCCTATGCACTTGGACAGGTATTTTTTCCCGGGGCAGATCCTGGCATTCAGATGATTGCCGCCCTAGCAACATTCTCTGTTCCATTTTTAATCCGTCCTCTCGGTGGCGTTTTCTTCGGCGCATTGGGCGATAAATTTGGTCGCCAAAAAGTTCTGTCCGTCACGATTATTATCATGGCCGTCAGCACGTTCTGTATTGGTTTAATCCCTTCCTATGCCTCTATCGGCATTTGGGCTCCGATTCTGCTGCTGTTAGCTAAATTAGCTCAGGGCTTTTCTGTCGGTGGTGAATATTCTGGTGCGGCAATCTTTGTTGCCGAATATTCTCCAGACAGAAAACGTGGATTTATGGGCAGCTGGTTAGATTTTGGTTCAATAGCCGGTTTTGTCCTTGGCGCAGGCGTCGTTGTTCTTATTTCTAGTATTGTCGGTGAGCAGGACTTCCTTGATTGGGGTTGGCGTATTCCGTTCTTTATTGCGGCTCCGTTGGGCTTAATCGGTCTTTATCTGCGTCATGCGCTGGAAGAGACTCCAGCATTCCAACAGCATGTCGATAAAATGGAAAAAGACGATCGCAACGCGATCCAAAATCCGCCTAAGACTTCATTTAGACAAATCGTTTCACAGCATTGGAAAAGCTTATTAACGTGCGTAGGTGTGGTAATTTCAACCAACGTAACCTATTACATGCTGCTGACGTATATGCCGAGTTATTTATCACATAACCTGCATTACTCTGAAGACCATGGGGTACTGATCATCATTGCTATCATGATTGGCATGCTGTTTGTGCAGCCAGTGATGGGGTTGATGAGTGACCGTTATGGCCGTAAGCCTTTTATTATTTTCGGCAGCGTTGGTTTACTGTTGTTGGCAATCCCATGCTTCAAGCTGATTAATAGTGATGTCATTGGGTTGATCTTCTTAGGCCTGCTTATCCTTGCCGTATTACTGAATGCCTTCACCGGCGTTATGGCATCGACGCTGCCTGCGATGTTCCCAACCCATATCCGTTACAGTGCTTTGGCGATCTCCTTCAACATCTCGGTTCTGGTGGCTGGTTTAACGCCAACAATTGCCGCGTGGTTAGTTGAGACGACAAACAACCTGTATATGCCAGCGTATTACCTTATGGTTGTTGCATTGATAGGTTTGGCAACGGGGATCTTTATGAAAGAAACCGCAAACAAACCGCTGCGTGGTGCAACGCCTGCGGCATCAGACCGCGCTGAAGCCAAAGAGTTGTTACAAGAAACGTATGACAACATTGAGCAGAAGGTCGAAGATATTAACGGGCAGATTGAGGAGTTGGAGCGTCAAAAACAACGCCTTATCGACCAGCATCCCAAGTTGGATTAAAGCATCTGACTGAATCAAGGGCCGCATTGCGGCCCTTTTTTGTTTGATAGCCCTAAGCCTTTACGCTATGTTTTTTGGATATAGTTTTCGGCAAAAGTTTACAATTTAAAAACACAGCTTGAAGCAGAAAGGTATAGGCTTTTTCCTAATAACTGTGAGCGTGTAGGAATAGTGCTCAGTTATCAGAGGAGCCAAATGATGAATGCAAAAAGAGTTAAAATTGCCCAGTCCGTCGCAAAATATGCCGTTGCACGCCATAGTTCAAGTCGCTGGAATACGGCAATGAAAATGCTTAAGGCTTCGCTTTTAGCCGGCGTTAGTGCCTCAGGCAGTGATGCATGATCATAAAAAACCTGCGGTGCCATGCTCTTTTGGGCACTCTCCGAGAGCATGTCACATCATGCTATAGGTAGCGGGTTGACTCATTACATCGACAAAGACGTCTTTTGCAACGGCCCAAAAATGGCTCATGCCGGCCGTGTTAATGGTGGTGCCAGATAACGCCAAAACCAGCCAACATGTGATGGCAAAACCAATGCCGCTGAATGTAAAGGCGACAAAACGATGGCCTTTTTTGCGGAATTTGACATTCAATGAGCTGGCAATAAACATCATAAACGTGCTCATAATTTCCCAGCGGGCGACGATCAGCCCGGTCATAACAGTACCCATGTAACCCAATCCTTACTCAATATTAAAATGTGACGTTGGTCACATTATAAATTCCAGCGAGCGAATGCTCCAGCAGGTTTTTCATCCAAAAGCCTGCATTACTGTTTCCAGAGAAAATCAGAGGCACTGCATCTTCGGATGAGCGTCTACGCTTAATCTAACAATCAGAAGGAGTGCAGAATGAATGATGAGCCAAAACCAGAAGAGATTGTCGATGAGAAACCCTCAGATGATTTAAAGGTCGATAACGAAGAAGAAAAGCAAGGGAAATCGATTAATACCGATGAAGAGCAGCTACCGTCGCGCGCGGCTGCGGTGCACGAAATTATTCGCCAAGAAGGAACGAAGGAGCTGGAGCGTGATATTTGGGCGCTTTTGTGGTCGGCGCTCGCCGCAGGACTTTCGATGGGGGCATCGTTGATGGCGAAGGGGATTTTTCATGTCAAACTGGATGGTGTTCCCGGCGCCTTTTTGTTAGAGAACTTTGGTTATACCTTCGGGTTTATAATCGTCATTATGGCGCGACAACAGTTGTTTACCGAGAATACGCTAACAGCAGTACTCCCCGTGATGACTAAACCCAATAAAACTAATTTTGTTTTGCTGATGCGGCTGTGGGGATTAGTTCTATTCGGCAATTTAATCGGCACAGGCCTTGTCGCGTTTATTTTTTGGTATTTGCCGGTATTTGATGTGGAAACGCGTGAGGCATTTGTAACAATCAGCCAGCAGGTGATGAGTAACTCGCCCACCGAGATGTTTGCTAACGCCGTTATTTCTGGTTGGATTATCGCCTCGATGGTCTGGATGTTTCCATCAGCCGGAGCCGCCAAAATTTGGGTGATTATTATCATGACGTATCTCGTTGCGATAGGTGATTTAACGCATATCGTTGTTGGCTCCGTTGAAGTTCTGTATCTCGTATTTTCAGGTCATCTAAATTGGCAGGCATTTTTATACCCATTTGCTTTACCTACGCTGGCTGGAAATATTATCGGAGGTACCTTCATTTTCGCGTTAATCAGCCATGCGCAGATACGTAATGAGTTGGATAAGTCGAAGAATAAAAATAGGGGCTGATAATCGGTATAGCGGGAGTGGTGTTGATTTCATATACTCGAAATGTTGACTCACCGAGTATCAAAAAACATACCAAGGATAGCATGACTAATGATTGAATTATTTAAAGCAATTGGACTAGGACTGGTGGTTTTGTTGCCGTTGGCAAACCCATTAACAACGGTTGCATTGTTTCTTGGCCTAGCCGGAAATATGAATCGCGAGGAGCGAAATCGCCAGTCGCTGATGGCTTCAGTCTATGTGTTCGCTATCATGATGGTCGCTTTCTACGCGGGCCAATTAGTCATGAACACCTTCGGTATCTCGATCCCAGGGCTACGCATCGCCGGTGGATTAATCGTGGCCTTTATTGGTTTTCGAATGCTATTTCCACAGCAGAAAATGGAAGATCGACCTGAGGTTGAAAGCAAAACCAAAGAGTTGGTCAAGCACCCAACGGCCAATATTGCTTTTGTACCGCTAGCGATGCCAAGCACCGCGGGGCCAGGAACTATCGCGATGATTATTAGCTCGGCGTCCACCATTAAGCACGGTGCTGATTTCCCCGAGTGGGTATTATTGGTTGCACCCGTACTGGTGTTTTTATCCGTCAGCGTTATTTTATGGGGGTGTTTGCGGAGCTCGGGTGCCATTATGAAGCTAGTGGGGAAGGGCGGTATTGACGCTATTTCCCGTTTGATGGGATTTTTATTAGTCTGCATGGGTGTTCAGTTTATCATTAATGGCATTTTAGAGATCGTGAAGACATTTCACGTGATGATCTAACGACACTGACTATCCCTCTCTTTGGCCACGTCTATGCTGCACGATGTGGCCTATCTCATTCACCGCTCGATAATTCTCCATTGTGTTCTAAAATGAAGATAGAAAGGTTGTCTTCTTTTTATACCAAAGGAGTTAAAAATGAGCGACGGTATGAAAGATTCTCTTATTCTTCTTTCCCGAATACTACTGATGCTGCTATTTATTATTTTTGGCTGGTGGAAATTAGCTCATTTTGAGCTAGCCGTTTCTGCGATGCAGGGCTATGGCGCACCGTTACCTTATATCTCTGCCATTATTGCCGTCGTTATTGAGTTTTTCTTTGGTTTAGCGATTATTCTTGGGCTCTGGACCCGGCCTATCGCTGCAATTTTTGCACTTTATGTTTTGGGAACCTCAATTATTGGACATCCATTCTGGAGACTGAGTGGGATGGATATGGTGCTTAACGAAATCAACTTTTATAAAAATATCAGCATTATCGGGGGCTTTTACTCTTGTTAGTGACAGGTGCAGGACGCTATTCACTTGATTATCGTTTGAGTAAAAAGCTGTAACCCTATTTATTTATCGACTAAACGGCCTCTTAGAAGGCCGTTTGCATATCCGAGAAATGAATTGCCTCTTCAAGCGCGGAGAATTCAGATTCGCCAAAAACGGTTATACCGTTTTCTCTGAGTAGTGAAGTTGTTAACCCCATTCCAGCGATGCGCTTCCCGCTGAAACTTCCATCGTAAATTTGTGAGCTACCGCATGATGGGCTGCCATCCGTGAGCAATGCAAATCGACATTGGTGCTGAAGGGCTAGCTGTAGGGCAATATGAGCCCCCGCCAAATAACCTGACGTCACGTCATGACTATTGGATTCAACCACCGTACGCTCGCCCAGCGGCGCAATACGTATTTCTGCACTTAAGCGTGGAGTTGGGAAACCCGCACTCACTTCAGGACAGCAAAGTACAAGCCGTCCTTCTTGCTGCCAGCGCAACAATGCAGGAGGCATAAACAGCTTGGCGCTCGCGTTATAGCGAACCGGAAAGCCCATTAAGCAGCTGCTAACTAATATTTTGGTGTGGGGTGCCATAAAAAAGCCTAAAAATGGTCGCCTTGCGAAGAGATTTATTTGCTATATACCACGCATTATCGCATGAAAAACATTGGGAATAGATGCCTAACTGATTAATAAATAGCATTTTCTGGCTGAAAATGATCCGCATGGGATGAATATTGCTCACTTGAGCAAAAAAAACATTTTAACGCTGGACAGCCACCGGGAAGGTCGCTAATATCTGCCCCCATTGGAAGGATGGCTGAGTGGTTTAAGGCAGCGGTCTTGAAAACCGTCGAGTGTAATAGCTCCTAGAGTTCGAATCTCTATCCTTCCGCCAAATTAGAACCCCAAGCTTGTAATGAGCTTGGGGTTTTTGCTTTTTAGCATGACCACAAGTCCCATGGCGAGTCTGCACGTTCTGTCTTGTCGCTTGGCGAAATTAGCGATCAAACGTGAGACCGAGTGAGTAGGGCTTCGTGTGGCGCTGGCGCCTTTATCGTTGAAAAATATTGGTATCTGAATGCGATGACTTGGAGGTGAGAATAGCAGCGGCGAAAGCGCGATTTTAGTGCTTTAGTTGGGATGACGGTTATGGAATGAGTTATGTACCGGAAACACAATGAGTGTTTTACACTCAATATTATATATTATAAATGTTTTAAAATGGTGTTGGACAGTATCAGAAAATATAGACAATAAATTTTTAATGTTCTTTATACGTTTATTAGTAAGGCTATTTTTATACTAAATATTATTTATAGCTTTGGATATTATATTTATTAGCATCGATAATTTTTCTTTTTTGGCTGATAGATAGAAAATTTCCCTAGGAATGTAACAACTAAGCCCTTCTACATCAATAAATTCGACGTTATGATCTCTCTCGATAAATGGCGATTTTTCTATCGTTTTTGAAACAAAACTTATCGCAAGGTTCTTTTTCACGAGTTCGATAGTTTGAGTTATTTCTGAAGTTGAAATCAGAGATGAATTTATACGCCTGTCATTTCTATATTGATGCATGTTTTTAAAGTAGGGAGAGCTAGGGGTGTGTCTTAGCTGTGCCCACGTTGCATTAGAAAGGACGGCTTCTACGTTGTTTTGGTACTTGTGAAGTAGGTCTTTCCCCGTCATCAGCATCAGCCTATCACCTTGGAGCTGCGTTGATTCAATATTTGCATAAGACTCTAAAGCGTCTCCGTTGTGGATATAAAAATCAATATTTTCATTATGCAAGTTGTAAGGAATATCTGTATCTATATTGATAATCTGGATGTTGTAATTATATTGCGTTAGCAAATTATCTAAAGCTGAACAAAGCCCCCAAAAGTAATAATTATTAACACCAATTTTAATGATTGGGTTTTGTGTCAAACCGCGGCCACGAACGATCTCATTTTCTAATTTCACTAGCTCCTCATATTTTGGGAGGAGTTCTGTATATAAACAGTTTCCCTTGCTAGTTAATTTTAAACCATCGTTTCTTCTAGTGAATAGCTCATACCCCAATTGTTCCTCAAGGTTGTTTATTGATTTCCCAAGCGGAGACGGTGTGATAAATAGCCGTTTTGCTGCTTTTTTAAAGGAAAGTTCTTGTGCGGTAATCATGAATAAGTTGAGGTTTTTTGACAGAACAAACATATGTATATAAACCATCCGATAAATAGTTAAATTGCCTACCTAAATTAATACAGATGAGTATTTTATTTTGAAAGCCTCGCAGTTAATAACTTAGGTTAATAATACCTAGTAAAATTATATTTGCAACTAATTTGAAATAACCATGCTTCGTTTTTAGTTTTGATATTTTTAAATCATGTAAAGAAATAATTACATTGTTTTAATTGCCGAAATTTTATTTCGTATTAATTGGATTTAATTCTTTCTGTAGTGTTAATTTATTGATTATGCAAATTACAGAATAAAATTAAATATTGCCAAAATAGTAAGGCTTATTAACATAGCAACGATATGCAGGCGCGTAATGAAATGATAAATTAATGTAACCAATTGAAATAAAGCACTTTTGTTTGGATTATGGGAGGTTGTTTATCAGAGCGCAGGCAATAGTTATGATTTTTACTCAATAATGAAGCGTGTTGATTGAATTATTTTCTCTAAGAGTTACTGGTATGTGTAATGTGTGGTTAAGGTTTTACGCCATTTAAAATATATAACTGCATGAATATGTATGATTTTGTGCCTATATGCTGCTGGTTATAGCCTGCTTGAGGTTGATTGAATTAACATTCTCAATACAAACTTCAATAAAAAAAATCGATCGGATTATGTTTCTTGAATGTTATGCCGCCGGCGTTCTAATAACCCTGTATATACAGGGTTATATAAAATTAAAGAATCAATACTATTTATAGTTACCTGCTCGTACAGGTCTTAGTAATATTACGTTGCGGTATTAATGTGACTTATGAAAAATATTGTATTATTAGAAAAAATGATGGTTTTTATCTATAAATAATATGGTTTGAGCTATATGAGGGGAGTGCAGAAAACCAATATTGATGGGACAGGACTTTATGAAGGTGGCCCGATGTTCGAGCCAATGTATTCTAAGATTCGAACACTACTTACTTATAGAGTTTGCAGACAATGTTTCAATCGCCATCAAAACGCCAGACTGATAGAGAGCATTAGATTCAATGCCGGCGGCTCCAAAAACAACCCCTTTCTGATTGTCTGTTACCGCAATAGACGGTGCGCTAGCATTGACGCCCGCTGAGTTGATGTTCGATTCTACCGTTAAAGGGATAAAGTCAGAGTTAAACTCATTGAAGCAAATGCCATCAGCATCTGTTTTCCACGCGATAATAAACCTTATGTCAGAGATATCCGTTGTGCAGGTGAAGGGCTGTATAGCGGGAAAACTCGTTTTATGATTCGATAAATTTAGCTCTAACCGATCGGTTCCAACTTTCGGCATCATTTTCTTTCTAGGGAAATAAGTAATGCTATCGCCATACACATCACTGTATGAAACTTCGGTTTCGCCGCCATCTGTGTATTCGAGGGTATAGACTATCTTGAGTTTTTTGTTAAAAGAGTCATAGGCGGTGGCAAATTTTTTGATTGCTGTCGTTTGGTACTCAAGAAGATTTGTTTGAATGATTTTGTTGTTTGAGCAGTAGCACTCGAAGAAACCCACGGAATGATCGTCGATATTGACAGCGATAATATCGCTATTTTCGGCCTGAGTTAAACACAGATTGAGTCTTGCTGACGTATGTAAATTGAGATCATCGGCGAAAAATGCGGCGTCGACGGTGCCCTCTAGTTCGGTAATGTAGGATGCATCTTTAAAAGTATCGGCTGCTTCATCAAAGCTGAGATACTGCATCTGAATCGATTGATTAAGTATTGAAAACCAGGTGACGAAAAAGAGCCCACTTGCAGTGTTAGGGATAACTCGCGGGGCAACGTTTATGCCAGCGCTGTCGCTGATTTTCTGAGGGACTTGCTGAGAATGTAATGCACCATTCGCATCGAGGCTAAAATAGCGAATAAAAATGCTTTTCTCATTTTCGTCAGTGGCTTCATCCCATACGGCAACAAAGCTATCATTTTGTGAAATACGGGTTAGATGCACATTTGATTGTGCATGTTCACTATTATTTGATATGCGAAATGGTTGCGGCATCACACCCGTGTTGGTAACCACTTTACCAAACACAGTGATATCAGCTGAACTCTTTCCGCTAGTGTATGCGATAACAAGATGGTTGGACTTGTCGGTATTAATGGCAGAATAAAGTGTATCTTCGTTGATAGTATCAACAAGGCAATAATACCCATTAAAAAAATGGCTTTTCATATCTGGCCTATTTCATTAAGTAACAGGCAGCGCTATCGCTGCCTGCTATTCACTTTATCGTTAGCGGTACAGCTAACGTTTAACGTTAATATTAAAAAATTATTCTACTGCAAGCAGAATGGCTTGGGATGACAACGTTTCACCGTCAAGAGCTAATGCATTAAACAGGTAGCAAGTCTGGTTATCAGTAATAACAATACGTACGTTGTCGCTATTTTTGTCTCCGTTATTCAATACGTTCTCTGCACCCATTGGAATAAAGTTTTTAGAAACTTTAATAGTATGAACTGATTACTCAGCACATTCCCACGCGATGACATATTGGCGGTCATTTTGATCGGATAAATGCGGGGTGCGTTTGATGTATGGACGACGACCTAGGAACGTTGATTGGTTAATTTTAATAGCGGCACGCGGTTGAACTGGATAATCACTGCGCATACGCGTTGGGAAATACTGAACGGTATCACCATAGATGTCACCATTATCACTAGTGGTAAAGACCATCTTAATCGTGGTGGTCTGATCGTCAAAGGCCATATGGAATTTACTGATGCTGTTTGCCTGATACTCAGGCATGGCGTTTTGTGATACCTGATTATTTGCAAAGCCAAATTCGAAGAAGGCAAGGGTAGTGCCATCTACCGTAAAAGCACCAATGATTTTGTCAGCAGCATTAACCAAGCAGGCGTTCGTATTTACGGATTCGTTCAGGTTGAAAGTTGCACTAAAGAAGTTTGGACTGACTGCAGCATCAAGCGTGCCTAGATAGCCTTTCTGGGTGAATTGGCTCGCTGCATCATCCCAGTCGAAAAAGCCCATCTTAATCTCTTTATCTAATACCGCAGCCCAGGTGACGAAGAAGAGATCTAATTGTTTGTTGTAAACAATGCGTGGAGCCATGTAATCGCCATTGCTTTGGCTAATAACCTGTGAAGAACCTTTAGGGATAATGTTGCCTTCAGGGCCGATGGTAAAGCGACGAATGCTAATTTGATATTTCTGGGTGGACGAAATTGCACTGGTAGCCCAAACAGAAACAAAATCATCGGTGCCTGCGACAGGTGCTAAGTCCGCATCAAACTGGTTATAGTCTGTAACATCAGGAATGAAGACAGGCTGAGGCATCGCCCCATCTTTGGTAATCACTTTTGCATAGGCTGACTTATAGTCTTTAGTTCGCATAGAAACATAACTGCTAACAAGATGTTTGCTCTTAGCGGTTAAAATAGTTGAGCAGATTGACTCGCTATTGGATGTATCGACAAAAGTGTGTAGTCCGACTGGGAAATTAGTGGTCATACATGGTCCTTTAATTGTTTGTTTAATATTTTCAGAATATTGCCATGACGTGCATGGTAATGGATTACACCCAGCGGAATATGCTCCCGTGAGCGTGATAGTAATGTCCTGATTGCAATGACCAGCAGGAACAATGATGGTTGCAACACCATTCCATAACTGACTGTTGCTGTCATAAGACATAGATAGCGTATGTACGTCTTGATCGGTGCTTAATGTTGCATTGAGCGACATACACTCGTTGTTCCAATATTTAGCATCAACCTTAATAGTAGTCTCTGAATTGTCAGCTGAGCTTGTTACTTCTGTTACTGATATTGACGTATCAACACCGATCAACTGCACTTCTGCGGTTGAGATTATTTTTGTGCCATCCCACGTTGAATTTGGCAGCGTTGGTTTGATAACCAAGGTATATGTGCGATTGCCAAACTCATTAATAATATTTCGTAGGACATCAATGTTTTGATCAGCTGTAATTGCGACCGTTATTTCAGTTCTGTCTTTTGTTACAGGGGTTGAGTTAACAATATGACTGTTCCCAACCAGCAACTCAGCACCGTCAACGGGGTTAATAATGTAAGTGTCGATAACCATGTCTAGCGTTTCACCACTGCCAAAAAAGTAATCTATTTCGGCAGTGAGCAATAGGGTACCGTCAGCATACTCTTGTTTACAGGGCTCTAGCGTAGCGCTATTAAGAATGATCATTTTTTTGTCATGGTCTTTGAATAATAAAATGATGTGCCGTAGTCTTCAAAAATACGGTTATCAATTTGAGCACTCATCACTAATGTATCTGTGCTCATATCGTAGGCAGTTTTGATATTGGCTGGGTTAGATAAATCGAGCATCTCCTCAGGTGATAAAATAAGTAGATTTTTATCTACATAAATAACATACGGGTTTGTGCCTTCCCATGTTACTGCATAATTTGTATTACATTTTTCAATATAAGGGCGGTTGTAGCTTCCCTGAGTTTGACTAATAACAACGTTGTTTTCGACGAGATTATGATTTCCATTAGGATCGAGCGACTGAGCCGCTAGATAAATGTCACCTGACTCGGTATTGGCATAGGTGACAAAGATCATTTTCTCTTCTTTGTCGAGATATGTTTCATGGAACCCAATATTGTCATAAGCAAAGTCAAACAGACGCTGCTGTGAGAGCGTTTTATCTTGATATGTCAAAAGCAGGGTATGAATTGAGTCAGTTTGAACCTTGTACTGTAGATAGAATGTATTATCCCCGCCGTCAACGACTGTTAGGTTAGCAATTTTATTGCGTTTTGAGCTGAGATAGGAATCGCTGACTTTTGACGTAATCACCATTGGTGAAGATACCAGTGAAAAATCGCTTAAACGATACTGAGAGATAGTCACTTGCTCGGTGGAACATTCAACTTTTGCGATGAATAAGAATTCTTCGCAAATAAAGCTTAAAGGCAAAATAGCCGCATTGTTGGTGCTAATAGATTCAACCTCATGCGTACGTACTACCTCCAAGCGCTCATTAATTTCTGCATAGTGCAATGATGTGAAGCCAAAAGCATGCGCTTCAATCCAGGTCATCGCAAGGTTAAGTCCTTTTGGATTAATAGAAACTTTCACATCAGTAATAGTTGCATTGCTGGTAGCGACTGTGGCCTGTTCGAAACCGGACTGCACAATGATTTCTGATTTATAGGGAAATAAAGTAAGTTCAGTGTGAATAGAGTAATTCTTGTTTCGGTACATTGTTAAACATTCATTTTTATATCTGTTCATTTAAAACGACCTCGTGGTTAGTTGTTGGGTAATGCCTTACCCCTTTTGGGTTAGTGGTTAAATCGCAATTAATGGATGTTTAATGGCAATAAATGATACCCCTCTGATTTTGCATTCTCTGTTTCATCTCTATTACCTCAGTAGAGGAGCTGCACTTCTCTTTCATATTTATGAGAAATGAAGTTTTATGTGATTATTCCTAATGCCACAAGGTTGGCCGTGCGATGGGCTTTATCTGCTATTGATAACATTTATTGTTATGAATTTGGTGGTTTGGCTAACAATTATTGTTGTGGGTTTTTAAAAGGAATAATCATCTATGATTGAATTGTTTAATCGAAAACTAAGTCGTGCAATGGCATTTTCCTAGAATAAAAAACCAAAATGCATTCTTGCTTGTTGTGCTTTGTGTTGTAAATCATCCAATGTCTTATTTTTTTCAATATATAAAATCGAAAACATCCTCTTTCGGTGAAATAGGTTTTATTGGTGAATAGGGAGGGATAATATATTTGGGAACACAGCAAGGTGGCATTATTTAGAGAATATAACCTCTATGTTTTCTGTGCAGCGGATAATAAAAACGTATTGCTCATTACTATGAGATTGCTGGGATTCTCGGTTATTGAGTGGGGTTGTCATGTTTGTTATGCGAAGTTCATTCGCTGTTTTCCTTGTCAGTGTTGGTGTCCAATTAAATATAACTTTACTTTAGGGTTTAAAATGAAACTTAATAAATTAGCGGCAGTAGTATCTTTGGTGATGATGGCAGGAACTGCAAGCGCAGCAATTACAGGAACGCCAGGTGGCCAAGGTAAAGTAAACTTCAACGGTCAAATTGTTGATGCGCCATGTACTATCAAAAATGATTCTACTAACCAGACGGTTGAAATGGGTGCTATTACCATGAGCACGCTGGAAGCAGGTCGTTCAGCGCTTATTCCTTTTGAATTGCATTTAGAATCTTGCGAACTAAAAGCTGATGGATCTGCATATAAAGCGGCTATCGTTTTTGACGGTGTTCGTGCGGTAGCTGGTCAAGACGATTTGCTGCTGCTGAACGGCACTGCAAAAGGTGCTGGCTTAGGGATCATTGGTAAAAGCGGTAAAGATTTAGTTCTGGGCGATGAAGCCGATCTTGGTGATATGCTTAAAGGTGATAATACCCTGAACTTTACTGCTTATTTACAGAAGACTGGTGGTTCCTCAGCGGTAATTATTCCAGGTAGCTTTACCAGCGTTGCTAATTTCACAATGACTTATAACTAATTATTCCGATTAGTGATGAGAATAGGGGATTTATTTCCCCTATATTCTCAGCGTTTTTTTATTGTGGAATGGGGGTGGCGTATGTCTTGGTTGAAAATAGTGCGGCGTAATTTTGTGCTATGTGCCAAAGCGATAATGCCATTTTCTGTATTTTCAGCTAATGCTGCCGAGCACGGGCGAGTCAATATGAATGGGTCAATAGTTGCCAGTGCCTGTGCACTCGCGGTTGAGAGTATCGATCAGCATATTGATTTGGGCGCTTTGCCCATCGGTATGATTGCTCGTAATGGGCAGGGGCCTGAGAAGCCATTTCATATAAGTTTAGAAGGGTGTGAAGTATTTAGACCTGGAAATTGGTCATTTAACAGTGTTCGAGTGACATTTGATGGATTACACGATGACGTCCCTCATCTTATTAAACTGATTGGAAACGCTCAAGGGGTTGGTTTACTGATTAAAGACAGTGAAGGGAATAACATATTTCCCGGCGAAGCTTTAACCTCGTTGCCGCTCAAACAAGGTGCTATGACACTGAATTACACGCTATCACTAGAAAAAAATAATGAAAAATTATTGCCAGGGGGATATCGCGCGGGTATTCGCTTCAAAGTTGAGTACGAATAATTGGCGCATTTTAACTACGACTAAATCGACGCTTGAGAAAGTCAGTGGGCATGCTTATGCCATGCAGTGATTAATCTATTTTCAAGACATATTTGATATTACGTAAGCAGTGCCTGAGAACCTGTGTTGCAGCTTTATTGTATTGGTGTTTCTCCCAAGTAGTGAGCTGTAAATACCTTAGTTTGCGATCTCTTTTTACGTAATAAATTTTGCTGATGATGTGATCGGAAGTCGTTTTCAAGTGCATCTGCGATGTAGCTTGCGATGGCGATTTTGTGCTGGAGTATTGGTTATAATGAATACGAATTTAATATTTGCTGAGTCTAAAATTGCGCTCAGTAAACTAAGTATCATTATTACAGTCGCATTGGTTTCTCTTTATTCCAATACGGTGGTCGCTGTTGAATTCAACACTGACGTTTTAGATTTGAATGATAAAGACAACATCGATTTTTCTCGATTTTCTCAGGCAAACTACATTTTGCCTGGCACATATCGTATGGACGTACGCTTAAATAGTCAGGCACTTAATGAGTACGATGTGGTGTATTTGTCCCTGCCGGAAAATGCAGAGACAAGTGTTCCATGTATTCCTGAAAGTATGATCCGTGAGCTAGGTTTAAAGCCTGATGTAATGGATAAAATTACCTATTGGCAATCCAATTCACAGCTGCAATGTGCAGATATGTCTATGTTGTCAGGAGCCTCTGCGCGGGGAGATTTGGGGACAAGCGCCTTACAGCTGAATATTCCGCAGGCTTATCTAGAATATAGCGATCCTAATTGGACGCCTCCATCTCGTTGGGACAACGGCGAGCCCGGCGTTCTGTTTGATTACAATCTCAATTCAAATTACACCAAGCCTCACGATGGGCAGCAGAGTCAAACTGCGAGTGTAAACGGCACCGTTGGTGCGAATGCGGGGCCATGGCGCCTGCGCGGTGATTATCAAGGTAGCTACAACCACAGCAGTACCGCAGGGCAAGCAACGACGCGAAACCTAGATTGGAGCCGAGTGTATCTGTTTCGCGCGCTGCCACAAATGCGTGCCGTTTTAACGATGGGTGAGAGCTATCTTGCATCCAGTTTGTTTGATTCATGGCGTTATAGCGGCGTTAGCCTAAACAGCGATGAGCGTATGTTACCGCCTTCGCTGCGTGGTTATGCACCTGAAGTCACGGGGATTGCTAAGACCAATGCCAAAGTGACGGTGAGTCAACAGGGGCGCGTGCTTTATGAAACGACGGTGCCATCGGGGCCATTTCGTATTCAGGATTTAAGCAGTGCCGTCAGCGGTAAGCTCGATGTGAAGGTTGAAGAGCAAGATGGCTCAGTACAAACGTTCCAAGTGGATACGGCCACGATTCCATATCTCACTCGTCCTGGCCAAGTTCAGTACAAACTGGCTTCAGGACGGCCGTCAACCTATGACCATCATATCGATGGCCCTCTATTTACTTCCGGCGAGTTTTCGTGGGGGGTGACTAATGGCTGGTCATTATATGGCGGCTCAATTATTGCTGGTGATTATAACTCAGCGGCGTTGGGGATTGGTCGCGATCTCTATTCTCTAGGCGCACTATCAGCGGATATTACGCAATCCTTTGCCCAACTTCCGAACCAAGTAAAAAAACAGGGTAAATCTTGGAGAGTGAGTTATTCCAAACGCTTTGATAGCACTAACAGCGAAATTACTTTTGCTGGGTACCGTTTTTCCGAACGTAACTTTATGTCGATGGGGGAATTTCTTGACGCTAAATATCGTGACGGCAGCACTGGCAATAATAAAGAGCTTTACACCATTACAGCCAGTAAGGGCTTTGATGATTTGCGTTTAAGTCTCTATGGATCATATAGCCATCAGACTTATTGGGATCAGTCGGCTGACGATCGCTATAGCCTGTCGGCGAGTACGTATTTTGATTTAGGCCCACTGAAAAGCACATCACTCATGATTTCGGCGACCCGTAGTCAATACGAAGGTAACAATGATGATGTGATCTATCTGAGCATGAGCATCCCGTGGGGCACGGCCTCAGTAAGCTATACCGGACAGTATAACGATAAAACCTATACCCAATCCGCGAGTTATTACGACCGTATAGACAACAATAATAATTATCGCCTTTCTGCGGGTAACTCGATGGGGGGCGCGAATGGCACCAGTACACAAGGGAGTGGCTATTTTACCCACCACGGCGATGCCGCAGAGATGACGGCGAATGCCAGCTATAGCCAAAATAACTATACCTCCCTTGGACTCTCCCTGCAGGGAGGGCTGACTGCCACGGCGAAAGGTGCGGCGCTCCACGCGGACGGCGGCAATGGCTCAACGCGTTTGATGGTTGATACCGGCAAAGTTTCCGGTGTTCCGGTCAATAACGGCCGCGTTCATACCAATATGTTTGGCCTTGGTGTTATCGCTGATGTTGGCAGTTTCTACCGAAATACAACCAGCTTAGATCTCACGACGATGCCAGACGATATTGAGGCCAATCAATCCGTGGTTGAGTCTTCACTAACCGACGGAGCGATAGGTTATCGCAAGTTTTCTGTGGTTCAAGGTGCGAAAGCGATGGTGGTGTTGGCCATGGAAGATGGCCGTCATCCACCGTTTGGCGCGAGCGTTTTTAGCCGCGAAGGGCGCGAAATAGCGGTGGTGGCGGATAGCGGTCAGGCATGGTTGACCGGTTTACAGGCCAATGAAACGTTAGACGTGAAATGGGATGGCCAGACACAGTGCCAGGTCACGTTGCCCAATAAATTGGACACGCTATCTAGTCTGTTATTGCCGTGCCAAGCAGTTGGTAAGAATGAAGAAGTGAAGTAGTACCAGACGAGATGAACTCCAGTGGCATAGAGAAATACTGGTCTGAAAAAAATAGTGAAATTATCAATGCGAACAAGTGAGTACCTGTGTACTCGTGGTGAAATAACAGGTGAGTTGTCTAGCCTGCACAAATTGAAAAAGAGTAATGAAGCATGAAAATAATGTATAGCGTAGCACTGGGCGGGGCTTTAATGCTGAGCGTTCAAGCAGGTTACGCCGCAATAGCGTTAGATCGTACTCGGGCCATTCTTGATGGAAGCGAAAAAGCGATTGCTTTGACAATCCGTAACGACAATCCACGTTTACCTTATTTAGCGCAGGCTTGGCTGGAGGATCTGGAGGGTCACCGTATCACTGGGCCACTGATTGCTGTGCCGCCGGTTCAGCGAGTAGAACCAGCAACAAAAAGCCAAATCAGCATTAGCAGTTTGCCGAGTGTAAGTGCCTTGCCACAAGATCGTGAGTCTGCGTTTTATTTCAATGTACGAGAGATACCACCGCGCAGCGACAAGCCGAATGTTATGCAGGTAGCGCTACAAACTAAGATTAAATTATTTTATCGGCCGAGCAGTATAACGCCGAAATCTGGCGATGTTTGGCAAGATAAATTGGTACTGACCAAGATAAATAGTGGTTATCAAGTTGACAATCCGACGCCGTTTTACGTAACGGTTATTGGATTATCCGGCACGCCGAAAGGGTTAGTTAAAGATTTCAAAGCGGTAATGATTGCACCAAAATCCACGGTGAAAGTTCAGGCGCATCATTATGATTCTCCTTACATGACGTATATCAACGATTATGGCGGACGACCAACGCTGAAATATCGGTGTCAGGGTGATGTTTGCCATGCGGAACCGCATCAAGAATAAAAGCGATAATGACCCGCTGAAAACAGCGAATAACGCTTGCTGCTGTCCTTCAGAATTAAACATGAGTATCAGCCAAGGATATAACAATGGGATGGCAACATAATCATTCCGGTTTAAGAATGGGATTACTGCTGTGTTTTTTAGCATGTGGCTTTAATAATCAGCCCGTTCAAGCAAAAGAGTCTGCGCCGATTGATGGTTGGTTCGTAGAAGGCATGCATGGTGAGATTGACGTCAGCGGCGAATTAACCGAATCGCCTTGTTATCTCAGTATGGAGTCAGCGGAACAGACGGTGAATTTGGGTACTATTCCGCGATATCGCCTACAGAAAATAGGCGACCGTGCACCTGAGATTGCTGTTCATATTCAACTGAAAGACTGTGGCATGGTGTCAAATCATGTGCAAGACGATGAACATGACGAGACGCTATATAGCCTACCGGACCAGCAGGTGGCATTTATGACAATTAACGGTAATGAGGCTGACAATAGCCTGCATTTATTACAGGTCAAAGGTGAGGCGAAAGGCGTAGCACTTCGGTTAGAGGATAGTAAACATCAACAGCTGCGAGTCGGTGAGCATAGTCGCGGTCTGATCATGTCGCAGGGAAATACCGATATGGTGCTATACGCAATGCTTGAGCGAACGGAAATGCCTTTAAAAGAAGGCAAGTTCAATGTACTGATGAATTTTACGCTGGGATACCATTAATATATCAAAGGGAGGGCCAAGTGAAACGAAATACAAAATATGCAAAAGTATTTTCTACGATGTTGATATTAAATTTGCTATTAGCGCCTATCTTCGGATATGCCGACGAGGGAGACACCGCTACTGTTGAAGTTAAGGGGAAGATTTTTGTCCAGCCACCGTGCCATATCAATAATGATAAAGACATAAAATATGAGTTTGGCAAGGTTGTGGTGAGTGATGTGGGAACAGATAAAACGAAAATAGCACATGATTTAAAATTTGTTTGCGACTATTCACCAACGGCACAGCTATTTTTAACCGTGACAAGCCAAAACCCTGTTCCTTCTATCACAAATGCGATAGCTGTTAATGATTCAGGGCTAGGTGTCGCATTTTTTAATGCAAGTTACAATGATACGGAAGTGGATATAAATTCGCCCATCAAAATTACAGATGGCACCATAATGTCATTAACTGCCCAATTGATAAACTATAAGCCAGGCACGGAGCTTAAGACCGGGGCGTTCTCTGCCAGTGTCATTCTAGAAACGAGTTTCCCATAAAGTATTAGAGGTGTACTCATGATGAATAGATTAAGACCTCAACTTAATTTCTGCCAGAGAATAGCGATTTGCTTTATTGTTTTAATATTTAGCTCATCGGTCAATGCTATTACGGCATCATTTTCTGGCGAGCTGATTGAAATTCCCTGCACGTTTAGCAATAGTGCAGATCTTGATTTTGACTTTAAGGACGTTGTGGCTCAAGAGGTTGATGGAATCAATCACGCGGTTGAGCAACGGGTAGACGTTAGCTGTTATGCCTCAGCGACGCTACCTACTCAGTTACTCTCGCTGACGATTAACGGCTCGCACCTTGCTGGCGCCGCCGACAACATTGTCGATAGCGGTTTACCCAACCTAGGCATTGCGTTAACGAATAGTATCAACGGCAACGAACTTCCTTTAGGACAGCCGATTAAAGATATAGGTGTTGCTGGGGCCAATTCAATGAGCTTTATTTTGAAAGCAACACTAATAAATAACTCTACGAATAATGCCACATTAGATGCTGGGGATTTTTCGACGGATCTGGTGCTGAGTGCTAAATACGAGTAAAGGAATGAAAAGGAAAATCTGATGCCGGTCGTAAAAGTAATATTTTTAATGATATTCTATTGTTTGTTAACGGGGGGCGCTCGGGCGGATAGTACCAAAGCTCATCTGCACGGTAAGATCATTTCTGTACCTTGTTATATTAACAATAAAACCGCGTTGGATTTTAACTTTCAGCGGATGGGGATCAAGCGTATTGACGGTATCCGCTATGCGGTGAGTCTAGACATTCCAATTCAGTGTGACAAAGATATTAATGCGCGCTTGTTCTTGAAAATTAGAAGTCAGGCCGTTAGCGCGACTCAATCTCATGTAATAAAAACAGATGTGGACAACCTGAATATTGCGCTATTTGATGAACATCAAAATAAAGAGCTACCGCTGAATACTGAGGTTGAAATAGATAAAACACAGACTTTTCGTATTAAAGCCGTACCCGTGAAAGAAGACCCCAATAAGACGTTAGAGGCTAAACCATTTACCGTCATGGCGACTATGGTTGCGTACTATGAATAATCTGACATACCAACGTGTTTTACAATTCATGCTGAGCACAATATTCATTGCTATGGCGGCATTTAATGTAACAGACCTTCAGGCGAACAATGATTTATCATTTATGGATAAAATAACACGTCGCACTGCGGAGTCTGATGCATCTCCGGTGAATGCCGTATTCCACGGAGAACTGGTAGAAGATCCTTGTGTTGTTTCCACCGAAAGTGAAACACAAGACGTAGAGTTCGGACAGCGCGAGAAGACATTTTTCTATATACACTCGGATAACCCGGTGACGGCGCCAATCGCTTTTAATCTCATACTAAAAGAGTGCGATCTCTCATTAGGTACAAAGGTAAAAGTATCACTTATCGGAGATGATGATCCTGAGGACCCCGGCTATCTGCGCATAAAAGGCCAGGCTGAGGGGGTCGCAATTGGTTTAGCCTCCACTCAAGATGGCACCGCCGTTGCAATGCCGATTAATACCGGGATGACATATTTTTTGCACGATCAGAGCGACAACGTTTTAACCTTTCAAGCGTATTTAAAAGGTAATTCAAAACGTATTGAGAACAGAACAATAGTTGAGGGCGACTTTACCGCCATCGCCGAGTTTCAGTTGGAGTACGAGTGAAGAAGATGAAAAATATTAAAATAATAAGCAGGGTGTTTGTTATATTTCTGGGGCTAGCAAACTTAGGCGTGAATGCTGTCAGCTACAAATGGCCAGTAATAGAAAGCGCCGATGTGACGATAACCGGTAGCGATTCGGCGACCTATGTGCTTCATTTTGGTTATCCAACAATACCTGACAATTCAACACTAGATCAAATTCCTACGGCATGCGAATCTGGCTCATGCGTGTTTATTGTTACCCATCGCCATAATGACGGCGCGGGAACCATTACCGCAAACCCGAATGATATCCCTTCTTCCTATGTTAGCGAGTGGAAAAGGGGAACGGAGTGGCGAAATATTTTAAAAGACACAACAAATTTCGGCGTGAGTTCGTTTACGGTGAAGCATTTTGGTGGCGTAAATGGTCAGGAATGCGTTGATGCAGCTTTAGCTCCGAGTGTTTATCGAGGATCTTCTGGCGTATCACATTTGTGGAGTGAGTGGCAGGGGGCCCGTGCTACACCGCCTAATTTTGCCGTAAGTTGTCTGGGGTTGCCACCCGTTAATCAATGGTGTGCATTGCATGATCCATTAATAACGTTTGATTTCGGCACGCTACAACTGGCCGATGCTAAGGGCGCGAAGCGTAAGGAAAATATACAGATTGATTGTTCAGTAGCCGGTATGAAATATGTTCTTAAACTGAGAGGCTTGGATTTTATTGCTCTCAACAACGGAATGAATGCCAAGTTTACTGCTGATGGAAAACCATTAGGGGAAACCTTAGAAGGCACGGCAGTAAGTAATATCGTGGCTTTAGAAGCGGAGCTAACCGGCACTCCTCCTCAGGATGGCGGAGACTTTTCTGGTACCAGCATCTTATCCGTGAGCTACCCGTAAAAACAGTTTCATACGTGTTTGACATGCAGCATATTATTTCCATCGTAAAAATAGATAACCTGTTTTATCTGTCATTGTGTAGGTGAAGCTATGAGTCACAATTACCCCTGTTTTTTATGTGCATTTTTATTAACTATGTTCACTTATAAAGCTGAGGCTGCATTATCACTTGATCGTACGCGGATTGTATTTAATCAAGGAAATAAAGCGGTTAGTTTGCGGGTTACAAATCAGAATAATAAATCCCCTTATTTAGCTCAATCATGGATAGAAGATGCCTCTGGGAAAAAAATAAACATGCCACTTGTATCTCTTCCACCGATTCAGCGAATTGAGGCGGGCAGTGAAACGAAGGTGCGGCTGCAATTTTCTGAAATGCCGGTGGGATTACCAACCGATAAGGAGAGCCTTTTTTATTTTTATTTTAGGGAAATTCCACCTAAAACAAACAAACCCAATAGCGTAATGTTGGCAGTGGAAAGTAAACTTAAAGTTTTTTACCGCCCTGAGTCTATCGTTGTTGATAAAATGCAAGAAATTCTACCAGGATTAGAAAATATAACGCTTGATAAAAATAAGGAAAAGTATGAAATTAACAATGTCACTCCTTATTACTTGACTGTCGTTGAGGCCAGAGAGAGTCAAAGCGCTAAACCAATATCATTTGAATCCGTGATGTATTCACCAAAATCAAGAGGGTTTATTCCCGATAATGTAAGTACTACCGGAAACAAAATATCTTTAGTCTTTGTTACCGATTATGGTGAGCAGCGGTCGCTTAATTTTTTATGCGAAAACACGCATTGTCATATTCATGATATAGGAAAAATAGCCCCTAAAAAGAATGCACATAATTAAAAGAATGGTGCTATTTCACGATTTTATTTTTTTGCATCTAACGATGAAAAGAGGATTTAAGTGGCCTGTGTATACATTATGTATATGCTGAGTATCTTATGCAGAGTAAAAATATGTTCAGAATAAAAGCAAGTCAGATCTTGATATTCTTTATTTTATTGTATTTAGCATTGATCATGCATATCCGTTTCCCTTCTCAAGGGGGAAGTGGATTGCTATTGCCGAGTAATCAAATTGCGTGGGCGGTAATGGCAATTTTAGTGCTGGTTGTATGTATTTCTCGTTATTCTAGTTCTCACCTATATATATCACCGCTGAGCTATGCATTATGTGCTGCAACGCTGTTAATGGGAATTCCGTTGCTTTATACGCCGGAACACTGGTTGATGAGCGGTTTTACTCAGTGGCTTGGTGTGGCGGCAGGGCTAGTCTTCTATTTTTCAATCCTGCAGATAAAACTGAGTGTTTTATACCAGCGCGTGGTGTTATTGGGTTTGTCTGCCGCTGCGTTAATTCAAACAATAGTCGGTATTGTATATTTATTTATTATTTTGCCTCAGCCAGGTGAGTGGTTTCATTATGGTACGGAAGCTATCGGCGTTCTTGCTCAGCGCAATATCGCGGCAACATGCTTGAATATTGGGTTAGGTGCTTCTCTCCTTTTATGGCTAGAACCTACTGATACTAAAAAACTGCATAACCAGACGGTATTTCCTAAGGTGTCAGCCATTTTGTCGCTGGGATGGCGCGTTTATATCCCTGTAGTTATGACCGCTGTTCCATTTATGCTGATATTTTTACAATCGCGTATCGGCGTTATTAACGGAATTGTCATTGTTGGCGGGTTTGGACTCTTGTATTGGCGTTCTTATTCTCGCCGTTATTTACGCGCTTTAATATGGATATTTACCGGGGTCACCACGGCCAATCTGGTGATTTGGCTCTCTCCGGCGGCGAGTTTAGATCTGCTGCATGAAAACTCGACGAGCTATCGCGTACAGATGCTCAGTGAAACACTCAATATGATCTTTACTCATCCACTTAAAGGCTGGGGGTTAGGCAGTTTTAGCTATGAGTATGCCCACTTCCTTATTCGAACCGGTGTTACATCATTGGAGTCGGTTGTTATTAACCATCCTCACAATGAGATTTTGTTCGGTTGGGCGGAAGGGGGAATAGTTATGCTCATAGCCTACGGTATTCTGGCATTTGCAGGCTGGAAGCTATGGCAGCAGAGCGTGCTGAGCGACAGGATTCATGCTTCTTTTCATTGTCGGGGGCTGTGGTTATTACTGCTTCCTTTATTATTGCATTCTTTAGTCGAATATCCATTTTATCTTTCAGCCGCGCTTTGGATGGTTTTTTTGTTGTTGCTTGCGCTATGTGACCAAGCGAGCTATTGCAGAACTGATGAAAAACAAATAAATGAGGTTAACCCTCAGGAAGTAAATTCATTTCATAAAATTGAGCACGCCGATTATACGATATCGTTGTGGCTCCTGCGTTTAGGTACATTAGCTGTTGGTGTCATCGCAGGACTCACCGCGCTATTTATGACCACCGCGCTGCAAAGCGGGCTGCTTTTAACGATGTTCGAAAATGTACAAATCACACAGCCTCCGCAAGAGGTGGCGCGTATCAATATAGATAAAGTCGCTCAGGCGTTATTGAATCCATGGGTGTTTAGAGAGCGACTTGAATTTGATCGTCAGGTTAATAACTTGATTAAATTTAACACAACGAAAAAAACACATTTATTGTTTGATTATTTAGAGTGGTCATCAAAATACTTAGAGTATGGCATTGATCCAAATGTCTATAAAAGCCGAATGCTTATTTTATCTGCTATTGGGGAGCAGAGTGAAGTGGCGCGTTTATCTACCGAGGTTCATTTTCTTTATCCGAAAGATAAACGTTTTTCCCCATAGTCTAAGGATAATTGATTATGAGTAATTTAATAGAATCCACGGATTTTTCGTTTGTGAACGATAATTGGCGTTTACAGCCCATTATTGATGCGCAAAGTGGGGAGGTCTTTGGCTATGAGATGTTGACGCGTTTTTTGTCGCCCTCGCAAGCAGAAAGCTATTTTCGCCAGGCGACGTCGGAAGACGTGATGATGTTATTTGAATCTCAACAGGAGTGGGTTGGGCTGCAAACGGATTCACCTCACCGTTATTTTTGTAATTTGCCTGTAGAGATACTTAAAAATGTCGATTTATGCAGCAAACTAATGCTTGACCTAGATGTATTTCATTCCACTCAGGAAAGTGAATCACCGGATATTTTATTTAATCGCTGCGTTGTAGAGCTACAAGACCCTGAAGTTATTCCACGGCTTAGTGAAAGGTCACGACGTCATTTAAATACCCATTTATCGGCTTTGCGTGATCAATCAGTATCGGTTTGGATTGATGATGTCACCCAAGCGTTACTGCCATCAATGGAACATCTAGCCGGGGCGGTGGACGGAATAAAAATTGATAAAGAGACGTTTTGGCATTTGGCCGATCGTCCCTCAGAACTTAAGCGTTTTATTGCTCGGTGCAAACAAATTTGCTCCCTCACGTTAATTGAAGGGATTGAAACGGCTTTGCACTGTGAACAAGCCATTGAAGCCGGCGCTGATTTTCTTCAAGGGTATTTCTGGCCGGAACTCAGCAGTCATAACAATAAGGTCGATGGATTAAGATTAGGTGGGAATGCATGATGAATAATGAACTTATGGAATTGCAGGTGGCTTTTGATGACGATAATCAGGTGTTTAGTGAGGGCTTATGGCAGCTTCTGAAGGATATATTCACTCAACAAAAGAGTATAACTCTGAATAGAAACTATGAAATACCTAAAGATTTGGCTCTACAATTATCTGATATTTATGTGAGCAGCTTTAATGCTGGTGAAGAGCTAATTTGCCGTCCTCAGATGAAATCACGCAAAGCAAAAAGTTTGCTCATTGCGGTGTGTAATGGCTTGAATGAACCTAAAGTTAAAAATTTACCTCATTGCTTACGCGGGTGTGTTTTTGTTCGTCGCACTGAATCGATTGAGAGCATTCGAGACAAAATTGAGCATCAGTGGGCGATCCTAAGTAATAAAAACTATGTAGCTGAAACCGATGAGAAAATGTGTCTCTCTTGCTTTCCCGTTAGGCTAACGGATGTTGAAGAGCGTGTGGCAACGTATTTCTATCGAGGCTTTTCACTTGGGCAAATTGCCAATATTCGCGGAATGCATGTGAAAACGGTTAGCGCCCATAAACGAGCGGTAATGAATAAGCTTAATTTGGCCAGCAGCGCGGAGCTCATTCATATAATGCACCATTGGGCGCCCAATATTGCTCAAAAAGAGTCGCATATTATGGATTATCGTAAAAAGAAGTTGCCTGTGAGGAAAAAAGAAGTATCCATTGACAGCGGTCCCCATACCGTCAGGGTTAAAGAGAGAGCCGTGCAGAAATCAGCGCCGATAAAAGTAGCCAACCAAAATAAAAAAGAAACAGTTTTTAATATATTAATGAAAATGTGTCGTCCCAGTACCTATACAAAGGAAAGCTGGAGTGAAGCTCTGCCGTTATCAGTGATGGAGTGGCCTAAGACTCGAGACATTGCTGATGAGTGCGATGATTCAGTATATGTTGCGAGATATTGGCTGACGCTGTTAGAAAAGGAAGGCCGCGTTCGACGGGTGTGGGCGAGAGGTGTTCGTTGGGGCGTGCAGCCCTTCACTTCTTAGATAGCTACGCTGCGTTCTCATGGAGTTTCCGCTTAATATTTTTGGCACAAGTGGCGATATAATCGGCATGTTTGATTAAGCATTCATCGTGTTGGCTTTTTTTAGAGCACTTGGTAAATAATCTTTTGATAATACTTGATTGTTTCTGCGCGGTTATACTATATTGCGCCCCAAGGAAGCGGAGTGTTGCTCCGCTAGACTTGCCGACTTAGCTCAGTAGGTAGAGCAACTGACTTGTAATCAGTAGGTCACCAGTTCGATTCCGGTAGTCGGCACCATAATTCTGTAAAAAAGCCACCCAATGGGTGGCTTTTTTTCGTCTGTACTTAGCGCTCTTGCTAGGCCGTTGACATTGGGTCGAATGCAAAGCGCCAGTGCGGTTGCCGATGGTTAATTTTGTTTGATTTTGTTGAAGTTCGCTGGAGAGTTAACCAAAACACCATCAGCACCTAATTGCATCGACTTACGATAGTCATCTGGCGTGTTTATATCGAAGAAAATGATATGAGCACCTCCAGCACTACGAAAACATCTCATGGCCTCTTCATCCCACTCTAGGCGTGATTTGGAACGGCCCTCGCCAAGAGTATACTTTTCAATCACTTCGACATCGCGTTTTAATTCAAGACCATACCAGCGTTCTTGAGTCTCGTTTTTATTGATATCGCACTGGTGACTCATGGTGACGTTTGCCAATATCGTGCGGGTTTTATCTCGACTGACAAACTTAGCAATATCACTAGGAAGTGCATCAATGTATTTTTCATCGGTGGAATAGACCCGGGTGCGCGTTAGGCTATTGGTTTTTTGTAAAACAGCCTCTAAGGCTTGAGCCAGCTTGTTAGGATCTGCATCTGGAGATTTGATATCAATATAGAAAAATGTGCTCGGCCATTTTTTTAACACCTGTTCTAACGTTGGTATTCCAATTCCTTTATGGCGGAACGGATATGAAGGTTGTTCAAAGAAATAACCGGCATCTGCTTTGCTTAACTGAGCTGCGGTATGTGATGAAATAGGCCCCTGCAAATTTGTCAGACTTTTGAGATCTGACGGTCTGTAAAGCACAATAACCCCATCTTTACTCATTTGAACCGTGATCCAAATGGCGTCAGCGTTGTTTTTTAATGATTGGCTAATGGCGACTATCGTATTTTCTGGTGCGTCACCCGTTCCCCCTCGATGCGCAATAATGCTGGGGCTAGCGTGAGCCAGTGTGGCTGAACATAACAGCAGGGCGGCACTAATCATTTGTTTATGCATAGGTCCTCTTTTGTATTATAAGTAACAGTTATAACTAAAATAGTTATAGTTGCGATGCGTTATTAAATGCCAAATGATACTCGGTGTTAATCAATGAATTGACCTATATGCATTCAAATGCATCGTTTTCTGCAAATCTATACAACAGCGGTTCAATGATTCGCCGTGAGCGATATGTGAGTGAAAGGTTTATCTAGCGTTGAGTTGTCGAGCTGGGGAGTGGTTGGTTACGGAGATGTTAATTTCACCTCTCGTTATTTGTGATCCGTATCATATTTCATGGGTTATCTCTTTGGCTTATAGGCGGCCTGACGGGATAATTCGTTCAAGTGATGGTATTAAATCATCAGTGAAAAATTATTACGTTATGGAAGAGTCGTATGTGTATTTGTGATATCAGCGTTGAAGATACCTTTATACGTTTGCCGTTATCGCCAACGGCGGCATGGATGCTCGATCGTCAGGCAACCCGTTCATTAGGCTGGCGTCGATTCCTGAAACCGAAACGCGATCAAAAGCTGATGAGCTGGCGTTTAACACCGCTGAAAGATCGTTATGAAGTACGATTTTCACCTAACCGGCAGCCTGAGCTGTGGATGTTTAGCGCAGAAAATGCAATACGTAAGCGTCTGTAGTTTAGCGTGAGCTTAATTGCCAAACCGCACCGTTCCATCGTTGCGGCTTGGTTATGGTTTTAGATTTTCTCGATACAGCACTTTCCTTCCTTATTTATTCTCTTCCGATAACTTCTGTTTTGATAACTTCTCTTCTTCTTCGCTGTAGGGTGCCAAGATATCTTTCAAGATCTCCAGCCGTTGTTCCGGTGTGAGGTAGAACCCGTACGGTAATTGATAGGGCGGATGTTCTTGCTGGTAGCTGGCTTTCAATTCGTTTAAGTATCTATAAATCTGCTTCATATTTAACCTCCTAGCGCCGATAAAACCATCGTAGGATGTTTAAAGATGAACTAAAACTGAACAAATTTATTTTATTGTTCAGGTTTTATATCAATATGAAAATTAGATGATTTTTCAGTAAACCAACCGTGAATTGTTCGGTGAAATGAAGCGCCAAAGTTTTGGCTAACCAAGGGATAACTTGTTTGCAGAGAGTGGTTCGTTATATAGTTCGTTATATAACATTATTTTAGCCTTCAACTATGAACCTCTTATTGCCTAAATGTAGCCGTGCGCTATTCAGTGGCCTATCGTTGCTGCTGGTTTCTTTTTCATCCTTAGCAGACCGTACCGTTACCGATCAATTAGGTCGTCAGGTAACGATTCCCGATCACGTTAATCGGGTGGTGGTTCTGCAACACCAAACGCTTAATTTGTTGGTTCAGCTCGATGCCACCGATGATGTGGTTGGGATTTTATCGAGCTGGAAAAAACAGCTTGGCCCTGAGTTTGCGCGTTTTTCCTCACGTTTAGCCACGTTGCCGATGCCTGGCGATCTGACGCAGGTCAATATTGAAAGCCTGCTGGCGGAACATCCTCAGGTTGTTTTCGTAGCTAACTATGCACCGTCGGAAATGATCAACCAGATTGAGAACGCGGGAATACCGGTGGTGGCGGTTTCTTTACGCCGTGATCCGCAGGGTGAGCAGGATAAACTGAATCCAAAGATGGCCAATGAAGAACAGACCTATAACCAAGGGCTTCAGGATGGCATTCGTCTTATCGCTAACGTCGTTAATCGTGAGTCGCAGGGTGAGGCACTGATTGATTACACTTTCGTTCAGCGTGAAAAAGTGGCTCAGCGTTTGAAGGATATTCCTGAAAGCCAGCGAGTGCGCGTCTATATGGCAAATCCTGATTTAACCACCTATGGTTCAGGAAAATATACCGGCTTAATGATGCAGCATGCGGGGGCGATGAACGTCGCGGCAGCCAGTATCAAGGGCTATAAGCAAGTTTCGATTGAACAGGTTTTGTCTTGGAACCCGCAGGTTATCTTTGTGCAGGATCGCTATCCTGATGAGATTAATAAAATCCGTAACGATCCGGCATGGCAGGGCATTGATGCCGTGAAAAATCAGCGGGTGTATCTCATGCCGGAATATGCCAAAGCGTGGGGATATCCGATGCCTGAAGCGTTAGCTATCGGAGAGCTTTGGATGGCTAAGAAGCTTTATCCGACTCGTTTCACCGATATTGATATGAATAAAGCCGCCAACGGCTATTACCAGCGTTTTTACCGGACTTCGTGGGTTGCTGCGCCACATGCTTCTGCTGAATAAACCACGCATCAATCTGCTATTGCCGATGGCGACATTGATTGTCGCCTTCTTTTCATTGGGGGTAGGGCAATATTCAATCTCACCGGTGAATGTTTGGCATGCGTTAATGTCTCCGCTACAAACTCATGATCTGGCTGGGCAAATTATCTGGACGGTGCGCATGCCGCGTATCTTGATGGCGTGCTGTGCGGGTGGGGCATTAGCGCTGTGCGGCGCCTGCTTACAGGGTGTGTTTCATAACCCGTTGGTTGATCCGCATATTATCGGCGTGAGCTCCGGCGCAGCCTTCGGCGGCACGCTGGCCATTTTGTTGGGTCTTTCACCGCTTTGGCTGATGAGTTCGACCTTTGCCTTTGGTTTGTTGGCTCTGGTGTTGGTGTATGCAATAGCGTCAACGCTCGGTAATGAGAATCGCCTGATGCTGATTCTCTCCGGGATTATTCTCAGTGGCTTTTTCTCTGCGCTGGTGAGCCTGTTGCAATACATGGCGGATACCGAAGAAAAGCTGCCGAGCATTGTGTTCTGGCTGCTGGGCAGCTTTGCTACCGCTAATTGGCACAAGCTTTTGATGATGGCTATCCCGCTCGCTGTGGCCAGTTTTTTACTGTTTCGTCTGCGCTGGCGGATAAACATTTTGTCTCTTGGCGATGCGGATGCGCGCACCCTAGGCGTTTCGGTTGCGGGTTTGCGTCGGTGGGTGTTATTGCTCTGCGCATTGCTGGTTGCCGCTCAGGTTGCGGTGAGCGGGGGGATTGGCTGGATAGGATTGGTGATCCCGCACCTTGCGCGCTTGTTAGTTGGAGCAGACCATCGACGCTTACTTCCGGCAGCATTCTGGCTCGGCGGTGGGTTTATGGTTTTGGTTGATGATGTAGCACGCACATTGAGCGCGGCCGAAATTCCGTTGGGGATTATTACCGCATTAATTGGGGCACCGCTGTTTGCCGTGCTGTTGATTCACTCTCGACGGAGATCGCACGGTGAATGAGATAGCGCTCAGCGTGAATGAACTTGAATTCGGCCATCAGAAGGCGTTGTTTGACGCGCTGAGTTTTTGTTGTCGCCGTGGCGAAGTATCGGCCATTCTTGGGGCCAACGGGCGCGGAAAAACCTCGTTATTGAATACGCTGTCCGGCGTTATTCCCCCTCTGGCCGGGGGCATTTCACGCAGAGCGCCGATCGGTTTTGTTGCTCAGTCGTTTTCCTCCGCCTTTGCCTATCGGGTTATTGAGATCGTCTTGATGGGCAGAGTGAGCAACGTTGGTTTGCTACAACAGCCAACGGCCAAAGACGAAGGCATTGCACTCGATGCGTTAGGTACGCTGGGGATTGCGCATTTGGCCGATTTCAGCTTTCAAACGTTGTCCGGTGGGCAGCGTCAACTGGTGATGATTGCCCGTGCGTTAGCCACCGGCTGTGAAATGTTGATCTTAGATGAACCCACTTCGGCCTTGGATCTATTCAATCAACAGGCGGTATTACGCTTGATCCACCAACTAGCGAAAAAGCGTCAGATAAGCGTTCTGTTTACCACTCACGATCCTGCACATGCGCAGCTGGTGGCGCAAAAGTGCCTTTTATTGCTGGATAATCAGCGGTGGGTATATGGCGACAGCAGGGAAATGCTCACCGAAGATAATTTACATAAGGCCTATGGGGTCAGAGTCGAGCTGGCGGCTGTGCCATCTGCCGTAGGAGCTCGGTCGGTGCTAACCCCGATATTCGATCTTTCTTTGGACTAACGCAGCGCAAACCCTGCGCTCACAAACTGTTGCTGAATATCACTTGATAATAGATAGGTCGCCAGTGGCTGAGCGGCGTCACTGCGCAGCGCCAGCGCGTAAGTGGCGAATATATTGTCAGCCTCGGAGATGGTGACCGCCGCAATATCGGCGTCGTGCTCTAACCATTGTGCATAGTGTGCGTAACCGACGAAAACATCAGCCAGACCTTGGTGAATCAGCCATGCAGAAGCGATTTCCGTCTCTGGGACTTGCAACCCTGCTTTCCCTCCAACTAATTGTTTGGCGTGCGATTTCAAAAACTCACCTGCGCCGGGACGGCGCTGTTCGACGCGATCAAATAATTGCCACGTATAGTCGCCGGAAGGATCGCTGCCGGGCGTAGAAGTGCCGACGATCATGCTCGGGTCGGTCAGCAAATCGAGCCAGTTTGTGGTCTGCGATACTCTGGCTCGGTGGGTGGTTAAACATAGCTTGTTGCGCAGAAAAGGCATCACGCTATTTGCTAATCCGTGGTCGAGCAACGTTTGTGGATGTTCTTGATTAGCAGAAGCAAACAGATCCCACTGAGCGCCGCTTTCAATCTGTTCCCGTAGCAATCCGGCTGGGCCAAATTGCGCATGGATGCTCACATGATGTCGCTGGCTAAACTGAGACAAAATAGGGGTTAGCGCTCGACGCAAACTGCCTGCGGCTAATACGGTTAAAGAGGCGTTACGAGTATTCACATTGATCCCACGCTGATGATTATCAATTATTCTTTAGGCTGAGGCGGACGTTACGGCGTGGCGCGGGGAGTGTCAATGCAGGATGAAACAGAATAACCACGCTGGCAGGGCGCCAGCGTAGTGAAAACGCATTAATTAACGCGCTAACCAGCCGCCATCGACGGCGATCGTGTAGCCATTGATGTAGTCTGATGCCGGTGATGCCAAGAACACCGCGGGGCCCATTAAATCTTCTGGTAATCCCCAACGACCTGCAGGAATGCGGTCTAAAATCTCTTCGCTACGCGCTTCATCGGCACGCAACTGCTGCGTATTGTTAGTGGCCATGTAACCGGGAGCAATGGCATTAACGTTAATCTGATGCTTCGCCCATTCGTTGGCCAGCAAGCGGGTCACGCCCATCACCGCGCTTTTAGAGGCGGTATAAGACGGCACGCGAATTCCGCCTTGGAAAGAGAGCATTGAGGCGATGTTGATGATCTTGCCGCCTTTGCCCTGAGCGATAAACTGACGGGCAACGGCCTGAGACATAAAGAACACGGTCTTAATGTTCAAATTCATCACGTCGTCCCAATCTTTTTCACTGAATTCCAGTGCATCCTGACGGCGGATAATACCGGCGTTATTGACCAAAATATCAATATGGCCAAACTCACTGGCTGCGCGAGCGACCAGATCGGAAATAACCGACGTATCGCGCAAATCCGCGGTAAGGCTTAAAAAACGACGGCCTAGCGCAGCGATCTGTTTAATGGTTTCAGTTGGCTCAACGATGTTAATACCAATAATATCGCAGCCAGCCTGTGCTAAACCAACGGCCATTCCCTGACCAAGACCGGTATCACAGCCTGTAACCAGCGCCACTTTACCCTGCAACGAAAATGCATCAAGAATCATGTTTTATATCCTTTGAGGGCGGCTGGTTGTCATTAAGCAGCCGCAGAAATGAGTGAGCTAGGGCTTAGCGAATATCTTTAACAGCAACGTGGTCCATATCGTCGAAGACCTGATTTTCGCCAACCATTCCCCAAATAAAGGTATATGCCTTGGTGCCCACGCCGGAATGAATTGACCAGCTTGGTGAAATGACGGCCTGTTCGTTGTGCATCACAATGTGGCGGGTTTCCTGCGGTTGACCCATCATGTGGAAAACGCAGGAATCATCATCCATGTTGAAATAGAAATAGACCTCCATGCGACGCTCGTGGGTATGGCACGGCATGGTGTTCCATAGATTGCCTTCTTCTAACTCGGTTAGCCCCATTGACAGCTGGCAGGTTTGCAGCACGTCAGGAACCATATATTTGTTGATGGTGCGGCGGTTACTGGTTTTTGCATCGCCGAGCGTTTGCGGTGAGGCGTCAGCGGGCGTGATCTTTTTGGTTGGGAACGTGGTGTGAGCCGGTGCACAGTTGTAGTAGAACTTTGCAGGTTGGCTGGCGTTTACGCTGGCGAAAGCAATATCGCGTGCGCCTTTACCAACGTAGAGAGCTTCACGATGGCCGATTTCATAGCATTCGCCGTCAATGGTGATGGTGCCTGGACCGCCGATGTTGATAACGCCGAGTTCGCGGCGTTCTAGGAAATAGCTCACGCCGAGTTGTTTACCCACTTCAGCGCCGATAGCGACGGTTTTTTGCACCGGCATAACGCCGCCGACAATGATGCGGTCAATATGGCTATACACCATGGTGTACTGATCGGCATCAAAAATGGTTTCAACTAAAAACTCGCGGCGCAGACCCTCGGTGTCGAGCTGCTTGGCATGGTCGCTATGAATGCTTTGACGGACTTCCATCTTTCACCTCGTCGATATTCGTTTGAGTGTTTGGCAGGCATGAACAGTCTGGGGCTCTGTTCGTGTCGATGGAGGCATGTTAGATCCTTCTGATACGTAATTCAATTAAAAATGAAACATTGTTTTGTTTTTATGGATTCGGTGTTGTGAATTTGGCTACTGGATCACAAAGCGCGATATCTGGGGGAGGAGAGCCATTCATGCCTGTAGCAAAATATTTGCATAGAGAAGCGTGCTACGGGATAAAAGTGAAAGCGTTATGTTGCTCTGAACAATAATAAACATCGCTTTAAAGAACATCGCAGAGGCTGTAAATATTAATCTGAGCTAGAATAAAACGCCGGAATTTGTTATTTTAAGGTTTATCTTAGCGTTGTGTTTAAAATAAACCCTCAATCTTCACACTCTCTCCATAATTGCCTTTTTTTTGGTTTTTCTCCTTTCGTTTATTTACTCAGCGTGTAACTACTATATATTTAGACCTATAGACTTAATTCCATCAACGCAACAACGAACACACTATTTGAGGAATCATAATTATGCGTAAATTAACTGCTTTAATGTTGGCATCATCTCTGGCTTTTGGCGCTTCAATGGCAAACGCCGCTGAAACCACCGCAACACCAACTACCCCTGCGGCTCCAGTGGCAACCAAGGCTGACGGCGCACCGATGATGATGCATCATCAGATGGGCAAGCAGGGCCCACGCCACGGCGGCATGTTTGAAGGCTTGAAGCTGACAGACCAGCAGCGTGAGCAAATGAAAACCATCGCTAAAGAGTTCCGTTCCGAGCACAAAAAACCAATGATGGGCGATCATTTCAAAGATATGCATAAGCTGGTCGCCAGCGACAAATTTGATGAAAGCGCTGCGCGTGCACAAATCGAAGCTAACAGCAAAGAGCGCAACGATATGATGCTGGAACGCATGAAGATGGAAAACAAAATGTATAATGTTCTGACCCCAGAACAGAAAAAAGAATTTAACCAGAATTTCGAAAAACGCATCGAAAAAATGGAACAGCGTCACGCGGCAATGGTTGCCGGTGAGCAATAATTTTTAAACAGCGACAATGCTAAATATAGAGCCTCCCTTGTGGAGGCTTTTTTTTTCTTATTATTGAATATTTAGCTAGATATCAGCATTAAATTGCCTTTCGTGATCAAAATCGTATTTCTTCCTTTTCATCGTCTATCGCAGCAATGGGATGATGTTGCTAAAACGTTACCATCTCTTTGTGTTATCTTTAAAGATAGCCACAGCGTTATCAGGAGATTGTTTCCGGCCATGCGTGTCGTTCCCAGATGAAACCGCATCGATTGTATCCAGCGCCGAGAAACACCGCTTAAAGCATGATAAGGAAGGAGAAGCCAATGTCATCCGATCTTCAACATCGTCTGAGCCAGCCACATCTCGCGCAGCAATGTCAGAAAACACTGAGTGCCCTGAATATCGAGTATCACTATTACAGCTTGCCTGAGCTTGAAAAGCAGCTGGGCGATATCCGCCAACTCCCTAAATCAATGAAAGTTCTGCTGGAAAACCTGCTGCGCCACCTTGATGGCGAAAGCGTGGTGCTGGAGGATTTACAGGCAATCGTCGATTGGGTGAAAACCGGCCATGCCGACAAAGAGATTGCCTATCGGCCAGCACGCGTTCTGATGCAAGATTTTACCGGCGTACCCGCCGTGGTTGACCTTGCGGCGATGCGCGAAGCTGTGGCTCGCTTGGGTGGCAACGTTGAGCGAGTTAATCCGCTATCGCCCGTTGATCTGGTCATCGACCACTCTGTTACCGTTGATCATTTTGGTCATCAGCAAGCCTTTAGTGAAAACGTTGAGTTGGAGATGGAGCGTAACCACGAGCGCTATATTTTCCTGCGCTGGGGACAAAAAGCGTTTGATCGTTTTCGTGTGGTTCCACCGGGAACCGGTATTTGCCATCAGGTTAACCTTGAGTATTTGGGGCAAGCGGTTTGGCATGAAGAGCAAAATGGCCAGCGAATGGCGTACCCTGATACGCTCGTTGGGACTGATTCCCACACCACAATGATTAACGGTCTTGGGGTGTTAGGCTGGGGCGTGGGCGGAATCGAAGCCGAGGCGGCCATGTTAGGGCAGCCGGTATCGATGCTAATCCCCGACGTGGTCGGTTTTAAGCTCACAGGAAAACTGCGTGAAGGCATTACCGCCACCGATTTGGTGCTGACCGTCACGCAAATGCTGCGCAAACATGGCGTGGTAGGCAAATTCGTTGAGTTTTATGGTGACGGCTTAGCCGATTTGCCGCTGGCTGACCGCGCCACGATCGGTAATATGTCGCCTGAATTTGGCGCTACCTGCGGATTTTTCCCCGTTGATGAGGTGACTTTAGGTTATATGCGCCTGAGCGGGCGCAGTGAAGAACAGATTGCGCTGGTTGAAGCCTATTGCAAAGCACAAGGCCTATGGCGTCACGCCGGCGATGAGCCGGTATTTACCAGTACACTGTCGCTGGATATGAATACGGTTGAATCAAGTTTGGCTGGGCCAAAGCGCCCACAAGATCGTGTTCCGTTACCTAAGGTTCCACAGGCTTTTCAGGCGGCGACAGAACTTGAGATTAGCAGCCAAAAAAATCGCGTGGAATTCGAAGAGTTTACGCTGGCGGGAGAGAAACATCGCTTAGCGCATGGCGCGGTGGTGATTGCTGCGATTACCTCATGTACCAATACATCGAATCCTAGCGTGCTGATGGCCGCCGGATTGTTGGCGAAAAAAGCGGTTGAGAAGGGATTAGCACGGCAGCCATGGGTGAAAACGTCGCTGGCGCCGGGCTCGAAAGTGGTGACTGATTATCTGGATGCGGCGGGTTTGACCCCTTATCTTGAACGCCTCGGTTTCAATTTGGTTGGCTATGGTTGCACCACCTGTATTGGCAACTCAGGCCCGCTGCCTGAGCCGATAGAAATGGCAATTAAAGCGGGCGATCTCACCGTTGGTGCGGTGCTGTCTGGCAACCGCAACTTTGAAGGGCGCATTCATCCGCTGGTGAAAACCAACTGGCTGGCGTCTCCTCCGCTGGTGGTGGCCTATGCGCTGGCGGGGAATATGAACGTGAATCTCTCCGTCGATCCATTAGGGCACGACGCACAGGGTAAGCCGGTCTATCTGAAGGACATCTGGCCAAGCGGTCAAGAGATCGCCAATGCGGTTGAGATGGTGAAAACCGATATGTTCCGCAAGGAGTACGCGCAGGTCTTTGACGGCGATGCGGTATGGCAGGGGATTCAGGTACAGGGTTCTGCGACCTATGGTTGGCAAGATGACTCTACCTATATACGCCATCCGCCATTTTTCAGCAGCATGCAGGCAGAACCTGAGCCGGTGAAAGATATCCACGGCGCTCGAGTGTTAGCGATGCTAGGCGACTCGGTGACCACCGATCATATTTCGCCTGCCGGCAATATCAAAGCGGAAAGTCCAGCGGGACGCTACCTGCTGGGACTCGGTGTGGAACGTAAAGACTTTAACTCTTACGGTTCACGACGTGGCAACCATGAAGTGATGATGCGGGGAACTTTCGCCAATATTCGTATCCGCAACGAAATGGTGCCCGACGTAGAAGGTGGTGTGACTCGTCATATTCCCACCCAACAGCAGATGGCGATCTATGATGCGGCGATGAAGTATCAAGAGGAAAACGTGCCGCTCGCGGTGATCGCCGGTAAAGAGTATGGCTCGGGTTCGAGTCGTGACTGGGCGGCAAAAGGCCCGCGTCTGTTAGGTGTTCGCGTAGTGATTGCCGAGTCATTTGAGCGAATTCACCGTTCGAACCTGATTGGTATGGGCATTCTGCCGTTAGAATTCCCGCAAGGGGTAACGCGCAAAACGCTTAACCTAGCCGGAGATGAAACGCTGGATATCAGTGGATTACAACATCTGACGACCGGACAAACGATTAACGTCACGATCACCTATGCCGATGGGCGACGTGAAGTGGTGCCAACGCGTTGCCGAATTGATACCGGAAACGAACTGGCCTATTACCGCAACGACGGCATTTTGCACTATGTAATCAGAAACATGCTTTAGGCCGCTAAGCATGCAACGTGCCGCTATCTATTCTGATAGCGGCATCAAAGTGTGGCGGGATGCTGAAATGTTTTACCATTAGTGACACTTATATAAAGCCATCGCGTTATATTGTGGTGCTAAAGTGGGGGGATTACGCTCAAATAACTCTTTTGAGGTCAGCATGACGGGCATGAAAAAAGCACTTGGCGGCAGAGTTTATATAGCAGTTTATTCGATACCCACACCGCCTTTGGGCGCAAAATGGAGTTCTTTTGGATCACCATGGCTGTCGCCAGCGTCGTGCTGGTGTTTATGGAATCAGGCGATCCAAAACCCTTGCGTGTGCTGGTGGCGCGTGAGGATTTAGGCCTAAAGTTAGAAGTGTTTTTTACGGTGGTATTTACCGCTGAATATCTGCTTCGTTTGCTGACTACGCCCAAGTCTAAAAAATATGCGTCGAGTTTTTTGGGCATTGTCGATCTGCTGACTACGCTGCCGCTCTATTGTTTACTTCTTTTCCCACACATGGCCGTTGAATATGTCACGTTGCTGCGCCTAATGCGTGTTTTAAGGGTGTTGCGCATCTTTAAAATGCTGCGTTATATGGGCTCCGCGACGTTGTTGTGGGACAGCATCGTTGGCGTACGCAAAAAACTATTGGTGTTTTTTACCTTTGTGATGATCCTGTTGTGTTTATTTGGTGGGGTGATGTATGTGATCGAAGGCCCCGAGCACGGTTTTACCAGTCTTCCTGTATCAGTTTATTGGGCCGTGGTGACCATGACGACGGTTGGCTATGGCGACATAACCCCTCATACGCCGGCGGGGCGCATTCTGGCTTCGGTATTAATCTTGATCGGCTACTCTATTATCGCTATCCCCACCGGGGTGTTAACGGCCCATATGACCGAAGTATTGCAGCGTCGACGTACCGTACGTCATTGTGAACACTGCCATAAGTCGGGCCATGACGACGATGCGGTGTATTGCAAGTTTTGCAGTAAACGGCTTAGCAAGCAGCCTCATGATTAAAACAAAAACGCACAGCTTCAGCTGTGCGTTTTAACTGGCGTGGTGCAGTGGAAACTTACTCTTTCCACAAAATATGGCAAAGTTTGTGATCTTTCTCGCGGCAAATTAGTACGCGAGCAAACACGTCGGTGATGTCTTCTGATTCGCCATCGGTTAGACCAATCACTACTTCCACGAAGAAATCAGGGTTCAAGTCGAAATCAACGTGATCTTTCCAATCTTCGGCAGGATCAAATAATTCAGCCGCGCCGCGCTCTTCAAACTGCAGGTTAAACAGAATAACGTCAGCAGGGTCGAGGTTGTCGACGGCCAGTTCAAGAAAAATATCGTAGGCCTGATCTAAGGCTTCATCTTCGGTGAGTCGGTTGTCTAAATCCATCATAAGAGTGTCCTGTACTGTCTCATCATCAATTAGCCAAGCTATTTACAGCAATGGGCTGAAAAAGTAAAACAGTCGTTCAACCACGCGCTGCCACAGCGGGCGTTTTAGCCAGCCAGCGTGGTCAAGCAGAGTAGAACGGGCAATATAATCGTCTTGTACACAGGCTAAGTCAGCGCCAAAGCCATCGTCGTCAATCACTAAGGTGATTTCAAAATTCAGCCACAGGCTACGCATATCCAGATTGACCGTGCCAACCAGACTAAGCTGGCCATCTACCAATACGCTCTTGGTGTGCAGCAGACCACCTTCAAACTGGTAAATTTTAACGCCCGCCTCCAGCAGTTCTGTGAAGAATGAGCGGCTGGCCCAGCCTACCATCATAGAGTCGTTTTTCTTTGGTACGATGATAGAGACATCAACGCCACGCTGTGCCGCGGTGCAAATCGCATGCAGCAAATCATCGCTCGGCACGAAATAAGGCGTGGTCATGATGAGTTGTTCACGGGCGGAATAGACCGAGGTCAGCAGCGCTTGATGGATCAGTTCATCAGGGAAACCCGGACCGGAAGCAATAACCTGAATGGTATGTCCTGATTCCTCTTCGAACGGCAGAGAATGATATTCAGGCTCCGGTGGCAAAATACGTTTGCCGGTTTCAATCTCCCAATCACAGGAGAAAATGATGCCCATGGTAGTGGCTACCGGGCCTTCCATTCTCGCCATTACGTCAATCCATTGCCCAACGCCGGCATCTTGTTTAAAGAAACGCGGGTCAACCAAGTTCATGCTGCCGGTATAAGCGATAAAATTATCAATCAAAACCACTTTCCGGTGCTGGCGTAAATCCATGCGTCGCAAGAAAACGCGCATAAGATTAACTTTCAGCGCTTCGACAACTTCAACGCCTGCATTACGCATCATGGCAGGATAAGGGCTGCGGAAGAAGGTCACACTGCCAGCGGAGTCGAGCAGCAATCGGCAATGTACGCCGCGTCTCGCCGCTGCCATCAACGACTCGGCAACCTGATCGGCTAATCCACCGGGTTGCCAAATATAAAACACCATCTCAATATTGCTGCGCGCCAGCTCGATATCACGAATTAAGGCCTTGAGCGTATCGTCGCTGGTGGTCAGTAACTGTAGCTGGTTGCCCTTAACGCCGGCAATTCCCTGACGGCGCTCACACAGCTGAAACAGCGGCGCGGCGACTTCACTGTTGCCTGTCGCAAAAATGGATTTACAACTTTTAAGGTCGGCAAGCCAATGCGCCGTAGAGGGCCACATCGCTTTAGCACGTTCGGCACGTCTTTTCCCTAAGTGAAGTTCTCCGAATGACAGGTAAGCGATGATCCCCACCAGTGGCAGAATATAGATGATGAGCAACCAAGCCATGGCGGAGGGAACCGCACGGCGCTTCATCAAAATGCGAAGTGTCACGCTGGCAATGAGTAACCAGTAGCCAAAAATCGTAAGCCAGCTAATTACGGTATAAAACGTTGTCATAAAGGCGAGTTGTCCTTTCGCAAAAAAGCGTTATCTCTATTGAGTTTACGCACTGTTGTTGAAAGGTAAAACCTTTTCGCGGATAAAAGTCATCGATTTAAATTTCGTATTAATTTACAGGTTGTAACATTGAGACAAATTTTTGTCTGTCATGTGCTGACGGGTTAAAACGAAGAAAGCAAATCGATTGTGTGACAAATATCACTATAGGTTTATAATGCCCGCGCACTTACCCAGAGAGACGTTTGTCATGCGACGTAGTAGAAATGAAGTAGGGCGCTGGCGTATGTTGCGTCAGGTACACCGTCGACGCAGTTGCTGGTTAGAAGGCCAATCCCGCAGAAACCGACACATCTATAGTGTTCGCCGCTTACACAAAATTCAGCATCATCGTTCATTGCTGTATTCTGTGGCTTATGAGTGGTAGAAAAAATTCAGCCCCGCATTGCGGGGCTGGAGCAAAACTTAACGCGGGATTATTTGCCCAGATAGGCGTTTAACATCCAAACCTGTTTTTCCTGCTCTTTGATGTAATCGCTCATCAAAGAAGACGTCCCTTCGTCACCGGCTTCGCTTGCCAACGCCAGAATTTCACGCTGCTGCGTCAGCAGAATTGAATAACCTGACAGTAGACCTTTCAACGTACCTTTATCGTCGGTCACATTGGTATCTTCTTTAATATCCGCTGTTTTCAGATATTCACTGAACGCGTGACGCGGTTGATAACCCAGCGTCAGGATACGTTCGGCAATCTCATCGACCTTCAGCAGCAGATCGTTGTAGGTTTCTTCAAATTTCACGTGCAGTTCAAAGAACTGTGGTCCGGTGATATTCCAATGATAGCCGCGTACGTTCATGTACAAAATTTGATAGTTACCGAGCAGGCTATTGAGGTCTTCTGCCAGTTTGGCAGATTGTTTGGTATCGAGACCAATGTGGGATTTTGTCGCTTTTTTCGTTGTCGCCATAATCGTGAATTCCTCATTATTCGGTGAAAGTGAAACATCCGTAATAAATCGATATCGATTTTTTGACTCTTAGCGCGGTGGAGAAGGTTGCCAGCATCGCGCCGGATCATCCAACCTAAAAAACAGGCTTATATAAACAATAAGTTATCCGTGTTTCCTTGAGTTCTATCCTGCCAGAGTTGTGGTTTGAGGTCTAGGCTCCGGCGGGCATTTTTATCAATAGCTGCAATAGGCTGTAAACAAATAGATAAATCCTAGTGATAAACGCTGCTTTTATCATCGATTAGACCCCGTTTTTTCAGCGTTTTGACGGTTTAATCATCATTTTTGAATCAGCGATTTGTATAACTCATAAGTACTAATTATCAGGATGTTGCGGGGCTCGAGGTTTAAGGGTAGACTGCGCAGCATCACTTGATTGTGACAGAAAAGCGCATTTAGCATTATCAATGGAATCTCCATGTAGCCCCGCTAAATGCACTTCTCTGAATTAAGGAAGGCCTGCGCAAGCAGGCCTTTTTTATATCCAGAATTTGGCAATAACGTTCTGTTTTAAAATACTTTCTTATATGGAACCACGGTAACCGCCTGATACACGCCAGCGGCGACGTACGGGTCAGCATCGGCCCATTCTTTGGCATGCTCTAACGATTCAAATTCGGCAATGATGGCTGAACCTAAGAAACCGGCAGCACCAGGGTCGTTAGAGTCAATGGCAGGAAGTGGACCGGCGGTCAGCAGACGTCCTTCATCACGTAAGACCTGCAAGCGAGCCAAATGATCAGGGCGTGCGGTCATTCGCTTATCCAGTGCGTCGGGAACATCCTGAGAGAAAATGAGATATAACATGAGGCTATCCTGATTGTTGGTATAAAGAGTGTGATACAAACAACATCACGTTACGGCATCTGGGCGTAGCGTGCAATAAGGCTGTTATCCTGCTGTTAAGGAGTTTGTGCGGTTGATGTTTTATCCGCCAATTGGGTGTTTTCTTTCGCTCTGGGCGCCTTTGCACATTGCACATGATTGCTATTTGCATTTAAACTTGCGGCTTATTGAGTAAAGAACATTTGGGTTAAATCAATCCGTCAAACCAGGTTGCTAACACTTTGTCGCTGAAAACATCACCACTGAAGAAGTTTTTCCTGACACGTCGTCTTTCATGGCCAACGACGCTGTCCATCGGGTTGCATTCAACGCTAATCGCTGGTTTGCTGTATGCCTCTGCGCAGGAAATGCTGCATATGCCCGCTGAGGAGCCGGAACCGATCAATGTGGTAATGGTTAACCCTGCGATGTTTGCCGCTCCGGCGCCTGTCGCGATCCCTCAGCCTGATGCCAAACCGGAGGCTGCTCCGCCGCCACCGCCAAAAGAAGAGCCGAAGCCAGAGCCTAAACCCGAGCCTGAGCCAAAGCCGGAACCAAAGCCCGAGCCTAAACCTGTCATTAAGCCAAAACCAAAACCGGTGAAGAAAGAGGTCGTTAAACCTCAGCCGAAAAAAGTGGTTGAAGAAAAGCCGCGTGAAGAGACGCCAACCCGCACGGTGACGTCGCCTGAAACGTCGGCCTCTAGCACGTCGACGCACAGCAGCACATCAACGACGAAAGCGAGCAACAACACCGCCAGTGCACCCGCGGTTGCCGCAGTACCTAGTGGCCCACAGGCGCTAAGCATTGTCAGGCCAATATACCCAGCGCGTGCCGTTGCGTTGAAACTAGAAGGTAAGGTTGTTGTTCGTTATGACGTTGATAGTAACGGGCGGACGACAAACGTGGAGATCATCTCCGCAGAGCCACGCAACTTGTTTGAACGTGATGTGAAACAGGCGCTGAAGAAATGGCGTTTTGCGACGGGTCGTGAAGGGAAGGGACTGACTAAGACGATTATCTTCCGCATGTCGGGTGAAACTGAAATCCAATAATCGATTCAGGGTCAATAAAAAAGCCAGTCACAGTGTGGCTGGCTTTTTTGTAGGCTTAAATCGCCGCGAAGATCTTAATCGTCGAAGCCAACGCGGAAGTTCTCTTTGCCCGCAGGCAAGGTGCGTGACTTGTTGTCATCATCAACTGCAACGTAGGTAAAGACGGCTTCAGTGACGCAGTAACGTTGTCCAATAGGGTCAGAGGACACCTTTTTCACCCACACCTCGATATTGACAGTAATGGAACTGCGGCCGGTGCGGATACAGCGTGCATAACAACACACCACATCGCCCACGGCGACCGGTTTTAAAAAGGTGATACCGTTAACCGCCACGGTAACAACACGTCCTTCAGCCACTTCTTTTGCCAGAATTGCGCCGCCGATGTCCATCTGCGACATAATCCAGCCACCGAAAATATCACCATTGGCGTTAGTGTCGGCTGGCATTGCCAAAGTACGAAGGACAAGCTCTCCCTCAGGGAAACGATGTTTTTCGTTCATAAATGTCAGTCTTATTCTTTTCAGTTACCACTTCCCTGAAGCCGATTGCGTTCAGGAAAAACCTTATTTGCCGAGCTTTTGTTCTTCAGTCATATGACGGTAGATATATACGCCGCTTAATAACGTGAAGACCAGCGTCAGTGCTGTGAGTCCGAAGACTTTAAAATCAACCCAAACGCTTTGCGGCATCCAGAACGCCACATACAGGTTAGCGATACCACAGGCCATAAAGAACAGCGCCCACGCCGCGTTCAGACGTGACCACACGATATCGGGCAGCGAAATTTCTTTGCCAAGCATGCGTTGGATCAACGGTTTTTTCAGTACGATTTGGCTTACCAGCAGCGCGATGGAGAACAGTGCATAGATAACGGTCACTTTCCATTTGATAAACAAATCGTTATGGAATACCAACGTCAGCGTACCGAAAATAGCGACCATCACGAAGGTGATAAGCGTCATTTTTTCTACTTTACGATATTTAAGCCAGGTCACGATTAGCGCTACCGCAGTGGCTGCGATCAACGCGCCAGAGGCCACGTAAATGTCATAAAGCTTGTAACAGACAAAAAATACTACTAGGGGCAGAAAATCTAAAAGCTGCTTCATATACCTGTCCATAAATCAGTTAACCGAGCGACTATACCCGATTCAGTGCGGTGAGGCATTAAAACCCTAACGCGTACCTGCCTTCATTATCGCGCATAATGCCGCCGAGTGGGATGCAACGACGGCTATTTTTGCAAATACTTACAAGATGGCATAATGCTTGCTATCACCTTGATAAGTTTGTTGCTTACACGCATGATGTAGCAGGCGTGTAAAGAAGGTAAGCGACATGAAATGGAAATTTATTAACGGCTGGATGCCGGGTTTAGCCCTCTTGATGGGTTATCAGCGGGAGTGGCTGACAAGTGATATTCGTGCCGGGCTTTCGGTTGCCGCCGTGGCTTTGCCGGTGGCGATTGCCTACGCCGATTTAGCAGGCGTTGGGGCTATCGTTGGGCTCTATTCCTGCGTGTTCCCCATGATTGCCTATGCGCTTTTCGGTTCCTCGCGTCAGGTCATCGTGGGGCCGGATACGGCTACCTGTGCGGTGATCGCGGCGGTTGTGACGCCGCTCGCCGCCGGTAACTCTGAGCTTCAATGGCAGCTGTGCATCATGATGACGCTGATGACCGGCGGTTGGTGCTTGATCGCCAGCCGTTTTCGTCTTGGCGCGCTGGCTGATTTACTGTCGCGGCCCATTCTCACCGGGTTATTAAACGGTCTGACAATAACGATTATCGTCGATCAGTTAGGCAAAATTTTTGGCTTCCAAACTAAAGCGCGTGAGCTTATCGAACGCTTGCTTTCGCTGCCGTATGATTTGCTGGGAAGCCATTGGCCGACCATGCTGTTGTCACTGCTCACGTTGGCGGTGTTGATCGGCGTGAGGCGACTACGCCCCAGTTGGCCAGGGCCGCTCATCGCTATGTGCCTCGCAATGTTGCTGGTTTGGCTCTTTGAATTACCGCGTCACGGCATACGTACGATTGGCGGATTCAGCGACGGCTTGCCGATTGTGCAATGGCCAAGCTTCCAACCCGGTTTGCTGCGTGACTTGGTGATCCCTTCACTTAACCTAGCGCTGATTAGCTTTGTGAGTTTGATGCTGACCGCGCGCAGCTTTGCCGCTAAAAACAATTATGAGGTTAACGCCGATGCCGAGTTCCGCGCGCTTGGCGTAGCTAACATAGTCTCGGGTTTGTCTCAGGGTTTTGCTATCAGTGGCACCAGCTCGCGTACGGCGGTGAACGATGCCAACGGTGGCAAAAGCCAGCTGGTGTCCATCGTGGCGGCGATTGTTATCGGCGTGGTAGTTTTATTCTTTACCTCTCCGCTGCAATACATTCCAGTTTCTGCTCTTGGCGTGGTGTTAGTTTATGCGTCGTGGTCGTTGCTGGACTTCCGCACGATTATTCAACTGCGTCGCCGCAATCCACCGGCGTTTCGTTTGGCGCTGTTTACCTTTGCTAGCGTGATGTTAGTCGGCGTTATGCCGGGGATCGGTCTGGCGGTTTTACTCGGTCTGCTGCAGTTTTTACGTACCGTGTTTCGCCCAACCGAACAGCTACTGGGCGTGAACGAAGAGGGCATGATCCATTCGTTAGGCAACGGGGCTCAGGTTAAAGCCGTCGAAGGCGTGCTGATGTACCGTTTTAACTCGCCGCTAACCTATTTCAACGTCAGCTATTTTAAAAGGCGAGTCCTCAATTTGGTTGACGGCATGCCTTTCCAGCCGCGCTGGGTGGTAATTGATGCGGTCGCTAGCTTTACCTATCCCGATATCAGCGTGATTTCAGCTATCGATGAACTGAAACGAGATTTAAAACAGCGCAACGTCAAATTAGTCTTAGCGGGTAGAAGAACCGATCTTAAACGCTGGTTCAGCGCAAACCGAGCGAAGGGCGAAGAGAAAGGGCTGTTGTTTGTTTCCGATCTCTATTTAGCGCTGAAGTTTATTCAGAGTAGCGAATGCGTTAACTGCGAACCATCGCCGCCAAGCGAAACTAAGGTGCTGGCGCTTGAAGATAAGAGCATGCCATATCAACCGCCAATAGAACCCTAAACCATCATCATAAAAAATGGGAGCCAGTGGCTCCCATTTTGCTATCAGTTATTGATTAAGCAGTTATTGATTAAGCAGTTATTGATTAAGCGGGTTGTCTCACCAGCATATAAAGACGAGACAGATAGATAATCAGCATGGCGGAAACCAGATTGCTCAGCGCACCCATAATCACCATACCCACGGTTGGGTGCAGCGCAGAGAGCACGCCAACCAGCAGTAGCAGCGCCAGTTTTGCCGCCAGCCATAGCATGATGGCTGGGCTAATTAAACGCACATTGGCGAACGATAAGCGGAAGCTACTGCGAATCGCTCTGATTACGCCGACTTTTTCTTCGGACATAATCATCGGCGCTAACGCCAGCCCAACGGCCAATACGATACCCGGCACGATAAAGGCGGTAATACCAAGCTGAACCATTAGCGTACACAGGAACATTAACAGTAACAGACGTGGCAGCATCGGTGCAGAGGTACCAATCGCACGCAGTGCGCTAAGGCGCTGTCCTTGGGAGACCAATGGAATTAACGCCAACATGCCGCCAAGCAGCAGCACATTACCAATTAGCGCGGAGAAACTGGCCGCAGCGGATACTTTCAGCAGCACCATTTGTTGCTCTGGTGTCATCTGCTGCACCATTTCTTGCAGTCCCATACCTGACGTTAGCGTGCCGTCGGCACCGGCTAAAATACTCAGATCGTCTGCGCCCGGCGTGAATGCCTGATTCAGGATCACTGAAATAAATGCGGTTAATAGCGCTAACAGGCACAGCGTGCTTATCTGATGACGGAAAAAGTTAAAACTGTCACGGTACAATGTACGGGCCGTGATTGGCATGCAGGCGCTCCTTGGCATTTGCAACGACGCCCTAATTCACAGAAAACGGCTACAGGATCGGAGCCGTCTTAGATTATTAGGGGATTTAGAATAATCAATGTGCGCCGATTGTACCCTGTTAACCGGGGAAGTGGCACCCCGTCGCTATTTTACTGGCGATTTCTTCGGCGTTTGCTGAGGGCAGAGGGGCAAGCCCATAGGCGGCGCGGGCGCGTTCGCAGGCTTCGTTACGTTCTCCAAACTCCTAGGATTGAGAAAATTCTCGGCAGGGTGAGGGCCGGCTCTCATACATAGAACACGTGACGTGTTGGCCAATTTCACCGCGCAAGTTCACACAGCGCGGTTTTTTAGTATTGGTGCCCTGCATACAGCGCATATAAGGGCTGACCTGTTCGGTCAGCGAAGCCGGTACAAGGCCTCCGGCATCATCCGCTTCGGCCCAATAAAATGACACTCGGAAATAACCGCAGCATGCACCACATGAGATGCAGGGATTATGCTGTGAGATCGCTGGAATTGTTGGCATGTCACTCATCTTGATTTCCCACCACTCCTTATGGTTTCGAACCAAAACAATCGGAACAGAAAAACTACCCCGAGGTTAATTTTACGTCAATCAACTTAGCTGAGATGCGTGAGATATGTTTATAACTCGTTAAAATTGATCCATATCAATTTACGTAAAATCATATAATTAATGCATGTTTAATATATGTCATTTTGTGAAAAACAATGTCGTTGATGTGATCTGTGTTAGATCACGCATCATCCTTTTTGGTTATATTTCCGCACGCAGTGATAACCATATAAAGGGAAGGGATGATGAAAAAAATTACACTTGCGCTATGTGTGGCAGCAACGCTGGCACCATCTTTCGCTATGGCTCATCAGGCGGGTGATATTATTGTTCGTGCCGGTACCGCGACGGTACGTCCAACGGAAAGCAGTGATAACGTGATGGGACTGGGCGGATTTAAGATCGATAACGATACCCAGTTAGGATTAACGTTTAGCTACTTAATCACGGATAACATTGGTGTTGAATTGCTGGGCGCAACGCCGTTCCAGCATAAGGTGGGATTGCAGGCGACGGGTGACATCGCGTCGACGCGTCAATTGCCACCGACGTTGATGGCTCAGTGGTATTTCGGTAAGGCCGAAGACAAGCTGCGTCCTTATGTCGGTGTAGGTATTAACTACACCAATTTCTACGATGCGAAGTTTAATAACACGGGCAAAAGTTTAGGTTTACACGATCTGAGCGTGGATAATTCCTGGGGCGCAGCAGGTCAGGTGGGCTTGGACTATTTGGTTGATAAAGACTGGATGATAAACGCATCACTGTGGTACATGGATATTGATACAACCATCAAATTCAGAGATGGAAATAACCAAAAGCAAAGCATCGATACACACATCGACCCATTTGTATTTATGTTTGCCGTTGGCTATCGCTTCTAACGAGAAGCGTATATACCCAAGATATTTCAAGCGACTTGAACGGGGGCAATCAACGGGTAGGCAGCTTGAAGTATCACGGGTATAGCAGGGTCAATAAAACGGTCAGTTTTACAGACGCAGATAGCAGACAAAAGTTACAGACAATAAAAAGGCGCGTTAAGCGCCTTTTTTGATCGCGAAAACGGTTACTTAACCCGCATATCGTTTTCAACAACGCGAACGCCTTTCACCGTTTTGGCGACAGAAACCGCACGGTTGGCGTCAGCAGAAGAAGAAACGAAACCGCTCAGCTGAACGCGGCCTTTGAAGGTTTCAACGCTGATTTCGGTTGATTTGAGAGATTTCTCCGCCAATAGCGCAGACTTCACCTTAGTTGTAATAACGGTATCATCAATATAACCGCCGGTGCCTTCCTGTTTGGCCGTTGGCGCACAGCCAGCCAACGCAACGGAAAAAATCGCCGCTGCGCAAAAAGTGGTAATCGCTTTAACCCATTTCATCAATGTCTCTCCTTGCTGTTTATAGTGAGAATGACCGATTTAATACCTAATCCAATGATTAGCCGTCATGTCATCCGTAATTACTATAATCCATTTTTAAAAAACAGGCTTATCAATATGTAAGCGTTACTAATACAAAAAAACCGTGCGGTACGAATACGGCACGGTTGTTGAGGCTATGTTTATATACGGCGTTTATATACGGCTATCTTAACGCCGAGTCGCGGCTTTCATTCCACTGACGAAATCATGTAATTTTTTCAGCATCACATCGGGCTGGTGCTGATTCTTCTCAATGATTTTAACAATGGCGGAGCCAGAAATCGCCCCCGCGGCACCGGCATCGAGAGCCTCTTTCACCTGCGAAGGTTCAGATATGCCAAAACCTTGCAGCGCAGGAGGCGCCTTCAGCTCATCTAAACGCGCCACTAAATGATGCAGCGGCAGTTGAGCCCTGGTTTCTGCCCCAGTAACGCCGGCGCGAGAAAGCAGGTATGTGTAGCCTTGTCCCTGCGCGGAAATGCCTTGCAGCAAATCATCATCGGCGTTCGGTGGGCAGATAAAGATAGGGGCAATGCCGTGGCGTAACGCGGCCTGACGGAACGGCATGGATTCTTCGATCGGTACGTCGGCAACCAGTACGGAATCAACGCCCACTTCGGCACAGCGCTGATAAAACTCGTCAATTCCGTTATGGAATACCAAGTTGGCATACATCAGTAAGCCAATTGGGATCTGCGGGTGTTTTTTACGAATTTCAGCCAACAGCTCAAAGCAGAGCGTCGGCGTCACGCCAGCGGCAAAAGCACGTAGCGTTGCGTCCTGAATGGTTGGGCCGTCTGCCAGCGGATCGGAGAATGGTATGCCCAGTTCTAACGCATCGGCACCGGCGTCGATTAAGGTGTTTACGATCTCCAGAGAGAGCGCGGGAGTGGGATCGCCAAGGGTAACGAAAGGAACGAAAGCACCTTCATTGCGGGTCTTTAGTTCAGCGAACAGTTGTTGATAGCGTTCCATTAGATTTCTCCCCGCGCAGTCAAAATATCGTTAACGGTAAAAATGTCTTTATCGCCGCGGCCTGAAAGGTTCACCACCAGCAGTTGTTCTTTATCTGGATCCTGCTCAATCATTTTTAATGCGTGCGCCAAGGCGTGTGAAGACTCCAGCGCCGGAATGATACCTTCTTCACGCGACAAGCGTTTGAAGGCATCCAGAGCCTCATCATCGGTAATGGACACGTAATCAGCGCGCCCAATGCTGTTCAGATAAGCATGCTGTGGGCCGACAGAAGGGAAGTCTAAGCCCGCAGAGATGGAGTAAGACTCTTCGATTTGGCCTTCTTCGGTCTGCATCATCGGTGACTTCATACCAAAGTAGATCCCGACTTTGCCATGCTTGAGCGGTGCGCCGTGCTGTCCGGTTTCAATGCCTAATCCACCGGGCTCAACGCCGATCAAACGCACTGATTCTTCGACGATAAAATCTGCAAACATGCCGATAGCGTTCGAACCGCCGCCGACACAGGCGAGAACCGCATCAGGCAAACGGTCTTCAAAGCCTAAAATCTGCGCCTTGGTTTCTTCCCCAATCATGCGCTGGAATTCGCGCACGATGGTTGGATATGGGTGTGGGCCAGCCGCCGTGCCGAGCATGTAGTGCGCTTTGTCGTACGAACCAGACCAATCGCGCAGCGCCTCGTTGCAGGCGTCTTTCAGCGTAGCGGAACCGCTGGTCACCGAGATAACCTCAGCGCCCATTAAACGCATACGGAAGACGTTTGGCGATTGACGCTCAATATCTTTAGCGCCCATGTATACGCGGCATTTTAGGCCGAGCAGGGCACAGGCCAGCGCAGAAGCCACGCCGTGTTGCCCAGCACCTGTCTCGGCGATAATTTCTGTTTTACCCATGCGCTTAGCCAACAGTGCTTGGCCCAGCACTTGGTTAGTTTTATGTGCGCCGCCGTGCAGCAGGTCTTCACGTTTCAGGTATAGCTTGGTTTTAGTACCTTTGGTTAAGTTACGACACAGCGTTAATGCAGTAGGGCGACCTGCATAGTTTTTCAATAAATCGATGAACTGTGCTTGGAACTCAGGATCTTTCTGAGCACTGACAAAGGCTTCTTCCAATTGCTTCAGTGCTGGCATCAAGATCTGGGGAACGTACATCCCGCCAAATTCGCCAAAATAGGGGTTTAGTAATGTCATGGTATGTCCCAACCTAATTATTGATTTAATTAATAAGCGCGCAGCGTTTGAAATACGGCTTCTAGTTTTTGCTGATCTTTAATGCCGGGTGCAGTTTCTACGCCAGAGTTGAAATCAAGTCCCGCACTGCCGAGCTTCGCGGCAAGAACGCAGTTGCTGGCGTTAAGACCCCCTGCGAGCATGACGTTATCCAGCGTTTTCCCGGCTAACAGGTTCCAATCAAACGGTTCGCCGGTGCCGCCGTTGCCGTTATCGAAGACATAGCGATCGACATGCAGCAAATTACGCGCAGGAATGTGGTCGCTGATGCTGATGGCCTTCCAAATCTGGCAGTTAACCGGCAACAGCTGACGAAGCTCGCGGATATACTCCTGTGATTCATCCCCGTGAAGCTGAACGGCATGCAGCGCGAGACGCTCTACGGTGAGACGCACCGTTTCCAGTTTGGCGTTGCGGAACACGCCAACGTATTTCAATGGCGCAGCGGCAATCACTTCACGTGCCTGAGTGATGTCAACGTAGCGCGGCGAGCTGCCAACGAAAATCAAACCGCCGTATACGGCTCCGGCGTTGTAGGCAGTGGCGGCATCTTCGGCGCGAGTGAGGCCGCAGACTTTGTTATCACCCAGCAGCACGCGGCGTAACGCCAAACTTAAATCAGGCTCAGACATCAACGCGCTGCCAATCAAGAATCCGTTGGCAAAGTGGCTGAGTTCGCGGATCTGGCTGTAGGTATGGATGCCTGATTCGCTAATCACGGTAACACCCTGCGGCAGACGCGGTGCCATTTGGCGCGTGCGGTTTAAATCAATTGACAGATCGCGTAGGTCGCGGTTATTGATACCGACGACTTTGGCCTTCAAGGCGATAGCGCGATCCAGCTCTTCTTCATTGCTGGCTTCTGTTAATACGCCCATGTTTAAGCTGTGAGCCACGGCGGCCAGATGTTGATACTGCTCATCGTCTAATACCGAGAGCATGAGTAAAATCGCATCGGCCTGGTAATGGCGGGCCAGATAGATTTGATACTCGGAAATCACAAAGTCTTTACACAATACCGGTTGATGAACGGTGGCGCTGACCTGACGCAGGTAGTCGAAGTCGCCCTGAAAATACTTTTCGTCAGTTAGCACCGAGATTGCCGAAGCAAAGTCACGGTATAAGGTGGCGATTTCAACCGGATTAAAGTTTTCACGGATCACGCCTTTTGACGGCGAGGCTTTTTTGCATTCCAGAATGAACGCGGTTCGGTTGCCTGCTAGCGCGTCGTAAAACGAACGCGATGACGGCCCAATGCTCCCGCGGAAACTCTCCAGAGGCTGCTGGGATTGACGTGCTTCAACCCAGACGGCTTTATCGCGAACGATGCGATTTAATACGGTTTCTTGCTTCTGTGGGGAAAGATTACCTTGCAACATACTCAGCCTCGTGCTGCCAATGCGGTCACTCGCTCAAATGCTGTTCCGCTTTGGATGGTTTCCAGTGCCAGTTGCGCGTTGTGGCGCAGATTATCCTGACCGAACAATTTCAGCAGCAAAGCAACGTTAGCGGCGACTGCCGCAGCGTGCGCTGCATCACCTTTACCTTGTAATAAGCGCGCCAGAATGTCACGGTTTTCTTCTGGGGTTCCACCTTGTAACGCATTCAGCGAATAGCTCGGTAAGCCAAAATCTTGCGGAGAAAGCTGATAGCTTTCGATTTCACCGTTGTTTAACTCAGCCACCTGCGTCGGTGCGTGAATGGCAACTTCGTCCATCCCGCCACCGTGAACCACGGCGGCATTCTTATAACCCAGAACTTTTAGCGCCTGAGCAATCGGCAATACCAATTCAGGGCTGTAAACGCCGATCAGGGCCTTAGGCGGGCGCGCTGGGTTAATCAGTGGGCCGAGCACGTTAAAAATGGTGCGGGTTTTCAGCTGTTGGCGAACCGGCATCGCGTGGCGAAAACCAGTGTGATACTGCGGTGCAAACAGGAAGCAGACATTTAAATCATCCAACGCTTGGCGTGAATCTTCGGCGCTCATGTCTAAGCGAATGCCGAAGGCTTGCAATAAATCAGACGATCCTGAACGGCTGGAAACGCTGCGGTTGCCGTGTTTAGCCACTTTAGCGCCGCAGCTGGCCGCGACAAAAGCGCTAGCGGTAGAGATATTGATGCTGTTGGTGCCGTCGCCGCCGGTGCCTACGATATCCGCAAAGTCATAGTCTGGGCGCGGGAACGGTTGAGCATCAGCCAATAGGGCGCTAGCGGCCCCCGCGATTTCTTCAGGACGTTCACCGCGCATTTTCATGCTAATCAGCGCCGCTGCCAGCTGGCTGTCTTCTAATTCACCGCGCACGATGGCGGCAAATAGCTGGTGGCTTTCTTCTTGCGTCATCGACTGCGATTTGAACAGTTTTTCTAAAATAGGCTGATGCGTAAAAATGGTTGGTTTGATCAATGTGGCTTGCATGGTGTTTACTCCGTCAATTCTTTATAAGTTAGTCTTTTGATTTTGTTTATATTTATCGTATTTAGACTAATGCCCAAGCCAACGTCTGCTCTAACAAACGAGCGCCTTGAGTGGTAAGAATGGATTCTGGGTGGAACTGGAAACCACACACGCGATCTTCATCCTGACGAACAGCCATCACCATGCCGTTAAAGGTGGCATTGACCGTTAATCCTTGCGGGATCTGGCTGCCGACCAGTGAGTGGTAGCGTGCAACCGGCAGCGGAGAAGGCAAACCGGCAAACATGCCTTCGCCGTCGTGTTCAACCTGCGATGCTTTGCCATGCAGGATCTCACCCGCTTGACCCACGTGACCGCCGTAGGTTTCCACAATGGCTTGGTGGCCCAGACAAATACCGATGATGGGCAATTTGCCGCGCAGCTTGGTTAATAGCTCAGGCATACATCCCGCCTCAGACGGCGTGCCTGGGCCTGGAGAGAGCATCAGGACCGGATTCTCCATTTCAGCCAGTTTGCTGATAATCACATCGGCAGGAATTTGATTACGGTAAATCACCACGCGGTGACCGCTAGAGCGCAGCTGATCGACCAAGTTGTAAGTAAATGAGTCGATATTGTCGAGCAGAAGAATGTCAGCCATTAGAACACCTCTTTCACGTGATGAGCGGTGGCGATGGCTCGCAGCACGGCACGGGCTTTATTACGGGTTTCGTCGGCTTCAGCCTGTGGAACAGAATCTAAAACCACACCAGCACCGGCTTGAACGGTGGCAATGCCGTCTTCTACGTAGGCTGAGCGGATCACGATGCAGGTATCTAAATCACCGTGTGCGGTGAAATAGCCCACCGCACCACCGTAGCTGCCACGGCGAGTTTGTTCCGCCTGTGAAATTAATTGCATGGCGCGAATTTTTGGTGCGCCGCTCAGGGTGCCCATGTTCATGCAGGCCTGATAGGCGTGCAGCACATCCAGATCTTGGCGCAAGGTGCCCACCACGCGAGAAACTAAGTGCATGACGAACGAGTAACGGTCGACTTTGGTCAGGTCTGCAACATAGCGTGAGCCCGGTTCACAGATGCGCGCCAGATCGTTGCGTGCCAAATCGACTAACATCAAATGCTCCGCCAGTTCTTTATGGTCGGTACGCATTTCAAGCTCGATACGGCTGTCTAAATCGCGGTCTAATTCGCCATCGGCGCGGCGTCCGCGTGGGCGAGTGCCTGCAATCGGATAGATTTCAATCTGGCGGTTGGTTGCGTCATATTTCAACGCGCTTTCCGGCGAGGCGCCAAACAGAGAGAAATCGTTATCCTGCATGAAGAACATATACGGGCTTGGATTGCTGTGTTTCAGCGTATGGTATGCCGCCAGTGGAGAAGGGCACGGCAGGCTGAAACGGCGTGAAGGCACCACTTGGAAAATTTCGCCGATACGGATGGCCTGTTGCATTTGGCTGACCACGGCACCAAAAGCGTCGTCGCTCAAATTGCAGCTCAGCTGCATATTTTCAATGCGAGGATGGGTAATGGGCGCAGCCTCCTGCGTCATTTGCTGGGTTAGCTGCTCTAAACGAGCCTGCAAACGCTGTGCCTCAGCGGCATTCTCGGTAAATACCGAGGCTTGCAGGCGAGCGCTGCGGTGCTGGTGATCGAGCACCAACAAGGTTTCTGCCAGATAGAAGCAAAAATCTGGGCAGCGCTGATCGCTGTTTAACGCCGCGAGATTTTCAAAGCCCGCCACCAAGTCATAGGCGAACAGCCCCCCGATAAACATGGCCTCACGTTCCTGTTCAGGCACGATAACCAGCGTGAGCAGGGTACGCAGTGCGTCAAACACCGAGCGTGATTTCAAACGCGCATCTTCATCCTGCAAAGTATCGATAGCAGGGAAATGCAGAACGCGCTGGTTTGGGGATATTTCGTTCTCAACGTCTGCGGGCAATGCTGCGTCTAACAACGGAAGCAGGCCACGACCGTTTTCGGTCAGCGCCTGAAGGGTGACGCTGCGGCCCATCGCGGTGATACGCAGGGCGCTATCGATAACTAAAAGGCTTTTCAGATCTTGTTTGTTGTCGATCTCGGCGGATTCTAACAGTAACGTAGCGGGGCGCGCGCCACACAGCAGGTGAAACAGCGCCGTGGGATCGTTACGATAGGCCGCCGTTTGCGTTAACAAGGTCAAAGTGGGTTTTGTCGAATTCATTATTATGTCCGCTTGTTCGCTAGTGTTGTTTAAAAACGTTTTTTGCTGAATTTTGGCTATAAAAAAGCCCGCAGGGTGCGGGCGGGATTGTGCTGGATTTCATATCCGTAACACAGTTACTCCGCCCAACCGAATGAGTCGCGCCACCAACGTGCAGAAAGGGTCATTGCGGACGCCTGCACCTGATTTAGAAACTGACTGTTTAAAGAAATCTTACGCATCTCATTCACCTTAATTTTCTGTCGGTACTTTTCTGCTGGTACTTGCTGTTGGTACTACAAAAGAATGGGGCAGCACCGAACCTGCGTACTAGTAAACTAGTTTCATGGTTATGTGTCAACACCTTTTAAATGAATAAATTTCAATCATGTGAAATGCGAGAAAAGGGCGTAGCGTCAGTGAATGATTTAGGAATTAGGTGAATAGGTTAGCGCTCGGCTAGGCATCCTAGGTATGATAGCGCCAGATACCGCAATAGGATGGCTATTTTGCAAGATACACTGCTTGAATCAGAAGATGTGACACCGTCACCTCAACCCCTGTTTGACCTGCACAGCCACACGACGGCATCTGATGGTTTGCTCTCTAGCGCAGAGTTGGTGTCTCGCGCTGTAGAAATGGGGGTGACCACGTTGGCCATCACCGATCACGACACCACGGCAGGTATTCCTGCTGCGCGCCAAGCTATTGCTGAGCAAGGGCTTGAGCTTGAACTGATTGCGGGCGTGGAGATTTCAACGCTGTGGGAGAATCATGAAATCCACATTGTTGGGCTCAACGTCGATATTGACAGCGCTGAGCTACAAACGCTGCTGAGCGAACAGGTGACTCGCCGTCAGGCGCGGGCGAAAGAGATCGCGCTGCGGCTTGAGAAAGCGCGTATCCCCGGAGCGCTTGAGGGCGCTATGCGCATTGCCGATGGCGCTGAGATCACGCGCGGTCATTTTGCCCGCTATTTAGTGGAGCAAGGCTATGCAACCAACGTCGGTGGTGTTTTTAAACATTATCTGGCGCGCGGTAAAACCGGTTACGCTCCGCCTCAGTGGTGTACAATTGAAGAGGCCATCGTTGCGATTCACCATGCGGGTGGACTGGCCGTGGTGGCCCATCCGGGCCGCTATCAGTTGAGCAATAAGTGGTTGAAACGACTGCTGGCTGATTTTAAAAGCTGGGGCGGCGATGCGATGGAAGTCGCACAGTGCCAGCAAGCCCCGAATGAGCGTTCGCAGTTGGCTGCCTACGCGTTGCAGTTTACGCTATTAGCTTCGCAGGGCTCTGATTTTCATCAGCCCTGCGCGTGGATTGAGTTGGGCCGCAAATTGTGGCTCCCGACGGGCGTTGAGCCTGTATGGCGAGATTGGTAACTTAGACAATTCATCGTTCTGAGCTATCGACAACGTCCTGAATAATGAGGAATTACAATGAGTCAGCTTTTTTATATTCACCCGGATAACCCTCAGCCGCGCCTGATTAGTCAGTGTGTGGAAGTTCTGCGCAAGGGCGGCGTTATCGTCTATCCAACGGACTCCGGCTATGCGCTGGGTTGTATGCTGGGTGAGAAAAACGCGATGGAGCGTATTTGTCGTATCCGTCAGTTAGACAGTAACCATAATTTCACCTTGGTGTGCCGCGACCTGTCTGAGATCTCGACCTATGCGTTTGTCGATAACACCGCATTTCGTCTCATCAAGAATAATACGCCGGGCAACTACACCTTTATTCTGAAGGCCACGAAAGAAGTGCCGCGTCGCTTGATGAGCGAAAAGCGCAAGACGATTGGCTTACGTGTGCCGTCTAACCCGATTGCGCTGGACCTGTTGGCCGCGCTCGGCGAGCCGTTAATGTCGACTACGCTGATGCTGCCGGGCAATGATTTTGCGGAGTCCGATCCGGAAGAGATCCAAGATTCATTGGGTAAAGTGGTGGACTTGGTTATCCACGGTGGTTTCTTAGGCCAGCAGCCAACCACGGTGATTGATCTGACCGAAGATTCGCCGGAAGTGGTGCGCGTTGGCGCGGGCGATCCGAAGCCATTTATGTAATAACCCGCAGGAATAAAATTCCTGCTGATTTTCACACGAGCAAATTTGAATTTAAAAAGGAAAATGTATGTCTCAGATGCTGACTGAGAGTGAAGAACTGGCGTCCGATCTGGTTGCCTGCCAGCTGGTAATTAAGCAGATTTTAGACGTTATTGATGTGATTGCGCCTACCGAAGTGCGCGAAAAAATGGCCAGCCAGCTGAAGAGCATTAATTTTGACAAGGCCAGCATTGACCCTGTCACCAAGCGCGGCGTGCAAAAGGCGATTGCGCTGATTGAGTTGAAGTTTGCTCAGCAGGAACAGGCGCACTAACGGTAAGGTGTGGTACGACTTCTATTCCGAATCTTTAATGTGAGAGAAGTGAAGGGTTTCGAACGCCCATGCGCAAATGTGTTTCCATGAAACCGCTGGCGTAGGCGTTCGAGTGAGGCGGCTCAAGCAACGCCGCCTTGTATATAGAATCTTTAATGTGAGAGCGGTGAAAGATTTCGTCCGCCCGTGAGCATTTGCGTTTCTATGAGACGGCTGGCGTAGGCGTCCGACGAAAGGTTGCCAGCGCGCAACCTCTCGACTCTCGCGCTTTTTACCGAGTCGTTTGTCCGACCGGTCTCGGAGCGCACGTCCTGTGCGCCCTCAACCTGCCACCAGCATCCCTGCTGGCGGCTCTAAAATGCATTCTTTAAACATAAAAAAAGGCAACAAAGATAAAAAGACCAAAGATATTTTCTATCTTTCTATCTTTCTATCTTTCTATCTTTCTATCTTTCTATTTTCTTTTAACTGTTTAGGTTTTGGTAGAACGAGCCGCCGGTACAGGGATGTACCGGTGGAGTTTGGGGCGCCCGGGATGGGCGATACCAAACCGGAGCGGAGATGGCATCTCGGATAAAAGCGCGCGAGTTGAGAGCCCCCGCGCAACGGGGCTCTCATCGGACGCCTTCGACTTAATTTATATGTGAATACCGTTGCTAAGAGGCGGTCGAAACCTTACACCGCAAGCACATAAACACATAAACACATAAACACATAAACACATAAACACATAAGCACATAAGCAGCATCAGCGGTCAAAACCCTTAACCATCTATAAACTATCTTTCCCCCACCCATATCCTCATCTCCCCCTCACCGCGATTAGCCCAGCTAAACCACGGGATAAAGGTCAGCTTCTGCTGTTCTTGTTTCTCCGGTGCAGAGTCATAGCGATACAGCGGCTGATGGGCGGCATTATCACTCACCACGCGAGTTCCCATCGTCTGAATCAGCATTTTATGGGCGAAAATACCTTGGCCTTCCAGCAGGGTAAATGTGCTATCGATGGGAAGGGAAAGATTATGTAATTCAGCACCGTTGTCGGCTTGTTCTAAGCAGTAAACCAACGGACCGCGCTGGATCGCCACTTTCCCCGCAACGTGGCGCAGGAGCGGATTGCCATATACGCGGCGTACCGGCATCGGCAAGATCATCTCAATATGATCGTTATTTTGCCATTCTCGCGAGATGTGCAGATAACCACGTTTAATCATTCCGTCGCAGGGAGCACCGTTCAATAAAACTAGTGGAGAGGCGCACCATTCAGGCAGCCGTAACGCTAAGGCTTGGCGAACAGGCTTTGTGGTGCGGATTTTCAGGCTGACATGTTCATCCCAAGGATAGTTGCCGGCTATCGATATTTTTAGCCCATTATCCAATGTGGTTTCATTGCCGACATATAAATTGATATACAAAGCATCGTCGCGCTGGGTGTAAATGTAATGGCCGATAGAGGTTAAAATGCGCGCAATGTTGGGTGGGCAGCAGGCGCAGCCAAACCAGCGCTGGCGGATCGGTTTTACGTGATCGTAGATGTGGTTAAACGGAATGCTTTTCGGATGAACTTCCAGTGGATTGACGTAGAAAAAATGGCGTCCATCGAGCGCCATACCGCCGAGCACCGTATTGTAAAGGGCGCGTTCCATAACATCGGCATATTGGCTATCGCCTTCCATTTGCAGCATGCGGTTGGCAAACATCATCAGACCAATCGACGCGCAGCTTTCGGCGTATACCGTATCGTTAGGCAAATCGTAATCGGAACTAAAGGCTTCACCACTGCTCTGCGAGCCAATGCCTCCGGTAATGTACAGCTGGCGTTGCACCATGTTGTTCCACAGGCGTAAACAAATTTGGCGTTTTTCTTCGTCGTGATTTAAGCGGGCCAAATGCGCGACGCCAGCCAATAAATAAACAAAACGTACCGCATGCCCAATGGCGCTTTCTTGTAGCGCTAGCGGCTGGTGTGCTTGGCTATAGGCCTTGTCTTTGACCATCCACGCGGGGCCGTAGGTATTCCAATAAGAGGTTTTCCCACGTTTTTCATATTCTTGATCGTAATAGTGTTGCGGCTGGTGTGGTGGCTGAGCACCTCGCTGCTCAACAAAATACTGAGTGAGCTTCATGTAACGCGAATGGCCGGTAACTTCATACAAACGCATTAAGGCCAGCTCAATTTCAGGATGCCCAGGATAACCATGCAGTTGGTTTTCATTGGGGCCGAAAACGCTATCGATATGATCAGCTAGTCGACAAACTACGTTAAGCAGGCGACGTTTGCCCGTGGCCTGAAACCACGCCACACCGGCCTCAATCATATGCCCTGCGCAGTAAAGTTCATGGCACTCGGCAAGGTTCGTCCAGCGCTCCTGTGGCGCTTTCACGGTGAAGTAAGTATTGAGATAACCATCCTCGCACTGAGCTGCTTCAATCAGTTCAATAACATGCTCGGCGGTGCGCTCTAATTCGCGGTCGGCTTTTTGGCACAAGGACCACGCAACGGCCTCTAGCCACTTGGCGACGTCGCTGTCTTGAAAAACCATGCCGTAAAACTCACCTTTTTCTAGCCCAGCGGCGATGCGGAAATTTTCGATAGCGTGGCTGGGTTCTGCGTCGCTGATACGGTCGTTGAGTGCATCCCACTGGTAAGGGATCACCACGTCGCGAACCAGCCGTTGATACTGGCCTAAAAATGGATCGTTAACGTGCACATGGTTTAAATCCAGTTCTTGAGCCTGTACTAAGACACTTGGCGCGGTGGCGTTGGACTGAATGGTTTCTAAAAAACTCATATTTACGGCTCCTAAAAAGATGGCAAATTAGGTCTAACCCGCATGGCGAAGGTGTAGATCGTGAGCAATGCGGCTCATCATTGGGTTATTCAGGCGGCAGAATCGAATAGCGAAAGCCAGCGCTAAATGGAAAAAAGCGGGTAGCAAGGTTTCGAGCGAAGTCATGCCGTTTAGCGAGGCAGGCGTTTGATTCTCCATCCCCGGTTGATAGGCAACCCAGATGAATACCAAGCTCAAAACACCGGCGCTGGATGCCCATGCAAGCTTGATAAAGAACAGATTGAAAGCGAAGTTCATGCCGGAAGAACGGATCCCATTTTTCCATTCGCCGTAGTCGTCGGCGAAAGCCATGATGGAGAAATGCAGCGGCAGGGTGAACCCGAGAATAATCCCGTTCCCCAGGATCACCGCGAGCCACAGCGTTTGAAATTGCGGGCCGGTTGGGATAAACCACATAATAACGGCCAGTAGCGCGAGGATAAGATTGGTGACGTAGTACAGGCGGACGGTGTCAAACTTGCGCGACAGCGGGCTGACAATAATCGCGCCAAGTATGGAGGCAACGGTGACCATGGTGAAGAAGAGCGATGCAAATCCGGTGCTGCCTTGTAATACGTAAGTGATGAAATACATATAGCCGCCGCCACGTAGGTTAAATACGTTGATCAGCAGGAATGACATCACGAGCACCAGCAGCATTTGATCGTTACGGCGCAGCCCGGACAGATGCTCGCGCAGGGTAAATTTTCCCATCAACGCCAGCGGGATCCGCTCTCTCACCCAGAAGAAGCAGCATAGGAACATGACAACGGCCACGGCACACAGTACGCCGACGCCTAACTGATAACCCGCCGCCTGATCGCCTTGCCCCAATACCTTAACCAGCCAAGGTAACCCAACCGATACCAGAAAACCGGCGACGCCACACAACACAAAGCGCCATGATTGGCAGGAAATGACTTCGCTATGGCGGGTCGTCATGGTGTTTATCAGCGCACAATAGGGCACATTAATCGCGGTGTAGCTAATGGAGAGCAAAAAATAGGTTATGAACGCCCACAGTATTTTCATGTTCATACTGACGTCAGGCACCGTAAAGGTCAGTATGCCGACGATGCCGATGGGTAAAGCAATCCACAGCTGCCACGGACGAAAACGCCCCCAGCGGCTGTGGGTTCGATCGGCGAGAATCCCCATCAGCGGATCTGAGATGGCGTCAATCACGCGTAGGGCAATGAACAACGTGCCGACCAAGGCCGGCGTCAGGCCAAAAATATCGGTATAAAAAAAGGTGAGAAAATTCATGATGAGGCAGGTAATGACGGTGCCGCCGGCATCGCCTAAGCCATAGCCAATTTTTTCCCGAATACTCAGTGATTCTTTATTATTTTTAGCGACAAAATCAGTTTGATTAATGGGCGTAGCGGTCATGTTGAATCCTCGCATATTGGCGACGTAATCATGCCGAAGTGAATATACCCGCCATACTTCAAGCTGCATTTTTGTTCGCTGTGTTTGTGCACCTGAATGACTTACCTGAGTAAGATTCATTGGGATGCGCTCACTTGCTGCTCAATACAACTCGAATTATGTTGGGTATAAATTTATTTATTCACTTTAGGGAGTTCATTATTTTTTATGTTTATTTCTGGTGTCGACGGTTATTAATCTGGCACAGAGCATAGGGAGCAACAAGGGGAGGGAAAAGTATAAAAAGATGACGATTCCGACTTAATAAGAAAAGTGTGAAGGCGATCGGTTAGTCTATTTTTAAAACACGAGGGTGGCGTCTTTGTAGGCTAGACTAAGCCAAATTTATCCACAGGTAACTGCCAATGCTTGAGGTCACTGTTGATTTTCCACTTACGGTACAAAACGGTGGGTTGTTTATTTCACGCGGCGTGGGCGCTCATCCGGCAAGGACACTCTCCTCATGGGAGTTGATTTTTGTTGAGAGTGGAACGCTGGCCATTCGTGAAGGCGATGCCGATTTTTATGTTTCTGCTGGCGAAATTCTCCTGCTAAGACCACTGTGTCACCATGTCGGATTAGAGACGTTTCCGCTTGATCTAAAATTTTATTGGCTGCATTTTGATATCTATTCATTTGATATTAACGAAACGGCTATGAAACATGGATGTAATAGCTCAACGGCGACGTTGTTGTCTATTCCTCAACATTGTAAGGCTCATGAACCACAATATATTAGTTCTTTATTTCGCCAATTTCTTAGTGAGCAAGAAAATAGAAAACAATCCCCAGCATTAGCGCTTATATTATTGCTTATGCTACAACAAATATCGGCTGGGCTACCGGATGATGCCAATATAACCCACTCAGGCGTTGCCTTAGCCTATAAGGCTAGGCAGCTGATTAAAACCCAGTATCATTTACCGATGAGCACAGCATCATTAGCTGAGCAGCTGTTTTGTAACCCTGACTATTTGGGACGAGTATTTCGTAAAACGTTTGGTGTGACCTTAACAGAGGCGATTCATCGGCAGCGTGTGAGCAGCGCAGAGAGGCTGCTGTTAAATGATATGTGTTCATTAACCGAAGTGGCTGAACGTAGCGGGTTTAACGATGTAGGCTATTTTAGGCAGATCTTTCGTAAGCAGATTGGGCTCACACCGGTGGCATATAAGCGCCGCTACTGTAAGGAACATATTAATTCGGACTAAAGAGAGCCGCTCTAGCACGGCACAAATGCTTAATTTGATGATCCTGCTCACAAAATCATGAAGATAAATTGTTAATTAAATGTGTAATGATATTATCCATTTGTTGAATAACTTCGACATAGAGTTTCTCATGCATTTGCACCCGCTTGATTCGTTTGCTGACTTTTCGGTAAATGACGGCGGGTTTTCTTTTTGTTGCTGCGGCATGGTGTTTCGAGGGTTTCTATCCTAGCCACCTTGTTGAAGGTGACTTTCTTGCTGCTGTTTGATACTACTTTAAGGTGTTCTAAAAGCGGAAAAAGATAAACGGCTTAGGGTGACAGAGGTGAAGGCCGCCAGAAATCTTGGTAGTCTTTGTACATCTAACGTACTTTTTTAAAAATAAGCAGAATTAACGCGATGGAGATTAAATACCCAAAAAATGCAACATATGTAATCTCAACAAAAGTTATAGATACTTGTTCAACGATGGCATTGCATCTGATTGCTGTAATTTTTTCATATTGATCTATGTCTGCGTACTTTAAGGTTACGCCGTAGTCCATGATTATAAGCGCTAAAGCACATATGTATATGAACATAATGATGAATATGCTACCCCATCGAATTACCCCCTTAATTGACATTGCATGATCCTTTTATAATTGCGCTACTACATTCATTTTTTTATTACCATCAAATAGAAAGCGAAGGCTGCAACATATGAAGCAAAACTCATTGTGACTAAAATCACTTTCAGTTTTAGCCATCTTGTTTGCTCCTTAGGATGGGATTTGATGAATCTTACCTCATCCTTGTTCATATCTCTTGTGTAGAACCCACTTTCTCTTGCCAGCAACGCTATTATGAAAAAGGAATCCGCCATCCCGATAGATCAATACTTGAGTAGGGAGTTTATTGAATCTAGCCATAAATAAAGCACACGTTTCTTGGAAGTTTCTTTTGATGACAGATTTTGGATAAAGCAAAGTAATGTCGATAGCAAAGCAATTGTCGCAAGTACGGCCATAATGAGTTCTTCAATGGTACTAAAGATACTATTTATCATAAGCCCCCAACCTTATCACCTAGTAGTTCAGCACCTGATTTGCCAAGTTTATAGCCTATATATTAAGCAGTTTATGATTGTATCAACTTGGAATATCTCTAGCCCTTGAAGTTGTATCAAACTGGTATTTATTATTATCTGTTTTTGACTTCGCCAGCATCAGCCCTAGGAGGAAAACACCGTTAACGATAGGTCCTACTCCTTCTCCGATAGTCTCAATAGCAAAAGCAATAATAATTGGGATAAGTAATACCCATCCGCTCAAACCAATGTCATGCAGTCGACGGACACAGAACGCAAGCCCGGCCAGCCAGGTATAAATCCCAATAGCGAGGACGATAAAAAAACCGATGACAGCCAGTATTACCGTCCCTGGCATGATCTGTAAGTTTGAATTAACCATAAAAATGCTGCTCAGATAAAATGAAGCCAGTACGAGCAGACAAAACATCGGCAACTGAAACAATGCAAAAAAGAAATAAGCCCGGCGACTGGCTACGCCTTTGTAGCAAAATGCCTTCCTGTAACCCTCGATCCCGTTTTTTAAAAAAAACATCTAACTTCTTTCCAATTAGTGATAAAAGTAAGGTTTCTTTATACACACAAATAGAAGGGATTTCATCTGATAGATATTTATTAGCAATGTTTGCAAAGCGCTACTGACGGGATCTTCGTCCACTGCATGACGTATTAGGGGGCATTCAGTTTTTATCATGTAAGCAAAGGAAAAAAATATACCCCAAAGAAAATTGTTATTTCTTTGGGGTAGGTGATGCGGAATGAACGTAATCAGAAATTGGGAAGCGTAGGGCTGATAACAAAAACTTACTCGTAGCGGCGGTAATACACTTCAAGCTTGTTTTGCAGTTTTCCCAGCACCGTGCTGAATACCAGATAAATCAGCGCCGCTTCTACATATAAAATCAGCGGCTCGTAAGTGACAGAAACAATGCGCTGCGCCGCCAAGAACATCTCAGGTACGGTGATAACCGCGGCCAGTGACGTATCTTTGATAAGCGAGATAAATGAGTTAGACAGCGGCGGTAGCGATACGAATACCGACTGTGGCAGGATCACGCGGTGCATGGCCTGTGAACTGCTCATGCCGATAGAATAAGACGCTTCCCACTGGCCTTTAGGCACTGAGATAATCGCCCCACGGATGATTTCAGAGGTATAGGCACCCACGCTGAGCGTGAAACCAATCAGCGCCGCCGGAAACGCATCGAGAGTGATCCCCGCACTCGGTAAACCATAAAAGATTAAGAACAACTGTACTAACAGCGGCGTGCCACGAATAACCCATACGTAGAAATCAAAAATCCACTTGACCGGTTTTGGGGCGTATAAGCGCACCAATGCGGTAATAAAGCCGAGAATAATCCCGCCAATAAAAGAGAGGATTGCTAAAGGCAGCGTGAATTGCAGTCCTGCAGACAGCAGACTCCAAAACGAATCCATCATCAGCTGTAGCCAGGCAAGGCCGTGAATATAGTCAGTCAGGCTGTGTAGCCATGCCATATGCCGTACTCCTAATACAGTAAGTCTAAAAAATATGCCTTAAAACGATATGTCTAAAAACAGTATGTCCAAAAGCGGTCTTCCTAAATACAACAGCCCGCCTCATGAAGTGATACCCAGTTAAGGATTCACAGAGGCAGGCTTGTCACTATTTTGGCTATAGTGTTAAAGACGATTACTGAGAAACGTCCTGACCGAAGTAGCGTACAGAAATCGTTTTATAAGTGCCATCAGCTTTCATTTCATCCAGCGCTTTATTTACCGCTTTCACTAATTCAGGCTGATCTTTACGCAGCAGAATCGCTGAGTTCTCGGTATTTTCATCGGTTGCGACGATTTTAACTTTCGCGTCTGGCTTATGCTTTTTGAAATCCAAGAATGACAGGTTGTCGTTTAACGTTGCCGCTGCACGGCCGCTTAACACCAGATCCAATGATTGGTTGAATCCATCGGTTGGCACTAAATCTGCGCCGTTTTTAGTCGCCAGTTTTGAATAGTTACTGGTCAGGCTTTGAGCCGCTTTCTGGCCTTTTAAATCAGCAAAGCTTTTGATGGTGGTGTTGTCATCACGGACAACCAGCACCGCTTTAGAACCGATATAAGGCTGAGAGAAATCAAACTTGGCTTTACGCTCGTCGGTAACGCCGACTTGGTTAATGACCGCGTCGTAGCGTTTAGCGCTTAAGCCCGCAATCAAACCATCCCAACGACCTTCGACAAACTCAGGCTTAACGCCCATTTTTTCTGCCACGGCTCGGGCGACATCCACGTCAAAACCAACCAGCTTGCCGCTTTTGTCATGGTAGGTATAAGGCGCATAGGTGCCTTCTGTTCCGAATTTCATCACGCCAGCAGACTTAATTGCCGCCAGATCATCGGCTGCTTGAGCCAGTGCGGAGGTAGCAAATAATGAGGTTGCAAGCAGAGCCAAGGTCATTTTTTTCATAGGTATCCCAATGTCTTACTTTAATTATTTGTTTAAAAAAACGCAGGTAATTGCGCTCCGTTATTGATGATGAAGCTAAACCATTGTCTGCGGTTTGCTAAATCACATTCTGCGATTATCAATAACCAAATGGAATAAAGCCTAAAAATCACGCAGTGCTTATCAGTTTAGATTAACCACCAGCCAAGCGCCGCAGAGATGATAAGAGCGGGAATAGAAAATAGATGAAACGTCAGCCAGATGCGCTTTTCATTTGCCATGCGTAAGGCGATGAGGTTGGCCATTGATCCCAGCGCAAACCCAAATCCACCAATATTCACGGCGTAGGCCAGCGTGGTGGTGGCAGGAATAAAACCCAGCAGCAAAATGGTAGCCGGCACGTTACTGATAACCTGAGAGAGCAGAATGCCGATCGTGTAAGTGCCAAACGTTGAAAGATGCTGCATGTTTTCAGTTAGCGGTAATAGCGCCGGTAACTGAGTGAGTAATTTCACATCAATAAACATCGCCATGAAAATGAAAATAAGCGCCCAATCGACCAGCAAAATAACTTTGGGAGACAAACACAGTAAGGCGACCAGCACGATTAACAGTCCGAGATAGGGCAAGCCTAAATCAACGCTAACGAGAAACACCCCATAGAGCACCGCACAGGCCAGCAATAGCCCGCGCTTGCGTGAGCTGTCTTGGCGATCGGCTAGAGGGCGAATGGTTTTGTTTGGGAAAAACATCAGCGTGAACAGCAATAGCAGAAACAGCAGCACGCCAGACAAAGGCAGCATTTGTCCAATAAAGGCGCTGAACGACAGGCCGCTATGATTCCACAGCAAAATGTTTTGTGGATTGCCAATCGGCGTCAGCAAAGAACCTACGTTGACCGCCAATGCTTCAAAGATGATTAAACGGGTCACGGGTAAGGCGCTGAGCTTTTTTAACGTTATCGTGAGTGGAACCACGATGAAAAGGGCCACATCGTTGGTAAGAAATGTGGAAAGCAGCGCAGAAGCCACAACCATAAACAGCGCTAAGGTGCGTTCATTGCTGAGGCGAGCCATCATTTTTCGCCCCAGCCAATCGAAATAGCCGCTCATCTCAACGCTTTTCGTCAGCAGCAGCAGCCCGAGCAGGGTGGTAATGGTGGGCCAATCGATCCAGTGAGGATAATCGCGCAGCGGGGAAGACGTAAAACAGGCCAATATTACGCCAGCAAGCAGGAGAAATTGCAGTAAACGATCGCGCAAAACAGCGCCGAGAACGTGACGTAACGAGGTTTGCATGATGCTGTTTCTCAGTGAGTTCAGGCGCTTTGTTTATACATCACGTGCAGGGGCTGAATAGTAGACAGTTGAATGTCGGTTTGAAGCCGATAGTTGGTTGGCGTAATGTCGAAATGCTTGCGGAACATATAGGTGAAATGTGACTGCGAGGCAAAGCCGTAGTACACCGCGATATCGATAATTGACTCTTCGGTGTGGCGTAAACGTTTTGCTGCACCAGACAACTTACGTTCGCGAATATAGCGGCCTAAGGACATGCCGGTTGTTTCACGAAAAATTTTCTGCATATGCCACAGTGAATATCCAGAGTAGCGGGCCAGCTCATCTAGATAAATATCGCGGCCTAGATGCTGCTCTATCCACTCGCTTAGCGCACATACTAGGGCAATATTGCGTTCGTTCTGCGTCATTCGTTCTCCGGTAATCGTTCTCATTAGCAACATGCCGTCTACTACATATTACGACATCATGGCGTTTACCTCTATACCCATGATAATACCCATCATACTTGAAGCCGTTTCAACCTCAGCTACACTGGCGATGAACATTAATTTAACAAGGAATCGCTGTGAATTCATCTCCAGTTGCTCTCGTGACCGGTGCCAGCCGCGGTATAGGGCGGGCTACGGCATTATTACTCGCTAAACGTGGCTATCGCGTGTGCATTAATTACTCTCAAAACCATGCAGCCGCACAGACGCTGGCGCTTGAAATAGCGGCTTTGGGGCAAGAGTGTTTGCTGCTCTGCGCCAATATTGAGGATGAAATGGCCGTTTGCGATATGTTTAACCAAATTGATCGACATTGGGGACGGTTGGATGCGCTGGTGAATAACGCTGGGATTTTGCAAACCCAGTCCACAATAGAAAGCTTAACGGCAGAAAGAATTAACCAGATTCTGCGTATTAACGTGACCGGGACTTTTTTGTGTTGCCGAGAAGCGGTTAAGCGGATGGCAAAACGCCACGGAGGGCGCGGTGGAGCGATTGTGAACGTTTCTTCTGCGGCAGCCAAAAGTGGTGCTCCTTTCGAATATCTGGATTATGCGGCCAGCAAAGGCGCGATGGATACGCTGACGAAAGGGTTATCAGTAGAGGTGGCGGGGGAAGGGATCCGCGTTAACGGCGTACGGCCAGGGTTTATTTATACGGAAATGCATGCGGATGGAGGCGAGGCCAATCGTGTCGATCGAATAAAAGCCTCATTACCGATGCAGCGTGGTGGACAGCCAGAAGAAGTTGCCGCAGCCATCGTTTGGCTATTGTCGGATGAGGCGTCTTATTCCACCGGCAGCTTGCTTGATTTGGCCGGTGGAAAATAGCTTAGACAGACATTATTTCATTGGCGGTTCGTATGGCAGGGTATCAATGCGTAGGGTGCGATAATAAGCCAGGCGCTCACGAAAATAGGTCCGCAAATGTTCAGGCTGCTCACGCTCAACCAGTTCCGCAATAACCGGCATGTGATAGCGCTCTTTATAAGATACGCCGCCTGCAGCTAAGTCGACATTGACTTTGTCCATCTCTTCTTGAGGAAGATTTGCCAGATTGAAACTCATATGACCTCCTGTTGCGTCGGCTTCATTATTCCAGAATGTTTCGTTTGACTCTATGGCTTATTGCTAATGAAAAGCAGGGCCGTAGCGCTCGAACCTGTCTCAAGCGTGAATACTACAGAGACAAAACAGCAGAGTACAAACTCAAACACTGCAAAATATTTAATCATTGCTGGGTTGGGATAAGTCCAGTATCGCTGAATAAATGCTGCAATTTCAGATCTTCCGTTGTAGTCACCGATAGTTTTCTTAATGTAATGTTTAACTTATAACCATTCATTAATAAGGGCTATTGCTGCATGACGACCAATAAACTCCCCCAGATGTACACGAATGAGCTCACACCTGAAATACTCTCAAACCTTGATGTATCGCCGTTTAGCGACGAAGCGCTATCAACCCTAAGTGACGATAGCATGGCAATTATCCAAGAGCAGGAAGCCTATATTCGCGCTCATCCTCCCATCGGGATTTTTCGCTTTGCAGCAGAAGGTAGCCAGACCAGAGGCGGCGGAACGGTCAAAATAGCCTCGAGTGGGGTGCTGATTAATCTGAAAAATGGTTCATCGGTACAACTAGCAAAAGTGGGCGATAGCGTAATTTATCCTGATGGTACGACGACACTGATTTCAAGTGGAGCGGGTAAAGAGCATCGCTTTGGACAGGTTCAAGCCGCGCTGGTGGGCAGCGGTTTAGATAATGGTGATGAAATTATCAATACGCCTCAGGATAGCCTGCTGATTATCAAACGTTTAGGAGAGGCAATGCCCGATGATTTTCTGGTGGAGCTTAGGTAATGGGCTACCGACCGAACATTATGGGTAAGGGTAAGGCATTATCCTGTGACAAAACGACAACCGGAGCAAAGTTGATTGCTTCACTGCCTACCAGCCAATATATGGTCTACGGTCATGCGGTTATCAGGGTTGGTGATAGTACGACGGAATGCCCAAAATGCGGCAAACGTGGGCGCGTCATTGAGGGCGAGCCCAGCTTTATTATCATGGGTAAGGTGTTGGCGGTAGATGGTGCAATTGTTCTGTGCGGCTGTCCCTCTGGCAGTAACCGGATCATTGCCCCGTTTGGGCAGTGGCTTGGCGCAGGGTTATCGCCAGCACAGCAATCTGCAGAAAAGCAGGCCGCAAAGATAGCAGCAGATGCGGCTGAACGGGCTGAGAATAAGGCGAAAGAGCAGGCAAAACGTTCTATGCCTGTATTTGCCAAATCACAAGAGCGTGGTGAAGGAAATACCGAGGCAGGAACGGGGCCGGAGACGCACGAGAACTTTGCGCTGATGGGGTATTTTCGCGCGGTGCCGTTGCCTGAACCTGAGCAACATGCGCAGAGTGCGAAACGGCCCGCATCACCGCCTCCCGAGCCGGAAAAACCGTGGTACAAAAAGCTCTTTGGCGGAGCATCATCCGCAGCACCGGCAGTCGCCGTGCCTGTAGCGGCTAGCACAGTGTTTCCATCAGGTTCGGCGGCGCTTGAGTGGGTCGGTGGTCGTTTCATTACGGCGGGATCATGGGCTGTTCGCGCCGTGGTTCCGTTTGGTGAAATTGCCGCTGCCGGTGCGGGAGCGCCGATTGCGGTGGCTCTTATCGGTATGATGCCTCGAACGCTTAACAGCGGAGAGCAGGATTTCATCGACCAAATGAGATTAGCTCAGTTGGCAGAGTCCGGTGGCAAAGCGCCAACACGGGTGCGTTTTCGTTGGGAGGATGATGGGCATGGGAGTTTATCCCCGAAAGGCTATCACACACCAACGGAAAGCGGTTTATCTGAAGTCCCCGTGCGTGAGATGAAGCTCAACACGAAGACTGGGCTGTATGAGTTTACGACAGAGGGGGTAAAGCCGGTTACGATTTACTGGAACCCTGACAAGCTAGAGTTAGATATTCCTTCGAATACGGGGCATCAAGGCAGCCCAAGCTTACCATCGTCCATAACGGTACTGCCGATACCGGAGAAGGTCGGAAGCGATATCGAGAGCTATCCCGCGCCGACTGAAGGGGATTTTGAGGATTACATCCTGATTTTCCTAGGTACGGATATGCCCCCGATTTATATCTATCTGAGTAAGCCGCCGGTAGAGTTTTTGGAGGTGGAGCTATACAGTGACTTTAAACGTCGATCTAGGCAGGGGAAATATTG
>NZ_FMIQ01000026.1 GCF_900095695.1 Hafnia alvei | reverse complement strand
CTGCGGGTCGTTAGCTCAGTTGGTAGAGCAGTTGACTTTTAATCAATTGGTCGCAGGTTCGAATCCCGCACGACCCACCATTTCAGATAAAACATTAAGCGCCGAGAGGCGTTTTTTTGTTTTTGTACTCCGCATAAAATTCGTGTGGGATGAGAACCTGCCGCAGGTTCGAGTCGAACGAAGATACTTATCCCCTCTCCATCTTTCCTAAACTCTCCGTTTCATAGCTTCATATCACCATATCCATATCATCACCCCCAACAAAACGAGAATTCCTACAAACATAACCCAGCCTGACGAGCGCGCAGGCGTACGCATTCCCGTAGGCAACCATTCTTGCGGGATAATGCCAAACAGTGGCTTAGGGTCGATTACCGAGGTTATTTTGTTATCAGACTCGTCAGGCTTCACATTCACAACCGGGTTTTGCGCAGCCACCGCTAGATAGTTCTCTAAAGGGGAGCGAACCACGTCTGAAGTTTGAGAAGCTGGAGCCAAATTCCCTAATGCTTTATCCAATACTTGATTGACCTGTATCGCATGCTGGATTTCACTTTTACTCATCAGCGCCTTGGCCGTATCGCCAATGACAACCGGTTGATTGCTCTGGATTACCGTCGCCGTCCGCGCAGCCGTGGCCACATCAGGGCGCGTGTTTGGTACCTGATCCACTGGCGGCGTATTTTTTGCACCAGAAGCAAGCTGGCTGAGCAGAGTTCGTTCCTGCTGTAGCGACGTTAACGTTCGAATCAATGTCTCACGCTGTTGAGGCGAAATGTCTTTACGCTCAAGTAAGTTAAGAAGCTGATCAATTTTAACCGTCAGCATCTCCGCGGTGAGTTTTTCTCCCCGCGGAGTCGGTAAGGCGTCAGACCGTGCATTCACCGGAGGTATATTCATTATGCCTGCTTGAGCTTTTCTACGTTGAGCTTTACTAGGGTTTGTTTAGACCTCGAAGAAGTCTCCCTAAACGATTTTACAACAACCATCGTGCTGCTTTATATACATATACGGCAAAATGTGGGCATAACTTTAATCATATTCTCTATCATTAAATTCAATTTCACTTAGGAAAATTAAAATAGAATTTTTCATCCTCACTGAAAGTGTAATTTCACATATATTGGGATGAATCTTATTGCAAAGAAATAAACAAATAGCATCGATTACATAATAATAGCTACCTTGATGGCGTATTACTTTCGGGTAATTCAACCTTAGTACAAACTAAAGCGAATTGTGATTCATCATGCCATGAATACTTACAAACAAATCTATAATTATCATAGAGCAGCGTACTGTCTTTACCCGATGTCACGGTTGAAATTAATGAATTGGAGATTTCTTCACGTCCTTTGGTTTTCGTCAGTAAAGGAAATGAGGGTGCCATTCCATGCCAAAGCACGCCACAGATAAAACAGAGTATGCCAATTGCTACCATCATCCCCCAACGTTTTACGCTTTGATTTTCATTAATAACCGGCAGAGTAGTTTGAACGTTGTCCCTTTTACTTTCATAGTGAGATTGTGTGTTTAATTGCTGGTCTTCACGACTATCATCATGAATTACTGGTTCATGATTAACTGCCGGTTCTAAGGAAAAGAGCTCGGGATGCTCTATTTGATACCCCATCCTAGGTATAGTCTGTATCAGTGTGAAATCTTTATCTCCTAATTTGCGCCGTATCGATTTCATTGTTTGGTTGATCGTCGCATCTGCGCTGTACGTCCCACTCCATACGTGTGAAATGATTTCACGTCGTGTCACACATAACGGCGCGCGTTCTAAAAGCAGGCATAGCATCTGATATTCTTTGCTACGTAATGTGTGTTCTTCGCCATCAGCGGTAACAATTTTATGTGTTATCGTATTGATGGTTATTTTCCCTTGTGCCATATAAAACTCCCGAAAACTCCTCGCATTTTCAATATCTATACATGCAAGATAATTCCTATTTCTGCTGAAGGAAATTTTGTGATTATTTTATTGAATTCATCATATAAAAATAAAACCACATCACTGACCATGCTCATTAAACCATTCAGATTTCCATTATTATTTTACGCAGATAACGTTTTATAACAAGAGAGCAAATGGTCGCTAAACATTAACATCACATGATTATACTTTTTTTCACTCTACTATTAATTCATTGCATGGAATCATTACGCCCATTCCCTCGTTATAGAACAATTAGCTACAGTTAAAGTTTAGAGAATATTCCTAAATGAGCATTTTTGTTACTTACCCAATTCATTTTCCTAAGATTTTATTTATCTATAAATAGCTTAATGATGAAGTGCTTACTTTATTTCTGCCTCCATCGCACCGTAATCAAGTAACAACCGAAAAGGTGTCGTTTGTGATTTATTTAAGACCTCGTTGGGAATACACGATGTTTGCAGCCTATCTCATATTATCGCCCTCCCTGTGTATGGCCGACACGGAAGAAATATCGGCAGACACATTGATGTCATTAGGCGCGCCTACTCTCGCTTGGGAAAAGATCCTCATGACCCAGTCTCAAGAGAATGCATTACAAACAGCCACGATTGCTCAACATCGGCTCAGCCTTTTACTACGTTGGGGCATTGATGAAAGCCGAAACGATAACGGCTCCTTGCGTCTTGTGCCATTAAACAAGGCATTAGTTGAAGAACAGCGCTTTTTGGTCACTCATGGGCAGTCAAACAGCGCTAATCGCGTGCAACAGCAGGTTCTCGGCGATCAGATTGTTGCGCTAAGCGCAAAAGGTGACGCGAAAAACGCGATCATCCGCGCCCATCAGCTAGAACAACTCACTCCCCTTCCAGCCTATGTGAGCGCAGCACGTGGCGACGCATTCATGCAGCTAGAACAGCCAGAAAAAGCGGTAGCCAGCTATGAATATGCATTGGCTCATGCAACGCCGGGAGAAATTGAGCCGATCCCCACGCAGGAAATGCTGTTCTATGCCCTTTTAGACTGCGGGCGCTATGAGCAAGCAGAAGCCTTGCTGGCAAAATTAGAACCCAATACGCCGCAGTGGGTCAGGCTCAGTGCCACGCCGGGATTGGTGAATCAAGATTACGCCACGGTTAAAAAAATGCGCGCTCAGTACACCCTGTACAGTGGAAATGTCACGCAGGGACAGCGGCAAATAGACGCATTGGTCCATACGGCACCGATGAATGATGACCTGCGAACCACTCAGGCTCAGGCTTATTTGCTGCGTGATTTACCCACACATTCTGCACAAGCCTATCGAATTGCCCTAAACCAAGCCCCAGACAGCCTTGAGGCTCGCGCGGGTCTTGCCGAAGCGTCGCTTGCCCGACGAGATTTTGCACTTAGCCATGAGATCTACCAGCAAGTCTCTCAGGGATTTGAAGACGACAATTCTGTGACTCAATTCGTGAGTAATTATCGCTATGAGCAACTGCCTTATTTCACCACCGATGCCAGCGGCGGTCGCGGTAACGGCACGCTCAGCGATTATGATTGGCAAATAGATAGCCAACTTTACTCTTCACCTATTCATCAGAATTGGCGGCTGTTTGCGCACCAATTTACCGGCCAGGGGAAAACAGATGAAGGCGCGCCAAGACGTATACGTAACGGCACCGGCGTCGATTTTCGTGCCGTTGAGTGGCTCGGTTCGATGGAAATCAACCGCAGCAATGGCAATGCGGCGAAAACAGGCTTAGCGGCGCAGGTTAGCTATCTTCCTTCAGACCATTGGCAGTTCGACCTAGGCTACGATAACAGCAGCAACGAGCTTGCTTGGAAGGCCTACGACAGCGGCATTAGCGCTAAGCAAGCCAGTGCCGCGCTGCGCTATCAAACCGACAGCACCGCCTCCACTGAGCTGGCCTATCAAAATCAACGGCTGAGCGATGGAAACCTTAGCCAAACGTGGCAGGCCTCAGCCACAAAACTGTTATGGACACGCCCACGCCAGCAGCTTGATGCCACGCTGTCGCTTTCCACCAGCAGCAATAGCTTACCCGATGCGGAGTATTTCAGCCCTGAACGCGACTATGCGGCAGGTGTCACCCTGCTGCATCAGTGGACACCATGGCAATCAGCGCGGCGTCACTTCACCCAGCGAACCTATCTCACCGCTGGCGAATACCAACAGCGCCATTTTGGCTCAAGCCTCTTTGCTGAACTGAGATTCGAGCACCAGTGGGCGCTGAGTGCCCACTCAGAATTAATTTACGGTATTGGACTGAATAGCCATCGCTACGATGAATCACGCGAAAACCGGACTCTCTTTTATCTGTCACTGACTTTGCCTCTAGGAAGCACGCTATGACGTCTATTTTTCGTTCAATCTTAATTTTTGCTTTCAGCCTACTGTTGCTTCAAGGGGCATTCGCTGCCGGGCAGCCGTTACCGGCTATTGATATTCAACCTCCGGCCGATCCCGACGATGGCCTGACTTTTCGCGTATTGGCATTCCACGATGTACGCGACGATCTGCGTGCCAGCTTTGCCACTTATCCAGATGCCACCGCCATTGATACTAAAACGCTAGCCTCGCTGTTTGCTTGGCTGAAGGAAAATGGCTACCACATGGTATCGGTCGATCAAATCATTGCTGCCCGCCAAGGTGGCAAAAAGCTGCCGCCGCGTTCGGTGCTGCTGAGCTTCGACGATGGATATCGCAGTTTCTATACCCGCGTGTTCCCCCTACTCAAAGCCTATAGATATCCAGCAGTGCAGGCGCTGATCACTGATTGGGTCAATCACCCAGCGAATGAAAAAATAAAAATTAGCGCCACGGTGGAATTACCCGGTGATTACTTCCTTAATTGGCGTGAAGTTGCCGAAATGCAGCGTTCTGGCTTAGTTGAATTCGCTTCTCATACCCACAACCTGCACCACGGAATGTTAGCAAATCCACAGGGGAGCGAATTTCCCGCGGCTGCCGCATTACAGTATTTGGCGGATCAGAAACGTTATGAAACCGAGGCTGAATATCAAATCAGAGTCAAAGAGGATTTGGCCCATAGCTCACGGCTCATTCAGCACTATACCGGCCACGCCCCGCGCATCATGGTTTGGCCTTATGGCGCATACCATCAGCCCGTTCAGGATATAGCCCGCCAGCTCGGCATGCCTATCATGCTGACGCTGGATTCCGGTTCGAATCCGCCCTCGCAGCCGCTGTCAAAAATCACCCGAATTCTGATCGGCTTCGATACTACGACCAGCGTGCTCAAGCAGGAACTCAGAGCACCAGCCAGCTACAGTGGCGATATCTATCCGGTTGAACGCGTGGTTCAGGTCGATTTAGATTACGTTTATGACGCCGATCCTCAGCAGCAAGATAAGAATCTATCCTGCCTGTTAGATCGCATTAAAGATCTTGCCCCGACCACCATTTACTTACAGGCCTTTGCCGATCCCGACGGCAGCGGCCTAGTAAAAGAAGTTTATTTTCCTAACAGCGTATTACCAATGCGCGCCGATCTTTTCAGCCGTGTCTCATGGCAACTACAAACGCGCACCGGCGTAAAAGTGTTCGCTTGGATGCCCGTGCTTAGCATCGCTCTGCCCAAAGATAATCTAGCGGCGGATATGTGGATCACCTCAACCCACAGCGGCGCGCAGCCCAGCACATTTCCCTACCCACGCCTCAGCCCTTTTGAACCCGATGTGCGAGCGGCCATCACTCAGCTCTACCACGATCTTTCTCGTTACACCCCGCTTCAGGGCATTTTATTTCATGACGATGCCGTGCTGAGCGACGACGAAGACACTCGCCCCGCCGCCTTAGCGCAATACCAAGCGTGGGGATTGCCGGGCGATGTGGATAAAATTCGCGCAAATCCTGAGTTATTGCGCAAGTGGACAGACAAAAAAATCGATTTTCTTATTAACTTCACCCACCAACTGGCCACCGAAGTGCAGAAAAATCAGTTTGCCTCCGCAACGCAAATGACCACCCGTAATCTCTACGCCCAGCCCGTTATGGATCCTCAGGCTGAGCAGTGGTATGCGCAAAGTCTACCCAAATTCTTAGCAAACTATGATTACACCGCGTTGATGGCGATGCCCTTTATGGAATCGTCCACTATGCCCGATCGTTGGCTCACCGACCTATATGAAAAAGTGGCAGCTCAGCCATTAGGTATCCAAAAAACTATTTTTGAACTCCAAAGCTACGATTGGGAGAAAAAACGCCCCGTCGACAACGACGTGCTGCTACACCAACTAACGTTGCTGCGCGCGCTCGGTGCCCGTCATTTGGGCTATTACCCAGACGACTTCATCAACAACCAGCCGGATAGCGAAGTGATCCGCCCACTCATGTCGGCACAAAGCAACGTAATCGAACGGAAACCATTGCCTAAATGCGATAGCCGCATGGTGCGCGAAAAACCAAAGCAGTGGAGCACTCAACAATGAGCCACTTTTTTAGCATTGATATTCCAACGCTGCTGTTTGGTTTTGTTTTCTATTACCCCTTCTTTATGGCTTGGCTGTGGATGCTCGGGGGGCTGATCTATTTTGTCGTCTACGAACGTCACGATGATTTCACCCATCCTGATTTCACGCAGGCAGAAACGCCGCGCATTTCCATTATCGTGCCCTGCTATAACGAAGAACCCAACGTGCGCGAAGTGATTGCGCATCTGCAAAACTTAAATTATCCCAACTATGAAGTGCTGGCCGTAAACGATGGCAGCCACGATCGCACCGGCGAAATCCTTAATGAACTGGTCGAGAAATATCCTAGCCTGATGGCTATTCATCAGGATAAAAACCAAGGCAAAGCCGTGGGGTTAAATACCGCGGCGCAGTTAGCTACCGGCGATTTTATTCTTTGCATGGACGGTGACGCACTTCTCGATCCTAACGCGCTGCATTTTTTAGTTAGCCATTTTATTGATAACCCGCAAATGGCTGCGGTAACTGGAAACCCACGTATCCGCAATCGCACTTCATTGCTTGGGCGCATGCAGGTGGGAGAATTCTCTTCAACGGTGGGCTTGATCAAACGCTGCCAGCAGGTCTTTGGTCGGCTATTTACCGTATCTGGCGTTATCGCCTTATTCCGTAAAAGTGCGCTCGAGGAAGTGGGTTATTGGAGCGTCGATATGCTAACCGAAGATATTGATATCAGTTGGAAACTGCAGACTCACGGCTGGGAAATACGCTACGAGCCGCGCGCACTCACGTGGATATTAACGCCGGAAACGTTGATTGGGCTTTATCGTCAGCGGCTTCGCTGGTCCAAAGGCGGAGTACAAACCGTATTCAAATATTTTCCCGCCATGTTCACGCCGCGCAACCGCATGATGCTGCCTCTGTTTTGCGAATACGTGGTGAGTATTTTCTGGGCCTATTGCATGGCCTTTGCCTTTGTCTTGATGTTTGCCGATCTCTTTTTCACGCTGCCCATCAAGTGGCAAATTTCGGTTGTTCCGGTCTGGAATGGCATGGTGCTCGGTGTGACCTGCCTATTGCAGCTATTAGTCAGCTGTCTTATCGACCGACGCTATGACCGAGGGATTATGAAGTGCTATCTCTGGACGATTTGGTATCCATTGATGTTTTGGTTAATTAACGTGGTAACCAGTCTGGTTGCCGTTCCGTCCGTATTGCTTCGCCGACAAGGCGCACGAGCGGTATGGGTTAGTCCTGACAGGGGTATTCAACATGGAAAATCCGATCATCGAAATATCAGCAAAAAGCTTCCTTAACGCCTCCGCGGTGAATAAGCGCCAGCGCATGCTGCTCTACATTTGGTTTGGTTTCGGGCAACCGTTATTGATTATCGGGGTGTGGCTCGCGATTGTCTTTTTCCTTTATCGCTACATGCTTAACAGCCATGACTTGTTAAGCAATCTCAATCGGCTGGGCGATTACAGCCTGATCATCATATCGATGGGGATCATTCTGGCGCTATGGTTTGCACTACGTTATTTATGGCGGGCATTGATGCTGATGCGTAAACATGAACTGCACCAACGCATGGCAGAAACACATCCCGAACAGGCGCACCGAATTGTCAAAGTGCTTCATGATGAAGCGGGCAACATCACGCATATCCAGCCGCAATAAATAAGCATAAGGGCAGTATTTTACTGCCCTTATCGCCGCTGTACTGCGTTTAACTACGTTGACGCTTGAGAGGCTTAACTAAGCCTTCAAGACCTTCAATTTTGATAGCGAGGGTGATCTGCATTAGTTCACCCAGTTTTCCCTGCGGGAACTCATCCTTGCGGGCGAACCACAAAAGATACTCTTCCGGTAAATCAATCAATACGCGACCTTTGTACTTGCCAAACGGCATCACCATATTGGCAATTTCAATCAGGTTTTCTTTTTCCATTACATTTCTGTCCGTCATCTAGCTCCCCTCGATTGAGAGGAGCCGATCGCGTTTTTGTCATTGAAGGTTATCGTAGCGAATACGCATTACAGCCCGAGCAGCCGGATCATCTCGGCTTCATCAATCACTGGAATCCCCAACTCCTGCGCCTTAGCCAGCTTAGAGCCTGCGGCTTCTCCCGCGATAACCATATCGGTTTTCTTAGAAACACTGCCGCTGACTTTGGCGCCCAACGCCGCAAGACGATCTTTCGCTTCATCACGCGGTATCAAGCTCAGCGATCCGGTCAGAACCACGGTTTTACCGGCAAACGGACTGTCGATCTCTTCAGCTACCACCACCTGCGGCGCAGGCCAGTGAATACCAATCTCTGGGCTGATCAGTTCCTCGATCACTTTCTGATTGTGCTCTTCGCTCAGGAAATGGCGCACATGCTTCGCCACCACTTCACCCACGTCCTGCACGGCCTTCAACGCCTCGACGTCGGCCTCACGCAAAGCGTCCAATGAGCCAAAATGCGCAGCCAGATTCGCCGCGGTCGCCTCACCGACTTCACGAATGCCCAGCGCATACAGGAATCGAGCCAGCGTAGTCTCTTTAGATTTTTCTAACGCATTGACCAAATTCGTTGCTGACTTCGGCCCCATGCGATCAAGTCCGGTTAAAATACCGGCGCTCAAGCGATAAAGATCGGCTGGCGTTTTCACATACTCTTTTTCGACCAGCTGTTCGATGATCTTATCGCCCATGCCGTCAACGTCCATCGCACGACGGGAAACAAAATGCTTAAGCGACTCTTTACGCTGCGCACCGCAGATTAATCCACCGGTACAGCGCGCCACGGCTTCACCTTCCACACGCTCAACGTCGGAACCACATACCGGACACTGCAACGGGAAGACGATCTCCTGCGCATTTTCAGGGCGTTCAGCTTCGACCACGCCCACCACCTGGGGAATAACGTCACCGGCGCGGCGCACAATCACGGTATCACCGATACGCAGACCCAGACGGTCGATTTCATCGGCGTTATGCAGCGTCGCATTACTCACGATAACACCGGCAACCAGCACCGGTTCTAAACGCGCCACAGGAGTAATAGCGCCTGTACGCCCAACCTGAAACTCAACGCCGTTAACCGTGGTCATCTGCTCTTGCGCAGGGAATTTAAACGCCGTGGCCCAACGAGGTGCACGCGCCACAAAACCAAGCTGTTCTTGGATCGCGATACTATCAACTTTAATCACCACGCCATCGATATCAAAACCAAGCGTTGGTCGATCCTGCTCAACCTGACGGTAAAATTTCAAGACCTCTTCACTGCCGGTGCACAGTTTCACACGATCGCTGACCGGCAATCCCCACGCTTTAAACTGCTGTAAGCGACCATAGTGGCTGGCTGACAGCTCACCGCCATCCATCAGGCCCACGCCATAGCAGAAGAACGTCAGCGGGCGTTTAGCGGTGATGCGTGGATCGAGCTGACGCAGCGATCCCGCTGCGGCGTTTCGCGGATTGGCAAAAACTTTGCCATCTTTACGGCGCGCTTCTTCGTTCATGGCTTCAAAACCAGCCAACGGCATAAACACCTCACCGCGTACTTCAACACGGCGCGGGATATTATCGCCCTGCAAACGCAGAGGGATCGCGCGGATCGTTTTTACGTTGGCCGTAATATCTTCGCCGGTCGTACCATCACCGCGAGTAGCCCCGCGAACCAATACGCCATCTTCATACAGAAGGCTAACGGCTAAACCATCAAGTTTAAGCTCACAGCAAAAAGTGAGTGGCTCTGCGGTTTTTAAACGGTCATGGACGCGCTTGTCGAAAGCCAAGTAGCTCTCATCGTCAAAGACGTTATCCAGAGAGAGCATCGGAACTTCATGACGAACCTGACTAAACGCAGAGAGCGGAGCCGCCCCCACGCGCTGGGTCGGCGAATCGGGTGTGATAAGTTCGGGGTATTGCTCTTCCAGCGCACGAAGCTCGCGCATCAGGCGATCGTATTCAGCGTCTGGAACTTCAGGGGCATCAAGTACGTGATACTGATACTCATGATGGCGCAACGCGGCTCTAAGCTGTTCGAGTTGTTGTTGGAGTTGGGGTCCAGTCGTTGAGGTCATAATCCACCATGATTGATTAATGATAAAAAACCCCCGATATACGGGGGTTTCATTTTATTCGATTCTATCGCCGTTGCGCTATTTCGCGGTGTTATCCAAAACTTCACGGATACGCGCTTTGTAAATCTCTAGCTTCTGCGGCGTCATCATACGGCGTTCATCATCCAGCACCACACCACCGACATCATCAGCGATTCGCTGAGCAGATTGCAGCATCAGCTTAAAGTTCTGATTCGCATCGCCATAAGAAGGCACCATCATAAAGAAGGAGATCCCCGGCGTGGTGAAATCAGACATGTTGTCAGGATCGAAGTTACCCGGCTTAACCATATTTGCCATGCTAAATAACACGGGGCCACTGCCGGCTGGGTTCAGGTGACGATGGAAAATATTCATCGCACCGAACTGGAAGCCCGATTGCAACACGCTTTGCAGCAGCACTTCACCGCCAATCACGCTGCCGTGGTGTGCAGCAACATGCAGAACCAACACGGTTTCAGTGATTTTCTCAGGCTCAGGCACCACCTCAGAAACTACCTGCGGAGCTTCATCCTCATAGTCATCATCATAAGACGATGCTACGTGAGGAGCTTCAGGCTCATTCTGTTCTTCAGCGTAATGAGCGGGCTGCGGCTTCGGCTGAATAGCAGGCTCTGTAGGCTGAGAGTGACGAACCGGTTTAGTCGGACGACGATAATCATCTTCGTCATCGTCACCGAACAAGGCATCACCCAGTAACGGATCGCTATGTTCACGCTGTTCTGGAACGACAGAGCTTGGTTGCGCTGCAGGGCGTGAAGGTGCACGAGCCGTATCCAACGGATCCGGACGTTCATCCTGTGACGCGCTGAACTGACCAAATGCCGGCTCAACCGGTTTCTGCACGGGGCTGCTAGAACGCTGTACCCGAACTTCGCCCACGCCTTCATCTAGATCAGCCAGAGGCTGTTCGTCACGCTGTTTCTTTGTTTTTTTTGCTGGACGATCGCGAAATAGCGAAGAACGTTCTTTACGACTGGTCCACAAGCCGTGCAGTAACAACGCTATAATGGCGACCGCACCAACAACAATTAATATCAGACGCAAATCCTGCATCATCGCAATCTCTGTTGTTTTAATACTATTGCCGTAATGGCAAACCCTTAACGCATAACTCTATTTGGCTGTTGGTACAAGTGCAAGTCTGGACTGAAATTTACCTTAAGAAAGATGATTTTTCGCACTTTTTTGCTGATTTTTCGGTCGATTCTGAACTGGAAAGCGAATTAACTCATAGTTATGATAGCTGAGATTTTTTTTATTATAACTAACACAGCTAAAAGAGCAGTTATGAAAAACACCCCTATCGGGTCAAATGAAAGAAATATCCCTGCAAAAACCAATGGCGTTCACTACTTTTCTGAAGGCTGGCGTTTAGTTCGTCTGCCGGGAATTAAGCGTTATGTCGTTATGCCATTGTTGGTGAACATCGTTTTGATGGGCTTAGCGTTCTGGTGGCTGTTCCATCAGCTAGGCGCTTGGATCCCAAGTTTGATGAGTTACGTCCCTGACTGGCTACAGTGGCTCAGTTATTTACTCTGGCCGCTGGCCGTTATCTCGATCGTTTTGGTGTTCAGTTATTTATTCAGCACCATTGCTAACTGGATAGCCGCGCCGTTTAACGGCCTACTGGCTGAACAGTTAGAAGGCGTATTAACCGGTAAACCGCTGCCGGATACCAGCATTTGGAGCGTGGTAAAAGACGTACCGAGAATTATGGCGCGTGAATGGAAAAAGCTGGCTTACTATCTGCCGCGCGCTATCGTCTTGCTGATTTTGTATTTTATTCCGGGCGTAGGTCAAACCGTTGCGCCTGTGCTGTGGTTTCTGTTCAGCGCATGGATGATGTCTATTCAGTACTGCGATTACCCGTTTGATAACCACAAGGTGAGCTTCCCAGACATGCGCGACGCTCTGCGCCGCAATAAAGTCGATAACCTACAGTTTGGCGCATTGACCAGCCTGTTTACCATGATCCCTGTTTTAAACCTAGTGATCATGCCGGTTGCCGTCTGTGGCGCGACCGCCATGTGGGTTGATCGTTACCGCGCGGAGTATTCACGCATCCAGCCGTAACCACCGCCACACTCCCCCCAAGAGCAGCTCCGGCTGCTCTGCTTGTTTCTTGCCTCAGCTGAAGTTCAACTTCGTGAAACCTAATCGCATATTGAAATAAGCATATATGATTTCTTTACTTCCCAACGGGTTGTATTCGCGTATGCTCAATTAATGTTCCCTGTATTTCATAGAGTTAAAGGACGTGCTATGAGCAAGATTTTTGAAGACAACTCCCTGACAATCGGTCATTCACCGCTTGTTCGTCTGAATCGTATCGGCAATGGTCGTATTTTGGCGAAAGTGGAATCTCGTAACCCAAGTTTTAGCGTCAAAGACCGTATCGGCGCCAATATGATCTGGGATGCTGAAAAACGTGGCATTTTAAAACCGGGCATTGAGTTGGTTGAACCTACCAGTGGTAACACCGGCATTGCATTGGCCTTTGTGGCCGCCGCACGCGGTTATAAGTTAACGCTCACCATGCCAGAAACCATGAGCCTTGAACGTCGCAAACTGCTCAAAGCCTTAGGCGCTAATCTGGTTCTGACCGAAGGCGCCAAAGGCATGAAGGGCGCGATTGCCAAAGCCGAAGAAATTGTGGCAAGCGATCCAAAACGCTTCGTTCTGCTCCAGCAGTTTAGCAACCCTGCTAACCCAGAAATCCATGAAAAAACCACCGGCCCAGAGATTTGGGAAGATACCGATGGTCAAGTCGATGTGCTGATTTCCGGCGTCGGCACCGGCGGTACCTTAACCGGCACCAGCCGTTATCTGAAAAATACCCAAGGCAAAAAAATCATCACCGTTGCCGTTGAACCGGAAAGCTCGCCGGTTATCACTCAGGCGCTGGCGGGCGAAGAAATCAAGCCGGGCCCACATAAAATTCAAGGCATCGGCGCTGGCTTCATTCCTGAAAACCTCGATTTAAATCTGGTTGACCGCGTGGCGCTGGTTGGCAACGACGAAGCCATTGCGATGGCTCGTCGTCTGATGGAAGAAGAAGGCATCTTGGCTGGGATTTCTTCCGGTGCGGCAGTTGTTGCAGCAGAAAAACTTGCTAACGATCCAGACTTTACTGACAAAACAATTGTGGTTATTCTGCCTTCCTCGGGTGAACGCTATTTAAGCACGGCATTGTTCGCAGATCTGTTCACTGAACAAGAATTGCAGCAGTGATGCTAATGTTCTAATCATGCTAAAAAAGCACCCGATTGGGTGCTTTTTTGTGGCGCAGTTCAAAGTTTTTACCTGCCCAAACTTGCTTTTCCTGCCCGGGTCTAGTATTTAACCAAGCAATTATTTTGAAGCGCGAAATAAAGCGGAGTGTTGCGTCAAGTCAGCTGAATCGATTTACTGATTTGTCCTGAGCATCACGATAGCGGCATAATACGGAAGTTATTGGCGAACGTATTCACGATAGTTTCTATCTTGAACACATTTCCCATAACGCTCAAACTGCTACTGCTCCACGAGTTAGGCGCTAACTGAAAACAGGCTGAAGTTCAGCATTTAAGCTAAACTTTAGCCCCACAACATTAATTCAAAAATAGTTGGGGAAACCTATGTTCCAGCAAGAAGTTACGATTACCGCTCCGAATGGTCTGCACACCCGCCCTGCTGCTCAGTTCGTTAAAGAAGCAAAAGGCTTCACTTCTGACATCACTGTGACCTCTAACGGTAAAAGCGCAAGCGCTAAGAGCCTGTTTAAACTGCAGACTCTGGGTCTGACCCAAGGCACCGTAGTGACTATCGCCGCTGAAGGTGAAGATGAGCAGAAAGCCGTTGAACATTTGGTAAAACTGATGGCAGAACTTGAGTAATCCTCAGGTCCAATCCGTTTAGTTTAACCAGTCAACAGTAAGGTAGGGTTATGATTTCAGGTATCTTAGTATCGCCGGGCATTGCTTTTGGTAAGGCACTCTTACTGAAAGAAGATGAGATTATCATCAACCGGAAAAAAATCGCTGCTGAAGAAGTAGAGCAGGAGATCGCTCGTTTTAAATCTGGTCGTGATAAAGCATCTGTACAGCTTGAAGCCATCAGAGTAAAAGCAAGCGAGACCTTTGGCGAAGAGAAAGCCGCCATCTTCGAAGGCCACATCATGTTATTGGAAGACGAAGAGCTTGAGCAGGAAATCATAGCCCTCATTAAAGACAGCAAAATGACCGCAGACGCTGCGGCTCACGAAGTTGTCGAAGGTCAAGCGAAGGCTCTGGAAGAGCTAGACGACGAATATCTGAAAGAGCGTGCGGCTGACGTACGTGATATCGGTAAACGTCTGCTGATGAACATCCTTGGCATGACTATCGTTGATTTAAGCGCAATCCAGGACGAAGTTATTCTGGTTGCTACCGACCTGACTCCGTCAGAAACCGCACAGCTGAACCTGAACAAAGTTCTCGGCTTCATCACCGATCTGGGCGGCCGTACTTCCCACACCTCTATCATGGCGCGTTCTCTGGAACTGCCAGCGATTGTGGGCACTTCTGACGTGACCAAACAAGTCAAAAACGGCGATTTCCTGATCCTTGACGCCGTTAACAACAAAATCTACGTCAACCCGACGGCAGAAATCGTTGAAGAATTGAAAGCGGTACAGAACCAGTATGTGTCTGAAAAGAACGAACTGGTGAAACTGAAAGACCTGCCAGCCATCACGCTGGACGGACATCAGGTTGAAGTCTGTGCCAACATCGGTACCGTGCGCGATATCGCCGGTGCTGAGCGTAACGGCGCTGAAGGCGTTGGTTTATACCGTACTGAATTCCTGTTCATGGACCGCGATGCGTTCCCAACAGAAGAAGAACAGTTCCAGGCTTATAAAGCCGTAGCTGAAGGTATGGGTTCTCAGGCGGTCATCGTGCGTACGATGGACATCGGCGGCGACAAAGATCTGCCGTATATGGACCTGCCAAAAGAAGAAAACCCATTCTTGGGCTGGCGTGCAATTCGTATCTGTTTAGATCGTAAAGAGATCCTGCATGCTCAGCTGCGCGCTATCCTGCGTGCTTCTGCATTCGGCAAACTGCGCATCATGTTCCCAATGGTTATTTCCGTTGAAGAAGTACGTGAGCTGAAAGCAGAGTTAGAAATGCTGAAAACCCAGCTGCGCGAAGAAGGCAAAGCCTTCGACGAAACCATTGAAGTCGGCGTTATGGTTGAAACTCCAGCAGCTGCCACCATCGCACGTCATTTAGCGAAGGAAGTTGACTTCTTTAGTATTGGGACAAATGACTTAACCCAGTATACTCTAGCGGTAGATCGCGGAAACGAGCTGATTTCTCATCTCTACAACCCTATGGCTCCATCAGTGTTGACCCTAATCAAACAGGTCATCGACGCGTCTCACGCGGAAGGTAAGTGGACCGGTATGTGCGGCGAGCTTGCTGGTGATGAACGTGCTACACTGCTTCTTTTGGGCATGGGGCTGGATGAGTTCAGCATGAGTTCTATCTCTATCCCTCGCATCAAAAAAATCATTCGTAATTCGAATTTTGAAGATGTGAAGGCACTGGCAGATGAAGCTCTGAACCAGCCAACAGCAGAAGATTTAATGAACGTGGTTAACAAGTTCATTGAAGAAAAAACCATCTGCTAATTCATGCGCTGGGCGCCGCCCAACATTACTTGCTTAGGAGAAGATCATGGGTTTGTTTGATAAACTGAAATCTCTGGTTTCAGACGACAAGAAAGACACGAGCAGCATTGAGATTTTTGCTCCGTTGTCTGGTGAAATTGTCAACATTGAAGATGTGCCGGACGTTGTATTTGCAGAGAAGATCGTTGGTGATGGCATCGCTATCAAACCAACAGGCAACAAAATGGTTGCTCCCGTTGATGGAACCATTGGCAAAATCTTTGAAACAAACCATGCATTCTCAATCGAGTCAGATAGCGGCATTGAGCTGTTTGTTCACTTTGGTATCGACACCGTTGAACTGAAAGGCGAAGGCTTCAAACGCATCGCTGAAGAAGGCCAGCGTGTTAAGAAAGGCGACGTTGTGATCGAGTTCGATCTGGCGCTGCTGGAAGAAAAAGCCAAGTCTACCCTGACTCCGGTTGTTATCTCTAACATGGACGAAATCAAAGAGCTGACTAAGCTTTCTGGTACCGTTGTTGTTGGCGAAACCCCTGTTATTCGCATTAAAAAATAATGTGATTTAGCATGAAAAAACGGAGCCTTAGGCTCCGTTTTTTTTTGGAACTTTCTTGCTTGAAATCGCTCTTACAGAACAGGGATCAACCGAACAAGCAGCAAATATGTAGTCCAATTGCTTAAACCGCGCTGCTCCTCTTTTCAGGCGTACCTTCCCTATGGCATGGATTTTTTATGTCTAACGGTTTGTATGCAGTAGCAAAAACGTAGTGATGGAATACTAAAGATGATGAAAAAGGCAATGCTCGCTATGCTCGTTCCAGCCGTTCTTTTCATTGGAGGGTGTGATGACTCGTCAAAAGAAAAGGCCGATCTCGCTGTCAAACAATCCAATGAGCATAGTGCGGCAACTCAACCAAACGCTGAGAAAGGGCAAGCAACTGATGATGTTGATAAGGCCCTAAAAGAAATAGAAGAACGGTCTACGCCAGAAAAAATTGAACAATTCAATAAATTACCAGACAACGACTCCAGCAATCTGAGAGAGATTGTTGTTACGGAAATGAAGAAAAAACTGCCGCTCTTGATTGACGAAGCGACTTTAATGTCTGATGTTTCATTAGATGGAAATACATTCAGCTATAAATACGTCATAAAAGGGATTCCAGCCAACGTGATTGAAGGCGATCAATGGAAAAACAATATGCAGAAAAGCATTGTAAATCGTTACTGCTCTAACAATGCTCAAGTGACTATGTTTAGAGATTTATTTCCTGAAGGCGTCATTTACAACTATTACGTAAGCGAAAAATTGGTATACACATACAAAGCGGTTCCGTCGGTTTGCAACCAATAACCCTCTATAAAATCTGATATAGAAGCCGCTGGAATCCTCATCAGGGCATCTCAACTGCCCTGAATTTGATTTGTTTGTAACTCCATCCAGACGGTCACATCCATTAGCCAAACACGCCTGTCGATAAATAACGGTCGCCTCGGTCACAAATAATCGCTACCACTTTGCTCCCCGGATTTTCCTGCGCCACACGCAGCGCTCCAGCGACAGCACCACCCGAACTCACGCCGCAAAACAGCCCTTCTTCGCGCGCCAAGCGTTTCATGGTTTCTTCCGCCAGCTGCTGCGACATATCCATCACCTCATCCACCAGTTCTGGGCGATAAATTCCCGGCAGATATTCCTGCGGCCAACGGCGGATCCCCGGAATGCTTGAGCTTTCAGAGGGCTGTAGACCGACGATTTTCACCGTATCGCTCTGCTGCTTTAAGAAACGGCCAACGCCGGTAATTGTGCCCGTAGTGCCCATACTCGACACGAAATGCGTCACCTTACCCTGCGTCTGCTGCCAAATCTCAGGCCCGGTGGTGGTAAAATGCGCCAGCGGGTTATCCGCATTATTAAACTGATCGAGGATCATACCTTCACCGCGATCGGCCATTTGCTGGGCCAGATCGCGAGCGCCCTCGATGCCCTGTTCACGGCTAACTAAAATCAGCTCGGCACCGTATGCACGCATCGACGCCTGTCGCTCTTGGCTCATATTCTCCGGCATCAGCAGTTTCATCCGATAGCCTTTCAGCGCTGCAATCATCGCTAACGCAATACCGGTATTACCGCTGGTTGCCTCAATCAGGGTATCGCCCGGTTTAATCTCGCCGCGCAGTTCAGCCTGTTGAATCATTGACAGCGCCGCGCGATCCTTCACCGAGCCAGCCGGATTATTACCTTCCAGTTTGACCCAGACCTCACTCCCCGTGCCCGCAGCCATCCGCTGCAGCTGCACTAAAGGCGTGTTTCCAATACAAGATTCCAGAGAACTCACGGGCGGTTACCTATTTAGCCAAAAAGATGAGAAGTTTAGTGTAATGCAAAAGCAGAGATGTTGAAGGGGCATAACCTAAATCCCCGCCCTTCGAAGAAAAGGACGGGGAGAGGCCAAAGGGTCTAAGCACTTTTAGCCAGCGCTACCGGTTGCAAGGGCGTATCGCCCGCATACAAGCGCGCATTCAGCCCACCCACAAAATATCGACCACCGCGTTTGGGCGCCTGTGCACCGTTGCCTTCCAGCATCACCACGCTGATAGGTTCAGGATGCCAGCCCTGCGGCTGCACGGTAAGCTGCCAATAGTGTCCGCGTGGACTCACTTCCAAGACCTGAACGGGTAACGGACAACGTGCATTAGCCTGCAAGCTGACTTCCATTTCCCACGGGCGCAGGAACATATCGACTTTGCCTTGATGCAACGGCGAAAAGGCCAAAGGCCAATGATGTTCACCGATGTAAATCTGCGAACCACGAATTTCGCCATCGACTTTATTCACTTCGCCTAAAAACTCCAGCACAAATCGGCTGGCAGGTTCACGCCACACGTCGTCAGGCGAGCCAATTTGCTCAATATTCCCTTGGCTCATCACCACGATCTGATCCGCCACTTCCATGGCTTCTTCCTGATCGTGAGTCACAAACACGCTGGTGAATTTCAGCTCTTCATGTAACTGACGTAACCAGCGGCGCAGCTCTTTACGCACCTGTGCATCCAGCGCGCCAAACGGTTCATCCAACAGCAAAATTTCAGGCTCAACGGCTAACGCGCGCGCTAGAGCAACGCGCTGCTTTTGTCCACCGGAGAGCTGGGAAGGAAAACGATCGGCCAGATGGGCAAGCTGAACCATTTCCAGCAACTGTTCCACTTTCTGTTTAATCGCCGCCGTTGACGGACGCTCGCGGCGCGGCAGCACCGTTAAGCCAAAGGCTACGTTATCAAACACGCTCATATGACGAAACAGGGCGTAATGCTGGAAGACAAAACCCACACGACGATCGCGCGCATGCAGACGGCTTACGTCATTACCGTTAAAGCTGAGCTGTCCGCCGCTCTGCCCTTCTAAACCGGCAATAATTCGCAGCAGCGTGGTTTTACCCGACCCCGATGGGCCAAGCAGCGCCACCATCTGGCCAGACGGAATGGTCAGAGAAATGTCGTTCAGGACTTTGGTACGGCCAAAGTATTTGTTGACCTGTTTAATCTCAATGCTCATTTCACGTCCTCCCGCGCAGCGTGAACCACCTGTCGGTTCAAGCGCCATTGCAGCATATTTTTCAAGAACAACGTTACAATCGCCATCAGCGTCAACAGCGCAGCGGCGGTAAACGCCCCGGCGGTGTTGTAATCCTGATGCAGCAATTCAACCTGTAGCGGCAGCGTATAAGTTTCACCACGTATCGAACCTGAAACCACCGACACCGCACCAAATTCACCAATCGCACGCGCGTTAGTCAGCACCACGCCATACAACAGCGCCCAACGGATATTCGGCAGCGTCACACGGCGAAACATCTGCCAGCCAGAAGCCCCCAGCAGCACCGCTGCTTCATCTTCGTGGCTCCCTTGGCTCATCATCACCGGCACCAGCTCGCGAACCACAAACGGACAGGTTACAAATACCGTAACTAACACCATGCCCGGCCACGAGAACATCAGTTGAATGTCATGCGCATCCAACCAGCCACCCAATGGACCGTTCGATCCGTAAAACAGTAAATAGAGCAGCCCCGCCACCACCGGCGAAACCGCAAAAGGAATATCAATCAACGTCAGCAACAGCTGGCGACCAGGAAACACAAAGCGCGTGCACAGCCATGCCAGCAGCGTACCAAACACCAGATTGACCGGAACCGTAATCAAGGCCACCAGCACCGTAAGCCAAATCGCATGCAGCATGTCGGGATCGCTGAGATTCTTCCACACCACGCCAGCGCCTTCAGAAAACGCCAAAGCAAAGATTGAAATCATCGGCACCAGCAACAACAGCACCGAAAGCAGCACGCCGCTGCCGATCAAAAACCATTTCAACCAGTCGATCTTGGGGCGCAGTTGTTGGCTGTTGCCTTGCCATGCAGATAAGTCAGCCATTAATGCCCCCCAATACGTTTGCCGAAGCGGCTTTGCAACGTGTTAATGCTAAACAGCAGCAGCAACGATGCCGCTAAGATCACCGAGGCAATCGCGCTCGCCGCCGGATAATCAAATTCTTGCAGGCGGATAAAAATCATCAGCGACGTCACTTCCGTCTTCCATGCAATATTGCCCGCAATGAAAATCACCGCGCCAAACTCACCGAGGCTACGGGTGAACGACAGCGCGGTTCCCGCTAACAGCGCAGGCGCTACTTCGGGAAACACCACTTTGCGGAAGCTCTGCCAGCGTGAAGCGCCTAGCGTCTGCGCGGCCTCTTCATACTCAGGGCCGAGTTCTTCCAGCACGGGCTGCACGGTACGCACCACAAACGGAATGCTGGTAAACGCCATCGCGACGGCAATGCCGAGCCATGTGAAAGCGACTTTAATATCAATCATCGCCAGCCATTGCCCATACCAACCCGTAGTCGAAAATAAACCTGCCAGCGTTAACCCGGCCACCGCCGTTGGCAAAGCAAACGGCAGATCCATCAGCCCGTCCAACAGGGTTTTCCCAGGGAACTCGTAGCGCGTCAGGATCCATGCCATCAGCATGCCAAATATCGCGTTGAATACGCTGGCAACGCCCGCCGCCAGCAAAGTCACTTTATAGGCGGCCACCACTTGTGGGTTGGTGATCACATCCCAATACTGCTGCCACGTCATCTGCGCGAGCTGCATAACCAGCGCGCTTAACGGCAACAACAAAATTAAACAGGTATACAGCAGGCTACTGCCCAGACTCAGGGTAAAGCCGGGCAAAACCCTTTTCGGTGCAGCGCGAGACAACAACATTACCGGTGCCCTTCTGCTAACAGTTGGTCAAGCTCACCGCCGGTGGCGAAGTGCGTTTGCATCACTTTCGGCCAACTACCAAACTGATCCTCAACGCGGAACAGCTTGGTTTCAGGGAACTGCCCTTTGGCCGCAGCCATCGCCTGTTTGTCATACACGCGGTAGTTGAAGCTGGTGATAATTTTTTGTGCCTCAGGCGAATAGAGATAGTTCAAATAGGCCTTAGCGGCTTTTTCGGTACCGTTACGCTCAACGTTTTTATCCACCCACGCAACGGGGAATTCCGCCAGAATATCGACCGGAGGAACGATCACCTCATAGCCCGCGTCACCGTACTGTTTTTGAATGTTTTTCACTTCCGATTCAAAGCTAATCAGCACGTCGCCCAAATTACGTTCTACAAACGTCGTCGTGGCACCCCGGCCGCCGGTATCAAAAACTTCTACGTTGCCAAGAAAACGTTTCATCCACTCGCGGCTTTTGGCCTGATCGCCACCATCGCTCAAATTCGCCGCGCCCCATGCGGCAAGATAGGTATAACGCCCGTTACCCGAGGTTTTTGGATTAGGGAAGATCAGTTTCACATCGCTGCGCACCAGATCGTTCCAATCATGGATCTGCTTCGGGTTTCCCTTACGCACTAAGAACGCCATGGTGGAATAGAACGGTGAGCTGTTATTCGGCAGGCGTGCCTGCCAGTCTGCGGGGATCAGATTGCCGCGATCGTGCAGGATCTGCACATCGGTCACCTGATTGTAGGTCACAACATCCGCACGCAGCCCCTGCAAGATAGCCAAAGCCTGTTTAGATGAACCCGCATGAGACTGCTTGATGGTCAGCGCAGGATTTCCCTCTTTCTGCCATTGCGTTTCAAAAGCCGGATTGAGCGCGGTAAACAGCTCGCGAGAAACATCATAAGAGCTATTCAGCAGTTCAGCCGCCGACGCTCCGCCAGAAATCAGCAACGTCGCCAGCGTCCATCCTTTGAGCTTATTCAGTTTCATCGTTCACCTTCAGTCAGTCTGTGAAAACGACCACGCATGTCGTCTTTATGACTGTTAGTGTATTTATAACTAGAGGCTAACCTGTAACGGTTTTATATATCGTTTGGGACTCAGAAAGCATCAAATGCTATAAGGCATTTTAGAATGGCGGTGTGAGGGAGAAATTAAGGATGAATGTGAGAGGAATAACCGCCCGCGGAAGCAGGCGGTTTGATATGGATTACAGCGACATCAAGCGATCTAACGACGGCGCAAAGTAGTAGCTACCGGTTACCGCTTTACTAAAGCGCAACAGCTGATCGCGCTTGCCGTCTAAGTCACCAAACATGCTTAGCAGCTGTTTTTCGATATTATGCAAACGGCCACAATACGCGATAAACATCAGACCATGTGCGCCGCTTGCGGTGCCGTATGGCAGGCTTTGACGCAAAATTTTCAGGCCTTTGCCATCTTCGCTCAGGTCAACACGGCTAACGTGTGAGGTATCTGGGCGTGATTCTGGATCGAGCTCTTCGCTGTCGTGCTTGGTACGACCGATAATCTGCTCTTGTTGCTCAGTGCTGAAACGACCCCATTGCTTAAGGTTGTGCTCCCAGCGCTGCACAAATACGTAGCTACCGCCCGCATCGGCGTCGTCATTGCCGATAACGCCCACGATAGGACGCTGCTCGTCTTTCGGGTTTTCGGTGCCGTCAATAAAGCCGCTCAAATCGCGCTCTTCAACCCAGCGGAAACCGTGCACTTCTTCTTCAACGTGAATGCAGTTACCAAAGGCAGCCAGCGCGGCCTGAGCTAAAGAGAAGTTAATATCATGGCGTAAAGACTGAATGTGGATCAGCATGTCACGCTGGGTTGCCGGAGCTAAACCTTTGCCGAGTGGGGTAAAAGGTTTCAGATCTGGAGCGCCAACGCCTGCGGAAAGATCGCGCCAAACATCGTTACCGAAAGCGATAACCGCGCCTAAACGTTCCTGAGGATATTGCGCTTGCAGTTCTTCCAAGCTTTTGACGAAGGTTTTGCATCCTTGACGTACTGCATCAAGATCGCCTTGCACCATGGCTTCAATAAAAATACCAAAACGACAATGCTCTAATAAAATACCGCTTTGTGGCTGAGACATTAAACGTCATCTCCCTTTTTGACTGATTTGCCGCACTCAAAGCTAACGTCGTTCACTTCAGCGCGATTTAATTGCGCGTAGTTTACGCTATGCCGAGGGCGTTGCCTTGCTAAAAAGCAAGAATTCAGAACAAAAAAGAGGTATTTAGTGAGGAAAAGCGCCGGTTTTAAACATTCAAATCGGCGCTTTCAAAAGGCAGGCTGTCACGTAGAACGAGATAATTTAGATCGCGTTGGCGTGCCAAACAATCTGCGTAATCTTCCAATTTTTCAGCGTATCGTCAGACGGCATTAAGCCTTCTGGCCCATGCCATTCACCGCTGAACAGATAGCTCACGTGGCGGCTCTCTTTGGCCACACATTCCACGTCATTGGCGTTATCGCCCTGACCTTTCTGGCACTCGCCATAAGCTTTCTCATAAAGATCGCTAAACGGCGTGCCTATTTTTACGCCCCATGCCGTTTTAATCGCATCGCTCTCAACGTTAACGCGTTTCACGGTGCCTTTGTCGTCGCCGCTGATGGTCATCACCAGCGTGTCGCCGTCCAGCGCCTGATAAAACGAGGTGACGGTTCCGTTACGCGTGCCCATACCAGAACGCAGGCGATAATCATCATATAACGCCTTATTGATATCGGCTTCGTTTAGCGGCGTGCTGGCATTAATTCCCGCAACGCCCATGTCGCTCACCTCTACCGAGCTACCAAACCAGTTTAGCGGTGACAAGCTGGACCATGACATATGACTCATCGTAGAGCAGCCCGTTAATAACAACGGAACTGCCAACAACAGAGGACGAAAATTCATGCGAATGCTCCTTGGTATCGAGTCGTGGTCAGCACGCCCGAAAAAGTTTATCTGGCTGGTTGGAGTGCACATCGAGGAAAAAGTGCCGAAAACTTTTTCCTAATTTCACCTAAACGCGTCATCCGCGCCTAGGTCTCGGGTTTAAATGATTCGCTGATCTTGAAACTATCACTCAGACGGGAATTAAACAGCAAATAGGCCACCGCCAGCAGATCCAACAATAAAATAGCTAAAGAGAGCAACGTGACATCATTGCTGTTGGTCCAGAAAGGCACGGCCTGTAGCCCCATTTGCGCCAGCGTGGTGAGAATTAATACCCAACGCCAGCTTTTCCAAAGGCCTTTCCATAAATGACGTCGCCCGCTCAATAAAAAGCCCAAAGCGGCCGGAAGACCAACCAGCATCCCACTCCAAAATAAACCGCGATCGGGGTAAAACAGCGCCAACAAATCGGCGCCTTGCTGGCGCGATGACCCCGCTACCACAAACAAAAACCAGGTTTTAGCCTGTAATATCAAAACCAGCCAAAACGCCCACGGTAAGCGCAACATGCCGTGGGTATTAAAATCATCAGGGGAATAGGTGCGATGGAGCATAGCCACTCATAAGAAATAAACTAGACGTTTCAGCTCGTTATCGTGTTTTAGCAAAATAACGAGCCCAGCAAGCGCGATCAGTATTCGTGATCTTCAATCAGTCTTTTGCTCAGACACAGCGTGTCCTGCGTTTCGTAGTCCAGCTTCTCATACATGCCGATAACCGCATCATTTTCTTCACTGACCAAGATTTGAATCTTTGGACAGCCACGGGCGATCAACTTTTTCTCTAGGCGACTAATCAGCGCATTGGCAATGCCACGGCCGCGAAAATCAGGGTGAACGCCCAAATAATACGCCGTGCCACGGTGGCCGTCATAACCGCCCATGACGGTCCCCACCACCTCACCGCCGACCTCTGCGACGAGAAACAAATCCGCGTCGTGATTGAGCTTACGCTCAATATCCGTTTCCGGATCGTTCCACGGGCGCAGCAGATCGCAGCGCTCCCATAGAGTAGTAACTTCTTCAAAATCAGCTTGTTTAAAAACGCGGATTTCCATGATTCTGACCGTAATTATTTGTATTAATACCTAATTATCGCCGGAATCCTTCGATACGCAACGAAAAAGTTATCTTACTGTTTCCATGGGCTTATCCGACGGACGCTGGCAAATCGGCGAACCAAACCAGCGAATAGCAATAATGCGGATCGCTGAGCAGGAAATCTGGGCTCACGCTTGGGCTCCATGAATCATCCCCGCCAACGCCCATATGAAAGCCATCAATGTTAACCCACACGCCCTGTTCTTCATGTAATCGGTGCTGATGAGAGGTTTCCATCAGCTGTCTCTGGCTGAATCGGCTTAAGCCAAAATGGAAATTCCCCTGCCATTGCCAGCGCCCAAACTCCAGCTGGCGCGTATGACAGCGCAGTCCATTTTCGCTAGGGAAAATATAAGGGGTATGCAGTTCAGCAAGCGGTAACGTCCAGCGCCCGTGCTGCGCGGCAAGCTGCCGATCAGGGTAGTTTTCGTGTGGGCCAAGCCCCAGCCATGTGGCATCTACCACCACTTCAGCGACCTGACAGCTTAAGCCAATGCGTGCAGGTGCGGGTATGCCGTGGGCCACATCCACCTTCACGGTGATATGCAGCTTGCCCTGACGATCGACAAGATAAGTTTTTCGACTGATAAACAACACCGCTTGCTGGCTGTGGTAAGCATGCTCTGTCGTGATTTGAATGCCTTGAGAAACCACATCCGCAGTCCATTGCAACAAACGAATATCCAATGCGTACATGCCCGCTTTCTTCCAGCGTTCAACCCACGCGTTGGGATCGATGCGCGCCACCTCACTCACGCCAATATCGTTATCCAACGGCGCACGCGTAAAGTTGTCTTGCAGCGGTGTTAACAGCGTGGCTTTGCCAGCCTGCCACCACTGTTCGAGAAAGCCGGTGTGGCGGTTAAACTGCCAGCGCTGATCTTGCCAAATAACGCAATGCTTATCGCCAGACATCTCCAAGCGAGGCGCTATGCCGCACGCTTCATCAGCCGTAGGAAGAGCGAGTGGCTGCGTCAACCGCCACTGATCCCACGCGCAGCGGTGATTTTCCTCAGACCACGGCGTGGCTTCACGCTGACGTACTTCTACGTTAAGCCACAGTTCACCTGAAGACGTTACCTCAGGCATCTCGCCTAACACGATGTGCTGCGAAGCCTCCGCCAACAGATTGAGCGCGATACAGCCCGCCGCCAGAATATTTCCATCCTGCGCGACGTTCCAAAATAGCTGCTCGTTATCGCTGGTTCGAAACAGATATTCGCTGGTAATTTCTACGCTGAGCGGGTTTTGTTCAACCAAACGGAGCTGGAAAAACTGCTGCGCACGCTGGGCTTCAAACAACGCTGGATGCGGCGTTCTGTCGGGGAACACTAAACCATTCAGACAAAACTGGCGATCGTTTGGCGTATCACCAAAGTCTCCCCCGTAGGCCCAATACGCTTCGCCTTTTTCATCCACTTTAGTCAACGCCTGATCGACCCAATCCCACACGAAGCCGCCCTGCAAACGCGGATACTTACGAAATGCCTGCCAATAGCGATCAAACCCACCCAAGCTGTTACCCATCGCGTGGGCATATTCACACAGGATCAGCGGACGCGCTTCGTCCGGCAGCCCCACCCACTTTTTAATTGACCATTTGGGTACGGTTGGGTGCGGCTGATCCTGCTCCACACGCGCATACATCGGGCAAAGAATATCGGTGGCGGCAGTATTGGCACCCCCACCTTCATATTGAACGGGCCGAGTCGGGTCGTTACTTTTTACCCAGCGATAAAGCGCATCATGATGACAGCCGTGGCCAGACTCGTTCCCTAGCGACCAGATAATTATCGATGGATGGTTACGATCGCGCTGCACCATACGCGTCACGCGTTCGCTCATCGCATTGAACCAAACCGGATCGTCACTTAAACGATTCATCGGGATCATGCCGTGCGTTTCGATATTGGCCTCATCCACTACGTACAAGCCATATTGATCACACAGCCGATACCACAGCGGATGATTGGGATAATGGGAACAGCGCACCGCATTAAAATTGTGCTGCTTGAGCAAAATAATATCGCGGCGCATGGTTTCTTCGTCCATCACCTGCCCATGCTCAGGATGGTGCTCATGACGATTGGCGCCGCGTATCAGCAAAGGCTTACCGTTCAGCTTAAGCTGTCCATGGCTGATTTCTATCTGCCGAAACCCAACGTCATAGGCTTCAACGTCAACGATGCCGCCCTGCTCGTCACAGAGTGAAACCACCGCACGATAGAGATGAGGTTCTTCCGCACTCCAGAGCAGAGGTTTATCCACCCGCAAACGCAACGTGGTGCGATCGTCATAGGCTCCGCGCTCATCCACGACATCACTGACGATAGACTGCTGATGTTCGGCAACGCAGCGATCGTTTCGCCACAGCTGCACGCGGGCGCAATAGCTCGGTTCAGGACGATTCAGCCGCACCAAAACCTCAAGATCGGCGTGATAAAAGCCGGCTCCCAAATGCGTACTAATCTGAACATCGCACAGGTGTGTGGCAGGTTTATGCAGCAGCGTCACATCACGAAAAATACCGCTCATGCGCCACATATCCTGATCTTCAAGATAGGTACCGTCGCTCCAACGTAGCACCAACACCGCCAGCCGGTTTTCCCCGGTATGCAATGCATGGGTGAGATCAAACTCGGCGGGCAGGCGGCTATCCTGCGAATAGCCAATCCATTGACCATTACACCAAAGATAAAAAGCAGAATTTACGCCGTCAAAAATAACCCGTGTTTGCCCCTGCTTCAGCCACGCGTCATCCACGCTAAACGCAAGCGAATAACACCCCGTTGGGTTTTGCTGTGGCACAAACGGAGGATTGACCGGGATCGGATAGGTGATGTTGGTATAGATAGGTGCATCATAGCCCGCCATTTGCCAGTTAGACGGCACCTGTAACGCATCAGCCTCGTCTAAATCCGCATGCAGCCAAGACTCTGGCACCTGTTCAGGTTGGTTAAAATAGCTAAATGCCCAGACGCCATTCAGTGAAATCCGCTGCAACGAAGGCCGATCGTTTTGCGCATCCTGCGTGTTGCGCCAGCTATTAAAAGGCGGATGGGCCGGTAAACGTCGATATTGCGTGCAAACAGGGTTTTCCCAGTCACGACGAGAAAGAACAACAGACAGCGAGTTAACAGCGTTATCAGCAGAATTAGATTTCATCGCGATGGCCTATGCATCTTCAATATCGAATAGAACATCAAAATGAATAACAAACACAGCGCTGTAAAGCAGTAAAGTACCGTTCTATGAACAGCCTCAAACAAGGTAACAGTTCGAAATAGTTCTCAACTCGATCATTGCGGCTGCGACGCGTTACTATTCAGCCTCTGTTTGTTATCAATGGCTAATGAATCATTCATCACATGAAGAATTTCTCCCACTTCCGTTTATTGCCTAAATATACTTCCCGTCGTCAGTTCCTCCTGTCTGGATTGGCGGCAATGGCGCTGGCGGGAAGTAAAGTCGACACGGCCTCCGCCAGCAGCACAGCCTTGACGGCAAAACCGGTAAAAAAAGCACCGGGCGCACGCAAGGTCATCATGCTTGATCCGGGTCACGGCGGTATCGACCCTGGAGCGGTGGGGCATCAAGGTGCCAAAGAGAAACATGTGGTGTTAGAGATTGCCCACTACGTGCGCGACCATCTGCGCGAACATGGCAATATTGACGTTAAAATGACGCGTGAAGATGATTTCTTTATTCCGCTGTATAAGCGGGTAGAAATTGCCCATCAGCATCAGGCCGATCTGTTCGTCTCTATCCACGCCGATGGATTTACCAGCCCGACCGCATCGGGCGCATCGGTATTTGCCCTCTCCAACCGCGGCGCAAGCAGCACGATGGCAAAATATATGTCGCAGCGTGAAAACGATGCCGACAAAGTGGCAGGGGCTAAATACGCCGATGAAGATAATAACTATCTTCAGCAGGTGTTATTCGATTTAGTGCAAACCGACACCATCAAGAATAGCCTCACGTTAGGCCGTCACCTGTTAGACCATATTAAACCGGTGCACCATCTGCACAGCCAGCATACCGAACAGGCCGCATTTGCAGTTTTAAAATCACCGTCGATCCCCTCTGTGTTGGTTGAAACCTCGTTTATCACCAATCATCAGGAAGAACAGCTATTAACCTCAACGGCCTTCCGCCAGCAGATCTCGCAGGCTATCGCTAACGGCATCATGAAATACCTCGACTATTTCGATGCCCACGAGCGTCGGCGCCCGAGTTAATTTGGCAAGATAACGTGGGAAGTTAATCCCACAGGAAAGCCCCGTTTTCCGCTATACTGGCGCCCTTATTTGCATCATTAGATGCATTTTATTCCATTGAGCAATGTAGCGGAAAACGTCATGAGCAAGCCTTCTTCTGCGCAGGTAAAAGCTTTTTTGCTGAACCTGCAGGATTCTCTTTGTCAGCAAATTGCTGCCGCCGATGGGCAATCCACGTTTCGTGAGGATAACTGGCAGCGCGAGGCCGGTGGTGGCGGACGCAGCCGCGTGCTGACTCAGGGTGCCGTATTTGAGCAGGCCGGCGTCAATTTTTCCCACGTTACCGGTGGGCAGCTCCCCGCCTCGGCCACCGCACACCGTCCTGAATTAGCCGGACGCAGTTTCGAAGCGATGGGCGTGTCGTTAGTGATTCATCCGCTCAATCCTTATGTGCCTACCAGCCATGCCAACGTGCGTTTTTTTATCGCTGAAAAAGAGGGCGAAGAGCCCGTATGGTGGTTTGGCGGCGGTTTCGATCTCACCCCGTTTTACCCTTTCAAAGAAGACGTACTGCATTGGCACCGCACCGCACGCGATCTGTGTCAGCCGTTTGGCGAAGAGGTTTATCCGCGCTATAAAAAGTGGTGCGATGAGTATTTCTTTATCAAACACCGTCAGGAATCACGCGGCGTGGGTGGCCTGTTCTTTGACGATTTAAATACCCCTGATTTCGATCGCTGCTTTGATTTCATGCAGGCCGTGGGAAACGGTTTTAATGCCGCCTATCTGCCTATTGTGGCCAAACGCAAAGACACCCCTTTCGGTGAACGCGAACGTCAATTCCAGCTGTATCGTCGTGGCCGCTATGTTGAATTCAATTTGGTATGGGATCGCGGTACGCTGTTTGGCCTGCAAACTGGGGGAAGAACCGAGTCTATTTTAATGTCGATGCCGCCGCTGGTTCGCTGGGAATACGATTTCCACCCTGAGCCAAATTCACCAGAGGTCGCGCTTGAGCGTGATTTTTTGCCGGTTCAAGACTGGCTAAAGGAAGAGTAATGTCAGAAGCAAAACAAATTTGGGTCGATGCCGATGCCTGTCCGAACGTGATCAAAGAGGTGCTGTTTCGCGCCGCCGATCGCGTCGGAATTTTTGTCACGCTGGTTGCGAACCAAACCATCCGCACCCCGCCATCGCGCTTTATTCGTAGCCTGCGCGTTGAAGCCGGTTTTGACGTTGCGGATAACGAAATTGTGCGCCGCGTCAATCCCGGTGACCTAGTCATCACCGCAGATATTCCTTTGGCAGCCGAAGTGTTGGAAAAAGGCGGCGTGGCGTTAAATCCTCGCGGCGAGCTTTATACCGAAGCCAACATCAAAGAACGCCTGAACATGCGTGATTTTATGGATACCATGCGCGCCAGCGGTGTACAAACCGGCGGCCCTGCCACGCTGCATCAGCGCGATAGACAAGAATTCGCTAACCAGCTCGATCGCTGGCTGCAAAAACGCTAAGTTCGCAAAAGATATTACAGCCGCGTCACGCCTAGCGCGGCTGCCCGCAGTTTCATATCGGTACAACGCTGATATTCATTCACGGATATTGGGCTAAAGCCGCTAATCAATAAACGTGAACGCACCGCCGCCATCGACGGATCCTCCACCATTTTCTTCAGCGCATGGCGCAAACGCAGCAGACGGGCTTCATTTCCCGCTGCGGTAATCAACGGTAAGCCGGGCGCCGGTGGCGTTTCCCCGATAATTTTCAAACCACTCATGCATTGCGGCTCCGCTTTTTGCAGCAGCGCCAACGTCACGCAGTCAATGGCGGCAATATCGGCGTCGCCCTGTTTAATCGCCAGCAGCGAGGCTCGATGCGATCCCGTCTGTAACGTGCTGGCAAAAAAGCGCCCATGGTGCGCCAACGGAGCAATCACCGAGCGCAACGCATTGTAGCCAGACTGGGAATCCTCGCTGTTATACGCCGCTTTGCGGCCTAAAAACGAACCAACATCAGCGCCGGCATCCTGCTTTCTCGCCACTAAAAAACTACGATAATCGTTACCTTCACACCCTGGGGCGCGATAGCGGAACACGCCCACCACATCGACTTTTGCACTCAATGTTTCCTGTAGCGGATAGCCGCAGGTTTGGCTGAGCAATAAATCAGGCTGCTGCCAATGCGCATAGAGATCGTCCGGCCAGCACAGATTAGGCGGCAAATCCTCTTCACCCTCCTGCGCCAACCAGCGAGAAAGCCCCTGCCAGAGCAGCTCTACATCATCGCGATTGATTCCATACATCGGCAACGAAACCCGCATGTTTATCATCCCTCTGTCGACGGTGGCACCTGTCGCCAACGTGTTAAATAATTTACCCAGCGCTCGAACGCCGCGTCGGTAATCATCGCCAATAGCGCCACCAGCAATGCGCCCTGAATAACGTAAGCGGTGTTAAAACCACTTAGCCCAATAATAATAGGCGAACCTAGCGTTTTTACCCCAACCGTTGAAGCAATGGCTGCGGTACCGATATTGATAATGACGGAGGTGCGCACACCGGCCAAGATCACCGGCGCGGCTAAGGGAATTTCCGCTCGCCACAGGATCTGCCAAGGATTCATTCCCGCCCCTCGGGCCGTCTCTCGTACCGCGGCGGGCACCGATTCAATCCCGCTAATGGTTCCCTGCAAAATAGGCAACAAACCATACAGCACCAAGGCAATCACCGCAGGCTCTGGGCTGAAGCCCATCAGCGGCACCGCCACCGCCAGCACCGCCACAGGCGGAAATGTTTGCCCCACCGCAGTAATAGTTTCCACCATTGAGCGAAACTCGCGTCCGCCACGGTGAGTAACCAGTAAACCCGCACTCACGCCGATCGCTACGGCAATCAAACTGGAAATCGCCACTAACGAAACATGCGCCAGCGTGAGCGACCAAAAGCTGTCTTGCTGATAAACCGGCCGTGAAAGCTCCGGAAATAAGACGCTAAATAACTGCCCCATATGCGCCATTCCGCTATTGAGCCCAATGAGCAGCGCGATCCCCCACAGCAAAGGATCGAAGTACCAGCGCCGGGCTATCGAATGATATTGCCCCTGCATCATGCCTCCGTTTTCTTTACCAAATCGGCAAAATAGAGCACGCCGACCGGCTGCCCTGCCTCATCAATAACGGGTAAACGGTCAACTTGACGGTAAATAAAGACCGACATCGCATCACGTAAATTAAGATCGCAACGAATTGGCTCACCGTGAAGAAGCTCGCCGCGGCGCACCCGTGAAGCCACCACGTCTAATCCCAACAGCTTGATCCCAACGTCGCTATGGCCAAAGAATTGACGCACAAAATCATTCACCGGCTGATTCAGCAACGCCTGCGGTGTTCCCTGCTGGACCACCTTTCCGGCGTCCATCAGCACGATACGGTCGGCAAGGCTCAGCGCCTCATCAATATCGTGTGTCACCAAAACAATGGTGCGCCCTAACAAGGTATGTATGCGGGCGATTTCCTGCTGCAAGGTGGTGCGGGTGACGGGATCGAGCGCGCCAAAAGGCTCATCCATCAACAAAACTTCCGGATCGGCAGCCAAGGCTCGCGCCACACCAACGCGCTGCTGTTGCCCGCCAGAAAGCTGATGCGGATAACGATGGCGAAACTCGGCCACATCCAGACTGAGCATTTCCATCAGCTCCGTCACCCGCTGGCGAATTCTCGCCGCGGGCCACTTCAACAGCTGTGGCACGGTGGCAATGTTTTGCTCCACCGTCCAGTGTGGAAATAACCCAATCGATTGAATGGCATATCCCATACGCCGACGTAAAGCCTCAGGCTTAAAATGACTGATATCCTGTCCGGCGAAGGTCAGCTCACCGCTGTCATGATCGATTAAGCGATTGATCATTTTCAGCGTGGTCGATTTCCCCGAGCCTGAGGTGCCAATCAGCACGGTAAATTCCCCCTCGGCAATATGCAAAGAGAGGTCTTCTACCGCCGGACGTCCGGCAAAATATTTATTAACATGCTTGAAATGAATCATTGTCGCGTCGCTTCAATTCGAGAAACTAAAAATTTAAACAAGGTATCCACGGTAACCGCCATCACAACCACAGGAATAACCCCCAACAATACCAAGTCCAACGCGCTGCTGAGTAAGCCTTGGAAAACGATGGCACCAAATCCTCCTGCGCCAATCAGCGCGGCGATGACCGCCATGCCCACGGTTTGAACCGCCACAATTCGCACACCGCTGAGCACAACGGGCAGCGCCAGAGGCAATTCAACCTTACGTAGGATCTGACCCGGCGTCATACCCACGCCGCGCGCGGCCTCAATCACGGGCTGCGGAACCTGTTCAATGCCGGCCACCACGCTACGCACCAGCGGTAGCAGCGCGTACAGCACCAAGGCAATCAGCGCCGGCGCAGCACCAATTCCGCTAATCCCCAATTTTCCCAACCATGGCCATGCCTGAGCCAACCCCGCAAGGGGCGCGATCAACAAGCCAAATAGCGCAATTGAGGGGATAGTCTGAATAATATTCAGCGCTGAAAACATCGGCTTGCGCAGTCCTTCACAGCGCGCAGCAACAATGCCAAGCGGCACACCGATAAGTAACGCCATCGCGAGCGTGCTAAACAGCAACGTGAGATGTTGCCCCAGCGCCTGATTAAAAACATCGTCGCGGTTGGCGTATTCTTTCATCAGCGAAAGGGTATCCAGCGCACCGCTGAGTAATAAGATCGGTATCGGAGCCAAAATCAGCAGCGCTGCCAAAATGCGTATTCCACTGCGTTGGGTTAAGCGGCTCACGGCGTCGGCACCGCTCAGCAAACTTAACGCGCCGATAAACCAAAATCCGCCACCTAAAGAAACCCGCACTAGGCTATCTTCATCGCCGGCTAGCCGATGTGCTTGCCATGCAATCAAGAGCAGCAAACCCGCAAACAATGCGCCGCTGACGAGATAAATCAGCCATAGCGAAAAGCGGTTTTGTGGACAGAAGCAGAGGATAAGCAAGACAGGAAACGGCAGGATCAAAATCCATGCAAAGCCATGAATAATGTCCCTTAGCGGCATACCAGTACCAGACACCAAGCGGTTTGCCGCCTGCGTCAGCAGCGGCATTTGCCAGAGCGCTAACATCATCAGCAGCCAGAGTGTGAGCACGACTCTGTTTTTTACCAAAATTTCTGTCCCTTATAATAGTTTTGATGTGTTACGAACGCCTATCGCATCCTCTATACATTCAATTCCCTGCTGGCGTTCATGTCAGGGGGCTCGCCGCCGCCCCCTGACAACCCGGCTCGGCACCGTTATCCAGCCCGCAAAGCGGGTCCCCTCAATCAAAACTCTGGGTTTTAACGCACCACCGTAGAGGTGCTCCAAGCACCCTAAGGTTCTCGCCACATCCCTGTGGCTCGTGCTAACCCGCCGTTTTTCCTTCGGCTGGAAAACAACGTGCCATCAATATGTTTCTGCAACTCTAGGCAAACACTTTAGCCTTTCACAAATCCCTTATCTTTCAGGTATTTTGCGGCGACTTTCTTCGCGTCTTGCCCATCAACGGCAATTTTGGCGTTCAGCTTTTGCAGCGTTGGGCCATCAAGAGATTCAAATACCGGTTTCAGCACGGTCGCAATTTCAGGATGTGCTTTCAGCGTAGCCTCGCGCACGATTGGCGTTGGTGCATAGATTGGCTGCACGCCTTTAGGATCGCTAAGCGTTTTCAAACCTAATGCGGCAACGGGTCCATCAGTGCCGTAGGCCATCGCGCCGTTAACGCCTGAAGTTTGCTCCGCAGCGGCTTTAATCGTTACCGCGGTATCTCCACCGGCTAATGACAGCAGCTGATCTTGATCCAATTTGAAGCCATAGGCCGTTTCAAAGGCCGGTAACGCATCAGGACGCTCAATAAACTCAGCCGACGCAGCCAGCTTAAATTTACCGCCCTGCTTCAGCCACTTACCTAAATCTTCTAACGATTCTAGATGGTTTTGCTGCGCGACGTCGTTGCGCACCGCGATACTCCAAGTATTGTTAGCCGGCGCTGGCGTCAGCCAAACAATCTGATTTTTGGCTAAATCTAGCTGCTTCACTTTTTCATAGCCTTGCTGGGCATTTTTCCATGCGGGATCTTTTTCATCAGCGAAGAAGAAAGCCCCGTTGCCGGTATATTCTGGGTAAATATCAATTTCTCCCGCAGCGATCGCACCACGTAAAACTTTGGTGGTGCCAAGCTGGGTTTTGTTCACCGTTTTGATGCCGTTTGCATCCAAAGTTTGCACAATGAGATTGCCCAACAGTGAACCTTCGGTATCAATTTTGGAACCCACCGTAACTGCATCGGCTGCCTGCGCGGTGCACATGGCTGCCCCCATTAACGCCAAAGATGCCAGAATCTTACGTCCCACAAATACATGTCCTGCCATAACGGTTCCTCATCATTGTTATTGTGTTTATTAGTACCTGAAAACTCGGTTAACTCCTGCGCCTCTCGCCCCATTAGGGGATGCTGAGTCACTTCAACAGAGCGCCACGCATAATTTCTCCACCACTGCGAATAGCCTTGCACCACAAATCCGTGATTGCGCAGCTGATACTCGATGCGGTCTGCCAGATAGGCTTTACGTAATCCATACCAAGATAGCCCAGGCAAATCATGATGAACAAGGTGATAGTTCAAATTCAGAAAAAGCAGCCGCCAAGGCCATGCGGCTTCATTAATAATAGAACGGGCTGAGGGTTCGTCCACCGCTCGGTGCTCGTAAAACGAGCGAACCATGGCCAGTCCTAAGGCCGGATAGCTCACCGCCAGCAGATACCACCACGCTGAAATCCCCGCGAGTTGGGCGATCCAGAGCACTAACGCCAGCAACGAAAGATGAATCAACCACATGGCAACTTTTTTACCATTGCCGCGAATTATTTCCCGCAGCTCATTTTTGAGCAGCGCGCCAATGCCCAGCGCAGGGCCCAGCAAAACTCGCCCCCAAAAGGTATTTCGGCACGCAATGACGCCACGCCACAGCGCCGATGAGTACAGCCAACGTGACTCGGCAAAGTAGTAAGACTCGGGATCTTCCAGCGGATGCGTTAAAGAGTCATCGTTGTGATGGGCTAAATGAGAGTCTCGATAAATTCCATAGGGATACCAGACCGCCAGCGGTAACAGGCCAAGCAGCTGATTCACGCGCGGCCAGCGCGTTGGATGCCCATGGATAAGCTCATGCTGTAATGACATATACCAGCACACGATAAGTATCAGCAGCGGCGTTGCCACCGCTTTGCCAAGCGTCTGCCAGTGGTAAACCACCAGCGCCCATCCGCCATACACGGCGATCAGCACACACCACGTCGGAAACTCGCTGCGCCACAGACATTGACGCTGCCATAAACGAATACGGTTTTTCTGCTCGGCATGCAGATAGTGCGATGTTCGCGTTTTGCTGGTCGCTGATGTCATCTATAAACCACTCCATAAATCCAATGTGGCTCAGTATTCCTGAAACCTTAAATTCCACTAAATACTAAAAAATTAGTTTTTATTACAATAATGAATATATGAGTCATCAGAAAAGTGACTTGAATGTTACAAAATGGTTAGAGGCAAAGGCTGCTGCGGGGTATAATCGGCGCAATTGTATTTAGGAGAACAATCATGCTGAAAAAAGCAATCATCGCAGGAATGGCACTGTTAACACTGGGCGGCGTTGGCGGAGTGATTCTGGCCGGAATTATTATCTACGTTCGCTCATAATTTCTGCCAAAGATTGGCCTGAGCCGCGACTTCGCCTACTATAGGGAAATATCCCTCAGTCTTGTTAAGGTTTGTCCCCGATGGCCATTATCCCTAAGAACTACGCCCGTTTAGAAACTGGCTACCGTGAAAAAGCGCTTAAAATCTATCCGTGGGTGTGCGGTCGCTGCTCGCGTGAATTTGTGTACTCCAATCTGCGTGAATTAACGGTGCATCATATCGATCACGATCACACCAATAACCCAGAAGACGGCAGCAACTGGGAACTTCTGTGTTTATATTGCCACGATCACGAACACTCAAAATACACCGAAGCCGATCAATACGGTTCAACCGTGATTGCGGGCGAAGATGCGCAAAAAGACGTGGGTGAAGCCACCTATAATCCGTTTGCCGATCTTAAAGCGATGCTGAATAAGAAATAAGCGGCTGCGCTCTATTTTCCTTAATCGTTCAAATCGCCGTTCTTTGGCTTGAAATATGATCAGGAAAAAGAAAAGGCGCTGAAGATAAACTTCAGCGCCTGCTAGGTGGATATTAACAAAACAATTTTCACTTCTACTGCGTTGAACACCGCAGGGCTAGAAAATATGCGAACCATAGCCCCACATGATAACGGTAATCCCTAATAACAGCTCGAGTACCAAAACGCCTATTGCAAAGGTGGAGCCAGAAAATATAAACCCCTGACCTTCAGTGATACCGAGGAAATTCGGAATACCGCGATACAACAAATACCCGCTATAACATACACCAACAATAACAGCGAGCATGCACAGCCATACCATCGGATATATTGATACGATACTGCTAATAAACATGGGCGTACCGACATAGCCCGCAAACACAATACATTGATTTAAACTCGGGCAGTTTTCATATTCCCGAGCCATCCAGCGAATGACCATACCAACAAAACCAACCGCGGCGAGCATTAAGCCGTAAAACACAACTGCAATGGCTAACGCCGTCATCGGCATTACTTTAAAAACGCGGTCTCCGCCGAAATCCCAGCCAAACTGGGTGGTGCCGATAAAAGAGCAGATGACAGGAATAGCAGCCATCAGCAGCACATGGTGAGTATAGATATGCGATACCGACTCATTTTCCTGCCGTATTTGCCGGAACTCCTGTGCCGGATGCGATAACAGTCCCCAAACATGGTTACTCATGACACACCCCCTGACGCCTATCGAGGGAATAACTATCACTCACATTTTCCCCTCACTTTCAGTATAGAACCCCCTCACAAAAATACAGAAAAAAATAGGAATTTTTTTATCTCTATAAGCCCCGCCCTCATTGGGCTCAGCCTAAATTTACTTTAATTTTTCTAACCTGTCTTTTTGCCAAACATAAATTCCTTATTTTGCTAAAGTATTCCCTAATATTAGTATGATTGTTATGCGGCGGAATCATGATTGACAGCGAAATAACTCTGCGAAAATTAGAAATCTTTTTAGCCTTCATGGAAAAAGAAAATATCACCCGCGCGGCAGAATCCCTGGGGTTAAGCAGTGTGAGCGTGCATAGGGCGTTACACACGCTGGAAGAAGGATTTCGCTGCCCGTTATTTGTGCATAAAGGCCGTAATTTACTGCCGCTTCCCGCCGCGCATACGCTGGCTGAATATGCCCGCGATCTGGTGGAGCTTGCCCAGAAAGGCATCGAAGAAACCCGCATCGCCGCTGGGTTTGGTCAGCAGCGGATGAAAATTGGCACCATGTATTCGCTGACGCTGGAAACCATTCCTAAGCTCATCATGGGCGTTAAACTGCGCCGCCCTGAAGTGGAAATCAGCCTCACCATGGGCTCGAATCAGGATTTATTACAGCAGCTAGAAAATCAGCAGCTCGACGCCATTCTGATTTCTATTTCCGATAGCCAAGTGAACGAACAGTTATTCGAAACCGTGCCGCTGTTTCAAGATGATATTTTTCTCGCGGCACCCGCTTCATCGGCGCTGATAAAACCGGGCTTGGCGGATTTGCGTGATTATCGTGACGAGAAATTTGTTGCACTTGCGGAAGGATTTGCCACTTATCATGGCTTTAGCGAGGCATTTCAAATTGCCGGTTTCGAGCCTGACATCGTTACCCGAGTCAACGATATTTTCTCGATGCTCAGTCTGGTTCAGGCTGGCGTGGGCTATACGCTGATACCAGGCAGAATGAAAAACGTGTATGAAAGCAGCGTGAAACTGCTGCCGCTGTGCAGTGAATATCAGATGCGACAGACCATTGCCTTGGTATTTGCACGCAGCCGAGAACAAGACCCTAACCTGCTCGCACTCACCGCAGAAGGACGCATGTACGCACGCGCCCATCGCGCACTCAATTAAGCCTGTTTCTGATAGTGAGCCACTATATCAGTGACCGATTTCAAACCAAGCTGGCAGCGTGAAAGCGCTTCCCCTTGCTCCATCACTTTTCGGGTTAGCCCCGTGAGTACGGCACCGGGCGGCATTTCAATCGCCAAACGAACTTCTCGCTCATAGGCCGCAACCATGGCTTCATGCCAGCACACGGTGCGCGACATATTGAACGCCAAATCGTCGGCAATACGTTCAGGCTGCCATAACACCCGCCCCGTGCTACCGCTGAGATAGGCAATATTTGGTCGTTGCACTGCCACGTTTTGCATCGCCTGCGCCAGCTGATGTGCAGGCTCCAGCAACAGCGCGCAGTGTGAAGGAACGCTGACCGCCAGACGCTGGGTTTTATGTGCGCCTTTGGCCCGCGCCAGCGTCATAACCTGCTGCATGGCGGCTTCGCTACCGGCAATCACAAACTGTTCTTCCGCGTTGATGTTGGCTAAATAAACCGGCAAATCCGGTGAATTGACCTCTGCAATCAACGGCTCTAGCTGATTTAAATTCAGGCCGACAATAGCAGAAAGACCGAAACCATCGGGATAGGCATTTTCCATCAGTTCGCCGCGCAGGGCGACTAAACGCACGGCGTCCGAAAAGTCTAACGCCCCTGCGACCACCGCAGCGGGGAAAGCACCAATAGACAGACCGCTCACAAAATCAGCCTGAACGCCTGCCGTCTGAAGCTCTCTGGCATAGGCAACGCCCGCGATCAGTAAACATAGCTGAACTGCACGCGTTCTTTGCAACGCTGAGGCGCTATCTAGCGCCAACACGTCTTCGTTTAACGCGGTATTGGCCTGTTCAATCAGCGAACGTGAAATAGCATTATCAGGCAAATCGTGCAGCATTGCGGGACGCTGCGGCCCTTGACCGGGAAAAGTAAATAAGACTTTCATTATGCCTCCTCTGACGGCGACCACGGATCGCGGGTTAGCACCGGTCCGGTTGCCGTTTTCAGCATGACGCGCTTATCGCGTAGCCATTCTGTCAGAGCAAAAGCCCCGAGTGGGGTTTCAACCTGAACGTCGGTTCGGCACGGGAGCTGAACCTGAGCAATACGCTCGGCAAAGTGTGCCAGCTCTTCCGCGCTAATTTTTTGCGGACAGCGCACCACCAAATCGAGATCGCTATCGGTGTGCATCACCGGAATATCCGTCGCTAAAGCGTAACCGCAGCTTCCTGTTACTCCCCATACCCACGGCCACGGCGTTTGCATCAGCATAATCAGCACCTGAACCGGCGGTAGGGAAACAAAAGAAGATTGCAGCAACGCGATAGGATCGGCGATTAACGATTCCGGCGTGACGCATCGCACCACGCTTTGTTCATCGACCCAAGCCGCCGCGCGCTGGCTGCGCTTCATGCCACGGATCCCGACTGGAATACGCCCGCCATCTTGAACATCGCGTCGCACCACTAATGGCAATGACGTGCGCCACTGCTGTGCCACCCACTCCGGCATGGTGTCTTGCGTGGTGAGTGAGGTTACGTTGTTAATCCAGATCAAGTCATGCGGGCGTAACATACTGATTCCTTACTTAAATTCCTGCGGTCAGCGTAATAAACAGCGGCAGCGTGATGATACACAGCACGGAGCTTATCAGCAGCGTAGCTTCAGCATCAGGAGACTGCACGCCGAAACGGTTGCCGAATACGATACCGAAGAAGCCCGCAGAAAGCGCGATCATCAGAATTGCCGTGACGGCAACATCACCATGCAAGCCCATCGCCAACACGATACCCCACGCAATGAAGGGCTGAATCAGCAGCTTGGTGACGCTCGACAGCACCACGCAGGTATTGATTTTCAGTTTACGCGCAGACAGGATCACACCGGTCAGGAACAGCGCCGAAGCCGTAGCAGACAGGCCCAACGGTTTGATCGAAGCCAGTACCATTTCAGGCATGTGAATACCGATGGCTGACAATACAACCCCCAGCAACGGCCCCCACACGATAGGTTTTTTCACCGAGCGCCACATTAGAACCGGCAGCATCGTGAGAGTTGAGCCCTGAATCGCACCCGACTCACGCGCTTTTTCACGTTCGAGGATCAGCAGGCAGAACGGCGTCATCAGCACAGAACCACAGGCGATAGCCACCGCAACCGACAGCGACGTAGAAGAGCTTTCGCCCAGCACGCTGCCTAAGATCGGTAAACCCAGCGCGGCGTAGTTAGGTAACGCTACGGTTAGCGTCAGAACCGCTGCATCCTGTGGCGTTTTCTTGAAGACTTTGGTGCAGATAAAGTAAATCGCGGCATAGGTTACCCACATGCCTAATACCAGCACCACAATCAGCGGAGACTGCTGAACAATGCCGCTCCATGGGGTTTGCACCGTGGCGCTAAACAACGCTGCTGGCAGGGCAAAGTCCATCACGAAGATATTGAGCAGAGAAACATTCTTGTTATCGACCATCTTGGCTTTACCGGCATAAAAGCCGAGCAGCATGATGACGAAGATCGGTGCGAGGGCGTGAATAATTACATATGTCATAAATCACCTTGTATAAAAACAAAAAGCGTTACAGAAAAATTCAGTTAAAACGTTATTTTCTTTTTATAAAACAGTCGTTAGCGGGCAGGTGAGGACTCGCTGGGTGCGATACATTTACATCGTTCCCAGCGTTATAATTAAAACTAACGGTCGGTCTTAGTGTGTTTAAAGCATTACCACTCGGCGCGCATACGGGTGCGAACCAGAGAAGAACTTTGGCGATTGTGCGCGCCTAAGCGGTTGCTGAGATCAACACCCTGCTGGCGAGCATCCACAACGGCTTCACGCAATACGGTGGTCACGCGGGCCAGATCGTCTGCGCTGGCATTAAGCGGATCGTTGATGTCCAACAGTTGGTCTAATAAGCCCAGCGTGCTGTAATTTTTAATGTCATAGGCCATCGGCGGAATGGTCGCGGCCAATTTCTCCAGCGACTCGACGGAGCGCAGCGTGATGCGCGCCGCAGACTCTTTCCCCATCGCATGAATCATTACGCCCGCGTCATTAAACGCAATCAGACGGTTAGCCTGATAGCCGTGCGCTAAGAAAGCGCCCGACATCGCTTTACCCACGATTAAGCCAATCACCGGGTGACCCGCCAAACGCGCGTTAGCGTAAGCACCCGCGGCACCGGCTAACGCCTGATGAATACCAAACGCCTCTTCACGACGGCCATAGGCCTGACTTGGCACATCGATCACAGCCACGATGGCGCGTTTCTGGGGTTTGTTTTTATCTGCTTCGACGACTTCGCTCACCAACTGTGCCAGCGTCCAGCCTTCAAGCAGACCGACTTCGCCGTTGACCGCGCGCGGATAGTGATTATTTGCATCTGGAACCACCGCGATAAAACGTGCGGCCTGTCCATCGATTTCACCATCGGCGGCTTTAACCGATTCGCATTGTCCTTGACGCTGAGTCGCGCCCTGAGTCAGTAAGGAAAACCAATAACGGCCACGGCTGGCGGTTTGTGCTGTTGAGGTGCTCATGCGCGATCCTCCTGTGAACGGTTTTTAGCAGAGAGATGATTCTGAGAGAAAAGTTCGGCGGCCAGTTCAGCCGTTGCCTGTTGGCGAGTATCGAACCCTTGCAGTGCGGTAAGATACTGGGCGAATTTGTCTGAACGATGTTGTTCAGGAACGCCACGGGCAATACACTGATTCATCGCCTGTTTTACCGCATTTAAGCCATCAGGGACTTCGGCATCAACAAAACCATTGCGATAACGAACGTCGCCACCGGTCATGCTCCAGATGAATGGGCGGTCGCGCGAGTCATACTCTTCAATCCCCGCTTCCTGCTCAATCACCTGCGGGCCGTTGAGGCCTAAGCGCGCTTCACGGGTTACGATCAAATAGCTGCACAGCGCGGCCGCAATCGACATACCACCGAAGCAGCCAACGGTACCGGCAACAATGCCCACTACCGGCGTATAACGACGCAGATCGACAATCGCCGCATGAATATCCGCAATGGCTGCCAAACCGAGATTAGCCTCTTGCAAGCGCACGCCGCCGGTCTCTAACAGCAAGACAGCCTGCGTTGGAATACCGTTGCGGTTATCTTCCGCAGCCAGCTCTAACGCTGAGGCCATTTTGGCGCCGGATACTTCGCCCATGCTGCCGCCTTGGAAAGCCCCTTCAACCGCCACTATAACTGCCGGTTTTCCCTCGATGGTGCCTTTAGCCACCACCATGCCATCATCGGCCTGTGTCACAATGCCTTGAGGTTCTAACCATGGCGATGTGATGTGCTCAAATGGGCCAAGTAATTCACGGAAAGTACCGGCATCCAGTAAACGGCGCGCGCGTTCGCGGGCGCTGAGTTCGATAAAGCTGAGATCGTTACGCATGAGTTGCCTCCTCAAAGACTTGTTCGATACGTAGGCGAGCCACGCCCGGCGTTGCACCGAAATCATTAATCTCTAACCGCCCCGCAGGCAAAGTACGCAGGCTCGCTAAGCGCTCAAATAGGTGCTGCCAACGCAGACCACTGCCGTCCACCGACGTTTTAATCACCACGGACAGCGTGCCTGCGCTCTCTTCAGGCGCAAACAGAACTTCCATATCGCCGGAACCGACGACGCCGCTTAATGCTTTGTTCGGCAGCGTTTCGCTTGCCGGATAGCTCAGTTCAATACGTTCCATAACGTCCTCTTTATTCGTTGTCTAACAGCCGACGCGCATCTTTACGCCCCGCCTAATGGCGGCAGGTTCTATCTAAAAACAGCGCGGCTGCCAGTAAATCTGCGGCTCCGCCGGGAGAAACATGGTCGGCCAACATGCGGACTTCCAAATTAGCTAGCGCTAAGCGACCTGCTGGCGTTTGATATCCACCGTTAGCCAGCACCTCGGCGGCACCCTGTTGCATCGCGGTCAATGCTGATAAGCCGCCGCGAGAAAGTACGCAGGTATCGCTAAGCGAAGTCATGATGGCCATCAGCGCATCAATCCGGGCTTCTTGTTCCGTTGCCCCTTGCTGACGGCTGTGCCACAGCTGCGGTAAAGCCAGCGTTATCACGTGCGGGAAGCCTTGCTGTGCCTCTTCACGTGCGCCGGGAACCTGATAACGTTGAGTCGCTCTCAGCCCTTTACTGAATACTTTTGGGCTTGCGTGGTCGGGCAAACGTGCGACCTGCGCGGCCAGGCTGAGCGTTGAGTGCACGTCGCCCTTCGCCCCTTGCATGGCGACGGCGCTCACCAATAACCCCAGCGCCCAAATAGCACCACGGTGGGTATTCACGCCCTGCGTCGCCAGCATCATGCTGCGCTCACCGTCCCGCCCTATTCTTCCAATCTCCTGACGCAGCGCGCTGTCTACCGGACGCTGCCAACTTGCGATGGCGAGCTGCTGAAATGCCGGCGTTAAGCTGTGTGCCGAGCGTTCCATCAAATCCAGCGTTAAATCCTGATGCGCGCCAGAACCACGGCTATCAACCAAGCCGGGTTTAGGAGACAGACGAGCTTCGTCCAGCAGCGCTTGCGTAGCCTGTTTCGCGAGTAAACTTGCCGCATCATCGACGTCAGAATGGAGTGAATAGGGTTGGATTTTCATTACCAGCTCCGGAATTTAGCGGGTGGGTTGTATAAACCGTCAGACCACTCAACCAGATCGGATACGCTACCCGCCGCCAGCAACGAGCGCGTTGCATCGGTACGGCGGATCCCCATATCTTCAGGGAAGACCACTTTGCCTTCACGACGCAGATCGGCCACGCGTTTAGCATCAACGCCCAAACCGATATCGGTGATCCCCGCAACCGCCGCGACCATCGCACGGCGCTCTTCTAACGAGCGAGCGCGGTAGAGATAGGCAATCCCTTCTTCGGTCAGTACGTGGGTCACGTCATCGCCATAAATCATGACCGGAGCCAGCGGCATGCCGGACTCTTTCGCCACGTCAATCGCATCCAGTTTTTCAACGAAGGTTGGCTTCGCGCCGGCTTGGAAGGTTTCAACCATCTGTACTACCAGCTTGCGACCCCGCGCTAACGGATCCGGCTCTTCGATCATATCGAGCCAGGCTGGCGTCGCGTGACGGCGGCCGTGCGGATCGTGTCCCATATTTGGCGCGCCGCCGAAACCAGACAGGCGACCACGGGTGACCGTTGAAGAGTGCGCCATGCCGTCAATTTGCAGGGTGGAACCGATAAACATATCCACCGCGTACTGCCCTGCCATCTGGCAGAAAGCACGGTTTGAACGCATAGAGCCGTCATTGCCGGTGAAGAAAATATCTGGGCGTGCCGCGATGTAATCTTCCATCCCCAGTTCGCCGCCGAAGCAGTGAACAGTTTCAACCCAGCCGCTTTCAATGGCAGGGATCAGCGTTGGATGCGGATTCAGTGTCCAGTGCTTACAGATTTTGCCCTTCAGTCCTAATTGCTCACCGTAGGTTGGCAGCAGCAATTCAATCGCAGCAGTATTGAAACCAATCCCGTGGTTGAGGGACTGCACCTGATGCTTGGCATAAATACCTTTAATCGCCATCATGCCCATCAGAACATGTACGGGTTTAATCAAACGAGGATCGCGGGTAAATAGAGGTTCAATAAAGAATGGCTTATCGGCCACCACCACGAAGTCAATCCAAGAACCCGGAATATCAACGCGTGGCAGGTCAGTTTCATCATCGACCAGCTCATTAACCTGTGCGATGACTAAACCATTTTTAAACGCCGCAGCTTCAACCAGCGCTGGCGTATCTTCGGTGCTTGGGCCGGTATACAAATTGCCGTGACGGTCCGCTTTAAAACCGGCGACCAGCGCCACGTTAGGCACCAGATCCACATAAAGGCGTGAATACAGTTCGATGTAGGTATGGATGGCGCCAATTTCTAGCTGACCATCTTCAAGCAGCTGTGAAATGCGCAGGCTCTGGGTGCCGGAGAAAGCGAAGTCCAGCTTGCGAGCAATCCCTTTTTCAAAGATATCCAGATGTTCTGCACGACCTACGCTTGGCATGATCATATGCAAATCGTGGACTTTAGCCGGCTCAACCTCAGCCAAACTGCGCGATAAGAAATCAGCCTGCTTTTGGTTGTTACCTTCCATAACAACGCGGTCGCCAGAGACAATCAGTTTTTCGAGAATTGCGGTTAAATCATCGGTCGGAATCACTTTTCCGTTTATAAGCCCCTGCACGCTTTCGACGCGACGTCTTTTTTCCTGACGGCGGGTATCCCATACGCGAGTGGGTGTTTGATGAAGCGACATACCTAAACCTCCCCGGTTTAATTCATTAGCGCATCATGCGAGTAAGAATTTTTGCAGTGAGGCCAGCATAAAATTCCTAAAGTCGTCTATCAATTAACCAACTCACGTAATCGTTAGCCAAAGAGTAATGATTGAGGCGACTTATAAAACAGGCATTTACTTTGCTAAGTGGGCCGTATAGGCAGCATGATGAAAAATAATCAGCATACAAACGCAGGTGAAAAAGCGATGCTGAATAGACGTCAAAATAACCTTTCGGCAGAAGCGTTAACGTCGGCAAAAGCCATCAAGCGGAAGGTTTAGAAAAGCGATTAATATTGGCGTTGCACCTTTCTCACCCCATTGAAAAACATAAGGACGGTACTCATGAAATCTGCGTTTAACGCAACGCTATTCGTTGCGCTATTTAGCACTGCTGCATTGCTCTCTGGTTGTGATCAAAAAAGCGATCAGGCTCATCATATAAAAGTGGGTGTGATTTACGGGGCTGAACAGGATGTGGCTGAAGTGGCTCAGAAAGTAGCAAAAGAAAAATATGGCCTCGACGTGGAGCTGGTTGGATTTAGTGGTTCACTGCTGCCTAACGACGCCACCGATAAAGGTGAGCTCGATGCTAACGTTTTCCAACATCGCCCTTATCTCGCCGAACAAAATCAGGCGCACGGCTATAAATTAGTCGCCGTAGGCAACACCTTTGTTTTTCCGATGGCGGGCTACTCAGACAAAATCAAGACTGTCTCCGAGCTGAAAAAGGGAGATACCATCGCGATTCCAAACGATCCTACCAACTTGGGACGCGCATTATTGCTGCTGCAAAAAGAGAAGCTGATTACGGTTAAACAGGATAAAGGCCTGTTGCCAACGTCGATTGATATTACCGCCAACCCGCTCAATTTAAATATTATGGAGCTTGAAGGCGCGCAGCTTCCGCACGTGTTAAAAGATCCTAAAGTCACCGTGGCGATTATCAGCACCACCTATCTACAACAGACTGGGTTATCGCCGGTCCAAGACAGCGTATTTATTGAAGATAAAGAGTCGCCTTACGTCAATATCATCGTCACCCGCGAAGATAATAAAGACGCCGCAAATGTCCGAGACTTCGTGAAATCTTATCAATCGCCAGAGGTTGCCGCCGCGGCTCAGAAAATATTCAACGGCGGCGCCGTGCAAGGGTGGTAGACCCCAATATCCTAAGCATTTGCTTTTCTTAATCTATACTCAATATGACTAACGCCCATTTAGGGCGTTTTTTTCAGCGACTAAAAATAGATAAGGAACAGCAAATGAAAATTCTCTTATGGGTTATTGCGATTATCTTTATTGTGGGGCTGTTGACGATTACGGGCGTATTTAAGTTGATTTTTTAGGGGGAAAACCAGAGGGTTAAGATGCCTCCGTTTGTGATGCCTTGGTGTAGGGTTTCTTCCGCCTATCAATAACCGCTTTCACATGTAACTAAGCCGAAGGCGTACAATGAGGGGCGCAGTTCATAGCGCGCGCCCCTTCAATTCTCGCGCTTTTCTCCGAGAATTCAGATGCTAGCTGGCGTTCGAAATCTTAAGCCCTATCCAGAATGCTCGGGCTATGATTGGTCTTACCCCTTCCTCGGGAACAGCTTCCCTACGCCACTTACTACCAGCAATACAATGGCCCCTGCGATAACCCCAAACACCAAATTCAGCAGCGTAGGGCCAAGGCCTGCAATCACGGTACCTACGGTGGGTAGGTCGGCTCCGCTTTCAGCTAAATGCTCAAAGTAGTGATGCACCCACGGCAAACCGTGAACGATAATCCCACCGCCGACCATAAACATTGCCGCCGTACCTACCACAGAGAGGATTTTCATCAGATACGGCGCGGCATCAACGATCCATCCGCCCAGTTTTTTTGCCAGCGCCGAGCTTTTTTTGCTCATCCACAGGCCTAAATCATCAAGCTTCACAATGCCTGCAACGATACCGTAAACACCCAGCGTCATCACAATAGCAATACCACTGAGCACGATTACCTGCTGGATGAAAGGGGCACCGGCCACCGTGCCGAGCGTAATCGCCACAATTTCGGCAGAGAGAATAAAATCGGTGCGTATGGCCCCTTTTATTTTGGCCTTTTCGTAGGCGCGTAGATCATCAGGCACCTTCTCTTCGGCTTTTGGCTGATGTTTTTCCTCTTTGCCGTGCAACATTTTATGCGCCAGTTTCTCAAAACCTTCGTAGCACAAGAATGCCCCACCTAGCATCAGCAAAGGGGTTATCGCCCACGCGGCAAAAGCGCTGATCAGCAAGGCCAGCGGCACTAAAATGACTTTGTTGAGCAGAGATCCCTTCGCCACTGCCCACACCACCGGCAGTTCTCGTTCAGCCGAAACGCCGGTGACCTGCTCTGCGTTCAGGGCTAAATCATCGCCTAAAACCCCGGCGGTTTTACGAGCGGCCATTTTGCTCATCAGCGCAACGTCGTCTAACACTGAAGCAATATCATCTAATAACGTTAGTAAGCTACCACCAGCCACATTGAAATCCTTAAGCTTTAATCACTGAGATAATGATAGGGGTTAGGGGTAAAAATGTCGCGTTAATCTCAAAATCACCTTTATGCATAAAAAAACGGCAGAGGTTTTAGCCTCCGCCGTGCTTATCGTGTGCAGGAAAACTATCAGCACCGATTAATGCTCAAAACGATTTATTTTTGAGAGCTATTTATTATCAGCCACCTGTACGCTACCGTGCAGGCCTTTCTGTTTTTTATAGCTCAGCGCCGCCGCAGGAACCGGCGATGCTTTACCGGTTAACATCCAATCTCGCAGGCGGTTAGCATCGGCAAAATGGGTATATTTTCCGAAAGCATCCAGCACCACCAGCGCCACCTGACGACCACCGATAGTGGTACGCATCGCCAAGCAATGACCAGCCTGATTCGTAAAGCCGGTCTTAGTCAGTTGGATTGCCCATTTATCATTACGAACCAAATGGTTGGTATTGTTAAATGTTTCGGTATAAACCGGGTTTGAGAAAGTCACCGACTTCGTTTCTGTGGTGCTCAGCTCGCTAATTAACGGGTAGTTTTTGCTCGCCGTCAGCAGCTTGGTTAAATCCCTCGCCGTTGACACGTTGTTCACAGAAAGCCCGGTGGGCTCAACGTAACGCGTATGAGTCATGCCCAGCGAACGCGCTTTAGCATTCATCGCTTTAATAAAGGCGTTATAGCCGCCCGGATAATGATGGGCCAGACTCGCCGCCGCACGGTTTTCAGAAGACATGAGCGCCATTAACATCATTTGACGACGGCTGACCTCACTTCCCACGCGCACCCGAGAGAAAACGCCTTTCAGCTCTTTGGTATTGTGGATATCCACCGAAATCACTTCATCCATCGCCGGCTTAGCATCTAACGCTACCATTGCTGTCATCAGTTTAGTGATTGAAGCAATAGGCACCTGCACGTCTGGGTTACTCGAATAAATGACGCTATGGGTTTTTAAATCCACCACCATTGCACTGCCTGACGCTAATACCAAAGAAGAGGCATTATGCGTTGTTGGCGCGTTCTCACTTGCAAGCACGTTTGGAACGCAGGCCACGCTGCTGCCTAAAAGCAACAGGCTTAATAAGGAATATCGGAGTTTTACAGGCATGATCACGTATCAATCAAATGTTCGATAACACCGAGGGCAGCATAAAATGGTGTGCTTAAATCCTCGGAACGCTGCTTGCCGCGCCACACAAGGGATACAGGCCGACAAGCTGGCGATAATCATACTCTTAACGTGAATGTTTCAGCTACGAGAAGATGTAATAATTATGTTTCTGGTTGTGAGTTCAATATTCAGATCGTCATCCAGTTTTTGACTAACAATAATGAATACTATCTCCCCCCAGCATGGCTATATCGCCCCGTTCTCCACATTGCGCGCCACAATAAACAGGCGAGGAAATGCCAATAACACCTTTCCATCGGCACGTGGTGTATAGACTTGCTCGAGCTCGAATAAATAACGACGAAGAAACTCTGGTCGCTGACTCTCGTTGAGTTTATCGAGGAAGGGACGCAATCCGGTGGAACTTAACCAATCAATGATTGCAGAGGCCGATGGCATAACGTGGTAATAGGTGGTGCGCCAAATATCGACGTCACACCCCTGTAGCGCCAGCAGATCGTAATACTCCTCGGTAGTCAGCAGTTTCTTACGTACCGATTCAGCCTCACCATTCAGACTTTCCCATGGCCCTTCTGCCGCCACCTTTCGCATCAGTGCATGAGAAGGCTGGTTGAGATTGTCTGGCATTTGAATGGCCAGAACCCCATTATCCGCCAGCTGCGCGACCAAATGAGGCAACAGGGTTTCATGATCCAACACCCACTGCAAAGCCGCATTGGCATAGATGACGTCCTGCGCTTCTTCGGGCTGCCAATGGCTAATATCCGATTGTACAAACGTACACTGCGGTAATCGTTCTTGCGCTTTTTTGAGCATATTGAGCGAGGTATCTACGCCGGTCACCTGCGCCGTTGACCACGCCTGCGCTAAGAGCGCCGTGCTGTTACCTGGCCCGCAGCCTAAATCGCTAACCCGCATAGCGTGAGGATGATTAATTCTGGCAAGCAGTTCACGCGCTGGACGCGTTCTTTCCGCCTCAAAGCGCAAATACAGTTCGGGATCCCAATCGCTCATGACGTTTTCCTTTAAGCAGAATCTTCTGTTGGATAGTCAAATTTATGGTTTGCCACGCGTCTAAGCAGGCTAACAGCGCCGCCTTTCTCTTTATTCGGAACATATCCCGTTCACGGGTATCTCGCCTTGATGACTTTAGCTATAGTTTCGCATCCAAGCCAGTGAGAAAACGCAAAAAAGCGCGCCCTTTCAAGGAGTCATAATGTCCATTAAAGATATGTTATTAGCCCTGTGTGTCGTCGTTATCTGGGGGTAAACTTTGTGGTCATCAAGGTGGGCTTGCACGGCATGCCACCTTTGCTCCTCGGCGCACTGCGTTTTATTCTGGTTGTGTTTCCAGCGATATTCTTTGTACCACGGCCAAAAATCCCATTGAAAGGGATTGTTATTTATGGGCTTACCATCAGCTTCGCACAGTTTGCCTTTTTGTTCTGCGCCATCAATCTAGGTATGCCGTCTGGTATTGCCTCCGTCGTATTGCAATCGCAGGTGTTCTTTAGCGTTTTGCTTGGCGCATTGATTCTTGGTGAGAAAATCAAACGCAGTCAGGTCGTCGGCATTCTTATGGCTGCGGTAGGCATGCTGGTACTCGCTAAAGGTGGTATGACGGGAAGCTTAACCGACATTCCCCTAATCGCCCTGCTCTTTACGCTGGCGGCGGGATTCTCATGGGCATGCGGCAACATTACCAACCGTTCCATCATGCAAAATGCGGGCAAGACCAGCATTATGTCTTTGGTGGTGTGGAGCGCTTTGGTGCCCATTTTACCTTTTTTACTGTGTTCGTGGCTGTTCGAAGGACAAACCGTTATTGAAAGCAGCGTGCTGAATATTGGCATTCCGACCGTTCTGGCCCTGTGCTATATCGCGTTTCTTTCCACTCATGTTGGCTATGGACTATGGGGAAGCTTGCTGACCCGTTATGAAACGTGGCGCGTAACGCCGTTCGCTTTGCTGGTACCCGTGGTTGGATTAACCAGCGGCGCACTCATTTTAGGCGAGCGAATTTCGACTCTACAGATCTATGGCTTGCTGCTCATCATGCTGGGATTATTGGTGAATGTTTTTGGCGGAAAACTGATGGCTAAGCGAACACGCTGCCCAGCCATTGAGAAAGAGTAGTTAGCGAAAGAGTAGTTAGCGAAAGAGTAGTTAGCGAAAGAGTAGTTAGCGCTAGAGACGCTCGATGGTGCGGGCAATATCTGCTGAGGTTTTCAGCGCACGGATTTCACTGAAGACCTCTGAAGCTTCAGCATATTCTTTACGCAAATACCCCAGCCACTGCTTAATGCGAGCGACATGATATAGCCCGGTGTCGCCCTGCTTCTCAAGCCGCACATATTTTTTGAGTAGCTGCATCACCTCAGACCACGGCATTTTAGGTGCATTTTGTTTAATGACACGGCTCAGATTCGGCACGTTTAGCGCTCCACGGCCAATCATCACTGAATCGCAGCCGGTGGCCGCCATGCAATCTTGCGCGCTTTGCCAATCCCAAATTTCACCGTTCGCGATCACGGGAATACTCAGACGTTGACGAATTTCGCCAATCGCTGCCCAATTAATTTTATCGGCCTTATAACCATCTTCTTTGGTACGTCCATGCACGGTAATTTCGGTTGCACCCGCTTGCTGTACCGCATCGGCAATTTCAAACTGACGCGCGCCCGAATCCCAGCCAAGACGCACCTTCACCGTGACGGGTAAATGTGACGGTACCGCTTCACGCATCGCTTTGGCGCCGAGATAAATCATCTCAGGATCTTTGAGTAACGTCGCGCCGCCGCCGCTGCCGTTGACCATTTTCGAGGGGCAGCCACAGTTCAAATCCACGCCCCACGACCCGAGCTCAACGGCACGCGCCGCATTTTCCCCCAACCACTGAGGATGCTGTCCCAATAACTGCACGCGCACTGGGGTTCCAGAAGGCGTTAGGCTTTGATTCGCCAGTTCGGGGCAAAGACGATAATAGACTTTTTCAGGCAGCAGGCTGTCCACCACGCGCACAAATTCGGTGATGCAGAGATCGTAATCATTCACTTCGGTCAGCAGTTCACGCACCAAAGAGTCGAGAACCCCTTCCATCGGCGCTAAGAGCACCCGTTTTACTGTCTGCATAAATCAGCCTGCATAATCATCCTTATTATTAGCGCCTAAATTTGAGGCGCAAATGGTACTGAGTTCAGCCTTTGGTCGCAATGGATAACGCTCACTTAACATCAGATTTAAAGAAGCGTCTTACATTAAAAAACACTTCAGTGCTGCTAATCCTTATTAATTTTTCTCGCCATATTTTTTAACATATGCGACGGGTCTCCAATAAGTAATTGCTGACTTCCATTATAATGACCACCTACAGGTGTCAATGGAATATCACAACTCTGGTTCCAACTCGGATTCCACGCACCAGTGATACCAGCTTCAGATAAAAACCTCACTAGATAATTAACCGTCTGATGATCTTTTAATATTATAGCTTTAACATCACTCTCAAAAAATGAAGATAATTCTGAATGCGATTTACTCATTTTGTCTTGAACCATTTTAGATAAAATAAACATCGCTGGTAAATTATCTAATGTTCCCCCCGCATATGGGTTATTTGCTTCGGTGCTGTGATGAATAACGTCTTGCCCCAGCATATGGTTAATGCCCAGTGCTGTTTTAAGGCACTCAACTGTGATATTCCCGCAGTTAACTGACTCAGATTGTGCTATTTTTGCATGGTTTATTTGTCTAGGAGATTCTGCAAGTTCTCTCTGTGGATATAACGATTCTTTATCATCTTGTTCTTCTATCGTAGCGGCGTCTGAATAAATGCCAAATATGTCCAAATCTGCTGTAATCGGCAAGGAGGTCATGCATGGCGTTAAATCAATTTTTTTCCCATCAACATTTAGCACATTGCCATCCACACGACAATTTGGCAGTTTGCCTACGGCATGAAGCAAATCTCTATTAACAATGACTCCATCTTGGGATTTTTTCAAATGAACAATGCTAACTTCATTACCAATATTAAACTTATAAGCATCAGCATAATTTTCAAAAACAACTCGTTCAATATAATTTGAACGAAGAAATGACGTAATGACATTATAACTATCGTTACTGATTTTATTCTCCCAATCACGAGGATAAGACAGTATCTCAATTTTTACATCATTTTCAAAGCATTCATAGACACCAGCTATATCGGGGCATTCTTTAAAATCAATTTTAATTTCAGCGCTAGCAGAGGGGGCTGTCCAAGTAAAACCATGCGCTTCATTAACCTTCCCCCCTATTTTTTGTATCTCCTGATAAGTTACCCGCAGTGGTGTCGCAACAGCATAGTGTTTATCAATACACTCTTGAACTTGCTGACTGTATTTTTTAATCTCCTCATCTGACACGCCTTTTTTAATTCTAAGCTTGCTAAATCGCTGATCAACAGGGATCAACCCGGCTTGAGGTCCCCAGTTACTACTTTTCCCTTTGATATGAAAGTTTTTAGTTGGATATTTTTTTTCTGAAGCCAAGAATGTACCTGCTTCTTTTTCAACATTACGGATCGCTAAAACAATTTTCCGGTTGCCAACATTAAGATATTTTTGAATGTTATCAATCATTTTAAATGGAATGCCTGACTCAAGCGGTGTGCTATTTTTTATAATTATACTATTATCCTTTATTGAGTTGATAACGGTGTTTGACTCAATTCTCCTACTTGGCGCCATAGGCGTATTCAAAGAATTCATTCTTGAATACTCGCCTGAGTTACAATGATTAAAGGAACTTGGTAATTTAACAATAGATGAGTTATTCATAAGATATTTTCACTATTTAATAAAGGTTAACTAAATCTAACTCTATCTGAACTAAGATACTATTCAGGGATATTTCTTATTTTATTTAAATATATCTCAATCCACTGTTTTTGTTAAAAAAATAATTAAAAATAAAGGTTAATAAATATAGCGATTTGTTTTATTTAAAGATGATATAAAAAACATTTAGCACTAATTAGTAAATATAATTTGAGGCGCAAATGGTACTGAGTTCAGCGCTCACTCGCAACGGGAGAACAACGCGCCAGCACATTCAACAATAATTCCACCCATTGCCGTGCCATTGCTTCGCTCTCAACGTTGGTAAATCCTAATATTAGTCCGTGAGAAGAATTTTCAGCGCCATGATACCAAACGCTGAGTGCCTCCAACGCAAGCCCCTGTACCCGCGCCTCTCTTTCAACCAAAGCATCATCGAAACATTCGGGTAACCGCACCAGCAAATGCATACCGCCAGCCTGAAGCTCGGTGGTTAGCCGATAACGCGTCTGTCGTTGTAATGCCTGCACCAGCCAAATTCGGCGTTGAGCATACAAACTTCGCATTTTTTTTAGATGACGATAAAACTGCCCAGAATAAATAAACTGCGCGGTAGTAGCCTGCATGAGCGTGGGACACACACAGGGATACGTTCGCATAGTCTGATGAAATTGAGGTAGTAGAGATTCCGGCACCACCACATAAGCAATACGCAAACCCGGAAATAGCACCTTGCTAAAAGTGCCGACGTACAGCACGCGCTCCAGCTGATCTAAGCTTTTCAGCGCCGGTAGCGGATGCCCTTGGTAGTGAAATTCGCCGTCATAGTCATCTTCAATGATCCAGCTTTGCTGGCGTTGCGCCCACGCTAAAAGCTGCATGCGTCGTGGCAGGCTAAGTCCTAAACCAAGCGGGCTTTGATGTGCTGGCGTCACCAGCGCTGCGCGTGCCTGTGGATGATCGCGCACGCCTTTTTCCACGCACAACCCCTGCTCATCAACCGGGATAGGCACGGTACTAACACCAAAATCTTGCAACACATGCCACGGGAACGGAAAACAGGGTTCTTCTAACCAAACTTCATCCCCGCGTTTTAATAAGGCATTTGCAATCAGTGACAGTACAGAACGATATCCTGCCGCGATAAATATCTGATGCGCCGCGCAGCGAATACCGCGCGAGATGTGCAAATATCCGGCTAACGCCTCCCGCAGCGCAAGAAAACCTTGAGGTGCAGGATGAGAGAGCTCTTCCCGCCGGGTCTGGCGCGCGCACTGACTTAATAGACGGTTCCATTGTCCTAAAGGAAATGCATCCAAAGCAGGTGCGCCAAGTTGAAACGGCAACAGCTGTGAAGAAGGCAAAGGCATACCGGCATGGCGAGGTGTTTCTAATATCGGTTTAGGTATCTCAATGTTTTTCGCCATATTTAGCCGCCGAGAAACCCGCGTTCCGCCCTGTTGGCTATTTTCGATATATCCTTCACCGCTCAGCAATCCATAAGCGGCCTCAACGGTGCCACGGGCAACGTTTAAATCGCTGGCCAAACCACGCAGTGAAGGCAACCGCTCACCTGGAGCCAGTACCCCATCGGCAATCGCCATCTTAATACGTTGATAAATTTGGCGATAAATTGGCTCTTTTGCTGAATGGTCAACGACGAGGAAAGGATGAGGTGCCGCCATAACATGGCCTATAAAAATAGTAATAATATGGCTCTATATACTAGGCCATATTGAGCGTAAAGTCGCTTTATCAAACCATGACAGCGATGCTCTTTGGTGCTGTTCAAATGTATTTTACGGAGAATAAACATGTCACATCTGCGTCTCGCCTACGGCAAACTTTCCCCTGAGGCCTACAACGGCTTAATTCAAACCAGCATGGCATTAAGCAAAAGCTCATTAGGCCATCTGGTTGAACTTGTTTACCTGCGTATTTCCCAGATCAACGGCTGCGCATTTTGCTTGGATATGCACAGCACGGCGCTGCGTAAAGCCGGTTACAGCCAACATAAAATGGATGTTTTATCTGGTTGGCGTATGGCAGAAGCGTTCGACGCGCGTGAACGTGCGGCGTTAGATTGGGCTGAAGCTGTTACGCATATTTCATACTGCGGAACATCGGATGAATTATTTGCGACGTTGAAAGAACACTTTAACGATACTGAAATTGCTGACTTAACTTTTGCCATTAGCCTCATGAACGCCTTCAACCGTATGGCAATCAGCATGCGTCAGTAACGCCTACTTTCACGCAGGGAAATGGGTTAACACAAAGTCAACCCACGCTCTGACCCTTGGCGGCAAATCCGCCGAGGGATACCAGATATGCATGGAACGCGCTTGCGGCCAAAAAGGCTCCAGAATCGGTATTAAACGCCCACTGCGAAAGTGTTCCTCAAGATACCAATCCGCCAAACACACAATACCCATATGACTTAGCGCTGCATCCACCAAACAGTCTGGCGATGTGGCAATAAATGACGCTTGCTGCTCGTTCACGCTGCCTTCGTGATCCCACCACGTCATCAGCTTTCCGCTACCTGAATTTCGATGTATCAGGCGGCAATGCGAGAGGAGATCGCCTAGCGTTTGTGGCGTGCCAAAACGCGCTAAATACTCAGGAGATGCCGCCATTTTGCTGTAGGCCATACACATTTCACGCCCCACCAATCGGCTGTCGGTGGCGGTGCGTTGGCCAATCGCCACATCTATATTCTCACCGATAAGATTCACTAAACGCGGCTCCATCTCGAGATCGATGGTCACCTTAGGAAAGCGTTGACTGAATAGAGGGAGTAGTGGCATCAGTCGATGGCGACCAAAACCGGGGATTACGCTCACGCGAACTAACCCTGAGGGTTCTTCACTCAGCTTTCGATCGTCTAATTCCTGATTTAAAGCCTGCCATAATGGCGTTATCCGACGGCGAAAATCCGCCCCCTCTTCCGTCAGCATGACAAAATGCGTGTTGCGCGCAAATAAGCGAATATTTAAACGCATTTCTAATGCCCGAACATTCTTACTCACCGCCGCTGCGCTAATGCCCAATTGACGCGCCGCGGCGGAAAAGCTTTGCGCCTCTGCCGAGGCCAAAAAAGCGGGGATTAATCGATATACGTCTACAGGCAATGCCATGCTTTTAACCTTAGGTTGAAACAGATTTACTGTTTTACAGGCTACACCACCGCGCAAAGAAATGAAAAAATACCCACATCGCGAACGTTATCATCTCGCTATCATTGAAATCACAAGAGAAAATCTATGAAAAAAGTGCTGGTATTAGCTGCGCATCGTTTTCCCGACCAATCACGCATCAGCCATGCTGCGATTGATGCATTGAAAACTCAGAAAAACGTCACGGTGAATGAGCTTATGCGTCACTATCCTGATTACAACATCGACGTAGAACGCGAACAAAAATTGCTCGTTGAGCACGATATTGTGGTGATGCTCTTCCCCTTCTATTGGTATAGCTCTCCGGCGATTTTAAAAGAGTGGCAAGATGCCGTATTAACTTATGGTTTTGCCTATGGCAGCCAAGGTAACGCATTACATGGCAAATCGCTGATGATCGCGACCTCTACAGGAGGTAATGCGCAGGCGTACACCGCCGAGGGGTACAACCGCTACCCTGTTGAAAGCCTTTTATTACCGTTTAACAACATGAGTCATTTGGTTGGCATGCATTGGCTAGATCCGTATTTGATTCAGGGTGCCAACGATATTACCGATCAATTAATTGATACTGGTGTGAATGGATTACTGAGCAGAATCCATGAATTACAAAACGCCGACTGATTTTTAAAGCTGTCATCCTCTGCGCTGGAGGATGACAGACCAAACTCGTCTTATTCAAAATAAGCGGTTTTAAGAGGGTTTCTTCTCTTCCCATTTACCCCAAGGATTTGGCTCCGAGACTTGGGCCTCTTGGCTGGCAGCAGGAGTGTCCGCCAGTGAATCAATATACAGCTCTTCCACTTTTTGCCGAGCCCATGGGGTGCGACGCAAAAACTTCAGGCTAGATTTAATGCTGGGATCGCTTTTGAAGCAGTTAATGCTGATAATCTTCGCCAACTCAGCCCAGCCATAACGCTCCACCAGTGATGTCAGCAAAGCTTCCAGCGTGATGCCATGCAAAGGGTCTTTAGAAGTTTGGGCGTTCATGAAAATTCCTGTCGGCAATGGACTCTTTACGAGTTTAAAAAATTTTCGCACACCATACTGACTGCGGCCTGAGAGTGCAAGCCGCTGGCATATTGAAGTGCCCAGCGGCTTTATGGGTATTAAGACATCGCAATGAACTGATCGCGCAACGCCTGAATATCGTCCCTCAGGCTCGCCGCCTCTTCAAACTCAAGGTTCTGAGCATGTTTATACATCTGTGCTTCCAGATCGCGAATTTTCTGCTCGATCTGTTTTGGCGAAAGCGCTTGATAGGCCGCAGAAGACTCAGCGGCTTTACTGCTTCGCCCATGCTTCCCTTTGCCGCGTGACGATGCTTCACCCAGTTGGAGAATATCGGAAACTTTCTTATTCAGCGCCTGTGGTGTGATGCCATGCTCAAGGTTATACGCTTCCTGTTTTGCACGACGACGCTCCGTTTCACCAATCGCTTTCTCCATGGAGTTGGTGATGCGATCGCCATAAAGAATCGCTTTACCATTCAGGTTACGTGCCGCACGGCCAATCGTCTGAATCAGCGAACGCTCTGAGCGCAGGAAGCCTTCTTTGTCTGCATCTAAAATCGCGACCAGAGAAACCTCTGGCATATCGAGCCCCTCACGAAGAAGGTTGATACCGACCAGAACATCAAACTCACCGAGACGGAGATCGCGGATGATCTCCACACGTTCAACGGTATCGATATCCGAATGCAGGTAGCGAACCCGTACGCCGTGTTCGTCGAGATATTCAGTTAAGTCCTCCGCCATTCGCTTGGTCAACGTAGTGACCAGCACACGCTCATTAATTGCCTCACGAATACGAATTTCAGAGAGCAAATCGTCAACCTGTGTGGCAACCGGGCGCACCTCAATTAATGGATCAAGCAAACCGGTCGGGCGCACAACCTGATCGACAATATCGCTACCCGATTTTTCGAGCTCATAGTTACCTGGCGTTGCAGACACATAGATGGTTTGCGGTGCCAAGGCCTCAAACTCTTCAAAACGCATTGGGCGGTTATCAAGCGCCGAGGGGAGGCGGAATCCATACTCCACCAGCGTCTCTTTACGTGCTCGGTCGCCGCGGTACATACCGCCAATTTGAGGAATGGTTACGTGGGATTCATCAATCACCAACAGTCCATCAGCAGGAAGATAATCAAACAACGTTGGCGGAGCTTCACCCGGCTTACGCCCAGAGAGATAGCGAGAATAGTTTTCAATGCCCGAGCAATAGCCTAATTCGTTCATCATTTCGAGATCGAACTGCGTACGCTGCGTCAATCGCTGCTCTTCCAGCAGCTTGTTGTTGGCCAACAGCACCTTACGTCGCTCCGCCAAATCAACCTTAATATCTTCCATCGCCTGCAAGATGCGTTCACGCGGCGTTACGTAATGCGTTTTGGGGTACACGGTAAAACGCTGAACTTCTTGGATTAGCTGGCCTGTTAATGGGTCGAACAGCGATAAGCGTTCCACTTCCTCATCAAACAGCTCAACGCGTAGGGCTTCATCCTCAGATTCAGCGGGGAAAATATCAATCACTTCACCGCGAACTCGGAAGGTACCGCGCTGAAAGGCCTGATCGTTGCGCGCGTATTGTAGCTCGGATAAACGACGTAAGATGGCTCGCTGATCGATGATCATACCGCGCGTTAAATGCAGCATCATTTTCAGATAGGCATCAGGATCGCCCAAACCGTAAATAGCTGAAACCGAAGCAACAACAATGACATCTTTGCGCTCAAGTAGCGCTTTAGTCGCTGAAAGCCGCATTTGTTCAATATGTTCGTTTACCGAGGAGTCTTTCTCGATAAAGGTATCCGAGCTCGGTACATAGGCCTCAGGCTGGTAATAGTCGTAATAGGAGACAAAATATTCCACGGCATTTTCTGGGAAAAACTGCTTCATTTCGCCATAAAGCTGTGCCGCCAACGTTTTGTTTGGTGCCATGACCATGGTTGGACGGTTGAGATCGGCAATCACATTGGCAATCGTAAACGTCTTACCTGAACCCGTTACGCCCAGCAGCGTTTGATGTGCCAAACCATTTTCTAAACCTGCCTCTAAACGACGAATCGCCTCAGGCTGGTCGCCGTCTGGCTTGAATGCAGAATGCAATTTGAACGTTTTACTCATGAATCAATACCTTGCTTAAATGCATTTGTCTTTTAGAAGGGCCATGGCATTTTCGAATGCTTAATCGTCCGACATTGATTATGGAAGGCCTACCCAATTTTTCCACTGACTCTGTATATCCCTTGCTAGGGATTTCTTCACACAATCAGAAAATCACGTTCACCGTACTGCGAGAAGAGGAAAGCTATGATACTGGATATAAAACCAGCTTTAAACCTTATCTGCACCGTTTTGTATATTTCCCCACGCTATGTCACCGCCTTAAACAACTGCCAAAAACCTAAAATTACATCCGTTTTACAATTTTCACCTACCGGTGACATTTATCCCCAACGCGGCTCGCGAATTAACTTTTTTAGCCTGCACTTGTCAAGGCCGTTTTGTTGCGCAACGCGATTCTTTATCTAGTGCTTGATTTTAAATAACCCATTGAATAAAAACAGTTTTAAAATATAGTTATCATATCAACCAAAGCGTGCGAAAGCCGCTCTGGCTCTGGACTTTGAGGAGTTCTCTAAACCTAATGCACAAGGTTATCCACAGGAATAGTGGATAACTTGCACCACTCCGCTTGGCGCTTGAGTTACGGAAAAATGACAATCTGTCAGTAAATCGATGCCGGAGTCCTTTTTTTAGTTAATTTTTTAGCTATTTTTTCTTTTTGATATACTTATTCGCACTAACAAAAGTGCTTGCTAGGGTAACTTATTTCGTCATCCGAGGATTCAGCGCTTGATCTTTTATTCCCTTAATGAACTATGCTTGCACCGCTGTGTTTTTTTTGAGCACCTCCATAGTGCGGAATTTATCAGCATTTTTTTGCTCTCTTTTTAGGGTTTCATTCGCTCTTATTAAGATTGACCAACAGCGATTCAAACAATGAATCCATTCATGCTTTTGTTGTTAATGTTTTGTACGGGAAATGACTTTTTGGTTGCAGTGTTCTCAACCGCTATTTTCTTAGCCAGCCAGAAATCTCTCGCTGAAAACCGCTATCAGCTTCGTTGATGGCACGATGTAAATTGCACTGCATATTGACCGCTGCCAGCTCTAATAACCGGGGGTCTATAGTGTAGTTTTTAACATCTCTTAACCATGTCAGAACGCTAGCAAGATGCCAAATGGACGTTTTCCCCTGATGCAGAGGGGCAGGGAAACTAATCCCTCCTTGCTCCATTAATTTACGCATATTTTGGCGAGAAAAACCCAAACGCTCGGCAATATCCGTTAGGCCAACAAAATCAGGCGCAGCCTCACACAGTACGGCATGTGGCATTACGCTCAACACATCTTGAATAGCCGTCGATATCGCCTCATTGGCATCCTCGGCCGTGCGACAAAAGTTCATGGCAATACGACCAGCACCCCCTACACCGATGGTGGCATCGGTGCAACCTGCCGCGCCTAATACCTCAAGATAGTTTGCTGGTTCATCATTCTGATCTGGCAAAGAAAAAATGAGTGTAAATTCATAATCCTTCATGTTCTATCCTCAGTTATTGCTTGGCGTGATGAGCGCAATGCTCAACGATTTTTTTTAACTGGCGCGCATGGTTTTCCGCATTCTTTGGCGTAGACCAAATGCACGTAATGCAAAACTCACCGCAACGGCACTTCTCCTGCGGATAGGGGCAATACATTTTCCCCCACGCATGACTGCCGCCCACTTCAATGCGCCAGCCGTTCAACTCAACAAAATTAAGCGCCTGTTCAATTTCCTTTTTAGGATGTGCCGCTCTGCTCATTTTCTGCTCCAAGCTTAAAAAAACACCATTAAGTTGTCAAGTGACAACCTTGATTTAAGTCAGAGCAAAATACACGACATAAAAACAGACCAACAGAGGGAGTTAAGAAGACTGGAATCCGCTACGCAAAATAGTTTTGCGTAGCGTTGTATTACATTAATTCAGGGAAGAGAGATCCAAATATGCCGCGAACGCTTTCGCATCGGCGTGCGGGATATGGGGGATTTCACCCAAGCATGGCGCGGGTAATAATCGCTTGAGCGTTGCCATATATTCAGCATGGCGTTTTCCTGGCTCTACCACACAGTTAGCCACCCACCCGCCCAACCTTAAACCAGATTGCGCAACTGCCTGTGCCGTAAGCAAAGCGTGATTAATACAGCCAAGTTTTACGCCCACAACGAGGATCACCGGAAGCTGTTCTCGAATCACCCATTGCGCAAAAGACGTGGTCTCACTGAGCGGCGTGAACCACCCTCCTGCGCCCTCTACCAGCGTCCAATTCGACTTTTTGCGCAACGCCATCAGCCCCTGTGACATCACATCAAATTCGATCGGTCGATTATCATCAGCGCTAATAATGTGTGGCGACGTTGGCTCTTCAAAAGTATACGGATTCACTTCTTCATAGCTGACAGATATTGAAGAGGCCGCTTGTAAAGCAAGCGCATCGGTGTTTCGCAGTTTTCCCTCATGCCATTCACTGCCAGAAGCTACGGGTTTATATCCAACCGTGCCTTTTCCTTGCAGAGTCGCGGCTTCCAATAGCGCGCTACTGACGACCGTTTTTCCCACTTCAGTGTCAGTTCCGGTAACAAACCATGCCTCGTTTAAGCAAGGCAGGTCATATGTCTTTTCATTCACAATGCAAAACTCCGATGACCAACTGATAACTCAAAGGCAGACCTTCGGCCTGTTGAGGATAAATACGGGCAAGGTGCGCAAAACGCCCACGGCTAGTTAGCCCTGAGTCTCGACCTTGGTGTAAATGCGTAGCACCAATGCCTTTGAGTGACTTCATTAAGGTAATCACATCAGGATAAAATTCAGTCTCATGGATTAACTGTAAATCATGTGGAAATGGCTCGCAGGCCAGTTTAATGGCGTCAAATGCTAAAAACTGGTTAACATGGGTTTGGCCATCCACTTGCCGCCAAGCTTGAGCTAACTCCGTGAGGGAACCTTGGGCCAACGTTGAGAACACCACTTTTCCCCCAGGCTTAACGACGCGGCACATCTCAGTCAATGCAGAACCTAAAGAACCACACCACTGTATAGCCAGATTGCTAAAACAGAGATCGACACTGTTATCCGATAACGGAATGTGTTCAATATCAGCAAGGAGATATTCATCCGCGCTATCTAAAGCACGCGATTTCTCAAGCATACCCTCAGCCAAATCGAGAGAGATAACCTGTGAACCTGCGCGGCGGAACTCACGGCTAAAAACGCCGGTACCGCAGCCCGCATCCAGCACTTTCAGGCCTGAGAGGTTATCGAGCTGAGCTAAAAGCAATTCTCCGCACCGCCGCTGAAAACCGGCAACGGCGTCGTAGCTGTCTGCTGCGCGGCTAAATGCCGCCGCCACCGCAGATTTATTGACGCTATATGCGTGCAGTGACATGCAGCGCCTCCAATAAACGGTTTATATCCTGCGTGCTATGCGCTGCGCTGAGGGTAATTCGCAGCCGTGCGGTTCCGGGTGGAACCGTTGGCGGACGAATAGCGCTGACCCAAATCCCCTGCTCACGCAGTTGCTGAGCTAAATTCAGCGCAGCCTGATTCTCACCGACAATCACGGGTTGAATCGCTGAGCTGGAATCCATCAACGTTAAGCCTAAATCGTTTAACCCCTGACGAAGCTGCGCTACGTTATGATTTAGTTGGCTGCGTAGCTCATCACCGTCACGCACACGACGCAGCGCAGCCGTGAGCGCACAGGCCTGAGCGGGAGGCATGCTGGTGCTGTATATCAAGTGGCGCGCAAACTGGATGAAGTACTCAGCAACGGCATCAGAACACAAAACGGCGGCGCCGCTGAGCCCGAAGGCTTTGCCAAATGTCACCACCAGCAATTCCGGTTTCACCTTCTGTGCATCGCAGGTGCCGCGCCCCTGCTCACCGCACACGCCAATACCGTGTGCATCATCCACCAGCAGCCACGCCCCTGCGCGTTGACTTTGTTGATGCAGAGCCGCCAACGGCGCACTATCGCCATCCATGCTGAACACGCCTTCAGTCACCACCAGCGCTCGTCCTTCCCTATCGCTGTTCAGCAGTTTGTTGAGGGAATCTGGTTGGTTATGTTGAAAACGTCGCAGCGTTGCTGGGGATTGGATGGAAGCTTCCATCAGCGACGCGTGGCTGAGCTTATCAGCAAAGATGCCGTCGCCTTTTTGCATCAGCGCGGCGATAACTGCCTGATTGGCCGCATACCCCGAGATAAACAGCAAGGCACGCGGATAATCTAACCATGCGGCGAGCTGTTGTTCTAATTCCGCATGCGCAGTGGTGAAACCCGTGACATGTCCAGAACCCGCACTGCCTACGCCATAGCGCTCAGCGCCTTGTTGCCACGCGTTGATAACCGATTTATCGCGGCTAAGGCCAAGATAGTCGTTAGATGTGAAATTGAGATACGATCGCCCATTCACATGGATTTCACGCCCGCTGCCCGTTTCACTCACGATCCGCGAGCGATAGGCCCCAGCTGAGCGACGCTCGGCCAGCGCATTCTCGATATGCTGTTGAAAATTCATCATGATTACACGGCGGCGTTATAAAACTGCTCAGTATCGGCATGCAGCAGTTGTTCAGTGAGGTGCTGCTGTTGTTGATTGTCGCCGTGTTCAGTTTCGGTCAACTGAGGATTTAGCCCCAGTTTACGGAATAGCTGAACGTCTTTATCTTCGCCCGGATTCGGCGTGGTAAGCAGCTTGCAGCCGTAGAAAATGGAGTTGGCACCCGCCATAAAACACATGGCCTGAGTTTGCTCATTCATTTGCTCACGACCAGCGGAAAGACGCACGTAAGACGTTGGCATCATGATGCGCGCGACGGCAATGGTACGAATGAAATCAAAGGCATCCACATCGTCGTTATCCGCTAACGGCGTTCCTTTGACCTTAACCAACATATTAATCGGCACACTTTCCGGCGCTTTAGGTAAATTCGCTAGCTGTGTAAGCAGGCCGGCTCTATCACGTACGGTTTCACCGAGTCCAACAATGCCACCTGAACAGACTTTAATACCGGCATCGCGCACTTTTCCCAGCGTATCCAAACGCTCCTGATAGCTGCGGGTCGTGATAATGTTGCCGTAAAATTCTGGCGAGGTGTCGAGGTTGTGATTGTAATAATCCAGCCCCGCATCGGCTAAGCGGTTGGCTTGTTGGTCGGATAGCGTTCCAAGCGTCATGCAGGTCTCCATCCCCATTTCTTTGACGCCCTGCACCATTTGCTCAAGGTATGGCATATCGCGATCGTGCGGGTTTTTCCATGCCGCGCCCATGCAGAATCGTGTGGAACCGGCGGCTTTAGCCTGTCGCGCAGAATCAAGAACCTGCTGCACTTCCATCAGTTTTTCGGTTTCCAATCCCGTTTTATAGCGCGAGCTTTGTGGGCAGTATTTGCAATCTTCAGGGCAAGCACCGGTTTTAATCGAAAGCAGCGTGCTTACCTGCACCTGACGCGGGTCAAAATGTTGGCGGTGAACCTGCTGAGCCTCAAACATTAACTCGAGGAACGGCTTTGCAAACAGAGCTTGGGCTTGCTCTAATGTCCAGTGATGACGATCTGCCATGATGGCAACTCCCTATTCAATTTGAGGGGAAAAAGTGTCGTCAGTTTAGAAAAAAGCGGTACACTGTCAACCAAATGATCACAATTTCAGTTTACCAATACTTATTATGACCCCATCTGATATCGAGTTCGACCGCCGCCATATCTGGCATCCGTACACGTCAATGACCCAACCGTTACCCTGTTATCCCGTGACTTCGGCACACGGCTGTGAACTGCATTTGGAGGATGGACGTCAGTTGGTCGACGGCATGTCTTCGTGGTGGGCCGCGATTCACGGGTATAATCATCCCGCGCTAAACCACGCCGTGACTCAGCAACTTTCATCCATGTCACATGTGATGTTTGGCGGGATCACCCACCCTTCCGCCGTTGCGCTATGTCAGCGCTTGGTGAATATCACACCTGAAGCACTGGAGTGCGTTTTCCTCGCAGATTCCGGTTCCGTCGCCGTGGAAGTGGCGATGAAAATGGCATTGCAGTACTGGCACGCCCGAGGAGAGAAACGTCAGCGGTTTTTAACCCTGAGCAACGGTTATCACGGTGACACTTTCGGTGCCATGTCGATATGCGATCCGAAAAATTCCATGCACAGTTTGTATCAGGGATACCTTCCAGAGCACCTGTTTGCGCCGGCTCCACAGTGTGCATTTGGCGATGAGTGGAATGAAATGGACTTTGTGCCTTTCGCCCGCTTGCTGTCGGCACATCACCAAGATATTGCGGCGGTTATTCTGGAGCCTATTGTTCAAGGCGCCGGAGGGATGCGTTTCTATCATCCGCGTTATCTTAAGCTCGTTCGAGCCGCCTGCGAGCGTCATGGGATTTTGCTCATTGCCGATGAAATTGCGACGGGATTTGGCCGTACCGGCAAGCTTTTTGCCTGCGAGCACGCGGGGATCACGCCAGATATTTTATGTTTAGGCAAAGCCATAACCGGTGGCTATATGACCTTATCTGCCACTATCACCACGCGAAACGTGGCAGAAACGATTAGCAACGGCGAAGCGGGATGTTTCATGCATGGTCCAACGTTTATGGGTAATCCACTCGCCTGCGCAACGGCGGTGGCCAGCTTGGATATTCTTGCTAGCGGAGAGTGGAAAACGCAGGTCGCGGCGATAGAGCAACAGCTACAGCAAGAGCTCTTGCCGCTTAATGAACATCCTCAGGTAAAACAGGCTCGCGTCTTAGGGGCTATCGGCGTCATTGAAACCCATAAATCGGTGAATATGGCTAACTTACAGCGCTATTTCGTCGAACAAGGGGTTTGGGTACGTCCTTTCGGTAAATTAATTTATCTGATGCCGCCTTATATTATTTCTGCCGAACAGCTCACCAAGCTCACTCAGGCTGTATCCACCGCCTTAGATCAAGCCGAACACTTTCTGGAATAGCGTAATAAAAAAAACCTAGCAGTAACCCTGAAATTTCAGAGTCTCTAATTCCTGTCTACGCTTATTAGCGAGATCACTTTTTGATGATCTAATTTTTGTTTAAATAATAAGCGACATAACGATAACTCACACCTATGAGTGTGAATACGCACTAATAATCGAATTAGACAGGAGTTATAGATGAAGAAATGGCCACTCGCGCTGATGGCTTCAGCGCTTTCTCTCGCACTATTACAGGGCGCTAACGCCGCATCCATGCCCGCCGTTGAGGCCAAAAACGGCATGGTTGTTAGCTCTCAACATCTGGCATCTCAGGTTGGGGTTGATATCCTCAAGCTGGGAGGTAATGCCATTGATGCGGCTGTTGCCGTCGGCTACGCCCAAGCGGTGGTTAACCCTTGCTGCGGTAATATCGGCGGTGGTGGTTTTATGACCATACATTTGGCCAACGGCGAAGACACTTTCATTAACTTCCGCGAAACGGCACCGGCAGCCGCCAGTGCGAATATGTATCTCGATGAGAAAGGAAACGTGAAGAAAGGCGCTAGCCTCTATGGTTACCTCGCCGCAGGCGTTCCTGGAACAGTTTTAGGGCTCGACACCGCACAGCGTAAATATGGCAAACTCACACGCCAACAGGTGATGGAGCCGGCAATCAAACTGGCTCGCGAAGGTTTTATTCTCAATCGTGGCGATACCGATATTTTGGATACCACCATTGCTAAGTTTCGTGACGATCCCGAAGCCGCACGCATCTTTTTACGCCAAGACGGTGAACCCCTTCAGCCCGGCGATCGGCTGATTCAAACCGATCTGGCCAACACTCTAGAATCTATCGCACAGCACGGTCCCGATGCTTTCTATCAGGGAAAAATTCCTGAGATCGTTGAAGCTGCGGCGAAAAAAGGGGGCGGGATCCTGACGGCGAAAGACTTTGCCAATTATCGTATTGCTGAAACAGCGCCCATCACTTGCTCTTATCGCGGCTATGAATTTGTGTCAGCACCACCGCCAAGCTCAGGCGGAGTAACACTTTGCGAGATCCTCAACGTTTTGGAAGGGTACGACCTCAAAGCAACTGGCTTTAATTCGGCCCAAACCATTCATACCATGACGGAAGCGATGCGCCATGCCTATATGGATCGTAATACGTTTTTAGGCGATCCAGCATTTGTGAAGAACCCGACGGAAAAGCTGCTCAGCAAAGAGTACGCCACCGAAATTCGTAAACAGATCCAGCCTGAGATCGCTACGCCTTCGAGCCGCGTTCAACCGGGTATGGAACCTCATGAAAAACCGGAAACAACACACTACTCGATCGTCGATCATAGCGGTAATGCGGTTTCCACGACCTATACCATTAACGGGCGTTTTGGCTCCGTCGTGATTGCTCCCGGCACCGGATTTTTCCTCAACGATGAGATGGATGATTTCACCGTCAAAGTGGGTGAACAAAATATGTATGGCTTAGTGCAGGGTGCAACCAACGCTATCGCACCGGGCAAACGCCCTCTGTCATCCATGACGCCAACGCTAGTAACCAAAAACGGTAAAGTCTTTATGGTTGTCGGTTCTCCGGGTGGATCGCGAATCATTACCATCACATTGCAAACCGTGTTGAACATTATCGACCACGGTATGGCACCACAAGAAGCCGTCGATGCCCCCCGAATTCATCACCAATGGCTACCGGATGAAGTCTATTTCGAACAACGCGGCCTCTCGCCAGACACCCAAAAATTGCTACAGGAACGTGGCTATAAACTGGTTGAGCAAACACCTTGGGGGGCCGCTGAATTGATTATGGTCGGTCTACCGGGCGCTGCCGGTGTTAGCTCAGAGAGCTCGGGGAATGACTCAGCGGTATCAGGGAAAGTGCGCGAAGGATTTATCTACGGCGCTAATGATGCTCGACGCCCTTCGGGTTCTGCCGTTGGATACTGATTAGCAAATCGAGCCTACTTCCGCCCCTAGCGATTAGGGGCATCCCCCTTTGTGGCCGTTTATCTGTTAGAATACCCTTTCTTTTTTTCACGCGGATGCGCGCAGCTGCATCATTGGGTGAAAACTTCTCAACGTCTATGTGCTGTCATTTTCCTTTCAAACGATGAAGAAGAGATCAAGATAATGCCGTCAGTTTCCTATGACCGAACTCAGGTTGCTCATTGGTTAGGTCATGCGACCTTAGCCAAGGCGCGAGATTACTCGCGAGCCGTTTCGCAACTCCACTGGCAGGGCAATATGCTCACCGCCAAGGTACAGGGAACCGAAAAACGCCCCTACGCGGTGGTTATCTACTTCCACGATAAACAAAATCAGTTACGCATTGAGGGCGAGTGCTCGTGCCCCGTGGGTTTTAACTGTAAACACGTTGCTGCCGTTCTTTTAGCGGGCCTCGAAGAGCAAGAGCCCACCGCCACCGGCGCTCGGCCTGAGCTGTTACGTTGGCTAGAGGCTTTTCGCGCTCAACAGACATCTTCTGTTGTCGCTAAAAAACCCACTCAGACCTTAGTCTACGTATTAGCTTGGTCAGAACACCGACAACATCATGAAATTCGGCTCTTCAAGGCAAAGTTAGATAAAGACGGTGCCGTACGCAGCATCGATCAGCAGTGGCACAATATTGAGCCCGCGCTGGTTAAGCCACCTAAATTCGTTACACCTGAAGATTTTCAAATCCTGCGTGAACTGTGGATTGAACGACCGCGTAACGGCATGGCGGCGTTTGAGCTGCAGGGAACCAGCGGCGCAGAACTCATTCGCAAAATGATGGCCACTAACCGTTTCTTTGTGATTGATTCCAGCGAGCCTTTATATTTAGGCGAACAACGACCCGGTGAAGTTCAGTGGCAGCGTCTGCCCGATCATCGTTTACGTCCAATACTGCAGGTTCAGCCTCAGGCATCATGGGTATTGCCGACCACGCCGCCGTGGTACATCGATACTCAAAGCGGTGAAGCGGGTACCGTCGAGCTCACTCAGCCCTTCGCTCAGTTGGATGAGTTCTTGTCCATGCCCCCTATTTCACTGAGTGAAGCACCGTTAGTGGCTGCGGTGTTGGGCGAAATCGCCCCTGAACTCCCGCTGCCGCCTAGCATGAGTTCTTCAGAACTTCGCGTTATTGACGTCGAGCCCGTTCCCGTTTTGCAGCTTGATACCCAAAACGTCTACATGGGCGGTTTCGGCAACTATGGCTATCGTAATTGGCCACTCGACTTTGCAACATTTACCTTTGATTACGATGGGATTAGCGTTGCTCCTAAACAGGACACCACCCTATTCCCCGCAGACAACGGCAACGTTATCCAAATTCAACGACGTAGCGAGATTGAAAAACAGCGCGCCAAAGAGCTCAAAAATTGCGGCCTAGAACTCATCACGCTAAGCGATAAAACTCGGCCTCCTGCATTACCTGACACTATTTATGGCCTGCCAAACCCTGAAAGTTGGCCTTCGTTTGTCAGCCATACGCTTCCTACTTTGGAAAACAAAGGCTGGCGTATCGTGATGACCCATGATTCCAACTTTAATATTATTGAAATCAATGATATTAGCGGCAGCATCCAGTCAGCTGATGAAGGGTGGTTTGACGTTGAAATGGGCATTTTAGTCGGCGATCGTACCGTTCGGCTCGAACCATTACTGGCTGACCTGTTTCGTCGCGATCGCCGCTGGTTAGACGGCGAACTCGAAACTATCGACGATGATGAAGGCATTATTCTTAGCACCGAGCAAGGCGAGCGTTTACGCATAGCCGCCAATCGCCTCAAACCGGTCGTTCGCGTGCTTGTCGACCTATTCGCGCAGTTAGGTCATGGCAAAGCAGCGCTGAAGATTTCCGCGCTTGATGCAGGCCGTTTAGCCGCCCTAAGCGATACAGGGCGCTGGCAGTTCCACGGAGAAACCTCAATTCAGGCTTTGGCTCAGCGTTTACAAGATGGGCCGGGGTTGCAGCTAGTGCCGGTCCCGCTAGGCCTTCAGGCGACGCTGCGTGGCTATCAGCATCAAGGCCTAAGCTGGATGCAGTTTTTACGCGAACAAAACATATCAGGCGTGCTGGCCGACGATATGGGATTAGGCAAAACGGTGCAAACGCTGGCGCATATCCTGCTGGAAAAGGAGTCAGGCAGGCTCGATCGCCCGGCGCTTATCGTGGTGCCAACAACCTTGGTGCATAACTGGCGCGAAGAGGCCGCACGATTTACTCCCGATCTTAATGTCCTCGTTCTCAGCGGACCGCAACGAAAAGATCACTTTGATCGCATTGAGCAGTGCGACCTGATTTTGACCACCTATTCTCTGCTGTGGCGAGATCAGAAGGTCCTCACTCAGCATGATTACCATCTGTTGATCCTTGATGAGGCACAGTACGTTAAAAATGCGACGACGCGAGCAGCCACCGCATTACGTGACCTCAATGCGCGCCACCGTTTATGTTTAACCGGCACACCGCTGGAAAATCATCTGGGTGAAATTTGGTCACTTTTCGACTTTTTACTCCCTGGTTTCCTCGGCAGTCAAAAAGAGTTTAACCAGCGCTGGCGCGTACCTATCGAAAGAGACGGAGACACCGTGCGTCGTGACTTATTGGTGCGACGCATCCGCCCATTCATGCTGCGCCGCCGTAAAGATGACGTTGCCACCGAACTGCCACCAAAAACTACGCTGCTACGCACCGTTGAACTAAAGGGCTCACAGCGCGATTTGTATGAAACGGTACGTACCGCGATGCAGGAAAAAGTTCGCACCGCGATTGATTCTCAAGGCATGGCGCGCAGCCACATTATCGTTTTGGACGCATTGCTTAAACTACGCCAAGTTTGTTGCGATCCTCGTTTGGTCAATTTGGAAAAAGCGGCATTGGTTAAGGAGTCAGCCAAGCTCGAACTGCTGCTCGAACTCCTGCCTGAGATGATCGACGAAGGTCGCCGTATCCTATTGTTCTCCCAGTTCACCGGCATGCTGGATTTAATCTCACAGGCATTGGATAAGGCAGGCATAGCCTACGTGACGCTGACCGGTTCAACGGCAGATCGTCATGCGCCAGTACAGCGTTTCCAGCGGGGCGAAGTTCCCCTGTTTTTAATCAGCTTAAAAGCCGGTGGCGTTGGGCTAAATCTGACTGCGGCTGACACGGTGATCCATTACGACCCGTGGTGGAATCCCGCGGCTGAAAATCAGGCTACCGACCGCGCCCACAGAATGGGGCAAGACAAACCGGTGTTCGTTTACAAACTGATTGCTGCTGGCAGCATTGAAGAAAAAATCGTGGCACTACAGGATAAAAAAGCCGCGCTGGCTGACAGTATTTTGTCTGAGGACACCAGCGGTTCCACGAAGTTTTCGGCTGACGATCTTAGTGCGCTGTTTGAGCCGATAACTTGAACCAGCACGGTGAACCACTCGAACAGTTTTTCATTTTTCAAATCAGCGCTGAGGTGTAACATTTGCCCTTAATGAGAGCACGCTGATTGTAAATAGATTTATTATTCAATTTATTATCAAAAAACTTATTATTACCTAATAAAGGAATGCTTATGAGCTACCGCATGATTGCGCTTGATCTGGACGGCACCCTGCTAACCAGTCGTAAACAGATACTGCCTGAGTCGCTGGCTGCGCTGGATTTAGCACGCAAAGCAGGTTTAGAAGTGATGATCGTTACCGGTCGCCATCATATTGCCATTCATCCCTTCTATCAGGCGCTTAACCTCAACACCCCGGCGATTTGCTGCAATGGCACCTATCTGTATGACTATCAGGCGCGCAGCGTTCTGGCATCAAACCCGCTGACCGCGGCTCAAGCTCATCAGGTTTTAGAGCGCCTAAACGATGCTGATATTCACGGCCTGATGTACGTCGATGACGCTATGCTGTATCAGCAAACCAGCGGCCATGTCATTCGTTCTCATGCTTGGGCGGAATCTTTACCTGAAAACCAGCGTCCAACCCTTCTTCAGGTTGAAAGCCTCCAGCAAGCCGCTAACGATGTTAAAGCGATCTGGAAGTTCGCCACCTCCGATACCGATATCGCCAAATTGCGCGCTTTTGCCAACGGCATCGAAACCGATCTGGGACTCGCCTGCGAATGGTCTTGGCACGATCAGGTCGACGTTGCGCAAGCAGGCAACAGCAAAGGTAACCGATTAGCCGAATACGTCGCCTCACGCGGCATTGATATGTCTGAGGTGATTGCCTTTGGCGATAACTTTAACGACATCAGCATGCTCGAAAGCGTCGGGCTCGGTGTTGCTATGGGCAACAGCGCCGACGAAGTAAAAGCGCGTGCTAAAGCCGTTATCGGCGGAAATGAAGAAACATCTATTGCCGATTTTCTGACGCAAAAAGTTCTGTAGTTTCATTCAGCCGTCTCAGCAAGATATCTATTCGAGCCAACCGTATTCGAGTGAACCGTTTCGAGTCAACCGATGTTAAAGGGTGAGGGAGGTGTATTCCCTCACACCTTAGCTACGTTTTAGTTTGCTGCTTTTAAATATCATTGAACAGCAGTCTAATCAGCCGCATCGCTGCGACCACGAACTCTAAAACAACAATTATCGCTGATAATAGACTCATCCGTTTGCTCCCTGCATCAGGAGCATGACGCCTGCATGACTTACCTTTACATTGCCTGTCGCCACGCTGGGATCACATGTTAGGGCGATCGTGCCATACTCCAAGCCAAGGCACTGGCCAGCACCACCTGTTCCAGCTAGGACTTAAGAAATCTTTTCCATCCGCATTGGCACCCCCTAACAATACTGATTATATATACAGTTATTAACCTCTGTATATTTCGACAAACTTACAACTATCTTAAGTTATTCACGTATTGCAGATGGCCTGAACCTGTCGCTATACTCTTCTCGTTAGGGTGATCGTGTCGTACATTTTTCGCCTTCGGCAACCAACCGTTAGGCGCATAAACAAAAAACTCCGCACAAGGCGGAGTTTTTTGTTTTATTTACCTGCGGATATTAACGACTGATCGACACACTTTTAATCTGCGCATACAGCTTTTGGCCTACATGAATATCGAGGTCATCACGTGCCCACGGAGTGATTCGCGCCCATAAAATCGCCTCTCCCACCGATAGCTTTACTTCCACTTGCTCGTCGACATCCAAACACTCGGCAACCGTTGCGGTCAAAATATTACGAATGCTCGTCGACGCAGGAGGTTCTAAAACTAACGATACATCCGCAGCATTAATACGGATACGCAGTTGGCTATGCGGCGCAACATCGAGTTTCCCAACCCAAATATGCTGCTCACCCAGCGATAATGCCGTCATGGCATAGTGCTCATGATGCTTTAACACGCTGACATTGAGCACGCTGCTCTGCTCTTCCTTTTGCAGCCAAGGACGTAACGCACTGCTCGCCCAAACCTCTTCAAGTTCGCCAAACGCGCGGACTTGGCCTTGGTCAAGCAACAGCACATATTCTGCCAAGCGCAAAATTTCATCCATGCTATGGCTAACATAAAGGATGGGGATATTCACGTCTTGCGCCAAGCGCTCTAGATACGGTAGAAGCTCTCGTTTACGCGGTACATCTAGCGAAGCCAGAGGCTCGTCCATCAGCAAAACTTCGGGAGCCGTTAACAATGCTCGCCCGATTGCTACGCGTTGCTTTTCACCACCCGACAAGCTAAACGGAAAGCGGTCTAGCAACGCTTCAATACCCAGCAGTTGAACAATGTTATCAAACTGTGAACGCATCGACGCAGCCATGCCGTATTCCAGATTTCCACGCACGCGATAATGGGGAAATAAGCGCGCATCCTGAAAAACATAGCCAATGCGGCGCTTTTCCGGCGGTAAACAAATACGACGCGCAGTGTCGACTAATGCCCTGCCATTGAGCACAACAGACCCTTTTTGCGGACGAGTCAGCCCACCAATCACATTAATAAGCGATGTTTTTCCCGCGCCGGATAATCCAAAAATAGCCGTAATACCCTTTGAGGGTAGCGTTGCTTTAACGTCAAGATTCAAATCGCCAAGGCGCTGATGTATATCAAGTTCTAGCATGCGTCTTAGCCTCCTAACCGCTTCTGGCTCCATCGTGCCAGCCATTCAGACAGCAGCAATGAAACCAAAGATAAAACAATCGCAATGGCACACAGGCGAGCAGCATCCGCTTCTGCGCCCGGCGTTTCAATTAGGGTATACATCGCCAGAGGAATCGTTCGGGTTTCGCCAGGAATATTCGACACAAAGGTGATCGTTGCGCCAAATTCCCCCAGAGAACGAGCAAATGCCAGCACGGTTCCGGCGAGAATGCCAGGGAACGAAAGCGGTAGAGTAATGGTGAAAAACACCTTCCATGGGTTAGCGCCTAACGTGCGTGCAGCCTGTTCTAGCTTAGAATCAACCGCAGCCAAAGCGAGACGAATCGCACGCACCATCAGTGGAAAAGCCACCACCGCCGAGGCTAATGCCGCACCATGCCAGCTAAAACTGAAGCTAAAACCGAACCAGTCATAAAGCCACGCACCAATCACGCCCTTACGACCCATGCCGATTAATAATAAATAGCCAATAACGACCGGAGGTAAAACCAACGGCAGGTGAATAATGCTATCAAGCAGGGATTTGCCGGGGAAATTGCAGCGCACCAGCACCCAAGCAGTGAAAATACCGACGGGAAGACTAAAGATAACGGCCGTTCCTGCAACCTGTAGGCTCAGGACGACCGCTTCCCACTCATATGCACTCAGAAACATTAGCGCGGGGTAAATCCATAACGGGTGAAGATAGCCGCGGCTTCCGGCGTGCGCAGATAGTCATAAAATGCCTTCACCGCAGGCGTTTGTTTGTCTTTCACAATGGCCATTGGGTATTCAACAGGCTTATGCGAATCCGCTGGGAAAATACCAACAACCTTCACTTTTTTGCTCGCAACGGCATCAGAACCGTAAACGATACCTAAAGGTGCTTCATCGCGTTCAACCAGAGCCAGCGCCGCGCGCACATCGTTAGCACGCGCCATGAGTGGAGATAACTCATCCCACGCGCCCAGTTTCTGTAATGCTTCTTTCGCATAGATGCCTGCAGGCACATGATCAGGATCGCCCACCGCCAAACGACCACCGTTCAGCAATGCTTTCCAATCAGTTTTTTTGTCGATATTTACTTTGTCGATTTTGCTATCTTTCGCAGCGACCAACACCAATTCGTTGCCCAACAGCGTGATACGGGTATCGGCAACCATCGCTTTTTTATCAATCGCGAAATCCATCCACTGTTGGTCTGCAGAGATGAAGAGGTCTGCTGGAGCGCCTTGGTCAATTTGGCGTGCAAGCGTGGAAGAAGAAGCAAAGGAAGAAACAACTTTTACGTCTTTTCCTTTTTCATACTGTGCCGCAATATCCTGCAATGCGTTAGTTAAGGACGCCGCCGCAAATACGGTAACTTTTTCTTGCGCGATAGCAACCTGACTTACGCCAACGGCCAGAACGGTACCTACAACCAACTTATTCCATGCTTTCATCAGTGACCCCATTAAAATGATGTGATGCCCATACGTTATGTATTTGATTATATGACGCAGACAACGCCAGTGTCACTGACAATATCAGCACGATAGCGGTAAACATGAAGTGGGTTTGATTTATTGAAAAAGTTTGCAGCGTCTCAAACAAAAACGCCCAGCAATCATCGCTGGGCGTTTAATAAAAAATATCACGTTTTAGTGATTAGAACGTTTTTCATCAGAATGACCAACGCCGGAGACAATGTTAAACACCTCTCCCAAGCCATAAATCAAGCCAAGAATGGCAGCCATAACCACGGGAACCATGATTGCAGCAAAAACCAGACTCTTTAATAATTCCAACATAACAGCCTCACTCAGTGTTGGTTGCAGCAATTCAGCCACACTATCTCATACTGACTCATAATACAGAATCTCGCCGCATATATTAAACAGCTTAGCGCAAATTGTACGCCCTAAATGTGCGGTCTGAAGTTATTCACACATGCGGTTTGCGTCTTAGGGCCGTTATCAGCGAAAATGAAAGCATAACCTGTGAAGGATGAACCCTATGCAAGCCGAAATTTTACTGACGCTAAAACTCCAGCAACGCCTGTTTGCCGATCCGCGTCGGATTGAATTACTCAAACAGGTCCGCCATACCGGTTCAATCAGTCAAGGCGCAAAGCTCGCTGGGATCAGCTATAAAAGCGCTTGGGATGCCGTGAATGAGATGAACCAGCTTTCCGAAGAATCGTTGGTCGATCGCGCAACCGGCGGTAAAGGCGGCGGCGGTGCCAAAATCACCCGCTATGGCGAACGTCTCATTGCTCTTTACGACCTGCTTGGGCAGATCCAGCAAAAAGCGTTCGACGTGCTAAACAAAGACGATCTTCCATTGGATAGCCTACTGGCTGCTATCGCGCGTTTCTCCTTACAAACCAGCGTCCGTAATCAGTTTTTTGGTACCGTCACCGAACGCGACCACCAGCAGGTACAGCAGCACATCAGCGTACTGCTCGCCGATGGGAAAACCTTACTGCACGCCGCCATCACGGAACAAAGCGCCGAACGTTTAGCGTTATCACCCGGTAAAGAAGTGTTGGTGTTAATCAAAGCCCCGTGGGTGAAACTAACCACCGATGCCGCACTCGCCCATGCTGCCGATAACAACTTAACCGGCAAAGTGAGCCACATTCAGTCGGGTGCTGAAAACAGCGAAGTGTTGGTACAGCTCGACGGCGGTGTTACGCTCTGTTCTACCGTTGATAATCAAACTATGGCCCATCTAAAACTGAGCTTAGGTAAAACGGTAACGGCTCAGTTCAACGCCGATCAGGTGATTTTGGCCACCTTAGCTTAAACGCCGATACCGATAAAATAGCGCTCCCTCTTTAATCGGAGGGATATCGCACCGTTATAGTTCTTTCGTATGAAATCTCTCGCTGCTAGCCTTGACACCCTACGACGCACTCATTATCCCTAATAGCTGAAAACTTTTTAGGGAGCCGCATGCAGTATGACCTCATTAAGCTTTAGCCAAGCCCGTTTTCGCCTCGGCGATACTCGGACGCTTTTTTTACCTGAACTCACCCTTCATTCTGGCGAAAGCTGGGCGTTTGTGGGCGCAAACGGCAGTGGAAAATCAGCGCTGGCGCGAGCCCTTACGCAGGACTTACCACAGCTTAATGGCGAAGCAACGTCGTCATTTTCCCACCCTATCCGGCTCTCTTTCGAGCAGCTTCAAAAACTGCTCAGCGACGAATGGCAGCGTAATAACACCGACATGCTCAGCGAAGGCGAAGATGATACTGGTCGTACTACCGCCGAAATTATTCAGTCTGAAGTTAAAGATTCAAAACGCTGCCAACAATTAGCCGCACAGTTTGGCATTGAACCATTGCTAGACCGCCGCTTTAAATATCTTTCAACCGGTGAAACCCGCAAAGCTTTGCTGTGCCAAACGCTGATGAGTCAGCCTGATTTACTGGTGTTGGACGAGCCCTTTGATGGATTAGACGTTAACTCACGTGCGCAATTAGCACAGATATTACAAACGCTAAACGCACAGGGAGTAACAACAGTTTTAATACTCAACCGGTTTGATGATATCCCCGATTTTGTTGAGCACGTTGGCGTGCTGGCTGAATGCGAGCTCACCCTCGTCGGTAACCGCTTAGATGTCTTATCACAAACGTTAGTCGCGCAGTTAGCTCACAGCGAAAGCCTTGCAGATATGCAATTACCTGAAACCGAAGATCCTCGTCAACCAGATCGATTACCTCTCGATCAGCCGCGTATCATGCTTAAAAATGGCTGCGTTCACTATAACGATCGCCCCATTCTCAACCATCTTGATTGGCAGGTTGATCCTCAACAGCATTGGCAGATCGTCGGCCCCAACGGCGCAGGTAAATCTACGCTGCTCAGCCTGATCACCGGCGATCACCCACAGGGATATAGCAACGATCTCACGTTGTTTGGCCGTCGTCGCGGCAGCGGTGAAACCATTTGGGATATCAAAAAACACATTGGCTACGTGAGCAGCAACCTGCATCTGGAATATCGCGTTAGCATCAGCTTGCGTAACGTCATTTTGTCTGGCTTTTTAGATTCCATTGGTATTTATCAGGCCACGTCTGACAGGCAGGAAAAACTAACCGATCAGTGGCTAGAGATGCTGGGCATGCAGGCGCTGAGTCATCATCCTTTCCACGATCTCTCATGGGGTCAACAACGTTTGGCGCTGATCGCCCGTGCGTTAGTGAAACATCCCGCATTGCTGATTTTAGATGAGCCATTACAAGGACTTGATCCCATTAACCGCCAACTGGTTAAACACTGGATTGATATTCTGATGACCGATGGCAATAGCCAGCTGCTGTTTGTTTCTCATCACGCAGAAGATGCTCCCGAGTGCATAACCCACCGCCTGACGTTTGTCGCTGAAGGCGATACCTATCGCTACCAAACCGATCGTTTATAACGCCCTGCTCATCCGCTTTGCCTCTCTCTACAGGGCTTTACTTATCTTAAAGCCCGCTTCTCAGAGCAGTTAACTAATTTCTCTGTGTTATCATTCGAGCTTAAATATAAAACATAAGGGAATATCTATGTGGGGTGCTCTAGCCGCTTCCTTAGCCGTGCTTTCGTTTCAACGACAGCTATCCGCTTTTTTACTTCTTTCTGCTACAGCGCTGGCGTTCAGCCAAGGCATTCTTAATTTTAATGCTTTAGCCTTTATGGCCGTTGTCATTCTTGCTGGGCTAGCCCGCTATCGTTGGGAACATCAGCAAAAAGGCGGATTCAACAGCGAAATCTTATTGGTGTTAGCCGCAATCGTGCTGTTTCTGCACATGGTGCCCGGCTTCAATAATCCTAAAATTCTCGACAAAGTGATTGCCGGTCCACACAGCGCGCCATTTTCGATGTACTACAACTTCGACAAAGCGCTGGTTCCTTTTATTCTCTTACTTGCGCTGCCGACGTTATTCCGCACGCCGATCGCCGCCTCACGCCCAGTTTGGCAGTGGGTAGTGCTTGGCATTAGCGTTCCAGCTTTATTACTTATTGCCGTGGCGCTTGGCGGCTTGCGGATTGAACTTCACCAGCCCGCGTGGCTATGGCAATTTGCACTGGCTAATCTGTTCTTCGTCTCTTTGGCAGAAGAAGCGCTCTTTCGTGGCTATCTACAGCAACGTCTCAGCGGCTGGTTAGGCCATCTTCCCGCGCTGTTGATTACGGCGGTTATTTTCGGCTTAGCGCATTTTGCCGGCGGCTGGCTGATGGTGATTTTTGCCGGATTAGCGGGGGTGATTTATGGTCTGGCGTGGATGTGGAGCGGTCGGCTATGGGTAGCGACTCTTTTCCACTTTGCGCTGAACATCATTCACCTCTTGTTCTTTACCTATCCGATGTATCACGCATAATTATTAAATTAATCGGCCTCACGGGTCTTCGCCAGAAGGCCCTATTTTAATCACTCAAATTTTGCATTCTCCGCAGTGTAACCGCTACCACACATTCTCGATTTATCTGAACTTGCAGACAGCCTTGTCACGCCGCACAATAGACCTTTATCGGAATCTAAGCCATTTGCATTGTCGTGTAAACGATTCCATTTATTTAGCATAGATCACCTTTTTCACGGTTTTCTCATGCTACCTTTACTGTATTGAATGTTCCAAAGGAGCGAATCATGATTGTTTTAGTTACTGGTGGTAGCGGTTACATTGGCAGCCATACCTGCGTACAGTTAATCGCCGCTGGGCATACGCCGATCATCTTAGACAATCTTTGCAACAGCAAAGCCAGCGTTTTGGAACGCATCCACATCCTGACAGGCAACACGCCAACCCTTTATCAAGGCGACATTCGCGACCGCTTGTTGCTTGACCGTATCTTCGCTGAAAACCAGATTGACTCGGTGATCCACTTTGCAGGGCTAAAAGCCGTGGGTGAGTCAGTGCAAAAACCGCTGGAATACTACGATAACAACGTGAGCGGTACGCTAACTCTGCTGGAAGCAATGCGTGAAGCGAATGTCAAAAATATGATTTTTAGCTCTTCCGCCACCGTGTATGGCGATCAGCCCAAAATCCCTTACGTTGAAGATTTCCCTACCGGAAACCCATCAAGCCCTTATGGCCGCAGCAAATTAATGGTTGAACAGATCCTCGAAGATCTGCACCGAGCCGATCCTGAATGGAGCGTTAGCCTGCTGCGCTATTTCAACCCGGTTGGCGCTCATCCATCTGGATTAATGGGTGAAGATCCACAAGGCATTCCTAATAACCTGATGCCGTATATCGCTCAGGTTGCCGTTGGTCGTCGTGATTCTCTGGCTATTTTCGGCAATGACTATCCAACCGAAGATGGCACCGGTGTGCGTGATTACATCCATGTGGTCGATTTAGCCGACGGTCATTTGGCCGCACTCAACGTCATGACAAACAAACCTGGCGTGCATATTTACAACCTCGGCGCAGGCGTTGGTTATAGCGTGCTGCAAGTAGTAAACGCCTTCAGCAAAGCCTGCGGAAAACCGGTGAATTACCACTTTGCACCGCGCCGCGCAGGCGATCTTGCCGCGTACTGGGCTGATTCAACCCGCGCAGACCAAGACCTCAACTGGCGCGTCACTCGCACTCTGGACGATATGGCGCAAGACACCTGGCGCTGGCAGTCACAGAATCCGCAGGGCTATCCCGAATAAGTACCTGAATAATATTTAAAGGAGCACCGATAATGACCACGTTTAATCCGGTCGATCACCCTCATCGCCGTTATAACCCATTGACAGATCAGTGGGTGTTGGTCTCTCCGCACCGTGCCAAACGCCCGTGGCAGGGTGCACAGGAAACGCCGTCGAATCAAACGCTGCCACAGCATGATCCCGACTGTTTTCTGTGTGCGGGCAATACGCGTGTTACCGGTGATACAAATCCCGATTACACCGGCACCTATGTTTTTACTAACGATTTTGCAGCGCTGATGCCGGATACACCGGATGCGCCGCAAAACGACGATCCATTGATGCGCTGTGAAAGCGCGCGCGGCACCAGCCGCGTCATCTGTTTCTCACCCGATCACAGTAAGACGTTACCTGAACTTTCTATACCTGCCCTTGAAGAGATCGTTAAGACATGGCAAACGCAAAGTGCAGATCTTGGGAAGACCTATCCGTGGGTGCAGGTATTTGAAAATAAAGGCGCCGCAATGGGATGCTCTAACCCGCATCCGCACGGGCAGATTTGGGCTAACAGCTTCCTACCCAATGAAGCTGCGCGCGAAGATCGCCTACAGCAAGCCTATTTCGCACAGAATAAAACGCCGATGCTGCTGGACTATGCCAAACGCGAAATAGTCGACGGTAGCCGTACCGTGGTGGAAACCGAACATTGGATCGCCGTCGTTCCGTACTGGGCCGCATGGCCTTTTGAAACGCTGCTGTTGCCGAAAACACACATCTTGCGCATTACCGATCTCAACGCAGAGCAGCGTGCTGATTTAGCCATTGCATTGAAAAAACTCACCAGCCGCTACGATAACCTGTTCCAGTGCTCTTTCCCTTATTCCATGGGTTGGCACGGTGCGCCGTTCCATGAGGTTGACTGTGTACACTGGCAGTTGCACGCACATTTCTATCCACCACTGTTGCGCTCTGCAACCGTGCGTAAATTTATGGTCGGCTACGAAATGCTGGCCGAAACTCAGCGCGATTTAACGCCTGAGCAAGCCGCTGAACGTCTACGCGCAGTAAGTGACGTCCATTACCGTGAAGCCAACGCCAAATAAGGAAACGAAAATGAGTCTGCAACAACTTACTACCGTGACACAGGATATTTTTAATCGTTATTTTGGCTATGCTCCGGCAATGACGGTACAAGCTCCCGGCCGCGTTAATTTGATTGGCGAGCATACGGATTACAACGATGGCTTTGTGTTGCCCTGCGCTATCGATTATCAAACCGTGATTAGCTGCGCTAAGCGAGACGATCGCATAGTGCGCGTAATCGCGGCCGACTACGATAATCAACAAGATGAATTCTCTCTTGATGCCGCATTTGAGTCCCATCCCACCATGATGTGGAGCAACTATGTCCGCGGCGTGCTGAAATATTTGCAAATCCGTAATCCTAATTTCGGCGGCGCAGACTTAGTTATCAGCGGCAACGTACCACAAGGTGCAGGGCTGAGCTCGTCAGCATCGCTTGAGGTTGCCGTCGGTCAAGCCTTCCAAGCATTGTACGATCTGCCTTTAGATGGCGTTCAGTTGGCGCTAAACGGTCAAGAAGCGGAAAACAAGTTTGTTGGCTGCAACTGCGGCATCATGGATCAGCTGATTTCCGCGCTGGGCGAAGAAAAACACGCGCTGCTGATTGACTGCCGCTCACTGGCGACGCGCTCAGTTCCCATGCCAAAAGACGTCGCGATCGTGATTATCAATTCCAACGTCAAGCGTGGATTGGTCGATAGCGAATACAACACCCGCCGTCAGCAATGCGAAGCCGCTGCGCAGTATTTCAACGTAAAAGCCCTGCGTGATGTCACGCTGGCAGAATTCGAAGCTAAACAGGCTGGGCTGGAAGCACTGACCGCGCGCCGTGCTCGTCACGTCATCACTGAAAACGACCGAACCGAAGCGGCTGCCAAAGCGCTTGCCGCAGGCGATCTCAAACTGATGGGCACATTGATGGCGGAATCCCATGCCTCAATGCGCGATGATTTTGAAATTACCGTTAAACCTATTGATACGCTGGTTGAAATTGTGAAAGAGGTCATCGGAGAGCGCGGCGGTGTTCGCATGACGGGTGGCGGCTTTGGCGGCTGTATCGTCGCCCTGATGCCATTAGACTTGGTTGAGGAAGTTCGCGCTACCGTTGAACGCGAATATCCGGCGCAAACCGGCCTGAAAGAAACCTTCTATGTCTGCTATCCATCACAAGGAGCCAGCGTATGCTAAATTTCGCTGATACCTCCCGAGCTCCAGATGGCGAGCCGTTTCAGTTCACCACGCTAACCAACGCCGCTGGCAGCATTGCCACATTCATGGATTGGGGCGCAACATGGCTTTCATGCCAGTTCGCACTGAACGACGGCAGTTTGCGTGAGGTTTTGCTCGGCTGCCAAACGCCCGAGCAATTCACCGAACAGGGTGCTTTTTTGGGTGCCACAGTAGGTCGTTACGCCAACCGTATCGCTAAAGCACAGTATGTCTACCAAGGTGAAACCGTCGTTTTACATCCGAGCCAAGGCGAAAATCAGCTTCACGGCGGGCCAGAAGGATTCGACAAACGCCGTTGGAAACGTATTTCACACGATACCCAGCATGTGACCTATCAGTTGAACTCTGCCGATGGCGATCAGGGTTTCCCCGGAAACCTCATTGCGCAAGTGACTTACCGCCTCACGGAAGATAACCGCGTTGAAATTAGCTGGCAGGCAAAAGTTGATAAAACCTGCCCGGTGAATTTAACCAACCATGCCTACTTCAACTTAGACGGCGATGGTTGCACGACCGATGCGTTGGCGCAGAATCTGCAGCTCTTTGCCGATAAATATCTTCCGGTAGAAAGTGACGGGATCCCATGTGGCGATCTTACTCATGTCAGCGGCTCAGGCATGGATTTCCGCAAAGCAAAAACCTTGCAGCAGGACTTGTTAAAAGATCGCTGCCAGCAGCGCGTGAAAGGCTACGATCACGCCTATCTGCTGCACAGCACCTGCCATCATGCACAACACCCCGCGGCGATCCTCACCGCTGCTGATGCTAAACTGGAGATGCAGGTTTTTACCGATGCCCCAGCACTCCAGCTTTACAGCGGTAACTTTCTAGCCGGAACGCCCGACCGTCGCGGAGCGCAATATGCGGCTTATGCTGGCGTAGCGTTAGAAAGTGAGTTTTTACCTGACACCCCAAATCATCCTGAATGGCCACAGCCGGATTGCTTTATTAAACCCGGTGAGGTTTATCAAGCCGCAACGACGTATTGGTTTGTGGTGAAGGGATAGATTTGATTTATGAGATTTCAGGTACTGCCACGTTGTATGCAGCTAGAGTGAAGGCGTCCAAGTCAGGTTGTTAGGGGCGGCGATTGGCCCCTAACACGGACGCCTGCACAGTGAAAATGTAGAGCTCAACGTCCTAGGCGTATCTAATCTTGCACCTCAGTCAAATAAAATTGACACGAACTTGTATCATTTCAGTAACCAAAAAGTTAAATCAACTCCCTGATTACCCGAAATATCTTCTCCTGACAGTTCTTTACCCATCATTCCTTGTGAGCGCACAATGCGAAACGCTACACTGAAAGCCGTTTCATTTAGGGTGACTGTCAATTTCCATGTTTATGAGCAGCAAGCTACAGCAACGAATGCATAATCTACGCGTGAAAAACGTGTGGGCGATTGTATTGGTTGCTTGTTGGACGCTGCTTAACGCACAGCTCGCCATCGCTGGACATCAATGCAACATGAACGTTGATGGCCCTGCGCCAATGGTGCAGCACATCACGCATATGCAAGGCGCGCCCGACGTTGTGGCGCATCACATGCAAGTGTCGGAAACCATGTGTGAAAAGCACTGCTCTCCTGACAGCATGAAACAAGACAATGGTGAAGCCCAGCTAACGCTGCACGCGATCCCAGTGAGTTCTGAACTTGCTGCTATTGATATAGCCGCTGTGGAACTACCTTGCGATACGGAATGGCGCCAGCCCCCTTCTATCGGCCCTCCAGCCGAAATACGCTTTTGCCGCTTTAGAGAGTAACTCCTGACGTAAAACCTTTATTCGATTTTGCTGCGTGGCTTCGCCTATGCGCAGCGGGTTTTCGTTATTTTTACAGGAGTTAATTTTATGTCTTACATCCAAAACATCCGTACCCTATTCGCTACCGCCGCTGTTCTTTCTGCCTTTGCTTTCGCTACGCCAACTATGGCCAACAGCGATCACGACATGAGCGCGATGCATAACATGAGCGACATGCCGCATCATGAATCAACGGCAACGTCTTACCGCGCTACCGGCGTGGTAAAAAGCTGGAACCAAGCAAGCGGCGTCTCATTAACGCACTCCCCGATCCCTGAACTGCATTGGCCTGCCATGACCATGACCTTTGCGCTGCCCTCTTCTTCTGTCATCAAGCCACTGGCGGTGGGCAGCAAGGTGAATTTCAGCTTTATCCAAACCGAATCCGGTTATCAATTAACTGAAATCACCCCAGCTCAGTAACGGAGAAACATCATGCAAAACCGAAAGCAGCGCCGCATTGCGGCGTGGCTGGCGGCGATGTTTTTCCTGCCTGCCGCCTCACAGGCGGCAAGCCTGAGTTTGGATGAAGCCCTGAACGCTGCACAGAAATATTCTGCGGCGCTCTCGGCGAACCAGCATCAGGTTAATGCACTGGAAAACATGGCTGACTCTGCCACGCAACTTCCCGATCCAAAATTAAAATTTGGCATCGAAAACGTCCCCGTCGGCGGGGACAACGGTCGTCGTCTCACGCGTGAAGGGATGACCATGCAGCGTATAGGGATCATGCAGGACTACGTCAGCAGCGAAAAACGCGAACGTAAAGCAGACACCTTACGCGCTGAAGCCGCAAAAACGGCGGCCAATTCGCTCGCGATCCGCGCTCAGCTCCAGCGTGACACCGCGCAAGCGTGGCTCGATCTGGCCTTGGCGCAACGCAGCGAAGAGCAGGCGAAAAAATTGGTGAGTGAAGGCCAGCGTCAGGTTCCTTTGCAAAATACCAGCGTGGCCAACGGCAGCGCGCCGAGCAGCGCGATTGATGCAAGACTCACGCTCGCCGCCATGCAGGACCTCGTCACCGATGCCAACCGCGATGTTCAGGTTGCTCAGGCGCGTCTGATGCAGTTGACCGGCGAAAACGATGTGCGAACCGCGGGCTCGCTGCCGCGTTATCAGCGCTTACCCGCCGAGCGCGATGTTTTAATTCAGGCTATCGATGAGCATCCTGAAGTCCTACAGGCCAAGCGTGAATCAGATGTTGCGCATGCTCGTTCCGAGCAAACCGCACTGGCTGCAATCCCGGACGTCGGCGTTGAGGTCTATTACGCCAAGCGCGGGGACGACTACGAAGATATGGCGGGCGTGATGTTTACCGTCGACCTCCCGCTGTTTAAATCTAAACGTCAGGATAAAGACTACGCCGCCGAAGTTTCCCGCAGCATGGAAGCAAACGACCAGCTTACATTACTCCAGCGCGATCACCGTGCTCAGTTAGATACGTTAATCGCTCAGTATCAGGCCGCCCAAAGCCGCTGGCAGCGCCAGCAGCAGGAAATCGTGCCGCTACAGCAACAAAAAATCCGTCTGCTAGAAGCACAGTATCGTGCAGGCAGCAGCTCCTTAGCCGAGGTAATGAGTGGTCGCCGCTCCCTGTTAGAAAGCGAGTTGGCATCCGTCGCGGCTGAACGTGAAATGGCCAAAATTTGGGCCTCGATCCGCTATCTCATCCCGCAGGAGTTTGCCCAATGAATAACAAATTTACCCTTAGCGCCATTGTCATTGCCTTACTTGCTGTGGGCTGGGGCGGATACAAATTAGGTTCACAATCCCAACAAACCCATGGTGCAGTCCCCACCAAACAGACCGCCGAAGCGGGACGCAAAGTGCTGTACTGGTACGATCCGATGGTGCCCGGCCAGCGATTTGATAAACCGGGTAAATCTCCGTTTATGGACATGGAGCTTGTACCACGCTATGCCAGCGAATCAGGACAGGAATCGGATACCGGCGTCAGCATTAGCGCTCGCCAGCAGCAAAATCTCGGCATTAAAACGGCACCCGCCGAGCGTCATACGTTTAGCAGCAACCTGAAAGCCTATGGCACCGTCGCCGTTAACGAACGCACGCTAAGCACGCTCTCTGCGCCCAGCGCGGGCGTTATCGAACAGCTGAAGGTGAGAGCGCTACAGCAAAGCGTTAAAGCCGGTGAAACGCTGGCCGTTATCTGGAACCCTAGCTGGAGCAGCGCTCAGCAGGAGTATCTGGCTATCCGCGCCGTGGGCGATTCGGCGCTAACGCAGGCGGCCCGTCAACGCTTAGCACTACAGTTTATGCCCGAGAGCGTTATCCAAGCCGTAGAACGTAGCGGCAAAGTGCAGCCGCGAATGACCATCACCGCACCGCGCAGTGGCTACGTATCTAAACTGGAAGTGCGTGAGGGACAGCAGGTTGCCACCGCTCAGCCGCTATTTGAACTGGCAAGCCTCGATCCGGTTTGGGTGGTTATTGACTATCCGCAGTCGCAGGCCGAGAGGATCCGTTTGGGCGATCGCGTTACCGCCACCAGCAGCGCATGGCCTAGCGTCAGTTTTGATGGGCGCGTGAGCGAGCTTTTACCCGAGCTCGATGCCACCACCCGCAACCTGAAAGCCCGCATTGAGCTCAGCAATCCCCACCAGCAACTCAAACCGGGGATGTATTTAAACGTTGCTAGCGCCAGCAATCACCAACGCAGCGCCTTGGCAATTCCGCAATCCGCATTAATTACCACCGGTGAAAACAGCCATGTGCTGCTCAGCGATGGCAATGGGCATTTCACTCCGGTGGCGGTGCGTACCGGCGAGGCCCAAGGCGATTGGATTGAGATCTTAGACGGTCTTAAAGAAGGCCAGCCGGTCGTAACATCCGGTCAATTTATGCTGGATTCAGAAGCCAGCCTGCGTAACGCGCTGCCGCAGTTTAGCGAGGCGAAAACGTCTACTGAAGCTCAAACCAAGCAAGAACCGGAGGAGACCCAATACTCCACCACGGGCGTGATTAAAGCGATGACTGGCGAGAGCTTAACGATCAGCCACGAAGCTATTCCGGCTTTGAAATGGGGGCCCATGACTATGGATTTCACCCTGCCAGGCGGCAAGCTCCCCGAAGGTATTCAAGCGGGATCGCATGTCAGTTTTAGCTTCAGCATGGATGACAGCGGGATTGTCATCCGCCACATCATGCCCGCAGACATGAACATGGACATGCCGGGAGGTCGGCCATGATTGCCGCCGTTATTCGCTGGTCGCTCAAAAACCGTCTGTTGGTATTGCTGGCGGCTATCGGTTTAGCCGTCTGGGGGCTGTGGGCAGTACAAAAAGCGCCTTTGGACGCACTGCCCGATCTCTCTGATACACAGGTGATTATCCGTGTCAGCTATCCTGGTAAAGCTCCGAAGGTGGTCGAAAATTTAGTGACCTATCCACTCACTACCACCATGCTTTCGGTGCCTGGTGCAAAAACCGTGCGCGGTTTTTCGATGTTTGGTGACTCCTATGTATATGTGCTTTTTGACGACGGCACCGACCCATACTGGGCACGCTCGCGCGTTCTCGAATATCTCAGCCAAGTACAGTCAACGCTGCCGCCTGAGGCTAAAGCCTCTCTCGGCCCCGATGCCACCGGCGTTGGCTGGGTATATGAATATGCGCTCACGGATACCACCGGAAAGTACAGTTTGGCCGATCTTCGCGCATTACAAGATTGGACGCTGAAGTATGAATTAAAAACGGTGCCGAACGTATCAGAAGTTGCCAGCGTGGGCGGCATGGTGCGTCAATATCAGGTCGTTTTGCAGCCAGAAAAAATGCGTGCGCTTAACATCACGCATGAGCAAATAACGGCGGCCATTAAGGCGGCAAATCAGGAGGGCGGGGGCTCGGTTTTAGAACTTGGCGAAGCAGAGTATATGGTTCGCACCTCCGGTTATCTGCAATCCTTGGATGATTTCCGCAACGTAGTTATCGCCAGCCGTAATGGCGTTCCCGTGATGCTCTCGGATGTGGCAACGCTGCGTTTAGGGCCTGAGATGCGCCGCGGCGTTGCCGAGCTTAACGGTGAAGGCGAAGTCGCTGGCGGTATCATCGTGATGCGTTCGGGGAAAAATGCCTTAGAGACCATCAACGCGGTAAAAGACAAACTGAACCAGTTGCAAAAAAGTCTACCGCCGGGCGTGCAGATCGTCACCACTTACGATCGTTCTCAGCTCATTGAACGCGCCATCGAAACCCTTTCACATAAGCTGCTGGAAGAGTTCGTGGTAGTCGCCGTTATCTGCGCTCTTTTCCTGTTCCATTTTCGTTCGGCGCTGGTGGCAATTATCAGCCTGCCGCTGGGAATACTCGGCGCATTTGTGATCATGCATTATCAGGGTGTCAACGCCAATATTATGTCACTTGGCGGGATCGCGATCGCCATTGGGGCGATGGTGGATGCGGCGATCGTGATGATCGAAAACATGCATAAAGTACTGGAACAGTGGCGACACGATCATGAAAACCGCACGCCAAACAATGCAGAATATTGGAAGATCGCCGAGAAAGCCGCAGTCGAAGTGGGTCCTGCGCTATTTTGTAGCTTATTAATTATTACGCTGTCCTTTATTCCCGTGTTTGCACTTGAGGCGCAGGAAGGGAAAATGTTCTCCCCGCTGGCGTTCACGAAAACCTATGCCATGGCGGTTTCTGCCGGTTTAGGGATTACGCTCGTCCCCGTGCTGATGGGCTATTTTATTCGTGGAAAAATACCGGATGAAAATGCCAACCCAATAAACCGCTGGCTGATTAAAGCCTATCACCCGTTATTAGATTGGGTGTTGGCACGCCCAAAAACTACGTTGGTGATTGCCGCTGCGCTGCTGCTGGCAACGGCGTATCCTTTAAGCCGCTTAGGCAGCGAGTTTATGCCGTCGCTGGACGAAGGCGATTTATTGTATATGCCTTCCGCATTGCCCGGTATTTCAGCACGCGAAGCCAGCCGACTGTTACAGCTCACCGACCGCCTGATCAAAACCGTGCCTGAAGTTGACACCGTATTTGGCAAAGCAGGCCGAGCGGATACAGCAACCGATCCCGCCCCGCTCACCATGTTGGAAACCACCATTCGCTTCAAACCTCGTGACCAATGGCGCGCGGGGATGACGATGGACAAACTGATTGCCGAACTGGATGCTCGCGTACAGGTTCCCGGCATCGCCAATATCTGGGTACCGCCGATCCGTAATCGTTTAGATATGCTGTCTACGGGGATCAAAAGCCCGGTGGGCATCAAGGTCAACGGCAACAACTTGCAGCAGATCGGCGAAGTGGCTGAGCAGATCGAACGTGTGGTGCAAAAAGTACCCGGCGTCACGTCGGCTTTGGCCGAGCGCATGACCGGTGGGCGCTACATCGATATTGATATTAACCGCACCGCAGCCGCTCGCTATGGCGTCACGGTAAAAGAGCTTCAGTCTCTGGTTTCAAGCGTTGTCGGCGGTGAAAATATTGGTGAAACCATTGAAGGTCGCGAACGTTTTCCTATCAATATTCGCTATCCACGAGAAGTGCGCGATTCAGTCGAAAAACTACGCGCGCTGCCGGTGGTCACGGCGAGCGGCGCTCAGGTTACGCTGGGAGATTTAGCTGAAGTGAGGATCAGCGAAGGTCCACCGATGTTAAAAAGCGAGAATGCGCGCTTATCAGATTGGGTATACGTTGATCTGCGCGGGCGCGATCTGAAATCAGCGGTGGAAGATATGCAAAAAGCCGTGGCTGAACAGGTAAAACTACCGGAAGGTATTTCTTTAAGTTGGTCAGGACAGTTTGAGTATATGGAACGCGCTAGCGCCAAATTGCAGATGGTTTTACCGTTAACGCTAATGATCATCTTCGTGCTGCTCTATATCACCTTCGGCAAAATTCGTGATGCTTTACTGATTATGGGTACCCTGCCCTTTGCCTTAATCGGCGGCGTTTGGCTGCTTTACTTATTGGGCTATAACCTTTCGGTCGCCGGAGCCGTGGGCTTTATCGCACTGGCGGGGGTGTCGGCAGAGTTTGGCGTCATTATGCTGCTGTACCTCAACCACGCAGTAGCCAAACATCAGCAAGGCAATCAGCCGCTCACCCGTCAGCAAATGCTGGCAGCGTTGCACGAAGGCGCGGTGCTGCGCGTTCGACCAAAAGTGATGACGGTAGCCACCATTATGGCGGGCTTATTACCGATTATGTGGGGAGGCGGAACGGGGTCAGAAGTTATGCAGCGCATTGCGGCGCCAATGATTGGCGGGATGGTCAGCGCCCCACTGCTATCGATGCTAGTCATCCCTGCGGTGTATTTGTTGCTTCATCCGGTTAAAGCGGATCCCAAGCAACCACATTAAAATTAACGCTTGAAGTCAAAACACAGCCTATCCCGGCTGTGTTTTTTTTGTTTATTCTTCTGAGATTTATCCGTTTCTCTCTGTTTTAAAGCGCTTTTTATAAAAGTCTCATTCCATTTCTGCTATTTGCCATCTACGCTTATTACGTAAATGAATGGATCAGTAAAAATTCATCTAAAGAGCGACATTTCGGCAAATAAGGAAACATTTATGTTCATGCGCAAGATTCTCCCTTTAATGGCGGGTTTACTGCTGGCTGGCAGTGCTTTAGCGGCAGAACCGGCATCTACAGATGCTAAAGCAGTAAAGGCCCCTTCGGCGAAGCAGCTTGCTCAACAAAAGAAAATGACCGACTGTAGCCAGCAGGCAAGCAGCCAGTCATTGAGCGGTGATGCTCGTAAAACCTTTATGAGCACCTGTTTAAAAGCGGAAACGAATCCAACCGCCACCACGCTAACGCCACAGCAGCAGAAAATGAAAACCTGTAACGCAGAAGCCAAAGGCAAAACCTTTAAAGAAGGCGAGCGTAAAACCTTCATGAGCGACTGCTTGAAGAAAAAATAATTCTGCACTCTGACTCGCGTCTTTCACGTTATGGGAAGACGCGAGCCTGTTTTCCCATAAACCTATATACATAACGTATAGCATCTCGCACGAATCCCCCCACTGAACACATACACATACGCGCAGAAATTAGCTATGTTTAGACTCAGCTATTGCTGTTTGCTGCACGATGGCAATATAATGATAATAGTTATCATTTAATAAATTACGCTAAGGAGTTTACCCATGGCTGTGACTAAATTAGTTTTGGTGCGACACGGTGAAAGCGAGTGGAACAAAGAAAACCGCTTCACTGGCTGGACGGATGTTGAGCTTTCTGACAAAGGACGTTCCGAGGCAAAATCGGCGGGTAAGCTTTTAAAAGAACAAGGTTTTTCTTTTGATTTCGCCTACACATCGGTACTGAAACGTGCGATCCATACATTGTGGAATGTGCTGGATGAGCTGGAACAACAATGGCTGCCGGTCGAAAAATCATGGAAGCTGAACGAACGTCATTACGGTGCGTTGCAAGGGCTGAACAAGGCTGAAACAGCACAAAAATATGGCGACGATCAGGTCAAACTATGGCGTCGTGGTTTTGCCGTTACACCTCCTGAGTTAACTAAAGAAGATGAGCGTTATCCTGGTCATGACCCTCGCTACGCCAAACTCAGCGAACAGGAACTGCCGGTGACCGAAAGCTTAGCCACCACTATTGACCGTGTTATCCCTTATTGGACCGATGTGATTAAGCCACGCATTGCAAGCGGTGAGCGCGTCATTATTGCAGCGCACGGTAATTCTCTGCGTGCATTGGTTAAATATTTAGATAATCTATGCGAAGATGAAATTCTTGAGCTGAATATTCCAACCGGCGTACCGTTAGTTTATGAGTTTGATGAAAATCTTAAGCCTTTAAAACGTTACTATCTTGGCGATGCAGATGAAATTGCCGCCAAAGCCGCTGCGGTGGCCAACCAAGGCAAAGCGAAATAATTGCCTTTGTATTTTTTATTAATAAGCGCCTTCGGGCGCTTTTTTCTTACAACTAGCAAGCCGTGAATAATTGCGAAAATTCACACAATCAATAAACTCAAAAAATACATAATTAAATATTCTATGTTTACGAGTTCACACACTTCATTACAACACTAATTAATAAATAGTTTACAGTTATTCAGATTAAGTCTTTTTCTCACTTTATGGAATTACATTGATGAACAAATTTTCTAAATTAACTCTTGCGGCTTCAGCGCTTGTTTTTTCCGGTCTCGCACTAGCATCCAGCAATACTAACGCAAACACTCAACCTGAGGCTCAGCAAGATCCAATGATCCAGCATCTGCATTTAAATTCATCTCAGGTGGATAAAATCAAAGCCCTGCGTGCTGAAACAGATAAAAAAATGGCCTCTATTGATACTAAAGACATTCAGAATGGCCTGCTTATCAATATAATCGATTCAGGCAAATGGGATGAAACTGCCGTTAAGAAGCAAATTGCAGCTTTCGGTAAAGCACAAGAGCAGGCTCGCTACTATCGTATGCAGTATTTCTTTAATTTGAGCAAAATCTTAACACCAGAACAAAAAGCACAGGTTAAAAACGATTTAGCACAAGAAATGGAACAGCAGCAGTAAAAATTAGTATCGGATTTTCTCTAGTAAAAAGCCCACTCCATGAAGTGGGCTTTTTTATAAAAACGAAATTAACCGCGACGCGCTTTCACAGCTCGAGCTAATTGGCGCAGTACCGTTTCAGTATCATCCCAACCAATACAGGCATCGGTTACGCTTTTGCCGTAAACCAAAGGCTCTGCGCCTTCTAGATTTTGGTTACCTTCTTCGAGATGACTCTCGATCATCACGCCCATAATAGCTTTATCACCGGCTTCGAGCTGGTGACAAACGTCAGTGCAGACTTCCAGCTGTTTTTTGAATTGTTTACTGCTGTTTGCATGGCTGAAATCAATCATCACCTGCTCGGACAAACCGGCTTTCTTCAGCCCCGCTTTCACTTCCTGCACGTGTGCAGCGCTGTAGTTCGGCTCTTTGCCACCGCGTAAAATAATATGGCAATCGCCGTTACCGCTGGTGTTCACAATCGCAGAATGGCCCCATTTGGTGACCGACAAGAAGCAATGCGCAGCGCTTGCCGCATTGATTGCATCAATAGCCACTTTGATAGTGCCGTCGGTGCCATTTTTAAATCCAACAGGACAAGACAGGCCTGAAGCCAATTCGCGGTGCACCTGTGATTCCGTAGTACGCGCGCCGATAGCGCCCCAGCTCATCAGATCCGCCAAATACTGTGGCGTGATCATATCCAGGAACTCACCCGCCGTTGGCATACCGATATCATTAATATCCAGCAGTAATTTACGCGCAATACGCAAACCGTCGTTGATCTGATAACTGCTATCCATATGCGGATCGTTGATTAATCCCTTCCAGCCCACGGTGGTGCGTGGTTTTTCAAAATACACACGCATCACAATCTCAAGTTCACCGTCGAGTTCTTGGCGCAGCTTAAGCAGGCGCTGCGCGTATTCTTTGGCGGCTTCAATGTCGTGAATCGAGCATGGACCGATAATCACCAGCAGGCGATCGTCTTTGCCTTTGAGGATTTGATGAATTGCACCACGGGCCTGCGACACCGTCTCTGCTGCAAACGCCGTTGCCGGAAACTTCTCTAACAGGGCAACAGGTGGCAGGAGTTCCTTAATTTCTTTAATGCGTAAATCGTCGTTCTGGTAATTCATAACTATTCCGTTGGTGTCGAAGGGGATTAATAGGCGAATCTCCAATCTAGCCGTTTTACGCGGCAATTGTAAACGGGCATTGTTCAACAATTTCTTGATTTAACTCCACCGCAGCCTAGCAACCACGCTCATATCTTCATCATGGGCCATCGTTGACGATGATTTTAAACACATTAATCAGCGTAGGTGGATATTGAACAGCCGGACTAAAACGACTCCCAGCAACAAAATTTCTGCCTAACATAAAAACCTTTGCCGCATAAAATAGTTTCATTGTGTTACAAGTAATCTGTCGTGCAAAAGATTTATAGCACACTCATTCATTATTATTATTTTTAATAAAATTCTTAATATATAATTCAGCTACGGTTTCAGGTTGGATGCTTGCTTAGTTTTCCATGCCGCATTTATAATCAGATACAAACATCATAGAGAAATACAGTGCAATGGACAGCAAGACATTAGATAAAATAACTCAATCGTTTATATGCTTTAGCATTTTTATACTTTGGTATTTTATTTCTTATATTTCACTATTTCTTAGTAACTATAAAGCTCTCTATCAAAGTGGATATCTTATTCCATTTATGAGCTTTGCACTTTGGCTGCCATTTTCTTACATTGTCGTAAAAAAATACTCTATTCACTACAAAGACATCAAAAAAGGCAGCGTCGACATTAAAAGCACCGCGCTTTTTATCTTATTTATCTTCATATTGAGATTCGTATCGGTATTTTATGACAAACCAGAGGTTTGGGTTGAATCAATTACCTCTTACTCAAACTTATCTTTTTTCCTATTTTCTATTTGCGTTTGTTTGTTCTCACCTATTTATGAAGAGATTATATTTCGTGGTTTTCTTCTAAATGCATTTCTTTTGTGGGGACCTAAAGCAAAAATCTGTGGGATCGTATTGACATCTATATTATTTAGCCTTGTGCATACTCAATACAACTCCCCCACAACCTTCATCGAACTATTCACTTTTTCCGTCATATTATGTTATGCCAGAATTTACAAAAATGGATTACTATTCCCTATATTACTGCATTGTATTTTCAATTCATTTGCAACCCTATTGATCATATTAAGCAGATAGATGGAAAATATTTTTGACGCTCCTTTAGGTAAAAAACATCCGAGCATGTTCCGTATCAGTCGTCCTGTGCTTAAACTATAGTTAAAATCTGAAGTGCATTAAGGACAAAAGATGCCAGATCATCAACATTCTCACTCCCCCCAAAGCAGCGACAGTAAGCGCTTGATACTGGCTCTGGCTGTCACCGCCATCTTCATGGTAGTTGAAGTTATCGGCGGGCTTATTTCAGGCTCATTAGCCTTACTCGCCGATGCTGGGCACATGCTAACAGACACTGCGGCCTTGTTTGTTGCAGTTATCGCCGTACGCTTTGCAGCTCGCTCACCAACCCTGAAACACTCATTTGGATTTCTGCGTTTTACCACGCTTGCGGCATTCGTTAACGCCGCCGCGTTGGTGGTGATTGTTTTCATCATCGTATGGGAAGCGGTTAAACGCTTTATGTCACCCGAGCCCGTGATGGGCGGAACAATGCTAGCCATCGCCATCGCGGGTTTGCTGGCGAATATTCTCTCATTTTGGCTACTTCATCACGGTTCTGAAGAGAAAAACATCAACGTTCGTGCTGCCGCGCTGCACGTTATGGGCGATCTTTTAGGCTCTGTTGGCGCTATTGTGGCGGCGCTGGTCATCATGTGGACGGGATGGACGCCCATTGACCCTATTCTTTCCGTCGTGGTCTCGTGTTTGGTTCTACACAGCGCATGGAATTTGCTGAAAGAAAGCACTAACGAGCTTTTAGAAGGTACGCCAGAAGATGTCGATGTACCGCAGCTACAGCGAGCGCTGTGCAATGCATTTCCCGAGGTGCGTAATGTACATCATGTGCACATTTGGCAAATTGGCGAACAGCGCTTAATGACGCTGCACGTACGAGTGATTCCGCCTCACGATCATGACGGGCTCTTAGACCAGATTCAGCATTATCTTGCAGAACATTACCAGATTGAGCACGCAACCATTCAAATGGAATATAACGGCTGTGAGGAGCATGACTGTGATCTTATGACTCATGTGAAAATGCCTTCAGGACATACCCATTCACATAGCCATTCGCATACCACCGGGCACACGCACGAACACACAGACTAAGTAAGCGATCACAAACATCGTTGAAAGAAGCAAAATGAAAAAAGGGAACCTCGCCATATCGCTTCGAGGTTCCCTTTTTTATCGTTATATCATCCCTATCAGGCCACGCTCATCGTTGGCTGCTGGGTGGGACTCAATGCACGCATGGCTTTTAACGCCTCTTCAGCGCGAGTCAGCACTTGCTTACATTGTTCTGCCGTAATGGTCAGCGGCGGTTCTATACGAATAGACTTGGAGTTATTCAACGTCCCTGCAACCAACACATTGCGCTGGAACATCTCACGAGAAAACGCATAGCCTACTTCGCTTTTGATAAACTCAATCGCCTGCATGAGTCCCTGTCCACGCACTTCCATCATAAACTCAGGATACTGCGTGGCTAAACGACGGAACCCATCCATTAACTGCTGACCACGCTCGGTTGCTTTCGCGGGGAGATCTTCAGTTAACAACACGTTGAAGGTCGCCAGCGCTGCGGCACAGGACAATGGATTGCCACCGAAAGTGGTGGTGTGTAGGAACGGGTTATCAAACAAGACAGAGAAGACTTTTTCGTTCGCCACCGTTGCACCAATTGGCATCACGCCGCCGCCAAGGGCTTTTGCGAGACACAAAATATCAGGAGTGACATTTTCATGCTCACAGGCAAACATCTTGCCAGTGCGGCCCATGCCGGTTTGCACTTCGTCGAAGATCAGCAATGCGCCATATTCGTCACAAAGCGCTCTTACCGCCGGTAAATAACCTTTCGGTGGCAAGATAACCCCGCCTTCACCTTGAATAGGCTCTAGCAGAACAGCCGCTACATCATCACCGGTCTTCTTGCACTCACGCAGTTGGGTACGTAGCGCTTCAATATCCCCAAAAGGAACATGATGGAAACCGGGTAACAAAGGCATAAACGGACGGCGGAAAATAGACTTCGCGGTTGCGGACAGCGCGCCTAACGACTTACCGTGGAACGCACCGGTCGCAGCGACAAAAGTATATTTACCATGTGGCGATTGATACGCTTTAGCAAGCTTCAGCGCGGCCTCAACGGATTCTGTTCCGCTATTGCAGAAGAACGTATATTTGAGATCGCCCGGCGTAATCGCCGCCAAGGTTTTCGCCAACATAGAACGTAGTGGATCAAGGAGTTCTTGGCTGTGCAGCGGCTGCTTCGCCAGCTGACTTTCTACGGCGGATATGACTTTTGGATTACGGTGCCCTACATTAAAAATACCGAATCCACCCAAGCAATCGATATACTCGTTCCCCTGAGTGTCGACAAGCGTGTTTAGACCGCTCGCTTGCCATTCTACGGCTCCGTAATCCCCGCCTGCCGTGACTGATTTCCGATATTCCAAGAAACCAGGATTAACGTACTCCCTGAAATTGCTCAGGACTTCTTTATTTAAAGCCACCATTTCATCATGCGTTAGCGACTTTTTTTCAATCCAGTTCAATGCCTGCTGAGTACACTCTAGCGGGTTAAGTACCACGTTTGTTCGAGACAAAATGTGCTCCTGAATTCGTCGACATCACATGACGTCAGTTTAAATATTGCACAAATTGCACCAAACGCAGCCCGCTAACGCATTTCGAAAGAAAATAGTTATTTAATAGAACCAACAGGATTAACGCTGTTTAAGAAAATGAATACTGGCAGAAAAAATCGACACGCTAAATAGTCTAACGGCATGAAATTGCCAATCGGAGTGTGTGCTCACCATCACAGTGCAAGCATGAACTATAGCAGTGCATTTTGGGTTTCGCTCTTTTTGGAAAGCATGTAAATAAAAATTCATAAAAAAGCCTGAGACACAGTGCTCAGGCCATAGTTAATACTCACATTTTGCAACTGTCGTTTAGGTACAACGTCGCCTAGGCATTACCTTTCACTTTGAGCTTAAGATCGCTGGCAAACTGTAACATGCGATCCAAAGGCATCAGAGCGCGCTCACGCAACGCGGCATCAACATTGATTTCATGCATGCTCCCGCCCTGTTCTAACCCCGTAGCAATCGCCTGAAGGCCATTCATCGCCATCCATGGGCAGTGGGCACACGTCCGACAGGTTGCGCCTTCACCTGCAGTTGGCGCTTCTAACAAAATTTTATCTGGGCACGCCTGCTGCATTTTGTAAAAAATTCCGCGGTCCGTCGCCACTATCATCTGTGGGTTAGGCAGCCGCTGAGCAGCTTGAATCAGTTGGCTGGTCGAACCGACTGCATCAGCCATGTCGACGATACTCTGAGGTGATTCAGGGTGAACCAGAATGGCAGCATCAGGATAAAGCAGCTTCATTTGCTCTAATGCTTGGGTTTTAAACTCATCATGAACAATGCAAGCCCCCTGCCAACACAGAACATCCGCGCCGGTTTGGCGTTGAACATAGCGTCCTAAATGGCGATCGGGAGCCCAGATAATTTTTTCGCCCAAGCTATCCAGATGTTCGATCAGCTCTACCGCAATACTGGACGTGACAACCCAATCGGCCCTCGCTTTCACTGCCGCTGACGTATTGGCATAAACCACCACGGTTCGATCAGGGTGCGCATCGCAGAATGCACTAAACTCATCGACTGGGCAGCCAAGATCGAGCGAGCATTCCGCCTGAAGCGTAGGCATTAATACCTGCTTTTCAGGGCTGAGGATCTTTGCAGTCTCCCCCATAAAGCGAACACCGGCGACAAGCAAAGTTGTAGCAGGATGATCACGACCAAAGCGCGCCATCTCTAACGAATCGGATACACAGCCACCGGTCTCTTCTGCCAGCGCCTGTATTTCAGGGTCAGTGTAATAATGTGCGACTAGAACCGCATTACGTTGCTTAAGCAGCGTTTTGATTTTCTCGCGGTAGAAGCGTTTTTCATCTGGAACCAGCGGTGTTGGCTTGGGTGGAAAAGGGTATACCGCAGCATTTGGGTCAAACATCGCGCTATAGCTCATCTTGGAGGATTGATTGTTTGGCGAGTATACAACAAATGATTAACACAGGTGAGTGCTAATTAAGCTTTTTGTTTTGTATACTAAACATAGTTAGTCGAGATAGGCCAAATTGAAGCTAAAAATAATAAGTTAGTGTGAGATTGTTTAGTATTGGTGAGAAATGGCACTAAAGTGATATTCGGTCGGGATTACTCGGCTACGCCTCGCCCTTCGGGTCGTCGCAGGCGACGCTCAAAACACTAACGTGTTTTGTCGAACCTGAACGCAGGTTTTACTCGTATCATCCTGATACTCGCCCTTCGGGCCAACGCAAGCGTTGTTCAAAATTGTTCCCGACAATTTTGTCACCCACACGACAAGTGCATTCTATGTGTATTTAGGTTGTTTGAAACGATGAGGGTACTAAAAGAAATGGTGGGTCGTGCGGGATTCGAACCTGCGACCAATTGATTAAAAGTCAACTGCTCTACCAACTGAGCTAACGACCCNCTTGTAAAAGTCGGTAGGTGTAACTCTCTTACGAATGGTGGGTCGTGCGGGATTCGAACCTGCGACCAATTGATTAAAAGTCAACTGCTCTACCAACTGAGCTAACGAC
>NZ_FMIQ01000066.1 GCF_900095695.1 Hafnia alvei | reverse complement strand
ATTAAGGGATGTCTGGATGAATATCCACGAACAATGGTATTGCGGATTGACCTCCGCCTGCCTGACATTGACGATAAATTATATAACGCAGATGCCTCAGTAATTACCCGGTTTACCATTTCACTGAGGGCTCAGATTGTTGCTGACCAACTTCGGAAACGAAAATCAGGTAAACGGGTCCATGACTGTCGCGTTCGTATTATCTGGGTAAGAGAGTTTAATGCGTGTGGAAAAAAACATTATCACGTGGCACTGCTCTTGAACCGTGAAGCATATGCTTATCCAGGGAGTTATTCCCGCAGGAATGGAAACTATCCCCATAATCTAGCTGTGATGATTATGGAGGCTTGGGTAAGGTCGTTGGGGCTTAGTACCGCGCCAAATCATGAGCAATATTATGCTCTGGTAGAGTTTCCCGCTAATGGCTGTTATCACCTGAGTAGAAATCATAAAGACTTTGAGCATCAGCTATCAAATGTGACTCACCGCGTTAACTATCTGGCCAAGAATTTCAGTAAAGATAACTCAGACGGCCTACGTAACTTCGGTTGCAGTCAATTCTGATTGAGTGACAAGTATTTTTCAACTGGCGAGGGAATGTTATGGCGGAGTGTCGGAACCGAATAAATCATTCATTCTAACGCTCCTGTCTTTCATTTCCTTTAAGGCAGAGAAAAATCACGATGACAAACACAAGCAGTACCACTGGTTTATTGAATGACAAAATGGTAGATATGGCATTTATCACCACATTTACAGGTTTGTCGGATAAATGGTTCTATAAATTAATTCAAGAGGGCTTGTTCCCAAAACCCATTAAAATGGGGCGAAGCTCTCGCTGGATGCAAAGTGAAATAGAGGAATGGGTTAAGAAACGCATAGCAGAATCTCGCAGGTAATATATTTATTGATACATTGATATTTAGCCGTTATTTCATGAATATATGTGGTTCTGTGATGTATCTAGGCTGTTTTTTAATACTGTCCTCATCTCTGTTTCCTTAAGTGGGCCACGGGTATTTTACCTTCACTGAGTGTCAACAACGGTTTAAAAGTGGGTCTTTCGCAACTTGGGTGGATCCGATCATGCAAAAGGATTCATCACTCGCCGCCTGAGCAACTCGAACCCAGCACAGCAATATATATGGTGTTTCAACATGTTCAGTCGGTTTACATGCCCCTCAACAACGCCGTTACTCCAACTGGAACAGATAGCTTCAACTATTGCGGCTGCGTCAGATTCCATTCCTGCGGCAACACGTTGGAGGTCAATCAACCCGCTTTCGCCTACATTGATGAACCACGAATTTAACAATGTTTTATTTTTCGTTTTCAGTATTCTGTAAAAGTCGAGAAGCTGCTGCGCCATTTTCAACTGAGGCTCTTTTTCTTGCATCAACCCGATAAACAGTGATGCGTAGTTTTCCTCCCCTCTGATTATTCTCCATGGCATCAACCAGCGGCTGACTCTTGAGGAAGAGGGAAGACGAAGCGAAGCAGAAGCGGCTCCTTCACCCCTTTCCGCCATTTGGTAATGGCACCTTTGACCGTTATTTCACTGCCACCATATCCCGCAATATCTGGCTGGCATTATGGCTAACCTTTTCCTGTTGTTGTTCCAACCAAACGCGCCATGAATCAAGAAGGCTGGGCATCAGTGGCCTGATTGACATCTCAGGGAACGTAACCGACTGTATCCATCGGCGAGCAGCTATCCGCGATACCCCGATTATAAGAAATATTTCCCTGATCCCTCACCCATTTTTATGAAGGGAGTTCACTTCTGCCCAACGTTGAAGCCGCTTTTCACGCCTCTGTTGCTTGATCCGATCCGGATGGAGAAGTACCGGTTAGATTGCTGATTGAACTTCAGGTGCATTTTTCTTGGGCGACAGTTCAGTGGCAACCTTCCTTATCAGCGGCATATGCCTGTGCATCATCCGCTCTCATGAATCTCCAATATTCTTCAGGAGGTGCCAACGATCGGTGACCTGTCAGGCTTGCGGCGCACCATCACGTGCGGCCATCACATAAATGCCACTGTGATCGCGTGAGACAACCTGTATTTCCGGATATTTTCTGGACTAGGCGGTCAAGAAGTGTTGTTCGCGCCCTAGAAGAAGTACCAGAGGGCGATGAGTATCAAGGTTGACGATCAACGCGCCATATCGATGACCACGATACCATGCCCACTCATCGATCCCAACATGTGGCGTTAGAGTTTGTACTGGTTCAGACGCCTGAACTACTCTGCGCAGGTTAGGATACTCGTTGTTGTCGCAGCTCGCTTCTTGGTCTCGCCATCGGCGATTAGTCCCAGTTGGTGCAGTAAATTCTGCAGATCCTCTGGGGATTGCGGCCTATAGCCAGCGAAAGGGACCAGAGATTCAACGAAGATTTTACGCAAGCACGCCGAGTTACGGCAGTACCAATGGCGGATGGCAAAGCTTAGATAAAGCGTTTATCACACTGATTATCTGCGCTGTAATCTATCACCATATAGAAATGTCACTTTTGCGGCATAAAGCATAAAATCTTCTCTGCAACAATATCTTAGCATCTTCTATGATGCCAATTTCAGTAAGTCAAAAAATAGCAGTCACAAATTAATAGTGCGCTAATTATGTATCTATTTATTAGTTGAGCGCTACATCACAATTTTGATCCAAGACAAAAATTAGGATTTTTCACTTTTTAAGTGAAATTTCATTGAATTCCCTCATTGGTAAAATAGGCTGCACATTATCTCACGCCTTACCCCATAATGATTGCAAGGTTATTTGCTGGAAAATTATTATATATCAATATC
>NZ_FMIQ01000040.1 GCF_900095695.1 Hafnia alvei | reverse complement strand
AAAAAAAACCCGCCAATGGCGGGTTTTTTTATATCTATGCTACATGTAGGAATATATATAACTAAATAACAAAAATCATTCTCAATCATTTAATAATACATATTATAATTAATTAGCATAATAATTAATCATCGTTTGAGCTATGATAAGTTTCTTACAGATGAAATATAATTTGGCTAGAATTTCCAGCATCTCGCTGTATTATGCCCGCACAGTCTCCGGCTGCATGACGCAATGGGCATTAAGGAAAACCTTAGCCCCCGGAGACTGGCTATGCCCAAAAATTACGTATCAAAAATTGGGCACTGAATGAGTTATATATCTACACCCAAATACATACGTCAAAATATATACTAACTCATTTGCTTTTTTATATATCAGGCAATCTGATGTAGCATTTTAATATCAAGAGTTTCCAATTTCCCTTCAACTTCTTTTACGAAGTTCTGGAAATGGACGGTATTATTATGACGTTCTACAGCTTCCTGTGACGCCCACACTTCGAAGAAAACATAGGTCCCTTTATGTCCAATCTCCTCATGCAGATCATATTGGATATTGCCCATTTCTTGCCTGCTCGGTTCAACGACGCGCTCAACCGCGCTGTGAATAGCCGCTTTGTGTTCAGGTTTAGCAATTAAAGTGGCAACTATACGAACTTCACTCATCGTGGTACTCCTTTTTTCATGTCCACTGAATTAATTCATGTAAAACCTACAGCCAGACTACGCTTTTTATCACACAAAATCCCGCTTGAATTATATGAATTATCAATAGAACACAACAAACGAGTGCATCTTAGTTCATTTGCCCTTATCCTTATCCCCCGCCACAAAAACACATTTCCACCTCACTGTTGGAGTGTGTCTCGCAAGATCTGTATCGTCAACATCACTCATGACAGCATTGTCAGCCGGAGCCTTGTAATGACCGTAATGCAGCACGCCCTTAAGATCCGCCGTCCAGATGACTGGCATCTCCATCTTCGCGATGACAAAATGCTGAAAACCGTTTTGCCGCATACTAGCCAGCACTTTGCCCGTGCTATCGTGATGCCTAATCTGGTTCCGCCGATCACCAGCATTGCTCAGGCGCAGGCCTATCGCCAACGTATTCTTGATGCTGTTCCAGCAGAGCATAACTTTATGCCGCTGATGACCTGTTATTTAACCGATGGCTTAGATGCCAACGAGTTAATCTCTGGCCATGCCGATGGCGTATTTACCGCCGCCAAACTTTATCCAGCCAATGCAACGACCAACTCCAAACATGGTGTAACCTCAGTTCCTGGTCTTTACCCGCTGTTTGAACAAATGCAGAAAAGCGGCATGCCGCTGCTTATTCACGGTGAAGTTACGCTGCATGAGGTTGACATTTTCGACCGTGAGGCACGCTTCATTGATGAGGTAATGCGGCCATTACGCCAGAATTTCCCTGAGCTAAAAATTGTCTTCGAACACATTACTACCCAAGAAGCCGCCGAGTTTGTTGCTGAAGCTGATGAGTATCTCGCGGCCACCATTACGCCACAGCATCTGATGTTTAACCGTAACCATATGCTGGTTGGCGGTATCCGCCCGCATTTATTCTGCCTGCCAATATTGAAGCGCAGCACCCATCAAGAAGCCCTGCGTAAGGCCGCGACCAGCGGTAACACACGTTTCTTCCTTGGCACAGACTCAGCCCCGCATTCACGACAGCGTAAAGAGTCTAGCTGTGGCTGTGCGGGGGTATTCAACGCACCGACGGCACTTCAGGCCTATGCTACGGTATTTGAACAAGAGAACGCGCTACAGCACCTCGAAGCATTTTGTTCTCTCAATGGCCCCGCATTCTATAATTTGCCTGTTAACGACAGCTATATTGAGCTGGTACGTGAGCCCATGACTATCGCAGAATCCATTCCCTGCGGCGACGATACACTAATCCCATTCTTGGCTGGTGAAACCGTTCAGTGGACCGTGAAGGCCTAGACTCGGCCGCAGAGTGATATCTGAATGTAAAATTAGCCCACTTCTTGGAGTGGCCTATTCAATAAAATGGAAGATAAAATGAATAATACGGAGAACCTACTTGAGCTGCGCAACATTTGCTTTAGCGTAGACCAACAGATCATTATCGATAATCTTTCTCTTACGCTTCAGCCCAACGAGTTCAAAGTCATCACAGGCCCTTCTGGGTGTGGGAAAAGTACCCTGCTGAAAATTATTGCCTCACTGTTTCCCCCAACCTCAGGTGATATTTTCCTCAAAGGTAAAAACATCCTCACGCTGAAACCAGAGAGATATCGCCAACAAGTCTCATACTGCTTTCAAAACCCGGTTTTATTCGGCGATACGGTCAGAGACAATCTGCAGTTTCCCTATAAAATCCGCGGCGAAAAAGTTGATTTAGAAAAAATAAAGCGTGGGTTACTCCAGTTCGATCTTCCACTACACACGCTAGATAAGAACATTGACGATCTCTCCGGCGGAGAAAAACAGCGCATTGCTTTGCTGCGCAATATCCAATATCTGCCAGAGATCTTATTGCTAGATGAAATTACTAGCGCGCTAGACGATAAAAACAAACAGATCGTGCATCAGGTGATTAGTGATTTGATTACGCACGCCGGCATTGCCGTTTTGTGGGTCACCCATAATAGTGACGAAATCAGCCAGTCTTATAATCTCCTGCGCATGACTAAATACGTAGCACCTGAGGTCGAACAATGAGCGAACATCATATCACCGACCAATCACTGATCATGGCTTTAGCCCTTGTCGCCATCGCCCTGCTTATCAGCGGTAAAGAAAAACTCGGGTTAGAGAAAGATATTATCTGGAGCGTTACCCGTGCGATTATTCAGCTTATTATCGTTGGCTACGTACTTAAATATATTTTCAATATCGATCACGCGCTGCTCACGCTGTTGATGGTGCTTTTTATCTGCGTCAACGCGGCCTATAACGCTAAAAAGCGCAGCAAAGGTCTAAGCCATGCTTTCGTTATTTCTCTTATTGCTATTGTGAGCGGTACCGCCCTCACGTTAGCCGTTCTCATTGGCAGCGGTTCTATTACGTTTACCCCCATGCAGGTCATCCCTATCTCCGGCATGATTGCGGGTAATGCGATGGTTGCCGTTGGACTATGTTACAACAATCTGCGCCAGCGATTTGACGATGAAAAACAGAAAATCCAAGAGATGTTGAGCCTAGGAGCCACGCGGAAACAATCATCCGCAGCGATTATTCGTGCCAGTATAAAAGCAGCATTAATTCCCACGGTTGATTCTGCCAAAACGGTTGGCTTAGTGAGCCTGCCAGGGATGATGTCTGGTTTGATTTTTGCGGGGGTCGATCCGGTAAAAGCCATTCGCTACCAAATCATGGTGACATTCATGCTGCTTTCAACGGCAAGTCTTTCAACCATCATTGCGGGCTATCTCGCCTATAAGAAATTTTATTCTGACCGTTCACAACTATTGTAGTTTGCATTTCGATAGCAAAAAGCCCCACTGGTTCAGCGGGGCTTGTTATTAGATGCAATACTGGCGATCGATTATTTCACGCAGCGAGTACATTGCTCTGATTGGATCACTTGGAAGAAGTCGTTGCCTTTATCATCAACCAAAATAAATGCAGGGAAATCTTCCACTTCAATTTTCCAAATGGCTTCCATACCCAACTCTGGATATTCTAAGCATTCAAGGCTCTTAATGCTCTGCTGAGCCAGAACCGCCGCTGGGCCACCAATACTACCTAGGTAGAAACCACCGTGTTTCTTACACGCATCCGTCACTTGCTGGCTACGGTTACCTTTCGCTAACATCACCATGCTACCGCCGTTGGCCTGAAGCAGATCAACGTAAGAATCCATACGGCCAGCCGTTGTTGGGCCTAAAGAACCAGACGCATACCCTTCTGGGGTCTTAGCCGGGCCCGCATAATAGATAGGATGATCTTTAACATATTGCGGTAGGTCTTCCCCATTATCTAAGCGTTCTTTCAACTTCGCATGGGCAATATCACGACCAACAACGATGGTGCCGCTCAGCGACAGGCGCGTAGAAACCGGATACTGAGAAAGCTGCTGCAATATTTCAGACATCGGACGGTTCAAATCAACCTTAACCGCTTCCCCTTCACCGGCTTTACGCAAATGCTCAGGAATATATTTACCCGGATTACTTTCCAGTTTTTCAATCCAAATGCCATCGCGATTAATTTTCGCTTTGATATTTCGGTCCGCAGAGCAGGAAACGCCCATACCCACTGGACAAGACGCGCCGTGGCGAGGCAAACGAATAACGCGCACGTCGTGAGCGAAATATTTCCCGCCAAACTGAGCACCCAGCCCCAGATTCTGTGCTTCTTTCAGCAGTTCTTGTTCCAGTTCAATATCTCGGAAAGCCTGACCATGCTCATTACCTTCAGTCGGCAAGCCATCATAATATTTCGTCGACGCCAGCTTCACCGTTTTCAGCGTAGATTCAGCCGAGGTGCCGCCAATAACAAACGCAACGTGATAAGGAGGACAGGCCGCTGTACCCAGAGTACGCATTTTATCCACCAGATAGTTCTTGAGCTTACCTGGGGTTAATAACGCTTTGGTTTCTTGATAGAGATAGGTTTTATTCGCAGAACCGCCGCCTTTGGCAATGCACAGGAATTTATATTCATCGCCATCGACGCTGTATAAATCAATCTGTGCAGGTAAGTTGCTGCCGGTATTCACTTCTTTATACATATCCAGCGCCGCATTTTGCGAATAGCGCAGGTTATCTTCAATATAAGTGTTGTAGACACCACGTGACAGCGCCGCTTCGTCACCGCCGCCGGTCCATACTCGCTGGCCTTTTTTGCCTACAATAATTGCTGTACCTGTATCCTGACAGGTTGGCAGAATGCCTTTTGCCGCGATCTCTGAGTTGCGCAGAAATTGCAGGGCAACATATTTGTCATTCTCGCTAGCTTCTGGATCATCCAGAATTTGAGCGACTTGCTGCTGATGCGCAGGTCGCAGCATGAAAGAAGCATCGTGAAATGCATGCTGTGCAAGGAGAGTCAACGCCTGCGGCTCAACCTTCAGGATTTCCTGCCCTTCAAACTCGGCAACGGATACATGATCTCGACTTAACAGATAGTATTCAGTCTCGTCTTTTTTCAGCGGGAACGGGTCTTGGTAATGAAATGGCTTATTTGACATTTTTTTCTCACTTGCAACATCAGCTTCAGTAGATTCACACTCACGCGGCCTGTTCTTCGTCGGCTCACTGTGTAAAGAAAACACCACCACCTTACGTGTTTTTAGCCTGTTGATTCTTGAGCTAAATCCAAAATATACCCTCTAATTATAAAGGGGTACTTTTTGAATAGGTGCTTTCCGGCTTCACAGGGTGAGAACTGCGGGTACAGACTATTTGTCTCTAAAGTCATTATCCCGCAGTTAACACAATGATTACAATCACCACAACCCGATCGGCATCTCAATGTGGCACATTACTTATGTTATGCGTACAAAAAAGCGGCCCTGAGGCCGCTTGATAAAATTAGTTTTGGTTATGCGTTTTTGTAGCGCTCAGCGAGCGCATTCGCGGCAACCATGGCTTCATAAACGTCATCTACCGTCAACTCCATCGGCATGTTGCCCATGGTATCACCGTCAGCGCAGGCAATTTCTGCCACCTTGCGCCATTCTGCCTCAACGAATGTTTTCAGTCCCATATCCTGCAGCGCCAGTGGCAAACCAGCCACTTTGATGATTCGTACCACCTCATCAATTTCTGCGCGTGGTGCATTTTCCAGTACCAGCTGAGTGAGCAAACCAAACACCACTTTTTCACCGTGCTGCGCGCGATGTAAATCAGGCACCGCAGACATACCATTGTTTACCGCATGAGCAGCGGCTAAGCCACCGGCTTCGGCGCCGACACCGCTGAGGTAAATCGTCGCTTCAATGGTCTGCTCAAAAGCAGGTGTAGATACTTTATTTTTGACCGCATCCATTGCCGCATCAGCGTTTTCACTTAGCAGTTGATAGCAAAGCTGTGCTAAGCCGAGGCCAGTACGGGATGGCTTTTTCAAAACCAAATTGACGCCATCTGCCGCATAGCAGGCACGAGCCTCAAAGTACGTGGCTAAAGCATCACCCACGCCAGCAGCAAAGAAACGCACCGGAGCGGCAGCGATAATGGATGTATCGGCAATAACGGCGTCTGGGTTTTGTGGTAGGAATAGATAGCGCTCAAACTCACCTTGTTCGGTATAAATAACGGCTAGCGCAGTACAAGGCGCGTCGGTGGAAGCAATTGTTGGGAACAAAATAACGGGAAGTTTGTGATAATAAGCAACGGCTTTTGCTGAGTCTAAGGTTTTACCACCGCCAATACCGACGATAACATTGGCCTGCTGAGCCTCAGCTAAAGCACCTAAACGTTTGATCTCAACTTCAGTGCACTCGTAATTAAACTTCTCACTGACGCCCTTTAATCCGGCTTGTTTCAGCCCAGCGATAGCTTCTTCATTAACACGCTGCAAAATAAATTCATCGCTGATAATAAATGCATTATCACCAAAATCTTTAACGTAATCATGCATCTGCTGAAGAAGACCACGTCCGATGACAAATTTTTTCGGTGAAGTAACCGTGCGAGGTGTTTTATTCATGGTGACACTCCTGAAAATGGCAGCGTGATTTGCTGAAGGTGATTTTTTTGTTAGGAAGATATTTACCTTTCTTAAAGGATAGGCTTTCCAAGCCCCCTAAACTACCTTCAGGGGAAATAAGCTAACCATTTAGGGTTATCATTCTATCCGGGGTAAATTTTCAGATAAAAAGAGAGGTTTCGATGAAAAAACAAACACTGAAATAGTTAAATAGCCTTATAAAATAGCGTTGTTTATTTATAAGATTTTTCTACTTCTGGTTTTATACTGTACGAAAATTAAAGATCTGATTCATATTACAAATAAAACTAAGCAGCCGCTGTATTTGCATAATTCTAGGGGATACCATTTCAAGCATGGCTTACTTTTAATGGAGTGTCAGTATGAAAATTGCCTATGATAGAAACAGAAACGCTTTACGTGTTGGTGCTCATGTTATTGAGAATGGTGCACATCGAGTAATGGTGATCAAAGCAATCAATGATGAAATGTTGGCAAGAGAAAAAATTCGTGCGGCAAAATGTGTAATTTGTAATGATGATCCTAACGCTTATGCCCCTCAAGATCTCATCTTACTTGGACATTAACAAACATTGAGACAGCGCTTCACTTCTTTATATATACAAAAAGCCTGAACAATTAATGCTCAGGCTTTTCTTTTGAGAAATAACTAAGATTAATCTTTTTTCTCAAGCAGGTGACGATAAATCAAGCCACCAATAATCCCACCAATAATTGGCATTACCCAGAATACCCACAGTTGTTGCAGCGCCCAAGTACCTTGGAAAATAGCAACGGCAGTACTACGCGCCGGGTTTACCTAAGTATTGGTCACAGGAATGCTGATTAGGTGAATTAAGGTTAACGCTAAACCAATCGCTAAAGGCGCAAAGCCAGCTGGTGCTCGCTTATCAGTCACACCATGAATCACAATTAAGAAGAACGCGGTCAGAACAATTTCAGCTACGATAGCCGCCTGCAGGGAGAACCCGCCTGGTGAATGCTCGCCGAAACCATTCGATGCAAAACCGCTAGCCGTAGCATCAAAACCCGCTTTACCACTGGCGATAACATAAAGAATAGCAGCACCCACGATACCACCAATAACCTGAGCAACAACATATGGCACTACTTCTTTGGCGCTAAAACGACCACCGGCCCACAGACCTAAAGTCACTGCTGGGTTAAAATGCCCCCCAGAAATATGGCCTACAGCATATGCCATAGTCAGAACGGTCAGACCAAACGCCAATGCAACACCGGCAAAACCAATGCCTAATTCGGGGAAACCTGCGGCTAATACGGCGCTACCACAGCCACCAAATACCAGCCAGAACGTACCAAAAAACTCTGCCGATAATTTTTTAAACATTACTACCTCAGCAATCAAAATAAGGGTTCATTGGCAGAGATATGTTTATCTCACTGCCAATACCGTATCTTTTATAGGCACTCTAATCAGGTTATGTTCTATATAAAAATAAAAGCAAATAATCGTTTGCCTAACTCTCTCCGCGTACAAACGATTTCTACATCCATGTCAAAATAAACCTAATCCCCACGCATCCCGCGTTGAGAAATAAGCTTTATTTAAATAGGTATCCAATTTTTTTATGTATTCTCCACAAGTTTCATTTTTTCTCAAGAAAAACTTATTGAGATTATTCTGAGATAACCTTAGAAATCAGTCTATTAATCTAATGTCTATTACATAGACACCATTTATGCAACAACTCGCATAATCCACTTAGTTAAATTCTATACGATCTTTGACTAATTGCCTTTTTTGGCAGAAAAATTTTGCACTATTTTTTATGGATTGATATGCGGCTTAGAAATATCTGCTTTTTGACACACGTCGGTAAAAATCTGCATTCTTTCGCATGTTTTATCCACGGCAAAAACCATCATATAGCAGAAGATCAGGAATCCAAGGAGGCAGGATAGGATAAGGAGTAGTTTTGTTTTCATCGGCAGTTAGATAAGGGCATGGGGCATGTATCACTGTTAACGTGGGCTAGGCCAACAGTATCAGAAGAAACTTAAACTAAGGCTCTACAGACTTATGTAAGACCTATCAAACAGCACATAATGCTAACAGATGAAACGCACTCGGCACGAAAAGACACGCGCTACATGGAGGCGCCGAACACGTTTCTCTGTTACCACTGCTTGTAGCCTCCAAGAATAGGATCGCTTGACGAAAGTTTCAAGCCTCTGCCGCCTCAACGTATTGTAATCTAAGGATTAGGCAATAAAACTCTGCCATTTAATCTGAGCAGCACTACGCGGTAACTCCCCTAACATATTGACATCACTAAAAAATAAAAAAGCCAGCCGAACGGCTGGCTCAAAAGAACACGTTAGGAAGCAATAGGAACAATCGTACTCTTATAGCGTTCAAGAACGGATGATTTCGCATCCTGAGGGTTTTTCAGTGCCCAAAGATTGCGATTAATACCATCATTCACTAAGTAGATAACACCTGTTTCAATAGCAGACATCACGCAAAGCATAACGGGTTCATTGGTTGTGTAGCCAATTTCACCTTCAAGCAACCGCTGGTAATCGATATATCGAAACACGCCAGCCTGCACTTCATAAGACAAGATAGTTTTACTGGTATTCACTGATGATAAAACCTGCCCTGTATTAACATCAACCACGCGTAGATTAACCGCAATCTGGTCGAGCTGATATTGCGTGCTGGCGCCAATACCAAAGAATCTTGCCCCTGCGCCCCCTGATTTCACATTGCTTTCATAGCCAATAATCGATCCTTCAACCAGCACATTCGCTGCAACTAAGGAAGAAAGCTGATGCTGGTTATTTACGGCAGCGGTGCCGTTTTCTTGCGCTGCACGAATAATTTTTCTTTCATTTAAAAGATTCTGTAATCCTTGGCGTTCTAAGGGAATAAACCACCCCGAATCCTTTAATGCCGAAACTAGCATAGCGGTTGCACTTTGTGGCACCGCTGTAGAAAAGTTACTGGCTGGATAAGGTTTAAACTGCCCCGTCTCATCTTGAATATTGTAAACTGAAACAAATAACTTGCCTGCTGGCTCAGGCAAATGCGTTAAATCCTGATAGCTCTGTGCTCGGGGCATTAACGTTGGTTTTGCGGCTTGCTTGGGCGGTGCCGTCAAGCATCCGCTTAAAAAGAGTACCGAAATGATCAATAAATAGCTGCGCATGGCTCATCATCCCGTTCTAATTGGTTTTAATGCTGGAGAGCCCATCAACTTCGATGGTTGAGGATTTTCCCGTTGTACGATCAAGGATATTCATCGTTAATCGCCCATCGGTATTTTTTACATCGACAATAAAATCCTTTGTCACTAACCGCCCAGGCTTCCCTTGGCTAATATTTCCCATCAAATTTCCCAGCAATTGCGATTGAATCACTGAGGTAAAATTATCTAGCGGTGAAGGCGTTGAGGTATCAAAGTCATAGCCGTTGGGATCTTTATACGAATTTTGGGCATTGGCTTCATTTAATAGGAATGAGCCATTGTTTGGATTTCCACCAAAGTTCGGGTTAACAAACTGAAAAACCATATTGCCCCCCCAAGAAGCTGGAGATATAAGCAAAATGATTAGTGCTATATAGGAAACTCGCATGGATACTCCTTAAAACTCATCAGTGGTTAAGTCACCCGTGTTGAGTAGCGCTTTATCAATTGTGCGCCGCGATAAAGATTCGCTAACGCTCTCAATAGCCACGGCGACGTCTTTGTCAAAGCTACGTTTGTTTGGAAATAAAAAGGTTTGATAGACCGTATCCTGTTCAATTTTAATCGTGATCCAACTTCCCCAGCGCGCGCTAGGCCTTTCACTGATGGTTAGTGTTCCGGGGTATTCTCTTTCCCAGTTATCACTAAAATCTCGGTAAAATGCGTGGCCTACGGATGTTACTGTGTGGTCGGTAATTAACCCTGGCACTTCAATTTCGGCCGCAGTTGCCTGCTTTATCCCGCAGTTCATAGAGGCAAAGAGGATAAACATGAGTATTTTTTTCATCGTTCAACGCCTGAGATTATCGTTAGCCCATGAAACGGCCTGTGTTCGGTTTTTCACCGAGATTTTTTAAACAGGTTATAGAGATGTGTTTTGACCGTGTTTTCGCTAATAAACAACAGCCGCGCTATTTCTGTATTTGAGGCACCCACTCGTAGTTTATTGAGAATTTCTTTCTCTCTATGTGTTAATCCCGTTGATTCTGGGCTGTGATAGCGATAATGCGCAGATTGGCTAATAAGATAGCTCGCAACGCTCTGACTAAAATAACATTCTCCATTAATGACGCTTTTGATCCCCTCGATTAAAGAGCGCTCATCCATAGACAAATAAAAGACAGCGCTAATATTTGGCCATGAGCCAATATCTTGGCATTGATAGTCGTCAGGTGTATTTAATAGCAGTAATCTATTTTTTTCTCTGCAGCGGCTTAGTTCGGATTGCCACAGTACAGTCGCTCGCCTATCGGCTTCCATCAAATCGAACAGAAATAATGTATTTTCGGTTGAGCCATTTAAATACTTGTTGATGTTATGTATTTTGGCATTTAAATCCAGCATGGATTTAATCTGGTGCAGTAGTGCAGTCGCCTGTAAAGACGGCCTCGTAATTAAAACTAATGAATAGTTTTGATTTGCTGCTTCATTAAGCATAATAACAACCTATCTGGATGCGACGCGCAGCGTTCTCTGTTTTATATAAAACAGATTGATGACACGCCACATTTCCGCTGCTGTGTAAAAGGCAGTGCACAAAATAATTAAGCATGCACAGAGTTAAATTGTATATACCATCGTTTTTTGGGCATATTACATGATTCAATCTAGACATTAGCACACCCAGCGCAAGTGTTATTTGTGTTTCAAAATGTTTCTTGATATTTATAAATAATTCTTATGCTTAATTTAAATAATTGGAACTCTTAATATTACCTTTACATTTTCACGCTAAAAAGAAAGGTAACATTAGTTCATAAATCACGCGAAAAATTAAAAATCCTTATTAAATAGTACATTAACCGAGGATAGCTTTTTACATACTCCTTTTTAGTTAGCTGACTCTGTATATACTCATTTATTTTTCTTAGGTAAGTGGCCTCAACATTGTATCTTTGCGCGCTTATTAAGCCATAGGCTGTGCGTCATGCTTCCGCATGAAATGTGGTATGAACACTTGCCGTGATTTACAGCGACTCACCCTATCTCATGGGGCCTAGATGCCAGGGCGACTCCCCTTAAAAACAACCCTAGCATTTGGTCTTTAAATCGACGAACTACAAAATAAAAATTTATTCCCTTTTCCTAACAATAAGTAAACGATAGAAATAATACTTTTTCATGAGCCTTTTCTATCAAAATACAACTTATAGGTGAGGTATTTAATTTTCCTTCCGCACATACTCAAATCGTAAATCGGAATGTTCCTGAAAAAATATCAGGGAGTCAGGTGAGCGCATTACCGGCTTATTTTCTTACTGACCGAATTACGTTAGGACAGCAACATGAAAAAGAGCATTTTAACAACCGCTCTGCTACTTGTACCCTATTTGGCAATAGCTAATAGTGATTTGGCTCGTTCTGAAATATCCACAGGACTTAGTGATATTAACAGTAATTACAACCAAAGCACGGTGATTAATCAAATAGGAAGTGGTAATAGCGCATATTCAAATCAGCAAGGTATCAATAACCATGCGGTTATTGTTCAGCAAGGAAACGGAAACCAAGGCAGGATCAATCAGTCCGGCAGCAATAACAATGCGTTAATTGCCCAGCGCGGAACAGGTAATTCTGCAGATATAACGCAGCTTAGCAGTAATAACACGGCTGTTATTGCTCAACTAGGTAGTGGGAATAATGACACCATCATTCAAGACAGCTTTGGTAACTCTGCTTATATTCTTTCTCTCGGGAAAAACAATATAACGCAAATTAACCAAACGGGCACAAACCGGTCCGCCGGCGTTGTGCAAAATGCATCAGGCATGGCCATTAGAGTTACACAGCATTAGTTATCGTTTATCTGATACACACATCTGATTCTATAACCGACGGGGTAACATCATGAATAAGTGGAAAATCATCGCCGCATCAAGTTTTGTCTTCGCCATGGGTAATGCAATGGCATTAACCAACCCGGCTTACGTATTCCAATTTACGCCTCAGACAGCCGCGTTGGGTGGAGAGGTTCAGGTATATCAGCAAGGGAGTAATAACTACTCTAACGTCAATCAAGACTCTGCTATTTTGTCCAAAACCTCGGTGTCACAATCGGGTGGTTTCCTTGGCGGTAGCAATAATAGCGCCACGGTCAATCAAAACGGGAATATCAGCTTGGTTGATATTAACCAAGTGGGCAACGGCCACTCTGCAACGTCGAGTCAAAATGGTGATTGGTCAGTGACCGAAGTTTCACAAAGCGGCCTCGTCGGTAACTCGGCGACAACCAGCCAAAACGGTGACTTCTCAAGAACCGCCGTATCGCAGTCTGGCCTTGGTTTAAACAACGCCGTCACTAAGCAAAATGCTGATGCCGCCGTGATTGTTGTTCGCCAAAATGGTGCATCTAACTACGCCAACAGCAGCCAAAATGCTAACTTCTCCTACTCCAACGTCAACCAAATTGGCCTTGGCAACGTTTCCTTTGTAAGCCAGAACTGATTACGCCTCCATCCTATAAAACAGGGCATAGCCCTGTTTTATTTTTTTACTCGGAGCCTTAAATGCATACATTGCTTATCGCTTCTCTGCTATCCAACCAGCTTTGGTTTGATACTACGCAAGACGGCCAGTATTACGTCCTAACGCCCATGGCTTCTGTCGCGACGTCGTGCCTGTGTCATATTGGCGTTGATGTCATTCGCCGTGGCATCCATGGTGAAAGCACTTCGCGACAAAATGGCGTTATTCAGCTCATGGCGAATCAAAAGCAGGCTTTAGGCCAGATGAGTTTCCCCGTTCAGCAAGGAGACTGGCTGCAGGTCACTATTGTATTAACCGATGGGGATGCATTGCGGATTGAAAAGCGGGTTATTCTGCCGGATAAAGTTTAAGACAATAGGCTTTGCTCCAAATAAAAAAGGAAATGCCTGTTAAAGCATTCCCTTTCGTTAGCAACAGCGCTTAATCCTTAATGATTAAACGGTTTTAAATTCCGCCTCAGCATCCGCAAAACGCGTTTGAATCGTTTGAGAAGGTGTTTTGCCCATCAGGCTCACCACCACGATGGCAACGCTGGCAAAAATAAAGCCAGGAATAATTTCATACAAATTAAACCAGCCATATTGTTTCCAGATAATGACCGTCGCCGCACCGATAATCATCCCCACCAGCGCGCCGTTACGCGTCATTCTCGACCACATCACCGAAATCAGCACCACCGGACCAAACGCCGCGCCAAAGCCCGCCCACGCATAGCTCACCAAACCTAATACTCGGTTTTCAGGATTTGCCGCCAACGCAATCGCGATCAGCGCCACTAATAGCACCATTAAGCGTCCCACCCAAACCAGCTCGCGCTGAGAAGCTTTTTTGCGGAAGAAAGCCTTATATAAGTCTTCGGTTATCGCGCTAGAACACACTAGCAGCTGACAGCTTAACGTACTCATTACCGCAGCGAGAATGGCCGACAGCAATATTCCCGCAATCCACGGGTTAAACAAGATCTTCGCTAGCTCGATAAACACACGCTCGCCGTTTTCAGAAACGGTTCCCGCTTGGCTTGGGTTATTCTCAAAATAGGCAATACCGAAGAAGCCAACCGCCACCGCGCCGCCTAAGCACAGAATCATCCATGTCATGCTGATCCGGCGTGCATTGCGGATGGTATGGTGTGAATCAGCCGCCATGAAGCGCGCCAAGATATGTGGCTGGCCAAAGTAGCCAAGACCCCATCCCATTAATGAGATAATCGCAATGAGATTCAGCCCCTTGAACATATCGAGGTTTGCTGGATTTTTAGCCTCAATCACCAGCATCGACGTATCAATACCGCCCACGGCTAAAATAACGATAATCGGGGTTAAAATAAGGGCAAAAATCATCAGGCTGGCCTGAACCGTATCCGTCCAGCTGACGGCCAAGAAACCACCAATAAAGGTATAGATAATTGTTGCCGCCGCACCGGCCCACAGAGCCGTTTCGTAGCTCATTCCGAAGGTGCTTTCAAACAGACGAGCACCGGCCACAATGCCAGAAGCACAATAGATGGTGAAGAAGACTAAAATGACGATTGCAGAGATCACCCGCAGCAGCTTGCTGGTGTCTTCAAAGCGGCTGGTGAAATAATCCGGCAGCGTCAGGGCGTTGTTATTGGCCTCGGTGTGAACGCGCAAGCGCCCCGCCACCAGCTTCCAGTTCAGATACGCCCCCACGGTTAAACCAATGGCAATCCAGCTTTCAGAGATGCCTGAAAGATAAATCGCGCCGGGCAGCCCCATCAGCAGCCAGCCGCTCATATCGGAAGCCCCTGCCGACAGCGCAGTCACGACGCTACCTAAACTGCGTCCGCCCAAAATATAGTCATCAAAATTATTCGTGGCGCGATAAGCCACTAAACCAATGACGATCATTCCCAAGATGTAGACCAAAAAGGTCACCAACATCGGTGTACTTATCATGCAGGTGTCTCCGTATTTTATTTATGCCCAGGACTCAGGCTTTTTTATGCAAATTGTGTCGTTTTAAAAATCGGCCACATCGGAACGATGACATGGCCGAACCCCATCTCAAATAAAACCAATAAGGAAAATCTAAACGTCGGCATCTTATGAACAGGCGAGTTTCATTAACAAGTTTTTTAACTTAAAAGTTACACAAAGTTTACCACCCATCACATTTTATGCGGTGACCGGTTGCAACTCAAATCCATTTGCATGCGCCAACGCAGATTGCACAGAAAAATATCCCTTTAAATTATAATGAATTATTTATCTTGTAGTGCAACCATCAAACTGACATGCCCTCATTGTTCGCATTCTATCCGTTAGCGCAAAACCTGCGCTATTTCACACATTGAACACTTAGGCCATTTAACAAGGTTGCACAAAGTTGCAACATTCATCATGAACGGGATATGCTCAGGCTCTACCTTAAAAAAATAAAACGGAGTAGGACGGCATGGGCACCACCACTATGGGTGTAAAACTTGATGAAGCGACTCGAGATCGTATTAAAGCCGCCGCACAGCAAATCGATCGCACGCCGCATTGGGTTATCAAACAAGCCATTTTCAATTATCTTGAGCGAGTAGAGAGCGGTAGCGCCCTACCAGAGCTCCCCCTCCCTGCTTCAGACACCGTTTCTAACGACACCGAAGAAACCATCGCGCCTCAGGAACAGCCGCTTCAGCCGTTCCTCGACTTTGCCGAACAAATTCTGCCGCAGTCGGTTTCGCGCTCCGCGATCACCGCTGCCTATCGTCGCCCGGAAAATGAAGCCGTTTCCATGCTGCTAGAACAAGCCCGCATGGCACCGGAGCTGGCACAGTCAACGCACCAGATGGCGTATAAAATCGCGGAAAAACTGCGTAACCAGAAAAGCGCTAACGGTCGCGCCGGTATAGTACAAAACCTATTGCAGGAATTTTCGCTCTCGTCACAGGAAGGTGTGGCGCTGATGTGTTTAGCCGAGGCGTTGTTACGCATTCCCGATAAAGCCACGCGCGATGCGCTTATTCGCGACAAAATCAGCAACGGTAACTGGCATTCTCATCTTGGTCGCAGCCCATCGCTGTTTGTTAATGCCGCGACGTGGGGATTACTGCTGACCGGTCGCTTAGTGGCAACCCACAACGAATCTAATCTCTCGAGCTCACTTAACCGCATTATTGGCAAGAGCGGTGAACCGCTGATCCGCAAAGGTGTGGATATGGCGATGCGCTTGATGGGCGAGCAATTTGTCACGGGTGAGACCATTGCTGAAGCGCTGGCTAACGCGCGTAAGCACGAAGATAAAGGCTTCCGTTACTCATACGATATGCTGGGTGAGGCCGCGCTGACCGAAGTCGACGCCCAACGCTATATGATTTCATACCAACAGGCGATCCACGCCATCGGCAAGGCGTCGAACGGACGCGGCATCTATGAAGGCCCAGGGATTTCAATCAAGCTTTCAGCTTTACATCCTCGCTACAGCCGTGCGCAATACGAACGCATGATGGACGAGCTTTACCCTCGCCTTCTCTCTCTGACCTTACTGGCGCGCAGCTACGACATTGGTATTAATATCGATGCTGAAGAAGCCGACCGCCTTGAAATCTCGCTCGATTTGCTCGAGCGCTTATGCTTTGAGCCCGACCTCGCCGGTTGGAACGGCATTGGCTTCGTTATTCAGGCCTATCAAAAACGCTGTCCTGCGGTGATTGACTATGTGATCGATTTAGCACAGCGCAGCCATCGCCGTTTGATGATCCGTCTGGTGAAAGGTGCATACTGGGACAGCGAAATTAAACGCGCTCAGGTTGATGGACTGGAAGGCTATCCGGTGTACAGCCGCAAGGTGTATACCGATGTCTCTTATTTGGCCTGCGCCCGCAAGCTTCTTGGCGTTCCTAACGCCATATATCCCCAGTTTGCTACCCATAACGCCCATACGTTGTCGGCTATTTATCATTTGGCAGGACAAAACTACTATCCGGGTCAGTATGAATTCCAATGTCTGCATGGCATGGGTGAACCGCTATACGATCAGGTCGTCGGGAAAATTGCCGACGGAAAATTCAACCGTCCTTGCCGTATTTATGCACCGGTCGGCACGCACGAAACCCTGCTGGCCTACTTGGTTCGCCGCCTACTAGAAAACGGGGCAAATACCTCGTTTGTTAACCGTATTGCCGATACCACGCTGCCGTTAGACGAACTGGTTGCCGATCCGGTATCCGCCGTTGAAGCCATGGCGGCCAAAGAAGGCGCGGTAGGTCTGCCTCATCCGCGTATTCCATCACCGCGTGGGCTTTACGGTGAAGACCGCCGCAATTCACGCGGTTTAGACCTCTCCAACGAACAACGCTTAGCGTCGCTTTCCAGCGCATTGCTCAGCAGCGCCAGCACGCCTTGGGTCTGCACGCCCATCATTGAAGGCGATGTATCGAGTCAAGAACAGCCTCAGGCCGTGATTAACCCGGCCGAGCCCCGTGACGTTGTTGGTTATGTCACTCCATCTAGCGATGCCGATGTTGAGACCGCATTGACTAGCGCCGTCGGCGCAGGGCCAATCTGGTTCTCAACGCCTCCAGCACAGCGTGCTGCCGTCTTAGAACGCGCCGCAGACTTAATGGAAGACCAGTTACAAAGCCTGTTAGGCCTATTGGCGCGTGAGGCCGGAAAGACATTCAATAACGCCATTGCCGAAGTGCGCGAAGCGGTTGATTTCCTACGCTATTACGCTCAGCAGGTCCGTAATGATTTTGCTAACGATACACACCGCCCACTGGGCCCTGTGGTTTGCATCAGCCCGTGGAACTTCCCTCTGGCAATCTTCACCGGACAAGTCGCCGCGGCATTAGCGGCTGGCAATAGCGTATTGGCAAAACCTGCCGAACAAACGCCGCTGGTTGCCGCACAGGCCGTACGCATCTTGCTAGACGCCGGTGTGCCTGCTGGCGTTCTGCAGCTATTGCCAGGTGAAGGTGAAACCGTGGGTGCCAAGTTAGTGGGCGATAGCCGCGTGCGTGGCGTGATGTTTACCGGTTCCACCGCCGTTGCCGGTCTATTGCAGCGTAATATTTCAGGCCGCTTGGATCCTCAGGGGCGCACCACGCCGCTGATTGCCGAAACCGGTGGTTTGAATGCGATGATCGTCGACTCATCGGCGCTTACTGAGCAAGTGGTTACCGACGTGGTCGCCTCGGCGTTTGATAGCGCCGGTCAACGTTGCTCTGCACTGCGTATTCTGTGTGTCCAAGAAGACATCGCCGATCACACCCTACAAATGCTGCGTGGCGCGATGGCGGAATGCCGAATGGGCAATCCTGAACGCCTCTCAACCGATATCGGCCCGGTGATTGACGCTGAAGCCAAAGAGAATATTGACCGCCATATTCAAACAATGCGTGCCAAAGGGCGCGATGTTTATCAGGCCGCCTTTGACCATTCACAGGATAGCCAAGAGTGGCAACGTGGCACCTTCGTTAAACCTACGCTGATTGAGCTTGAAAGCTTTGATGAACTTGAGCAGGAAGTGTTTGGGCCGGTGCTCCATGTGGTTCGCTACAACCGTCAGAATCTTGACGCGCTGATTGAGCAAATCAATGCGGCAGGTTATGGCTTAACGTTAGGCATTCATACTCGCATCGACGAAACCATCATTAAAGTCACCGAGCAGGCTAAAGTCGGTAACCAGTACGTGAACCGTAATATGGTCGGCGCGGTAGTCGGTGTGCAACCCTTCGGCGGAGAAGGTCTCTCGGGCACGGGGCCAAAAGCCGGCGGGCCGCTGTATGTTTATCGTCTGCTGTCTAGCCGCCCTAACGACGCCGTATGCCGTACTCTGGCACGCCACGACGGCGATCAAAACATCGACACCACGCAACGCCAGCCGCTATTGACCGCTCATCAGGCGCTCTTAACGTGGGCACAACAAGAGAAAATGACCGAGCTTGCTCAGCATTGCCAAGAGTTTGGTGATTGGTCACAAGGTGGCACGGTTCGTTTGCTACAAGGCCCAACCGGCGAACGCAATACCTACGCCCTGCTGCCACGTGAGCGCGTGCTGTGCCTCTTCAGCAATGAGCAGGATGCCTTAATTCAGTTAGCCGCCGTGCTTGCGGTAGGCAGCCGAGTTCAATGGATCGACAGCGAGGTTCAGCGCACGCTATATCGCCGCTTGCCAGCAGCCATACAGCAACAGATTAACGTGGCTAAATCATGGGATGCCGACGGCGTAGAGTTTGATGCGGTTATCTATCACGGTGACTCCGATCAGCTCCGTAGCCTGTGTGAGCAAATCGCCGAACGTCCGGGAGCCATTGTCTCCGTGCAAGGTTTCTCGCACGGTGAAACGGGAATTTTGCTCGAACGCCTGCTATTAGAACGTTCGCTGAGCGTGAATACCGCCGCTGCGGGGGGAAATGCGAGTTTAATGACTATAGGATAATGATGGTGAGTTCGGTGTAAGGTTACGTCCGGTGTAAGGTTTTGGCCGGTGTAAGTTACGTCCGCCTAATGCACTATTTCTCACATAGGCATTGTGCGGGCGT
>NZ_FMIQ01000001.1 GCF_900095695.1 Hafnia alvei | reverse complement strand
CGATATTGGTGACAAATTTGACGAGCATCACGCAAACGTTTTCGTTACAATCTGGATGCGTTAAAATCTTTCGACCTCTTCCAACGAAGGGGCGTTATTTGAATAAAACAGGCATGCCGTATTCACATAACGCTCTTTATATTGCGATTCCATAGCCGAGGGATATAACTACCATGCATTCCAGTTCACAAAACACGAGCTCAGCTTCCGCTTACCGTCCGATTCGCCGTGCGCTGCTCAGCGTATCTGATAAAGCCGGTATTGTTGAGTTTGCTCAAGCGCTCAGTTCTCGTGGCGTTGAGCTGCTTTCAACTGGCGGTACTGCCCGCCTGTTAGCGGAAGCAGGTTTACCCGTGACCGAGGTTTCTGATTACACCGGATTCCCCGAAATGATGGATGGCCGAGTTAAGACTTTGCATCCCAAGGTACATGGCGGGATTCTTGGCCGTCGCGGCCAAGACGATGACATTATGGCTCACCACGATATTAAGCCCATCGATATGGTCGTTGTGAACCTTTATCCCTTCGCTCAGACCGTAGCTCGCCCAGATTGCTCTTTAGCCGACGCCGTTGAGAATATCGATATCGGTGGACCAACCATGGTGCGCTCGGCAGCCAAGAATCATAAAGACGTTGCGATTGTAGTTAATAATCGTGACTTCGATGCCATCATTAATGAGATGGATAGCAACGAGGGTTCTTTAACTCACGCGACGCGTTTCGATTTGGCGATTAAGGCATTCGAGCACACTGCTGCCTACGATGGCATGATCGCTAATTACTTTGGAACGATGGTTCCTCCTTATTATGGTAATACTGAAGAACCTTCTGGCCGCTTCCCTCGCACGCTGAATCTTAGCTATATAAAGAAACAAGATATGCGTTACGGAGAAAACAGCCATCAGGATGCGGCCTTCTATATAGAAGAGAATGTCACTGAAGCTTCTGTTGCTACCGCTAATCAGCTTCAAGGCAAAGCGCTCTCTTACAACAACATTGCCGATACCGATGCAGCATTAGAATGTGTGAAAGAGTTTAGTGAGCCCGCTTGTGTGATCGTGAAGCATGCTAACCCATGCGGTGTTGCCGTTGGTGGTTCTATTTTAGATGCCTACGAGCGCGCTTATAAAACCGACCCAACCTCTGCCTTTGGCGGCATCATTGCCTTTAACCGCGAACTCGACGCCGAAACTGCTCAGGCGATTATTAGTCGTCAGTTTGTCGAAGTCATTATTGCCCCACATATCAGCGAACCTGCGCTTGAGCTGCTGGCAGCCAAACAAAACGTGCGCGTCTTAGCCTGTGGTGCGTGGAATGCACGCCAAAATGGATTGGATTTCAAACGCGTTAACGGCGGCTTACTGGTTCAGGACCGCGATTTAGGTATGGTAAAAGAATCCGACCTGCGCATAGTCACCACTCGCCAACCAACCGAACAGGAAATGCGTGATGCGTTGTTCTGCTGGAAAGTAGCCAAATTTGTGAAATCCAACGCCATCGTTTATGCCCGAGACAAAATGACCATCGGCATTGGTGCTGGCCAGATGAGCCGCGTGTACTCTGCCAAAATCGCCGGAATCAAAGCCGCTGACGAAGGATTAGAAGTCGCGGGTTCCGTAATGGCATCAGATGCCTTCTTCCCATTCCGCGACGGTATTGATGCTGCTGCATCCGTCGGCATCACCTGCGTTATTCAGCCAGGGGGTTCTATTCGTGATGATGAAGTCATCGCCGCTGCGAATGAGCACGGGATCGCCATGATCTTCACGGATATGCGTCATTTCCGTCATTAATCATTTTTCTCTTTATTAATCTCTTCTGTTTTTCGTGCGCCTGCGGGCGCACCTTTTGAGGTGAGCGCATGAATATCCTGATTATCGGTAACGGCGGCCGTGAGCACGCACTAGCATGGAAAGCGGCTCAATCGCCGCTGGCAGATAAAGTCTACGTAGCCCCAGGTAATGCGGGGACAGCACTGGAGCCAGCCCTAGAAAACGTCGATATCTCAGCAACCGATATCAACGCTCTTTTGGCATTTGCCCAGAGCCATGATATTGGCCTAACGATAGTTGGCCCTGAAGCACCGCTAGTTATTGGCGTCGTTGATGCGTTCCAAGCTGCGGGGCTGAAGATTTTCGGCCCATCACAGGCAGCAGCCCAGTTAGAAGGATCAAAAGCCTTCACTAAAGATTTCTTGGCCCGCCATCGCATTCCCACAGGCCAGTATCGTAATTTTACCGACGTTGAGCCCGCGATTAGCTATATCCGTAGCCAAGGCGCGCCAATCGTTATCAAGGCAGACGGCCTAGCCGCTGGTAAAGGCGTGATTGTTGCAATGACGCTAGAAGAAGCAGAAGCCGCGGTACACGATATGTTGGCAGGCAACGCATTCGGCGACGCAGGCCATCGCATCGTCGTTGAAGAGTTTCTCGACGGCGAAGAAGCGAGCTTTATCGTCATGGTTGACGGAAAGAACGTGCTACCAATGGCGACCAGCCAAGATCATAAACGAGTCGGCGATGGCGATACGGGGCCAAATACCGGCGGCATGGGTGCATATTCACCGGCACCGGTGGTAACCGATGAGATCCACCAGCGCGTTATGGATGAAGTCATCTGGCCAACGGTACATGGCATGGCGAAAGAGGGTAACCCATACACTGGTTTTCTTTACGCAGGCCTGATGATTTCAGCCCAAGGTGAGCCAAAAGTTATCGAATTTAACTGTCGATTTGGCGACCCTGAAACTCAGCCTATCATGCTACGTATGAAATCAGACTTAGTAGAACTTTGCCTAGCCGGTGCTGAAGGTAAATTAAACGAGAAAGAGTCACTGTGGGATGAACGTGATGCGCTAGGCGTCGTGATCGCTGCAGGAGGATATCCTGGAGATTATCGAACCGGTGATGTCATTCATGGCCTGCCGTCGGTTTCAGCAGAGGGCGAAAAAGTTTTCCATGCTGGCACCCAAATGCAGGGCAACGATGTGGTGACTCATGGCGGGCGCGTATTGTGCGTCACTGCCTTAGGACATGGAATCGAGCAAGCGCAGAAAAATGCATATCAGCTAGCAAAACAGGTCGGCTGGAAAGAGAGTTTCTATCGTCAGGATATTGGCTACCGGGCTATTGGGCGCGGTCGTTAATCACACCAAGACCGAGGATCATTAAGGTGGTTCTCGGTTTTCTTTACAGCGTATCTACCGTCGGTTCCCAACTGCAAAAATCTTCATTGGCTGCCAGCAATAACTGCCGGCCTTCCGGTGCATCAAGCCATGCAATCCCGAGAGGCTGGGACGAGCGTGCGGCGCGACTTTCTATCCAATTCAGCTGCCACGCTTCTAGCTTCAGGGATTGAGTTTCCCCTGCACAGCTAGTGAACTGACCATTCTGCCAACGGCCTTGGATGAGGTTAACTTTGCCGACTCGCAGTGCTTCTGATATCTCAACCATATGGCGGGACTGATACTGGCTACGGGCTATATCGTCAGACGTGAGTAACTGCCGCTGATTGCCAATCTGGCGCTGCATAAAGCTTATTTCGCTCTTCTCATCTAAACGAAGCTCAAGAACATTTTGCTCATTGCCCTGCACGGTTTGCCGTACTAGGTTCAATTTGCCATCCTGATAAGCGTAATAGCTGACTACTGTGCCTTTCCCTTGCAAGGGACTATAGACACTCATAATAGCCGTTGGCTGATGATTAGCGTTGTCTTTGCGCCAAATGCGCATCATGCCTTGATCGGCGATATAACCAGTTGCGGTAAAGCGAGGGGAATCGTTTTGCGTGCTGCAACCAGAGAGCGTCACAGAAAGCCCTGCCGCGATCAGTAATGCCGCCACAGGCTTACAGATGAACAAAAGGGGCGTCAACGCCCCCCTGTTTACTTCTTTCACAAACAGGCTGTGAATCACGCGGTCTTATTTAACTGCGTCTTTCAGAGCTTTACCAGAAACGAACGCTGGTACGTTTGCTGCTGCAATTTTGATTTCCATACCAGTTTGCGGGTTGCGGCCAGTGCGCTCGTTACGATGATTCACTTTAAAAGTACCGAAACCAACCAATTGTACTGCATCACCGTCTTTCAGAGACTCGGTAATCGCTGCCAGAGTAGATTCCAGAGCTGCCTTAGCCTGAGTTTTAGACAGGTCAGCTTTTTCCGCGATTACATCAATCAGTTGAGTCTTGTTCATAAGTTATCCTTACAGTGTGTTTATCGTTTGCAAAGCATCGAGTGCGACGGATATGCCGATTGACAGCACTCTCCTGCATACACGCACCGATAGCCACTTTTTTTACGCCCCCCAAATGTAGAACAACCGGGGTACGAATGTGAAGCCTTAAGGGACGACAAATCAGGTGTTAAATCACGTTTTGCCGTCTTATTGCGCTAAATTTACACCGATATTACTGACACCTGCCTCACGCAGGTCAGATCTTAATCCTTTGATGAGCTCTAAATCGCGCTCCTCGCATTCAACGAGCAGGCGGAAAATCTCCCATTGGATGTCTAACTCATCTTGCATTGCTGGTAATTCTTTCAGCTCTTCATCGGTCATTTCGCGACCGGCCTGAGTCATTTCCAGCATGCCGACGGTACGCAGTGATGTTTCACTGACCGTAATCGCATGTTCTAGCATCTCACCGCTTAAACGGGAGTGCACAGCTTCACCCAACGCAATACAAGCGTCAATCGCAGGGTAAACGCCGTAAATATCATAGTCGTCAGCTGACGGAATTGCCTCTTCCAGTTTTTCTAACTGGTTGTCGAAATTCACTTTAGCGTCTTTTACCGTCAATGTTTCCCAAATCAGATCCAGAATTCGGCGGTAAACCATAGGATCGCCAAATCCGGTTTGCAGGCAAAATGCCTGATAGTTTGGGTACATACGTTCACACAAACTGGCGATGAACGTAAGATGTTGCCAGCTTTCCAGCTTTTCTAGCCGTTTGTGAATCGGGTTACGCAGCATGCTAAGTCTCTTAGAGAAAAGTAAGTCTCTGAAAAATAATTCCGGCGCAGTGTAACTGAAAAATCAAGAGATCCCTATATCTACACGCGATTATCAGAATCTTGGAGTAACCAGCGTTGAAAAGCTGGTCGATTAGAGGCGATGGCATCCGCCCAACGCGTGGGTTCAGGTAAGCGATAGCCACGCATACAGCTTTGAATGAACGCTAAAGCTGTAGGCAAACTGATGCGATGACCCGTTGATATAAACAGCGGGTTACAGCGTGCTTTACTGCGCCAAACCCAACCAATTTGCTCTTGTTTGTCATTAAGCGGCTGCAAGGCCCCTACGGTATCATCTAAAGGGGCAAACTGGCCGCACAAGCGACTTTTAGCAACGCCGATAGTGGGAACATCCGCGAGCAAGCCAAAATGGCTAGCAACACCTAAGCGACGCGGATGCGCAATCCCCTGCCCATCGACCACCACCAGCTGTGGCCGATGTTGCAGCATACCCCACGCTTTGAGCAACGCAGGATATTCACGAAACGAAAGAAAACCGGGGATATAGGGCATTTGGGTTTCGATACGTGCGATCTGGTATTCCACCAGCTCAAGAGAGGGATAACGTAACACCGCGATAGCCGCTCGCGTGACGTCGCCCCCCTGCTCAAAACCCACATCAGCACCGGCGATAAGCGTCGGTTGTTCAAATCCTAGATCGTCGCTACGCACAATCTGACTCGCCTTTTCCACCTGCTCTTCGCGCAGTGCCTGCATATCCATGCTTTAAGTCCTATCGATGATACTTCGCTGAAAGCCGATGAACAGCCTCAACAAACGTTCCTGCATTCTCTGGTGGCACATCTTGATGAATGCCATGGCCAAGATTGAATACGTGGCCAGTCCCTTCCCCGAAACCATCCAGAATAGTCGAGACTTCCTGCTCAATTCGGGCCGCTGGCGCATACAGCATGGAAGGATCCATATTGCCTTGCAGTGCAACTTTGTCACCGACACGGCGACGAGCATCGGCGATGTCCGTGCTCCAATCCAAGCCTAGCGCATCACAGCCGGTTGCAGCCATAGCTTCTAGCCACTGACCACCACCTTTGGTGAATAGCGTCACTGGAACACGGCGACCGTCATTTTCACGGATCAGACCATCAACGATTTTATGCATGTAGTGTAGTGAGAACAGGCGATAGTCACGGCCTGTCAGCACACCACCCCAAGTATCAAAAATCATGACTGACTGAGCGCCAGCGCGGATCTGCGCGTTAAGGTACAAGATTACGCTATCGGCCAGTTTATCCAGCAGCAGATGCAACGTTGCTGGCTCGGCATACATCATCTTTTTAATTTTGGTGAAAGCTTTGCTACTGCCGCCTTCCACCATATAGGTCGCGAGCGTCCACGGACTTCCAGAGAAGCCAATCAGAGGAACCTGTCCATCCAGATTTTTACGGATAGTGCGCACCGCGTTCATCACATACCCTAGTTCATCTTCAGGGTCGGGAACGGGCAGTTTTTCCACATCAGCTTTACAGGTAATCGGCGACGAGAAACGAGGGCCTTCTCCCGTTTCAAAATAGAGCCCAAGCCCCATCGCATCAGGTATGGTCAAGATGTCTGAAAATAGAATTGCCGCATCTAGCGCATAACGGCGCAGCGGTTGAAGTGTGACTTCACAGGCTAACTCAGCATTTTTGCACAAAGACATAAAATCACCGGCCTGAGCACGGGTGGCTTTATATTCTGGCAAATAACGTCCGGCCTGACGCATCATCCATACCGGTGTTATGTCTACAGGCTGGCGCAATAGTGCGCGCAGGTAGCGGTCGTTCTTCAGTTCAGTCATCCTTTGGCTCCCTAAATAATCTCATCGCATTGTAGCATGCGTTATTCGCCTTCTGTCTCTTCTCGACAAAGTGCCACGGTATCTTCGATTAAACGCCGCGCTACAGTACCTGCAGGCGGCAGTTGCGGTAGATTGTCATAGCGATACCAGCCCGCATTCAATAACTCTTTTGGATCGTGTTTAAGTTCTCCGCCAGCGTAATCTGCCATGAAAGCCACCATCAATGAGTGCGGGAACGGCCATGGCTGAGAAGCAACATAACGCAGATTTTTAATTTGAACGTGGCTCTCTTCCATAATTTCACGCGCGGCGGCCTGCTCAAGCGTTTCGCCTACCTCAACAAAACCTGCCAATACGGTATGTATGCCGTTCCAATGACGTTTATGCTGTGCCAAAAGGATTTCATTACCGCGGCGAATAGCCACGATAATGCACGGCGCAATTTGCGGATAATAACGCTGGCGGCAGTTAGGACACATACTTGCCCACTCTGAACGGCTGGAGTACATCTCATGTCCGCAATAGCCGCAAAACGTATGGGAGCGGAAAAACTCGGCCAGTTGGACACCACGGCCAACAAGCTGGAAAAGGCCGCGATCAACGTCAATCAGTTGGCGAACTGACACCATATCTTGCCGACGAGCATCTTCTATTAACCACATGGGATGCCCCTCCCACTCGCCAATTTGGTGCGCCGATTTGGTGCTTAATTGCCATTGCAGGGCAGAACCAAAAGGCAAATCTCCACGGGGCAGCCAGACCTTGCCTTCATGGCTAATCACCCACCAGCCGGTGTCATCATCTTTTAACTGTTGTTCCATATCTTTGACATTAAACCTCTGCTAATCTGGCATTCGATTGTTGCTAATTTGTAACATTTACCTCATGGAGTTGAATATATGCTCAACCGTCTCGAACATCTGACTCAACGCGTAGGTGGTAGTAATGAATTAATCGACCAATGGTTGCAAGCCCGCAAGCAACTACTCGTGGCCTATTGTGCACTGGTTGGTATTAAACCAAATAAAGAAAAGCATACCCCGCTCAATGAAAAAGCGCTGGAGAACTTCTGCCACAATCTGGTTGATTATCTCTCAGCCGGCCATTTCCATGTTTACGATCGTATCGTAGAGCTGGTTGGCGGCGATGATAGTCCGCACATGGCAGTAACAAAAAAAATCTATCCCGCGTTACACGATAATACCAAGCTAATTATGGCGTTCCACGATCGCTTTACCGATGACGAACTGAGCGAAGAAGAGTGTTTAGCTCTCCATGACGCCCTTTCACACATCGGGGAAACGCTAGCCGCCCGTTTTGCCTTAGAAGACAACCTGATCCAAATTGCCTATGACATCTGGCAGGCCAATACGCCCGCTGCGGATAATGATGATTCATTGGCGCGCCCAGCATAACGCCTGAAAGTAGCATAGACATTACAGCTTAGTTAACAGCTTGCAGTTTTGCTCTCCCGCTCCTACACTGGGCACTCTTGTCGGAGTGCCTAGTAAGCGGGATCCTTTCCCACTTCAGGCTGAGACCGTTAATTCGGGATCCGCGGAACCTGATCGGGTTAATACCCGCGAAGGGAACAAGAGTAATCCTTTGCACCCACCAGCATTTTTCTATCGCTGATGGGGTGCCTGCTATCTATTACTCCCTCCGAGCTCCAGACAAGCAATTCTCCAACTTGATTTTTAATCATTGTTAAACCAGAACACTGGTAGGAATTTGCTATGTCTATGAATAAAAAAGAAACCACCCAAGCCCCGCTTTCTCGCCGTGAACAGCGCGCACAGGCTCAGGCTTTTATCGATCATCTTCGCGGTGAAGCCTATCCTAACTCCCAACGCATCTACCTAACCGGCTCGCGTGAGGATATTCGCGTGCCGATGCGCGAGATCCAGCTTAGCCCAACGCTGCTCGGTGGCAGCAAAGATAACCCACAGTATGAGCCCAACGAGCCAATTCCAGTTTACGATACAGCGGGCCCTTACGGCGATCCCAATGCCGATTTAGACGTGCGCAATGGCCTAAAGCCGCTTCGTCACCAATGGATTGCCGAGCGAGCTGATACCGAGCGACTAAATCAGCTGAGCTCCGCCTATACCCAACAACGCTTAGCCGATGACGGACTCGATCATTTACGCTTCGACAATCTGCCGCAGCCACGCCGTGCGAAAACAGGCAAGTGTGTAACGCAGCTTCATTACGCACGTCAGGGGATCGTCACGCCAGAAATGGAATTCATCGCTATCCGTGAAAACATGGGCCGCGAACGTATTCGTGGCGACGTGCTGCGTCAGCAACATCCTGGGCAAAATTTTGGCGCGCTGCTGCCAAAAGATATCACGGCCGAATTTGTCCGCAGTGAAGTTGCCGCCGGACGCGCCATTATCCCTTCTAATATCAATCATCCCGAATCAGAACCCATGATAATTGGCCGTAATTTCTTGGTGAAGGTGAATGCGAATATCGGTAACTCCGCCGTGACCTCTTCGATTGAAGAAGAAGTGGAAAAGCTAGTGTGGTCAACCCGTTGGGGCGCTGATACCGTTATGGACCTGTCCACTGGCCGCTATATTCATGAGACTCGCGAATGGATTTTACGCAACAGCCCAGTGCCAATCGGCACCGTTCCGATCTATCAAGCATTAGAAAAAGTGAACGGAATTGCCGAAAACCTCAACTGGGAAATCTTTCGCGATACGCTGCTAGAACAGGCAGAACAAGGCGTTGACTATTTTACCATTCACGCCGGTGTGCTGTTACGCTACGTTCCAATGACGGCTAAACGCCTTACCGGGATCGTCTCCCGTGGCGGTTCGATTATGGCCAAATGGTGCCTTTCACATCATAAAGAAAACTTCCTCTTCGAGCGCTTCCGTGAAATTTGCCAAATCTGCGCAGCCTATGATGTGGCGCTATCATTGGGCGATGGACTGCGTCCGGGTTCGATTCAAGATGCTAACGACGAAGCTCAATTTGCAGAACTCCATACGCTCGGCGAACTCACCAAAATTGCGTGGGAATATGATGTTCAAGTCATGATCGAAGGTCCAGGGCATGTGCCAATGCAGATGATCCGCCGCAACATGACCGAAGAGCTAGAGCACTGCCACGAAGCGCCTTTTTATACACTGGGGCCACTGACAACGGATATTGCTCCGGGTTATGACCATTTCACTTCAGGGATCGGCGCCGCCATGATTGGCTGGTTCGGTTGTGCCATGCTCTGCTATGTCACCCCCAAAGAGCACTTGGGTTTACCCAACAAAGAAGACGTTAAACAAGGTCTCATCACTTACAAGATCGCAGCGCATGCCGCCGATCTTGCCAAAGGGCATCCGGGCGCTCAGATCCGCGATAATGCCATGTCAAAAGCCCGCTTTGAATTCCGCTGGGAAGACCAGTTCAATCTGGCGTTAGATCCTCATACGGCAAGAGCCTATCACGACGAAACGCTGCCGCAAGAATCAGGCAAAGTGGCACATTTTTGCTCAATGTGTGGGCCAAAATTCTGCTCAATGAAGATCTCTCAGGAAGTGCGTGATTATGCCGCAAAACAAGAAGAATTAGCTCAGCCGGTTGAAGTGGGTATGGCACAGATGTCTGAAGCCTTTCGTGCGAAAGGTAGCGAGATCTATCACACCGCCAGCAATCTACAAACGGAGAAAAGCTAATGACTCAATTATCCTTCCCAACTACCGAACAGCGCCTTGGTCTTTATCCCGTCGTCGATAGCGTTGAATGGATTGAGCGCCTGCTCAAAGCTGGCGTACGCACGATCCAGTTACGAATTAAAGATCAACCTGAACAAGCGGTAGAATCTGATATCGTTGACGCCATTGCCTTAGGCCGACACTATCAGGCACGTTTATTTATTAATGATTATTGGCAACTCGCCATTAAACATCGTGCTTACGGCGTCCACCTAGGCCAAGAAGATCTGGATATCGCCGATCTTCAAGCAATCAGCGACGCGCAGCTTCGTTTAGGACTCTCCACACATGACGATGCCGAAATGGATCGTGCCCTGTCTTATCACCCTTCCTATATCGCATTAGGGCACATATTTCCCACCCAAACCAAAGTGATGCCTTCTGAACCACAGGGGCTTATCGATCTCAAACGGCAGGTTGCCCGTATTCCTGATTATTCCACCGTCGCTATCGGCGGGATCAGCATCGATCGCGTTCCGGCAGTGCTGGAATGTGGCGTGGGCAGCGTTGCCGTAGTCAGCGCCATTACGCAGGCACCGGACTGGCTGGCAGCTACTGATACTTTGCTACAGCTTATTGAGAATCGGAGAGCCAAAGATGCTTAGCGATCACGATTTTATGCGCTATAGCCGCCAGCTGCTGCTCGAAGAAATTGGCTCTCAGGGGCAGGAAAATCTCAGCAAGGCTAGCGTCTTAATTGTTGGATTGGGTGGATTAGGCGCTCCGGCCGCCATGTACTTGGCGGCCGCAGGCGTCGGCAAGATCCTTCTCGCTGACGACGATCGTCTGCATATCAGCAATCTCCAGCGCCAGATCCTATATACCACCCACGATCTAGATCATTCTAAAGCGGAAACAGCAAAGCAACGCTTACAGGATCTGAATCCTCAGGTGGAGTTCATCACCCTATCTGAACGCTTAGCCGGTGATGTTCTTCGGGAGGCTGTGGCACAAGTTGATTTAATCCTCGACTGTAGCGACAACATGCCTACGCGTCAGGCGGTAAATTCCACCTGCGTGTCCCAAAATAAGCCGTTGATCAACGGCAGTGCCGTGGGATTTGGCGGACAACTCATGGTCATTGAACCGCCGTTTGCACAGGGCTGTTATCGATGCCTATGGCCAGACGACGTGGAGCCTCAGCGCAATTGCCGTAATGCCGGCGTACTTGGCCCAGTTGTTGGCGTGATCGGTACACTCCAAGCACTAGAAGCCATCAAGATGCTCGCCGGTATGCCTTCTGCTTTAGCGGGAAAACTGCGGCTTTTCGATGGGCGTCAGCAAAGCTGGCGTACGTTTGGCCTGAAACGCGCTCCTGCCTGCCCAGTATGCGGAGCACATAGCGTATGAAGATCACCGTCAACGATGAAAAAATAGCGCTCGATACTCCCACCAGCATCGAGGATTTACTGATACAACTAGGCCGACACCAGCAAGGTACCGCGCTGGCGCTTAATCAAACGATTCTCCCCCGCGAGCACTGGGCAACACAGCAGCTTGCCGAAGGAGATGACGTTGTGGTGTTCCAAGCTATTGCTGGAGGTTGAGATGTTACAGATTGCAGATAAAACATTTTCTTCACGCCTTTTCACCGGAACCGGAAAGTTTTCTTCGGCGGAAAAAATGCTCGCAGCGCTGAATGAGTCTGGCTCTCAGCTCATTACGATGGCTATGAAACGCGTTGATCTTAAAAGTGGCAACGACGCCATTCTTGCTCCGCTTCGCAAGCTTAATGCCAACCTGCTGCCCAATACTTCTGGAGCCAAAACTGCCGAAGAGGCCGTATTTGCGGCTAAGCTGGCTCGCGAGGCGCTAGGGACTCACTGGGTGAAACTTGAAATTCATCCCGACGTTCGCTATTTGCTACCAGACCCAATAGAAACCCTCAAAGCAGCAGAAATATTAGTGAAGGCAGGTTTTGTCGTTCTACCGTATTGCGGTGCCGATCCTGTTTTGTGCAAGCGTTTAGAGGAAGTCGGCTGTGCCGCCGTCATGCCACTTGGTGCACCTATTGGTTCTAATCAAGGAATTATTACCCGAGAATTTCTGCAAATCATCATTGAGCAAACGAAGATCCCAGTGATTGTCGATGCTGGGATTGGCGCCCCCAGCCATGCCAGCGCAGCGATGGAACTGGGCGCAGACGCCGTTTTGGTTAACACCGCTATCGCTGTTGCTCGTGATCCCGTGGCGATGGCAAAAGCTTTTAGGCTCGCCGTTGAGGCTGGCAGGATTGCTTACCAAAGCGGTTTGGGTTCTCCAAGCCATCATGCCAACGCCACCAGCCCACTGACCGGGTTTTTGCATTCATCGAAACTGGAGGTTTAGATTGTGGAAACCTTCACACAACGCTGGCAACAGCTGAACTGGGATGATATCGGGCTAAGAATCAACGGCAAAACGAATACCGATGTTGAACGTGCATTAATGGCCGTACGGCCCGATCGTGAAGATATGTTAGCTCTGCTATCACCGGCGGCAGCTCGCTATCTCGAACCGATGGCGCACAAAGCACAGCAGCTTACACGCCAACGCTTCGGCAACACGGTAGGGTTTTATGTTCCCCTTTATCTCTCAAATCTGTGCGCTAACGATTGCACCTATTGCGGCTTCTCGATGAGCAACCGCCTTAAGCGCAAAACGCTGAATGAAGCAGAGATAGAACGTGAATGTGAAGCCATTCGCGCTATGGGATTTGACAGTCTTTTGCTAGTCACCGGCGAGCATCAGGCAAAAGTCGGGATGGATTATTTCCGCCAACATTTACCTAAAATCCGGCGTCATTTCAGTTCGCTAATGATGGAAGTTCAGCCATTGGCACAGGAAGAATATGCAGAGCTCAAAACGCTAGGGTTAGACGGCGTGATGGTCTATCAAGAAACCTATCATCCCTCGGTCTACGCTCAACATCACTTAAAAGGAAATAAGCAGGATTTCTTTTGGCGACTTGAAACTCCCGATCGTTTAGGCAAAGCGGGGATCGACAAGATCGGGATAGGTGCACTCATTGGGCTATCGGATAATTGGCGAACCGACTGTTTTATGGTCGCGGAGCATTTAACGTGGCTCCAACAAACCTATTGGCAGAGCCGATACTCTATTTCGTTTCCGCGTTTACGCCCGTGTACCGGCGGCATTGAACCGGCATCAATTATGGATGAAGCTCAGCTGGTGCAAACCATCTGCGCATTTCGTATTTTTGCCCCCGAGATTGAGCTATCCCTTTCTACGCGTGAATCTCCTGAATTCAGGGATAACGTCGTGCCACTCGCCATCAATAACGTCAGCGCATTTTCAAAAACCCAGCCTGGAGGCTATGCAGATAATCATCCAGAACTCGAGCAGTTCACACCTCACGACGGACGAACCCCTACGCAGGTTGCAGCATCGTTGGTTTCATCAGGGCTACAGCCGGTGTGGAAAGACTGGGATGGATATTTGGGAAGAGCACCGCAGGTTTAATGGCAACGCTGCAACAAAAGGTGTTTATCAATAGCGTGCATTCCAGTTCAAAAACTATCGGGTAGAAATAGAAATTAGGCAGCATAAAGTACATCCACTGATGCAGCTTAAGCATTAGTCAGAGCTGATTCATCCCTCTAAGCTCTGCTGACCAAAACAGGCTAGCCGGGTCTCCGAAGCTCGGTTAGCCTGCCTCTTCTAAAGATACTTTCTAAATTTCAGACATAAAAAAACCGCTCCCGAAGGAGCGGTTTTTATTAGGCACGAATCAACGATTACTCGTCGTCGCCACGCATGCTTGCGTTCAGCAACTCTGCCAAGTTAGCAGTTGCTTCTTCCGCACTCACCTGTGGAGCAACAGGAGCTTCGCCCTGAGCTTTACGGCGAGCACGATCCTGATGATACGCGTAACCAGTACCAGCTGGGATCAGACGACCCACGATTACGTTTTCTTTCAGGCCGCGCAGTTCATCACGCTTACCAGCAACGGCAGCTTCGGTCAGAACGCGAGTCGTTTCCTGGAACGAAGCCGCAGAGATGAAGGACTCAGTCGCCAGGGAAGCTTTGGTGATACCCAGCAGGTCACGGCTGAATGTTGCCGCAATCTTGCCGTTCGCTTCCAACTCACGGTTCGCGATTTTAACGCGAGAGAACTCAACCTGTTCGCCTTCCAAGAACTCAGAGCTACCAGCGCTATCGATGGTTGCTTTACGCAGCATCTGACGCACGATGACTTCGATGTGTTTATCGTTAATCTTAACGCCTTGCAGACGGTAAACGTCCTGCACTTCGTTGGTGATGTAACGAGTCACAGCATGAACGCCACGCAGACGCAGAATGTCATGCGGAGATTCTGGACCATCGGAAACCACGTCACCACGTTCTACACGTTCGCCTTCGAACACGTTCAGCTGACGCCATTTCGGAATCATCTCTTCGTACGGTTCGCTACCATCCAGCGGAGTAATTACCAGACGACGTTTACCTTTGGTTTCTTTACCGAAGGAAATGACACCCGTAATTTCTGCCAAGATCGCAGGTTCTTTCGGACGACGTGCTTCGAACAGGTCAGCAACGCGTGGCAGACCACCGGTAATATCCTTGGTACCGCCGGATTCCTGAGGAATACGCGCCAAGGTGTCACCCGCATGGATCTGAGTACCATCTTCCAACTGAACGATCGCTTTACCTGGCAGGAAGTATTGAGCAGCCATATCGGTGCCTGGGATCAATACATCGTCGCCTTTAGCGTCAACGATTTTCAGTGCTGGACGCAGATCTTTACCGCTACCGGTACGCTCTGCAGAATCCAGAACAACCAGAGAAGACAAACCGGTCAGTTCGTCGGTCTGGCGGGTAATGGTCTGAGTATCGATGATGTCAGTGAAACGGATGAAACCGCTAACTTCTGAAACAACCGGCATGGTATGCGGGTCCCAGTTAGCTACAGTTTCGCCGCCGTTGACTTCAGCGCCATCGCCTTTAGCCATAACAGAGCCGTAAGGCACTTTATAGCTTTCTTTAGTACGGCCGAATTCGTCGATCAGTTTCAGCTCGGTATTACGAGAGGTAATAACCAGCTTCTTATCGCTATTCAGAACGAACTTAGCGTTGTTCAGTTTCAGATGACCTTTGTTTTTCACCTGAATACTGGACTCTGCTGCCGCACGAGATGCCGCACCACCGATGTGGAACGTACGCATCGTCAGCTGTGTACCAGGTTCACCGATGGACTGTGCCGCGATAACCCCGATTGCCTCACCCTTGTTGATGATGTGGCCACGAGCCAAGTCACGACCGTAGCAGTGTGCACACACACCGAAGTCGGTTTCACAGCTAACAACGGAACGAACCTTGATGATGTCAACGGAGTGTTCTTCTAACAGATCACACCATTTTTCATTCAGCAGGGTGTTACGTGGAACCAGAATATCTGCGGTGCCTGGCTTCAGAACTTCTTCAGCCGTTACACGACCCAATACGCGATCGCGCAGTGGCTCTTTAACGTCACCACCTTCGATAACCGGAGTCATCACGATGCCGTTGTGGGTACCACAGTCATCTTCGATAACGACCAAGTCTTGCGCTACGTCTACCAGACGACGAGTCAGGTAACCGGAGTTCGCAGTTTTCAGTGCGGTATCCGCCAAGCCTTTACGAGCACCGTGAGTAGAGATGAAGTACTGGAGTACGTTCAGACCTTCACGGAAGTTCGCGGTGATTGGCGTTTCGATGATGGAGCCATCTGGCTTAGCCATCAGACCACGCATACCGGCCAGCTGACGAATCTGCGCAGCAGAACCACGAGCACCGGAGTCGGCCATCATAAAGATACTGTTGAAGGAAACCTGACGCTCTTCTTCACCCTTGCTGTTAATAACCAGCTCGGTAGACAGGTTTTCCATCATCGCTTTAGCAACACGTTCGTTGGCCGCAGCCCAAATATCGATGACTTTGTTGTAACGTTCGCCCGCGGTAACCAGACCAGACTGGAACTGTTCCTGAATCTCAGCAACTTCTGCTTCGGCTTCAGAAATGATTTCCACTTTCTTCTCTGGAATAACCATATCATCGATACCAACGGAAGCACCTGAACGCGCAGCGTAGGCAAAACCGGTGTACATGATTTGGTCAGCAAAGATAACGGTCGGTTTCAAGCCCAGAATGCGGTAACAAGTGTTCAGCATCTTGGAGATCGCTTTTTTACCCAGCGGCTGGTTAACGATGCTGTATGGCAGGCCCTGGGGCACAATCATCCACAGAATCGCACGACCAACGGTGGTGTCGATCAAACCGGTACTTGTTACCCATTCGCCTTCTGCATTTTTCTCGGTTTGCGTAATACGCACTTTAACGCGAGCATGCAGAGAAGCCAGACCAGCGCGATAAATACGCTCTGCTTCTTTAGGGCCACTCAGAACCATGCCTTCGCCTTTAGCGTTAACACAGTCACGAGTCATGTAATACAGACCCAATACAACGTCCTGAGAAGGAACGATGATTGGCTCGCCGTTCGCAGGTGACAGGATGTTGTTGGTAGACATCATCAACGCACGCGCTTCCAGCTGGGCTTCCAGCGTCAACGGTACGTGAACAGCCATCTGGTCACCATCGAAGTCGGCGTTATATGCCGCACAAACCAGCGGATGAAGCTGAATAGCTTTACCTTCGATCAGTAACGGTTCAAATGCCTGGATACCCAAACGGTGCAGTGTTGGTGCACGGTTCAGCATCACTGGGTGTTCGCGGATAACTTCGTCCAGGATATCCCAAACGACAGCTTCTTCGCGCTCAACCATTTTCTTCGCAGCTTTAATGGTGGTAGCAAGACCACGCAGTTCCAGCTTGCCGTAGATGAACGGCTTGAACAGCTCCAACGCCATTTTTTTAGGCAGACCGCACTGATGCAGACGCAGGTATGGACCTACGGTGATTACAGAACGACCGGAGTAGTCAACACGTTTACCCAACAGGTTCTGACGGAAACGACCCTGCTTACCTTTGATCATATCGGCCAAAGATTTCAGAGGACGTTTATTTGAACCGGTGATCGCACGGCCGCGACGACCGTTATCCAACAGGGCGTCAACCGCTTCCTGAAGCATACGTTTTTCGTTGCGTACGATGATGTCCGGCGCAGCCAGATCCAGCAGACGTTTCAGACGGTTGTTACGGTTAATGACGCGACGATACAGATCGTTCAGGTCAGAAGTTGCGAAACGACCACCGTCCAGCGGTACCAATGGACGCAGATCTGGCGGCAGAACCGGCAGAACTGTCAGGATCATCCACTCTGGTTTGTTACCAGACTGAACGAACGCTTCCAGCAGCTTGATACGCTTAGTCAGCTTTTTACGTTTGGTTTCGGAGTTGGTTTCGTTCAACTCTTCGCGCAGCTGTTCGCATTCCGCTTCCAGATCCATGTTTTTCAACAGACCTTGGATAGCTTCAGCACCCATCTTCGCGTCGAATTCGTCACCGAACTCTTCCAGAGCGTCCAGATACTGCTCTTCAGTCAGGATCTGACGACGTTCCAGATTGGTCATGCCGCCTTCAACAACGACATAAGACTCAAAATACAGAACGCGTTCAATATCACGCAGCGGCATGTCTAACAGCAAGCCGATACGGGATGGCAGTGATTTCAGGAACCAGATGTGTGCAGTCGGAGAAGCCAGTTCGATATGGCCCATACGCTCACGACGTACTTTAGTCTGAGTAACTTCAACACCACATTTTTCGCAGATAACACCGCGGTGTTTTAAACGCTTGTACTTACCGCACAGGCATTCGTAATCTTTTACCGGCCCAAAGATACGGGCGCAGAAAAGGCCGTCACGTTCTGGTTTGAACGTACGGTAGTTAATGGTTTCCGGCTTCTTAACTTCGCCGAAAGACCAAGAACGGATCATGTCTGGCGAGGCCAGAGCAATTTTGATCGCGTCAAACTCTTCGGTCTTAGTTTGAGCTTTCAGAAACTTCAGTAAGTCTTTCACGGATTGGCTCCTGTCGGAGTTAGACCTGTTGGGCACTCGGATACCACCCAAATGCCCCTGTGACCAGTGCAACCACTGACTAAGCGCCCTGCTTTCACAGGGCGCCTAGCGGCTGGTGTTACTTGCAATTCGAATGAACGAATTACTCGTCTTCCAGCTCAATGTTAATACCGAGCGAGCGGATTTCTTTCAACAATACGTTGAAGGATTCCGGCATGCCTGGTTCCATACGGTGGTCGCCATCCACGATGTTTTTGTACATCTTGGTACGGCCGTTTACATCGTCGGACTTGACGGTCAGCATTTCCTGCAGCGTGTAGGCAGCGCCATACGCTTCCAGTGCCCATACTTCCATCTCACCGAAGCGCTGACCACCGAACTGAGCTTTACCACCCAGCGGCTGCTGAGTAACCAAGCTGTAAGAACCGGTAGAACGCGCATGCATTTTGTCATCAACCAAGTGGTTCAGTTTCAGCATATACATGTAGCCGACAGTAACCTGACGCTCAAACTGCTCGCCGGTACGGCCATCAAACAGCGTGATCTGACCAGAGGTAGGAATGCCACCTAATGTCAGAAGCTCTTTGATTTCTTTCTCTTTCGCACCATCGAAGACTGGTGTTGCGATTGGCAGACCTTTTTTCAGGTTCTCAGCCAGACGCATAACTTCGTCATCGGTAAAGGTGTTCAGATCAACGGTCTGACGCGTGTTATCGCCCAGATCGTAGGCTTTCTGAATGAACTCACGAAGCTTGGTCACTTCCTGCTGCTGCTTCAGCATGGCGTTAATTTTCTCACCAATACCTTTTGCAGCCATACCCAAGTGGGTTTCCAGGATCTGACCGATGTTCATACGTGATGGTACGCCCAGCGGGTTCAGTACGATGTCAACCGGAGTACCGTTTTCATCGTAAGGCATATCTTCGATCGGGTTGATCTTAGAGATAACACCCTTGTTACCGTGGCGGCCTGCCATCTTGTCACCAGGCTGGATCTGACGTTTAACCGCCAGATAAACCTTAACAATTTTCAGTACGCCTGGAGCCAGATCGTCGCCCTGAGTGATCTTACGACGCTTAGCATCCAGTTTCTTCTCGAAATCAGATTTCAGTTCGTCGTACTGCTCAGCCAACTGTTCGAGCTGGTTCTGTTTAGCTTCATCAGCCAGACCCAGTTCTAACCAGCGGTCGCGTGGCAGCTTAGCCAATTTCTCAGCTTCAACACCACCAGATACCAGCACGTCATGGATACGGGCAAACAAGCCAGCTTCCAAGATCTGCAGTTCTTCAGTCAGGTCTTTCTTAGCCTGCTTCAGCTGCATCTCTTCGATTTCAAGCGCACGTTTGTCTTTTTCTACGCCGTCGCGAGTAAAGACCTGTACGTCGATAACGGTACCAGAAACGCTGTTTGGAACGCGCAGAGAAGAATCTTTAACATCAGATGCTTTCTCACCGAAGATAGCGCGCAGTAGTTTCTCTTCTGGAGTCAGCTGAGTTTCGCCTTTAGGCGTTACTTTACCAACCAGAATGTCACCACCTTTCACTTCTGCACCGATATAAACGATACCGGATTCATCCAGTTTGGAGAGCGCAGCTTCACCCACGTTAGGGATGTCAGCGGTGATCTCTTCAGGCCCCAGTTTGGTGTCACGAGACACACAAGCCAGTTCCTGGATGTGGATAGAAGTGAAGCGATCTTCCTGTACAACACGCTCAGACACCAAGATGGAGTCTTCGAAGTTGTAACCGTTCCATGGCATGAATGCCACGCGCATGTTCTGACCCAGAGCCAATTCACCCAGATCGGTAGACGGGCCGTCAGCCAGCACGTCGCCACGTTCAATTGGTTCGCCCAGATTGACACACGGCATCTGGCTGATGCAGGTGTTCTGGTTAGAACGGGTGTATTTGGTCAGGTTATAAATATCAATGCCTGCTTCGCCCGGGTACATCTCATCTTCGTTAACTTTGATAACGATACGAGAAGCATCCACGTACTGGATCACACCACCACGTTTAGCAACAGCGGTAACACCGGAGTCAACGGCTACAGCACGTTCCATACCAGTACCAACCAGCGGCTTATCAGCACGCAGAGTTGGAACGGCCTGACGTTGCATGTTCGCACCCATCAATGCACGGTTGGCGTCATCGTGTTCCAAGAACGGGATCAGGGAAGCACCGACAGAAACCACCTGCTGGGTAGAAACGTCCATGTAGTCAACCTGATCGCGGCTGAACAAGCTTGATTCGCCTTTGCTACGGCAAGTAACCAGATCTTCTACAAAGCGGCCTTCGTCGTCCAAGTTGGAGTTCGCCTGAGCGATGACGTAGTTGCCTTCTTCAATAGCAGACAGGTAATGAATCTCATCAGTTACAATTCCATCACGAACGCGGCGGTATGGAGTTTCCAAGAAGCCGTATTCGTTAGTCTGTGCATAAACAGACAGGGAGTTGATCAGACCGATGTTTGGACCTTCAGGCGTTTCGATTGGACATACACGACCGTAGTGAGTCGGATGAACGTCTCGAACTTCAAAGCCTGCGCGCTCACGAGTCAAACCACCTGGGCCCAACGCGGAGATACGACGCTTATGCGTAATTTCTGACAGCGGGTTGTTTTGGTCCATGAACTGAGACAGCTGGCTGGAACCAAAGAACTCTTTAACGGCTGCAGAAATTGGCTTGGCGTTGATCATGTCCTGAGGCATCAGCATATCGAGGTCGCCCAGAGACAGACGCTCTTTAACTGCACGCTCAACACGTACCAGACCCACACGGAACTGGTTCTCAGCCATTTCGCCCACGGAACGGATACGACGGTTACCCAAGTGGTCGATATCGTCCACTTCGCCTTTACCGTTACGGATATCGATGAGTTTACGCATCACTTCAATGATGTCGTCTTTGCTCAGGATACCGGAGCCTTCAATCTCTTCACGCAGCAGAGAACGGTTGAACTTCATACGACCAACCGCAGACAGATCATAGCGGTCTTCGGAGAAGAACAGGTTCTCGAACAGGTTTTCAGCTGCTTCGCGTGTTGGTGGCTCACCAGGACGCATCATGCGATAGATTTCAACCAGCGCGCTTAAGCGGTCGCTAGTTGGATCGACGCGAATGGTCTCAGAAATATAAGCACCGTGATCCAAGTCATTGGTGAACAGCGTTTCGATACGCTTGTAACCCGCTTGGCTCAGCTTAGCCAGCAGATCCAGTGACAGCTCCATGTTGGCTGCACAGATCAGCTCACCGGTATTTTCGTCGATGAAATCTTTAGCGACGACTTTACCAGCAATGTACTCAACTGGAACTTCGATCAGCGTAATGCCGTCTTTTTCCAATTGGCGAATGTGGCGTGCGGTAATACGGCGGCCTTTTTCAACATAGACCTTGCCGTCAGCTTCGATATCGAAGGACGCAGTTTCGCCACGCAGACGTTCTGGAACTAGCTCCATCTGCAGTTTATTGTCACGAATCTCGAAGACAACTTTGTCGAAGAACAGGTCAAGGATCTGTTCAGTCGTAAAGTTCAATGCGCGCAGAATAATGGTCGCAGGTAATTTACGGCGACGGTCAATACGCACAAACAGGTTGTCTTTCGGATCGAATTCGAAATCTAACCATGAACCACGGTAAGGGATGATACGTGCGTTATACAGCACTTTACCCGATGAATGGGTTTTACCCTTATCGCTGTCAAAGAACACGCCTGGGCTACGGTGTAACTGAGATACGATTACGCGCTCAGTACCGTTGATAACGAAGGTACCGTTATCAGTCATGAGTGGAATTTCACCCATGTAGACTTCTTGTTCTTTGATGTCTTTAACGGTGCCTTCCGGCGCCTCACGCTCGTAAATCACCAGACGCAGTTTAACGCGCAGCGGAGCGGAGTAAGTTACGCCACGGATCTGGCATTCTTTAACATCGAATACCGGCTCACCGAGACGATAGCTGACATACTGCAGCTCGGAATTACCACTGTAACTCTGGATTGGGAATACGGAACGGAATGCTGCTTCCAGGCCGTGCTGCCCTTCCGGATCTTGCTCGATAAATTTCTGGAACGAGTCAAGCTGGATAGAAAGGAGATAAGGTATGTCCAAAACTTGTGGACGCTTACCAAAATCCTTACGAATACGTTTTTTCTCGGTATAGGAGTAAACCATAGGGTTCCTCAGCTCGCTGATCAGTGACCCACTCTGTCCGTCCTAGTAGGACAGTTCATGCAACACCATTTTGTGACCGAAAGGCAGAAACACCTTTCGCAATACTTGTTTCTATCACTCTTAAACCATTTCGTTACGCTTTACTTCGGAACTCCCAAAGTGGAAAGCCGCAATATATTAAGTCGAAGATAGAAACAAGTATTGAGGGAATACTAGTGGCCAAACAGTGTGAAATACCACGAGCATCCTTTACAGCGCAAAAAGGCTGGTGACCAAAAAGTCACCAGCCATCAGCCTAATTGCTTAGGCTGCTACCAAAAGAGTTGGCTTATTTAACTTCAACTTCAGCGCCAGCTTCTTCCAGAGATTTTTTCAGGCCTTCAGCGTCATCTTTGCTAACGCCTTCTTTCAGTGTAGCTGGTGCAGATTCAACCAGATCTTTAGCTTCTTTCAAGCCCAGACCAGTTGCGCCACGTACAGCTTTGATCACTGCAACTTTGTTAGCGCCAACAGCTTTCAGAATAACGTCAAATTCAGTTTTTTCTTCAGCAGCTTCAGCTGGACCCGCAGCAACAGCTACAGCTGCAGCAGCAGAAACACCAAACTTCTCTTCCATCATGGAGATCAGTTCAACAACGTCCATTACAGACATTTCGGAAACTGCATTCAAGATATCGTCTTTAGAGATAGACATAAAAATTGTTCCTAAAATTCAGAAATAGATTATACGTAAGCAAACGCGTTAGAAAAGAAAGGCTGATTAAGCAGCTTCTTTCTGATCGCGCAGAGCAGCGAGAGTGCGAACCAATTTGCCTGCAGAGGCTTCTTTCATGGCTGCCATCAGGCGTGCGATTGCTTCTTCGTAAGTTGGCAGAGTTGCCAGGCGGTCGATCTGAGCCGCTGGAATCAACTCACCTTCAAAGGCTGCAGCTTTAACCTCAAATTTTGCATTCGCTTTCGCGAAATCTTTGAACAGACGAGCAGCTGCGCCCGGGTGTTCCATAGAAAATGCAACTAAGGTTGGACCAACAAACGTGTCTTTCAGGCATTCGAATGGAGTGCCTTCAACGATGCGACGCATCAAGGTGTTGCGAACAACACGCATGTAAACGCCAGCTTCACGACCTGCTTTACGCAGTTCAGTCATCTTATCTACTGTTACGCCACGAGAGTCAGCAATAACAGCAGAGTGCGCGCCTTTGGCTACTTCGATGACTTCAGCAACAATCGCTTGTTTGTCTTGAAGATTTAATGCCATTAGCTTTAGCTCCTGGATTTTGGCCGGGGAGGATTCCCCGGAACTCACATCACCTAAAACCGAAAACGGTCTAGGCGTTAAATACGGTGAGCAGAATCCAGTAATCAAAAGATTTTTTAGGTTCTGTCACCGTCTACGCAGGACGATTAAGCATCTTTCGATGCACCTGCGGTCTTGGACGGAGGTCTGGATAAGGCCAGACTCCAACCGAAAATTCGTTCGCTTTATATTCATTAAAGAATGCGCGGGCGTCAGATTTTATACAAATCTCGCGCCCGCGTAAAGCGAAAACGCAATTAGCTATTCTCTGAGAGAATTAGTTAGCTACTGCGGTCAGGCTACCCTGTTCGATTGCTACGCCAGCACCCATGGTGGTGGACAGGCTGATTTTCTTGATGAAAACGCCTTTAGCAGTCGCAGGTTTAGCTTTCTTCAGAGCAACCAGCAGAGCTTCCAAGTTTTCTTTCAACTGGTTAGAGTCGAAATCAACTTTGCCGATGGTGCTGTGAATGATGCCGTTTTTGTCGTTACGATAACGAACCTGACCTGCTTTAGCATTCTTAACTGCTTCAGCAACGTTAGGAGTTACAGTACCAACTTTAGGGTTTGGCATCAGGCCACGTGGACCCAGAACCTGACCCAACTGGCCAACAACGCGCATTGCATCTGGAGATGCGATAACAACGTCGAAGTTCATTTCGCCTTTTTTGATCTGGTCAGCCAGATCTTCCATACCTACCAGTTCTGCGCCTGCAGCTTTAGCAGCTTCAGCGTTCGCACCCTGAGCAAATACAGCAACGCGTACTGAACGACCGGTGCCGTGTGGCAGAACGGTAGCACCACGTACGTTTTGGTCAGATTTACGAGCATCGATGCCAAGGTTGACAGCAACGTCAACGCTTTCAACGAATTTAGCAGTGGCCAGCTCTTTTAACAGAGCAACGGCTTCGGTGATGTCATATTGTTTAGTAACATCAACTTTGTCACGGATCACGCGCATGCGCTTGGTCAGCTTAGCCATTTCTTAGTCCTCCACTACCAGGCCCATGGAACGAGCAGTACCTTCGATGGAGCGAATCATCGCTTCAACGTCAGAACCAGTCATGTCCGCAGCTTTGGTTTCTGCGATTTCACGAACCTGAGCACTCGTTACTTTACCTACTTTGTCTTTGTTCGGCTTGCCAGAACCAGACTTGATACCAGCTGCTTTCTTCAGCAGTACTGCTGCTGGAGGCGTTTTGGTAACGAAGGTGAAAGAACGGTCAGAATAAACGGTAATAACAACAGGGATCGGCAGACCTTTTTCAATGCTGTCAGTCTTAGCATTGAACGCCTTACAGAATTCCATGATGTTAACGCCTTGCTGACCCAGAGCTGGACCAACTGGCGGACTTGGGTTTGCCATACCGGCTGCAACTTGCAGCTTAACGTAGGCTTGTACTTTCTTGGCCATGGTAAATATCCTCGATTGGGTGATAACGCCTCAAAAAGGCTCCCCGTTATTTGCAAAACGTTTACACGCGATACATCCGAAAATGTGGTGCGCATAAAAACAAAAGGCGCGAAATTGTAGTTCAATTTCGCGCCTCTGGCAATCAGCAATCATAGCGATCGCTTAATTTTTTATCAGCCTTTTTCTACCTGGCTAAAGTCTAGCTCTACTGGGGTCGCACGACCAAAGATAGAAACAGAAACTTTCAGGCGGCTTTTTTCGTAGTCAACTTCTTCAACCACACCGTTAAAGTCGGCAAATGGACCATCGCTGACGCGAACCATTTCGCCTGGCTCGAACAGAGTTTTCGGACGAGGCTTATCACCAACCTGCTGCAGACGGTTCATGATAGCATCAACTTCTTTGTCACTGATTGGCGCTGGACGATCAGAAGTTCCGCCGATGAAGCCCATCACACGCGGCACGCTACGCACTAAGTGCCAGCTGGCATCTTCCATTACCATCTGAACTAACACGTAACCAGGGAAAAATTTACGTTCGCTTTTGCGACGTTGCCCGCCACGGATTTCGACAACTTCTTCTGTCGGAACCATGACTTCACCGAACAACTCTTCCATGTTGTGCAGTTTAATGTGCTCGCGCAGCGATTGGGCTACACGGCCTTCAAAACCGGAAAACGCCTGAACGACGTACCAACGCTTTTTAGGGGCTTCAGACATCTTAGAACCTCAGGCCAGTAATAAACGAAACTAAACGGACCAGAATACCATCCAGTCCCCACAGAATCAGTGACATGACGGCGGTGACCGCAGCCACGATCAATGTTGTGTGCAACGTTTCCTGACGCGTTGGCCAGATGACCTTGCGCATTTCGGTACGCGCTTCACGGGCAAATGCCACGGTAGCCTTACCTTGAGTTGTCAATAATGCTACGGCACCAGCAATTGCGATAATCACGACTACAGCCATCGCGCGCAGTGGCAGACTCACATCACGGTAAAGGAAGTTACCTACGATGGCCACGATCAGCAGCACGGCGACAACCAGCCATTTTAGCGCTTGTAGGCCGCGCCCGCTCCCTTGAGCATCGGTATTCGCACTCATAAACCAACCTGTCACTAGATTGTGAAAAACAACTTCGCCCCGCAACGCGAGGCAAACCAAACCGAATGGGTATCTTACAAGAAACAAACGCGATAAGCGCGGTTACCTCTTCAAAGAAAGAGCGAGATCAGATAAATGATCCGCTATTCGGCACGATACGCCGTACTATCAGAGCCCATCTCACCTGTAATTATGACGCTAAAACTACTGATGAGATAGGTTCTAGTATCACTAGCGTAGAAAAAGGGCATCAAATGATGCCCTTTTATCGCGTGTCGCGTCAAATCTTATTCGATGACTTTAGCAACAACACCTGCACCAACGGTACGGCCACCTTCGCGGATTGCGAAACGCAGACCATCATCCATTGCGATTGGGTGGATCAGGTTAACAATCATCTGAATGTTATCACCTGGCATTACCATTTCTACGCCTTCTGGCAGTTCGATGGTACCGGTCACGTCAGTTGTACGGAAGTAGAACTGTGGACGGTAGCCTTTGAAGAACGGAGTATGACGGCCGCCTTCATCTTTGCTCAGAATATAAACTTCTGACTCGAACTTGGTGTGTGGCTTGATGGTACCTGGTTTAGCCAGAACCTGACCACGTTCGATGTCTTCACGCTTGATACCACGCAGCAGAACACCAACGTTCTCGCCTGCACGACCTTCGTCCAGCAGTTTACGGAACATTTCAACGCCGGTACAAGTTGATTTAACAGTATCTTTGATACCAACGATCTCAACTTCTTCACCAACTTTAACAATACCGCGCTCTACACGACCGGTAACAACAGTACCACGGCCAGAGATAGAGAATACGTCTTCGATTGGCAGCAGGAATGGCTTGTCGATAGCACGTTCTGGTTCTGGGATGTAAGAATCCAGAGTTTCAGCCAGTTCTACGATCTTAGCTTCCCACTCAGCTTCGCCTTCCAGCGCTTTCAGAGCAGAACCACGGATGATTGGAGTATCATCACCTGGGAAGTCGTACTGAGACAGAAGTTCACGAACTTCCATTTCTACCAGTTCCAGCAGCTCCTCATCATCAACCATGTCGCATTTATTCAGGAACACGATGATGTAAGGAACGCCAACCTGACGACCCAACAGGATGTGCTCACGAGTCTGAGGCATAGGGCCGTCAGTCGCAGCAACAACCAGAATAGCGCCGTCCATCTGTGCAGCACCGGTGATCATGTTTTTAACGTAGTCAGCATGCCCTGGGCAGTCAACGTGCGCGTAGTGACGTGACGGGGTGTCATATTCAACGTGAGAAGTGTTGATGGTGATACCACGAGCTTTTTCTTCTGGCGCGTTATCGATCTGGTCGAATGCACGTGCAGAACCACCGTAGGTTTTAGCCAGAACGGTAGTGATTGCAGCGGTCAGCGTTGTTTTACCATGGTCAACGTGGCCGATAGTACCGACGTTAACGTGCGGTTTTGTACGTTCAAACTTTTCTTTAGACATCGATTGTCCCTCTAAGACACGGATAAATCGGTGATATCACCACATCAACCAAGCAAATGATTTGTATGCACTAGCTGAATATTTTACAGAATGAAATCAGAGGAGGAGAAAAGAAGTGGTGCTGATACCCAGAGTCGAACTGGGGACCTCACCCTTACCAAGGGTGCGCTCTACCAACTGAGCCATATCAGCAATACTTGGAGCGGGCAGCGGGAATCGAACCCGCATCATCAGCTTGGAAGGCTGAGGTAATAGCCATTATACGATGCCCGCATCCTAGAACTCGGCTACCTGATTGTTCTGTAGAGTTTTGTATCGATGAAGTGAGATCTTCACTGATACATTTTGAGATGTAGGATTAAACCACACCTCAGGCCCTATCTCTAAGGCGAATAAATGGTGGTGGGGGAAGGATTCGAACCTTCGAAGTCTGAGACGGCAGATTTACAGTCTGCTCCCTTTGGCCGCTCGGGAACCCCACCACTTGGTGTTGCTTTTACTTGATGGTGCCGGCTACCGGAATCGAACTGGTGACCTACTGATTACAAGTCAGTTGCTCTACCAACTGAGCTAAGCCGGCATCAAGTGGGTCGCATTCTAGGTAGTGTTCGTGCTCTATGCAACAAAAAAATTCAACTTTGCGCACCTTCGGTCAGAAAACAGTCAAAAACGTCTTTTAGACTGTTCAATTGCTCATTAATTAGCAAGATTTTAGTCCCTGCAGGCCGCTTCGCATCATTCAACATCTCGTGTTTCACAGCCACGGCAGCGTGATCAAAAACAAAGGTTTTGATCACAGTCACACTTTTCTGGTGCATTCATTTTATGGCTTCTGCACCAATGCAAAGCAAAAGCTACACTTATTAGGCTGACTCCCCCACGTAATGAGCAGATCTGCGTCTTGGCCTGCTCTTTGCTTATACCAAGTCATGAAACGTTTGGAGGAATCATCTATGAAGATTGTGCTGATTAACGATACTACTTTGCCAGTATACCGCAGCGAACTTGCTCTGCTTCTAACGGATGCGGTCGCTAACGGTGCCTCTTTAGGGTATGACACGCAGATTGATCATTATGACGCTGAATGCTACTTCCATAGCCTGCGGCCCCTGATTGCCAAAGGAGAGCTGTTATTGTGGATAGCCCGTGATGAGCATCGTGTGATTGGTACAGTGCAGCTTTCTCTTTGCCAGAAGCCTAATGGTCGCAACCGGGCTGAAATTCAAAAACTCATGGTCCACAGCAGCGCACGCCGCTTAGGGGTTGCGCACCAGCTGATTGTCACGCTTGAAAAGTCAGCTATGCAGGCACATCGAGGCTTACTCTATTTAGATACTCAAGCGGGATCGGCAGCTGAAGCTTTCTATCGAACCGAAGGTTATCGGTGCATGGGGGAGATCCCTGACTATGCCTGCACCCCCGACGGTCAATATCACCCTACTGCTATCTACTACAAACGCCTCTTCGCCGTTGCCCAACCGGCAAAAGCCAGCTAAGTTCTCCTAGCGGTGGCACATTTATTTTTAGCCTCCGCTTTTTTCCTTTCTTACATTCCTCTCATCTCTTGATTGCATTACAACCATTACGTAGATTGAGTCAAAGTTTTAAAAAAAAACACTGCGACAATAACGAAGCTGATTATAATGTGCAGCTCGTTATCCATCTGGAGTTGGCGTCTGTCGCCGTTCCCGACCCGCGCTAACAGGCAGAATTGGGCATATGAAGAAAGATCAATCTTTGGCGACACCGTATCTACAGTTTAGTCGCCAACAATGGGCTGCGCTGCGTAACTCCGTTCCATTAACGCTGACGGAAGAACAAATTGCTAATCTAAAGGGTATTAACGAAGATCTTTCGTTAGAAGAAGTTGCTCAAATCTATCTGCCACTTTCTCGCCTACTTAATTTCTATTTCAGCTCAAACGTTCGCCGCCAAGCCGTTCTCGAACAGTTTTTAGGCACTAATGGCCCGCGCATCCCTTATATCATTGGGATTGCCGGTAGCGTAGCCGTTGGGAAAAGCACTACGGCTCGCGTATTACAGGCGCTATTGAGCCGTTGGCCAGAGCACCGTAAAGTTGAACTACTGACAACCGATGGTTTCCTGCATCCTAATAAAGTGCTGCAAGAACGCGGTTTGATGAAGAAAAAAGGATTCCCACAATCGTACGATATTCAAAATCTCGTGCGCTTTGTTTCTGAGATTAAATCCGGAGCTCCACGAGTCACCGCTCCGCAATATTCTCATTTGATCTACGATATTATTCCGGACAGCTGCAAGGTCATTGAGCAGCCGGATATACTTATTTTAGAAGGATTGAATGTTCTGCAAAGCGGCATGGATTATCCACACGATCCACACCGTGTTTTCGTGTCTGACTTCGTAGATTTCTCAATTTATGTAGATGCGCCAGAAGATTTACTACAAGGCTGGTATATCAATCGATTCTTGAAATTCCGCCAAGGTGCATTTTCCAATCCAGACTCATACTTCCATCACTACTCTCAGTTACCAGAATCAGAAGCTGTTGAAATAGCGACAAATCTATGGAAAGAAATCAATGGATTGAACTTAACACAGAACATCCTTCCGACCCGTGAACGCGCTAGCCTGATCATGACTAAGGGTGGAAATCACGCCGTTGAAAGCGTGCGTCTGCGTAAATAATCCATTGAGATTTGCTAGAAAGAGGGCATCATTTCTGATGCCCTCTTGGTTATGCACCACGCAGTGAAATCTCACCACCGATGAATGGCGTCACTTCACCTTCTCGGTCTAGAAGCAGCGCTCCCTGAGCGTCGATACCTCGAGCAATCCCGTAAATTTTTTGCTCACCAATCAGAAGATTAACTGGACGGTCAATAAAATTATCAAGCTCACGCCAGCGCTCGACAAAAGGAGCCAAACCACGTGTTTCAAAATCAATCAAAGTATCACGCAGTCGCTTCAATAAACGGGCAACTAATTCGTTGCGATTGATTCTAACGCCAGCCTCCTGAAGATTAATCCACTGTTGATTAACTATCGAAGTATCAGGAGAACGCATAGATAAGTTGATGCCAGCGCCAATAACAATATTCGCAGCATCACCGGTTTTCCCTGTCAATTCGACGAGGATACCCGCTAACTTCTTATCATTGAGATAAAGATCGTTTGGCCACTTCACCTTCACATCTGGAGCACCAAGCTCTCGCAACACTTCAGCCATCACGATCCCAATCACCAAACTTAAGCCCATCGCCGCCGCAGGGCCTTGTTCTAAACGCCAGAACATTGAGAGGTAAAGGTTAGCACCAAAAGGTGAAAACCAGTGTCGACCACGACGACCACGACCCGCTTGCTGATATTCAGCGACACATGCATCACCAGAGCGCAGTTCGTGTATACGATCGAGTAGATACTGGTTAGTGGAGTCAACCACGGGGAGTACCGTTACGCCACCTTCGGGTAGCTGTTTTGTAATCTCTTGCTCATCAAGCAGCTGCATCGGCGATGGTAGGCTGTAACCTTTACCTGGAACCGTGAAAACATCGATTCCCCAATCACGGATTGTCTGGATATGCTTATTGACGCCCGCTCGGCTCATTCCCATCAGCTCACCAAGGTATTCCCCTGAATGAAACTCACCATCAGAGAGAATATTGATTAAGCGTAAGGGAACGCTGATATCTTTCATGACAAAACCTCAACCGCATTAACTTCACCAGTAGCCGATATAAAACGAACCTCAGGTTCTAGCCACACATCAAATTTCTCTGCTACCCTGTTGCGTACAGCTTGCGCTAGCATAGCAACGTCAGCACTCGTAGCATGATCTTTATTAATTAAAACCAATGCCTGCTTCTGATGTACCGCGGCTCCACCAACCTGAAACCCTTTAAGGTCACAGCGGTCGATAAGCCAACCAGCAGCAAGCTTCATATCACCCGATGCTTGTGGGTACATAGGGGCATCAGGGAATATCGCTTTAATCTGCGCTGCAACGGCTGCCGTCACGACCGGGTTTTTGAAGAAACTACCCGCATTACCCGTTTCATGTGGATCAGGCAGTTTTGTCTTTCGCATATGGCAAACTGAATCAAAGACCTGCTTCGGCGTTACCGTTTCACGAGGCAGCAGGGTTAAATCACCATAGTTCAATACTGGCTGCCACCGCTTCTCTAGACGGACACCTACAGCGATAATCGCGTAGCCATCGCGGTAGTTGTGCTTGAAAATACTTTCCCGATAGCCAAAGTGACATTCATCAGCGGTTAAACGAAAGACTTCATTCGTGCGTAAATTCAATACATCGACGTAATCACAAACTCTTTGGAATTCGATCCCATAAGCGCCAATATTTTGAATGGGTGCAGAGCCCGCGCATCCAGGGATCAACGCAAGGTTTTCAAGACCAGACATGCCCTGTTCCAGTGAATATTTCACCAGCTCATGCCAATTCTCTCCCGCCCCCACATGAAGTCGCCAGCTATCACGGTCTTCCGTAATAGTGATACCTTTAATACGATTCAGTAGTATGGTTCCAGAAAAATCCTCTAGAAATAATACGTTACTGCCCTCACCCAAGATCAAAACAGGATCATGTCGATCGACTGCTATGCGCCAGAATTCCGCTAAAGAATCCGGTGATGTGGCAACAATAATATCTTTGGCTTTGGCGTTAATTCCAAATGTAGTGAATTTGGTAAGCGATGCACGGCTATTAGACATGAAACAAGGATCTCATCCTGACTAAACTACGCTTAGTCTAACCGATCCTTCTTTGAATTTTTGGATAAATAGATGTGTAGCCAGAAGAGAATAAAAGTGGCGGCATTATCTTATACCGCCGTTAATTGCACCTCAGCGCTAAAGTGCGTTTGCTACCTCAGTTAATTGTGCTGCTGTACTCTTTAAACCTGCCCCCGATAAATACCAAAGATCAGGCGTCAGATAAACGATCTTTCCATTTTTAAAGGCCGATGTAGAACGCAGATTGTCATCTTCAAATTTTGCTTTATCCAACGGTGTTGTGCCAATAGCCGCGCTGCGGTCCACAATGAAAATAATATCCGGATTTGTCTGAGCGATGTCGTGCGTTGTTAACGGCACGCGCTTCTTATTACTATTATCTGATTTTGGCAGGGTAACCTTTGCCGGTTTCATCCCTAATACATCAAAAACAATAGGTTGGTGAGTCACGCCAAAATTGCCATTGTTATGTATCAACGTTAAAGCAGTAAGATTCTCCGGCGCTTTATCAGACTTTATAGACGCTATTTGATGAGATAAAGCCTCGATATAGCGAGCAACGTCATCTTTTTTATCAAATATCTGGCCTAATAATTCCGCATTTGTCTTCACGGATGAAAAATATGTATTCTGATCAGTAGCTAAACTAATCGTTGGCGCGATAGCGGAAAGCGCCTCATATGAATTGCCTTGACGGCCTGTGATAATAATCAAATCAGGCTGTAACAGTGCAATCGCATTTAAATCAGGGTCTTTCATTCCCCCAACTTCAGTGATTGAAGATGATACTTTACCTTTTATATAGCTAGGTATTGATTTTGGCAAACCAACGACGTGGCTTGTCAGCCCTAGCTCTTCCAGTGAATCATAGGTACCAAAATCAAACAGAATCACACGTTGTGGGTTCTTATGGATTTGAGTGACGCCAGCAGCGTGTGTAATGCTCAATGTGTCTGCTGTCGATGCAGTTACATGAGCGACCACAGTCTTTGTCAGCTCTTTTGCTACTGAACAATAACTGGTAAACGACAAAATAGAGGAAATAATAGCCAGAGAAATATTTTTCATAATGCGCATCCAAGCGGAAATAAGAGATTCGCATTCTAGATAGAGCAGGAAATATGTCAATGCAATTGATAATTAATATCAATAATAACTAGGCATTTATTC
>NZ_FMIQ01000081.1 GCF_900095695.1 Hafnia alvei | reverse complement strand
GCGCGAGGATTGAAGGGGCGCGCGCTGGCGCCCCTCATCGTACGCCTTAGATTTAGCTATATGTGATAGCTGTTATTGATAGGCGGACGAAACCTTTCACCTCTCACCTGCCACCGACTCAACCCTACCCGATTTTCTTCTCTCGCAGAGCGCGTTTCTCTTCTGCAGAAATAAACGCCATCTCCAACCCATTGATCTGGACGGTACGGATTTCTTCTGGCGTTAAACCTGCGGCAGGTGCGGCAACGTTATACTCATGCGCCAGCTCAATACCTTCGACCGCGGGATCGTCAGTGTTAATTGAGGCCAGAATACCGTGACGTAAGAAGGCTTTTAGTGGGTGATTTTCCAGTGAAGCCACGGTGCTGGTTTGAATATTTGACGTCAGGCACGATTCCATCCCGATACGATTTTCAGCCAAATAATCCAGCAGCTTGGCATCTTCGACCGCTTTTACGCCGTGGCCGATGCGTTCCGCGCCTAATTCATGAATGGCTTGCCAGATACTTTCAGGGCCGGCCGCTTCACCCGCGTGAACCGTAATATGTAAGCCGGCATCGCGTGCACGATTGAAATGATTAAGGAATAAGGAACCAGGGAAGCCCAGTTCGTCACCGGCCAAATCCAATGCGGTGATGCCTTCACGGCAGGCCAGCAGGGCATCTAGCTCTTTCAAACAGGCGCTTTCGCCAAAAGTGCGGCTCATGATGCCGATGAGGCGAGTCTCAACGCCATAATCACGAACGCCAGCGCGCACGCCGTCGATCACGGCTTCAACCACGCCTTGAACGGGCAGCTGATGTTTCATCGCCATGTAATAGGGTGAAAAACGCAGCTCTGCATAGTCAATACCTGCACGAAGTGCGTCTTCCACGTTTTCATAGGCAACGCGGCGGCAGGCATCGAGTGAACCTAAAACGGCAACGCCCCAATCCAGCTTCTGTAAAAAACTGACTAAGTCTGGAGCGGTATCGGTGATTTGCACGTGGGGGCGCAGGGCTTCCAGTTCTTCAGCGGGCAGAGTCAGATTGAACTGACGACCCAGTTCCAGAATAGTTTGTGGACGAATGTTACCGTCAAGATGACGTGGATATCGGTCAGAGGAAGGCGGATGTCAATCATGATATGCACTCTCAGTTATTCTGGATAAAGTGCGTAACAGTATAAAAACAATACACTGCAAATTACCAGTAAGTTGCATAAAAACGTGATATTCATCACAATTAATGACGGGAAGTCTCAAATTTGCGGGATACTGTGTAAATGTACAGTTATGGCGTATGGTAAGAAATCAAGATAAGTATTATGGAATATTTTATTGTTCTTCGAACAACTTTTCGATGGATTTGGTTGGGTAGAAAAGCGAGTTTGCGTTATTGCCTGTAAGAGCAATAAACCCAAGTTTCAGGTAGAACTGCTTCGCTTTATCATTGAGTGCATCGACAAACATGCCATGAACACCCACGGCTAGCGATGCTCGATAAACGACTTGCATCGCGTGAGTAACCAGCGCCGTTCCCCACTCTTGTCCATGCAGCTCTTTTTGAATCGCTAGACGCCCTAGAGTGATACTGGGCACGTTAACGTAAGGTACTTTGCGTTTCTGTGTATTGGATGGAAGCGTTTCCTTCTCGAAGCAACTGCCAGATAGCGTGTAATAGCCAACTACTTTGGGTTTTGGCGTTTTGGTTATGAGCACATAGCCACGTAAAATTCGTGCATTATGCTGGCGCGCAAGATGATCGCTAAGAAAAACATTCAGAGATTCTTCGCCGCAGTCAAAGCCAGAGAAATCGTATTCGGCCTCACTGGAAAAAATCTCAATCGCTAACTCAGCCATGCTTTACTCCATGCTCTGTAGACGTTTGGCTGCTCGTTTAAGTCTATCGTTTGGCGCTGGAGGGTTACTGATAGCGTCCATCACCAGATTCCATGATTCATCGCTGAGGATCAGACGACGGTGTTGCTCGATAACTTCCGCAGCGCGTTCAGAAGCGCTGGTAAGCATAAACTGCGTGATAGTTTGGTTGGACATAGCCGCAGCTTCTTCAATTGCGTTTTTATCTTCGTCAGTTAATCGAAGATCGATACGCTGTTTTTTTAATGCAGACATGCTGTATTCCTCGACGGCTCGCGGCAGTCATTTTTTTGTTTTAAAGATTAGGTTTGAGCCGTTTAATTCAATGTGGATGTGTACGGTATTTTTCCGTACGTAGACTATAGAAGCGCTTGAGCAAACTTTCAACCAATAAATCAGTTAGCGAGATCCTTTGATGCTTGAGATTACGAGTTTTGAGGGGCGTTTGGTTATGGCGTCAGTAGGCTTAGCTGCCAATTTTGAAGAGGACTAAATGCCCCCGCCGCTGGGTAGCTGCGGGGGGAGACTGACTACTTAACTAACTTGTTTAAAGCAGAAATCAGTTTTTGCACACCTAATTCAACCTTGCTGCGTGGGCAGCCAACGTTAAGGCGAACAAAACCGCGGCCTTCTTCACCGTAGGTAAAGCCGGGCATAATCGCCACTTTTTCCTCATCGATGAGTACGCGCTGTAGCTCTTGGTCATCCACGCCCAGGACACGCAGGTCTATCCAGGCTAAATAGGTGGCCTGTGGGATTTTCCATGCCAATTGTGGGAAGGCTTGGTTAAGTTCGGTGGCAACGTATTCCAGATTGGCCTGCAAATAAGCGCGCAGTTCATCTAGCCACGGCTGACCTTCTCGGTAGGCGGCGATATGCGCCGCAACCGCAAGCACCGCCGGAGACGAAAGACCATCTTTGCTTTTAAGCTGCAAGAAATAAGCGTCGCGAGTGGCTGGATCGTTAATAAAACCATAGGCGCCGGTTAACGCAGGGATATTGAAGGATTTGGAGGCGGAGGTCAGCAATGCCCACGGTGTTTTGCCCACTTCATTCCACGGCAGATGCTGGCGATCGCCCCACGTCATATCCATGTGAATTTCATCACTGATAACTTTCACGTCATGGCGCTCACACAGCTCAGCCATGGTTTCAAGTTCCGCACGTGTCCAGACTTTACCCGTTGGGTTTTGCGGGCTGCATAACAGCAGTACTTTGGTCTGCGGACGAGCCAGTAGCGCTTCCAAATGAGCCATGTCGCAGAACCATTCCCCCTCAGACTGCTTCATCGGGCAGGCTAGCAATTGGCGCTGATTGCCAAGCACGACTTTGTAGAAAGCATCGTAGGCGGGTGTATGAGTAACAACGCATTCACCGGGTTGAGTCCACAGGCGAATGAGCTGTGCCACCATATAGATTACGGAGGGGCCATAAACGGCGGTATCGGTGTCTATGGCGCTGTTAAAACGCTTAGCGTACCAATGACGCAGTGCGCCGAGGAAATCTTCGTGCTGCCAGCGACTGTAGCCGAGCACGCCGTGTGCAATGCGTTTTTCCAATGCCTGCGTAATGCATGGGGAAGTCGCAAAATCCATGTCGGAAATGGTGAAAGGCAGTAGATCGTTAACACCAAAACGATCGCCGATATAATCCCACTGGGTACACCACGTGCCGTGACGGTCAACAGTTTTAGAAAAATCAAACATATTTCATTCGCCTTAATTTGATGTTTGCTCGAATGAGAAATAAAGCGGGGCGCTAAGCGCCCCAAATGTATGGTCAAACAAGGTTATACGCTTGGCTGAGCTATTAGGTAGTCTAATTCATCTTTCACCGACTGTACCTGTGGCCCAATGACAACCTGTAAATTATGTTCATTCACATGCACCACGCCAATCGCTCGCAGGTTTTTCAGCGTGGCATCGTCAACCAGCTTCATGTCTTTCACCGAGAGACGCAGACGGGTAATACAGTTGTCGAGTGACACGATATTATCCGCGCCGCCCAGTGCAACCAGAATCCCCGGGGTGTCATAGCCCGATTTGCTTGAAGAGGCCGCCTTCGCGGATTTTTCGCTGGTGGTGCTGTTATCGATATCACGTCCCGGCGTTTTGATATTGAAGCGAGTGATAGCGAAACGGAAGATTGCGTAGTAGGCAACGAACCACACCGCGGCCACCACAGGAACCATATACCATTTGGTTTGCAGACCGTGCAGAACACCAAATACCACGAAATCGATGATGTTGCCGTCGGTGTTACCGATAGTCACGCCGAGTACGGACATGATGGTGAAGCCCAAGCCAGTCAGAATAGCGTGGATCAGATACAAGAACGGTGCGACAAACAGGAACAGGAATTCGAGCGGCTCAGTGGTACCGCCAACAACACAGGCAACCACGCCAGAAATCAGCAGGCCTTTAATTTTATGACGGTTCTCAGGACGCGCACAGTGGTACATCGCTAGAGCTGCACCCGGTAAACCGCCCAAGAAGGCAGGCATTTTGCCCTGAGACAGGAACTGCGTTGCGCTTTCAGAGAAACCGTGAGTGGTTGGGCAAGAAAGCTGAGCTTGGAAGATGGTCAATGCACCGCTAACGGAGTGACCACAAACGTCCATGGTGCCGCCTGCTTCGGTGAAGCGAATAATGGCAACCAGAATGTGCTGCAAACCAAACGGTAACAGCAGACGCTCGCCGGTACCGAAGATCATCGGACCAAATGCGCCAGCGCTATGGATAAGGCGACCAAGACCATTAATGCCCATAGCGAACCACGGCCAGATCAATGGAACCAGCAGACCCAGCAGGCCTAAAACCAGCAGCGTGATAATTGGAACGAAACGGGTACCGCCGAAGAATGAAAGCGCATCAGGGAGGCGAATAGTGCTAAAGCGTTCGTGCAGCAAGAACACCACAATCCCGACGATAATCGCACCCAAAATACCGGTATCAATAGACTGAATACCCAGCACGGTTTGAATGTTATTGGCTTTCAGCACCAGAGGATCAACGCTAGGCAAAATCCCTTTGGTTGTCAGATAGAAGTTAGTGGCCAGATTAAATACGGTAAAACCTACAAAACCCGCAAATGCAGCGACGCCTTTGTTATCGCGCGCCATACCCAGCGGGATAGCAACGGCGAACATCACCGGCAGGAAGCTAAAGCCGAAGGAGCCGATTTTGCTCATCCAAGTAAACAGCAGCTGAAGCGGGGTATGATCCAGTACTGGCAGCAACGTTAAAACATCGCGGCTGCTCAGCGAGCTACCAATTCCCAGCATAATGCCGCAGAAAGAGAGCAGCGCCACGGGCAGCATAAAGGTCTTACCAAGGCTTTGGAAAAACTCCCATAGCGTAATTTTTTGTTTGGTCGGGCTGGGCATGGTAACTCCTGATGGAAAGATCCTTTGATGGATCGCTGTGTCTAATAAAAATCATCAACTAGTCTTAGTCTTTCTGGTAAAAGAAGATAAAACGTTTTACCAAACAAAACCATTTGCCGGATCACAGTTCTAAAAATCAGTGTTAATGTGAATTATGCGAGATTGGATTAAATGTTTTACTAAAAAATACGGTAAAATAACCTACAGAAATGAACACCCTATGCTATCGATAAGTGAATAATTAACGGCATGAACCCGAAAAAGATCACCATAACCGACGTGGCGCAGCATGCAGGCGTATCAGTCACTACCGTTTCTCTGGTCCTTAGCGGCAAGGGGCGTATTTCTGATAAAACCTGCCATCGTGTTAACTCGGCGATTGAAACCCTTGGTTATGTCCGCAACCAACAGGCAGCGATGCTGCGCGGAAGCGTGTCTAACGTGATCGGGCTTATCGTTAGTGATATTAGCGAGCCGTTTTATGCTGAAGTCGCGGCAGGAATTAGCGAAATTCTGGAAGCGCAGGGCAAGGTGTTATTTCTTACCCAGTGTGGAAAAAATGGGCTGCATCTCGCTCGTTGCCTCGATAGCCTGAGCGGTTATGGCGTTGATGGCATTATTGTTGGCAGCGGACGTTTTCTTAGCGATGAGATGAAACAAAAAGCGCGAGATATGCATTTGCCGCTGGTATGCGCCGCCCGAGCCAGCGAATTTGATGATATCGACGTTATTCGCCCTGATAACTCGCAGGCAGCAAAGATGGCGACGGAATATCTGATCAAGCATGGTCATCGCCAGATTGCTTATCTGGGCGGTGAAAGTAGTTCGCTTACCCGCGCTGAACGCTTAGGTGGGTTTTGCGGAACCTTGATCCAATATGGTCTGCCGTTCAAATCGGAATGGGTCGTCGAGTGCGACTGTAAGCAACAAGAGGCGGCTGAAGCCACCAAAAAACTGCTCAATCATCACCCGAAGATAACGGCTATCTTGTGTCATAAGGCGTCTATTGCCATGGGCGCTTATTTTGGCGTAATCGGCATGGGCAATAGCGTGGGTAAAGATGAAAACGAAAGTTACTATTCGCGGCAGGTCGCATTAATAGGTTTTGGGGATGTGCCTGAAGCGGAACTGACCGACCCTCCGCTAACTTTTATCAGTAGCTCTGCGCGTGAAATTGGCTATAGCGCGGCGAACCGGATGCTACAGCGCATTGATGCGCCGGATGAACAAGTCCAACATATTATTTTGCCACCAAAGCTGATTGCCAGAGGCTCAGCGTAATCCTTTCTGAATTAGCTTAAAAAAACGGCCCCAAGAGAGGCCGCTTATCGTTAACATCGTGTCTGAATGCTGAATCAATTCCCCGCTGGGGCTTCGCTCTGATCCTGCATCCCCCCTAAAATGCCAAACAGGCCGACGAACTGAGCCAGAGGCATTTTAGTGCCATTCAAATCAACCTGACCATCGGCATAGCTGAAGCTGCTCGAAATCACGTTATCTTTTTGCGTTGTCAGCTTAAACATCTGGCCCATGGCCGAAATGCCTTGCACCTGTTGTCCCGCCAAACGTTTTGCATCCTCGGCGTTATAGCCCTCTAGCTCGGCAGCCTGAGAGGCCAGTTGGGTCGCCATTGGCATGGAGATCGCCAGTTTTGCATCCAATTTTTTGATTGACTGCAACATCAACGGCTCGCTGGTGGTTTCTGTCTGTGGCTGAGGATTAGCAAGGTTGAGATCGAGACTAAACTGGCTTTCACCCTGAGACGTTTTCCAGCTCAGCGGTTGAATATTCAGCGTTGGGTTGCCGGCGAGTAGGGCAGGCATATTCTTTTCAACCAGCGCCGCTAACTCTTGCTGATAGATATCAGGATCGACGTCGTCGCCCTGCGCCAGTTGGCGATTGATAAAATCATTGTACTGCGAGGTGAAGGTTTTCAATCCTTTCCCATCAACGCCGTTAAATTTCAGCGTTAACGCCCCCTGACCGAAGTCTTTACCGCTGATTTTTAGCGCATCTAGCGTGTAGTTCAGCACGCCATTAAGGTTTTTATCATCTTCGCCGACGTTCGCGTCTAGCTTGAAGCCATCAAGCACGGCAGATTCTTTGCCATCAACAGACACCGATAGATGCTTGGCATTCATTTTCTGCGAGCCGATATTCAGGTCAAACTTGCCGCGATGGCTGTCGCTTTCCATAGTGAAGCCTTGCAGGGTGATTTGCTCTTGCTGGCTCATTTCATTTGGTGCGGAAATCACCACGTTATCGCTGTTCATGTCGAATTTCAGCGTGGAAAGATCTTTGGCAACGTCGGCGTTAATCACTGCGCCGTCAAATTTCACCGAAATTTTGTCTTTCGCGTAGTCGACAGGGATCAGTGTAACTTTCGACTGTGTATCACCGTTATAGGCGATACGGGTATCTGCATCGATCAGTGATTTGCCCTTAGTGGAATCAAATAACGCTTTTACCGCTGGCGTGTTTTCTAATTCGGTATGTACGGATGCCATACTCGGCACAAAGTTGAAGTTCTTGAGCTGTGCGAGCGGGAATGGCCCGTGGGTAATGGTTTCTTTCAGTACAATTTGCTCACCGGCTTTAAGACTTGGTTCGCCTTTGAAGGTCGGGTCATTTTGCAGAATATAGCGAACATCGGTCGAGAACAGATGGCGGTTGTAGTCTTCGTAGCTGAGCTTTAGCCCCGCTTTAGGGAAGTAATTGTTGATCTGGCTATTGACGTTCTCAACCTCAGTCGTCATTCGTTGCTCAATGAGCTTTCCGGTATACCAAGAGGCTCCGGTCCAGGCTGCGCCTAACACCACAATGACCGCAACCGCGACAGCTGATTTTTTCATATTGAGTTCTTCCTTAAGCCTTAAATGTGCTGCCGCGAGGGAAATGCCTCAAAAACGGCGTGTCGAACAAATGATGATAGATCGTACGTACCCATAAAAATTCAAGTTGCTTGAAGTATGACGGGTATAACAAAAAAACGCCCGTAGGCGCTTTTCATTGTGGCTTTAAACCCATGCAATGTAAACCAAGCCCATTCGCAAATACTTATCTGAATTTGCTGGGGAAAGGGATACTTCCACCAAGGTTTACACTAGGTTTATTTTCATAGCATAAATCAGAGTTCGTTAAATACGCGCGCTAATTGGCCATGGCCTTGCACCTGTACCGGTGACTCACTGGCGGGCAGATAACAGGACTCGCCGGGAACCAGCACGATACGCTGCTCGCCTTTGACCAACGTGGCCTCACCGGTAACACAGAACAAAATCGCCGCACTTTCTTGCGCTAATGGCTGTGGCGTCTCGGTCAGGGTATGCACGGCAAAGGCAAAGTCTTCCACCGGAATAGGGAAGCGAGTTTCGTGTTCGTTCACAACAGGAGTGGTCAGCAACGTGTTAGCCGGCTTAGCAATAAACTTCACATTGGCTAATAGCTCTGGCACATCGATGTATTTTGGCGTTAGGCCCGCACGCAGCACGTTGTCGGAGTTCGCCATGATTTCCAAGCCGACGCCATCCAGATACGCGTGCGGAGTTTCGGCATACAGGAACATACTTTGGCCTGGTTCAAGCTCAACGGTATTGAGTAACAACGGAGAAAAGAGACCACTGTCGTCTGGATAGAAACGAGCAATACCGCGTACGGCGTCCCATGCAGGCCCTTGCTGGTGGTTTAGCGCCTCGGCCAGCACGCTTAAGGCCTGTGTTTTTAATTCACCGGACATGCTCAGCAAATTGCCAAATAGTACGGATAAATGCTGCGCGTCTGGAGACTGAATAAATTTCGCAATGTCAGGATGCGCAGTGGCTACGGGTTGTAATAACTGAGCAATTTCGGCGAATTCGCGAAATCCATTCATGGCTTTGAAAGGCGTTAACGCATAAACCAGCTCGGGTTTATGGTTAGGATCTTTGTAATTACGATTTGCAGCGTTGATCGCAATACCTGCGGATTCCTCGCGCGCAAAACCTTCCTCTGCAGCATGTTTGCTTGGATGGACTTGAATCGACAGCGGCTGTGCTGCGCACAGGACTTTGAATAAGAATGGCAGTTCTCCAAAACGCTTCGCGACGGCGCTGCCTAGGTTTCCCGTCAGATCTTTGGCGATCTCATCGCGTAATGACACCTTATTGCCGTTTTTATCCAACACTTTAGAGCTGCTGAGCGGATGAGCCCCCATCCACAGTTCAGCCATCGGTTTGTTGTCTGGATTCGAGAAGCCATACAGCTTGCTCAGCGCATCGTGACTGCCCCAAGCATAGTTCTGTACGGCATTAATCATTTTTTGCATTGGTATCAACCTAGAGTGAAGTTAAAGCGAAACGTTAATATGAATAATAAAGCATGGCGGTAAGTAAACAGGAGAGGACCTATCTGATGCAAGGGTATTGATGTAAGAAATTCGTTTAGCTCTCACATTCTAACTGGTTGATATCCCGCTATACTCATTGAAACAATGGCTAACTCACCGGAATCATGCATTTATTCTCAAGGAGAAGATATGACAGCTATGCGTGTTGAAAGAGACTCTATGGGCGATATTGATGTTCCTCAAGCGCGACTGTGGGGCGCGCAAACGCAACGTTCTTTGGAGCATTTTCGTATTTCGGTGGAAAAAATGCCGCAGGCGCTCATTGATGCTTTGGCATTGGTAAAGAAAGCCGCCGCGCAGGTTAATCTCGATCTTGACCTGCTGAGTGAAGATAAAGCCGATGCTATTATGCAGGCGGCTCAAGAGGTTATTGATGGTTTTCGTTATCAGGAGTTTCCGTTGGCCGTATGGCAAACCGGATCGGGAACTCAAAGTAACATGAATATGAATGAAGTGTTGGCGAATCGCGCCAGTGAATTACTTGGCGGCGAACGTGGAAATGAACGTAAAGTTCATCCTAATGATGATGTCAATAAAAGCCAAAGCTCAAACGATGTTTTCCCCACGGCGATGCATGTTGCCGCCGTGCAAGCTATTCGCCTCCAACTTCTGCCGCAAATAGACGTTTTGGTACAAACACTACAAGATAAATCAGCGCAATTTAACGACATAGTCAAAATTGGACGCACGCATTTACAGGATGCGACGCCGCTAACGTTAGGCCAAGAAATCTCTGGCTGGGTCGCTATGCTGGCGCACAGTAAAAAGCATATTGAACATAGTTTGGTGCATCTTTATGAATTAGCGCTGGGGGGAACGGCGGTAGGAACGGGGCTGAATACCCATCCTGAATATGCGGTCCGCGTGGCTAAAACAATCGCGCAATTGAGCGGTAGCGATTTTATCTCGGCGCCGAATAAGTTCGAAGCCTTAGCCAGCTGTGACGCTCTGGTTCAATCCCATGGCGCTTTAAAAGGACTCGCTGCATCAATGATGAAAATTGCTAACGATGTAAGATGGTTAGCATCCGGCCCGCGCTGTGGGATCGGGGAGATTCTTATTCCTGAAAATGAACCTGGCAGCTCAATTATGCCGGGTAAAGTTAATCCGACGCAGTGTGAAGCGGTAACCATGCTTTGTGCTCAGGTAATGGGCAACGATGTGGCGATCAATATTGGCGGCGCGTCAGGTAATTTTGAACTGAATGTTTTCCGCCCATTAGTTATTCATAACTATTTACAGTCAATACGCCTACTGGCCGATGGTATTGAGAGTTTCAATGAGCACTGTGCGCGCGGCATTGAACCCAACCGTCCTCGAATCAATCAGCTATTAAACGAATCACTTATGTTAGTGACCGCGCTTAATACTCATATTGGTTACGATAAGGCCGCCGAAATTGCCAAAAAGGCTCATCACGAAGGGTTAACGCTAAAAGAGTCGGCATTGCTTTTAGGTTATGTCACCGAATCGCAGTTTGATGAATGGGTGAAGCCGCAAGATATGGTGGGGAGTGGCGTTAAAGCGTGACGTTGTCACGCTATTCAAGCTCACGGTACAGGTGCAAGCGAGGGATCAAGAGTTCGAGCTTTTTAGCTCGCGGACGATGTTTAACATTAATATTTTCCGCATCGTAATCACTCAAATCGCCAAGGATTGGGATAGGCGTTTCGCTAAATTCATCCGTTAACGCGATAAGCGGCATGCTACAGGGATGTTGTACCTGCTTCTGTTCTTCTTGATACCAGACTCGCGCAATCGGCTGGACTTTAACCGGCCGTTTTATTTTCAGCTTAACGTCTTCCGGCAAACGCATAATGTCATCAAGCTCTTTTGTTACCATCGCCGCCCATTGCTCGCGTGAGTAGGGCGGAACAGAGCGATTGGCAGACAAACTTTTCTCGAGGCGGTTAATCATCTCTTCGCGACTCATATTATTGATCACGCTTTTGTTCGCCCACCCGAAGCGAACGGTCGAAGGGTTGTGTAGCACGGTTAAGGAGCGATAGGCACTCAGCGTCAGCAAACCTTTGAGATGAGCATGCACAAATTCAAACCTTTGCTCAGGGGGAAGACCGGATTCAACGGCGATAATCTTCTCCAGCTGTTTCTTCAGTTGGTTAACGTCGTTAATAAGGGCGCTGGTGGATTTTACCTGAGAGTTACTGGCTGAAAAACAGAGCACACCGGGCATACGAACCGCGGCTTTGCTGCTGATATGCTGTGCATGATGATGGATGAACAAACGACGAAAATGTTGTAAACCTACTTCAAATGCAGCCTCACCCGAGCAGGGGATAACGCTGATTTTTGTAATATCATCATGTTCTTTACCTTTCTCAATATCAGGCAGCAAAAATACGTTGGCCTGAAGCCGCGTCAGTGATTTCAAAACAGCATCAATTTCAATTAAGCCTTGCTCAAGCTGGCGAAAACAGGTGTTCATACGATCGATAACATGGTTCGCAGACATGGTTTTTCCTACCACAATAATTTAGTTACAACATACATTGTATGTTATTCCCTAATCGTTGTCTGTAGCCACTATGACATTTCAAGCGATAGCGTTACCTATTAAACCGAGAAAGAGCTTAGTAACGAAGGGGAGTATTGATGTCGTCTGTCGGAATCCCCGCCATGCGGGGATGGTGCTCGAGGGTTAAATTCTCTTTGCTTCAGGCAATCTTTTTAGTGCTCGACTGATCCACAGTGCCAAAACCAGCATTACGCTAAGGAAAAGAACGATGCCATTCCAGCCATAGTTATTCCAGAACACGCCACCGAGAGTACCGGCCACGCTAGAACCGACATAATAACAGAACAGGTAGAGTGATGATGCTTGGCCTTTAGCGCGGCGGGCGCGGCGTCCAATCCAGCTGCTTGCCACAGAATGAGCGGCAAAGAAGCCCGCAGTAAACAGCATCATGCCAATAAAAATGGTGGTCAGTGGGGCAAAAAGCGTAATCAACAGCCCAATCAACATAATAAGAATCGAAACGGTCAGCACTGGCCCCCGACCAAATTTGCTGGTTAACGCTCCGGCTTTAGGCGAACTGTATGAGCCTGTCAGGTAAACGACCGATAGCAACCCGACCAGCGCCTGGCTGAGAGAGTACGGCGTGCCGAGCAGCCGATACCCAATATAGTTAAACAGCGTGACGAAGCTTCCCATCAGCAGAAAGCCTTCAGCAAAAAGTAGCGGTAGGCCTTTATCATGCCAATGCAGTCGAAAGTTAATCAACAATGTCCTAGGGCGGAGGGGCGTGGCCCTGAAGTGTTTCGACGCTGGCAGGATTTTCCAAAACATAAACGCGGCGGCGAGGGCAAACAAACCAATAATTGCCACCGCGATACGCCAAGAGAAGAAATCAGTCAGAACGCCGCTGACTAAACGACCGCTCATTCCACCAATCGAGTTACCGCTGATGTACAGCCCCATCGAAAATGCGACTACGGCAGGATCTATCTCCTCGCTGAGATAGGTCATGGCCACTGCGGCAACGCCGCTTAAGGAAAGTCCAACCAGCGCGCGCATCACTAAAATACCGTGCCAGCTGGTCATCATTGAACAAATTAATGTGCATATTGCTGCCATCAATAGCGCGGTAACCATCACCTGCTTGCGCCCAATGGCGTCTGATAGCGGGCCCGTGAACATCAGGCCGACGGCAAGCAGCCCTGTGGAGACCGAAAGTGACAGGCTACTGCTGGCCGGCGAAATACCAAAATCGTGCGATAGAACAGGAAGAATCGGTTGCACACAGTAAAGCAGGGCAAAGGTTGCCAGGCCTGCGGAGAATAGCGCCAGAGTCACGCGGATAAACTGGGGTTGGCCACGTTCAATATACGGAAGTTTGTTTAGCGCGCGGCGCGTTGGTGCTACAGGCGACACAACAGGCGCATTTGAGGTTGAATCAATGCGAGGCGGCATTGTTTCTGCCGGAGGGATTTCCAATCTGTATCCTTACCGAAAATATCGGGTAAAACGGTTCATCAGCTCTGCTTGCCCATATTATGTGCGGCAGGTCACAATGGCTGATATAAATTCAGCATAGGTATCCCCGAATATATTGTCTAATATATTAATAAATGAAAATAAGACGTTTAAGATATTAATTAGCCTATGCGTATAGAAATTAGACATCTCAAATACTTTATTGCCGTTGCTGAAGAGTGTCATTTTGGACGTGCAGCAGAGCGTTTAAATATCTCTCAGCCGCCATTGAGCCAACAAATTCAGGCGCTTGAAGTTGAGGTTGGCGCTAGGCTTTTAGAAAGAAACAACCGAAATGTCAGCCTCACGCAAGCAGGAGAACTCTTCCTAAAAGAGTGCTACGAAATTGTGGAGCATCTTTCGCAGGCTGCAGAAAATGCCGCGCGAGCACATCGAGGTGAATTAGGTAATTTGAAGATTGGCTTTACCTCATCCGCTCCTTTTATCAGTTTGGTTGCTAGCAGTCTGTTTATTTTTCGGCAGCGTTTTCCTTTGGTTCACATGCAAATGCGCGAGGTGAACACTAAGCAGCAGATTGAGCCGCTGTTAGAGGGAAAGCTCGACATTGGCGTGATGCGTAACACGCGATTACCCGAAACGCTGACTCATCAACTTTTGCTGCGTGAGCCTTTGGTTGCGGTATTACACCAGAATCACCCTTTGGCAACGTCTGGGCGAGAGCGATTGAAGTTTAGCGATTTGGCGAATCAGCCCTTTGTCTTTTTTTCTAGAGAAGTGGGAACGGCACTGCACGATGAAATATTAACGCTGCTGAAAAATGCGGGGATCACACCGTATATCACGCAAGAAGTGGGGGAAGCGATGACGATTGTCGGGTTGGTATCCGCAGGGCTTGGGGTGTCTATTTTACCCGCGTCGTTTACGCGAATTAAGGTGGATGGTGTTTGCTATAGATACTTAGATGAGGAAACAGCATTTACGGAGGTCTGGTTAGCGTACAGTAAAAATAGGCCTTTGAGCGCACAGGCAACGGCATTGATAAATTTAATGATTGCTCAACCATAGATAAATAATCGCTGCTAAAATCGACCATTGCTGGGCTTATTTGTGCACTAAATCACATAACGAATCAAATAGTTGACGGGTTTACTCAAAACCGACACCATAGCGTTAATATTTATTTAGAAGCGCGAAAAATAAGCGGGAGTAGGTCGGTGATAGCTGAAAGCCAGCCGGGACATATTGATCAAATCAAGCAGATAAATGCTGGGGCGGTATACCGTCTTATTGATCAGCATGGCCAAATTTCCCGCATTGAACTCTCTAAACGCGCACAGCTTGCGCCCGCAAGCATCACTAAAATTGTGCGTGAACTGCTTGAAGCGCATCTGGTGCAAGAAACCGAATTTCAAGACGTTGGCAGTCGTGGACGTCCTGCCGTCGGCCTAATTCTCGACACTGTGGCTTGGCATTATCTCTGCGTTCGTGTGGGTCATGGTGTGATGACGCTGGCGCTGCGCGACCTCAGCAGTAAATTAGTGGCTGAAGAAGACGTTGAATTGCCTGCACAGGCAGACCAACCATTGCTAGAACGTATCATCAATGAAATTGATCAGTTCTTTATCCGCCATCAGCATCAGCTAGAGCGACTAACGGCAATCGCCATTACGCTTCCCGGATTGATTAATTCGGCGAAGGGTATGGTTCATCGCATGCCTTTTTATGCCGATGTGTGTGATATGCCGCTGGGCGTCGAGTTGGAACAGCATACCGGCCTACCGGTGTTTCTTCAGCACGATATCTGCGCATGGACGATGGCAGAATCGCTGTTCGGTGCCGGTGAAAACTGTAGAAATATGCTGCAGGTAGTTATCGATCATGATGTGGGTGCCGGTGTGATTACCGATGGTCGCTTGTTAAACGGTGGTCGTCATAGCGTGGTGGAGATTGGTCATACGCAGGTCGATCCTTATGGCAAGCAGTGTTATTGCGGTAATCATGGCTGTTTGGAGACGGTTGCAGGGCTTGGGCATATTCTTGAATTAGCCGAGCAGCGGTTACCGCTTTCGCCATCGTCTTTGCTGCATAACGCGCCGATCACAATTGATGCTATCTGTCAGGCCGCTATGCAGGGCGATCAGCTGTCGAAGGATATTATCAGCAGCGTGGGTAACAACGTGGGACGAATTCTCGCCATTATGGTGAACCTGTTTAACCCCGAAAAAATCCTGATTGGTTCACCGCTTAATCAAGCCAGTGCGGTTCTCTTTCCCTCTATCAATGCGGCAATTCAGCAACAGTCTTTACCTTATTATGCGCAGGGGCTGAGCGTTGAGGCTACGCGCTTTCGCAATAATGGCACCATGCCTGCGGCCGCATTAGTCAAAGAAGCACTTTACAATGGTTCATTGTTGGTTCAGCTGCTGCAGGGCTAGTAGGAACTGCACGTATTTGGCTAAATTCCTTTCTAATTCATACCTCTAATTTGGTACAGATGCCGGTTTTTCATGAAATTGTCACCTCGTTAAACAAAATATTGAGCTAACGCAAGCTGCAGCTTTACCGCTTCGCCTAGACTTTTCATTATTGTTGATGGCGGAAGGAAATTGTCGTTCCGCCAATTTTTTGGTTTTTTTTATCGGAGATTCTCCGGAGTATCATTCATGTTAAAGCGTGTTTTTGTCACAGGAACAGACACTGAAGTCGGTAAAACCGTCGTTTCTCGTGCGTTACTGCAATCCATCCATGCTTCTGGTGCTACTGCTGTAGGCTACAAGCCTATCGCCGTCGGTAGTGAAGAAACCCCGCAAGGACTGCGTAATAAAGATGCGTTAACATTGCAGGCGTCTTCTTCTATCCCATTGAATTATGATGAAGTAAACCCGATAACGTTGCAGGAAGAAATTGCGAACGCCTATACCGGCGAGCCATTGGATTACAGTTTGATGAGCCGCGGGCTGCAAAACCTAAGCGGTAAATCAGCGCATTTAGTGGTTGAGGGGACCGGCGGCTGGCGTGTTTTAATGCACGATTTGCGCCCATTGTCTGAATGGGTTGTGCAAGAGCAACTGGCCGTGATTCTGGTCGTCGGTATTAAGCTTGGTTGCATCAGCCACGCCATTCTGACTGTGCAGGCCATCATTAATGATGGTTTACCCTTTGCCGGTTGGATCGCAAACCGAATTAACCCTGGGCTTTCGCATTATGCTGAAACGTTAGAAGCGTTACGCCAAAAGTTGCCTGGGCCACAGCTAGGCGAAATCCCTTACCTGTTCCGTCCAGAGGAAAAAGATCTGTCTAAGTATATCGATCTTTCTCCTCTCAAATAGTGCCGCCTATTTGCCGTAAACTGACCCTGTCCGCAGCCAGCGTGACAGGGTTGTTGCCATCACGCAGGCCAGCAATAATCCCGGTAGCAACGTATATTCTCCCGTCATCTCAAACACCATGAGCGCAGACATCACCGGCGCATGCGTGGTTGCAGCCAACAGCGTTGCCATGCCGGTCAGCGCCATCAATAGTGCAATGTGTTCGCCCATTCCCGGCCAGTGCGCAAATAGTTGCCCGACAAAAGCACCTAGCGCGGCGCCGATAAACAGCGTTGGGGTAAATACACCTCCGGGAGCGCCTGAGCCACTGCTGGCCAGTATCGCAACCAGTTTACACAGCAAAATCGCCCCAATGAGTAAGGCACCCGGCGGGGCAGAGAGTAACGATTGCACTACGCTGTAACCATTTCCCCAAACCTCGGGAAAAATGATTGATAATCCACCGACGATCAGACCACCAAGCGCGAGCTGCAGCGGCGGAGGAAGGCGTAGGTGTTGAAAGAAATGGCTACTGTATTGCATTAATGAAAGAAATAGTGGCCCCGCAAAGCCTGCTACCACACCCATCAACGCCATCAATAAATACTGTACTGGCCACGGTGCGACCAGAATTTGTACCTGATACAGGGTTTCTTGCCCACCGTTAAGCAGATTACTCATCAGCAGAGCACTGACCGCAGCGATCACCACCGGGCCAAGAGAGGCGAGGATTAGCGATCCAAAAAGGATCTCCGCAATAAATAAACTCCCCGCTAAAGGCGCGTGGTAGGCGCTAGCCATCCCAGCGGCGGCGCCACAGGCAACCCACAATTTCCATTCCTTTGGGGGTGTAAACAACCGAGCAAAAACCGATGCAAACAGGGCCGCGAGCAGGATCATTGCGCCTTCGCGACCGATAGCACTTCCGCTCGATACCACAATTAGAGAGGCTAAGCTTTTGACAAGGCTGGCGGAGATATCTAAACGGCCATCGCCTGCGTCGAAGGCTTCCATGTAATCTGTCGGGGCGGATGGTCGTTGGTGTTGATATTTCTGAAATAGCCACAGTATGGAACCCGCAACCAGCCCGCCTAAAGCAGGCGTTAGCAAACGTCTCCATAATGGCAACTCGGCCGCGGCGGCCACCAGACTTCCCCCGCGACTGCCTAAGAATAACCATTCGAGTTTCAACATCGATTGATGAAATAGCCAAACAACGGTGGCTGCAGCGATCCCCAAAATCATCGCAATGGCTAAGCGGCGCAGCATCAGTTGATAATGTTGCATATGAATCAGACGTTTCATGCGTGGTGAAGTCATGTTTAGCCGCGGGTTAGCAAAAAAGAAGCACGCTCTGCGTCGTGCTAAGGCATAAAAGAGCTAGCAGTTTAAGGGTTTTAACAGCAGGAAGAAACCGCGCCGCAAAAATGCGGCGCCTAGAGATGATTAATGAATGGGATAAGGGGTATAAACGCCGTTTAGCGACTCAAGGAACGCCACAATATCATCCACGTCTTTCTGTGGTAACGAGGTTCCAACCTGATATTTCAGCATCAGCTTCACTGCTTCATCCAGCGTTGGTACGTCACCACGATGGAAATAAGGTGCCGTCAGAGCAACATTGCGCAGCGTTGGCACTTTCTGCCGGAAACGATCGCGTTCCCCTTGAGTCACATTAAGTCGGCCAATATCCGCGCTGGTCACCTTGCCAAAAGCAAAGTTCTGCTTCAGCCCTAGAGGTTCAAAAGCCTGACCGCCGAGTATTTTCCCCGTATGGCAGGTAGCACATTTATTATCTTTAAACAGCTGATATCCATGCATTTGCTGGGCGGTTAGCGCTTTATCATCGCCGCGAAGGTAGCGGTCAAACGGACTGTCCGGTGTAATGAGCGTTTTCTCGAATTCGGCAATCGCATCGGTGATGGTATCACCGGTAAAGCCTTCGGAGTAAACCGCTGTAAATTGCTGTTTGAAAAGAGAATCTTGGTTGAGCTTGCCAGTGATTTCATCCCATGACTTGGACGCCATTTCGATTGGGTTAAGCGGCGGGCCACCAGCCTGTTTTTGTAAATCTGGTGCTCTGCCATCCCAGAATTGCTCAATGTTAAACACCGCGTTAAATACCGTTGGCGCATTGATTGGGCCAACTTCACCGCCTACGCCAATGGAGGTTTGTCGGCCATCAGCGCCGCCGGCCCCTAACTGATGGCAATGAACGCAAGCAATGGAATTATCGCCAGACAAACGCGGGTCGTGGTACAAGCGGAAACCCAATGCCACTTTATCAGCCTGAACGGGAAGGGTACGTGGCAATGGCTGAACGGGTTCATTCATTAATGCCGGAGCCATATCTTTCGCGGCATAGTATTTTATGCGCTGTTCTTTCACCCAGTTCAAAATACCGGAGCGCTCTTCATCACTCAGAGCGCCAGCCCAGTGTAGCGCGGTGTAACGAGTCGGCGGCATGGTGTCGTGCTGCATGACCCATTCCACTTTAGTCATGTCTCCCTGTTGAGGGCGAGTATTATTAATGAGGCTATTGCGAATAGGAGTGAGATCAAAGGATTTGTAGCCAAGATTGATGTCATATTCCATCAGTTGCTTAGCAATGGGAAGTTGTGAATAAAACGGAAGCTGTGCCGATGGGGTGTGGCAGTAATCACAGCCTTTCTCACTCAGGGTTTTCAGTATTGCCGCATTTTGTGGCAAAAGCGAAGTCTGATCGGGCATCGTAATTCGTTGCTTATCATGGTAATAGACATATCCCACTAGACCTAAATAGCCAACAACACCGACAGTGGCTGCAATTCCCAAAAGTTTTGTTATTTTTTTCATGTTAAAACTCCATTTCAGAGCATGAATTCGGGCTGCGCCAACGCTGGGTACACAACCCTCAGAGGGCCAAAATTTGGCTTATCCATGGTGCGTGTTGTATCCCGTGTGTTTGTTGACAATCATCAATGATAGGGGCCGGTAGCGCCTATCATTGAGATAGGAAACAGCAATCAATCAAAAATCATTTTAGCTTATAGGTGACAATGTCACTTTTGTATTCATCTCAGTCCTATTCTCTCTTCGAGAGTTCACACTATTAGCCTAGATATTCATGGTAAGGTGTTGAGCTAAATTTCTATTCGCTTTTTCGCGAGGCAGCATGGTTGAGCAGGTAGAACAGCAATATTTACATCGAGGCATTGTGCTAACCGCGTGTATGTTAGCGACCTTTATGGCGGCTATTGAGGTAACGATAGTGTCGACGGCCATGCCCACGATTATTGGTGACTTAGGCGGTTTCTCACTGCTGGGCTGGGTATTTGCTGCATATCTATTAACACAGGCCATTTCAATTCCTATCTATGGTCGACTCGCCGATCTTTATGGTCGCAAGCGGATGTTCTATATCGGCGCCTCGCTTTTTTTATTGGGTTCGGTGCTGTGCGGTTTTTCTCACAATATGCTGTGGATGATCGTTTTCCGTGCGATTCAGGGGATGGGCGCAGGGGCGATCACCCCGATTGCATTCACCATCGTTGCAGATATCTATTCACCGGCGGAACGTCCAAAAATACAGGGTTATCTCTCTAGCGTCTGGGGCGTATCGGCTATCGTAGGCCCGTTGATGGGGGCGTTTATTGTTCAGCACTTCAACTAGGCACTGGTTTTCTGGGTTAACGTTCCTATTGGTATCACGGCGATGTATCTGCTGTGGCGCTATTTCCCCGAAACGGTACATCCACGGCAGCATCCTATCGATTTTGCCGGTACGTGTTGGCTAACTATAGCGGTGGCCTCGTTGCTGGTTGCGCTCTTACAGGCCGATATACTGAAGTACTGGGTGTTCCCATTGCTATTACTCTTTGTCGTCGCAGCTTATTTTCTGCTACGGCAAGAGAAAAAAGCCCCCGAGCCCTTATTCCCGTTGGCGCTCTGGCGGAATAACGTGATCGTCGCGGGTAATATTGGCGGGCTTATTGTCGGCGCATCCATGATGGGCGTTGCCGCATTTCTGCCTACGTTTGTGCAGGGCGTGATGGGGGGAACGCCGTTAGAGGCGGGCACCACGTTAGCCATGATGTCAATCGGCTGGCCGTTGGCTAGTACCCTTAGCGGGCGGATGATGTCGCTAACGTCCTATCGTACGACAGCAATGTTAGGCAGCTTTCTGCTTATCGCCGGAAGCTTCATTTTACTCATGCAGCAGCCGGATAGTGGCTTGCTATGGGGGAGAGTGGCTGCCTTTGTGATTGGCTGCGGTATGGGGATGACCAATACCACATTTCTGGTTTCGGTACAGAATGTTGCGCCCGCTAATATGCGAGGAATTGCACCGCATCAACGGTGTTCACCCGTATGCTAGGTTCAGCGCTTGGCACTGCCATTTTAGGTGCGACGCTCAATCTCAACCTCGATTGGCGCTTGCCGGATATCCATGATCCGGTCCAGAAACTCATGAGCATGCACCAGAGTGGCATACAGCCAGATGGCAATATGGTCAATTTAACGACTCAGGTGGCGGCATCTATCCATTGGGTGTTTATCGTCGCGGCAATATTGTCGTTGTTTGCTTTAGTCACTGCGTGGCTCATTCCGGCAAAATTAAAGCCTGAAAGTGAGACCTGCGTGGAATTTGATGGCGAATGCTAGGGACAAAAAAGGCTGCCATGAGGCAGCCGTTTCGAGATAACGCTGATAATTAGTGAGTAGCCGGTGCTGGCGCGCTGTCGTCTTCAGCGCCGCTAGTGCGCTGATAGATGATCTTCTGCGTGTCATTTTCGCAGTGACCCACAACCTGACCACCGCTTGCTTCAGCCTGATCGTTCGGCACAACGTCCAACGTAAAGCCAGACTCAGGTACGCCATTTTTGATGATTTTTTGGCTAATATCTGCTTTGACTGTCTCACAGGAAGCCTGCGCAGCCAGTGGAATAGCACTCAACAGCATGATGCCAAGCAATAATTTCTTCATGAAATATCCTCCAAGGATCCTTGCAAAAGCGTTTAAACTTAATGCTTATGGATTAAGCGGTCGTCCGGTATTTCTATCTAAACAACGTTGGGTATTCGGTTCCCAGTACGCATTAACGTTTAGGCTTTTTTCACATGAGTCTTGCAAATCTACAGCTGTGTCGAACTTGTCGAACTGCTTCTCAACGCGGGTATTAACTTTATTGCGCAGAGAGCGGGTATCGTCCCATTGTTCTTTCTGCTGACGAGCATCTTCTTTTGTCAGGGAGTTATCCTGGCCGCCGCTAGAGCCAAAGACACAGGTGCTGCCTGACGCACAAGAATCGGCTAAAGCCGTGGCCTGCCAGCCACCGATCATGATCGCTACGGCTAAAGGCAGCCATCGAGCGGCCATTTGCAATTTATTCAGTTGCAATTTATTCAGTTTCAATTCGCTATCCTCTTTTCACAATAACCGTCTTTCAGGCCATCATTCTCGATATGAAGACACTATAGCACTCCGTCAGTTCCGCTGATAGTTTGCGAAAATGTTGGTTTCAGTACGGTTTAGTGCGAAAACAGAAGTTTACAATGTCGTGAAATTTAGCCGCGGTAGACTGACAGCGGGGCAAAAGACTGACTGACCGGCATCATTTCAATGGTATTGATGTTGACGTGTGGAGGCAGAGTAGCGACCCAATACACGGCTTCAGCAATATCATCTGCGCTTAATGCATTGGCATTCTCGTATGTTTTCCCTACGCGCTCATCATCGCCTTTAAAACGAACGTTTGAAAACTCGGTACCGCCGACCAGTCCAGGTTCGATATCGCTAACCCGCACTTGGGTTCCGTGTAGGTCTGCACGCAAACCAAGACTAAATTGCTTAACAAACGCTTTTGTCGCACCGTACACATTGCCACCGGCGTATGGCCAGTTAGCTGCCGTCGAGCCGATATTAATAATATGACCGACGTTGCGTTCAACCATATTGGGCAAAATAGCCCTAGTCATGTTAACCAAACCTTTGGCATTCGTGTCGATCATGGTGTCCCAATCATCAACATTTGCTTTATGTGCAGGCTCTAAACCTAAAGCTAACCCCGCATTGTTAACTAAAACATCGATACTACGTTTCTCTGCCGGAAGACTCTCTAACGCCTGCTGTATGGCCGCTCGGTTGCGAACGTCGAGTTGCACGATAGTTAATGCATCACCCAATTCGTCTTTCAACGTTTCGAGACGGCTTAAACGACGACCGGTCGCAATCACCGAATGTCCGTTCTTGATAAATTTGCGCGTTATCGCCTCACCGAATCCAGCGGTGGCTCCGGTTACAAATATATTCATACTCAATTGCCTCGTTAATTTAGCGAAAGAACAGGCCTTTCAATCTACCAGAAGCGAGCTAAATTGCCATGACACGGGGCAGGATAATGACGTGCATCTATACTTGAAAATACGGAACATTCCTAGCCAAAATATAGGCAGAACAGGGAGTTATTCCATTGAGAACCGGTTGCAGATTTAGTACTATCGCCATTCATATACGTACACGATATAACAATCGCTTTAAATTGAAATGGCGATATATTATTTGTTTAAGAGCAATGTCAGCTAATGTAATTATGAGTTTGTATGGGAAATCCTATGAGTCTTGAGCAAAAAAACGGTACTGATGAGATTGATCTGCTTGACCTGCTATTACAGTTATGGAACGGAAAGAAAACAATCATTGCGGCTGTTTGTATTGCGATCGTTTTGGCTATTGGATATCTAGCCGTTGCAAAAGAGAAATGGACATCGACAGCGATTATTACGCCTCCGCAGCTAGGCCAGCTGGCGGATTATCCTACGGCTGTGGCCGTTATTGACCCTAGCAATAGCAAAGATATAAGCAATGATGTGTTTGCTAACTTTGTATCCCGTGTTTCAGCTGAAACACTGACGTTTCTGCCAGAAAAACCCTTGGAGATTAAGCCGACAACCTCCGGGAGCAGAGATTCATTTACCGTGAGCTTTAGCGCTGAAACGGCGAAGGACGCACAGAAATCATTGGTTACCATTTTAAATAAAGTTAACAAGCAAACTTCCAGCAGCTTTTATTCAAATGCTGAGAAGGCATTGGCAGTGAGAATGCAGGCCATTAATACTGCATTAGATTCTCAGGTAAAAACGGCTGAGGAGAAAAAAGCACGTCGCTTAAATGCCTTATCGGAAGCATTGAAAGTTGCAGAAGCTACAAACACTAAGAGCGTAGCTGTCAAAGAGGTCACCGGACTTTCTGATGAAATGCTATTTATGCTGGGTGAGCCTGCGTTAAAAACAATTATTGCCAATGAAACTTCTTGGCCGTTGTATTTAAGTGATAGCTATTACTCTAACCGAGAAACATTACAAGCGCTGCGCGAGATTAAACTTAGCGATAGCGGTAATGATAAATTCGAAGCATTTTCATTCTCACAACAGCCGTCATTGCCAGTCATGAAAGACGCACCGAAAAAATCGTTAATATTAATCCTATCCGTATTACTAGGTGGTTTGATCGGTAGCGGAATTGTATTGTGCAAGGGACTTATCCGTAATATAAAAGAGAAGCAAGCGGCTTAACGGTAAATTAGAATTAACCTACGAGGGCGGCACATCAAGAAAACGTGGTGTATCGCCCTCGATTGTTTCTAGAGGAAGAAGGATATCGATGTTTAGCATTACGCGCATAGGAAAAATGGACAACCCACTTTATAAAAGTGTAGATGAACTCTATGAAAGTGCTTTTCCTTATCATGAAAAGCGAGATGAAAGGGCGAAGCAGGCAGCGCTTGATAACCAGAAATACCATCTAAATGCTTGGCATCATGATAATGTATTTGTTGGGTTTATTGGATATTGGAAGTTTAAAGACTATGTCTATATCGAGCATCTGGCAATTAATCCAAGCTTGCGCTCTCAGGGATATGGCAAAAAAGTTCTAGAATGTTTTATGTCTCAACCCCCGCAGACAATCTTAGAAATAGATCCGTTGACGACCGAAATTGCGAATAGGCGTTTACGTTTCTACCAAAGTCTTGGGTTTGTTGAAAACAGCTATTCCCATACTCATCCAAGCTATCATTCAGAGATTAACGACCATGAATTAGTGGTGCTGAGCAGCAAAAAAATTATTACCAATAGTCAATATGTGACTTTCCTCAATGACTTACAAAACGTAGTCATGATCTTAAACTGATCACCTTATATTTATATCTGCAAAAGAGCCTACCTCTCTAAAAATGTGTGCATAATCCTAAGGTTGCTCAATCGCCTTGGGAGCATTGTCACGGTAATCGCATCCCACTCATTGCTACCCTTATTTAATTACATGAACTTTCCTGCGCATCAGCATGATTGATAGCAAAGGGTAATTAATTAAACCAGGAAAATAAGGAATAGGAATGTATTCTTTGAAAAAGTGCGCGATTGCTTTATCCATTAATATGGCATTAATCTCAACGGGTTTTACCTGCACGACATTTTTAGCGGGCAATGAGGCCACGGCAGATGGTTCTATTATTATTGCACGTAGTGCGGATAGTGATGCATTAAAGGCGCAGCACTTTGTTATTCATCCTGCAAAACAGAATCAGACAGGGGTATACAGTACTAAAGCACATAATGGTGCGAATGATTTTACCTATCCTTTACCGAAAGATTCATTACGTTATACAACGGTGCCTAATTGGAAAACACAGCTGCATGGCGCGACTGGATTTAATGAAGCCGGTGTTGGCGTGAGCGGAACCGAGTCTATATTCGCATCACCTAAAGCGCTTGCTTTTGACCCTTATGTTGAAGAAACAGGGATTACTGAGGACGATATCCCGGATATTTTGCTGTCACAAACCAAAACTGCACGCGAGGCGGTGAAGTTACTGGGGCATATTATTGAAACCAAAGGGGCAGGTGAGGGATTTGGCGTTGCCGTGGTAGATGAGAAAGAATTGTGGTATTTAGAAACGGGGTCTGGCCATCAGTGGATGGCACAGCGAGTGCCGAATAATCAATACTTTGCTACCGCCAACCAAGGACGATTACAAAACTATGACCCTAAAGATCCTAACGTTATGGGGTCAAAGAATCTGGTTGAATTTGCAGTAGAAAAGGGGCTTTATCAGCCTAAAACAGACGGCAAATTTAATTTCTCTAAAGCCTACACCCGCGATGATGAGCGCGACCGGACTTATAACGATCCGCGTGTTTGGACAATACAGAAACAGCTAAACCCGTCGGTTAAGCAAGTTATGGCAGAAGGGCGACAGTCTCCGGTTTTCCTAACACCAGAAAAGAAAGTTACGCTTGATGAAGTTAAAGCCATTCTGCGTAATCACTACCAAGGCACCAAACACGATCCGTATTCGAACGGGCTAAATGGTAAGGAAGAGTGGCGACCAATCAGCGTATTCAGAACCTATGAAGCACATGTGATGCAGGTACGCCCCGAGTTACCAAAAGAAATCGGTGAAGTGACTTATGTGGGATTAGGAATGGCTGACCTAACGGCGTTTGTTCCTTATTACAGTGGGCTGACGTCTTTCCCTGCTAATTATGCCACCGGCTCGGACCACGCTGACAGCCAGTCGATCTACTGGAAGTATCGCAAACTACAAACATTGGTCATGACGGATTACCCGAAACTTGCGCCGGTCGTCCAGAAAGCATATCTAGACTGGGAAGCGAAAGTTGCGGATCAACAAAAAGAAACTGAGGCACAATATCTAAAATTGGCGAAAACAGATAAGGCCGCAGCCGATAAAATGCTAAATGATTTCAATCTTCGTGTCATGGCAGATGCAGAGAAACTTACCGAAGATCTTACCAATGAAATTTTCACCATCCGCACCAAAGATATTCAGTCTGACATTTTCTTTGCCAACAAAGCGAAGAAGGATTGATGATATACGGATAGAGCGTTCTTGAATGAAGAGGCCCAATCATCAGATTGGGTTTCTTGTTAGATATTGCTTAATTTTCAGCATCCAAGTGAAACTGATGCAATATCCGATGAGCAATAGGTGCCAGCACTAATCCTAAGGTTGTCATAAATACTAGGCTGGTAAACATCCCATAAAACGCAAAGAAGACCTTTCCGGCTAAGCTTTGAGGAATAAAATATGGGCCAATGCCATTGGCGATAAACGCGCTGTTTAATGTCGCATCATGCCAATTGATATTGGTATCAAAAACCATGTGTCCTACGACGCCAATAAGTAATGTAGTGATTATTAGAACAAGAGCGCCACCAAAATGTAGTGAGAGACGTTTTAAAAACGCACCAAGTGAAATCACGGGCATATTTTTTGATTCATACATATTGATAAGCTCCTATTGGTGATGGTGTCACTATTGTAACGATTTTGAGCAGCCTTGCTCTGAACCTCAGCTCAACAGCTTAACTTACATTTATCATTAGGCTCGAAGAATGTGCCCGAAAATTTGTCGGGTTAGGTACGCCGGCGGCGTATTAGCAGATGAGTCCAACCATGGCCAAAAACCTTTAAATTCTACCTATCCTTACTATGGTTCGTATAATGTATATTATGTTAAATTGAGTATCTGACTGATAAGGCATCCAAACAGCATTTCCCTACCCCTCACTCATTTGCTCCTTGTTGCATACTTATTTCGTTTAACTTAGCCTCGCTGACCCTCGAAATCAGTAGATTAGATTTTGGCGGCGCTCTGTGAAATCTAAAAAAGTATGGGTACATCAACCGCCTAGAATTTACAGAGCGCTACCAATACTGAAATCAATTCTCATGGGTTTTATCAATCTTGATGCCTGTCTCATCGCTGACATTATCATGATGACTTGGTTATGGCTGACGCAAGTAAACATGAGTTTCGGTGTACTTAATCACAATTGGTGAAAGCAGCGCTAGCGCTACAACGTTAGGCAAAACCATCAGGCCATTAAACGTATCTGCCATATTCCAAATCAGATCGACCTTAAACACAGATGAGCCAAACAGCGCGCACAGCATTAAGGCTTGAAATATACGCAGTGATAACGGGGAGCCAAAAAGATAGCGAATATTAGTTTCTGCGTAGTAGTACCAACCAATAATCGTAGAGAAAGCGAAAAACATCAGGGAAACAGTGATAAACACCCCACCCCAATAGCCAAAAATCAGCGTATACGCATATTGCGTTACTGCGATACCTGTCCCATGTTTCCCCATGAACGGTAAAAACTCTGATACCGGTAGTCCTTGTAAATCCAACATTTTCAGCCCAGTGCTGACTATCGCCAATCCGGTTAATGTTACGATCACGCAGACGGTAAACACCCCTGTCATGGCAATGAATGCCTGATCCTCTGGATTTTTAACTTTTGCTACGGCATGAGCATGTGGTGTGGAACCCATTCCCGCTTCATTCGAGAACAATCCGCGAGCAATACCAAAACGTGCAGCCTGCTGAATTGAAACTCCAATCGCACCACCTAGTGCGGCCTGCGGATTAAACGCAGCAACGACAATCATATGTAATGCAGGAAACACATAGTTATAGTTAAGCAATAAAATAAGCACGGCCCCAATCACATAAACCGTTGCTTTCAGCGGCACGAGTTTTTCATTTAATGCTGCAATATAGTGCAGTCCTCCCACCACAACCAAGCCAACGAGTATCGCGATGCACAATCCCACAATCCAGGTACTGATGCCAAAGGAGAGATGAAAAGCATTCGCAATAGAGTTAGATTGCACCATATTACCAACAAGGCCTAAAGCCAGAATATTGAGTACGGCAAAAATTATCGCTAACCATTTCATTTTCAATCCATGCTCGATGTAATAAGCAGGCCCCCCTACAGCTTGCCCGTTGCGATCGGTAGATTTAAATTTCTGCGCCAATATAGCTTCAGCATAAATAGTCGACATGCCTAAAAATGAGGAAACCCACATCCAAAAAATCGCACCAGGCCCACCCGCCATTATTGCGGTTGCGGGTCCAGCCAAATTGCCTGTCCCCACCTGCCCTGCGATGGCAGTCGCCACGGCTTGAAAGGAACTCATGCCAGACTTCCCCGCTTTTTCTCCTGATAGCGAGACACCTCTAAAAAGGCTGATAATCCCAACTTTAAAACGGCTGATTTGTATAAATCGTAAACGGATCGTGTAATAAACACCTATACCGCAAAGGAGTACAATCAATAAATAGTCCCATAAGATTTTATTAATGGAATTGATGATGATCTCTAACTCATTCATAATAAACACCTAATATTTATGGATGCGAAGGATAATTGAAAAAAACTCACGATCGGCACTACGCCGATGCGAAGTCTTATGCTGATAGGTAGGTTATTGAAAATTAAGTGGGATAATACAGATTTAGGCTGTACAAAAGTTACCTGCAATAAAGCGGTTTTTAGGCTGGGTAGAGAGACTGCACCACAGTCATTAATATAGCGTCATTGTTCTGTGATGAGATGGTTATAGATATAGCGCTGTAGAATCATGATACCCATTCTCCATTCTGGTATCTGAAGTGCGGAGATTGTATGAACTATAAAAATATACACCCTATTTCCAATAAAAATATGTGACCATATCCATAAATACACATATATCCGACCCGAGTTTTAATAGCGAAGATGGGTAATTTTGTGCATTTTAAATAAGTTAATACATAAAATCACGATGTAAGAAAAATCGTATAACAACAAACCATCAACGAGTTATTGATGAGTTCTATAAGTAAATGTTAGATTGATCTAAATCACAAAAAGATAAGTATTAAAAAAATCAATTATTTTAGCTAACACTCATCACAGTTTAACCTTAGCTAAGCAATTATATTTAAAGCATACAACTAACCATGCCTTGGCGTTGAGCACTAACTTTCTGGAGTCGATGATGTTATTTAACACGTTATATTCCCTGCTAAAAACACTTCGCTGACTTACCCTATCCTACTGCGGCGCAGTAATTAACCTTGATTTTTCACGATATTTATATCGCTACCCATCATTCAATAATACCAATAAAAACCACTCCCAGTTTGTGCTGTGCTCATGGCATCTACCTCAATTTGCTCAGCCAATACAGGAGTCTCTATGAATCAAAAACCTGACGTCATAACACAGTATGACATCGTTATTATTGGTGGTGGCCCAGCAGGACTTAGTGCGGCGATTTATGCTGCAAGAGCCCGTTTAAAAACATTGGTCATTGAAGAAAAACGCCAAATGGGTGGCCAATGTAGTACCACCGCTGAGTTAGAAAATTATCCTGGTATATTGCAAGACAGTGGTCATGGTTTGATGGATAAATTCCATCAACATGCCGTTCACTTCGGCGCTAAATTTCAACTAGGCAAAGTGATATCACTCAGCCTTAATAAGGATGGACAAGAAAAGGTCCTCAAACTTAAAGACGGTGCAAGCATTATCAGCAAAGCCGTTATTATTGCCACAGGTACTCGGCCACGCACATTAGGTATTCCCGGAGAAAAAGAATTTGCGGGGCGCGGTGTTTCTTATTGTGCAACCTGTGATGCCGACTTTTATACTGACCTAGATATTATTGTTGTTGGTTCTGGCAATACGGCTATTGAAGAAGCGGTATTTCTCACTCGCTATGTCAATCAAGTTACGCTCATTGTTATTCATGCTGAAGGACATTTAGATGCGGATCTGATTGCTAAAGAGCAAGCATTCTCGAATCCTAAAATTCATTTTATCTGGAATAGCGTGGTCACGGCCATTATCGGCGATGAGTTGGTACAGCGTGTGGAAATTAAAAATGTTAAAACAGGCGTCACTCGTCTTGTTGAGACCAACGGCGTATTTATGTTTGTAGGCACCGTTCCACAAACAGATTGGCTTGAACCGCACAGAAAACAATTGCCGCTGACTTCTGCGGGCTATATCAAAGTCAATACTCAGCAAGAAACCCTGCTGCCTGGCATTTTCGCCGTGGGTGATGTGTGTCAGAAATTCCTTCGTCAGGTCGTTACCGCCGCTGGTGATGGTGCCAGCGCCGCCGTGGCAGCCAGTCAATACATTGAGCAAGAAGATTTTTGGACGCACCATATTCTGCAATCAGAAAAATGCTCATTAGTACTGTTCTGGTCACCGTTGCAACCTGAAAGCGTAGCGTTAATGACTGAGCTCGAATCACGTACTCACGATGATTCACACTGGCAGTTAGTCCCGATCGATACCTACAAAAACCAGCGTTTAGCTAACCGTTATCACGTTTGTCAGCTACCGACGCTAGTGGGCCTAGAGCGCGGCAAAGAAACGCGGCGTTTCGAACATCCCAATGAATCAGAACTCAGCGAGTTATTAGAGGAGTCACTCAATGCTTGAATTGAATAAAGATAACTTCACTGAACAGACCGCTAACGGACTTGTTTTAGTCGATTTTTGGAGCGAAAACTGCACCCGATGCAAAGAGCTAATGCCCGATATACATCAGCTTGCAGAAAAATACGCCAACAAAATGACATTTTGCAGCTTGAATATTCAGGGGAATCGCCGCTTGGCGATGCAGCAGAAAGTGATGGGACTACCCTCCATCGTCTTTTATCGAAATGGCGAGCGTATACAGCATATCAGCGGGGAAACACTCGACCGGGAGCAAATTGAACAGGCAATAACAACACTTTTGGCTTAGGTCTGCATTGACCTTTAAGCCTTGACTCTAAGCGTTACTTACAACAACTGGAGGTTATAAGTGGATTTAAAAAGCAAGAAAATCATAATACTAGGTGATAGAGATGGTGTGCCAGGCCCTGCAATCGAAGCCTGCGTGAAGTCGGCAGGCGCAGAGGTCGTGTTCAGCACAACGGAATGTTTTGTCTGAACCAGCGCCGGAGCAATGGATCTGGAAAATCAGCGTCGTATTAAAGCACTGACAGAAAAATACCCACCACAAGATTTAGTCGTAATTCTGGGTGGCGCAGAAGCTGAGGCATCTGGTCTGGCATGTGAAACTGTCACTAACGGCGATCCGACTTTTGCAGGCCCTCTGGCTGGAGTTCAGTTGGGACTCCTGTGTTATCACATCGTTGAAGATGAAATTAAACAGGCCGTCAGCAATGACGTTTATCAACAGCAGGTTGGCATGATGGAGATGGTTCTCGATATCGATTCTATCGTTGCGGAAGTGAGCCAATACCGAGCGCAATACTGTAAGTACCTTAATCAATAGACGTTCCCCCAACCGGAACGGTGGCTTTGCGTGGATGAATCAGGCGCAAAGGTTCGCGTGGTTGGGGTCACCATCCAATATTGGGAGTATTTTATGGGACATGCAGTGATTCTGAATACGGGCTACATTTTGGCTCACGCACCAGATTTGCTGGTTTGGCACGGTTCTACCGCGCAACAGATACGGGAGCAACAACCTTCTCACCCATATCTTGATGAGATGAATCACCACCTGCGCAACTTTGAACACGCCGTCAACTATCCGCCAAATCAATGCTACATCGGCAATATTTCGCCACCGCAGCTATCAGCAATAGCGATGCCGTGGTGTGCTTGCAACAAACCAATGAACGCTCGGGCTGAGTCTGGCGAGATCTTCACTCAAGAGCTGCTCTATGCCCTACTTAACTACGTAGACTCATTTGAACTAACCGCATGGCACCCAGATTTTGTTGCCCGCACCGCTGAACTGATTGAGCAACACCCAAAGATGTCGAGTCTGCCGATTTTTGACAAAGCGATTTTACTCAATGACGAAGAACTGTATGACGCGGTCGCTAATCATCATGCGGCGGGGCTTTATCTCGGGAAAGCGCTGGTTGGGTGTGTTAAAGCCGCGCACGATACGGATATTAATCTTAGTGCGCATGTCATGTTGGAAAATCTCGTGACAAAAGCGACTGCGGTCATGGCTGGTTGGCAAATCCCCATGCCACAGCTGGAACAAGTTGAGTATGTTATCGAATGTTCTGAAGAGGCAATTGGTGACATCAATCAGCGCGGTGGCGGTAACCTTGCCAAAGCAATCGCAGAGAGTCTTGGCTGCCAAAAGGCGACAGGGATTGATATGCGTGGTTTTTGTGCCGGCCCTGTGCATGCTGTTATTAATGCTGCTGCGTTAGTACAAAGTGGGATCTACCGACATGTGCTAGTTATTGCCGGTGGCTCTGTCGCCAAACTGGGTATGAACGGACGCGACCATATCAAGCATGAAATGCCGCTGCTGGAAGATATGCTCGGCGGTTTTGCCCTGCTGATTAGTCAAGATGACGGGATCAGTCCACGGATAAACACCCATGTGATTGGCCGGCATACCGTCGGCACCGGCTCTTCACCACAGGCCGTGATGTCTTCACTGATTTCTCTTCCCCTCAAAGCCGCAGGTATGACATCGCTAGACGTGGATAAATTCAGCGTCGAAATGCAAAACCCTGAAATTACCGATCCTGCTGGTGCAGGCAATGTCCCAGAAGCCAACTACCGCATGATAGCGGCTTTAAGCGTACTTGAAGGCTGGATTGAACGCGCACAGATACCCAACTTTGTTAGCCAACACGGCATGCCGGGATTTGCGCCAACGCAGGGACATATTCCGTCGGGAATACCCTACATTGGGCATGGTATACGCGCCATACACGCGAATGAAATTAAAAACTTTATGGTCGTTGGCAAAGGAAGTCTGTTCCTAGGACGTATGACCAATCAATTTGACGGCGTGAGCGTATTGATCGAAAAAAACACCGGCGTAGACGATCTAGCCAGCCCTGTAGATGGGCAACCGTTGGCCACCATGCTCGCCGATGCGATGCGTAAAGTGGCGGACACATTAGATAGCGCGCGGGAGGAATAGCATGACATATACCTCCTTTTCACAGGCTTTACGTGATGTCGCCGATACGTTAAGCAGCAAAGCCCCACGGATGAAAATAGCCCTTACCGCGCTAGGCAGTGAGTTACCCAACAGCGATCTTATGCAAGCCGCTAGCGATGTTCTAGGAAACATTGATCCCGTCATTATTGGCCCAGAAGGACTGGAAGGATCCATCCATCATCATGCGAACACGCTGGCTCAAGCTCATCAGATTATGGAAAGACTGCTGGCTAACGGTGACATTGATGGCGCGGTAACGCTGCATTACAACTTTGCACTAGGCACCACGACGGCAACACAGATCCACTCCGTTGCCAGCGGTCGCCGCATGGTTTTGTCCAGCACCACGGGCAGCAGTGACGCTCGTCGAGCTGATGCATTGGTGAAAAATGCACTGGCAGGTCTGGCTGTTGCTGATGCGTTAGGCATCTCACACCCAACGCTTGGGATACTGAATGTCGATGGTGCCCCTGCCGCTGAGCGCATTCTGCAACGCCTAGCGCTTACGGGATTTCCCATCAATTTTGCCGCCTCTTCTCGCGCTGACGGCGGAGCCTTAATGCGAGGCAATGATCTCATCCGCGCAATCCCGAATGTGATGGTTTGTGACACTCTCACCGGGAATTTGCTCATCAAACTGTGGAGTGCTGGCCTGAGCGGTGGTGAGGTTGAAACCACGGGCTGCGGCTATGGCGTAGGACTCGGCCCCCACCAACACGCAATAGTCTGCATTATCTCACGAGCCAGTGGCATAGCGACGATTGCCGGTGCTATGCAGTTCTGCGCCCAAATGGCACAACGTGAGGTCATAAAACGGTGGCAAGCACGTTGGCAGCATGCCCAACGCGTTGGTATCGAACAGTTATTAACCCGTAACGCTGTCGTTGACGATCCATCAAGCACGTCCACGCTAAACACACAGGATAGCGTGCCGACTCCCGTGAAAACCGTCGTTGATGATGAGATTCATGGAATCGATATTTTGCAGTTGGATCAGGCGCAGCGCTGTCTTTGGCTGCAGGGTATCTATGCAGAAACAGGCATGGGCTGTACGGGACCCGTGCTGATGATACACCACCAAAATCGTGCGGACGCACTTAAACATTTACGCACATTTCTGAATTAAGGAGCCAACGATGAAACTGGAACTTGGCACTATACATATTGATCAATTAACGTTTGGTGAGCAGACGCAGTTACAAGGCGCTCATCTACAAATTAACCAGCAGTCCCTCGAGACCTTTATTTATTCTTTGCATCCACACATTATCGAAGTGGAAACCGCGATTGCAAAACCCGGCGATAACGTTCGCATCATGCCGGTCAAAGATGTTATTGAACCGCGAGTTAAGCTTTCTGAAGGTGCTTGTTTTCCCGGCTTTATCAGCGGCGAAGAAAGTATGGTCGGAGGTGGAAAAACACTAGCGCTCAAAGGAATTGCGGTGGTGACAACCGGCAAGGTTGTTGGTTTTCAAGAAGGAATTATTGATATGAGCGGCCCTGGTGCCGCCTACACGCCCTACTCAACGTTAACCAATCTGGTGCTACGCATCGAAGTGAATGAGCACTGCAATCAATACCAACACGAAGAAGTACTACGACGTGTCGGCTTACAAACTGCGCGCTGGGTTGCTGAACAGGTTAAAAATGCCCCCATTGAACACAGCCAATTCTTTGAAACACTGCCGTCTGCTGAACAGCGGGCGCAATTTCCCTTACTCCCTGCGGTCGGTTACGTATATATGTTGCAGAGCCAGGGGTTACTCCACGACACTTATTTCTATGGCATTGATGTTAAAAATATTTTACCCACATTAATGTATCCAACCGAAACCATGGATGGTGCCATTGTGAGCGGGAATTGCGTCTCTGCCTGTGACAAAAATACCACCTATAGCCACCAAAATAATCCCGTCATCGATGCACTCTATCAACGCCACGGGAAAGATCTCAACTTCATGGGGGTTATTGTTACCAACGAGAATGTGACGTTAAGTGACAAAGTTCGCTCATCAAACATGGTGGCAAAACTGGCTGAGCAGATGGGGCTACAGGGCGTCATTATCACTGAGGAAGGTTTTGGTAATCCTGATGCCGACCTAATGATGAACTGTCGCAAGCTTGAAACTATCGGCATCAAAACCGTGTTGCTCACCGATGAATATGCTGGGCGTGGCGGAGAGAGCCAATCACTCGCGGATGCACATCCCGCAGGTGACGCGGTGGTCACCGCAGGCAATGCCAACCAGCTCATCACCCTGCCGCCCATGAAACATCTTATTGGCCATAACGTTTATGCCAACATGATTGCCGGGGGATTTGACGGTAGCTTACACGAAGATGGCAGTATCACCGTTGAACTGCAGGCTATCACGGGTGCAACAAGCGAACTGGGTATTCATACCCTTTCGGCGCACAGTGGATAAGGAGCAAAAGCCATGAGCCTACGTATTTTACATTACATCAATCAGTTCTTTGGTCAGAAAGGCGGTGAAGAGGCCGCCAATCTTCCTCCTGAAATTCATGACGGGCCTATCGCCATCGGTCAACAAATGCAAAAAATGTTGTCCGACGATCATCAAATTGTCGCAACTATTATTTGTGGCGACAGCTATTTCAATGAAAACCTTGAAGAAAGCAAAAAATTTGTGCAGGCCGCACTGGAACAATATCAACCTGATCTTGTTGTTGCAGGCCCTGCATTCAATGCTGGCCGCTATGGTATGGCCTGTGGGCAAGTTGCCCAGATAGCGGCTGAAATGGGCCTCACGGTTATTAGCGGAATATACCCTGAGAATCCGGGATACGAACTTTATCGCCCTTGGATGTATGCCGTAGAAACGGGCAATAGCGCAGCTAGTATGCGCACTGCGCTGCCTGCAATGGTCAACTTGATTAAACGCTATATCGAAACCGATGGAAAACTTGGTAGCCCAGAGGAAGATGGCTATCTGCCGCGCGGCGTGCGTATTAATTATTTTGCCCAAAGCAACGGCGCACAGCGTGCCGTTCAGATGCTGACGAAAAAACTGCATGGCGAACCGTTTACAACCGAATATCCCATGCCGGTGTTTGACCGTGTTCCTCCACAGCCACCCGTTACCGATATGCCCCATGCCACCATTGCGCTAGTGACCTCCGGTGGCGTCGTACCTAAGGGAAATCCAGATCACATCGAGTCATCAAGCGCATCTAAGTTTGGAGAATATTCATTAGAAGGCGTTTCTGTACTGACATCGCAAACCTATGAAACCGCTCACGGGGGATATGATCCGGTTGCCTGCAACGATGACCCAAACCGCGTGTTGCCGGTAGACGTATTACGTGACTTAGAAAAAGAAGGCGCGATTGGCAAACTGTATTCCCATTTTTACGCCACCGTCGGCAACGGTACGTCCGTGGCTAATGCGCGCAAATATGGCGCTGATATCGCGATGCAGCTGCAAAAAGCAGGAGTTACCGCGGCCATACTTACCTCAACCTGAGGCACTTGTACTCGTTGCGGCGCAACGATGGTTAAGGAAATAGAAAAAATCATGCCGGTGGTTCATATCGCGACCGTGGTGCCAATTTCACTCACGGTTGGGGCAAATCGTATTGTGCCCGCCGTAGCAATACCTCACCCGCTGGGGAATCCGAAGTTAGATGCAGAAGGTGAGAAGGCACTACGCCGTCAGTTGGTGCTTAAGGCATTGAAAGCGCTGGAAACTCCGATTGATGAACAAACTGTTTTTTAATTGATAGCCAATCTCCCTTTGGTTGCAACACAAACGCTAAAGGGAGATACAACACAAGGCCCATACGATGAACGCTCCTTACATCATTTCCAACAATCCGGCGGTGTATGCAAAGTATGGTGAATCAGCGCATGGCGAATTATCGCTGTCAAAACAGGAGGGATACTTACAGGTGTTACTGGCTGCACGTAATGCGATCCATCAGGGGCATCATCTATTAATGCATCCTGAAAGCGGCAGCGTAAAACCCTATCAAACGCCCTATCGTTCGCTATTACTTGAAGTCAACGACACGCTGGATATGGACTCACTGTTGATGATTGAACAAGCCATTGCCCGTTTTCAGGGTTTTATAGAAATGCGGGCGATTCCACAACAGCACCATTATTCACAGGAGACGCTGCAGGATTTTCAAACGATCGATCTCAGTTTAGTGACACAAGGCTTTGTTCAAACGATGGAAAAAACCTAGCAATTGAACATCTGTCCGTCACGTCTGGAATAGCAAAAATAATATCGCCTGTGTGGAAGTCGATGAGATCTGGTGGTCTCTGCGGTCCTCAAAACCGTTGTCAGCCTATCGGCTGTGGTAGGTTCGATTCCTGCCGCTTCCGCCACCCTTCTTAAAGCTCGGCGCGACCGAGCTTTGCAATAGTGAGTGCGCGATGATTCAACATACAAAACAGCCAGTAAACATCGACGATAACATTGAGAATGCAACGTTTAGCTTTAGAGATATTCCGCAGATCGAAAAGTTGATGCAGCAAGAGAATATTGCATCGTTTATTACGATACTTAGCCAGCCGATCGTCACTGCGTTAGTACGAGAACAAACCGAACAGTTTCGATTGCGCCTCAAAAACGGCGAAGTCTCAACCCTTAAGCAGCTTGAAAATAAAATACTACAAAGCTTAAGACACACAGCGTCGCAACGCTTACAGCCGGTGATTAATGCCACGGGCATCATGATTCATACCAATCTTGGTCGCGCGCCGATTCCTGTGGATGTCTGGCGCCAAGCCGAGGACAAAGTGTGTCGCTATTCTAATCTAGAGCTCAACCTTGCTCTGGGCACGCGTGGTAACCGCATGGGGCTATTACCCTCACTGCTGAATGAGCTCTGCGCTTCACCTGCCAGTTTGCTGGTGAACAACAACGCAGCCGCACTTACCCTCATGCTGATGGCGCTGGCTCAAGGTAAAGAAGTGCTCGTTTCGCGCGGCGAACAGGTTCAAATCGGAGGTGGCTTTCGTATCCCCACAATTCTTGCCTGCTCGGGTGCCAAACTGTGCGACGTTGGCACCACGAATATCACCACCGTGGATGATTATCTCGCCGCGGTCACGGAGAATACGGCCGCAGTATTGTTGGTTCACACCTCCAATTACTATATTGAAGGATTTACCTCGCAGCCTGACATACGTGAACTGGTTTCACGACTGCCAGAGCATGTACAGGTATGGGTCGATCAAGGTTCCGGTAATCAAGAAAACTGGTTGCCTGGTGAACGCAGCGTCGCGTGGTATTTAGCTCAGGGCGTAGATTTAGTCTGTTTTTCAACGGATAAAATGCTAAACAGCACCCAAGGCGGCGTGATTGCTGGACGGCAAAAACCGATCGGTCTGATGGCAAAACATCCGCTAATGCGTGCTTTTCGTCCAGGGAAAACCGTGTACGCCCTACTTGAAGCTCAGCTCATCCACCGGCTCAATCAGCAAGACGAAGGTCAAGATCGCTTACAGCAATTGCCACATCGGCCACTCGATTGGCATCTGGCCCGTGCGCAGCGGCTGTGCGCGGGGCTCAGCGAGGAGTTCACGCCTATAAAAGCCCGTTGTTTGGTTGGCGGTGGTACCACCCCACGCAAACAGTTTCCCACCTATGCCGTACGCTTACCCAATTGGCATTCGGCTGCAGACTGGCTCGATCGCTTACGCTTAGCGAAGACGCCAATAATTGCTGTTTCACAAAAGAAAAGTGCGTTGCTGTTCCCTATATCACTGCTGGAGAGCGAATTTAGTGAAGTTAACGCGATCCTGAAACAGGAGATGAATTTATGCTTGCAGTAGTTGGCACCGCTGGTCACGTCGATCATGGCAAATCAGCGCTTTTGCACGCGTTAACCGGCTCTCACCCTTCGCATCTGCCACAAGAGTTTTCGCGAGGAATGACCATTGATTTAGGCTTTGCCTCACTATCTACCGCCGAAGATGACGAAATAGGCATGATTGACGTACCAGGCCATGAGCGGTTTTTACGTAATATGGTTAGCAGCCTGTGGGGATTAGATTTAGTGCTGTTTGTGGTTGCTGCCGATGAAGGCTGGGCTGCGTTGACACAGGAACATCTGCGGGTAGTCAACGCGCTAGGTCTTAAACATATCATGGTCGCCATCAACAAATGTGACTTGGCCAACGAGCAGCAGATCCAACGTATCGAAGAACAAATACTACAAAAATTTCTTGATCAAACCGATACGCTGCCGGATATCTGGAGAGTGAGTTGCAAAACGGGCGACGGCATTGATGACCTTCGCAGGGCAATTATTCAGCAAGTGCGCCAGATACCGGAATCTAAACCTCTCAGTGCGTCACCACATCTTTATATTGACCGTGTCTTTTCCATCAACGGCATCGGCACCACGGTGACGGGAACCTTACGAGGCGGAGGCATAAAGCTTGGCGACGTTTTGACGCTATATCCTAGCGGTCAAAGTGTGAAGGTAAAATCACTCCACAGCTACCACAGTGCTCGTGAGCAAGTCGAACCGCATCGACGTATTGCCCTAAGTTTTCGCCAGTTAAAAAAACAATCTGTCGCTCGTGGCGACTGCCTAACCACCCACACTGCGGATGTAAGCAATAGTTCAGAGTGGATAGTACAACTGCGGCCAGAGTTTAGTGAAATGAAAAAACAGTGTGTGCTTGAGGTTGCCATTGGAACCACACACACGCAAGCCCGCTGTTATTTGCTGGGTGACGGAACATTGGCGCGCCTTTTATTGAGCAAAGCATTGCCGGCGTTTTGGGGGCAATGGATGCTGCTCATGTCTCCCGGCGGTAGCCACCTCATTGGTGCGGGCAGATTAATCTGGGCACATGCGCTATCCCGCGAACAGCGCCCTCGATTGCTCAAAACCATGATGGAAGACACCAGTGACGATAGCAAACAAATGCACTGCAACATCTCTACGGCCATGAACGGTTATACACAAATTGATGATGGGCTATTTCAGCCGCCGAACTGCCGTCTAGTTGAGACCTGGTGGGTTGCTCAACATCACTATGAATATTGCCTGAATGAACTCAACAGCCTCCTACAACATACTGAGTCGGCCGTGAACGTTGAAGATATGGCACAACGGGTTCACTCTCCCACCTCACTGATCGAGGGGCTAGTTGAGCAACAGTGTCAAGCGAACCTTTGGCAGCGTCATAGCAACGGAATTACGCGATTTGGAATCAAAGCCAACGCACTTAATGCCGAACAGCAAGCCTTATATCACGAAATTAATCTCACAGGACGCCGCTGTTTTGACGCAAACCAGCATAAGCAGCCCCGCATGCAGCATTTATTGAAAACGTTGATGGAAAGAAAATGGATTATCCCCATGGAGGACAAACTGTTTATTACCGCTGAAGAATATCAAACGCTGATCGGTGAAATTATCGTGTATGGTTCTGTTGGTGAGACATTTACTATTGCTCAGGCGCGAGATAAAACGGGCTTAGCCCGCAAACAGCTAATCCCTTTACTCAATAGAATGGAACGTGATGGTTGGGTAAAACGTGTTGGCGACTTAAGAATGATTCAAAAACAGTATTCCAACACAAAATAATCATCTTAATTATTCCAGCCTCACCACTGTGAGGTGGGTTAATGGGCCCGCATGTTATTATTCGTACGCATCCCCTATTGTCTTTATTATTGGCATTTCAAAAACTGATCTCCATGCATGCTATAGTTAAAAAAAGAGTGCTTATCAAAGCACTCTTAAACAAGACAAGTCTTACAATTATAGTGGCACATAACATGGTTAATCTAATGAGTTAGGTATGTGATAAATTAATACATCATTATCTAGCATAGAACCTTCGCCATTAGTCAATAACTCAGACTTTCTCCCGAGATCATAATAACAATTACTACAAACAACGAGATCAAAATCTGATTGCATTTTTAAAACACTTTCATAATATACGGTACTATATGTGTAAATAACTGTTGCTGGATAGCCAATATCCGTACTTAAACTTTTGTAAAAAAGACTAGCCTCGGAGAGAAATATGTTTTTATACCCCTCAAGCGTTGATGAGTCACATAATGCAAAGAGTTCTGGTTCATAGATTTCTAAAACAATGGAAATTCGTGAGCCATAAGGCTTGGCAATAGATATAGCTAAGTCAAGTAAAGCCTCTGAACCTTTGCTACAAATATCTAGAACCAGTAAAATATTATTATATGACATTACTAGTCGTCATTTTATAAAAATTTAATAATGAAAAATGTGACTTTATTTAGAACTGATAATTTAAGGCAACAGCAACCATATTGTCTGTTGCAATATGCGCATCCCTTGTGAACTGATTATCATGGAGTAAATTAATTTGATAGTCAGCATAGGCATACATGTTAGAGTTAAAATAATAAAACGCCCCGATGTTGATATCTTTATAAACGTCTTGCGCACCGTAGCCATCTATTTTAGTGCCACGAGATTGCTGATAGCCGATCGATGGGCGAAGGCCATTATCAAACGCATATTGAATGACGGCTTCAACGTTCTGAGACTCATCAGCAAAGCCGTAAGCGGCACTATTCGTTCGACCAAAACGTGTCGCATTATATGCCTGCGTATATATCACAGCTGCATAAAATGGCTCACTATCGTATTTCAGCCCTACACTATAGGCTTCAGCATTACTACCACGACCAATAATGTCGCTATTTTTAGAACCATTTTGCTCATCGGTTCTTTTTACATTAAAGAATGCCCCTGATATGCTAACACCGCTGCCAATGTCATAATCCACCGACATACCAAAGCCATCGCCATTTTGAGCTAAAACATCACGCCCATTATTCTCCTCACTTGGCCCACCGTTACTATTGATGTATTGGATCGCAAACTTCAGGTCTTCATTTAACCCGAAGAAATCATTGTTTCGATATGTGAGCAAACCGTTAGAACGTTGGAACATGAAGTTGTCAGCACCATACGTATTCCCACCAAATTCCGGCATGACATCAGTCCACGCCGCCACATCATAGAGAACACCATAGTTTCTCCCATAGTCGATGGAGCCATAATCCAGCAACTTCAGCCCAGCAAATCCCACACGAGTGAAGTTCTTGTTGTCTTCACTTTCCGCTCGGTTGAGATTGGCCTGATATTCCCATTGGCCGAATCCTATCAACTGTGAGTTAATTTGCGTCTCTCCTTTAAAACCGAAACGCAAATAGGACTGATCACCGTCAATTCCGTTGTCGCCAGAGAACCAATGCATTGCATCGAATCGACCATACAAATCCAATTTGTTGCCATCTGAATTGTAGACCTCGGCCGCATTAGCCGAGGCAAGACACGCTGAAATCGCACTTAGACCTAAAAATACCACTGCGTTTACTTTCATCTTTTTCTACTCCTACTCTACAAAGATTGATTTTTTTGTTTGCGCTTATGCACTGATCTGATGTCACTTCCCTTGATGCAACCTTTCCCTATGTATACATATAGCGTGCTAATAATTTACTCACGTTACATATAACAAGCTAATGATCCTGATCAAAGTTTGCCGTCTTTAATCACGTAAAATTCATTTCTATTGGATGGTTTGACTGCTTCTAAAAAATTCTAAGTGGTTTTATAGGTGTGTTTTTGATGAAAAGAAGAGAATTAACAATCGTCGTTAGTGTGGTGATTTTTTTTATTGTGGTCATAGCCATATCATTACTTTTTCGAGCCTATAGCAGTGATGTGTGGCTACAGGGAGAAGTTGATGCCCCAGAAGTCATTGTTTCCTCTAAGGCTAAAGGAAGAGTAATAGATCGTTTTGTTCAGCGCGGGGATGATGTTGTCAAAGGCCAGAACCTAATCTCATTGGAAAGCCCTGAACTTGTTTCCCAACTAAAAAAGTATGAAGCGTTAAGAGACCAAGCCAAATCAAATTTAGCTATGTCGCAAAATGGGACTCGTGAAGAAGAGATCCGTTTTGCAAAAGCGCAATTACTGGAGGCAACACAGAATTTTAAAAAATCAGAGATGACCTATCAAAGGATCGCCAAACTCTTTCCGCAACACTACGTATCTAAAGATGAGCTAGATGAATCATTCCGTAACCAAGAATCTGATAGACAGAAATTAAAATCAGCTAAATCATTGTTAGATGAAGCACAGAATGGAGACAGAATTGAACAACGGCAGGCTTATGAAGCGACTTTGCGTGCAACCGAGCACGAACTGAATGAAACGGCGGTCATTGTGAAGGATTTATTAGTGACTTCTCCCATCAACGGGGAAGTTGGTACGATGCCTGCCGAAGAAGGCGATTTATTAAATGCCCTCTCTCCTCTTTTAGTTTTAATTGACCTCGAACAGTCATATTTCGTGTTTGATATTCGTGAGGATATCCTATCCGGTATCCATAAAGGCGATAATGTCAGTCTACGCATCCCTGCGCTAAACGAAAAAGTAGTTACGGCCCAAGTGAGATATATTTCTCCACTTGGCGATTTTTCGACAAAAAGAGCCACGCGAGCGACCGGCGATTTTGACTTAAAAACATTCGAGATCAGATTGTATCCATCAGAATCCATTGAAGGGCTACGCCCAGGGATGAGTGTATTATGGTTATGGAAACTATAAAAACCAATCTTGGAATATATTTTTATTTATCAATAAAGGAAATAAAAATAGCGTTTAAAAAACCCATATACCATTGGCTATGCTGGATTTTTCCTTTGTTGTTATTCACACTGCTTAATGCAAGTTTTTCCAGTGGAACACTATTAGATATTCCTGTTGCCGTGGTCGACATTGATCACAGCCCGTTATCAAAAAGAATCACACGTGAGCTTAATGCTGCATCTCATGCACAGATAAAATCCTTTAATGATAATTTGGAACAGGCAAAGTTGGCTCTTGAACATGGCGATGTTTATGCCGTGCTGTATATTCCTTTTGATCTTGAAAAAAATGTTCTAGCAGGAAAAAGTCCAAGCGTTCTGTTTTTATACAATGCGCTTTTCTATGCCTCAGGTAGCTATTCATCTCAGGATTTTTCAGGACTGATATCTGAGATTAATAGCACTTATCGCCCTATCGTGAATGCCCAGAATGAGCACCAAGGAATAAAACTATCCGCGCTTCACCTCGTTTATAGCAGTCTTTTCAATCCAAGCGGGAGTTTTGTTTATTATCAGCAATTCGCTGCAACAATACATCTTTTACAACTGTTTGTTATAACGACAACTATTTATATTCTCGGGGGGACGCTAAAAACAAACTCAATTATTGGCTTCAATATGATGATTATGTGCAAAATCATTCCATATACAGTGATATTTACACTATTGCTCGTTGTTGAGTTGGCGATACTCATCACTCATTCTGGCGCCAAAGTGAATGGAAATCCGCTCTATATTATATGCGTTGGCTTCTGCTATGTTCTTGCAGCTCAAAGTTTAGGGTTAATTCTCTATACCCTCACGCCGTCAACAAATATGGCGTTTACTCTGATTGGGTTACTGGTCAGTATTGCACTAAGTTTCTCTGGTTTGGTAATGCCGGAGTTTTCACTGACGATTATTGGAAAAGTAATATCTGAAATGGAGCCGCTAACCCATGCGTTAAAAACGATGTTTGATATATTCTTACGTCATATTTCAGCACAAACAGTGCTGAAATCATGTGCAATACTCACTATTTACCCCATCATAACTTTTATCCTTATTCGTCGCAGACTTTATCTTAGAATTAAACGAAATCCTAGAGGTCACTATGCGTGAGTATTACCATACTTTCTACCATATATTCATGCATTTGATAAAAAAGCCATTGTGGTTGCTAGTTTTGGTCTCTTTGCTCATGATGAGTTTGGTTTATGGAAATCATGTCTGGAAACTACCCGTTGGATTAGTTGATTTAGACCACTCCAATATGAGTCGTGCGCTAGCGCGAAAACTCAATGCTATGTCGAGATTGGAGATCATCCATTACCCTGTCGAACTGGAAACAAGAAAGGATCTGGCAGACAAGAAGATCTTTGCTGTCATTATTCTTCCCAAGGATACGGAAAAAAATACGCTTAATGGTAAAGGAATCTCGATTCAAGCCTATGGTGACGCAACAAACCGCTTGCCTAATGGGTTAATTCAGAAAGATATACTGTCTGTATATGAAGATACTATTTCAAATTATAATAAAACGCTGGCTATGAAAAATAACTGGAGTGATAAAGACTTCGCTTCATATGAACAGCCCATCAGCGCATCTCTGGTAGAGCTGTATAATGCAGGGATCAGTTTTTCTGCCATTATTTTCCCAGGGCTTGTATCAATGATACTGCAACAATCGCTTCTGGTTGCCTGCGTGACAATTACTTTAGGGTTAAAGCGCCGAGATGGCGATTTAATGCTATTCAGTGAGTACATGGGCGGCGTGAGCGCAACGTTTCCTATATGGATCATATTATCGCTTGTGGTTTATGTCATTCTTCCAAATATCTTAGGCTACAGGCAAACCGCCGACATTCCGAGTCTAATAGCCGTCACAATTCCTTTTATCTATGCGGTTATTGGCCTTAGCCGAGTGATCACCGAGTGTCTTCTTCACTCGGGATTAATCTACCTTACACTCCCTTTTATCACTCTTCCGGTATTTTTTATCTCTGGAACTATTTGGCCACTTCAGGCAATGCCATCTACTGTCCGTTTTATTTCCTATATGCTGCCGTCAACGTGGGCCACAAAAGCAATGGCCGGAATGAACCAGATGTCTATGCCACTTGCGGACGTCACAAAAGAAATCGTTATCCTTATTATTCTTGGAAGTCTTTATTTGGCCATTGGCGAGTTTGTATATAGAAAAAGAAACCGTTTACGGTTTCGGTTCATGCAAAGAAAGATATAAATTAACAAACAAGGAAAATCGTATGAAAAAGTATATTTTTTTATTGTCTTTGGTTTTATTCTCCTCCTATTCACTTTCTGCCGTTGAAGTGAGTAAAAGTCAAACAACTACGTTACATAAAGTCGGCCATGTGTCTATACATGGTGATACGACAATTCTTTCCCCTGAGGATGCAAGAAATGCGCTTAATGCCAAGGTTGATAAAACGGGGGCGCGATACTATTACATCGTTGCACTGGGAACCGCTGGTGATTCTAGCGTATACAATGTCGATGCCATTATTTATAACTAACGCTTTACAGTTTGAGTATTTTATCTAAAACGTCGTATCAAGTGCGAACCCTAAATTTTTTCAAATAACTATCGTTCGCACTTAATGCTACTTTAGCGCACCTTACCTCATCATCTTTTAACTTATTTCAACTGCTTGCGCTACGTGAAATCTGAGCATTTAGCAGTAGGATTACCGGCCAGATTTCGTCAGTTGAAACCTATATAAAGCAGACAAAAAAGCCCAGCGTCACTTGCTAGGCTTTTCATTTTGCGTTTTACGGCTGATCTCGTTTTAACGAAACTGTTACGACATGTCAGATAGCTAAACCAATACGCGTTCCAATGCGTCGAGATCGTTTGAACTGAGCAATAGCTTAATCTTCTCAATCTCTGCTTCAGGTCTGCTATAAATATTCAACGCTAAAATCCGAACAATATCTGCGTCAGAGAACCGGTACCTAATCAGCTTTGCCGGATTGCCACCAACAATGGCATACGGTGGAACATCTTTGGTTACGACGCTTCCCGCAGCAATAATGGCACCCTCGCCCACGTTAACGCCGGGCATCAGCATACTGCGCATTCCTAACCAACATGCATCGCCAAGAACGGTGTCGCCTTTGTGTTGATAGGTGTGGTATATCGTTTCCATGAAGGGATAGAGATTTATAAAATCAGTGCGGTGATTGTGATTCCCACCCATTAAGATCACGCATTCTGCGGCTATGCAGACATAATCACCAATCAGCAGTTTATCTATATACCCTAAGGGTTCCCAATTTTGGCTAACAGCGTCACCGTGCAGATACCGAACCACCGAGCGTTCAAATCCGCCGTCCCAGTAATCGCTGTAATAACTGTGGGTACTTTTAACAATGATATTCGGGTTGGTTACCGAGAGGTGCAACAGCTCGGTCTTTGACCAATGTTTTTCTTTCATGACTCGTCCTTTTCTATATAAGAGCCACGGAACGATTTTATTTCGTGGCAGTAATTACTCGTTCAGATAATTACTGTCATTAGAGATTCGAGGGTGTTTTAGCAGAGGTAAATGTGGAAGGTTCATACCTGATTTCCTTACGGCAAGTTCGGTCAAATAGTATCGAACATACCGTATTGTGTAAATGTTGAAGCTAAACATGGGCTCACTGTGAGATAAATTTTTCGCAAATAGGCCACCAATGAATATAAAAAAAGCCCACAGACGTGGGCTTTCAGCATATTAAAAATCTTAACGGAACGGTGGTTCGTTGAAGGTGCGCAGCTTACGCGAATGGAGCTTATCGCCTTCGGCTCTCAATAAATCAATCGCGCGAATACCGATTTGCAAATGCTCGGATATTGCGCCTTCATAGAAATGGTTGGCTTGGCCCGGCAGTTTAATTTCACCATGCAATGGCTTATCTGATACGCACAACAGCGTGCCGTAAGGAACGCGGAAACGATAGCCTTGCGCGGCAATTGTTGCGCTCTCCATGTCTACCGCCACCGCACGGCTTAAACTAAAACGCAGCGCCGATGCGGAGAAACGTAGCTCCCAGTTGCGATCGTCAGACGTCACCACGGTACCGGTACGAAGTCGCTGTTTCACCTCTTCTCCCGGCATTCCGCTTACGGCCTTGGTGGCATCATATAATGCACGCTGTACTTCAGCGATGCTTGGGATCGGAATATCAGGCGGCAAAACGGCGTCTAACACGTGATCATCACGTAAATAAGCATGCGCCAACACATAATCGCCGATGGCTTGGCTTTCACGCAGCCCACCACAGTGGCCAATCATTAACCAGACGTGTGGTCTGATAACGGCCAGATGATCGCAGATCGTTTTCGCATTTGAAGGGCCCACCCCGATGTTAACCAGCGTGATCCCCTGACCTGTCGATGAAATCAGGTGGTAGGCTGGCATCTGGTGTTTCTTCCACGCCAAATCAGAAGTGGTTTTCTCTGGGTCGGCCGTTTCAGCGGTGATATAGCTGCCACCGGCGCAGGACAACGCCTCGTAAGGGCTATTCGGATCAAGAATTTGCTCGCATGCCCAACTAACAAACTCATCAACATAGCGACTGTAGTTAGTAAAAAGAATATAGGGCTGAATATGTTCGGCTGGCGTACCGGTATAGTGTTTGAGGCGTGCCAGAGAGAAATCGGTGCGTAGCGCGTCAAAGTGTGACAGCGGGAAGACATCACTCCCCGTTTCTAAACCATCGGTGATCCCATCGCCAATTTTGGCCAGATCCGTGGTTGGAAAATGCTGCGCTAATCCTGCCGTCATGGTTCTATCCAGAATAAGATCAGAACCATCAATAACAAACGGATACGGCATTTCTTGTTGTGACGGTGTCACTTCAAAGCTCGCGCCGTATTCGGTTTCTAATAATGCTAGCTGCTCCGCTAAATATTCTCGAAATAGTGCTGGGCGGGCAACCGTCGTGCTGTATTGGCCTGTTCGAGAAAAACGCCCATAGGCTCGTGTTCTTAGGTGTTCGCGAAATTTCCCATCCCAACTAACGCTCAGCTGCGGGTAAGAAAACAGTCCTTTGGCCCTTTCTCCTACGTCTGGCAATTTCCCCTCATGGATATAATCGCTGATGGCGGTACGCAGTGCGGACAGCGCTGACTCATACAGTAATTCAAGTCGATCAAGTGCTTCGGATGCCGTGAGATGCATAGTCTCTTGTGATTTATTCAAAATATCCCCTTAATGACTCGAAAAGCGCAGGTTTAACAGTATGGTCTACTCGTAAATTTTTGCTTATCGCTGATATTATTCAGCGGGTTCATTATGCAGCAACCAGCGCCGCATGAGATCGGCTAATTGCTGCCTTTCGGTCGCTGTAAGCGGTTCAAGGATCTCTTTTTCATTCTGAACGTGATGTTCTAGCGCCCGATCTATCACATTCAGGCCCTCTTCTGTCAGCCCTATTTTGCAGCTGCGTTTATCATGCGCATTCGGCTGCTTGAACACCAATCCCCGCGATTCCAGCCGTTCGAGGCGCACCGACATGGCACCGGAAGAGAGCATGACCGTTTGATAGAGGTCGGTTGGCGTTATCAATTCTCCGCTTCTGCGTAGCGTAGCCAAAATATCAAATTCGATGGTGTCTAAACCGTGTTGCTCATAAACGCAGGTGACTTTGCCCGATAACAGCTGCCCCATACGCGCCATTCGGCCAATAATCCCCATCGGAGAACAGTCGAGGTCTGGTCGCTCGCGCTGCCACTGCGCGATAATTTTATCTACGTGATCTTGTGTCATCGCTCCTCCACGATATCTTTTTAAAAAGATACTTGTTTTATTTTTATTTCGCTACTAACTTGTCTTTTACAAAAGTAACTTTTCAAAAAGATAAATATGAACATACTCATCGCTTTTATGGTTCCGCTGCTGTGGGGAAGTACCTACGCCGTTGTTGGCTACTTCCTGCAAGACATCCCGCCGGTCTGGATTGCGGTTTTCCGCGCCCTGCCTGCCGGTATTTTACTGTTGCTGATCCACCCCACCAAGTCACCGTTAAAATGGAGCCGAATGTTTGCAATAAGCATTTGTAACATATCTCTTTTCTTTGTGCTTTTGTTTATTGCCGCGCATCGATTACCCGGCTCTGTGGCTGGCACATTGGGCGCAACGCTGCCGTTGATGGTGTTGCTGTTACAGTGGATTCAGGAGGGAAAAAAACCGGCGTTATCTAAGCTTGGACTCGCAGTATTAGGGCTGGTTGGCGTGATGTTACTGCTGAATCCTTCGGCTAATTTAGACATTATCGGCGTGGCTGCGGCGTTGTTGGGCACGTTATTGATGGCGCAAACGTCTCTGTGGATCTCACGTTGGCCCACCAACGACCAGCTTGGTCTTGCGGCCTGGCAGCTATTCCTTGGCGGTATTCTTTTATTGCCCTTTGCATTCATGTTTGCGGGAATACCCGCTCTACCTACCCCAAAAACCTGGGTTGGCCTAACGTGGTTAGTGGTGTGTAACACCGCATTTGCCTACTGGTGCTGGACACGTTCGGTGACGCTTCTTGGCCCGCATACCATGTCAATGATATCGCTGTTTAACCCTGTTACCGCAGTCTTACTCGGTTTTATCATCCTGAGCGAACGGCTTTCTGTCGTTCAATGGAGCGGTATTATCCTGATCTTCTTGTCGATATTGCTGATGAAAACGATAAAGGCCAAGCCCGCAGCCGTCTAGCAACCGGTGTCCTATCGCGCTGTTGTTATCAATGGCTCTATATTTATTGCCTGTAACACAAATGCCATATGAAAATGCTATACCTAAAGAGTAATCATTTATTCCTCTCTGAGGTGTCTTATGAATACTTTCGGGCTAACGCGTACCTTTGCAGGAATTTTGATTGTCGACTGCTGCCACTGTGCGCAATACGATCATATTGAAGAGAGCTTCCAGCTTGCGGTGCAGAAATACAGTTTTCTGGTGCGCCCGGGAGAACATATCGACGGCAAAGAATGGGTGCGCAGAATTGAGCAGAGAGATCCGCCGCAAAATGTTGAGCATATGCTGAATGCGATTCTGGCCGTCATGCACCAAAATCCAGAGGTTAAACACGAGTGTGTTTATTACTGAGCCAGACAAACTTATTAATGCCTATCAATTAAGGAGCTTTATCACTAAAGCTCCTTTCTCGCTGTATTAACCGTTTTTTTAACTTATTTTTTTCGCCAGCATGGTGGCGAAGCGCATTTTAATGCGGTTGCCGTCGGCATCAACCCGATGCAGCTCCCCTACATCTTCGTTGTATTTTGCAAACTCCCAACCGCTGTAATAGTTGCGCAGCTCGTCGGGCTTGAAGGTGAATGAAAACGGAACGTTGCAAGGATAATCAGGGCTATCTACCGCGGCCACAATCAGGTTGTAACCGCCGATGCGGGTGCTGTCTTGCATGTTACGAATAATGGCCGGAATTTCTGGTCGCCCCAGGAACATAAACACCACCGTTGAAAGAATGAAATCATACTCTCCACTGAAGCGATGGGTATTGAGGTCAACTTGCTCTGCCGTAATGTTTTTTAGCCCCTCAGCCTGAATAATGTCATTCAGGCTGTTGATGCTCATGACGTTTTTGTCCCACGCGGTAACGTTAAACCCTTTCAGGTTCAGATACAGCGAGTTGCGACCACGGCCACAGCCAAGATCTAATGCATTCCCAACAGGAACGATCTTAGCGGCATTCACTACCTCAGAGTGCGTCGACGTCAGTTCATATTTCTTCGTGAAGTAATCGCTGTCGCGTGTCATGTGAGTTGTTTCAGAATTCATTAGCGTGTCCATATCAATTACCAGAATTAATCGGGTAATTATCCCTTATTCCACCCACAAATGCTTCCCTGCACGTCAGTGGATTTTGCCGCTTGCGGTAATCAGAGCTTTACAGCATCCGGTTTTTTGGCCGTTGGACGTTTAGCGCCTCCTATCGTTTCACCAAAAGGACCGGTGTTAATGCTCTGAGCACGCTGCGCTGGCGTGTGATTTAAGGTCAGCAACGGCATCACCAGTTCGGCAAAACGATGGGCTTCTTCTAGGTGCGGATACCCAGACAGAATGAAATTATCGATGCCCAGCGCTTGGTATTCAGCAATGCGGTCGGCAACCTGCTGCGGATTTCCAACCAGCGCGGTGCCCGCGCCGCCGCGAACCAATCCCACACCGGCCCACAGATTGGGGCCAATTTTCAAACTGTCTCGAGAGCCGTTATGCAGCTCACTCATGCGTTTTTGCCCCGATGAGTCCATACGGGCGAAAATTTTCTGCGCGGCGGCAATGGTTTCATCGTCCACATGGCTAATCAGTTTTTCCGCGGCAGCCCATGCTTCCTCTTCGGTTTCGCGCACAATAACGTGTAGACGGATACCATATTTCAGCGTTCGCCCTTCTTGTTCAGCGCGCTGGCGTACGGTCGCGAGTTTTTCAGCCACCAAATCTAGCGGCTCTCCCCACGTAAGATAGGTATCAATTTGGCTGGCAGCAACGTCGATAGCTTCAGGCGATGAACCGCCAAAATAGAGCGGAGGGCCATCTTGTTGAACGGGTGGAAACAACAATTCCGCGCCTTCAACCTGAATATGCTCTCCGGAATAGTCGACTTTTTCACCTTGCAGCAATTTTTTGTACACGTGCAAAAATTCATTCGTGACGTTGTAACGTTCAGCGTGACTCAGGAATATACCGTCACCTTTGTTTTCAACCGGATCGCCACCGGTGACAACATTAATCAGCAGCCGCCCTTCAGAAAGCCGGTCGAGCGTTGAAGCCATGCGCGCAGCCAAGCTGGGCGGTTGCAATCCGGGACGCACCGCGACTAAAAACCGTAGGCGTTTCGTCATGGGCGCTAATGCCGCCGCGACAAGCCATGAATCTTCACAGCTTTTCCCCGTTGGAATCAATACGCCGTAGTAGCCAAGATAATCTGCCGCTACCGCAATTTGTTGTAAATATTGAAGATCAACGGAGCGTCCTCCCTCAGCGGTACCCAAATAGCGGCCATCGCCATGGGTTGGAAGGAACCAAAAAACGTTAATGCCAGATTGATGCTGTTCGCTCATTATGCTTTTCCTTTATAACCATATTTAAAGAATATCTATTGAAATAACTTCTTTGGTTATAAATCTTTCTGCACAAGATATGCCAACATGCTTGGTTTTTATTTATCATTAAAATCAATTAATTATGACAAATTCGGTTTCTCAGGCTTGCTGCAAATGCAACAGCATCGGCACCTAAGCTGCTGCATTTGCAGCAGAACGCGGTTTGCTGCATCTCGCCGCCAGAGCATCGATGAGATATGTTCGATTGCATCACGCATTCATTATGGAAATGAGTTATGCCGTTGCCGTTACTTTCATCACAGCCGGTGTTGGTCGACCCCGCCTCTATCGCGTTTAAAAACGTGCTGGATAAACTTGCGCCCACCGATGCCACCGTGCTGATCGTTGGGGAAACCGGAACCGGCAAAGAAGTCGTGGCCCGCTATCTTCACCATCATAGCCTACGCAACGATCGGCCTTTCTTGGCGGTTAACTGCGGTGCATTAAGTGAAAGTCTGGCCGAAGCCGAGTTATTTGGGCATGAGAAAGGCGCGTTTACCGGGGCGCTAAATCGGCATCAGGGCTGGTTTGAAGCCGCTGAGGGTGGGACGTTATTGCTGGATGAAATTGGCGAACTTAGCCTGTCGTTGCAGGTCAAGCTGTTGCGCGTGCTGCAAGAGCGAGAAATCACCCGCGTGGGTTCTCGAACGCCGATTCCTATCAACGTTCGTGTTATTGCAGCCACGCACGTTGACTTAGCCGATGCGATTAAAGAGCGCCGCTTTCGTGAAGATCTCTATTATCGCCTCAACGTTGCCGCAGTCACGTTGCCGCCTCTACGCCAGCGTCCACAGGATATCCCTGCGCTGGCGCAGCATTTTCTAGCTTTATATGCCAACCGTTTAGGGCGACCGCAGCTCACCTTAGCGGATAATACGCTCAAGGCGTTAGCCGACTACCGCTGGCCCGGCAATGTGCGAGAGCTCGAAAATACGCTGCACAACGCGGTGCTGCTCAGCCAAGAACAACAGATACTCCCCCATGAATTAAAACTCGCACCGCTTAAAAGTGACGCCGTCACTAATATCGACGCTAATGATGAGAATGAAATTGCCCTTTTTATTCGCTCGCAGCTTGAAAAAGAGACGCCAAAGCTGTTTCAGCAAATCACGGATGCGCTGATACATCATGCGTTTAGTATGAACAATAACAACCAGCAACAAACCGCCGCTATGTTGGGCATCAGTCGCAATACGTTACGCACTCATCTTGCGAATCAAGGGCTTATCAAATCACGGAGAAAAGAGACTTTATCGCCGCGCAGCCACGCTGCGTTTGAGGACGTAACAGCCGAGCGCGAGCTGCGCATTGGCTATCAAAAGTTCGGTAATTTAGGCATGCTCAAAGCTCGACAGAGTCTTGAGAAACGACTGACGCAATGGGGTGTAAGTGTGCTGTGGAGCGAGTTCCCCGCAGGTCCCCAGTTGCTGCACGCGCTGCATAATAATGAGATCGATTTCGGTGCCACGGGCGAAGTTCCCCCTGTATTGGCTCAGGCGCAAAATAGCTCGCTTATCTATGTCGCCTACGAACCGCCGTCTCCCCACAGCGTAGCAATGGTGGTTGCTCAAGACAGTTCTATTCATCACTGTTCAGATCTACGCGGAAAACGTATTGCGGTGAATCGCGGTTCAAACGTGCACTATCTGTTGCTGCAAATGTTGGATGAACATGGGTTAACCCTCGACGACGTGCGCGTGAGCTATACGCCGCTACGATATCCCCTGACTCCGTCAGACTTTCATTCTGTGGATGCGTGGATGATGTGGGATCCCTTGCTGAGCGATGCTCAGATTTCCGGCGATATGCGCATTATTGAAGATGGTCACGGCAAGGTACTCAATCAGCAATTTTATCTCTCGCGCCGCGATTTTGCCCAACGTTCAGCCGATCTGATCAAGATTGTCTTGGATGAGCTTAAACAGACCGGGATGTTTATTGCGGCCGAGCCAGAAAAAGCCGCGCAATTATTGTCGCAAGAATTAGGCCTGCCGCAGGCTTCACTGGCGCTGGCATTATCTCGCCGTCAACATGAGCCGCGTGCCATTAATAGAACCGTGATACGCGATCAGCAAACCATCGCCGACCGGTTTTATGCGTTAGGCTTGATGCCGAAAGCAATAAGCATACGCGATGCCGTTTGGAATGAGGGATTAGCTTAACATCCCCGTTTTGATGGGGATGTTAAGCCGAATGAATAACCAAGCTATACGTTGAACTGTCCTACCGCGCCGACTAAATCGTTGGCCTGCGACAACAGCGCACCGGAGGCCGCCGTCGATTCCTCTACTAACGCGGCGTTTTGCTGCACCATGGTATCAAGATGGGTAACGGCTTTATTGATTTCATTGATACCGCGCATTTGTTCATCGGCGGCGTTGGTGATCTCCGACATTATCGTTGTGACGGCGGAAACGCTGGTCACGATATCCGTCATGGTTTCACTGGTTTGACGCACCTGCGTTGAGCCGGAAGCGACGCTGCGCACCGTCGACTCAATCAGAGATTTAATCTCTTTAGCCGCTTGCGCGCTGCGCTGCGCCAGAGTTCGCACTTCACCAGCCACAACGGCAAACCCGCGTCCTTGCTCACCCGCTCGAGCCGCTTCCACGGCGGCGTTTAGCGCCAGAATATTGGTTTGGAAAGCAATGCCGTCAATGACGCCGGTAATGTCACCAATTTTGCCGGAGGCGGTTTCAATCGATTGCATGGTGCTGATCACTTTGGCAATCGCCTCACCACCGCGAGAGGCATCCGCAGAGGCTGAATGAACCGCGTTGTTTGCCTGTTTCGCGGCGCCTGCCGACTGCGCCACCGTGGAAGAGATTTGCTCCAACGCTGCGGACGTTTGCTGCAGATTGGCCGCCGCAGATTCGGTTCTGCTGGAGAGATCTTGGTTTCCTGATGCAATTTCATTGGCCGCAACGCGCACGGACTCACTGCTGCTACGGATAGACTTCATCACGTCGCTAAGCTTATCAATGAAGCGGTTAAACGAACCGGCAATTTGTGAAACCTCGTCTTTGCCGTTGGTTGGCAAGCGCTGGGTCAAATCTGCCGTGCCTGAGCTGATGGCATCCATCGCATCGCGAATTTTAATCAGCGGTGTTAGCGCGCGCTGGGCAATGATGCCGATAATCACGGCGGCGGCGACGATCAATACCAACAGCGTCACCAATGACGTGGTCAGCAACGAACGCATTCCTGCCGTGGCCTCGGTTTTATCCATTGCCACCACGGTAAACCACGGCGTTCCGGCAACCGGCTGTGCCAGCAACAGTTTGGCGCTGCCGTTAACGTCATATTCAATCGGTGAACGAGCATTCAGCAAACGGGACAATTCTAGGTTAGGTGCAATGTCAGATAACGGCTTGAGGGTCAGCGATTCATCGGGATGCGCCATAATGTTGCCAGCCGCATCAATGAGCATGCCAAAGCTGTTTTCCGTTGGATGTATAGAACGCACGTTTTCAATCACGCTGTCCATGGTCACATCCCCTTCCACCACGCCTTTTAGAATGCCATTTTCGATATGCGGTGCGGCAAACGTGACCACCATTTTCTTGGTGTTAGCGTCAACATAAGGCTCAGTGACTATGGGTTTACCCGCTTTTACGGCTTGGATATACCAAGGTCGCGTAGTGGGATCATAACCTTCGGGAACGCTGTTAGGCACCGATGAAATATCGATCTTATTAGGATAACCAATATCAATCCCCATGAAGTTGCCGCCGTTGGCGGTTTGCACCATCAGTGGCATTGGGTCAGGAGAGGTAACATGCGGCGTAAGGGATGCAACCAACCGGCTTTTGCTTGCCACCCAATCGGAAATTGCGCGGTTGTGGCTGGAGGAAACGGCCTCAAGCGTGCTATCAATTGCGCTATTATTGTATTTATTCGCAATTGAGTAATTAAGATAGGTGTTGATACAAAGAGAGCAAATAACAATGGCGGTAGAAGCTGCCAGAATACGTGAACGGATAGAGTCGAACATGATAGCTTGCCCTGATTAGAAGAGAGATATGCCAGACTTATGTTTTTTATTGAAACAGCACACTAGATAACGGCTTGAATAAATAAAACTTGAGTTATTTACGCTATAAATAAATTAATGACTATTTATCAGATAGCTAAGTAGTTGATATCTTTGTCTTGATGTCATTGGCCTAGGCGCTATAAATTGTGACCAATTCGCAGTATGCTAGTCCCAGCAAAGTTCCCCTGTTTTCCTAACCTTAGTAAGTGCCATGAACCCAACTCCTGTCTCCCGTAAAACCGCATGGTTAAGAGTGGTTACGCTTGCCGTTGCCGCCTTTATTTTTAATACCACTGAATTTGTTCCCGTTGGCTTGCTTTCAGACATCGCGGCCAGTTTCTCAATGAGCACCGCGCAGGTCGGCCTGATGCTGACGATTTATGCTTGGGTTGTTGGGCTGATGTCACTGCCGTTCATGCTGATGACCAGCCAAATGGAGCGGCGCGGGTTATTGGTGAAGATCTTCATCCTGTTTATCGCCAGCCATGCACTTTCGGTGGTGGCGTGGAATTTCTGGATCCTCGTTCTTTCGCGTATCGGCATTGCATTGGCCCACGCGGTGTTTTGGTCAATTACCGCATCGCTGGCTATTCGTTTAGCCCCAGCAGGTAAGAAAGCGCAGGCGTTGAGTTTATTAGCCACGGGCACGGCCTTGGCGATGGTGCTTGGGCTGCCGCTTGGCCGCATTATCGGGCAGTATTTAGGCTGGCGAACCACGTTTATGGTGATTGGCATTGTGGCTACCATGACGCTGATTTGTGTCATTAAGCTATTACCTAAACTTCCTAGCGAGCATTCAGGCTCACTGAAAAGCATTCCAATCTTAATGAAGCGCCCGGCGTTGCTGTGTCTATACGCACTCACCGTCGTGGTGGTCACAGCGCACTACACGGCATACAGCTATATTGAGCCGTTTATTCAGAGCGTTGCGCTGATGAGTCAAGGCTTCGCCACTATGCTGTTGCTGGTGCTCGGGGCCGCAGGGATCATCGGCAGCGTACTGTTTAGCATGCTAGGAAATAAGCACCCTGCCACGCTGATCATTGGTGCCATTGTGCTGCTGGCATTGAGCTTAGTTTTATTGCTTCCTGCTGCATCAAGCCCAATGTGGATTGCTTTACTGTGTGTCGTGTGGGGGATCGCCATCATGACGATTGGCCTTGGCATGCAGGTGAAAGTCTTGGCAATGGCGCCGGATGCCACTGACGTGGCCATGTCGCTCTATTCTGGCATCTTTAATATCGGCATTGGCGCAGGTGCGTTACTGGGAAATCAGGTGAGTATTCATTTAAGCATGGCAAATATTGGTTATATCGGCGCTATTCTGGCACTGGTTTCTCTGATGTGGTGCGTCTTTATTTTCCGCCGCTATGCAGAGATCTTGGCAAAAGGTTATTAACCTGCGAGGAAATATGATTCTATCGGCCTTGAAAAACAAAAACTATGCATCTGCATTAGATGCCGCTATCGCGCAATTAGTTATCGAGCCGGACTCCGCGTTAATGCACTACTATGCGGCATGGGCCTGTGATGGTTTGGGGCAAGAGAATCGCGCGATCCCTTATTATGAAAAAGCGATTGCCTTAGGATTGCCTGAGGCTGATTTAAAGGAAGCCTATCTTGGACTCGGTAGCACCTATCGCGTGACCGGACACTATCAGCAATCGTTGGATTTGCTTACGCGTGCAACCGCCGAATTTCCTGATGATAAAGCATTACAGGTGTTTTATGCCTTGGCTAAATACAGCGTGGGCGATGCTAAAAGCGCCCTGCGTGATACCCTATTACTGCTCACCAGCACCACACAGGATGATTCCATTTTAGCCTTTCGCAAAGCCATTGATTTTTATGCACAAGACTTAGATTTCATCAGCGATTAGCGTGTTTTTTGAGTCTCAGGCTTTATGTGTGTCGCAGTACCATAATTATTGAGTATAAAACTCTCTAGCATAGTCGCAAAACAATGATGAACTTCCTGCGTCGGATGCACATGGTCATTATAAATATATTGCGGCCTGATATTTAACTTGGGATCTTTTTCATCAAGACGATGAATGTAGCCATGCTCAGTATAGGCATGGTTTGTATCATAACCAATCTCATGGGCGACTTTCGTTATTTTGTTAAACGCTGAGAATGTATCAAAATACAAAACAGTACTTTTTGGATATACTTTGTTCAATTCCTCAACTTTACTTTGCAATAATGCGTTATGGGCTACCGTCGCGTCTTTCATTATCTCTTTATCACCAGATATTTTTGCGCTAGGCGTAGCGGATAAATCGGACAATCCCATAATAAGAATATTTTTAACCCCGCGAGATAATATTTTTTCAATATCGTGAATTTGTTGTTCAACCACTGTCACTACATTACTTTTATGCAGTGTGATGTAATCATTTGCGCCTAATAAGAAAATAGCCAGATCCTTATTTGACGGTGAGTAGGATTTCATTTGCTTATCTAAATTTGATAAGAAATCCCCGACAACGTTAAAACATGAATAGCTTGCCGAAGTACTTCCTCCCTCAGAAAAATTAATAATCTCTTTTTTTAAAAATGAAGGGGATGAAAGAAAATCGCTCCAGACAAATCCATTAGTAAATCTTCCTTCATAATATTGACTATAGGAAGGAAAGATGCGGTGTGTTTTTTCAAACATTCTGCCTTTTGAGTCAGAGAGGCTATCGCCAAACACGATCAGCCTATCTATATTATCTAAAGAGTTTTTGGTATCAATAGGATATAACTTGAGTATTTCCTTGGCTAGCCTGAAGGATGACGCTGTATCCGTGTATGTTTCACTCTGGATTGCTTCAGGAGCAGAGACCTTAACGGCGTGCAGTACTCCACCATTTTTCTCGCGGATAGTATATTCATTTAAGGCGCAGTTACTGTCGATATGAAGCTGCCCTTTCCACCCAGGAGATATTAAGCTCGATAGTTTGGTAAAAATATCCTTAATTTCTTCTGGAGCCAAATGGAGTTCATCGTGATGTGACATTTTATAAATACATTCTCTGGCCTCTTCCTGATGGGTAGAGCAGAAAAACTCTTTAACTCCGGCCCATAAATTCGTTTCAGGAAGATTTGTATTGTGCTGGGTATTAATCATCCTTTCGGTATTTACATTAGCGGTATTAAAACTATTTTCAATATTGAGAGACATATAACCACCTTGATCACATAAACGACTCATTAAACTCATAACGAAGCGAGCCAGTAATCAGGTTAACACCCTATCATTTTTTCTTGGCTGTACTGTGAATAACTTACTTTATTACAGCTCACCGAAGCTACCTAGGATAACGCCATTTTAGCCTTTCGCCGCTATTTGCATCTGACATTCCAACATGGCGCACTCAATCGCCTTAGCCAGTTTTTGTAAGCCTTGATCGACTTTATCGCTATAAGGCAGTCCGTAATTTAATCGCAAACAATTTCGATATTTCCCCGACGCAGAGAACAGTGAGCCAATGACAAACTGCACTTTGGCTTCGCTGAGTTCGAGGCTTAAACGCACGGAGTCAAAATGTTCAGGGAGCTCAATCCACATAATGAATCCACCCTGCGGGCGGCTAACGCATATGCCACAGGGAAAGTACTCTCTCACTCGACAGGTAAATTTCTCGAGATTCTGCTGATAATATTTGCGCATGCGGCGCAGATGAGTTTGATACCCCCCGGACTTGATAAACTCCGCAATGGCTAACTGCGGATGGGAAGCTGATGCGCCGGTTCCGGTGTATTTCATGTAGACCACGCGATCAAAATAGCGCCCTGGTGCAATCCAACCAACGCGAAGCCCCGGAGCAACCGTTTTAGAGAAGGAGCTGCACAGCAATACGCGGCCATCGGTATCCAGTGATTTAATGGTGATCGGGCGAGGATACTCAAAGGCTAAATCGCCATACACATCGTCTTCAATAATGGCGATATCGTAGCATTGCGCCAGCGACAATAATTCCCGCTTGCGTTGCTCAGGCATGATAAATCCCAGCGGATTATTGCAGTTAGGCACCAACATCACTGCTTTAATCGGCCACTGCTCAAGCGCCAATTTTAAGGCTTCAACGCTAATACCGGTGCTTGAGTCAGTCGGAATTTCGATCACTTTTATTTTGGAACCACGCAGCTTTTGCATGATCCCATGAAACGCAGGTGATTCCACCGCCACGATATCGCCCTCCTGACACGCCGCACGTATTGCCACGATCAGCGCCTCATGACAACCATGGGTGATGATGATATCAGCAGGGTTTAAATGACACCCCGAATCAATGGCCAAGCGCGCAACCTGTTCCCGCAGGGCCTGAGAACCATACACAGGATCGTAATTTAATACTCGGCTGTCTTGCGCCTGCATAAGTCGAGTCATCGCTTTCCATAACGGTGCCATTGTGGGCTGGCACATATCCGGCGAACCGCTGCCGAAAGGAATAGCATCGTTATCGGGTTCTTCATTAAGGCGATCGAGAACACACCCCCACTGCGTTATTTCAACCGGACGTTGGGCGGGTCGGCTGATCGCCGGCGCGGGCGGCGTGTGTTTGCGGGGGGTAACATAATATCCCGACCGTGGCTGCGGCGTGATGAGCTGTCTATCTTCAAGCAAATGATAGGCCTGTTGCACGGTGCTGATGCTGACGGCATGTTCCTCACTCAGCGTGCGAACCGAGGGCAAGCGCTCTCCGCTTTGATACAGCCCAGCTTCAATTCGATGTGCTAATAAATCGGCGAGATGCTGATAGCGCGTCATGGTTGCCCTTCTCTATCATTGCTTAAGATCGTTATTCGCTAAAATTTCAGGCGAAAACCAGTACAGTTGGCCACGATTTTGACCATTCAGATCGCATAATGCGCAATCTGTATGTTAAATAAAAGTTATTTTTGTATCTGTGATGTGTGCTGGCTTCGCGCAATGATATTGGTATCGAAACCGCGAGGAGTAGCATGATGGGATATGACGAAAACCAAGCCAAAAAACCGTTTTTACAGTCGCCGTTTTATCTGTTTTTCATGGGGCTGTACCAACATTGGCAAACGTGGCGTATGCGGAGAAAAGCGTATAACGATTTACATCGTATGAGTGCGCAGCAGCTGAAAGATATTGGCCTATCCTGCGCGGATATTGACCATATAACCCGCCAGAGAAAATAGTTATCAAAAAAGCCTCTCCGGTGGGTGGAGAGGCTCTTATCAAGGTTCTATGGAACGCAGCCCAATTTAGCGCAAATAGCTAGCGACGAGCTTTAGTTTTAGGCGCGGTCGCTGACTTGCGCGGCAACGTTTTCAGCAATTCGTCAGGCGTTACCGATGCCACGACGCTGCCAGCCAGCGGCATTTTCAGAATGTGGTTTTTGATTTTGCCAATCACGTGCATTTCGCACGGTTTGCAATCGAACTTCAGCGTTAGCACTTCATCCTGATGCACCAGCTGCATCGGTGACGCTCGCCCTTTCACACCCTGCACGCCTTTGGCCTGTTTAGGGCATAGGTTGAAGGCAAAGCGCAGGCAGTGCTTGGTGATCATCACCGGAACATCGCCTTTCTCTTCGTGCGCCTCGTAGGCCGCATCAATCAACTGCACGCCATAGCGCTGATAGAACTCACGCGCTTTATGGTTATATACGTTAGCTAAAAACGTCAGGTGTGTTTCGGGGTAAACCGGCGCTGGCTCTGAAACCGCTTTACGGCTGCCACGCTGATAGGCATGCAAACGCGCTTCGGTCAGCATGTCTATGGTGTCGCGGCGCAGCTGATTGAGTAAGCCATTAGGCACGAAATACGCCGCTGGCAGGTTAATCTCAATGCCCTCAGAGAAATAGATACTCTGCCCTAGTTTAGCCAGACCATCGTGCAAATTATTGAAGGCTTTCTCAGGCTGTTTGGCAATCTCAAAGCAGCCTTCCAGCGTTTGGGTAACGCTAACGCCGTCTGCCGTAGTGGCCGTTAACATCAGCTGATTTTCATTTCCACTCAGGCGTAGTTTGACGCCAATTCGACGCTCGCTTGAGGTTTTCAGCAACGCCTGTTGCCAGTTATGATCCAGATTGCGATTTAACGGATGATGCGGACGCACATTTTTCAGCGCATCCAGCATTTCGTTTGGCCATACCCGGAAGCTATTGGCGGCAATCTTTTCCACTTTACTGGCGCGGAAGCCGACAATATCACGCTTAATCAATACGTTCAGACCATCGCCATTGGTCAATGGCTCCGTTACGCTCACATCGACGTGATCTTTCCCGACCTTCAGCACTTCGCCAATAGGCAAACCCACAAATTTCGGTGAATCGAATGCGCCGATGTCCATTTGACGCTGGTTAACAAAATAGTCGGTGCTGCCGCGATGGAAAGTTTTATCAGGCGACGGGACAAAAAAGTGCTCGGTGCGCCCCATTGACGCCGGAGCCAGCTCTGGCCTTGCTGTCATAATGGCATCAAGGTGTTGGCGATAGTAAGCCGTGATGTTTTTCACATAGCTCATATCCTTATAGCGCCCTTCAATTTTGAATGAGCGCACGCCGGCATCAATTAATGCGATCAGGTTTTGGCTTTGATCGTTGTCTTTCATCGACAGAAGATGTTTTTCGTAAGCGACAACGCGGCCCTGATCGTCTTTAAGCGTATAAGGCAAGCGGCATGCCTGCGAGCAATCGCCCCGGTTCGCACTGCGGCCGGTTTGGGCATGCGAGATATAGCACTGGCCGGAATAAGCCACGCATAGTGCACCGTGAATAAAAAATTCAACCGTGGCGTCAATGTTATCGCTGATGGCTTTAATTTGATTCAGGTTGAGCTCGCGGGCTAAAACGATTTGCGAAAAGCCGACGTCAGATAAAAACTTGGCTTTTTCAACGCTACGAATATCGGTTTGAGTGCTGGCATGTAGCTCAATCGGCGGGATATCCAATTCGAGAATACCCAAATCCTGAACGATAAGGGCATCCACGCCGGCTTCATAAAGCTGATGGATCAAACGTTCCGCCGGTTTCAGTTCATCGTCATGCAGAATGGTGTTTAGCGTAACAAAAACCTTTGCCGCATACCGATGGGCAAACCCCACCAATTCAGCGATGTCGCTAAGCGAGTTGCCTGCATTATGGCGTGCGCCAAAGTCAGGGCCGCCGATATAAACAGCATCTGCGCCGTGTAGAATTGCCTCGCGAGCAATAGCAACATCGCGTGCGGGACTTAATAATTCAATTTTGTTTTTATGAGTAATTTTAGGCAAAACATCGCTTCGTAGCATGAATAAACCGTCTTAGTGAAAAGGCGAAAACGTGGCTATTGTAGTCGGGAATTCGCACATCACAAGAAATCCCCGCTCACAATGTGTGATTTATTCAGCTTAAGCGCCGCGAACCACCAACCAAACGGTATGAAAACCACATTCAGGATCTTCAACGCGGTGCTCTACCACGCTGAATTGGTGCTGATGAAGCAGGCTTATATACTCTGTTGGACTTGTCGGAAGATTTCACCAAGAACGGTGCAGTGCAAATTGGCGGACAGCTGGCGGATGACTTTTCACCATTGCTTAAAGCTGAAGGGGCGAAAATCACCCTCTTTCGCGATGAGATAATTAATGTTGATGGAGTATCCTCAAGAAATATCATCGCGGGTGGGTGTCCTGAAACCATTTTGAATATACTCAAGCCCATCGACCACACCATCCTAAAGTGGCTCAGAGAAACATCCTCAGCTGGTGCCTGATATATCTGCCCTCGAATGTCTCTGCAAATCCGACTCCATAAATGCTGGGGTCGAATTTGCAATAACGTCTTAGTGCAGTTTCTTTGCATCAACGGCCAATTTTACCACCTTTCCTACCACTAAAGCTGGGTAGCATCCATGATTCAGCTCTCTACTGAAAAGCTCACGACCATCAGGGCTAGCTCGGGCCATCATGGACGTGGAGCGTGCAATTTTATGGGCAACGCGGTGAGATCAGAAAACGCTACCGCGAGGGGCAGGAAGATCAACTGGGTGCACTGGGGCTGGTCACTAACGCAGTGGTACTGTGGAACACGGTTTTATGCAGGAAGCACTGAGCTGGATACTCGGTAATGGAGAATAAACCAGGGATGAGGATATCGCCCGGTTATTTCAACTGATGCAGGGGCATATCAATATGCTGGGGCATTATACGTTCATGTTATCGGATGACATTTTAAATGGAGATCTGAGAGTATTAAACTTCATTTGAAACAATGGACTATCTCCTTAACGTACGTTTTCGTTCCATTGGTCCTCAAACCCCGTGACATTGAATCCCTGCCGAATAAAGTAACCCGCAATGGGCTCTCCGGTGCCACAGCCAATATCCAGAATATGACCATTGGCCGGAAGCAAAGCGAGAAACCGTTCTAGCCAAGGAATTTCACTGCACGGCAAATCCCCCTGAGAACCATTACGCTGGGAGTCCCAGAACGCGGAATTTTGCTGGTATAACGGAATAATGTTGTCTGCAGGAGACGTCATAACGGCCCTTACCGATGATCTTTGCCCATCGCGAAGTCATGTGTTGTGAACAAAATCTTAAGCGAACACACAATCTAAAATCAAAAATTAACTAAGCATTGCTGAAATAAGGCTAAGCAACTGCTTTACATAAAGCGTTAATACTTATTACTATCCGATTACATTATTACGTTAATTATATCTTTATCGAATTAAGAGTTCGTGGTGCGGCATAAGCTTAATGCAAGAGAAATAACCAAACGTAATAAGTCATAACCCAATATCTAGCGTTATTTAAATTTTCATATATTCAATATGCGGGTTGCCATTGCCTAAATTTTGGATAAGAACCACAAGGAATAATATATGCCCGTATTAACGCCTGATGAAAATAAATACCAAACCAATTCGGCGGTATTTCCAGCCAAAATAATGACCACTGAGCGCGAGGCGATAGAAGCCGCCAAGCTGGTAGCAAAGTTTGCCGCAGAAGAGGCTCAGCACCGCGACCAGCACCGCGTATTACCGCACGCGGCGCTCGATTTGTTCACGCATAGCGGCCTTGGTAGCATTACTGTGCCGAAGAAATTTGGTGGGCCTCAGCTCTCCTTTACCACCGTTGCCGAGGTATTTCGTCTTATTTCTGCCGTTGATCCGGCGCTTGGTCAAATACCACAAAATCACTTTGGCATTTTGCAACTATTAAGTATTACGGCCTCAGAAGAACAATTAAAACGGTTGTATGGTTCTGTTCTCGCGGGGTGGCGAATTGGCAATGGCGGCCCTGAACGTGGTACGAAAGATACTTTAGACATGCGCACGCGTCTGACCAAAACCACTGCGGGTTTAGTTTTAAACGGTGAGAAATTTTATTCTACCGGTGCATTGTTTGCTCATTGGGTGGCAATTAAAGCTATCGATGATAACCAACAACCGGTAATCACTTTTATTCCTCAACACACGGAAGGTCTGCACATCGTCGATGATTGGTCAGGTATGGGACAACGCACTACCGCCAGCGGAACGATTAAGCTGCATAACGTGTTAGTTGCCCCAGAGAACGTGATCGCCCTCGCCCCTATTTCACAGCAGCCCAATATCCAAGGCGCCGTTTCTCAACTTATTCAGGCGGCTATCGACGCAGGTATCGCCCACGGTGCCTTAGAAGAAGCCAAATCATTTGTGCGCGAACGCTCACGCCCTTGGATTGATGCCAACGTAGAACGTAACAGCGACGACCTTTATATCATTGCCGACGTTGGCCGCTTAACTATCGAACTGAATGCCGCCAACGCCCTGTTGAAACGAGCCGCGAGTATCTTGGATCAAACGCAATCCGCGCCAATAACGGCAGAAAGCGCCGCTTTTGCCTCGATTGCGGTGGCAGAAGCCAAAGTCTTGACCACGGATATTGCCCTCGCGGCCAGTGAAAAACTGTTTGAGTGGGCGGGTAGTCGCTCGACGCTGGCCGAATTTGGTTTAGATCGTCACTGGCGTAACGCGCGCACCCATACGCTGCACGATCCGGTGCGCTGGAAGTTTCACGCCATTGGTCAGTATCGCCTCAACGGTATCTTCCCTGCCCGCCACTCTTGGATTTAATTCGACCATAGGATGATTTTGCTATGACAACACACGTGCTGCCGCAAACGCCTGCGGCCAGATTAGAAACTACAGACCAAATATTGGCACTCACACAACGCTTAGCCGAGTCATTTGCCCTCGAATCGGCGCTGCGTGACCGGGAACGACGCCTTCCAGATAGTGAACTGCATACGCTTTTCAGCAGTGGTTTAGGCGGTATTACCGTGCCCGCTCAATTCGGCGGCGCCGATGTGTCCTGTGCCACACTGGCACAGGTGGTAAGCCGTTTGGCTCAGGCCGACGGCTCTATTGGTCAAGTGCCGCAAAATCATTTTTATGCCTTGGAAGTTTTGCGTATCAATGGCACTGCGGCACAGCAGCAACGGCTCTATCAAGAAGTCTTAGACGGCGTGCATCTGGGTAATGCCTTGGCTGAGTTTGGCACACCGAATGCCCATACGCGTCGTACTCATCTGCATCGCAGCGGCGGTAAATTGCTACTTTCTGGGCGCAAATTTTATGCCACCGGCGCAATTTATGCCCAGCGTATTCCGGTTCTGGCTCTGGGAGAAGACGGCAACGAAGTGCTGATTTTCTTACCTAGAGAGACTGAAGGGCTGACCATTATTGATGACTGGTCAGGTTTCGGTCAGCGCACCACCGGCAGCGGGACGGTGTTGCTCAATAATTGTGAGGTTGATATTGAAGACGTGGTGCCTTTCCACACCGCATTTGAGCGTCCAACCACCGTTGGTCCATTTGCACAGCTTCTGCATGCCGCCATCGATCAAGGCATCGCTCGCGCGGCGTATGAAGATATGCTGGCGTTTGTGCGTGAACATGGGCGCCCGTGGATTGACTCGGGGATGAGTGCCGCCACTGACGACCCTTTAACGCTGGAGCGCATCGGACGTATCTCCGCTCGTCTGAGCGCGGGTGATGCGCTGTTGGAAATTGCTGGTTTATCGGTTGATACCGCCCAGCATAACCCAACGGCGGATAGCGTGGCGCAGGCCTCCATCGATGTTGCACAGGCGCGTGCTTATACCACTGAGGCGGCGCTGGCGGCCAGTAACCTTCTCTTTGAGCTAGGCGGGAGCCGTTCCACGCTGCGCGAATATAACCTCGATCGCCATTGGCGTAATGCGCGTACCCATACCCTGCACGATCCAGTGCGCTGGAAATACCATGCGGTTGGGAATTTCTATCTCAATGGGCAACGCCCACCGCGCCGAGGCACAATCTGATGAGCCAGCCGAAAAAACAGATCTTGATGAATGCCTTCAACATGAACTGCGTTGGGCATATTCATCACGGTATGTGGACGCATCCCGAGGATCGCTCTACTGATTTTAATAGCCTGAGCTATTGGCTTGATTTGGCGAAACTGCTCGAACGCGGTTTGTTTGACGGCCTGTTTATTGCCGATATCGTGGGCGTTTACGACGTATACCAGCAGGGTATTGGTTTAACGGCGCGGGAGTCGATTCAACTGCCGGTGAATGATCCCATGCTGTTGGTGCCCGCCATGGCGAGCGTCACGCAACATTTGGGATTTGGTGTCACCGCCAATCTTAGCTACGAACAGCCCTATTTATTCGCACGCCGTATGTCCACGCTTGACCATCTGACCCAAGGACGCGCCGGATGGAATATTGTGACCGGTTATCTCGACAGCGCTGCGCGGGCGATGGGGCAAACTCAGCAGATCCCGCATGACCGCCGCTACGACATGGCTGATGAATACCTTGACGTGCTTTACCAGCTTTGGGAAGGCAGTTGGCAAGAGGATGCGTTGCTGGCCGATCGCCAAAACCGAGTCTATGCAAACAGCGATAAAATTCACTGTATTCAACATCATGGTGAATTCTTCGACGTTGAAGGTTATCACCTCACCTCGCCATCACCGCAGCGCACCCCGCTGCTTTATCAAGCGGGAAGTTCCAAACGCGGTATTCAATTCGCGGCTCGCCATGCGGAATGCACCTTTGTAAATGGCGCTACGCCGCAGGCGATGAAAGCTCAGGTCAATACGCTGCGCCATGCCGCTATTGCGGCGGGCCGTCGCGCAGATTCACTAAAAGTGTTCATGGGCGTGGGCGTTATCGTGGCTAAAACCGAGGCTGAAGCGAAAGAAAAGCACCAGGAATACCTGCGCTATGCTAGCCCTGAAGCCGGATTGGCGCATTTCTCCAGCTCAACCGGTATCGATTTGGCTTCGTTTGATTTGGATGAACCTATCGTGGCAGGAAACGTTGAGGCTATCGAGTCGGTGACCAAGGCTTTCAGCGGCTGGACTAAACGTCGCCTGCTTGAACAACATGCGCTAGGGGCGCGTTATTGGCTCGCCGTCACAGGTCGCGGATGCATTGCAGGTGTGGATTGATGAGGCCGACGTGGATGGTTTTAACCTCACGCGCATCGTTAATCCGGGCAGCTACCGCGACTTCATCGATTTAGTGGTGCCCGAGCTGCAATCACGCGGCGTCTACAAAACCAAGTATGCCGAAGGCGCGCTGCGCCACAAACTTTTTGGCCAAGGTGCGCAGCTTAATTCATTGCACCCAGCCGCGAAACGACGTTATCAACCGCAGCCTTTGCAAGCTTTTGCAGGTTAAAACAAGCAGCTTAATTTTGGTATTTACAGGGGTGGGAACATGAAGTTAGCGCACGTAAAACTCGGGACATTTGCCGTTACGCTGTTGTTGAGTGTTCAGAGCGTATTTGCCGCCGCGCAGTTCGAAGGGCCGTTAAAACTAGGCACCACGGCTGCATTCGCACCGCCGCTTGAAGTGGCCGTTGCCGAAGCCAAAAAACAGGGCTTAAACGTTGAGCTGATCGAGTTCAGTGATTGGATCGCGCCTAACGTCAGCTTAGAAAATGGTGATATCGACGTTAATCTCTTCCAGCACAAGCCTTTCTTGGAAAATGCTAATCAGCAAGGGGGTTTGCATCTCGTGCCGTACGCGCCCGCAATTATTAATAACGTTGGCCTGTATTCAAAAAAATACAGCAAGATTTCCGATCTTCCGGTGGGTGCTAAAGTCGCTATCGCTAACGATCCAATAAACGCCGGACGCGGGTTATTGCTGTTACAGAAAGCGGGATTGATTACGCTGAAACCCGGCGTGGATTATAAAGCGACTCAAGATGACATCATCAGTAATCCAAAGAAAATTCAGATTATAGAAATCGAAGCCGTGCAGCTGTCTCGTTCATTCGACGACGTGGACTTAGCTCAGGGCTATCCTAGCTATTTGCGTCAGGCCAATACCGTGGCTCCGGAAAGCGCCCTGCTGTTTGACGGCATTGACCATCCACAGTACATCATTCAATTCGTGATCCGCGATGGGCATCAGGCCGACCCGAGGCTGCGCAAGTTCGTTGATATCTATCAGCATTCTCCGGTTGTGCGCGCCAAGCTGGACGCATTTTACGGCAAGCTGTATCAGCCAGGCTGGAGCGCGTAACGATGATGAATCTTTCTATGCTTCGCCTATCGGCGCTTCAACTCTCGATGTTCAACACCGCGATGCTGGCAGAAAGCCTGCGTGAACCTGCGGTGCTAGAGATTCAAGAAACCGAAAACACGCCAGAGGTTCCCTACAATCATATTGTTTTAGCGGATCTGAATAAAACCTATGCCAACGGCGTGAATGCGCTTAAAGGCATTAACCTGACTATCCAGCGCGGTGAAATATTCGGCATTATCGGCCGCAGCGGAGCAGGAAAATCGTCCCTGATTCGCACGCTGAATCGCTTAGAAAATCCGTCATCGGGAACCGTAGCGGTGAACGGTGTCAATATTGGCGCATTAAATGAAGATCAGCTGGTTGCCTTTCGACGGCGTACCGGCATGATTTTCCAGCACTTCAATTTACTTTCGGCCAAGACCGTACGTGAAAATATCGAGCTGCCGCTTAAGGTAGCTGGCGTGAGCGCAGCGGCAAGAAAATTAAAGGTCGATAGCCTGCTGAAGTTGGTCGGTTTGGAAGCGCGGCATAATGCTTACCCCGCACAGCTTTCTGGAGGCCAAAAGCAGCGCGTGGGTATCGCCCGAGCCTTAGTGCATGACCCCGAAATTTTGCTGTGCGATGAAGCCACTTCGGCGCTCGATCCTGAAACGACCCATTCCATTCTGGCCTTGCTTAAAAGCATCAACCAAACGTTAAAACTCACGATTGTACTGATTACCCACGAGATGGAAGTGATCCGTGAAATCTGCGACCGCGTGGTTGTACTCGAACACGGTGAAATGATTGAGTCTGGCGATGTTTGGCAGGTTTTTGGTGAGCCGCAGCATGAAGTCACGCAAACTTTGCTTACGCCGAGGAGACAGAATCTGCCGGAGGATCTCCAAGCTCAATTGCATCCGCACCCTAAATCCGCACGTGACGCGCTGTTATTGCGGCTCAGCTACAGCGGATTTGAAGCCAGTCGCCCAAACCTAAGCGCGTTGGTGAAGGCCTTAGGCCATGATGTGCAGATTATCAGCAGCTCTCTGGATGTTATCCAACAGCGTACCGTCGGCAGCGTTTTGCTGACTGCTATCCCGCAATTTGGGGCTACGGCATTTAAGGGAAATTGGCTTACATTTTCCAGCGTAATCGGCAAGTCAACCAACGGATGCGTTCGCGGAACTAACAGTGCGTGTTGCCAGTTAAACCATGGAAAAGCGGCAATGGCAGGCGACTGCGTTAAACACTCGCTGGCAATGCCAATATCCGCATCGCCGTTATGTAGCATGGTGCGAATTTCCTGCGGCGAGCCTTGATTGAGCACTAAGCGTACCTGCGGGAACCGCTGGCGAAAACTTTTTAATACCGGCGGTAGACTGTAACGCGCTTGGGTGTGCGTGGTGGCGATGACGAGAACGCCAGACGATTGCTGGGTGAAATCCTCTGCAATGCGCCGAATATTGCTGGCTTCATCCAACGTTCGTTCAACCACCGTCAGTAGCGCCTTCCCTGGTTCTGTAAGCCCTAGAATACGCTTGCCGTGGCGCACGAAAATCTCCAGCCCCAGTTCATCTTCTAACTCACGAATATGGCGACTTACTCCCGATTGGGAGGTATAGAGCATGCTAGCAACTTCGGTGAGATTAAAGTTGCAACGCGCCGACTCGCGGATGATCTTCAGTTGTTGGAAGTTCATGATTGGTCTTTAAACGAGAAAACATCTGCCAGTTTTAAAGCGTTTTGCTGAACGGGCCAAATAATCAAAAATGGCCTGATATAGCTGATTGAGCTAAGTAAGCTAAACGTGAACCAAACAGTCATGTTTCCCGTTTCTCTTTTGTTCGTTTTTGTCGCGACTTCGCAAAAAACGAAAAAAATGCTCATTAAGTGAAATTATTTAAACTTCATTTAGGCTTGGCTGCCGACATTCCACGCATGGAGACAAATTATTAACCTTTCGGTTTTTCATGTTAAGCGCAAAACCGCACCACCATTGACTTTCATCGGTGAAACCTTGGCTTCATGCAGAAAACTAAACAGTTATTTCCTTTGCTAAAATTTAACATCAAGAACAATAAACTCACACAATGACAACAAAACTATTCTTATTGAGTGACACCGTCACATAAAAAGAACTTAATTCCGGTCACATTTCTAAAATTTAGGCCAACTTAATCGTCGAATTATCGTTTGGATCAACAACAGGGTTTATTCTCTACCCTAAAAGATGTTAAAATTGACCAATATCAATATTGCTTGGGCATTACCTATGATTCCGGAAAAGCGCGTCATTCGTCGTATCCAGTCTGGCGGTTGTGCGATCCATTGTCAGGATTGCAGCATTAGTCAGCTGTGCATTCCTTTTACGCTTAATGAGCACGAGCTGGATCAGCTCGACAACATCATTGAGCGTAAAAAGCCGATTCAGAAAGGCCAGGCGTTGTTTAAAGCCGGTGACGAGCTGAAATCGCTGTATGCTATTCGCTCCGGAACCATCAAGAGCTACACCATTACCGAACAAGGTGATGAACAGATTACTGCATTCCATCTTGCGGGCGATCTGGTTGGTTTTGATGCTATCGGTACCCAACAACACCCTAGTTTTGCTCAGGCACTTGAAACCTCTATGGTGTGTGAGATCCCATTCGAAACGCTGGACGATCTCTCCGGTAAAATGCCAAGCCTGCGTCAGCAGATGATGCGTTTAATGAGCGGCGAAATTAAAGGCGATCAGGACATGATCCTGTTGCTGTCGAAGAAAAATGCCGAAGAACGTTTGGCTGCTTTCATCTATAACCTCTCTCGCCGCTTTGCCCAGCGTGGTTTTTCTCCACGTGAGTTCCGTTTGACCATGACGCGTGGCGACATTGGTAACTATCTGGGTCTGACCGTTGAAACCATCAGCCGTCTGCTGGGTCGTTTCCAGAAAAGTGAAATTTTAAGCGTTAAAGGCAAATACATCACCATTCAAGACGTAGACGCCCTTTCGCTGTTGGCGGGTAACCCTCGCTCGACCAACGAGTAATCCTCAGAACGTCAAGCCGGATCATTATTCTAAAAGCATTTTTTCTGATTAGTTGATCCGGTTCTCTTCCTTCCCCTACTTTGTTTGTCCATCATGGTTTACTCTTAACAAGTAAGGCCTATTGTATGGTTTTGTCCCTTGGACGATAAAACAGTGCCCTGCGCACATTTTTTGGGTTAGCGAGGAGGCGGTATGGCGAAGTATCAGAATCTTCTGGTGGCTATTGACCCCAATCAGGATGATCAACCGGCGTTACGTCGTGCTGTTTATCTGGTCCAACGAAACGGTGGACGCATTACCGCGTTCCTGTCTATCTATGATTTCTCCTACGAAATGACAACGCTGTTGTCGCCAAATGAGCGCACCTCTATGCGTCAGGGCGTAATCAGTCAGCGTTCGGCGTGGATCAAAGAGCAGTGCCGCTACTATTTAGAAGCCGGCGTGCCGATTGATATCAAGGTGGTTTGGCATAACCGTCCTTTTGAAGCGATTATTCAAGAAGTCATCAGCGGTAAATACGATTTGCTGCTCAAGATGGCGCATCAGCACGATCGCTTGGAATCCGTTATTTTCACCCCGACCGATTGGCATTTATTGCGTAAATGCCCTTGCCCTGTATGGATGGTCAAAGATCAGCCATGGCCACAGCACGGTACGGCGCTGGTGGCGGTGAATCTATCGAGTGAAGAGCCCTACCACGACCCGCTAAACATCAAATTAGTGAAGGAGTCGATCGAACTGGCGGAACATGTGGACCATACCTCTCTGCACCTGGTTGGAGCCTATCCGGTTACGCCAATTAATATCGCCATCGAACTGCCTGACTTTGATCCAAGTATTTATAACGATGCGATTCGTGGGCAGCATCTGCTGGCGATGAAGGCGTTAAGGCAGAAATTTGGCATGAAAGAAGAATGTACGCATGTCGAAAAAGGCTTGCCTGAAGAAGTGATTCCTGACGTTGCCGAACATCTGAACGCCGGTGTTGTGGTGCTTGGTACGCTGGGGCGAACCGGTATCTCCGCGGCATTCATCGGTAATACAGCAGAACATGTGATCGATCATCTGAAATGTGACCTGCTAGCCATTAAGCCTGATGGCTTCCAGTCGCCGGTAGAATTAGATGACGACGATGAACATGATGATGAGTAGCTAGACGATATATAAAAAATAGATGTAAAAAGGGCCGCAATTTGAACTGCGGCCCTTTTGTTTATCACCAGAGGGTGTTTACAGCGCGCGTAAAATGGCTTCTACGCTGGCTTTCGCATCACCAAACAGCATTTGGGTATTGTCTTTGAAGAACAATGGGTTCTGAACGCCAGCATAGCCGGTGTTCATTGAGCGTTTGAACACGATAACATTCTGCGCTTTCCACACTTCCAACACCGGCATACCGGCGATTGGGCTACGTGGATCTTCCATTGCCGCTGGGTTTACGGTGTCGTTCGCGCCAATAACCAGAACGGTATCGGTGTCAGCAAAGTCGTCGTTTATCTCGTCCATTTCTAGCACGATGTCATACGGGACTTTTGCTTCTGCCAGCAATACGTTCATGTGTCCAGGCAAACGACCGGCAACTGGATGAATACCAAAGCGAACTTTCACGCCCATGGCGCGCAGCTTCGCGGTAATTTCTGCCACCGGATACTGCGCCTGAGCCACGGCCATGCCGTAGCCTGGGGTGATAATGACAGAAGAAGAACCTTTCAACTGCTCAGCCACTTCTTCAGCCGTGGTTTCACGGTACTCGCCCATTTCCTGATCTTCACCCGTTGAAGAGCCGTCGGTACCAAAACCACCGGCAATGACGCTGAAGAACGAGCGGTTCATCGCCTTACACATAATGTAAGACAGAATAGCACCGGAAGAACCCACTAACGCACCGGTCACGATCAGCAAATCGTTGCTGAGCATGAAGCCCGCAGCCGCTGCGGCCCAACCGGAATAGGAGTTCAGCATAGAAACCACAACCGGCATGTCTGCACCGCCAATTGAGGCCACCAAATGCCAACCAAACGCCAGCGCAATGATGGTCATCAGCAGCACGCACATGACCTGAACGCTGGTGCTACCGGTATTAACGAACCATACCATCAGCAAGAAAGAGACAACCAGCGCAGCCAAGTTCAGCTTGTGACGGCTTGGCAACATCAGTGGCTTCGATGAAATGGTGCCACGCAGTTTACCAAATGCGACGATGGAACCGGTGAAGGTGACCGCACCGATGAAGATACCAAGGAACACTTCGGTCAGATGGATATTTTCCATCACGTGTTCCATCGAACCCGGCTGGTGTTCGATAAAGCTGTTGAAGCCAACCAGTACGGCCGCCAAACCCACGAAGCTGTGCAGTACGGCAACCAGCTCTGGCATTTCGGTCATTTCGACTTTCTTCGCCAGATAGATACCAATTGCACCACCGATCACCATGGCAACGATGATCCAGCCAACGTTGCTGGAGTCGGGGCCAAAGATGGTTGCGATCAACGCAATGGCCATCCCGACCACGCCGAAGATGTTGCCCTGCTTGGACGTTTCGTGTTTAGACAGACCCGCCAGACTAAAAATAAACAGGATTGCGGCAACAATGTATGCTGCAGTAACTAATCCTCCAGACATGTGTTACCCCTTAGTTCTTGCGGAACATTTTCAGCATGCGCTGAGTCACGGTGAATCCACCAAAAATGTTAATGCTGGCAATCAGCACGGCGATAAAGGCAAAGAATGTGATCCAGCCGCCGTGGCCAATTTGCAACACCGCCCCCACCACGATAATCCCTGAAATCGCGTTGGTGACCGACATCAATGGCGTATGCAGTGCGTGACTGACATTCCACACAACGTAATAACCGACCACGCATGAAAGCGCGAAAACGGTGAAGTGCGAAAGAAACTCTTTTGGTGCGACATTCGCCAGCCACCCAAACAAGATAATGACGATGGCAAGAATGATATATTTTTTGAATGGTGAGGCCGGTTTCTCTGGCTCTTTGGCCGCCACAGGTTCAGCCGCTTTCGCTTTTGGCTGAGCAGAAACCTGAATTGGCGGTGCTGGCCATGTCACTTCACCCGTTTTGACGACGGTAACACCGCGAATAACGGTATCGTCAAAATCAACGTTAAGCGTGCCGTCTTTCTCTTTGCACAGCAGTTTTAATAGGTTTACCAGGTTGGTGGCATAAAGCTGAGAAGACTGCGTAGGTAAACGACTTGGCAGATCGGTGTAGCCAATGATTTTCACGCCGTTTGGCGTTTCGGTTACCGTATCGGCGACGGTCAGTTCGCAGTTGCCGCCGGTTTGCGCCGCTAAATCGACAATCACGCTGCCCGGTTTCATCGACTCAACCATTTCTTTGGTGATCAAACGCGGAGCTGGTTTGCCCGGAATAAGCGCCGTGGTGACGATAATATCCACGTCTTTTGCCTGAGCGGCGAACAGTTCCATCTCGGCTTTGATAAACGCTGGAGACATCACTTTCGCGTAACCATCGCCGCTGCCCGCTTCTTCCTCGAAATCTAATTCAAGGAATTCGGCGCCCATGCTTTGTACCTGCTCTTTCACTTCAGGACGGGTGTCGAAGGCGCGAACGATGGCACCTAAGCTTCCTGCGGCGCCGATCGCCGCCAAACCGGCCACGCCTGCGCCGATGACCATCACTTTGGCAGGAGGAACTTTACCTGCGGCGGTGATCTGTCCGGTGAAGAAGCGTCCGAATTCGTGTGCGGCTTCAACAATGGCACGGTAACCCGCGATGTTTGCCATGGAGCTCAGGGCATCGAGGGACTGGGCGCGAGAAATACGCGGCACGGAATCCATCGCCATGACGGTAACCTGACGCTCTGCCAGTTTTTGTAGCAGATCTTGATTTTGTGCAGGCCAAATAAAGCTGATTAAAGTACTGCCCGGATTCATCAGGGCAATTTCTTCATCTTCTGGCGCATTCACTTTTAAAATGACGTCAGATTGCCAAATATCTTCATAACCAACAATTTCGGCTCCAACCTGCTGGAATGCCGCATCATCGAAGCTCGCTAATTTGCCAGCACCGTTTTCGATCGCCACGGTAAAACCCAATTTTAGTAGCTGCTCTACCGTTTTCGGCGTGGCTGCTACACGGGCTTCATTGGCCAACCGCTCTCTGGGTATACCAATACGCATAATCTTCCCTTTTCACCTGTCAATAAGATGAGCGTCATCCTGAGTAAGCAATGACCGACAGAGCCTTACAGCTCAGTGTTTGCTATACCTTTTTTACACAGAGTAGAAACTCTCGTTACTTTAGGTATACATAGCTACCTATAACCTACTGAAAATAGAACCGATGATCCACTATTCCCATGCGTTTGCAGGCCATATTTAATAAAATTTATCGCTTTATGTTCAGGATTAGTAGAAAGATTGTGAAAGCGAGCCTTAATATCTTGATTTCACGGTCAAAAGAGTGGGTAGATATTAGCCAGACTATTAGTATGGGGCCGTTTAATCATGAACTTGAATCTCTCGTTAACACAAACTTAACACTTGAGTGCTATTCTGGACGCCGTGCTGATTTATTCAGCGTAATCCAACATGAAGCAAAAATGCGATTTGGTAACCATATCACTGAGTACGCATAAATTACTGAGGCATGACAACTTATTACATGTAATAATCTGCCCCATTATTTTTTACATACATTGTCACTACGATAAGTTGAGCATCAGCAGAAACAACTGTTAAAAGATGAAACGGTTCTGCCTGCAATACTCGTCAATGCAAAAAGGCGTAAAGGATTTTTTATGAAGCTGAAAACCACCATTATTGCATCAGCGTTATTGTCTCTTACTGCGCTGTCTGTTCAGGCTGCACAGGAACTCACACCAGAGAAAGCCTCCGAACTGAAGCCATTTGAACGAGTAACCATCAGCGGACGCTTTAATGCGATCAACGATGCGGCAAGCGCGGTTTCTCGTCGTGCTGATAGCATGGGCGCTGATTATTTCTATATCCAAGATATCAATAACAGTAATAACGGCGGTAACTGGCGCGTAACGGCAGATGTGTATAAGAAAGATGCTGAGACCGTAAAAGAAACCACGAGCTACCGCGTATTCAACGGCGTAAAAGAACTGCCTAAGACAGAAGCTTACCTGCTGCAGCCTTATGACACCGTGACCGTAAGCGGTTTCTTCCGCAGCCAGCCAGATGTGACCGATGCCATTAGCCGTGCAGCGGCCAAGAAAGGCGCCGACTCTTACTTTATCGTTCGCCAGATTGACGCCAACAGCGGCGGCAACCAATACATCACGGCCTACATTTATAAAGCCGATGCGCCGAAGCGTCAGGTACAGAGCCCAGATGCCATCCCTGCCGATTCTGAAGCAGGTAAAGCTGCATTGGCAGCCGGTGGCGCTGCAGCTGCCAACGTAGAGATCCCAGGTGTGGCTTCATCAGGCACGCCAAGCACTGGCGTAGGTCGTTTCTTCGAAACACAGTCCTCTACCGGTAAGCGCTATACCGTGACGTTGCCAGACGGTACGCAAATTCAGGAAGTGAATAACACCACCGCGGCTCAAATGGTTCCATTTGATTCTGTGACCTTTACTGGTCACTTCAACAGCATGACCGATGTGTCCTCTGAAGTGGCTAAGCGCGCTGCGAAGAAAGGGGCGAAGTACTACCACATTACGCGTCAGTGGCAGAACAAAAGCGGCGGTAACCTCACCATTAGTGCTGATCTGTTCAAATAATAAATCTTTCATATGTCGTTCAAAGGGCAGCCATTGGCTGCCCTTTCTTATTGGCGCAATTATTCACGCGATCGCAACGAAACGTATCTGCGAAAAACATTAGCTAACAATTGCATACTTTTTTGCATAAAACGCATATTCATCCATTGCACCCCCACCCCTCAACTCGTACAATTTGCGCCACTTTTACGGTTTAATGTTTTGCGTATTTGAACGCATAACCGTATTTAAACTAATCATATGTTATCAAACAGTTAATTACACTGGTTTCAGGACTTCGCATTGGATAAAAAACTCGGACTTACCGCCCTAACGGCTCTGGTACTCAGCTCTATGCTGGGGGCTGGCGTTTTTAGTCTGCCGCAAAATATGGCTGCCGTAGCCAGTCCCGCTGCATTGCTGATCGGTTGGACGATTACCGGCGTTGGCATTTTGTTCCTCGCCTTCGCCATGCTGCTACTGACCAGACTTAGACCAGACTTAGACGGCGGTATTTTTACCTACGCCAAAGAAGGGTTCGGTGAGCTCATCGGTTTTTGCTCGGCGTGGGGATATTGGCTATGCGCGGTTATTGCCAACGTATCGTATCTGGTGATTGTATTTGCCGCCCTGAGTTTCTTTACTGATTCGGCGGGTCATACCGTCTTTGGCGACGGTAATACATGGCAGGCTATTGTTGGCGAGTCTATTTTGCTATGGGTGGTTCACTTCCTTATCCTGCGCGGCGTGAAAACAGCAGCGGGTATTAACCTTGCCGCCACGCTGGCTAAACTGTTGCCGTTGGGCCTGTTTGTGGTTTTAGCTGCGATGGCATTCAAGCTTGATACCTTCAAGATTGATTTTACCGGGATGAAGTTGGGCGTTCCTGTTTGGGAACAGGTAAAAGACACGATGCTCTACACGTTATGGGTATTCATCGGGGTTGAAGGCGCAGTGGTCGTTTCTGCACGCGCTAAGCATAAGAAAGATGTTGGCTTAGCCACCATGCTGGCGGTGATTTCTGCGTTGGTGGTTTACCTGCTCATTACCCTGCTTTCACTGGGTGTAATGCCTCGCGCTGAACTGGCCGAAATTCGCAATCCATCGATGGCCGGTTTGATGGTGAACATGATGGGATCAGTCGGTGAAATTATTATTGCCGCCGGGCTGATTGTATCGGTGTGCGGTGCCTATTTGAGTTGGACGATTATGGCTGCGGAAGTGCCTTTCTTGGCTTCTCAGCATGGGGCGTTCCCTAAGATTTTCGGTAAACAAAATAGCAAGGAAGCGCCGGCCTCATCACTTTGGCTGACTAATGGTGCTGTTCAAGTTACGCTGATTATCATCTGGTTGACGGGCGCGAACTATAATAACTTGCTGACTATCGCCTCAGAGATGATTTTGGTGCCTTATTTCTTAGTCGGTGCATTCCTGTTGAAAGTCGGGCGTCAGAAACAAGATAAACGAATTATGTTTGCTGCCTACGGTGCCTGTGCTTATGGTCTATGGCTGATTTATGCTTCCGGCATTGCTCACCTGCTGATGTCTGTGATGCTGTATGCCCCCGGTCTATTGGTCTTTATGTTTGCCCGCCGTGGTTTAGAGAGCAAGAAAGATCTGTGTGGAATGGAGCGCATGGGTATCTTCCTGCTATTACTTGCAACCTTCCCGGCCGCTTGGTTTATGTTTGGCTAATCGGTCTGTCGCAAAAACGCAAAAAGGTGGCTCAGGCCACCTTTTTTAATTTGGGGAAATCTCGTTATTGTTCGCTCATTTTGCCGTAATATTTTCCGCAATAACAACGTGTAAGCGCTCGTCATCTTGAGTCATGCTAACGGCATTACGACACTCGGCTTTAATCACTTTTAGCTGTTCATCTTCAAGCGCATAAGGCAGTTGGATATCGAGTTCCTGCAGCCCTTGGCTTTTCACCAGCTCAATGAGACGAACAATATTGGTTTCATCGCTAACCTGCGTAGAAAGCACCTGCATCGCGAGCTGTCGGATCTGCACATTAAGGTTTTCGATCGATTTGAATTCTGAACAGCGATTTTGGGAGCGCGTTACCATACCAAATAACGGCATCACGCCGTAGATTGCGTCGAAAAAGCTCCAGTGTTTGTCACAGGAGGCTGACAGAAACCGAGTATAATCAAAACAGAGCGTTTCTCTATCACCGACGGTCGAATGAATACCGGACATTCCCTTAGCCTCCCCTCTATAAGACAGCGACACATACGCACAAAGAATAATTTAATTTTTAAAAATGCAGACGAAATCAGTCATATTTATATGTTAACGACCAAACCATAATGGCATTTTCTGAAATAGAAAACCATATGCAAAATGAAACTTAATATAATAAATATAAATATCATCATCGTCGTTTCATTATTTTATCCTCTCATTAAAAATTTAACTTAATTGTTAATTTGATTTTACATTATTAACACTTAATATATTACCTTCATAGTACCAGTGAGCGCGCCAGTGAAACCGCGGATGTTATGGGTAACGTCCACAGCCTTTCTCTGCGTGACATCAGGCGCTGTCTGGCTTGACTCGAGTTCAGCTTACCCACATTGAGTTTCAATTTTTATAACGTTAAGTAACTACTCGCTATATAAAATAAATTTTGCGCGCGGTGATTCCATTCAACCCAATAAAACATTTATTTTAATTCACCCAACTTATATTTAATTAGCACTATACTTTCCCGTCAGAGTATTTTTTTAAAGTGAATATCACTAGATTCAAGACATAATAAGTTTGTTCTATAAATTCGAAATCCTGATATGCAGTATTTTCTTTTTTTACAGGAGCATTAGATAGAAAAGCGAACGGCGATGGACAACGCGGGAGCCAGCAGCGGAGAGCGCGAAAAGCTATCGGCGTCTTGCGCGGTTTATAGTGGAATTTTTAACGATTAAAAACAGCGCCATGAGTTTTCCAGATACGTTTCTCTATGTGCTAACAACTGCAACAAGTGGCATAATCTGTGGCAACATTTGCATTATGCCAAAGCCAATAAACATAGGGACCGAATACATGACCAATGCCTACTCCTCCCCCGTCTTAATCACTGGAGGTGCCCGCAGAATCGGGCTGGCATTAGCGCATGCATTGTTGTCACAGGGAACGTCTGTGATTGTGGCCTATCGCAGCGAATATCCAGCGCTAGAAGGATTGCGCAACGCGGGTGCGGTGTGCATTCAAGGTGATTTCACCCAAACTGACGAAATCTATCGTTTTGCCGAACAGGTAAAAGCTCACACACCGACGCTGCGCGCGGTTATTCATAACGCCAGTGCATGGCTAGCCGAGTCACCAGAGACCGCGCCCGAGCAAACGTTAGCCGCCATGCTGCAAATTCATGTCTACACCCCCTATCTTCTTAATCAGCTGTTAGAGCCATTGCTGATTGGGCAAGGCGAAGCCGGCGCCGATATTATCCATATCACAGACTATGTGGTGGAACGCGGCAGTGCCAAGCATATCGCGTATGCAGCGAGTAAAGCGGCATTAGACAATATGACCCGCTCTTTTGCGGCTAAATTAGCGCCAGAAGTGAAAGTGAATTCGATTGCTCCTGCGCTAATCATGTTCAACTCATTGGATGATGATGAGTACCGTCAAAAAGCGCTCGACAAATCATTGATGAAAATAGCGCCGGGCGAGCATGAAATAGTGAATACCATTGAGTTTCTGTTGAACAGCAGGTTCGTGACTGGACGTACTATTAGCGTGGATGGTGGGCGTCCACTGCGTTAATTTGCAAGACTCATATAAAATCGTTTTATCACGCGAAGGCACAGAAATCGTTATGAACAACATTGTATTTGTTGAAGATGATCAAGAGGTTGGGCAACTTATTGCGGCATACCTTGGCAAGCACGACCTTGATGTCACCATCGAGCCACGCGGTGATACGGCAATGGAAACGATTACTCGCCTTAATCCTGATTTGGTTTTGCTGGATATCATGTTACCCGGTAAAGATGGTATGACGCTGTGCCGCGATTTGCGCCCTGTGTACAAAGGCCCCATCGTACTTCTCACCTCACTCGATAGCGATATGAATCACATTTTGTCGCTCGAGATGGGGGCCAATGACTATATTTTGAAAACGACGCCACCGGCTGTATTGCTGGCGCGATTACGTTTGCATTTACGCCAGCACCAGCCACAGCCGGTGGAAAGCGAAGCTGCACCGGTGAATACTCGCAACGGTATTCATTTTGGGCAGTTGCGTATTGACCCAGTAAATCGTCAGGTCACGTTGAAAGATAAGAATATTAACCTTTCGACCTCCGATTTCGACCTGCTGTGGGAACTGGCCACCCATGCAGGAACCATTATGGATCGCGACGCCCTGCTGCTCACCCTGCGTGGCGTGAGCTATGACGGCATGGATCGCAGCATCGACGTGGCGATTTCTCGCCTACGTCGTAAACTGGATGACAACGCAATCGACCCGTTTCGTATTAAAACCGTGCGCAATAAAGGCTATCTGTTTGCGCCGAATGCGTGGGAATAATTTTCAATGAGAAAGCTTTTTGTTCAGTTTTACCTGTTGTTGTTTGTCTGTTTTCTGGTTATGGCCATGTTGGTTGGATTGGTTTACAAAGTCACCGCCGAGCGCGCCGGACGTCAATCAATGGATGACCTGATGAAAAGCTCGCTCTATCTCATCCGCAGCGAATTACGAGAAATACCCCCGCGTGATTGGAATAAAACCATCAACAAGCTCGATTGGAATCTCTCGTTTAAATTCCATATTGAACCATTGGGTAAACGTCAACTTCCTTCCGATTTAGAAAAAAAATTGAGAAACGGCGAAATTGTGGCTTTGGATAGCGAATATTCATTTATTCAACGTATCCCGCGTAGCCACTACGTTTTAGCCGTCGGCCCGATTCCATACCTTTTCTATCTGCATGAAATGCGCCTGCTGGATTTGGCTTTACTACTGTTCATCGGACTGTCTTTAGCCCTGCCAGTTTTTCTCTGGATGCGCCCACATTGGCAGGATTTACTGAAATTAGAGAATGCGGCTCAGCGTTTAGGTGAAGGCCATCTCGAAGAGCGAACGCATTTTGAACCTACGTCGAGCCTGCATCGGCTGGGAGTGGCTTTCAACCAAATGGCCGACAATATCAACACGCTCATTATCAGCAAAAAGCAGCTGATAGATGGCATTGCCCATGAGCTGCGTACGCCGTTGGTTCGTCTGCGCTACCGCTTAGCGATGAGTGAAAATCTGTCTGAATCAGAACAAACCGCGTTGAATCGTGATATTGCGCAGCTCGAAGGGCTTATAGACGAACTGCTGACCTATGCTCGACTTGACCGTCCTCAGGTCGAAACCAATTTAGAAGCCATTGATCTGCCTCAGTGGTTAGCCGAACGCATCACAGACTTTCAAATGATTCATCCGGAACATGAAATTACGCTCGATATTCCTCACGTCGGCGACTTCGGCGCGGTCGATCTGCGGCTAATGGAGCGTGTATTAGATAATTTAGTCAATAATGCCCTACGCTACAGCCAGAAAAAACTGCGCATTGGACTCTGGCTGGATGGTGATGTCGCTTGTTTGCAGGTTGACGATGATGGTCCTGGCATTCCGCCAGAAGAACGCGAAAGAGTCTTTGAGCCATTTGTTCGCTTAGACCCAAGCCGCGATCGGGCAACCGGTGGCTGTGGGCTTGGACTCGCGATTGTATACAGCATTGCTCAAGCTTACCAAGGCACTATCTCAGTAAACGGTAGCTCTCTGGGTGGTGCTTCCATGCTATTTACTTGGCCACGCCGTCAGGTTGATACCTTGCCGGTTATCAATACATCCAGCGATAACCATTTATAATTTTATTGCCTTTATAACCGCGTTTGACGGGTATAGATGGCATTTGGAGCCTACGATGACAAACGCCTATCAGCATCTGCGCGACACATTGACTCGCCTATCTCGCTTTTCACATCTTTCGGCCATTACCGGTTGGGATATGCAAACACAAATGCCTGCTGGCGGAAGTCAGGCACGAGCTGAAGCGTTAGCCGAATTAAGCGTTTTGATGCACCAAACGTTAACCGCTCCGCAGGTTGCTGACTGGATAGAGCAGGCAAAAAGTGAAGACTTAAATGCAGAACAGCAGGCGAATCTCGCAGAAATCGCACGTCGCTATCAGCAGGCTGTCATCTTGCCGGAAAAGTTTGTCTCGGCGAAATCATTAGCCGGTATGCAATGTGAGCACGCATGGCGTACTCAGCGCCCTAATAACGACTGGGATGGATTCGTAAAAAACTTTGCCCCTGTCGTGGAATTAAGCCGAGAAGAAGCACAAATACGCGCTGAAAAAACCAATGTCAGCCGCTACGATGCCTTGCTCGATCTGTATGAACCCGGCATGACCAGTGCTCGACTGGATACGATCTTTGCTGACGTAAAAAGCTGGCTGCCCGATTTATTAAAAAATATCGTCGAAAAACAGAAAACAGAATCAACACTCGCCGCACAGGGGCCCTTTGCTATTGATAAACAGCGCGCTCTGGGCTTAGAAATCATGCAGGTACTCGGTTTTGATTTTAATCACGGTCGATTAGACGTGAGCGCGCATCCATTCTGTGGCGGCGTGCCTGAGGATGTTCGTATAACTACGCGTTACACAGAAGATGATTTTCTCAGCGCGTTACTGGGCATCGTGCATGAAACCGGCCACGCCCGATATGAGCAAAACTTGCCAAAACAGTGGGCCGGCCAACCGATTGGCGAAGCTCGCTCAACGGCAATCCATGAATCACAAAGCTTATTTTTTGAAATGCAGCTGGCGCGTAGCGAGCCTTTCCTCACTTTTTTGCGCCCTTATGTGCAAAAAGCGTTCAGCGATCAACCCGCTTTTGAACAAGGTAATTTCCTGCGCATGAATCAGCGTGTTGAGGCCGGCTTTATACGTATTGATGCCGATGAAGTTAGCTACCCCGCCCATGTCATTTTACGTTATGAAATTGAGCGTGCACTGATTGAGGGCGAGATTGAGGTGCAGCATATTCCAGAACTGTGGAGTGAAAAAATGCAATCTTACCTCGGCTTAAATACCCAAGGTAATTTCCGCGATGGCTGTATGCAGGATATTCATTGGACCGACGGCGCCTTTGGGTATTTCCCAACCTACACCTTAGGTGCGATGTATGCGGCACAGCTGTTCGCCTCTGCTCGAACTGCACTACCAGACCTCGACCAACAGATCTTGCGCGGCGATCTTTCTGCGCTTTCTGGTTGGTTACGCCAAAATATCTGGCAGCATGGCTCGCGCTTCGATACCGATACGTTGATTCAAAATGCCAGCGGGGAAACGCTCAACCCTAGCTTCTTCCGCCGTCATTTAGAACAACGCTATTTGGGCTAATCTCTCACGCCCCTCGTTTGTGAGGGGCTATTCGTTTTGCTAGGCGACGCGTGTTTTCATATTCTGCTTTATTCAATAGCTGCACTGAAGTCTCATGGTATTTAAATAACGCATACAATGTATGTTGTAACTAAATTGATGTGCAATTAAACCGGAGACTTGCTCCGGCTGGGGTTTATGCTTTAATCGCTTCGAACATCATGATATCGCTGGTAAACGAGCCATCGGGCTGTACTTCAAAGTGTTGTTTCACCTCTTCTGATGCACTTTCCTGTACCATCCGAATGGCCGTAACCAGTGGTTCAGGCGTGCGCATGCGGCTAATCCAACTGCCAAACTCGAGGTGCAAACGGTCAGACGTTACGGTTTGGATTTGTAGCCCAGCTTCGGTGAAAAATGTTAACCACTCCCCCGGCGTATAGTCACGCACGTGCGACGTATCGCGCAGTATTTCTACCGTTTGCAGATGAACATCTAAAAGAGGATGACCAGGCGAAACAACATCCATAAAGATCGCCCTTCCCCCTGGTTTTAGTACGCGCTTCACCTCGCGCAGTGCCTTACTAACGTCATACCAGTGATGCGCCGAGTAGCGGCTAATAACCACATCAAAGGATTCATTCTCGAACGGCAGCGATTCAGCAACGCCCTGCGCGGTACTCAGGTTAGTCAGCCCTTTATCACTTGCCGCCTGTTTTACCACCGCGAGCATTTTTTCGGAGAGATCGTAAGCCACAACGTCGTTAACCAGAGCCGCCACCGCAAAACTTGCATGGCCGGCCCCACAACCGAGATCGAGCACGCTAGCAAACTCGTCACCATCGAGTAAATGAGCGAGACGTTTCAAATCGTTGCCCTGAGCATGTACCGCACTGCTGAGATAAGCGTTCGCCTGTTCGGCAAATTGACGATCGACGGCATTATGGTGGCTTTGCTTATTGGTCATGCACTCTCCGGCTATTCACTTGTATAGAAGATGTTTTTTTCACTATAGTTAGGCATCTAGAGCGATTCAATAGCGAGCTATTGAAATATTTTCATCCTGAGTACAAAGCGTTACATGCCGAAACCAATCACTCACAGCCGTTATAGCCGCTATCCTCTAAGATAAATCATCTATTGAATTTGAGAATAATTCAGCCGTACGCGCCATTACAATAATAGGTTTCAGCGGCCGTGAAGGGTTCGGAGATGGCATATGTTTCGACGCTATGGTTTTGAACTTCTTCTAATATCGCTGATCCTGTGCGGAATTATCACTGCATACTTCTATTTGTAGCCGGCCGTGCATGAAAAAAACTGAATTTCACATCTGCTTCGCAAATATTTCTCGCCGTAATCAATCATTTGGTTAAACTACTGGGTAAATGGATGACTGCAATTAGGTTCCGCTCTATGCGATTACTACGTACTGTTACGTTATGCGTTCCGGTTTTATATTGTGCCATTACCGCCCAGCCTGCTGTCGCTGATGATGAGGTTTTAACACCCGCGCAGCAAATTCAACTCTTTTATGGCAAAGATAACCGCGTCAAAATTACCAATGTGACCCACTCCCCTTGGGATGCTATAGGGCAAATCGAAACCGAGAGCGGGAATTTATGCACCGCCACGCTGATTACGTCACGTCTGGTTTTGACTGCGGGACATTGCTTATTAGCGCCGCCAGGAAAAGTTGATCCAGCGATTGCGCTGCGTTTCTCTTCTCACAATCAAAAATGGCGCTACGAAATTACCCAGTTGCGCACGCTGGTTGATCCTAAATTAGGTAAACGGCTTAAAGCCGACGGCGAAGGATGGATTGTTCCCTCTTCTGCTGCTCAGCAAGATTATGGTTTAGTTGAAATCGAAAGCGACCAGTTACCGGCGATTGAACCGTTACCATTATGGCAAGGCACCAGCAAACAGCTCACGGCAGCGTTGAAGACCAACAAGCGCTTAGTGACGCAGGCCGGATATCCGCAGGATCATCTGGATGATTTATATAGCCATGAGAACTGCTTGGTGACGGGCTGGGCGCAAACAGGCGTGCTGAGCCATCAGTGTGATACGCTGCCTGGCGACAGCGGTTCTCCGCTGCTGATGTCAACGGATACAGGTTGGCGACTGATAGCGATTCAAAGCTCGGCGCCTGCCGCTGAGAATCGTGATTTGGCCGACAATCGAGCGGTGGCCGTCACCGCTTTCAGTGACGGCCTAAAACGCCTGATGCAACAAAACGCTAAGCCAGAATCTGATCGATAGCCTGCATAATGCGCTTTTCTGAAATTGGGTACGGTGTACCCAATTGCTGCGCAAAATAGCTCACCCGTAGTTCTTCAATCATCCAGCGAATCTCTTTCACTTCGGGCTCGTTGGCTCGCTGCGGCGGTAGCTTGTTGAGCATCTGCTTCCATGCCTGCTGCACCTGCTCCACTTTCAACATTTGCGCACGATCCCGATGTGGGTCAATGGCCAGTTTCTCTAAGCGTCGTTCAATCGCATGCAGATAGCGCTCTACATCAGGTAAACGCGCCGCCCCTGTTGCAGTGACAAAGCCACGATAGATGAGGTTGCCCACCTGATTTTTAATATCAGACAGCGCCAACGCCAGCGATATATCAACTCGCCCCTTCAGGCGTTTATTGATGCCGTTCGCCGTTGTCAGGATTTGCTCGACCTGCCGCGCAATAGAAACCACTTCATCGTTGAGTTCCGCACGTACCTGCTCATGAAGTTGGGTAAACCCTTCTTCACTCCATGCAGGCCCGCCATGTTTGGCAATCAACGAGTCAATTCCGCAGGCGATACAGTCATCAATCAAGTCTAAAACTTTGCCATAAGGGTTAAAGTACAGTCCTAGCTTGGCTTTATTCGGCAGCTTTTCATGCAAATACTTAATTGGAGACGGAATATTCAGCAGTAATAAGCGGCGTGAACCCTGCCACATTGCCTGCTGTTGCTCCTGCTCGGTTTCAAAAAGACGAATAGCGACGCTGTCTTTTTCATCCACCAACGCGGGGAACGCCTTCATGGAGTAACCGCCACGCTTTTGCTCATAGCTCTGTGGAAGCGAACCAAAACTCCATACGTGCAAGCCTTGTTGCTCGAGGCCATCGTCCGCGACCTCCGACAGCGTCTGCTGTACTTGCCCTTTAAGCTCGGTTTTCAACGCCTCCAGCGATTTGCCTTCCGCTAACGTTTTCTTTTTGTCATCAATAACGCGGAACGTCATACGCAGATGATCGGGAACCTGATCGAGCTGCCACTCTTCACGTGACACTGTCACACCGGTCATGCGGCGCAGTTCTCGTTCCATCGACTCTAGCAACGGCATTTCAAGCGGTGTCGCCCTGCCCAAGAAGGCTTCTGCATAGTTCGGCGCTGGCACGAAATTACGGCGGATCGGTTTTGGCAATGATTTAATCAGCGCAATAATCAGCTCACGGCGAATACCCGGAATTTGCCAATCAAAACCAGACTCTTCAATTTGGTTCAGGATCGCCAGCGGAATATGTACCGTGACCCCATCAGCATCAGTGCCGGGCTCAAACTGATAGGAAAGACGCAGTTTGAATGAACCTTGATGCCAAAAATTAGGATAATCAAGCGCGCTGACGCCTTGCGCACCGTCCTTAATCAGCATCGATTTTTCAAAATTAAGCAGTTCAGGCTCTTCGCGGCTGGCTTTTTTCCACCAGCTATCAAAATGACGAGCAGAAACCACATCATGGCCAATGCGTTGGTCGTAGAAACTAAACAATGTCTCGTCGTCGACTAAAATGTCGCGGCGACGTGACTTGTGTTCAAGCTCTTCAACCTCTGAGCGCAGGCGCTGATTCGCTAGGAAGAAGGCATGGCGCGTTTGCCAATCACCTTCCACCAGCGCGTGACGAATGAACAGTTCACGGCTGATCTGCGGGTCGATACTGCCATAGTTCACCTTACGCGCCGCCACAATTGGCAGGCCATATAGCGTGACTTTTTCCGTTGCCATCACCGCACCTTGGGCTTTCTCCCAATGCGGTTCGCTATAGCTTTTCTTGATCAGATGCTGTGCTAACGGTTCGATCCATTCAGGATCGATACGTGCCGCGATACGCCCCCACAAACGGGAGGTTTCCACCAGCTCTGCCACCATGGTCCATTTTGGCGGTTTCTTGAATAATGCCGAGCCAGGGAAAATCGCGAATCGGGCATTACGCGCCCCGGTGAACTCCTGTTTATCCGCATCTTTTTGTCCGATGTGCGAGAGTAAACCGCTGAGCAACGAACAATGGATGCCGCGAAAATCCCCCGGTACCGAGTTAATCGGTATACGCAGCTCTTTAACAACTTGCCGGAGTTGGGTGTAAATATCCTGCCATTCACGCACGCGCAGATAGTTAAGGTAGTCGGTTTTACACTGGCGACGGAATTGGTTCGCAGAGAGTTCTTTTTGTTGCTCTTTCAGGTGATCCCATAGATTCACCAGCGACATAAAATCACTCTCTTTGTCAGCAAAGCGACGATGTTTTTCATCAGAAGCCTGCTTCTTCTCACTTGGGCGCTCACGCGGATCTTGAATCGACAGCCCAGCGGTGATGATCATCACTTCTCGTACCGCGCCATGCTTCTGTGATTCCAGCACCATACGCGCTAAGCGGGGATCGATAGGCAACTGAGCCAGTTGGCGACCCATTGGCGTCAGCTGCTGGTGCCCCTGTTCTGAGGTGGTTACCGCGCCAAGCTCTTCCAGCAGACGTACGCCGTCAAGAATATTGCGTTTATCTGGCGCTTCCACAAACGGGAAGGCCGCGATATCGCCGAGTCCCAGCGACGTCATTTGCAGAATAACCGAAGCTAGGTTGGTGCGAAGAATTTCTGGATCGGTAAATTCTGGCCGTGAAAGGAAATCTTGTTCGCTGTAGAGCCGAATACAGATACCTTCAGAAACACGTCCACAGCGGCCTTTTCGCTGATTGGCCGAGGCTTGAGAAATAGGTTCAATCGGCAAGCGCTGAACCTTGGTTCTAAAACTGTATCGACTAATACGCGCCGTTCCCGGATCGATAACATATTTTATCCCAGGAACGGTTAGCGACGTTTCCGCCACGTTGGTAGCCAGCACGATGCGTCGCCCGTGATGGCTTTGGAAGACGCGGTTTTGTTCACTGGCAGACAAGCGCGCATATAACGGCAAAATCTCGGTATGCGGCAGATTTAGCTTGGTCAGTGCATCAGCCGTATCGCGAATTTCACGTTCACCGCTCATAAAGATCAGAATGTCACCGGGGCTCTCACGTCCCATTTCATCTACGGCATCAAAAATGGCCTGAAGCTGGTCACGGTCGACATCATCGGCATCATCAACCACCGGACGATAACGCACTTCTACCGGATAGGTTCGGCCTGAAACTTCAATAATCGGCGCGTTGTTAAAATGACGAGAGAAACGCTGGGGATCAATCGTCGCCGATGTAATGATCACTTTCAGATCGGGACGTTTAGGCAACAGCTGACGTAGATAGCCGAGAATGAAATCGATATTCAGGCTGCGTTCATGCGCCTCATCGATAATCAGCGTGTCATATTGCATCAGCATGCGGTCTTGCTGAATTTCAGCCAGCAAAATACCGTCTGTCATCAGCTTAACCAGCGTGGTATCACTCACCTGATCGTTAAAACGAACTTTATAACCAACGGCACCGCCGAGCGAGGTATCCAGCTCATGGGCAATACGATCGCCGACCGAGCGTGCAGCCAAACGACGCGGCTGAGTATGGCCAATCAGCCCTTTGATTCCGCGCCCTAATTCCAAGCAAATTTTCGGTAGCTGGGTGGTTTTCCCCGAACCGGTTTCACCCGCCACGATGACCACTTGGTGGTCGCGGATAGCCGCCAGAATGTCATCTTTTTTCTGGCTAACCGGTAAACTTTCTGGGTAAGTAATTTTAGGACAGGCAGCACGGCGCGCTTCAACGCGTTGCATGGCGTTGGCAAGATCGATAGCCAAGGTATCGGCAATCGCCTGTTGGCTTTCGGTTTTTTTGACCTTTTTGGCGCCCTGTATGCGGCGCATCAGACGCTGTTTATCGCGCAGCATCAGTTCATCAAGCTGCGAGGCGATGGCGCTTAGCGGGGATGTCACAATCAATATTCCTTGAAACGAATGGCGAACAACAGGTGAAAATGTAAAACCATCGTTATTTGTTGTTTTTAATAACGTCATTCTAATGACGGATTCTGTCTGTAATTGTACCACAGGCCTGCGTTTGTCAGCAGCCTGAGGCAAGCATTCTCTCGTCACCGCATACGTCCCCTATTTATGTGAATGTTAGCCTCGCATAACTACATTCAATAAAACTGAACAAAGGGCTCGAATTATTGCGCTATCACTGGTGGGATTTTATGAATAAAGTGTCTTCTATGCGATGGACACAACGTCCTGATATCAACAAATAGTCTGAAATAGCCTAAGAGATTAGGTCACAAGGAAATCACCATGAGCAACGTATTGGTTCTTAAATCTAGCATTCTGGCAAACTACTCTCAGTCTAACGTTCTGGCTGATTACTTTGTTGACCAATGGCGTCAGCAGCACAGCGATGACAACATTCAGGTGCGTGACCTTGCCGCAGACCCAATTCCGGTGCTGGATGGTGAATTAGTCGGTGCGCTGCGCCCTTCAGACGCGCCATTGACGCCACGTCAGCAGGATGCGTTGGAATTATCCAATACGCTGATTGAAGAGCTGCAAGCATCAGACGTCATCGTGATTGCAGCGCCAATGTATAACTTCAACATTTCCACTCAGTTGAAAAACTACTTTGACCTAGTAGCGCGTGCCGGTGTGACCTTCCGCTACACCGAAGCAGGTCCAGAAGGCTTGCTGAAAGGCAAAAAAGTGTATGTTCTGACCAGCCGTGGCGGTATCCATAAAGATACCAATACCGATTTGGTCACCCCTTACCTGCGCGTGTTCTTAGGCTTTATTGGTTTAACCGACGTTGAATTCGTGTTTGAAGAAGGGATCGCTTACGGTCCAGATATGGCAACCAAAGCGCAGCAAGATGCTAAGGCACTGATTAATCAGCTGGCCACAGCTTAAGTATTATCTGTATTGCTTATCCTCTGATGCCTGTGTCTGGATAACGTCGTAAGCAAGAAACAAAAAACGCGCTCTGTTTAAGCAGAAGCGCGTTTTTTTGTGGTTTTTTTTGTGATTATTGTTTCTATCGCGAAATCTAGGGTTTTCTCAGCCACTGTCCGTTGATACCACGCACATATTCACCAGAAGCGGCGCGTTCCACCAGCTTTTGCCCCGCCATTTTTGCGACGTCTTCACGGCTAATATGGTTATTATTTGCCACTTCCTGATATTTCTCGGCGCGCCCGGTATTGATTTGTTGCACCAGCGCCAACGTTTCCTTGTCTTGTTTAATAGCCACAATGTAGCCACTCAAGGTTTCACCCACGCGGCCTTGCTGTTTGGCTTGATCGAGGGTGAGCGCAAAAACGGCGCTGCTAAACAGTAAACCGGCACCCAATAGAGCGATTAACGACTTTCTCATCGGATTCTCCTTAGAACAGCCCCGATTGGGTTTTTAATAAATTCTCGACGTCTTTATCCACTTTGATATGAATTTCGTGTTCAATTTTGACGTTCATATTGATGGTAATCGGCTCTTTTGGCGCGGCTACCTCAATGCGGGGAATGCATCCCGTCAATGGTACACAGACTGCCGTTGCCAGTAGCCAAACCTTAAGGTTGCTCATGCTCACTCCTCGCAGGGGTTGAGAGGCTTTGCTCCAACCACTCCTGTAAATTATCGCCAAAACGTAAACTCCGCCAAAGCTCGAAAATATTTTCTTCATGATGATAGTTAAGCACGACCTCACGGTGTGCGCTTTGCTGAGGATTCACACCACGGATCGTCGCCGCCATGGTGAGCACCCCTAAATTACTTAAATTCACTTCGGCTCGCGAACGGCTTATCTCCATATAACGCAGCCACTCAATCGCCGCCCCCGCAGCCATGTTGTTGGCAGCCATTGCATCAGCCATATCAGGGTCGAGACGCAGTGTCAGCATAGACGCGTTGTCAATCCAGCCGTTACGAATGAGCCATTGAGAATCTTTCAGATATAACGGCAGTTCACCGTCTACCCGGCCCGACATCGCAAACTGCTTTGGTTTTAGCGCGGTAAACAGCACGCTGAGATCGATATCTTTCAGTCTCAAGACCGTTGATGCCGGTTGCGGGAGACGCAGTGCATCAAAGCCAATATGGCCTTTCAGCATATCGACACCGACGTTTGACAGCACCAACGGGGCGCGATCGCTATAGGGATAGTAGCCCTGTAGGTCAGCCGAAATATTACTCATCTCAAACAGGTTAGACAGGTGTTTAATCCGCAGGCTAATCGGCTGCTTAGCACCTAACTGCCACACATCATTTTTCAGACGATAGGCCATGATGAAATCTAAGCCACTCATCTCCCCATCTTTCAGCCACATACCGGCGTTTTTCACCACCATGTGCCCGCCCGCTTCGAAGCCCTGTTCTCGCGCTGCCGAGAATGCGGCCTGAGCATAAAAATCACCGTCACGCAGCGTGATATTCAGATCAGGCGATAGCAGCGGTTGGAATACTGCCGTAGGTTGTTTTGCCCACCAGGCTTCGCCGCGCAGTCGTTCTCCGTCCCAGCGGCCGTTTAGCTTGATGGGGCCAATACGTTCGGCGTGAAGATCGCCTTTTAATAAGAACTGATCCGGTGCAGTTCCCGCAGCAGCAAGGTTTAAAATGGCATGCGGGAGATAACCGCCGTTTTCCAACTCCACCTTATTGGTATCAAGAATAAAAGCACCGGTAAATTTCGGCTGTTTTTCATCCCTCACCCAAACAATCGGCTGGCCGATGGTTAAACGCGGTTTAACCACCGTCATCATGCCATAGTGGATTTTATCAAATCCGGTCGAAAGCTGATTAAGGCGGATAGTATTCCCTAGCCATTCACCACGGCCACCCACATCCCATTTCGCCGCCAGCGGGGGTAAATCACCGTTACCCCAATATTGCCACTGCCACTGTCCTTTATCAGGCAAGAATTGCTGCGCCTGACCATCTAGGTGCAATTTGAAATTACCCCAGTAGCTGTCTTTTACTTTCATGATGGCCTGTAAACGACCGGTAACACCTTCGGCGTTTAGCTTAATTCCCGCCAGCGGCCAACGCGCTTCTTGCAGCGTAGTTTGATCGTCTAAACGCCCCCATGCCCGCAGTAGCGATCCACTATCTAGCGTCAGCACCGGATTTAGCACGCTGCCGGTTAGTAGACCGGGGATCGAGGCCGTTAAAGACAGGTTTTGACTGTTAACAAGACCGGTCACGCGGAATGCCATGCTGCTATCGATCACGCTGAGCTTACCCGGTCCGAGATTGACAACCACGTTACCCTTCCCGTGGTTGCCCTGCGTGAGCACGTTCATCCGCGCTTCAATTTGTGTTTGCTGGTAATTTTTATCCCAGTTGGTCAGGGTGAGATCGATACCGCCCTGCAACGGTTGCTGCACATAAGGCCAACGCCACTGACCTTGATTAACGTGGATTTCATGGCGGCTCACCGTCCACGGCAAATCGGCCAACGGCGTTTTATCACCCTTAGCAACAATCTTCAAATTGCCTTGTTTGTTCTTCCATTCAGAAATCAACAGCAGAGGTTGTTCAACAAACGGCGTTTTGAGCTGGGCCTGCATGTTGCCGCTGCGCGGTAGTGAAGCTACATCCAGCGGTATTTGTAGCTCTCCATCAAGCTCAATCGGCTGATCGGTTTGCGGGACTTTCAGTGATAGCTTTTTAACCGTGAGTTTTTGTGTGTCATCGAGACGTGCATCAAGGCTAAGGCGGTCGCTACGGTAGCGTACCGTCTGCCCATCGGCGTTATTGACCACGCTGATGGCTCCGGCATAGTCCTGCCATGGGCTCACGATGAGATGGTTTATCGCCACGTCAAACAGCGGTAAAGAGCGCTGAATTTTATCCAGCTCAAGCGGTGCAGAGGGAGTATCAGATGAAGGGAGCTTTTCCAAACACTGGGTATTTACGTCAAGCGTGTCTGCCAGCATTTGCCAGCGACCTTGCTGATAGCGTAAGCGTGCCGCAGACAGATCGCCCAAACGGCAATCCTCCGCCAGATAGCTTAGCCCCGGCAGATGCAATGCACCGTTCGACCAATACGGACGAGCGCTAAACTCAACGCGCGTTCCGGCAGGAAGCCACTGTTTAATTACCCACGGCAGCCAATGCGCCACCGTTAACCAGAGAAACGTTAATGCCAATAATATGGCGATCAGCGCTGCAAATAACCTTTTGAGCCACTTGACCATAATTCGCCTTGCTTTTTAATAATCTGCCGCAACATATCATAATAATGGATACATCTGAACGAATCGGGCAAAATCCTAGATAAATCTAGTCGTTGTGTTGAATTTTAGTTCAGCGAAAGTGCACGTTTAGGCCATCAGCTTATTTGTCATACTAAATGTCGTTCGCTTTGTCTGTTTTGTTCATTTTTGCTATCATGATCACACTTTTCTGGTGGAGAAACCCCTATGAAGCTCGCGATTTACAGTACTAAACAGTATGACCGCAAATATCTTGAACTAGTAAATAAAGAATTCGGTTTCGAGCTGGAGTTTTTTGACTTTCTGTTAAGCCCTAAAACGGCAAAAGTGGCACAGGGCTGTGAAGCCGTGTGTATTTTTGTCAACGACGATGCGAGCCGCGAAGTGCTGACCGAACTGGCTGCGCTAGGCGTTAAAATTATCGCACTACGCTGCGCTGGCTTTAATAACGTTGATCTTGACGCAGCCAAAGAGCTTGGCTTAGAGGTGGTACGCGTACCGGCCTATTCACCGGAAGCGGTCGCAGAACACGCCGTCGGGTTGATGATGAGCCTTAACCGCCGCATTCATCGCGCCTATCAACGTACCCGCGACGCCAACTTCTCGCTGGAGGGATTGATTGGCTTTAATATGCATAACCGCACCGCGGGCGTGATTGGCACCGGTAAGATTGGCGTTGCCACAATGGGTATCCTGAAAGGCTTCGGCATGAAACTGCTGGCCTATGACCCATACCCAAACCCACAGGCGTTAGAATTAGGCGCAGAGTATGTGGATTTGAAAACGCTGTATGAGAAATCTGACGTTATCACCCTGCACTGCCCGTTAACGCCAGAAAACCATCATCTTTTGGATGCGTCTGCGTTTAGCCAGATGAAGAACGGTGTGATGATCATCAACACCAGTCGTGGCGGCCTGATCGACTCTGATGCTGCGATTGAGGCGTTGAAACAGCAGAAAATTGGCTCGCTGGGAATGGACGTTTATGAAAACGAACGCGATCTGTTCTTTGAAGATAAATCTAATGACGTGATTCAAGATGACGTATTCCGTCGCCTGTCGGCCTGTCACAACGTATTGTTTACCGGCCATCAGGCCTTCTTGACCGAAGAAGCGCTGACCAGTATTTCTGAAACCACGCTGAATAACATTCGCACGCTGACCAACGGTGAGCACTGTGAAAATCGGATCACCGCATAGGTTTTGATTGCCGCGCTACCAAAACAAAACCCCAGTGCAAACTGGGGTTTTCTGTTTAAGGTTGTCTATTGAAAGCTTCACACTAACAGTGCGATAAAACCCTCGTCGAATTTAGGCGATATGCTCCACCAGCAGTGCCTGACGATAATGAGCTAAACGCTGATTAAACAGCTCTCGCTGCTTGGTCGACATGTTGCCACACACTTTGCTGGCATCCATCTCACGTCCTTGAGACTCCATTAATGCAATGCTGCTGGCTAAAAAATCCATATTATTTTCGCCAAAATTGTTTCCATCACTCGTTGAAACACGCTGTGCGGTAGTCTTTACCATCTGGCACACTCCTCTTTCTGATTATGAAAAAAGGCTAATATGCTGCGTTGACTTAGTATCCCCCACTCAGGCGCTAGAGACTGAACACTGCGTGCTTGTTTGTTAATCTAGACCGTGCGGGAGATCACATTATTGCGCTCCATGATATAAATCATGTTGCCGTGATAACCCGTCTCTTTACGTAACGTGAAACCACATTTTTCAGCTAAGCGAACCGAACGAACATTTTCTTCATCGATGATGCAACACACCGGCGTTTTTAGCACTTCATCCGCCCAAGCAAGAACGCATTTTGCGGCTTCTAACGCGTAACCTTTGCCATGAAAAGAAGGAATAAACGTCCATCCCATTTCGGGATAGCGTAGGCTAGGTTCAATTTCACGATGATTTTCAGCGAGGCCAATATTGCCGATGTATTGCTGTGTGCTCTTATCAAAAACGGCCCAGTAGCCATAATTGAAAAGTGCCCAGTTACCTGTATAGCGTAACAGACGCTGCCAAACTTGCTCGGGAGTTTGTGGCGAACCACCAACAAATTTCACAATTTCAGGATCTGACCACATGGCGCAAAGGTCGGGAAAATCCTCTAGCCGATGGGTCCGTAAAACTAGTCGATCGGTCATTAAGACCGGCGTATCCAGCACCATAACATCCTCTGTATGTTTATCTTTCAATATCTTATTTATGGGATATTTTCTTTTTTTACTTCTGATGATTTATAAACCGAAAGAAACGTGGCAGGCAAACAAAAAACCTATCACTAAAGCGCTTTTGTGAAGTCAAAGAAAAAACTTCTTTTAGTCAGTGATGTATCACGCGGGGAAACGATGAGTTAAGTGATACTTACTTTTAAATTAGTATGATTTTTCCTCCTTGGGGCATTGATATAAAACAACGAACCAAAAAAAAATTCTGCCAGAATGATTTTCTTTTTTTTTGGGTCAATGTCATGTCAGGAACAGATAAAACACCGTCAGGGATATCACGTCGACATTTTGTTAAAGCGACCTCAGCCTTGGCTGCAACGCCACTGTTTTTTAATCGTAGCGCCACCGCTTCGCAACTTAAGACCAGCCCCACCCTAGTTCCTTCAGCACCTGAAGAGCGTGTGGTTCCTACATGCAGTACTTTTGACTGCGGCGGTAAATGCGATATTCGCGCGCATGTTGCAGACGGTGTAGTAACACGTATCACCACACGTCCCGATAACGAACTGGATGAAGAAATGCCGATCATGCGAGCCTGTGTTCGCGGACGCGGTTATCGTAAATTCGTCTATCATCCTGACCGCCTGAAATACCCGATGAAGCGCGTAGGTAAACGCGGTGAAGGCAAATTCGAGCGTATCAGTTGGGATGAAGCAACAACGCTGATTGCAGACAATCTTAAACGCATCACGGAGAAGTACGGCCCATCCTCACGCTACGTGCATGTTGGCACCGCGGTCAGCGGTGGCACCTTTAGCGGCGATGCTATGGTGCGCCGCCTGTTAAACCTGACCGGTGGACACCTCCAGTATTATCATTCCGTCAGTATGGGCAACACCGCAGCCGCCACGCCTTATACTTATGGCGTCGCCGCCAGCGGCAGCAGCCTAGATACGCTCACCGACACCAAGCTGGTTATTCTCTGGGGTCATAACACCACAGAAACTATATTTGGCCACAGCAACCACTATTTTCAGCAGATGAAGCAAAACGGGACGCGATTCGTCGTGGTCGATCCTCGTTACTCGGATACCGCTTCCTCCCTTGCCGATGAGTGGATCCCGCTACGCCCGTCCACGGATAACGCGATGATGGACGCGATGATGTACGTCATCGTCACTGAAAATCTGCACGACCAAGCCTTTATTAATCGCTATACCCTTGGTTTTGATGAAAGCTCAATGCCTGAAGGCATTCCTGAGAACGAATCGTTGGTTGCGTATTTGACCGGCGCAAAAGACGGCGTTAAGAAGACCCCTGAATGGGCCGAACGCATCACTCACGTCCCAGCGCAAACTATTCGCCAGTTGGCACGAGATTATGCGTCCACTAAACCTGCTGTTCTTATCCAAGGCTGGGGCCCACAAAGGCACAACTGCGGCGAACGCACTGCTCGAGGCTCAACGCTGCTGGCGACGCTGACCGGCAACGTCGGTGTGAAAGGCGGATGGGCAGCAGGCTACGGCGGCATCGGTAACCGGAAATTCACGACAGGCCCGGAGATGCCGGACAATCCAGTGAAAGAGAAAATCTCCGTCATGAACTGGGTTCAGGCCGCCGACGACGCTAGCAAAGTCACTCAGCAGGATGGTCTGACCGGGGCCGATAAGCTCAACAGCAATATTCGTATTTTGTTCTCACATGCCGGTAACTATCTGGCAAATCAAAACCCGGACATCAACAAAACCATTGGCGTTTTGCAGGATGAGTCGAAAATTGAATTCATCGTGGCGACCGATCTGTATCTCACGCCAAGTGCAAAATACGCCGACCTGCTGCTGCCGGAAACCAGCTTTATGGAACGCTGGAACATCGGCGAAACCTGGGGAACCGGCAACTATCTGGTGCTTTCAGAAAAGCTGATCGAGCCTCTGTTCGAGGCCCGGACCGACTATAACTGGCTACGTGAAGTCGCTGCTAAGCTAGGCGTTGAGGAAAAATTCAGCCTTGGCCGCGATGAAAAGCAGTGGATTGAACAAATCTGGGAGGCGACTCGGCTGTCAATGCCAGATGAAAATCTGCCGACCTTTGCGGCCCTGCAGACACAGCGTCGTCATCTATTTAAGAGTAAGCCATACGTTGCTTTTGAAGACAATATTCGTGATCCGGATAATCATCCTTTCGCAACGCCGTCGGGCAAAATTGAGATTTTCTCTAAACGTCTTTACGACATGCACCACCCGGAAATCCCTGCGCTTTCCCACTACGTTCCCGCACACGAAGGTCCTGAAGATGCGCTGGCGGAGAAATATCCTCTGCAATTGATCACCTGGAAAGGTAAAAACCGTGCTAACTCCACGCAATATGCCAACCCATGGCTGCAGGAAGTGCAGACCCAGAGACTGTGGATTAACCCGCTGGATGCTGAAAAACGTGGCATCGTCCAAGGCGACACAGTGAAGATTCACAACGATCGAGGCATCAGTCTGGTACCGGCTGAAGTCACCCCCCGCATTATGCCGGGTGTGGTCGCCATGCAGGCCGGGGCTTGGTGGCAGCCGGATGCCAACGGTATAGACCATGGAGGCTGCGCCAACGTGCTGAGTTCATCACGTATCACAGCGCTGGCAAAAGGAAATTCACATCAGACTATGCTGGTTGAGGTAGCAAAAGCATGAGCAAATTTATAGAGCTGGCTCCGGTGAGCACCAAACAACTCGGTTTCTTTATTGATTCTTCCCGCTGCTCCGGCTGCAAAGCGTGTCAGGTGGCATGCAAAGATAAAAATAATCTGGAAGTGGGTCGCCGGTTTCGTCGCGTTTATGAAGTAAAAGGCGGCGGATTCACGCCAACCGGTAACGGCGGGATGCTGAATAACGTTTACGCCTATACCCTCTCCATCTCCTGCAACCATTGCAGCGATCCGATTTGCACCAAAAACTGCCCAACTAAAGCGATGCACAAGCGTCCCGGTGACGGCATCGTGCTGGTCGATACCAACAAATGCGTCGGCTGTGGCTACTGCGCCTGGTCCTGCCCTTATGGCGCACCGCAGATGAATACACAGACGGGTCAAATGTCGAAATGTGATTTCTGTGTCGATCTGCAGACAAAAGGCGAACAGCCAATGTGTGTGGCAACCTGCCCACTAGGGGCAATCAAATTTGGGCCAATTGACGAACTTCGCGCGCAGTATGGCAATATTTGCGACGTTCAGGGGCTGCCAGACTCGTCCATTACACATCCGAATTTGGTGATCAAACCGCATCAGGGTGCAGAACAGGGAGGTAAATGATTGTGCAAGAATGGCCACTGATTTTCTTTACGTTACTGGTACAGGGTTCCGTTGGTACGACCGTACTGCTGTCGTTAATCCTGCTGTTTGCTGGTCACTCATTAGACCAAGCCCAACGCCGTCGTTTCCTGCTGGCACCGCTGATTATCGCCGTTGTGGCTGGTGGATGTGGATTGATTGCTTCCACCCTTCACCTTGGCTATCCGCTTAACGCTTTTAACGCGCTGCGTCACTTCAGCAGCTCATGGCTAAGCCGGGAAATTATTTTTGCCAGCCTCTATCTGGCAGCCGTAGGTATCGCTGCGGTGCTGGCGCTATTTCTGCGGAAAGTGTGCCTGCCACTGCTGCTGGTCGGGTCCGTGTTGGGCTTAATCGACGTTTACTGCATGGGGGCGATCTATACCCATACCACCATCGCAACGTGGACCCATTTAAACACTTGGTTCATGTTCTTCGGGGCCGTGTTGAGTATTGGCTCGGCGGTGGGTATCTGGCTGTCTGCCAAGCTGAACGATAAGTTTCGTCAGCGTGTCACAGCGTCTGCACTGGCGGTTATGACCGTCAGCATCTTGGTGCGACTGCTGGAGCAGATGAGTTATTTCAGCTATCTATCTCAGGCTAAGATCAGCCAGATGGTGACCTTCCCTCACCAGCCACTGGTTATCTTTGACCAACTACGCACCTTGTATTTCGCTTCGTGGGTGCTGCTGTTAGTGGGTATTGCGCTGATGGGCATGTCAATTTACGCCTGCAAACGCCGCTCTATGGTGGTGCTGGGAGGCTGTGCGGTAATTGTTGCCGAAGTCCTACTGCGCGTCGTGTTTTTCACGCTGAGCTGATGGATTTTCTTTCCCTCAAAAAAGCCCGTCCTTCCGTGGGACGGGCTTGTTTAAGAAACCGACTTCGCCATAGCGTGTGTCAAGCCTGTCAGGATGCCTGTCCGCTTGGGGCAATCCGTCTCAATAACGGGTCGGCAGACATTGATGCAGATAGCTGTATCGGTTGTGCGAGATGTCTTTTCGTTTGTCCTGCCTCCGCGATTGAGAATCTGGCTCCTCCACAGCGCGCTTATCGGGACAGCGCTCTGGTCGCCCCTTTAAGTCTTATTCCCCCCACAACTGAAGAACTACGACTCTGGCACAGCCAGCATCACATCCGCTCGGTAGAAATTCATCCCGATGAACACCATGGCTGGCTGGTATCCATTGCTGAACTCAACCGGCATCTGGATCTTGTTGGTGAAACGATGTGGACTCTGGCCCCGCCACCGCAAAACAACATCAATGCCGGACGCCGCCGCTGGCTGCAAATTAATCGGGTAACGGCTGGCACTAAGGCTGTCTCACCCGCTGCCGCTTCACCCACGGCAACGCTGGCTATCATCATGGACACCAACAGCTGCTACCTTTGCGGCGCATGCGCTAAAATTTGCCCACAGCAGGCAATTACGCTATCAGAACAAGAACTGACGCTCGATCCGCACCGCTGCAACGGCTGTAAAGCCTGTGAAAACGTCTGTTTTCCAAAGGCAATAGAAGTTAAACTCTCTGCCACTGCCCTCCTAACAAATTATGCCGTTTTCAAAGCAACGTGCTCCTCATGCCAACAGACATTTGCCAGCTGGCGAGAGGATGTCGACAGATGTCATATCTGCAAGCGTCATACGTACGGTATGCGGGAAGCCTAAAATAATTTCGATTGCGGGGCACGAGACCTAATCAGTGCGAATTAGAAGTTTTTAACGGTTCAATAGTTTAGAAAACGAACTTGATGTGCGTTTTCGCAAGAATAAGTAGGCCTTTACAATGAAATTTAAAACACTATCTCTGGCATTAAGTTCAGTTTTACTTGCCGCATGTACGACTCAGGCACCACAGCCGTTGCAGCAAAGCGATCTTTTACATCGCCATTTTGTCTTACAAAGCGTAGATGGAAAAGTCATCACCGGTGCAAAAACGCGTATGGAACCCGGAATTGAGTTTGGCGAAAAAATGCATGTTTCTGGGGCGATGTGTAACCGCTTTATGGGCCAAGGTGAGCTGAACAATAATACATTGAAGGTGGCGAATTTAGCCTCAACCCGTATGGCGTGTATCGATCCCGCTCGTGCAGAGTTAGATCCCATTATTAGCGATGTATTGAGTAAAGGTGCGGATATTTCTTTAGTGAAGGAGCAACTGGTCTTGAAAAATGCCAAGCATACGCTGGTGTACCAGCAGCGAGATTGGATGTAACTTCGCGAATAGGCCCTGCCGGCTGAAATCATAGCCGGCATCAGCATTTGTCGATCTCAACGATTGATAGCGAAAGCGTAAATCAAGATTAGTTGGCGGGACAGGCACCACGCATCAATGCGGATTCGCCGCAGCGTTTGCCATCCGGTAATTGGCACATGCCGACCGAACTCCCATCGAGTTGACTAGAAAGAGCCAGAGTCCCCCCCGCCAACGCGCAATTTTCAGCCGCCGCATTTGACATCCCGATACGCTGATGAACGTTGGCACTGGTTGCCTGCTGCTCAGGCTCACTGCTACATCCCGACAGCAAAAGACCTATCGCAAGGGCTAAACTTAACTTTGCTATCATTTCTACTCACTCCTCTCGCCTAGTTTTATTCCAAGATTTTAATATGTCGATCAATGTTGGCTATTGCTTGGGGCTCATTTTTACACAGGTTCACCGTATGTCAGCTTAATTTATCAACTGAATCTCTACAGAAAGCTAATAGCACGAAAATATGGCCTTTAAGGCTGTTTTTCTCGTAGGCTGGTTAAGATAAAATTGCTGGCTGCATCAAGCTGGGCGTACGGTGAAATAATTATTCGTTTTTACGCTTAATCGTTCTGCAAAACAATAAAATTACAGCGAGAGGAACAAATGATTACTGATTTATTGCTACGCGTCGTATTAGCAGGATTTCTTGGCGGCCTGATTGGCATTGAACGCCAGCTGCGAGCCAAAGAGGCCGGATTGCGTACGCACGTATTGGTCGGTATTGGCAGCGCCATGTTTATGATTGTCTCTAAGTACGGTTTTAATGACATTCTGATGGAATCACATGTTGGATTAGACCCAAGTCGTATTGCGGCTCAGGTGGTCAGCGGAATGGGCTTCCTTGGCGCAGGCACCATCATGATCCAAAAACAGGTCGTGCGAGGACTAACCACTGCCGCAGGGCTGTGGGTTACCGCCGCCATCGGCTTAGTCATCGGGAGCGGCATGTATGAGATTGGCATCTACGGCACATTAATGACGTTGATTGTGCTCGAAGTTTTCCGTCAGTTGAGTAATCGCCTGATCGGTCATCATCACTCCATCATTATTCAACTGGTACCTGCCAGCGTGTCCGGCATTTTATTAGCGTTACAGCAAATGCGACTCAAACCAGGCTATTTAACCGTTAACCAGCACGATGCTGATACCGAACTGTGCGAAATGTCGCTCGATGTTACTTTGCGGCCAAAGCAGGATATCAGCGAGATTTATCAAAAACTACAGCAGGTCGATGGTGTGCATTTTATTGATATTCGCTAGCCGCCTATCTCGCCACTTCACGTTATTTCGTTCTCCAATAAGCGTTTTTAATCACCTTATTGGAGAACGTGACAGAATGTAAATTAATATTAATCCTGCCCTCCTTTCCCCTATTTTTTGTCTTCTCGCATCCATCTCTATGCCATGAAACTGACAAGCTCGCTAATTATGTTTTGCTATCATCATGCCATGATGAGACGTGGCTCGATTGTCATTGCTGCGTCCGGTGCAATATATCTTAGAGATTTCAAGAGCAGCCTGCGCTTGCCATTTGAATGACCGACGGTATTACGTTGTGAGCAACAAAAGGTACATTTAATGATCACCACTGATGGTAATAACGCAGTGGCTTCAGTGGCTTTTCGAGCCAGTGAAGTTATTGCTATATACCCTATTACGCCAAGCTCAACCATGGCGGAACAAGCAGATTCTTGGTCAGGCGATGGACGCCGCAATATCTGGGGCGACATCCCACGCGTCGTTGAAATGCAGTCTGAAGGCGGCGCAATAGCCACCGTTCATGGGGCATTGCAAACGGGCGCTTTGGCGACATCGTTTACCTCATCGCAGGGATTGCTGCTGATGATCCCCAACCTGTACAAAGTGGCGGGACAGCTTATTCCCTTCGTCCTGCACGTGGCAGCGCGAACCGTTGCAACACACGCATTATCTATCTTTGGTGACCATTCAGACGTCATGGCGGTTCGCCAAACCGGCTGTGCCATGCTGTGCGCCAATAGCGTACAGGAAGCCCAAGACTTCGCGCTGATTTCCCATATAGCAACGCTCAACAGCCGTGTGCCTTTTATTCATTTCTTTGATGGTTTCCGTACCTCTCACGAGATTAATAAAATCGTTCCGCTTTCGGACGACACCATTAAGTCATTGATGCCGCAAGACGCCATCGATGCGCACCGCGCACGGGCTTTAACACCGGATCATCCGGTGATCCGCGGAACTTCAGCTAACCCAGATACCTATTTCCAATCACGCGAAGCAACCAATCCTTATTACCAAGAAACCTATCAGCACGTCGCCAATGCCATGCAGGCATTCGGTGAGGTGACCGGTCGTCACTATCAGCCATTTGAATATTACGGTCACCCCGAAGCTGAGCGCGTCGTGATCCTGATGGGCTCCGCCATTGGCACCTGTGAAGAAGTGGTTGATACCCTTCTAGGCCGAGATGAAAAAGTCGGTGTGCTGAAAGTGCGCTTGTTCCGCCCGTTCTCTGCCGAACATTTGCTGAAAGTGCTGCCAAACACCGCTACACGCATTGCGGTATTGGATCGAACCAAAGAACCAGGCGCATTGGCTGAGCCACTCTATCTTGATGTGATGACGGCCTTGGCTGAATCATTTAGCCGCGGCGAGCGTGAGACATTGCCTCGCGTTATCGGCGGGCGCTACGGGCTCTCCTCCAAGGAGTTTGGCCCAGACTGCGCGTTAGCCGTATTTAACGAGCTGAAACTCGATAACCCACGTCCGCGCTTTACCGTTGGCATATTTGATGATGTGACCGGACTATCACTGCCGCTGAGCGACGAACTTCTGCCACAACGCACGCGTTTGGAAGCGCTCTTCTATGGTTTAGGCAGCGACGGCACGGTCTCCGCCACCAAGAACAACATCAAGATCATTGGTAACAGTACCCCACTTTACGCGCAGGGCTATTTTGTTTACGACTCCAAAAAAGCCGGTGGTTTGACGGTTTCTCATCTGCGCGTGAGCGATAACCCGATCAACTCAGCCTACCTGATTAGCCAAGCTGATTTCATTGGCTGCCATCAGTGGCAGTTCATTGAAAAATATCAGATGGTTGAACGTCTGAAAACGGGCGGTGTTTTCCTTATCAATACCCCCTACAGCGCCGATGAAATTTGGCATAACCTGCCTAAAGACGTGCAAGCATTGCTGCATCAGCGTCAGGCCAAGGTATACATCATCAATGCGGCGAAAATTGCCCGTGAATGTAAACTCGGAGCCCGCATCAATACCGTTATGCAGATGGCATTTTTCCATCTCACCAACGTGTTACCGAGCGACGACGCGCTTAAACTGCTGCAAGACGCCATCACACGCAGCTACAGCAGCAAAGGGAATGAAATCGTTGAGCGTAACTGGCAGGCACTGGCGGTTTCGCGCACCGCATTAACGGCAATTCCGCTACAGCCAATCGATGACACCAGCGCAATGCGCCCACCGGTAGTCTCCGATGAAGCACCTGATTTTGTGAAAACCGTTACCGCCGCTATGCTGGCTGGCTTGGGCGATGCTTTGCCAGTATCAGCCTTCCCGCCTGATGGCACTTGGCCAACGGGCACCACTCGCTGGGAAAAACGCAACATCGCCGAAGAGATCCCGATTTGGGAAGCGCCGCTGTGTACCCAATGTAACCACTGCGTTGCAGCCTGTCCGCATTCAGCGATTCGTGCCAAAGTCGTCGCTCCTGATGAGATGGAAAATGCGCCTGACTCGCTGAATTCGCTGGACGTCAAAGCACGCGACATGCGTGGGCAAAAATACGTGTTGCAGGTCGCGCCTGAAGACTGTACCGGCTGTAATCTGTGCGTCGAAGTGTGCCCTGCGAAAGATCGCCAGAATCCTGAGATTAAAGCGATCAACATGAAGCCGCGCTTAGAGCATTTGGCCGAAGAGAAAGCGAACTTTGACTTCTTCTTAGAACTGCCAGAAATCGAACGCAGCAAAATCGAACGTATTGATATCCGTACTTCACAGCTGATTTCACCGCTGTTCGAGTACTCCGGTGCGTGTTCCGGCTGTGGTGAAACGCCTTACATTAAGCTGCTAACTCAGCTGTATGGCGATCGCCTGCTGATTGCTAACGCAACGGGCTGTTCATCGATTTATGGCGGTAATCTGCCTACCACGCCATACACCACTAACGCGGATGGCCGCGGCCCTGCATGGGCAAACTCGCTGTTTGAAGACAATGCTGAATTTGGTCTTGGCTTCCGTTTAACTATCGATCAGCATCGCCAGCGCGTTAACCGACTGTTAGACAGCTTAGCTGAGCAGTTGCCATCAGAGTTGCTCAATGAGCTACATCAGCCCGATCTGCCGATCGAAGAACGCCGTATTCAGGTTGAAAAACTGCGCGCCGAATTGCAAAAAATCGACTCCGTTGACGCTCGTCAGTTAATCACCGACGCCGATTATCTGGTTGATAAATCGGTTTGGCTTATCGGTGGTGATGGCTGGGCCTACGATATTGGCTTTGGTGGGCTCGATCATGTGTTAAGCCTGACTGAAAACATCAACGTTTTAGTGCTGGATACGCAATGCTATTCCAACACCGGCGGCCAGCAGTCCAAGGCTACGCCGTTGGGCGCGGTGACGAAGTTTGGTGAACACGGCAAACGTAAAGCACGCAAAGATTTGGGCGTCAGTATGATGATGTATGGTCATGTCTACGTAGCACAAATTTCTTTGGGTGCGCAGCTTAACCAAACGGTGAAAGCCATTCAGGAGGCTGAGGCTTATCCGGGGCCATCCCTGATCATTGCATACAGCCCTTGCGAAGAACACGGCTACGATCTCGCCTACAGCCATGAGCAAATGAAGCAGCTCACCGCCACCGGCTTCTGGCCGCTGTATCGCTTTGATCCGCGCCGCAGTGATGAAGGCAAGCTGCCGTTAGCGTTGGACTCTCGCCCGCCGTCCATCGATCTAGCCGACACCTTGCTCAAGGAACAGCGTTTCCGCCGTTTGAATACGCAAGAGCCCGAAGTCGCTCAGCAGTTGTACCGCGATGCCGCTGCCGACCTGAAAAAACGCTTTGAGTTCTTAAGCCAAATGGCCGGTAAACCTATTTCGGATAGCGACGAATAAGCATTCGTTGGCTAATAAATACCAAAGCGATGTCATTTTGGCATCGCTTTTTTATTACCATCATGAAGATGAATTAATAAACCACAGCCGAGTTTCCTAATATTCCTATTTATTATTTCACGGCTGAAAGGTTTCAGTCTGAAATAATTAATTATCTGTTTTGATTATCAATAGCTGCACGCCACATGACATTGGTGTGTCATTTTGATAGCGCAAATAAACAAATCCCAAATCTATTGCGATTGAAAATTGACTCAGCGCATCTTCGCTAGGTTATTGCTGTTCTTTTGAGCGATACGCATAGGGTAAATGTGATACGTTGCACAATTGGCTAATTCCTTAGCCTTCAATAAGTCATTTTCCCTAATCTTTGCATGCTATGTGCATCACCGGAACAAAACTAATAATTTTAACCGGACGTGGGTGAGGTCGTTATGAATCGATTTGTTATTGCTGATGCTAAAAACTGCATCGGTTGCCGGGCCTGTGAGGTTGCCTGTGTCATGGCACATAATCACGGCGAACATGTGCTAACCCCTGCACAATTCCAACCAAGAATTCACGTGCTCAAACTTGAGCACAAACACACGGCGGTATTATGCCGTCACTGTGAAGATGCGCCTTGTGCCAACGTGTGTCCTAACCACGCGATCGAAAAGCGCGACAACAGTATTCAAGTTATTCAAGAGAAGTGCATTGGCTGTAAAACCTGCGTCGTGGCCTGTCCCTTTGGCGCCATGGAAGTGATTACCCAGCCCGCGCCCACAGAAACATTACCCGACGGCGTTATCGCTAACGCCCACAAATGTGATCTGTGCGCAGGCGTCGCCGATGCCCCCTCCTGTGTCGCCAGTTGTCCAAGCAATGCATTAAAGCTGATCGATGATGAAACGCTGAATAATCTGCGTCGCCAGCGCCAGCTACGCGCCATGATGAACGATGACTCAGGATTACTCTTTGACGGCAGCGCCAGTAAAGCACTCCAATCAGCAGCGCCTATCGTGATGCCAATTCGCTCAGCAAAACCCAGCAAAGTACCGCAGATGCTGAACACTCCTGCACGTCATGATCCGGTGAAGAAGCCGATTGCGATACGCAAGGCAACGTTCGTTGAGATCTACCCCACCTTCAGTGAAGAAGAAGCCAGCGGGCAAGCCAGTCGTTGTCTGTCATGCGGAAGTCATAGTGTATGTGAATGGACATGCCCATTGCACAACCGGATACCGCACTGGGTAAAACTGGTTAAAGAAGGCCGTATTTTGGAAGCCGTTGAGCTTTCGCATCAAACAAACTGTCTGCCAGAAGTCACTGGACGAGTTTGTCCACAGGATCGGCTGTGCGAAGGCTCTTGCACGCTGGGTAAAGAGTTCGGAGCAGTCACCGTGGGCAACATCGAACGTTTCATCTCAGACAAAGCGTTTGAAATGGGATGGACGCCCGACCTTTCATACGTAAAACCGGTGGATAAGCGTGTTGCGATTATCGGTGCAGGCCCTGCGGGTTTAGGCTGCGCGGATATTCTGGCACGCAACGGGATTAAAGCCGTCGTTTATGACCGCCATCCTGAAATCGGCGGGCTGCTGACCTTCGGCATACCTTCGTTCAAATTGGATAAATCTATTTTGGCGCACCGCCGTGAGATTTTTACGGCCATGGGAATTGAGTTCCATTTAAATACCGAGATTGGCCGCGACATTACACTCAATGAATTACTCGAGAGCTACGATGCGGTGTTTGTCGGTGCTGGCACCTACCAATCAATGAAAGCCGGTTTGGAAAATGAAGACGCAGCAGGCGTATACGATGCCCTACCTTTCTTGATTGCAAATACTAAACAGGTTATGGGATTACCTGAACTCCCAGAAGAGCCCTACATCAATATGGCAAACAAGCGCGTTGTGGTGCTGGGCGGCGGAGATACGGCAATGGACTGCGTGCGCACCTCCATTCGCCACGGGGCAGAAACGGTAACCTGCGCCTATCGCCGTGATGAAGCCAATATGCCTGGTTCGAAAAAAGAGGTTAAAAATGCCCGTGAAGAAGGCGTTGAATTTGAATTTAACGTCCAACCGCTGAGCATTGAAATCGATGATGATGGAAGCGTCACCGGTATTCGCATGCTAAGAACCGTTATGGGTGAGCCTGATGCCGCAGGACGTCGTCGACCTAAGCCGGTCCCTGGTTCCGAGTTCGTCATGCCTGCCGATGCCGTGGTGATCGCCTTTGGTTTTAATCCACATAAAATGCCTTGGCTCGAAGCAGAAAACGTAAAACTGGACCAATGGGGCCGAATTATCGCCAGCGTCGAGACCGCTATTCCTTATCAAACCAGCAATAAAAAAATATTTGCCGGCGGTGACGCGGTGCGCGGCGCTGACCTAGTTGTAACAGCCATTGCCGAAGGTCGGCATGCCGCTGACGGTATAATGACGTATCTAAACGTTCCTGTTCAGCGCCCTATTATCACGCCAGAAAATGCGGCTTAATTTTACATTTCAATACTAAATAAAAGCAGACTTCGGTCTGCTTTTTTATTGTCAAAATAAAAATAAATTGTGACCAAGAATACAAAAATAAGAAGTAAGTTATTTGCAATCAAGAATAAATTCACATTGAATTAACTAAAAATTATCTCTTAATTAATTAGCACTAAAACATTCATTAAATCAATCAAGGTAACTAATGACATTTTCATTATTACTTTCATCTATCTTATTACAAATTACACTTTCAGATAAATGGAACTTAATCGTTAGCATCTAATGGCTGTAATGATTTATTAAAACCTATGATTAAGTGCTTATTATTCACACGAAAAATAACAAGGATTTTATCATGAAAAGAAAAGTATTGGCGATGGTTATTCCCGCTCTGTTGGCAGCAGGCGCAGCTCACTCAGCAGAAGTTTATAATAAAGACGGCAATAAATTAGACTTGTACGGCAAAGTTGATGGTTTGCACTATTTCTCTGATGACTCAAGCAAAGATGGCGACCAGTCATATGTGCGTGTTGGCTTCAAGGGCGAAACTCAGATTACAGACCAACTGACCGGCTACGGCCAGTGGGAATATAACGTTCAGGCTAATAATACGGAAGGCAACGGCAGCGACGGCAACTTCACTCGTTTGGGTTTTGCTGGCCTGAAGTTCGGTGACTACGGTTCATTCGATTATGGCCGTAACTATGGCGTGCTGTACGACGTTGAAGGCTGGACCGATATGCTGCCAGAGTTCGGGGGCGACTCTTATACTCAGGCTGATAACTTCATGACGGGTCGTGCAAACGGCGTTGCAACCTATCGTAACAACGGTTTCTTCGGTTTAGCCGATGGCCTGAACGTTGCTGTACAGTACCAAGGTAAAAACGACGGTACTAACAATGACAATGAAAAACTGAGCAACAACTCGCGTGATGTTCAGCACCAAAACGGCGACGGTTACGGTTTATCAACAACCTATGATTTCGGTATGGGTATTAGCGCTGGCGCAAGCTACGCTTCTTCCGATCGTACTGACCAGCAAAGTAACTTATCCACCGCTCGCGGCGACAAAGCTGACGCATGGACTGTCGGTCTTAAATACGATGCTAACAACGTCTATTTAGCAACTATGTATGCTGAAACTAACAACATGACGCCATATGGCGATGGCGACACCAATCAGGTTGCAAACAAAACTCAAGACTTTGAAGTCACCGCACAATACCAGTTTGATTTTGGTCTGCGTCCTGAAGTTTCCTACCTGCAGTCAAAGGGTAAAGATCTGTACACCGCCAACACGCAATCAGCAGCAAACAGCATTGGCGACAAAGATCTGGTGAAATACGTATCTGTGGGTACAACGTATTACTTCAACAAAAACATGTCTACCTATGTTGATTATAAAATCAACCTGTTGGACAACGACGATAGCTTCTACAAAGACAACGGTATTTCTACCGATGACGTCGTCGCTGTTGGTTTAGTTTACCAGTTCTAACCTATTTCCTACGTTCGACTAAAAGCCACCTTCGGGTGGCTTTTTTATTTTCGCTGCGTTACCTAAACAAATACTCAATGGGTTTTAGATTTAAAAATACAATAGACTTATATATTTCATAAATGAAACGAATACATACACAAGGCTACATTTAATGGATTTTATTCATAGTCGATAAGCGCGAAAATAAACGCATCAAATACGGAATTTCTTAATACAGCAATGGATGCCTTGTAAATATATTGTAACTACGAAAATAAGGTATTATATGAAAAAGCTCATTTTATCTGTGGTATTCGCTACAGTAACAGCCAGTACCGCCTTCGCCGCAGACATGCAGATCCCATGGGCTGATAACAGCGGCGGTACAGAAAGCACGCACATTGCAGCCCAAAACCAAGATTTAAACTACCAGCATCAGAACATTACAAAAACAATGGAAGGCACCTGGGCCGATAATAGCGGAAGTATTGCTCAAGATGAGCAGTCTCTGACTAGCCATAAACCCGCCGTGGTTGCAGATCCCTCATTGATGCCACATCAAGGCTGATTTTATGCCGCAGCTTATATCCTATATTTGCTGCGGATTACCTTTTTGTACACCGTTATATCCCCCTACTAACATTCTAACTAAAAACGATTATCCTTTTTAAAACACCTCGTTCTTACATCCAAGATAAAGTTTTCATCAATGAGAATTTAAATATAATAATTGAATGAGTTCATTTGATTGTATATATTAATGGTATATATCTAGATGAGAAAACAAAATGTACGAAGATAACGAAAAGAAGCTTTATGTTATTCTTAATCGAAACCATGAAGTCAGCACATTGATGAATGCGGCCTGCCATCTTAGTTCCGGGATCACGAATTGCACCGATGAAAATATTTTTGATGAATATCAAAATGCCAGCAGCAGATTAAAAGCTAATTTGAGCCATTATCCAGTGGTTGTCTTACAGGCTAAAAATAGCAGTCAACTCGCCACGGCAACTCAAAAGGCTAACGAAGCAGGAATTACTTATAATTTCTTCACCAGCACCATGCTTTCCCACTCCGCTGAACAGCAGATTTCAGACACGCTTAATACTGAACTTGATAAGTTAGACTTTATTGCAATTGCATTGTTTGGTGATACTGAAGCACTAAAACCTATTACCAAGAAGTTTTCAGTTTATAAATAGCATCACCAAAAAATAAAGGCCTGCAAATTAGCAGACCTTTATTTTTTAATTCTCGATTACTTTTTAACGACGGCCTGTACTTCGACCTCAACATCTAATCCCATAACAAGATCACAGCTTATTGCCGATCTAGCAGGGAAACCGTGCTTGAAATAGGTAGCGTAAACTTGATTAAATTCTGCAAAATGTTTCATATCTGATAGCCAGACTGTCACTTTAACCACTGAATCTAAATCTGAGCCACATTCGCTTAATGTTTTCACGATGCTTTGCATGATATTTTCAGTTTGTTCAGCAACACTACCGTAAACCGGTTTGCCTTCTGCAGACATCGATACCTGTCCAGATAAAAACAGAAAATCCCCAGCTTGTACGGCTTTAGCGAACGGAAAAGGCAATTCACTGGCAAAGCGATGAATATTTGTCGTCATTGTTTTCACCTATAGGCAAGTTAGAAATTAAACTGTTATCGTCCCATGAAGATAAAGCACCGCTTGCCCACTGATAATAACGCGTGGCTTTCCGTTGGTGTGGGTATGCAATTGGCAACGTAACTGCCCTTTTCTTTTTCCGCCTTGCTGAGCTGTCAGTACGCTCTTACCCATTTTCCGAGCCCAAATCGGAGCCAAACACGTATGCGCAGAGCCGGTGACAGGATCTTCATTGACACCAACGTTGGGCCCAAACCAACGCGAAACAAAATCAAACTGACTTCCCTGCGCCGTAACGACTACGCCGCGCACGGGATAGTTAGCGAGCTGAGAAAAGTTTGGCTCAAGGGTTTCAATATCGTCTGGCGAATCCACCAGCACAATGTAGTCATCTGCTTTGTAAACTTCACGAATAGGCACGGATAGATTGAGTGCCTGAGCAAGCCCATCAGGAATATCAACCTGAATAGGATCCTTAGCAGGAAAATCCATTGCTAAAAAATCGCCGTCTCGGGTCACGCTCAGCACACCGCTGCGCGTTGAAAAATTCAATACACGGCTTTTTTCATCGAACTGGTTGAACAAGACCCAAGCCGTCGCTAGCGTCGCGTGGCCACAGAGATCAACCTCAACCAACGGGGTAAACCAGCGAAGCTCTATAATTTCATTTTTACGCACATAAAACGCAGTTTCAGACAAATTATTTTCAGTCGCAATCTGCTGCAACGTGTTGTCATCCAGCCATTCTTCTAGCGGACATACGGCTGCAGGATTACCCCCAAACGCACGAGCAGTGAAAGCATCTACCTGAAAGATTTCAATTTGCATTATTTTTTCCTCGATGATGTCTGAGTCTTGGCGACAGTTTGGCTCTGTCTGATTTCTTCCAGATAGTTATAAATTGTATAGCGAGTCACGCCCAGCGCCTTTGCGGCCTTCTCTACTCCACCTTTCACGATAAATATGCCGCGATCCTGCATTTGGCGAACAGCCTCAAGCTTGGCCTTCTTATTCATGACACCGTTTTTAGTGCCACTATGCTGCATTGCACCCTGAATAATTTCCGTCATCAGATATTCCATGTCGGGCGGTTCCGACACCTGATTTTCAGGCTGCATGCCAGTCGCTAAAAGCTGAGCTAAACACGCCTGAGCCGCTTCAATACCGCTAATGTCAGAATTAACACACAAACTGGCAAATGGATGTCCCTGGGCGTCACGGTAAACCACAGTTGCACTGCGCAGCTTTTTGCCAGAACGAGTCAACGTATCATAACCCCCCACCACAGAAGGCTCATCGTTTGAAACATCCTGGATCTCCTGCATCACGGCAGAAAAGCCCCTGTCATTTTGCGGCCCAGCCAAAACAGAGCTGCCAATTTGACGCCCAGAAACATGTCCATTCGCAATTGCCAGTATTGAGTTCTGAGGATTCGTCAGATCATGCAATACGACTTCGGTATTGCGCCCAACAACGCACCCCAGCATTTGCAACGCACTGCGTAATACTTTAACAACTAGTGTACGTTCACTGATGATGACAGGATCAGTGACATCAGAAATACAAGCATTGTTAACCGAAGTCTTCATAGAGGCTAATACCAGATAGCGCCGAGACGCATACAGAGAATGATGAATACAATATCAACGAAAAATCATATTTTCAACATTATGTTGAAAAAGCCCTAAGGCCACCGCTCAGGCCTTGTGGCGCGTAAGTTCGGATAAATCTAGTTCGTTGCGCTGAAAGCAGGATGAAACTCAACGTCGCCAACAGGAACCCGCCCTTTAAATGCCAAGGCCTGAAAATATTCAGCCGGAACCCCAGGCAAGACCAATGAATCGTCGGCAACAAATCCAAAGCGGCCATAGAACGCCGGATCGCCGAGTACAACACATCCTGCGGCATCGAGGGATTTTAACTCACTCAGAATTTGCTCAACCAGCGCAGAGCCAATCCCTCTCCCCTGATAATCTGGGACAACGGAAACCGGAGCGAGACCATACCAACCTGAATCACCGCTGCTAATGATGACAGACGAGATAGAAGCATGCCCCACAATGCGTTGAGCATCCAACGCCACCAGCGAAAGCGTGAGTGCCCCAGCATTTCTGAGTGCGTTAACAATCAAATGTTCGTTATGATCGGTATGTTCCGCGTTTAAAAATGCACTGGCAGTGACTGATTCTATGGTATCGATATCCTGCGGCGTTTCATGACGAAGCGTTATGGTCATTGGTGTGTTTCTCTGTGTGAGTTATATAAAAAACACTTAAATTATACATTTTATCTATTTTTACGTCAGTAATTGGATGTCACCAAACAACGATCGCTCTCTCCATTTTGTTATTCATTAAGCTTATGTAGCCGAGCACTGCTCTTATTACCCCACAGTAACTAATCCATTTAACAATAATTATCGCGATAACAAATTCACCACAAGAATTAATTTATGAGTGATCAATGATTTCACCACTTAAATTAGATAACTAAATATTAATTTATTTACTACTTTCTAATCGATTGCTAAGCAATAAATCTATACACTCATTGTGTGGATATTTATAGTTAGTAATAAAACATATCCATTGCAAATGAATTCGATATTAATTAAGGACGGATTAATGAAAAAAGTTTTAGCATTATTGATCGTAGCAATCCTTGGAACCGCTTCTGCATCAGCAATTGCGTGCCCAAAAGGCGAACATCCGTATGGTGGTTCAGGTTCTCATCATAAAGGCGGGTATTGCGCGTAACATATATAAGCCCTCTTGCGGGAGGGTTTGAATAGTAATTATTCATAAAGTGAAGGAAACATAGAGCAAAAATTTTTATCTAAAACCCAAAGCCACTCTATAGCCTGTTTAGCCTAGTAGTGAATTTTTATTGCTTTCATATTAGTTGAAAGAGCATGGCATATATTGTTAAAAATTCATTTTATCTTTTATAAGCTGATAACCTGCAAATCTCAGCTTAGAGCAAAGTAAGTCTTTTCTCATACTGAGTGACATCGAGTACATTTCACGAGCATCAGGATCCATAACAGCGCTGTTTTCATTTAAAAATCGATATCTCTCAGCTAGGTCATGGTAGGCCCCAGCAAACCCATTGTATTTCTTTGGATCTTCATTAATCAAAAAGCTTAAAGTCTCTAAACAACGGGCTCCCGTTGTCACACCAAATTGATTTTTTACCATACCGTCATTTTTCACATCAGTGTCATTAACCATAATTGCAGCATCGTCTAGCGAAATATCTTTAGGCTCTTGTACGATACAAGCACTGAGTGTAAACAACGTTAGCAATATAACTAAAACCCTATAAATCATATCAATATGACAACCATGCTATTGCTATTAGCCCAATTATACATTTTTTGTGTAGGCATTTTTTTGTTAATTATCCGCGATGTACCGAAAACAAATGAAGCAGTGCAGCATTTACTTAGGCAGATCAATGTTAGTTCACCGATTGTGGACATTGATTGCAGCAGATAGCATTCCAACACGGCGAATAACACAGCTCTGGGGTTTAAAAATGATGCTCAGACCAACCATACACAAGCAAAACCCGCACGCTTCCATTTCTGCTATCAGTGCTTTGTGGAACAAAGCAGTAAAACTCGCTGGAATTCGTCGCCGTAATCCGTACCATACAGGCCACGAAGTAGAACTGGCGATAAACGCGTAGGTTGGATGCTGTGGGCTTTGCTCATCAAGCCTGAGCCTGCCAGACCAGAAAATGACTATTGCGCGTTGGGAGCCTAGCCCTGCGAGCCTCATAACACCGGATACATATTCAATGTCAGAAGAACAAACCATCAACAAAAAAGAACAATACAATCTTAACAAGCTACAAAAACGCCTGCGCCGCAATGTGGGTGAAGCCATCGTCGATTACAACATGATCGAAGAAGGCGACCGTATTATGGTTTGCTTATCCGGTGGCAAAGACAGCTACACCATGCTGGAAATCCTGCGTAACCTGCAACAAAGCGCCCCTATCAATTTCAGCTTGATCGCTGTGAATCTTGATCAGAAACAGCCCGGTTTCCCCGAAGATATCCTGCCTGCGTATTTAGACAGCATCGGCGTGGAATATAAAATCGTAGAAGAAAATACCTATGGAATAGTGAAAGAAATAATTCCAGAAGGTAAAACCACCTGCTCACTTTGCTCTCGCTTACGTCGTGGGATCCTATACCGCACCGCGACCGAACTGGGCGCTACCAAGATTGCGTTAGGCCATCATCGTGATGACATGCTGCAAACGCTGTTCTTAAACATGTTTTACGGCGGCAAGCTGAAAGGTATGCCACCTAAATTGATGAGCGATGACGGTAAACACATTGTTATTCGCCCGCTGGCTTACTGCCGCGAGAAAGATATTGAACGTTTCGCTGAGGCGCGTGCTTTCCCAATCATTCCTTGCAACCTGTGTGGCTCACAGCCGAACCTACAGCGTCAGGTCATCAAAGATATGCTGCGTGATTGGGATCGTCGTCACCCTGGCCGCATCGAAACCATGTTTAGCGCGATGCAGAACGTAGTACCTTCGCATCTTGCTGATATTAATCTGTTTGATTTTAAAGGCATTCAGCACGGCGGCGAAGTTGTCGACGGCGGTGATTTGGCGTTTGACCGCGAAGAACTGCCGCTAATCCCCGTTGGATTAGCCGATGATGAAGATGCACCAAACTTTGACAACGCGGTACGTTTGGACGTCGTTGAAGTGAAATAAAGACTTTTTGATAAAGTGAACGCCGCTTATGTGGCGTTTTTTTATACTTAAAATTCAAAACAGCGCGTAATAAGAGCTAAATTCACGTTGTTTGTCTCTTTTTCTCGGGTAACTGTATTTATATACAGTTACTCCGTGCAGGCAAAAAAAATGCCGACTAAAAGTCGGCATGTTACGAATTAAATGTGCTATGCAATAATTCAAAAAATTAGGAAGTAAGACAATATGGAGCGCAACGCCCATCGCTTGGCGTTGCATTCACCTGCGAAATGAAGTTTGCCCTACCTCTAAAGGATAAATGTTGATATGGCTCAATATCGCGGGCTGTTTTGGTCATTCATGCCGATTTCTTTGATTTGCCACAAAAATTCCGCCGAGAGTATTTACAACCATTTACTGCGTTTTAACCAGACCACAACGAAAACACACAATAAAACTAGCAAAAAGCAGAACGTGGCAAACGCAACCGGCGAAGTATTACCGGGAATACCGCCTAAGTTTACCCCAAACAACCCGGTTAAAAACGTGGTGGGGAGGAAAAGCATGGCCAGCAACGACATGGTATAGGTGCGACGGTTCATCGCATCCGCCATCAGGTTCGAAATTTCATCGGCCAAAATTGCGGTACGCGCAATGCTGCCGTCTAAATCATCCAAGCCACGGCCAAGACGATCTGAAATATCCTGCATACGACGGCGGTCGTCATCGGTCATCCACGGCAAACGTTCGCTGGCCAAGCGGGCAAAAACGTCACGCTGTGGAGCCATATAGCGACGTAGCACAATCAGCTGCTTACGGATCAGTGCGAGTTGTCCACGCTCAGGAACCTGTTGATCGAGCAGGTTGTCTTCCAGATCGATAATTTTGTCATGCAGATCTTCAATGAATTCGCTGGCATGGTCAGTTAACGCATCGGCGACCTGTACTAACAAATCACCGCTGCTCACCGGGCCGGTGCCGTTTTGCAGATCGGTCAGCACTTCGTCAATGGCATACACTTTACGATGGCGGGTCGACACCACCAATTTACCCGTCATATACAGGCGAATTACCACCAATTGATCGGGGCGCGAATCATTATTAAAGTTAATGCTACGCAGCGTAATCATGGTGCCATCGCCCAAGCGAGTCACCCGTGGACGCATGCTTTCACCAGCCAGACACTCGCGAACGGAGTCAGGTAACAGCACAGAGTTTGTCAGCCAGCGCTGGGTTTCTTGGCGAGCATAGTCCAAATGCAGCCAGCAAGGATGTTCGCAGGTTGCCTGCGTGAGATCCGTAACAGGAACGCTGCCGCCTTTGCCGTCGAGCTGCAAAGCATAAACAGCATCCTGAATTTTTAACTGTTCACCCGAAATGACATTAGTATCTGTCACGGCACCCTCTTTCAGTAGCAAAAAAACTATATCTAATACTAGCCTTAACGTTTTGAAATTTAAACCTTCAGAGAAATTTCGCTCAACATATCACGCAAATAAATACGCCCTTCAGTTTGGCTAAAGGGCGTAGCGATAATTATCATTCTTTAGGCGGGGTCAATCACCGCTGTCGTTAGCCGAGACGTGCAACATAGGCGATTTTGCTGATCAAAAATGTCAATCTGCCATACCTGATGGCGTCGGCCAACGTGTACTGCTTTACACACCCCACGAACTCGACCTTCACGCACCGAGCGAATATGGTTGGCATTAATTTCAAGCCCAACTACCTGCTGCTTGCCTTCACTGCACAGATAACCAGCCAGCGAGCCTAGCGTTTCAGCCAATACCACGGAAGCCCCGCCATGCAGCAGACCGAAAGGCTGCGTCGTACGGCGATCGACCGGCATCGTTCCTTCGAGTTCATCATCACCCATGCGGGTAATTTGGATATCAAGATGGCCGACCATACAATCCGCACCGGTTTGATTAAGCTGCTCAAGCGTTGCTGCACGTTTCCAAATCATCGAACAATCTCCAAAAGTGCCTGTAAAGGATGGCGTAATCCATTTCCCTCAATGCGTTTAACCTGGCTGCGGCAAGAATATCCCGGAGCAAGACAGCGCTGACGCGGCAAGCGTTGCAGTGCCTGATGCCACGATAGCTCATAAATGCCCAGCGAGTTAGCCAGATTCTTACTTTCATGGCCGTAAGTTCCCGCCATTCCACAGCATCCAACGCTAACATTTTCCAAAGTCGCGCCATAACGGGCAAATATTTTCTGCCACTGCTGTGTGCTGGCGGGCAAGGCCGTCGTTTCAGTGCAATGACCGAACAAATACCACGATTCACCCGTTTGTGGCGGTGTTTCCTGCGGCTGAGGCAGCGCTTTTTGCAGCCACTCATGAACCAGCTGCACGCTGAAATCTCCGCGCTGCTCACCTAAAATCTCACGATACTCATCGCGATAGCACAGCACCAAAGCAGGATCGACACCCACCATCGGCATGCCCAAGCGCGCAACGCGATTGAGGAAATCTGCCGTTTTTTGTGCGGTTTTTGCAAAACGAGTCAGGAAGCCTTTGATATGCTGCGCCTTACCATTAGGCGAAAACGGTAGCAGAACGGGCTGAAATCCTAAGCGTTCAACCAAACGGACAAAATCGGCCACCACTTGAGCGTCATAGTATGTAGTGAAGGGATCTTGCACGATCAACACATGGCGCTGACGATCTTGCTCACCCAGTTTTTCGAGCTGTTCCAAGTTGGTTTGATAGGCACTGTGCCCTGCTAGCGACTGCTTAAGCGTCGGCGTCGACAGCAAAGGCAAGTCCACCATGCCAACACGTTTTTCACTCATACTACGTAGCCACGGCTGGCTGAAGAAAAAGTTAAATACTTTCGGTGCCTTCGCCATCAGCGGTGTGTAGCTTTCAACACCGGCGACCAAATAATCGCGTACAGGCCGCAGATAACGCGTGTGGTACAGCTGTAAAAACTTGGCTCGAAAGCCGGGAACATCAATTTTGATCGGACATTGGGTTGAACAGGCTTTACAGGCCAAACAGCCTGACATGGCATCTTTGACCTCATGCGAGAAATCGTATTCGCCTTTTTTGGCGTGCCAAGAATTACGCGTTTTTTCGATCATTCCGCGTACTGTAGTGCGCTCACCCAATTTTTGCTCAAGCGTTAACGGGTCTACTCCCTGCTCGGAAAGCAGCCGTAGCCATTCACGCACCAGCGTTGCTCGGCCTTTAGGGGAATGAATTCTATCGCCGGTGATTTTCATTGACGGGCACATGGGGCTACGCACATCAAAGTTAAAGCACAGGCCATTGCCGTTGCACTCCATCGCACCACGATATTCTGTTCGTACCTGAAGCGGAATGCGTCTGTCGTAGGTTCCACGCTTTTGGGCATCGACCTGCATCATTGGCTCATCGCAGTTGAGTGGAGAACAAATTTTCCCCGGATTCAGGCGGTTGTCAGGATCAAATGCGGCTTTAATACGACGCAGTTCGGTAAACAACGCGTCGCCAAAGAACTCAGGGCTGTATTGAGCACGAAAACCTTTACCATGCTCACCCCACAGCAAGCCGCCGTACTTGGCCGTGAGCTCAACGACCTTATCGGATAGCGTTTTCATCAGCATTTCTTGCTGAGGATCGCACATATCTAAGGCTGGTCGAACATGCAGAACGCCCGCATCCACGTGACCAAACATGCCATAGGTTAAATTGTGGCTATCGAGCAACGCGCGAAACTCAGCAATATAATCGGCCAGATGCTGTGGTGGCACGCAGGTGTCTTCCACGAAAGGGATCGGCTTGGCCTGCCCCTTCGCATTTCCCAGTAATCCCACCGCCTTTTTCCGCATCGCGTAGATACGCTCAATACCCGCAAGATCCTCGCAAACTTGATAGCCAATCACCCCGGCCTGCTGTGCCGCCATCAGCTCGTCCATGCGTTGGCATAATGATGCAACACGCGCATCAATCAACATGAGATCGTCACCGGCAAACTCAACGAAATTGAGTCCCAGCATCTCTTTATCGGGAACATCCAAAATCATTTCGCTAACGGAGTGCCAAACAATGTCTTCACGCGCCAGATTCAAAACCCGTGAATCCACGGTTTCTACCGACAGCGCTTTCGCCTCAACCATATAGGGAGCGTTACGCAGCGCAGAATCGAAGGAGTCATATTTAATATTCACCAAACGCCGCACTTTCGGGATCGGGGTAATATCGAGTTTGGCCTCGGTCACAAACGCCAAGGTTCCTTCAGAGCCTGTGATAATGCGTGTCAGGTCAAACGTTTGCATATCATCGCTAAACACGTGACGCAAATCGTAGCCCGTTAGAAAGCGGTTTAACACGGGGAATTTATCGATAATCAGCGCGCGGTTTTCTCGGCAGGAGTCCACCACTACGCGATAGATTCTCCCTCCTTGCGAGCCACTTTGTGCAAGGTTTTCCGCCAGCTCAACCGGAACGGGGGCTGTATCGAGAAGCTCACCGCCTAGCAACACGGTTCGCAGCCCCAATACATGGTCAGAGGTTTTGCCATACACCAGTGAACCCTGCCCTGAAGCATCGGTGTTTATCATTCCGCCGAGTGTGGCACGATTACTGGTAGAAAGTTCGGGGGCAAAAAAGTAGCCAAAAGGCTTTAAATATTGATTAAGCTGATCTTTGATAACCCCAGCCTCAACCCTTACCCACCCTTCTTGCGGATTAATCTCCAAAATACGGTTCATGTGGCGAGACATATCCACCACAATGCCACGGTTTAGCGATTGTCCGTTCGTTCCCGTACCGCCGCCGCGCGGGGTAAACACCAGCGAACGATAGCGTTCTTCTCCTGCTACGCGAGCAATCAATGCCACATCCGGCGTGGAGCGCGGAAACAACACCGCATCGGGCAACAGTTGATAAATACTGTTATCGGTGGACATGGTTAGGCGCGCCGCATAGCTGGTGTCCATGTCGCCGGTAAAACCGTTATTTTTCAGCGTTTGCAAGAAATCTAGCACCAGCTGAACGAGTCCTGGTGCCTGCGAAATTTGTGGGATCATCCGTCTCAACCCTGTCATGGTTGCTTATCAAATAAGGCTTATCAAAGCTTGCTTACATCAAAACTGTCTGCACCTATGCGCAGTTCCTGAATCTGAAAGGCAGATCCACCCTTTTTTATTATTCATGCGCTTCGCTGAATGGCTTAAGTACAAAGCGTGAGCCTTAGAAGCTATCACAAAAAAAGCGTGGATGCCGATGTCAGTAGCAACAAAATTTACCCTTTGATAACAATGCGATTGCAACTATGCAAAACATATCACTGCCTAAGCGGGAGCTTAGTCGAACATTCGACTGAACGCCTGCGCCTTCTCACTTTGCATATAAAATCGGAATCTCAGTTTTCTTAATGTTTCTTTAAGGTTCGAAATGGATACTGCAACTCTGATTATCTCATTAGGTGCATTTTATGTCTTATTTCCCTAAAACCTCTGTGGAATTTTGTGCTCAGCTTTTTGCAGCAGTCACTACGGTGGCGTTTATCGTCCATTATTTCACCAGCAACTAAATGACAACTCAGGAAGTCTCTCGCTCATCGCATTCATCTGCAGTGAGGTATAGGCTTATTAGATTGAATATCCACGCTTAAATAACATCCACCTGCTATGCTTTCTTACATAGTGACGCTAGGGTTTTTACCCATGATGGGTCATCATAGGCATAGGGAACTCAATGTTCTATTTTAGGATGGATTTCAAATGTATAAACCGCAGCACAAATACGATCTCCCCCGCATTATGTTCGGGGTTTTGTTTGTATCGTTAATGATTGTCGCCTGCCTTTGGGTGGTACGACCATTTATTCTTGGATTTGCATGGGCCAGCATGATTGTTATCGCAACTTGGCCAGTGCTCATTAAATTGCAGAATATATTTTGGGGCAAACGCTGGATTGCGGTGTTGCTCATGACATTATTATTACTGCTACTCTTCATTATTCCTATTGCACTCGTGATAGGCAGCCTTATCGATAATAGCGGCCCTGTTCTTGAGTGGGCATCGTCCGCGAAAAACTGGTCTATTCCCGATCTGCTGTGGCTAAAAAGCATTCCTGCCGTTGGGCACAAACTGTATAACAGCTGGCATTCAATGCTAGCCGGTGGCGGCAGCATTATTATCGCCAAAATACAGCCTTACATTGGCCAAACCATCACGTGGTTTGTTGCGCAGGCCGCGCATGTCGGTTCATTCGTATTGCATTGTTCACTTATGCTGCTATTTAGCGCACTGCTCTATAGCCGCGGCGAAGATGTCGCCTTAGGTATTCGCCACTTTGCGGTTCGTCTAGGCTCAGAACGTGGCGATGCGGCGGTGGTGCTTGCAGCTCAAGCGATCCGCGCCGTTGCGCTCGGGGTGGTGGTTACCGCCCTTGTTCAATCGGTTCTCGGCGGTATTGGCTTGGCGATTAGCGGGATTGGCTACGCCACGCTGCTCACGGTGCTCATGTTCATTTGCTGCTTGGCGCAGCTTGGACCGTTGTTAGTACTGATCCCCGCCATCATCTGGCTATATTGGAGCGGTGATACCACATGGGGGACGGTGCTATTAGTCTGGAGCTGTGTGGTAGGTACGCTGGACAACTTCCTGCGTCCTGCACTTATTCGCATGGGTGCAGATTTGCCAATGATCCTCATTTTGTCTGGCGTTATCGGCGGCCTGTTGGCTTTCGGCATGATAGGTCTATTTATCGGTCCGGTGGTGCTTGCCGTTTCTTATCGCTTGGTCTCTGCATGGGTACATGAAGCACCGGAGCCGGTAAAAGACGCCGAACAGGTGGCACGTGAATTAGACCAACTGTAACAACAGTTAATAGCAGATATATTGCAACGGGGCCAATGGCCCCGTTTTTAATTAAGATTCCGCATAACGCTTATTTGCAACAGCAAGCGACACAATTAAGAATATCCTTAAGTTCTCTCTTAAATTAATCATAAATAAATATTTGTCTTTTTTATTTATGATTAATTTTCCAACCATTAGAGATTATTCTTAAATATGCCAAAAACAAACTATCGTAATAACTAAAAATGGGTTATATAATATAACCCATTCTGATTCAGATGATTCTTAAAGACGATCTAAGCCAGCATACCTATCATGTTCAGTAACTTAGATTGCTAAGTACCCCTAAAAGAGCCGCTTTGTTCAAGCGTAACTTCTTACCGAATTGCTGTGTGTAGTCTTTGCCCATCTCCCTATGATGGGCTTTTTTTTATAATTTTCCCAGCCTAACAAATCATCAAAAACATCTTAAATTAAAAAAGCGACTGTATAAAACAGTCGCTCGATTTTAGATTCGTCTAATTTATAGCCGAATCTATTTCTCTGACAAATTAATCCAAGTTTGAACTACCGTATCTGGATTTAAGGATAAACTATCAATACCTTCATCCATCAACCAACGTGCGAAGTCTTCATGATCTGAAGGCCCTTGCCCGCAAATTCCAACATATTTCCCTTGAGCCTTAGCCGCTCTGATAGCCATGGAAAGCAATGCCTTAACAGCATCATTGCGTTCATCAAACAGCTCAGAAACCACACCGGAATCGCGATCCAACCCCAGCGTTAGCTGAGTCATATCATTGGAACCAATAGAGAAACCATCAAAATGTTCAAGGAACTGATCCGCCAGCAGGGCATTTGATGGGATTTCACACATCATAATGACCTTAAGATCGTTCTCGCCACGTTTAAGCCCTTCCGAAGCCAGCTGCTTAACCACCGCTTCGGCCTGCGCCACCGTACGAACGAACGGGATCATCACTTCAACGTTAGTCAGTCCCATCTCATTACGTACGCGTTTTACCGCTGCACATTCCAACGCAAAGCAGTCTTTAAAGCTCTCTGCAACGTAACGGCCAGCGCCACGGAACCCCAGCATTGGATTTTCTTCATGTGGCTCATAACGTTCGCCGCCAACCAGATTGGCATATTCATTGGACTTAAAATCAGACAGACGCACGATAACGCGTTTTGGCCAGAATGCAGCCGCCAGCGTCGCGATCCCTTCCGTCAAACGGCCGATGTAAAACTCGACTGGGCTATCATAGCCTTGCATCATCTGCTTAATTTCGGCCTGAGTCTCAGCGTCTTGCTGGTCAAACTCGAGCAGCGCACGTGGATGCACGCCAATCATGCGGTTGATGATGAACTCCAAGCGCGCCAGACCAACGCCCTCGTTAGGCAAACGAGCAAAGTCAAAGGCACGATCGGGATTACCGATGTTCATCATGATTTTCAACGGCAAATCGGGCATGGTTGAAACCTGAGAGCTATGCACCGTGAAGTCCAGCATATCGCTGTAAACATAACCGGTATCGCCTTCGGCACAGGAAACCGTGACTTTCTGGCCGTCACGCAGATGTTCCGTGGCATCACCGCAGCCCACCACCGCAGGAATACCCAGTTCACGCGCAATAATCGCCGCGTGACAAGTACGTCCACCACGGTTAGTGACAATGGCCGATGCTTTCTTCATGATCGGCTCCCAATCGGGATCGGTCATATCTGTCACCAGCACATCGCCCGGTTCAATACGGTTCATTTCACTGATGTCATGGATCACTTTTACCGGCCCAGCACCAATACGATGACCGATGGCACGGCCTTCGGTTAGCACTTCGCTGTGGCCCGTCAGCTGGTAGCGCTCCATCACTTGTTCGTTGGAACGAACGGTCTCTGGCCGTGCCTGAACGATAAACAGCTTGCCAGTGTGCCCATCTTTCGCCCATTCAATGTCCATCGGACGGCCATAGTGCTGCTCAATCATCAGCGCATGATGCGCCAACTGCTCCACTTCATGGTCGTTCAAACTAAAGCGATTACGTGCGTTTTCTTCAACATCTTCAATGCGAACCTGTTTGCCGTGCTCTTGGCTTGCGGCATACACCATCCGAATTTTCTTCGATCCCATCGTACGACGCACAATCGCAGGTTTACCCTTTTGCAGCGTCGGTTTGTGAACGTAAAACTCATCAGGGTTTACCGCCCCCTGCACCACCATTTCACCCAGACCGTAGGCTGAAGTAATGAAAACAACCTGATCGAAGCCTGACTCGGTATCAATGGTGAACATCACACCCGCAGCCGCCAAATCGGAACGCACCATCAGCTGAACACCCGCCGAAAGCGCTACGCCGCGGTGGTCATAGCCTTGATGCACGCGATAAGAAATGGCGCGATCGTTAAACAGCGAGGCAAAAACATGCTTCACCGCGACCATCACCGCGTCGATACCTTGAACGTTGAGGAAAGTTTCTTGCTGACCGGCAAACGATGCGTCAGGCATATCTTCAGCCGTTGCAGATGAACGGACGGCAAAAGAGGCATCGGCATTATCTTGTGCCAATTGCTGATAGGCACTGCGAATGTCACGCTCTAAGGCTGGAGTAAATGGCGTTTCTACTACCCACTGACGGATCTGTGCGCCCGCTTTGGCCAGTTGTGTCACGTCATCAATATCTGTCTTATCCAGCAAATCATAAATACGTTGGTTAACACCGCTTTGTTCCAGAAAATCATTGAATGCCTGTGCGGTAGTAGCAAAACCATTAGGCACCGAAACACCAAGTTCAGACAGATTGGTGATCATTTCTCCCAGAGAGGCATTCTTGCCCCCCACCCGATCAACATCGTGCATGCCGAGCTGGTTGTACCAAAGCACGTTATGCAAGTCAGGGCCATTACTAGACATCGAGACAATCCTTTTCACATTCAAAGATGGGTACAGAAAATAATTGTGGCCGTAAATCCGGCGTTTTCAGACTAGCACAATGTGGGGTTTCGCCAAGACAGGTGAATCGATCCACCTATTGGTGAATATCATGAATTTTCTTCAAACCGCACTTTTATACTCAGGATGGCTGAAATCCGTCAGCAAAAAGCCATAGAAAGCTGAAGGACAATCGGTTTGATACAAGCAAACGATTTCCTTGGTTAATTAGTCCATATCCAAACAGATAAAACTGAAAAACCACAGGACAGATGGCTTTGGATAGCTATTAATCAATTTTAGTGTTAATTTACTGCGTGATTAGTCAATTTCAGTAATTAAACGCATTCAATAATTATCATCAGTGAATGAGTTCCTGACACGTTTTCCCCTCGAACGTTATCCTTCTGGCTGATCGGTCCGTCACCACCCGTATCTGTTTTTATCCCGTTCTATCGAGTTAGCTATTTAAACATCACAGCAAAAGATTTTACATTTAAGGTTATTGCCATGATTTTTACCGATTTAGAGCTCCAAGATATTAAACGCTGTATGGATTTATTTTTATCGAAGCGTCGCCCTGCAGAAAATTTGCGCCATGAAAACGACCTTTCATATCGGATTACGGGCCATGACATCGACATTTTTGAGCTACACGCCTCAGACGAAGGTAAAAAAACCAAAATGGTTGAACAGCCTTCTATAAAGGTGACCTATGTAGAAGACTCCAAACAATGGACCCTCTACTGGATGCGCCCTAATGCCGAGTGGCATCTTTATCAAGACGATGCCGTACCGTCTTTCAGCATTGCCATGCGTATTGTCGATCGCGATGAATTTGGCTGCTTCTTCGGTTAAAAGCCTCGCGCTAAAGCATGCTTTCGCACCCTGCAGTTTGAAATATAAAATATGTAAATAAAATGTGAGTGCGCTAGAGTAGGAACTACGTCAGAAAAGTCCCTACAGGAGCGCGGAGTGGAAAGAAGCGTATTTTATATTTCAGATGGTACGGCAATCACCGCCGAGGTTCTCGGACACGCAGTACTGTCACAATTTCCCGTCGACATCACCTCATTTACCTTACCCTTTGTAGAAACTGAAACTCGCGCCGAAGCCGTGTGCCAGCAAATTAACGATATCTACCAGCGCACCGGATCACGCCCGCTGGTGTTCTATTCCATTGTCTCACCCAAAATTCGCGAAATTATTCACAGTAGCAAAGGGTTTTGTCAGGACATCGTTCGGGCGCTGGTGGCGCCGTTGCAAGATGAACTAGGGATGAATCCGGTTCACGTCGCAAACCTCACCCACGGTCTGACTGAGCATAACTTATTAAAGTATGATGCCCGTATCGCCGCCATTGACTACACGTTAGCGCACGATGATGGCATTTCACTGCGTAATCTCGATCAGGCTCAGGTCATCTTACTCGGCGTTTCTCGCTGTGGAAAAACGCCTACCAGCCTTTATCTCGCCATGCAGTTCGGTATCCGCGCCGCAAACTACCCTTTTACCGCCGATGACATGGATAACCTCCAACTGCCGCCCGCGATTAAAGCCTATCAACATAAGCTTTTCGGCCTAACGATAAACCCTGACCGACTTGCCGCGATCCGCGAAGGCCGCCGAGAAAACAGCCGCTATGCCTCGATGCGCCAGTGCCGACTAGAATTAGCCGAAGTTGAAGCCTTGTATCGCAAAAATCAAATCCGCTACCTCAACACCACCAATCATTCAGTTGAAGAGATTGCCACCAAGATCCTCGATACGCTGGGGCTGAGCCGGCGGATGTATTAGTTCATCTATTCTATAAAAACGCCGAGGTTGGCTGCTCGGCGTTTATACCTTTGCTGCCCCATCATTAAATCTGCATTAAACAATCATTAATATTCATTACAATCAAATAGTTAAAATCATTAGCATAATTAATTAACTGCATACAAAGCCCACCAAGCACGATATTTTCCCCCTCACGATTTTCTACTTCCCCAATAGAGTTTCTATAAGGAACGTTGCACCATGCCAATGGATACGGGTCTCTATTTTTCTTGTCAAATCGGCGACCTGCCGATTGAGACGTTTGACGTTGCTGAATTCAATTTGAGCGAGGGCCTATCTGAGCTGTTCACGCTCACCCTCACGTTGGTCAGCACGTCGGATAGCATCGATATGCAGTCACAACTGCTACAAAGTGCCGTGTTGACCATTACCGTAGATGGCGATGTTAAACGCATCGTCACCGGCGTGGTCACCAGCGCCGAACAGGGCGATTCTGGTTTTCGCCGCACCTATTATTATCTCACCGTACGCCCCGCCATGTGGGTGATGACGCTCGACCAAGACAGCCGCATTTATCACCAAAAATCCGTACCTGACCTGCTAACGGAATTACTCAAGCAGCACTGCGTCCAGGCCAGTTGCGTGATGATGAAGGATACCCATCCAGTTCATGAGTATGTGACACAAAAACGCGAGTCGGGCTTCGAGTTCTTCACCCGCATGGCAGCAGAAGAAGGTTTTGTCTTCTGGTTTGAACCCAAAGGGTTGTGCTATAGCGACAGCTATTTAGGCATGGTAACGGGCAGCACGCTGACCTATAACCCCCATCCCAAAGGCGCAGTTTCTGGCGATATCGTCTCTCAATGGCGCTTTGGGGCCCACATGCGCCCGCAAAAAACCGTGCAAAAAGACCGTAACTATCTCAACCCTGCCGACCGTTTGCAGCTCGATGGCTGGCCTAGCGGCAGCGCGCGTAAGCCCACTTCGTTCTCAGTGTTTGAAAGCTATGGCCGTTTTCAAAACGACGGCGAGGCAACCCCGTTAACCAAATATCGTATTGAGCAGCTGCAAGCCGACAGCCGCACGGGAACCGGTCAGTCTAACTGTGCCGCCCTGATGCCCGGAGAAATCTTCACGCTTACCGAGCATCCCGTCGCTGCGATGAACGACAAATGGCAAATCATCGCCATTGAACATCATGGCAAAATGCCTGAAGCGCTTGAGCAAGATAACGGCGAGCGTCATCAGGGAACCACGCTGACGAATCATTTTCGCTTCATTCCGGGAAAAACTGATTGGCGCGCGCCCTACCGCTACAAACCCACCGCCGATGGCGATGAAGTGGCGACCGTGGTGGGGCCGGCCGGTGAAGAGATTTACGTTAATGAAGATGGCTGCATTCGCGTGCATTTTCACTGGGATCGCTACAACCCCGCAGATGAAAAAGCCTCGTGCTGGATACGCGTATCACAAGGCTGGAACGGCAGCGGCTTCGGCATGATGGCGATCCCGCGCATCGGGCAAGAAGTGATCGTTTCTTACCTTAACGGCGATGTCGATCGCCCTATCGTCACCGGAATGACCTACAACGCGCTCAATCATCCACCGTATGCCTTGCCTGCTAATAAAACCAAAACGGTTTTGCGCAGTAAAACGCTAAAAGGCCAAGGCTATAACGAACTCTCTTTCGAAGATAGCTCAGGCAAAGAAGAGCTCTATTTACGCGCCCAAAAAGACTTTCACGCCCGCGTTGAAAACGATGCGCAATGGCAAATTCTGCGCGACCAGCACCACAAAATAGAACGAGACCAGATCACCGAGCTAACCCGCGACCGCCATGAAATCATTCAAGGAGAAATGCGCAGCAAAATCAGCGGTGATGTCTCATTAGAGATCGGCGCAAGCCTGCAACAAAAAATCGGCAAATCGCACATCGTGAAGGCCAGTAAAGAAATTCACTACAGCGCAGGCAGCAAAGTAGTCATTGACGCAGGAACCGAGTTAACCCTCAAAGCCGGTGGGAAATTTATCACGCTCAACCCGTCTGGGATCTATATGTCAGCAGGGGTACACATCGGCTCGGGCTCCGCGGGAAGCGGCTCTGCGCTCTCGATAAAATCCCCTCTCGAGGCGCTGAAATTAGCCGTGCCGCCACCGCTGACGCCGGCCCAGTTAGAAACATTTGAAGCCGAAGCCCCCTATTGTGAAGAGTGTGAAAAATGCAAAGACGGCGGCTGTGGATTTGGTGATGGCGGAGGATCCGGAGGAGGCAGTGGAAGCGGCGGAAGCGGCGGAAGCGGC
>NZ_FMIQ01000024.1 GCF_900095695.1 Hafnia alvei | reverse complement strand
ACAATCTGCTTCTCACGCTCAATTGAACTACATGAAAAGGTCACCGGGGCCTTCATTGAAAAAAACATATTCTACTAATTGAAATCATTACCCTTTTGCTGACTTACCTACGGTAATGCGACAGAGTCGATGAACACATATCTTTATTTTAAAGAATATTTTTTTATTTTATCTGAGAGTGTGCTTTTAGGTATTTTTAACGCTTCAGCAGTTTTAGTTAAACTTCCTCTTTGACGATTTATTTCAAGAATAATGAGACTGCGTTCAAAATGTTCAACCATTTGAATAAGTGAATTAGCACTTTCATCAAATGAAGTGTTATGCTCATCCTTGATCCCAAGCACAAACCGCTCGGCATAATTTCGTAGTTCACGTATATTCCCAGGCCACTGAGCTGCCATTAACTTATGAAGCAATACAGCCTTAATTTCAGGTGCAGGACGATCAAAACATGCTGATGCTTGAGAAACAAAAAGATTGAAAAGCAAAGGAATATCTTCAATTCTATCACGTAGTGCTGGTAAATGAAGATTAATAACACTCAACCGGAAATGAAGATCAGCACGAAAAAGGTTATTTTCGCTAAGTTCAACTAAATTAGTTTTACTTGCACTAATAATACGAATATCAATAGGTATAGTTTTATTTGAGCCTAACCTCTCAAAACGCCGCTCTTGCAAAACACGCAAAAATTTTACTTGCATACTGAAAGGCATACTCTCTACCTCATCGAGAAATAGCGTCCCCTTATCTGCATATTCCAGCTTCCCAATCCGGGTTTCCGTTGCACCGAGAAATGCACCAACCTCATGACCAAAAATTTCGCTATCAAACAATGATTCAGGTAGTCCGCCACAATTAAGTGCAACGAAGGGGCCTGATCTACCACTAAGGTCGTGTATACAGCGCGCCGCAAGTTCCTTACCGGATCCTGTTTCGCCATAAATCAAAATATTTGTCGGCGTCATCGCAATATCTTTTATTGTCTCACGAACCTCAGTGATAGCCGATGAATTCCCAATAAGACGGCTCTCAAGTGCGCTTGCATCAGCAAGTTTACGACGTAATTGGTTGTTTTCATAGATGAGACGTCGCTTATCAAGCGCTCGGCGTACTATATTCAGCAATTGTTGAGGAGTGAAAGGTTTTTGCAAAAAATCATATGCACCATTATGCATAGCTTCTACGGCAGTTTCTACATCACCATGACCAGTAATAATAATGATAGGAACATCAGGATTTATGGCGTTGAACTCTTTCTGGAATGTAAGTCCACTCATGCCAGGTAGTTTCATGTCCGTCACAATTATACCGTGCTGCTTCAGCTCAGGCAGTAAAAAACGTGCGTCTTCGACAGAGCCAACTCCAATAGCGCGTTTATTATCTAATTTCAGCGCCTGAACGCAGCCATGTTGAATATCTTTATCATCTTCAATGATTAAGATGTCTATATCGTTCATAAATGTTCTCCAATTAATTATCTTTATGCAATGGTAGACGAATGATAAAGCGTGCCCCTGTTTCGACATTAACCGCTGATAATGAACCTTTAAAAGATTTTATGATATCAGCAGAAATAGCGAGGCCCAATCCTAATCCATGTGATATTTTTGTTGTAAAAAAAGGTTCGAAAATATGTTCAATAACGTTGAGCGGAATGCCTGGGCCATTATCTTCAATTTCAATAACAGCGGAATCACCATCCTTATACCATTTGGCCGTTATATTACCCGCCGAATTTTCATGCGAAATAGCATCAAGGGCATTACTGATTAAATTGACTAATACTTGCTCAAGTCTAAGGTTATTACATAAGCAATAAATCTCACTCGATGGTGGTATGCGAGTAAATGTAAAGTTATTTTTTTTAAATTTATGACTCAATAACAACATTGCATTGTCTATACTGATTTTTAACGAAACTGAGCTTATTGAATCATCACCCACACGAGAGAAAGTACGTAACTGATTGCTTAACTGACCGATAAAATCAACTAATCGAGCAATTCGCGCTAAATTTGATCGAGCTTCTTCCCATTCTCCTATTTCGATAAAACGCATCGTATTTGCTGAAATCATGCTAATTGCTGCTAATGGCTGATTAATTTCATGTGCTAATCCGGCAGAAAGCTGCCCAATAGCTGCGAGTTTTTCATTATGAAGCAACTCTTTTTGCATATTTCGAAGAATATTTTCACTATTGACTCGCTCTTTTATTTCCGCCTCAAGATTAATTGTTTTTTTTGCAAGTTCATACGTTCTTAGCATGACAAGATTTTCAAGCGATCTATTTTTTTTCTTTAATGCTTGCTGTTTTTCAATTTTCAGAGATAAAATTTTATTTCGTTGGACAATTATTTTGAATAGTATTGCACAAAAAGCAAACGTAGCGATGATTCCCCCTATTTTAGGCCATATTGCCTTAAAAATAGCACTCATGGGTAAAAGCCTTACTAATGTCATATTGATATCGCTAACATAACTCTCACTTGCCATATAGTACTTTTTGGCTACGCTAACAATCCATGAGTCGTCATTTTCTTTTATTATATTCCTATAATCTAGCATAGGAATATCATTGACCCGATATCTCTGTTCTTCCGATATTTTCTGATACTGTAACTTAGGTAATGGTGAGATTGAATGATAAAACCAATTCGGATTGCTAGAACTTGCGATAATGTCATGTTGATCTAAAAGAATTATCTCACCTTCACCGCCTCTAGTATTGATAAGATCATCTAAATTAACTTTAACTGAAATAGCCCCTATCTTCTCGCCATTCCAACTTATTGAGTTAACTAAAAAGTAACCTGGGATACCGTTTGAGACCCCAACACCAAAGTATCCAATAGTATTATCTGTATCTGCATTTATAAAGTAAGGTCTATGTGAAACATTGCAGCCAATAGCGCTTTCGCATTGTCCAAAGTCACTTGATGAGATTATGTTACCGCCCAGGTCAATGATATAGATAGAGAGGGCGCCTGTGCGCACTTGGATAGACTTTAAATATCTATTCATTTCTTTTGTTTGCTTTTTAGCGTCTTTTTCTCTGAGTAAGTTAATTATTTTTTCGTCACGAGATAATGAGTACGGCATAAATTCGTAGCGTTGTACACTTAAATTCAGTGCTAAGCCTATCTCATTGAGTTGTTGCCTCAAGAGTATTTTTTGGTTTTTAACCTCGTTTACAATAACATAGCAACTATAAATCAGCACCAAAGAAAATATGATAACGATTAAGACAAACTGTTGTAGCTTAGGGTCACGCAAAATCTGGTTGTGCTGATGATGTTGTGGCATTTTGTTTATCTCGCAGAGTCACTGACGTCCAACATAACAGCATGAAGTTAAAACACATAAAGGTAATCCAGTCAATAATAACACATCGATGTTAAACAGAATACTAACGGATATTTAGTCATTACCCATAAAATTAATGCGTGTATTTGTCTTTGGTCAGAAATAAAAAATAAATAAGATATGAAATCCGAATTACCGTAGATAATAAAACCCATTATTTCGGATTTTCGAAAAAGTTATTTTACTAGTGGTTTTTTAAATTTAATAACATCTAATTAAATTGACTCAGATCATAAATTAAAGCACGTCTTACTGAATATACTCAGCGCCGTTGAAGATCACTGAGTTAATGTTCGCATATGTACTTGTAAAAAATACTCTATGGAAATGATATTTTTTAATTTATAACTTCTTTCTCTTATGAAGAGGGTTGTCGTGTGTTTCTAATTCATTCAATTTTTCAAATGTCACCTGAGATAGCGCTATTTCTTTCTCTAGCTATTGGTACATGGATAGGGAAATTCAAATTCGGTAAATTTCAGCTTGGTGGTGTTGCCGGAGCACTTGTTATCTCTGTTGCTTTAAGTCAATTCGGTGTAACCATTGATGACGGCATTAAAGCTGTTCTTTTTGCTCTATTTATTTATGCAGTTGGCTTTGAAAGTGGGCCTCAGTTCTTTAAATCTCTAGGTTTGAAGTCGATAAGAGAAATCATACTTGCTATTGTCATGGCCGTGAGCGGACTCCTCACCGTTGTCATTCTTGCAAGAATGTATGACCTAGATAAGGGCACTGCAGCAGGCATTGCAGCCGGTGCATTGACGCAATCAGCTATTATTGGAACAGCTAGTTCTGCCATCGAAAAGCTAGGCCTTTCACCTGAATTATCCCAGCATTTACAGGCTAATGTTGCTATCGGATATGCTGTCACCTACATATTTGGCTCGTTGGGCGCGATTATTATATGTGTCAATATTCTCCCTTGGTTTATGCGCCGAGGTTTACGTGAGGATGCCATAAAAGCAGAAGCAACACTATTAAATGGCGCTAGAAATTATGGATTTGGCGAAACGCCTGCACTTCCTAATATTGTAGGCCGAGTTTTCAAAGTCACATCTGCTGCTGGGTTGACAATTTCTCAACTAGAGAAATCTGCGACTGAAGGAAAGATTACCGTTGAAAGGCTTAAACGCTCAGGTGATATCATTGGTTTAAGTGGTGAAACGACCTTAGAGCTGGGCGATATTATCCTCATTGTTGGTCGTCGCAGTAGCGTAGTCCAGTTGGATGAAATAGTTGGCCCTGAAACTAAAGATAATGATGGGATGGAAGTCGTTATTTCCACCCGAGATATCATTATTACCAATAAAGCCTATACGAATAAAAAGATTGCATACATTTCCAGCACAGCCACTCAGGAGCTACGTCACGGTATTTATTTCCTACAGCTCAAGCGCGGGGAAGGTTCACTTCCTTTAGTCGGAGAAACGCTCATCAAGTCTGGTGATGTTGTCACTGTTTATGGCGTGAATGAAGATATCCAGCGCTTTGCAAAAGAGGTTGGTCCTGTTATCAGCGTTAGTGAAAAAACAGATCTCTTATTCCATGGGATTGGTGTTTCTGTTGGCCTGCTCATTGGTCTCGCCGTCGTTCATATTGGCTCTATTCCTCTCACATTAGGAGCCGGTGGTGGCGCGCTATTTTCTGGGCTTATTTTTGGCTGGTACCGTTCACGCCATATGGTGATGGGAAATATGCCAACGCCAGCATCTACGCTGCTAAAAGACTTAGGGCTTGCTGGATTTGTTGCTGTAGTAGGACTTCAGTCTGGTCAACAAGCCATTAGTACTATTGCCCAAAGTGGAATATCCATCTTTATGATCGGTGTCGCAGTCACCATCATTCCGCTATTTATTACCATGCTTGTTGGTCGATACATTTTGCATTACGACAATACCGCGATATTTGCAGGCGCCCTCTCAGGAACAAGGAGTGCAAATCCTGCTTTTGGCGAGGTATTAGAAAAATCCGGTAATTCTGTACCAACAGTTTCTTTTGCTATCACATACGCGCTTGCAAATGTATTCCTTACATTGCTTGGGCCATTAGTTGTTGCTTTTGTTTAACTATTAATAGAGATAATCATGACTGACTTTAAAGAACTTGCTCAACTTAGTCCATTTGAATTAAAAGATGAATTGATTAAACATGCATCAGGAAATAAAAATAAAACCATGTTAAATGCAGGACGTGGTAATCCAAACTTCTTGGCTACACTACCACGCCTCGCGTTCTTTCAATTAGGTCTATTTGCTTGTAGCGAATCTGAATTATCGTATTCATATATGAAGCAAGATATCGGTGGTATCCCTGATAATGAGGGTATGCTGGAGCGCTTCGAGCGTTTCATCAGCGATAATTTGCAACTGCCTGAAGTTTGCTTCTTACGTAATTCATTTAGCTATGTAAAAGATCAGTTAGGCCTTTCTGGTAAAGATTTCATTCAAGAAATGGTAGAGGGTATTCTTGGATGCAATTATCCAGTTCCTTCTCGCATGCTGACTATCAGCGAGCAAATTGTTCGCCATTACTTATTGCGCGAAATGTCCGGCAGCGATGCGTCTACCGACGACATTGAAGTTTTCGCTGTTGAAGGCGGTACTGCGGCAATGGCATATATTTTCGATACCTTAAAAGAAAACCGCCTGCTTTCAAAGGGCGATAAAGTAGCAATCGGCATGCCTGTTTTCACACCTTACATTGAGATCCCACAGTTAGAAGAGTATGGACTGGAGATCGTACCAATCAATGCTGAACCAGAAAACAACTGGCAGTACAGTGATGAAGAACTTGATAAACTGAAAGATCCAGATATTAAAATCTTCTTCTGTATTAATCCAAGTAATCCTGCATCGGTTAAATTAGATGACCGTTGCCTACAGAAAATTAGCTCTATTGTTAGCAATGAGCGAAAAGATCTGATTATTTTAACCGACGATGTTTACGGTACATTTGCAGATGATTTCAAGTCCTTATTTGCTGTATGCCCTTATAACACCATTCTGGTTTACTCATTCTCGAAATACTTTGGTGCAACAGGATGGCGCTTAGGAGCTATCGCGACACATAAAAATAATGTCCTTGATGATAAGCTCTCCGCGATGCCTAAAGATATCAAAGAGGAGCTACATAAACGTTACTCATCCATTATTACCAATGTAGAAGATCTGCATTTCATTGATCGTCTTGTTGCTGATAGTCGTGCTGTAGCGTTAAATCATACTGCCGGCTTGTCGTTGCCACAACAGATTCAGATGGTTATGTTTAGTCTGTTTGCTTTAATGGATGAACACGATGAATACAAAAAAATTCTCAAGAAAGTTATCCGCCAGCGTCAATGTGCACTTTATCGCGAGCTAGGCGTTGAAGTTCCACAGGATGGTCAGTCTGTTGATTATTATACGCTGCTGGATTTAGAGTCGATTGCCACTCAGCTTTATAACGCTGATTTTGCCCTGTGGCTTCGCAAAAACTTCTCTCATAATGAGCTTCTTTTCCGCATCGCAACTGAAACGGGCGTTATTCTGCTGCCAGGTAAAGGATTCGGCAGTCAACACCCATCTGCTCGAGCCTCTCTGGCAAATCTGAACGAATATCAATATGCTCAGATTGGTAAGATGTTACGCGAGATGGCTAAAGAATATTATGATAAATATTGTGCAATTAGCTAATTCTGTTTAATAAGTAAAATAGCACCTCCAGTGGAGGTGCTATTCGCCAATGCCGTAATATACCTAACCATGCATCTACCGAAAAAATCGCAAAAGTCGATTTATGCATAGCGTTAAAAGTGTAGTAATATCGAGGAAATGGCCATACTATACATTATTAAATATGTGTCTACTTCCTGATTGCTTTGATATCACCCTCCCCTCATTGTAACAATTCAGATTAGTATTAGCATAACACTGCATACCTCTAAACTTAGAGTATACTACTGCGCGAATTTATATAACTATATATGGATAAGTAATATCTGTAGTGGCACACTGAATTTGGCCACCTGAATAGAGGTGATATCATCACCTCATAGTCAACACAGGTGACATTATGACCGGACGTAACAGACGTAATTTTAGCCCCGAGTTTCGCCTCGAAGCTGCCCAGCTTGTACTCGATCAGCATTACACCGTTGCCGCCGCTGCCACGGCAATGAATATCGGCAAATCCACGATGGATAAGTGGGTCCGCCAGTTGAAAGAAGAAAGAGCGGGAAAATCACCCATAGCTTCACCAATGACACCCGAGCAGATTGAAATACGTGAGCTGAAGAAAAGAATTCAACGCGTTGAAATGGAAAGAGATATATTAAAAAAGGCTACCGCGCTCTTGATGTCAGACTCCCTGAACAGTTCTCATTAGTTGAGAAACTCAGAGCGCGGTTTCCCGTTGCCGTTGTGTGCAATGTGTTTGGGGTTCATCGCAGCAGCTATAAATACTGGCGGCAGCCAAAGAAGCCTGATGCCACACGTGTGACATTACTCAGTCTTATTCGTGAAAGTTATCGCGAAAGTAAAGGCTCCGCAGGTGCACGTAATATTGCCGCAATGGTCACCACTAAGGGCGTAAAACTGAGCCGCTGGCGGGCAACAAAGCTAATGAAAGAACTTAATCTCATCAGCTGTCAGCAGCCTGGCCATCGATATAAGAAGGCGTCTAAGGAACACGTTGAGATCCCCAATTATTTGGAACGCCAGTTTGCAGTAACAGAGCCTAATCAGGTTTGGTGCGGTGATGTGACTTATATCTGGACGGGTAAACGCTGGGCTTATTTAGCCGTTGTGCTTGATCTGTTTTCCCGTAAACCGGTTGGCTGGGCGATGTCATTTTTCCCGGACTCTGCATTGACAGGTAAAGCGCTGTCCATGGCCTGGGAAGCACAAGGAAAACCCGCTAATTTGCTGTATCACTCGGATCAAGGTAGCCACTATACCAGCAGGAATTTCAGACTGTTACTGTGGCGATATCAGATAAAACAAAGCCTGAGTCGCAGGGGGAATTGTTGGGATAATAGTCCAATGGAACGGTTCTTCAGAAGCCTGAAAACAGAATGGGTGCCGGAATATGGATACGTAAACTTCAGCGAAGCCAGCACAGCGATAACAAATTACATCACGGGATATTACAGCCAGCTCAGGCCTCATCAATATAATGGTGGTTTGACGCCGAATGAATCAGAACGATTGTTCTGGAAAAACTCTAAAGACGTGGCCAGTTTTGCTTGACCACTACACATCTACTAGATATGAATAGATGTGACTTAACCTATTCAAAGAATCAATAAAACCTTTCAAGGTAAATTTTGGCCTGATGGTAAATATTATGGTTTAAGTAAATTGAGTCATTTGATTTAAAGTTTCATCTATTTCACACAACAAGACATATAATATCATCTTATTGTATGGAATATTTTATTTATCACTATTAGTGGATATTTATGCCGAATAACTTTTATGTTTTCTTTAAATTACTGTGCTTTACCCAAACCCTAAATGTTATTAACAATAGAATGAAAAATGCCAGATATAATCCAAGGAAATCAAATTCTTGACTCAATTTGACGGTGATAAATGCTCCTAAAAAGAAATGGATAATGACCATAATGTAATGTCTTCCTTCATCAAGATCTTGTTTCCGTTGGGATATGTCATTCTTTTTGTTGCATGCCTTAATTATATGAGTGATCATCAAAATATAAACAGTCGTGACTACAGATGTAGTAGTTGGATAACTCGTCCCTCCACTTTTTATTATATAGTTTTGTATGTACATAAATACTAATCCAATAGTCACTAGTGGCATTACGGATGCATTTGGTGTTAAGTGTAGTAAGTTATTAGTATACATGTAATGACCTAGCTGCATGAATAATATAAGGAAAAAGCACGCAGTACTGAGGCCTATGGCATACCCATATAGAGGGCTACTTTTTTTAAAGGTATAACGGTCCGCAACAAATTGATGACCAGCACCTATTATCATCCATATAACAACGATGAGAATATGATATATAGATGAAAAATCAAATGAATTCTCAGCTAAGGAATTAATACCAAAAACCATATTTGATGTCATGTATCCAATAAGTGCTTTATAAAGGAATTTAAAACTAATGATTTCAATGCTGCCACCAATGAAACTCATCGCGTAATGGATTTCATGATTAACTGTTTTATATATGCTAATCTTATTCATTATTTTCTCGAAGTCATGGGATTATACTTATTTGAATTTATCATTATATATGGCTTAGTCAACTAATATAGCGAAAGGCTTTTTTTCAAAATATTTCAGTTCAATTTCATTTAATGTTTTAGTGAGCATAAAACAAAATAAAGAGAATATCATCAACAAAATAATAAAATAATCCAATTTTATTATTTAATACCAAAAATTTTAAATCCAGGGCTTACATTTAATTTCAAAGTGTCAAATTATATTTGATGCCTAGATATATTCGCTTAAGCACACTGTTTGCTGTTGATTGGCCACTTACGTCGTAATGTATCTTAACTTAACTTTTTCTCCATCATCTCTTACTGACTACTCACCTAGGTATCTCATTATCGGGTTATTCACATGCTTGCTCTTTGCACTACCTTGCTTTTATCTCACTGTTGGGTATTTCCGCCAGAATCCCCAAAGGCCATACGTAGCCTTGCAATTTGGCTGCAGGCCTTGCTGGCTGTGGGTTCGCAAACCTCATAGACTGCGTTAGCGCTGTTCTGGGCGTGCTACGGATATCGCTGCTGTTTTGTTTTTTACGCTTATTTCGTTTTTTCCCCAATCCTAGCACTGACCGATCACCGATTTATTCCCCTTCCCTGTTATCATCAAGCTCGGCAAAATAGTCACTAAGAAACTGTCTTTTGAATTTTGGCCACCTGCCAACGCGACACCATGGCAAGTATTGTGTGTTTTTTGTACCAAAATACACGAGATTGCGGAGATTAAAAAATTGAGCCTGATACCCCACAATCTAGAACAGATTTCACGTAGCGCGATCGGTTTGCCGGGTGACTATGCGCGCGCTGTTCGCTTACGTGAAATGGCCATCGCCGCCGATCTGGATGTGCCCCGCTATTTATTGGCGCCGGAAATTTCAGTGCTCCTTAGCTATCTTCCTGATTTGCGTCAGCGGGTATTGATTGAAACATTATGGAACACTGGTGCTCGGATCAACGAAGCATTGGCGCTCACGCCGAGTGACTTTTTTTTCAACGCGGATATGCCCTTCGTCAGACTGCGGACCTTGAAACAACGGGCTCCGCGAACTCGAGGACGTCCGACGAAAGAAGAACAGCAAGAAGTACCGTTTCGGGCGGTGCCTTTGCCCGATGAAGATTACGTTCGCCGACTGCAGGAATATTTTGCGACCTTTAGACTGCTGACGCGCCGAGCGACACCGATGTGGGATGTGGCCAGCCAAGAGACCCCCCGTAACTGGCTAAAAGCGGCGGTGGAAAGAGCAGAACGTGACGGCGTTACATTCTCAGTGCGGCCTATTACGCCACACACATTTAGGCACAGCTATGCCGTGCATCTGCTGATGAATGGCATACATATCAAACAGGTACAGGCATTAATGGGGCATAAGAGAATGGAGAACACGGAAGTGTATACGAAGATTTTTGCGCTCGATGTGACGCCTGATTTGAGTTTTTCGATGTCGCCGGCACAGGCCAAATTAATGTTGCGCTAGTCCGTCATACGAAGATGAAAAACGGAAAAGCCTTCATGCTCAGGTTGCTGTTGGGCGCGGAGGTGGCTCTGTTCTAATAGGGGGAAAATACCGGAGATATCCCCAGTGAATCGTACCGCGAGTGTTTTGATAAGTTTTCCATTCTCATCAAAAGAGGGCTGTAGATCCTCTTTGGGTGTATAGATTGCGCTGGCAGTATTAGAGCCCTTCCAATGCTGATCCCACTCTTTACGTGAGACCATAAAATCTAGCCAACCCATTGTTTTTAATGTCTCAACGAAGTACGTAAATCGAAATAAATCACTTTGGGCAGCTAATTCTTCAGCACTTGAACGGTATATATACTCTACTTTTTTGAGTAAGTTGGCCCCGAACCCATATTTTTTACCCTGAGCGAGCAGCCATATAATGTCTGGCGCAACGCTTTTTGGAAACAGCTTGCGCTTTTGGGCTGTTAGCAGCCATTGCATGACAAACACATGCTGCTCCAGCGATGAATGCGCTTTTCCTTCTTTTTGGGCTAGGCGTACTGATGTTAGAAGACACCAAGCCAGATGTGCTAATTCTGATGTGGGACGCGTGTGGTAAGGAACCGTCATATCAGTGCTTTGTGTTGAATGTAATGATGTGGAGAATATTAGCATAAGGATATAAACGTCGTGTAAATATAAGGGTTTATTTATATAAATCAGCCTATTGAGCATTCATCCATCTATTGGAGAGTCAGTATGGGGAGAAAACAGAGTAGTGGCTATCCCATAGCTGTTGGACGTTGAAATGTTTAGTGAGGAATTTGCGCCAGCCCGTATTCGGAAAGGCCGGTCATTTTCATAACGGTATTACAATCGAGACCGTTTTGCAGCATGGTACGGGCTATTTTAAGGGTGGCTTCACGCTCACCTTTTTCAATACCACGTTGTTCCCCAAGCTCTATACCTTTCTCTATACCCTGCTCGATACATTTTTGTTCAAGCTGTTTGCGATGGTCATGAGTGCGTCTCCGTATTGCGACACACGCTGTGCCAGTTCGCGAACAAAGATACAACCTGTATTGAATCGTCGGAAGTATGGATGGTGGATAATGCCAAGAAAAGAGAACGACTAGCGAACGCTAGTCGTTGAAATATTTAGTGACGGATCTGAGACAGATCATCCTCGGAAAGGCCGGTCATTGCCATGACGGTATTACGGTCGAGACCGTTTTGCAGCATGGTTCGAGCTATTTTAAGGGTAGCTTCACGCTCACCTTCTGAACGGCCTTCTTGTCTACCGAGTTCAATGCCTTTCTCTATGCCCTGCTCAATACCTTTTTCGATGCCTTTTTGTTCAAGCTGTTGTGCGATGGTCATGAGTGCGTCTCCGTGTTGCGGCACACGCTGTGCCAGTTCGCGAACAAAGGCTTCGGCGTCTGACGTATTGCCTGCCTGTAAGATATAGTGTACCAGCGATACCACCTGTGTTGAAGAGAGATATCCCGCCAACAGGGTTGCGGCCAGTTTGTCGATTAACTCCGCAAGATCCCGCTGATGGATATGTTTTTGCAGTAATGTCAGTGCGGCCATACGACGATGGTCAATAATCTCATCGTCAGGAATAACAGTGACATCAACCAGTGGGAAAGCGGTGCTATAAAGCTTTGTTGCAAGCTCAGGGTTATCAAATTCATCCAGCCAACGAGTGGAGTACGGGTAAGGACTACGCTTACCGACATAAAACAGCACGGGTATCATTAGCGGCAACTTTTTATGGCCTGCTTCAAGGTGGCGTTGCATAGCCGCGACAGAGTAACGCAATAACCTGAACGCCATATGTTTATCTGGTGATGACTGATGCTCAATCAACACATGCACATAGCCATCCCCTTCCATCGTTTTCACACTATAGAGCACGTCGCTGAAGTACTGACGAAGATCATCCTCGACAAAAGAACCCGATTCCAACTTCAGCGTACTGAGGTCACAGATAGCACGCAGCTCAGTGGGAAGGTGCAACTCCATAAAATCGCGGGCAATATCAGGTTGTGCGAGAAATTGCCTGAATGTCGCATCATGAGGCGTTGGGGTCGTGCTTTTCTTTTTCATCGTTTCTGACTCTGAGAATGACGCCTGTATTTTACCATAAAGACAGATGATGTCCTTTATCCCTCATACAAGCATGGTGAGTTAACCTATGCGTTTTACTTTCTCTTCTCTCTGCGTAGAGTGAGAATGTATGGGAAATAGCCCAACTTTGCCTATTCTTATCAAGAACAATAATCGGGGATTTAGGGTAAGTTTGCGAGAATAGGCTATGGAGCGATCGAGCAACTTTTCAGCTAGTGACATCAGAAGCTATGGCTAAATTAAAAACGGGGGATCTCTAGATGCCATTTTTTGTAAGCAGACTGCTGATCTGAAGAGGACATAAAGAAAGAGTGTGGGAAACAGGCCAACTTTAGCCGTTCCTGTCAACAATAGTGAAAATCAGTTTTCCATCTTCATTTTGTGTCATAGCTGCTTTTAACGGTGTGTTTTCGTTGATTTTCTTCAGCGCAGGGTTGAGGAATGTTCGCTTCATTTCTGCAAAATTGTTGCGCTGAGATTCTGGGAGAAGGAATCTATCGGACAACCAATCTGGTGTTGTGATCCAAATACCAGATGAGCGGAATTGGCATAGACTTTCATATAAACGAATAACCCTTACACTATTGATTTTTCCGCAGTCATAAAGCGAATAAGTCGTGAACTGGCTCGTTAACCCCATCAAATAAGGCATGACTTTATAGTTAAATTCAATTTGCCATTTTCCCCTTCCCCGCTTCAACCCAGCTTCAGCCAACCATGGTCGTTTAACCTCTTCGAATTCACCTTCGCGAGGATAGAAAGTCACATTGCTGTCTGCTAGAGCACTTACACCTTTTTTAACGTCAGTGGAGGCGGTATCAACGCCAACCTTAAAAAATTTTTGGTAATCAGCCACCGTGATTGTGAATAACGGTGAAACAGATTCCGGCTCATCTTTTAAGTGGTAGCACTGCATCAAGCAAAGCCAAAGGACGCGCTTAGCTTGCAGAGGCAGGTAATACGCAGCTTCAGTCAATTCATTTGACTGACTGATATTTATCGGTTTTTTAGCAAGACGAGTGTTTTCAGTCATCGGCGTATGGGGTGAATTTGTAGTACCCATATACTGGCATGCCTTGTCGCTAGCGACAAGCAAAATGAAAGGTTATCCACTGCAGATTCAGAAAAATCAAACTTGGGGTATTTCCCATAGTAACTTGGGGCATTACCCATAATTACTTTGTGTATTACCCACATAAACTTGTGCTA
>NZ_FMIQ01000023.1 GCF_900095695.1 Hafnia alvei | reverse complement strand
AAGTGAACGGCGTTACCATTCTTTGGCGGTTTTTTAATTTTTATTCCTGACAAATTTTCTTATTAACATTCCATTCTTGTTTTAACGCCATGGTTCACCGAGCAAAACATTAATTCATAAAACATATGATTAACTCATAAGCATAACTTCAATGTGAATTCAGTGGAGGCTGAGTGGATAGCTGTGTAGTTTGCGCCCTGCAATGGATGTGATTAAGCGCAAAGCCCTTTGGTGTTGAGGCAAGTCGCTATGTCTCTTAAGGACGCCTTTTTCCCTCTACGATGATCTCAAAATGTTATTTCGAAAACTTATCTCAGCCGCAGTATTTTGCTCTGTCGCATTCGTGACTCAGTCCTCATCGGCGTTTGATTTACCTACGTATTTTAAATCTGACAAGATGAACCAAAACCTGCATGTTAAACAATCTTCTTACCGAATTTCCTATCGGGAAGCGCTAAATAGCAAAAGCTTCAACGATCCACAGCAGGCCAATATTAAGCAGGTCATTTTGCAGGATTATCGGCGCTGGCAGGGGGTGAGATATCTCTGGGGCGGTGATTCTAAATATGGCATTGATTGCTCAGCATTTACGCGCCGGGTGCTCGGTGAGCTCTCGGTTAATCTGCCGAGAACAACCTCCGAGCAAATTCATTTCGGTAACCACATTGCAAAGCAGCATCTCAAAATCGGTGATTTGGTTTTCTTTAAAACCTCGCCGGAGACACGACATGTCGGGGTGTATGTGGGGAACGGTCAGTTCATCCATGCATCAAAGAGTATGGGGGTAACGACTTCCCGCCTCAGCGATCGCTATTGGGAAAGCAGTTACGAAACTTCTGTACGCGTGATTTAAGCGTAGATACGCTTCCCTTCTTCGATCTCCTTCACATTCTAGGATAAAAATGAAACCGGTTACTGAAACCGGTTGCGGTTAATAAAAATGGCGTCTTATACTCTGTTCCTTACGCGTCTTATTCAGGGGTAGAGCATGATGAATATCAGTCAATCGCTGTTTAGCTTTATCGAAAATCGAATTAGCCCGGTGGCGGGAAAAATTTCCTCTCAGCGACATATTATGGCGATTCGTGATGGCTTTATTGCCGCCATGCCGTTCATGATTGTCGGTTCGTTTTTACTGGTATTTGTCTATCCCCCGTTTTCCGCTGAGAGTAGCTGGGGTTTTGCACGCAGTTGGCTGGCGCTGTCTGGCAAGTATGAAAGCCAGATCCTAACGCCGTTCAACATGACGATGGGGATCATGTCGATTTACATCACTGCAGCAATTGCTTACAACCTCGCAAGACGCTATCAGCTTGATCCTTTCATGACGGCAATGCTGGCACTGATGGGCTTTTTGCTGGTGTCAGCACCGCAGGCTAACGGAAATATGCCCACCGTTGCGCTGGGCGGCGTGGGGATTTTCACCGCGGTTATCGTGGCGATTTATGTTACGGAGCTCACGCGTTTTCTCAAACATCACAATATTGGAATAAGGCTCCCTCCGCAGGTTCCGGCAAACATCAAACAATCATTCGACCTGCTGATCCCGATTCTTGCCGTCATTATTACGCTGTATCCGATCAGCATGGGCGTGCAGGCACTGTTTGACCAGCTTCTCCCTCAGGCAATTATGGCGCTGTTCCAGCCACTGATTTCTGCCGCTGATTCACTACCGGCGATCTTACTTGCCGTGTTGATTTGCCATCTATTATGGTTTGCTGGGATCCACGGCTCGGCCATTGTTTCTGGCATGTTGCAGGCATTTTGGCTGACGAATTTAGGGTTAAATCAAACCGATCTCGCCGCAGGGCTGCCGCTGACGCACATTATGACGGAGGCGTTCTGGAACTTTTTGATCGTAATTGGTGGTTCAGGCGCAACCTTCGGTTTAGTGCTATTGTTCCTGCGCAGTAAATCCGTGCATCTACGTGCTATGGGGAAACTGAGTCTGGTTCCGAGCATGTTTAATATTAATGAGCCGGTGATATTTGGTACGCCGATCGTTATGAACCCAACCTTCTTTATTCCCTTCATTTTGTCGCCGATGATCAATGCGGTTGTGGCCTACACCGCAGTGACCACTAATCTACTTCCACACATGATTTCATTGGTTCCATGGACATCGCCGGCGCCGATTGGTGCCGCGTGGGCCATGGGCTGGGATTTCCGCGTCACCGTCTTAGTGCTGTTGCTGATGGCATTATCTGCCCTGATTTATTACCCGTTCTTTAAGGTCTATGAGAAGCAACTCTTGGCGCAGGAACAGGCTAATCAGGCACAGGAAGATGAGGAAGCCATCGTGTGGTAACCACGGTAATCACTATTTAGTCTTTTTATTTATAGCGTTAACGGAGTAATAAAAATATGAGCCAATTTCCAAAAGATTTTCTCTGGGGAGCAGCAACGGCGGCGTATCAGGTAGAAGGTGCGCATGACGCTGACGGTAAAGGGTTATCTGTTTGGGACGTATTCTCTCATTTGCCTGGCACCACGCACGAAGGGACAAACGGCGACGTTGCGGCCGACCACTACCATCGTTTTAAAGAAGATGTGGCGCTGATGGCCGAATTGGGGATGACCTCATATCGCTTTTCTATTTCGTGGCCGCGCGTATTGCCGAACGGTACGGGTGAAGTGAACGAAGCTGGGATCAAATTCTACAGCGATTTGATCGATGAGCTTTTGCGCCACAATATTCGGCCGATGATCACGCTGTATCACTGGGATCTTCCTCAGGCTTTGCAGGATAAATTTGGCGGTTGGGCAGGGCGCGAAATCGTTGATGCCTTTGATGAATATGCCCGTCTTTGCTATCAACGCTTTGGCGATCGCGTTGACCTGTGGTCAACGTTTAATGAAACCATCGTATTCATTGGTATGGGGTATTTCACCGGCCAGCATCCACCGAAGCTGAAAGATCCTAAGCTGGGCATTCAGGCCTGCCATCATGTTTTCTTGTCCAACGCACGTGCGGTGAAAAGTTTTCGTGAAATGGGGATCAAAGGCCAAATTGGGTTTGTTAACGTGCTACAACCCAACGATCCGATCAGCCAAGAACCTGAAGATCTCCGCGCTTGGGAAATTGCCGAAGGGATTTACACCCACTGGCTATATGACCCAGTGCTGAAAGGCGAATATCCGCGCGACATGCTAGAGATGGCACAGGCCGCATTTGGCGTGCCTGAATTCCACCCTGGTGATGCCGAATTACTGAAAGAAAACATCGTTGATTTTATCGGTTTGAATTATTACAAGCGTGAAATGGTGGCGCGTAACGACGACGTGCAAGGCTTCGAGCTCAATACTTCGGGCCAGAAAGGCAGCGGTGGCGGAATGGGCTTCAAAGGCTTATTCAAGATCGTGAAAAATCCAAACGGGGTATACACCGATTGGGATTGGGAAATCTATCCAGAAGGCCTGACCGACGCGATCGGTCGCATTCGTCATCGCTACGGTGAAGTGCCTATTTATATTACTGAAAACGGTTTAGGCGCGAAGGATCCGATTGTTGACGGCGCGGTTCTAGATCAGCCACGTATTGACTATCTGAGCGAGCATATTCGCGCTGTTGGTCACGCAATTGAGCAGGGTGCCGATGTTCGTGGCTTCTATCCTTGGTCATTTATTGATTTGCTGTCTTGGCTCAACGGCTACCAAAAACAGTACGGCTTTGTGTATATCGACCGTGAGAATAACTTGGCGCGCAAGAAGAAGCTGAGTTTTGAGTGGTATCAAAAGGTGATCCGCTCAAACGGTGATGAGCTCTAGCGCAGTAAGACTCTGCTGACCTGATTGTCTCCCCGTTTTAGGGGAGACATTGCTTAATTTCTACCAAAAAAAACGGCATTTCCTGCGGTGTTCATGAATCTGTACTACCTTTAATCCTGTAGTTGTTCTATCCAATGACAAACAACAAGGAGTGATTTATGAAAGCAATTAAAGCTATTACCGCAGCGATTCTGGTGAGTTCAGTATCTTTTGGCGCTTTGGCAGCAGAGGAAATCACTAAAGAAGAAGCCGCAAAATATACGAAAATTGGTACCGTAAGCACCACGGCAGAAACCACATCGCCCATGGATGCTAAAGAAGTCTTGTCTAAACTGGCAGACGAAAAAGGCGGTAAATACTACGTGATTATTGCTGGCCGTGAGCACGGCAAAATAAGCGCGATTGCGGAAGTATATAAATAGCCCAAGGCAGTACATATTCTCGAGCGGGGATTGTCCCCGCATTTCTTCTCTCACCATGTTGTCTATTTTTACTTCTGCTCGACCCACCGCTTCTCTGTTATTATGTGCGCCTATGAGTACAAGTCCGCTGGCGCTACGAGTCTATAATCGCGTTCAACAGCAAACTTGCTCCCCCTTATTTTTTGTCTGATTAGAGTAACCGTTGTGACCCAATCTTTTGCTTCCCTGACGCTGCCAGCGGCGCAGCTAGAAAACCTCGCTGAACTTGGCTATGCCTCAATGACCCCTGTGCAGGCCGCTGCATTGCCTGCCATTCTAGAAGGGCGTGACGTTCGGGCGCAGGCCAAAACCGGCAGCGGTAAAACAGCCGCTTTTGGTATCGGTCTGCTACAGCAGATTGACGTTACCCAGTTTACGACTCAGGCGCTGGTGCTGTGTCCAACGCGTGAGCTGGCGGATCAGGTCAGCAAAGAGCTGCGCCGCTTAGCGCGTTTTACCCAGAACATCAAAATTTTGACACT
>NZ_FMIQ01000057.1 GCF_900095695.1 Hafnia alvei | reverse complement strand
TATAAGGATCCATCAGTTGAGTTTTCACTTGTGCGCGATAGTATTGGCTATATCCATTCTTCTTTTGGCGTCCTTTTTATGTCTTTTTCTATCCGTCCCTATCTCTCTTTACACCCAAAGATCGAAAATCGTGTATTTATTGATCCCACCAGCACAATAATTGGTGCAGTAGATCTGGCAGATGACGTAAGTATCTGGCCCCTAGTCGCGATCCGAGGAGATGTTAACTATGTTTCCATTGGAGCTCGCTCCAATATTCAGGATGGGACGGTTATTCACGTCACCCATAAATCGGCGAGCAACCCTGAAGGCCTACCTACGATCATCGGAAAGGATGTCACCGTAGGTCATAAAGCCATGCTTCACGGCTGTACCATCGGCGATAGAGTACTTATTGGTATGGGGAGCATCATTTTGGATGGTGCAATAGTAGAAGACGATGTGATCATTGGAGCAGGTAGTTTAGTTTCGCCAGGCAAACGCTTAGAGAGTGGGTATATGTATTTTGGCAGCCCTGCCCGGCAAGTTCGCCTATTAACAGAAGAAGAAAAAGCAGGGTTGCTGTATTCAGCGAATAACTATGTCCGTTGGAAAGACGACTATCTCTCTCAACCAGAGATCCATACCCAACCATCTTCGCTATAGTCTTCATTCAGGATCTTGTGTTCTGCAATATCTTCAAGATCCCAACGCAGCGATCTAAAAAGAATCAAAGGATCAACATTCTGTCGATCCTTTGACATGCGCTTAAGCTCTTCTATATAGATAGCACAACATATTTGAAAGCCGTTTATTGTTGCAGGGAATAATACGGCTCTCTTATTCGCATCCCATTCTTCTTGATCGGGAAACTGTATCGCTTGATTCATAACGCCGATTCATCACGCATGATTTGCAGTACCGGTGAGATTTCAGGCATCACATCATTCCACAATAAGAATGCATGAGCAGCCTGCCCCACCAACATGCCAAACCCATCGGCTAGCTGATGCGCACCTTGTGCTTTCGCCCAAGCTAAGAAAGGTGTAAGCCCTTTCTGATAGAACATGTCATAACAGGCCGTGTTCTCACCAATAACCTCTGCGGGTATTTGCGGGATTTCGCCATGAATACCCGAAGCTGTCGCATTGATAATCAGATCAAAGCGTCTTGTTGATAGCGCACCAAACTCTACGGCATCAATATTTCCCAAATGGCCAAACACGTTTGCCAGCTCTTGAGCACGGCTATCGGTTCTATTAGCTATCGTGAGGTCACAGTCTAAAGAGAGAATCGGTTGGATAACGCCTCGAGCTGCGCCACCAGCCCCTAACAGCAAAACTTTTGCCTGAGGAGCAATCATGCCTAAGCGTTCAAGATCGCTAAGCAAACCTATACCGTCAGTGTTATCCCCCAACAATCGGCCATCGTCTAATAACTTAAGCGTGTTAACCGCCCCCGCCAATGAGGCTCTTTCCGTTAGCTCATCTGCGAGTTCATAAGCTTGCTCTTTGAAGGGGGTAGTAATGTTTGCCCCAATAGCGCCACCAGCAAAGAACAACTGGATACTTTTCTGAAAGTCATCAAGTGGAGCAAGCCGAGTTTCATAATTAAGCTCAATCCCAGTCTGCTGGCTAAACAGATGATGGATGCGTGGCGACTTACTGTGTTTAATCGGATTACCGAAGACGGCAAACTGCTTCATCACCATTATCCTTGTCTGAACAATTCGCCGGTCAACGCATCACGGATTTCGGATGGGTTCAAGCGCCCACCAACATCAGCGTCAACAACAGGGAAGGAGTTACCAAACTGCATACGAACCTCTTGGGCCGTGCGACAAGGTTCTAGGCCACTGAGGTTGGCGCTTGTCGATACCAGCGGTTTACCAAACTGCGTACATAAGGTTTGCACCAATGGATGGTCGCTAACTCGAACGGCTATCGTTGAGAAGCGGCCAGTAAGCCACTTTGGCGTAGAGCTTTTGGCAGGCATCACCCACGTTACAGGCCCTGGCCAATAAGAAAAGACCTCTGCGCGTCTTTCACCCGACAATTTGGCATCATCGACATACGGCAATAGCTGCTCATAATTAGCGGCAATCAGGATCAGACCTTTTTCCCATGTCCGTTGTTTTAGGTCGAGTAATGCATGCACGGCGCGTTCACTATCAGGATCGCAGCCCAAGCCAAAAACAGCCTCGGTAGGGTACGCCACAACTTTTTTATTTTTTAGCGCATTCAGTACATTTTCTAGCGATGTATTTTGTTCTTTATTCATTATCTTCTATTCGTTTACCACGGCTTTGCCGCAGAGTTTGCTCGCACAAAATAGTTTAACGCCCTGTGCAGTTCGCTTTTCTACTAACAGCGGATAGTGACAATAGCCACATACCCCCTCAATAGGTTTTAGATTTATCGCGAACTGACACTCTGGATATCGATCGCAGGCATGAAAAATTTTGCCATAACGGGATTTTCGTTGAAGTAGCTGCCCTTGTTGACACTGAGGACAAATAATAGAGGTGGTATCCGGTTTATCGATAACCTCAGTATGGTCACAATCAGGATAGGCACCGCAGCCAATGAACATCCCGTAACGTCCCTGCCGCAATACCAGCGTTGTACCACATTTAGGACACAGTTGGCCGTCCAGAACTTTAACGACGTGTCCATCCGACTGTGGTTTAAGCGGGCGGATAAACTGGCATTCTGGATAGCGTGAACAGCCGAGAAACGGCCCATGTTTGCCGCTGCGCATAACTAACTCAGCGCCGCACTCGGGACAATTTTCTGTATTTTTAACCGCAAGCAATGTTGCCTGACTCATAAATAGTTTCTTAATTCTTAGGGCATCCCTTTAGTGCAGATTTAGTGCAGGTAACCCTCGTTAACTTCAAACAGCAGTTCTTCCATCTGTTCATAGGCGTGCTCATGGCCGGGTACATTAAACAAAACCATCAGCACTACCCATTTCAAGTCTTCAAGATCGAACTGATCCGCATCCAGCGCCATCACACGATCAATGACCATTTCTCTTGTTTCTGGAGTTAACACCTGTATTTGTTCAAGAAAAAGCAGAAACCCTCGGCAAGCACAATCAAGGCGCATGGCCTCATCATCCGTATAAATGCGCATGACATGGGGGTCTGCGCATGAAATATACGGCATAGCGTCAGCCTCTTGCATCATAGCAAGTTTTTCTAACCAACCGAGGGCGCTATATATATCTTCCCGCTCAAACCCCGCACGCGTTAAATCATCGGTTAACTTATCTTGATCAACCTGCATCCCAGATGCTGTGTGTATATAGGTTTCAAACAGGTACATTAATACGTCGAACATGGCTAGCCCTCTTCAGTCGGACATAGCCGCCGGACACAGCTTTAATCCATCCTGCTAACTCCAGATCGAGCAAAGCCACCGCTATCTCTGGCACAGGTTGGCCGACACGTTCGGCGACGACGTCAACAGATGTCACCTCATATTCTACGTTAGCCAACACCTCGGCAAATGGCAATTCCGCAACGTCTTGCTCAGGATAAATAATTTCTGGGCTAGGGCTTGGTAACCAATGCAGGCCGCCAATTTGTTCAATAATATCCTTAGGATGCGCCACTAAATAAGCGCCCTGCTGAATCAGCCAATTGGAACCTGCGCTTTGCAGGTTATCAATAGAACCAGGGATAGCAAATACATCCTTTCCCTGCTCGAGGGCACAACGAGCAGTTATCAGCGTGCCACTTTTCTCTGCGGCCTCAACAATCAGCACTCCCTCACTCAACCCACTAATAATACGGTTCCGACGCGGGAAATACTCCGCTCTGGCTTTGGTGCTGGGAGGAAATTCAGAAACAATTGCACCGTGGTTTGCCACAATGCGTGACGCAAGATGTTCATGACAGGCAGGATAAAGCCGCGCTATTCCACAACCCAGTACAGCAATGGTTGTTCCCTGAGTTTCCAGGCATGCTCGATGCGCAATGCCATCAATACCTAATGCAAGACCGCTGGTTATTACTAGTCCCGCAGCTGAAAGCTCACTGGAAAAATAGGTCGCGCATGTTTCGCCATAGTCGCTATAACGCCGACTACCTACGATAGCAATTTGGGTCTGAGAGAGACACTCTGCGTTTCCCTTCACAAATAAAACCGGCGGTGGGTTAGCAATATTTTTCAGTTTTTCTGGATACCGAAGATCATCACAGCTAATGAGCTCGTTTTCCTGCTGGCTAAGCCAGTTCAGGTCGGCCTCAATATGTTCAGCTGCTAGAAATTTCTGCGCTTGGTTCTCAGTCAACCCCAGTTTTCGCAGCAAGAGAACGTTTGGTTTGCCTTCAGAACAATGCTGCACAATAGCAAAACACTGCGGCAAAGAAACTTTTTGCAGTCGACTCAGCCGGAGCCATATTTCCTGAACATCCATGTTTGCCCCTTGTGCAGCCTGCACCTATGTGTTCAATAGGTGAACAATACTGTCAATCAGGGCCGGAAATGTCTAGAATAGTGAGTGACAATCATTCCACTACTCAGAGACAGATCGAATAATTTATGGCGGTATTGCAGGTATTACATTTCCCCGATGAGCGGCTCCGCACAGTGGCGCAGCCGGTAAAAGAAGTCACACCAGAAATTCAGCGTATCGTTGATGACATGTTTGACACCATGTACGCAGAAGAAGGTATTGGTCTGGCTGCCACCCAGGTAGACGTTCACCAGCGTATTATCGTCATTGATGTGTCTGAAAACCACGATCAGCGCTTAGTTCTGATCAATCCAGAATTACTCTCCAGCGAAGGTGAAACGGGTATTGAAGAGGGTTGCCTCTCTGTTCCTGAGCATCGTGCATTAGTTCCACGCGCTGAGCGAGTCAAAATTCGTGCTCTCGATCGTGAAGGTAAACCTTTCGAGCTTGAAGCAGACGATCTGCTCGCTATCTGTATTCAGCATGAAATGGATCATTTGATCGGAAAATTATTTGTCGATTACCTCTCGCCTCTGAAGCGTCAGCGTATCCGTCAGAAACTGGAGAAGCTGTATAAACAGCAAACCAGAGGCTAATTAGTCCATCATTAGCAGGAAACAACATTGTCTGATTCTTTGCGTATTATTTTTGCGGGAACTCCCGATTTTGCAGCGCGTCATCTTGACGCGCTTTTGTCTTCCCAGCATCAAATCGTTGGCGTATTTACTCAGCCCGATCGCCCTGCTGGACGCGGCAATAAACTCACACCAAGCCCAGTCAAGGTATTAGCACAACAGCATGATCTGCCTGTGTTTCAGCCCGCATCACTACGTCCTGAAGAAAACCAGAAGCTGGTTTCTGACCTTAACGCGGATGTTATGGTCGTGGTTGCCTATGGTTTGATCCTGCCTAAAGCCGTGCTAGACATGCCTCGCCTCGGCTGCATTAACGTACATGGTTCTCTACTTCCACGCTGGCGTGGCGCAGCGCCTATCCAGCGCGCGCTCTGGGCGGGTGATGCAGAAACCGGTGTCACCATTATGCAAATGGACGTAGGTCTAGATACCGGCGACATGCTGCATAAAGTCTCTTGCCCAATTACCTCTCAAGATACCAGCGCAACGTTGTACGATAAGTTGGCAGATCTAGGCCCACAGGGCCTCATCACCACGCTGACTCAATTAGCCAATGGAACTGCTGTACCTGAGAAACAGGATGAAGCATTAGTTACCTATGCTGAAAAACTCAGCAAGGACGAAGCCCGTCTGAATTGGACTCTTTCAGCCGTTCAGCTTGAACGTTGCGTCCGCTCTTTCAATCCATGGCCTGTCAGTTTCTTTATGATTGATGAGCAACCGGTAAAAGTGTGGCAGTCTCAAGCATTAGACGCGGAGCATAACCAAGCGCCGGGAACCATCATCAGTGCAGATAAACAGGGCATCGCCGTGGCTACCGCGGAGGGTATCTTACTGATGACTCAGCTACAGCCTTCTGGCAAAAAAAGCATGTCCGCGCAGGATTTATTGAATTCTCGTCGCGAATGGTTCACTCCGGGCAATTGTCTCGAGTAAGCAATTTACGATTGCGTAAAGGGCCCACTTGGGCCCTTTTTGTTTGAAATTGACGCAAAACAGTCTCTAAACTTCAAACCAGCCCCCTATTCGCGGTAAACTTCGCGTAATAATTCAAATTCTTAATTTATGCTGCAATGGTCAGCCTTACGCTATGAAAAACACTCCTTATAATTTGCGTGCTATTGCTGCTAAAGCTCTCAGTTCGGTACTCGATCAAGGGCAATCCCTTAGCACGGTTCTTCCAGCACTGAGCAAAGAAGTCAGTGAAAAAGATCGCGCACTGCTGCAGGAACTTTGCTTCGGGGTGCTGCGCGTTCTACCTCAGCTTGAATGGTATATTCAGCAATTGATGGCTAAGGTTCTTACCGGCAAGCAGCGCTCATTGCATTACCTCATCATGGTGGGCATTTACCAGCTGGTTTATACTCGCATCCCACCTCACGCCGCATTAGCGGAAACGGTAAATGGTGCGGTAGCTTTAAAACGGCCGCAGCTGAAAGGATTGATCAACGGCGTACTACGTCAGTTTCAACGCCAAGAAGATCAGCTCAAAGAACGTTCCCAAAATAACGAATGTCGCTTCCTCCATCCTTCTTGGTTACTGAAACGCTTGCAGCAAGCTTATCCAGAGCAGTGGGAATCTATCGTTGATGCCAATAATCAGCGCCCGCCAATGTGGCTACGCGTTAATCGCCTTCACCACACCCGTGATGAATATCTGGCATTGCTGGCAAACGCTGAAATTAATGCTTTTGCCCACCCGCAGTTCCCTGATGCTATTTGCCTTGAAGAAGCCACGCCCGTCGGACGCCTGCCAGGGTTTGAACAAGGATGGGTCACCGTACAAGACGCTAGTGCCCAGCACTGCGTCGATCTCCTTGATCCGCAAAACGGCGAACAGATCCTCGATCTATGCTGTGCGCCTGGGGGAAAAACGACACATATTCTCGAAGCGGCACCAAAAGCACATGTGCTTGCCGTTGACGTTGATGAAAATCGCCTGAAACGCGTAAAAGAAAACCTGCAACGCTTGCAACAGCAGGCCGAAGTGAAATGCGGCGATGGGCGCTACCCAGAGAGCTGGTGTGGCGACAAACAGTTTGATCGCATCTTACTTGATGCCCCTTGCTCCGCGACCGGTGTGATCCGTCGTCATCCTGATATCAAGTGGTTACGCCGCGATCGTGATATCGCTGAACTAGCTGCGTTGCAGAAAGAGATCATTGAAGCTATTTGGCCGCGCTTAAAATCAGGCGGAGTAATGGTGTATGCCACCTGCTCTGTTTTACCTGAAGAAAATGCTCAACAGATGCGCGAGTTCCTTACCCGCCATCCTGAAGCGAAACTTGTAGCCACAGACAACGAGAACCCAGGGCTACAACATCTTCCCCATACACAGGATGGTGATGGGTTCTTTTACGCTAAGCTGATTAAAGCATGACAGTGTCTGCCTGCGGACGACACAGGCTTATCAATAGCGCAAAACAGAGAGCACAATGAAGATAATTATTCTTGGCGCCGGACAAGTGGGCGGCACACTGGCAGAAAACTTGGTCGGTGAAAACAACGACATAACTATTGTCGATACAAATAGCGATCGCCTTCGCCAATTGCAGGATAAATTCGATCTTAGAGTGGTTCAAGGCCACGGTTCTCACCCGCGCGTATTACGAGAAGCAGGCGCAGATGATGCCGATATGCTTGTGGCAGTCACAAGTTCTGATGAAACCAACATGGTTGCCTGTCAGGTGGCATATTCTCTATTTAATACACCAAACCGTATCGCGCGTATTCGTTCGACAGAATACATACGCGAAAATGAGCGTCTGTTTAATGCCGAAGCTGTTCCTATAGATCATCTCATATCACCTGAGCAGTTGGTGACTGATTATGTCTATCGCTTAATCGAGTATCCTGGCGCATTGCAGGTTGTGAACTTTGCTGAAGGAAAAGTCAGTCTTGCGGTGGTAAAAGCCTATTATGGTGGCCCATTGGTGGGCAACGCATTAGCTTCCCTAAAAGAACATATGCCGCACATTGATACGCGCGTTGCTGCTATTTTCCGTCAAGATCGCCCGATCAGGCCTCAGGGTTCTACAATCATTGAAGCTGGTGATGAAGTCTTTTTTGTTGCCGCATCACAGCATATCCGCGCCGTTATGAGCGAACTTCAGCGCCTAGAGAAACCTTATAAGCGCATCATGATTGTTGGCGGTGGGAACGTCGGCGCAGGTTTAGCTCATCGCTTAGAAAAAGACTATAGCGTGAAGCTGATTGAACGTAATCAACAGCGTGCTGCTGAATTAGCCGAAATTTTGCATGACACCATCGTGTTCTACGGCGATGCCTCCGATCAAGAATTGCTGATGGAAGAGCACATTGATCAGGTTGACGTATTTATTGCCCTGACTAACGATGATGAAGCCAATATCATGTCTGCAATGTTAGCTAAGCGCTTAGGTGCCAAAAAAGTCATGGTACTGATTCAAAGAAGTGCCTATGTAGATTTGGTTCAGGGCAGCGTTATCGACATCGCTATCTCACCACAGCAAGCCACTATTTCTGCTCTGCTCGGGCACGTTCGAAAGGCAGATATCGTCAGCGTTTCCTCGCTGCGCCGTGGTGTTGCTGAAGCTATCGAGGCCATCGCGCACGGTGATGAAAGCACGTCAAAAGTCGTCGGGCGTAGAGTCGAGGAAATCAAGCTGCCGCCGGGTACAACTATCGGGGCTATCGTTCGTGGTGACGATGTGATCATCGCTAATAGTGAGTCTAAAATTGAACAAGGCGACCATGTCATCATGTTCTTAACGGACAAAAAATTTATTACCGACGTTGAGCGCCTGTTCCAGCCAAGCCCATTCTTCTTATAGCCGTGCAAATGAGTGGCAGCATTGTATTCATGTTTGGACGCGTTGGTGACTGTTAATTTTGCATCTGAGTTTTGTCAATTAATGCTATGTTTGTTAAGCTTGTGTTATTGATTTTATAAGGGGTGGTCTATGAGTTTATTAAAAGAGTTTCGTGAATTTGCCATGCGTGGCAACGTGGTTGATTTAGCTGTCGGTGTTATCATCGGTGCTGCTTTCGGCAAAATTGTCTCATCTTTAGTTGCCGATATTATTATGCCCCCACTAGGCCTGCTCATTGGCGGTGTTGATTTCAAGCAATTCCATTGGGTTATGCGTGCCGCAGAAGGTGCAACACCGGCGGTCATCATGAACTATGGCCAATTTATCCAAAACATCTTTGATTTTGTGATCGTCGCTTTCGCTATTTTCTTGGCAATTAAGCTGATGAACAGAATGCGTCGTCAGGAAGCAGACGTTCCAGCAGCGCCACCTGCACCAACAACAGAAGAAAAGCTGTTAACAGAAATTCGCGATCTGCTAAAACAGCAGCAAAAATAATTTGTTGGTGTTAATAAAAAAGCCGCTTAATAAAGCGGCTTTTTTGTTTCTGATAGAAAACAGAAGGCTGTAGGTAAAATACATCATCATTAATGCAGTTTGCCTACAGCCTCCCAGCTGCCTTTTTTGCCATGTTTAGCTTTACGGCTATAGCTACCTTTGCCTTTGTTATTTTTCTCTACGCGCTGCTTGAACAATGGATCATGTAAAAGAGCCTGAATAGCATTATCAGCAATTACGCCTTTGGTATGTTGATATTTAGTCGTCATAATAACTTCCTCATTAACAATATGATGGCTTAGGGTAAACCCCTCGTAAATCTATACGCGTCAATCGCTCTGCCGCGCCCTGCTCCAAGGCTTCAAGAATAGAACAGTAGGTACTCGTATGCGCTTTTCCACAGCACGCATCACTTAGGCGCTTTAGAGAACCACGCATAAGTTCCAACTCACTAATCTTACTTTCTACCTCAGCCAATCTGGCGTCAACGATCGATTTCGATTCTTGGCAAGTATGGTGCATAGGATCAACTCGGATCGAGAGTAACTCGCGAATCGACTCTAGCGTAAAACCAAGTTGCTTAGCATAGCGGATAAAACGTAATCTTTGAAGATCATGATCGGTGTAGAGCCGGTACCCGCCTTCTGTCCGCACTTCATGATCCATCATCTTCTGCTTTTCGTAATAACGAACGGTGTCTGGAGTTACGCCAGCAAGCTTCGCCAATTGTCCGATACGATACATAGTTTGTCTCTACTCAGGGTCAAAATGCTGGGTAAATTTGTCCGCATACTCAGTATGTAAAAAATCCGTGCTCATACCCGCTTGCCGTAAACGAAATTCTAATACATCCAATCTTTTATTGAGCTCTATAAAATCAGGATGCTCACGAGAAAGACCACGAAGCAGTGACGCTAGCGTTGCGGCTTCCTTTCTTTGCTCGATCTCAGGTGGCAAACATCCCGCATTTTTTAAAAGACGGTAACCAACACGTAAGTCTGCTGGAACATGAGAGTCATCATCCAGCAATAGAGGCTTACCCTCACCAGATAGATTATCAAGCTCACCGCGCTTCAACGCTGAACTAATATGGCGCTCGGCCCATTCATCGACTAAAAACATAGCACTCAATCCAAATGAATATCTCTATAGCTTATAGCAGGATGACAGAAAAAATGAAGGAATACGCAGAAGGTGAAGTAAAGGCGATAAATTTTAGATATAAAAAAGCCGGGCCTAAGCCCGGCATTTTCATGCTTCTACAGATTACTCTGCAGTTGCTTCTGCATCAGATACAGAACGATCAACGAGTTCGATGTAAGCCATCGGCGCGTTGTCGCCTGCACGGAAGCCACACTTCAGAATGCGAGTGTAACCACCGGCGCGGCTCGCGAAACGCGGGCCTAGCTCGTTAAACAGTTTTGCCACGATCTCGTTATCACGAGTACGGGCGAATGCCAGACGACGATTAGCAACGCTGTCGGTCTTGGCAAGAGTAATCAGCGGCTCAACCACGCGACGCAGCTCTTTCGCTTTCGGCAGGGTCGTCTTGATGATTTCATGACGAACCAAAGAGCCGGCCATATTGCGGAACATAGCTTGGCGATGGCTGCTGTTACGGTTCAGTTGACGACCACTCTTACGATGGCGCATGACCTTATCCTTCTCAGTAAAACCTTAACCTGTGACCTAGTTACTCGTCAGCAATGCTAGCTGGCGGCCAGTTTTCGAGGCGCATGCCCAGAGACAGACCACGTGAAGCCAGCACGTCTTTAATCTCAGTAAGAGATTTTTTACCCAAGTTCGGCGTTTTCAGCAACTCAACTTCGGTACGCTGTACTAGATCACCGATGTAGTGGATAGCTTCTGCCTTGAGGCAGTTAGCAGAGCGGACAGTCAATTCCAGATCGTCAACAGGGCGCAGCAGGATCGGATCGAACTCCGGCTTCTCTTCTTTAACTTCCGGCTGACGCACATCACGTAGGTCAACGAAAGCTTCAAGTTGTTCAGCCAAGATAGTTGCCGCACGGCGGATTGATTCTTCCGGATCAATCGTACCATTGGTTTCCATCTCGATAACCAGCTTGTCCAGGTCGGTACGCTGTTCAACACGAGCCGCTTCAACATTGTAAGCAATACGCTCTACAGGGCTGTAGCAAGCATCGACTAACAGACGGCCGATCGGGCGCTCATCTTCTTCCGAATGAATTCGGGCAGAAGCCGGCACATAACCACGACCACGCTGAATTTTGATACGCATACTAATTGATGCATTTTCATCAGTCAGATGGCAGATCACATGCTGCGGCTTGACGATTTCGACATCACCATCATGGGTGATATCGGCTGCAGTCACAGGGCCAATGCCAGACTTATTCAGGGTAAGAATAACTTCATCTTTGCCTTGAACTTTCACCGCCAGCCCTTTCAGGTTGAGCAGGATTTCCAGGATATCTTCCTGTACACCTTCTTTGGTGCTGTACTCATGTAGTACACCATCAATCTCAACCTCGGTCACCGCGCAACCCGGCATAGATGAAAGCAGAATACGGCGCAGTGCGTTACCAAGAGTATGGCCAAAGCCACGCTCTAACGGCTCAAGGGTCACCTTGGCGTGCGTCGAACTCAGTTGCTCGATATCTACCAGGCGCGGTTTTAGAAACTCTGTCACAGAACCCTGCATTGTGTCCTCTCTTTGGTACTAAGCTTTACTTAGAGTAAAGCTCGACGATCAGGTGTTCGTTAATGTCCGCAGACAGGTCGGAACGTTCAGGATTACGTTTGAACACACCTTCCATCTTAGCAGCATCAACTTCCAGCCAAGTCGGCTTTTCACGCTGCTCAGCCAGCTCCAGAGCGGCCTTCACACGAGATTGCTTTTTAGCTTTCTCACGTACGCTGACTACGTCATTAGGAGATACCTGATAAGAAGCGATGTTAACAACGCGACCATTTACTACGACTGCTTTATGGCTAACCAACTGACGTGCTTCTGCACGAGTGGCGCCGAAGCCCATACGGTAAACGACGTTGTCCAGACGACCTTCCAGCAGTTGCAACAGGTTTGCACCAGTGTTGCCTTTCAGGCGGGCTGCTTCTTTATAATAGTTACGGAACTGACGCTCCAGAACGCCGTAGATACGACGAACTTTTTGCTTCTCACGTAACTGAACACCATAGTCAGACAGACGCGGTTTACGCGCACCGTGCTGGCCAGGTGCCTGCTCAATTTTACACTTGGTATCGATCGCACGAACGCCAGACTTAAGGAATAAGTCTGTGCCCTCACGACGGCTCAGCTTGAGCTTAGGACCCAAATATCTTGCCATTTTCTTTCTCCAACAATCCGAGTAACGACGTTATACGCGACGTTTCTTCGGCGGACGACAACCGTTATGAGGGATCGGAGTCACATCAGTAATATTAGTGATGCGGAAACCAGCCGCGTTCAACGCGCGGATAGTAGACTCACGGCCAGGACCAGGTCCTTTAACCATAACTTCCAGATTCTTAATTCCGTACTCTTTTACTGCTTCGGCGCAACGTTCTGCTGCTACCTGTGCGGCAAACGGAGTGGATTTACGAGAACCACGGAAACCGGAACCACCGGCTGTTGCCCAACCCAGTGCGTTACCCTGACGATCAGTAATGGTAACAATGGTGTTGTTGAAAGAAGCATGGACGTGAGCCACACCGTCAGAGACTTGCTTTCTTACACGCTTACGTGCACGAATAGGTGCCTTTGCCATTATTCAATCACCCCGATTATTTCTTGATCGGTTTACGCGGACCCTTACGGGTACGTGCGTTGGTCTTAGTACGCTGACCGCGAACCGGTAGACCACGACGATGACGCAAACCACGATAGGTACCAAGATCCATCAGACGCTTGATGCTCAGGGTTACTTCACGACGCAGGTCACCTTCTACAGTGTACTTGGCAACTTCGTCACGCAGCTTATCGATTTGCTCTTCAGACAGCTCACTGATCTTAACATTTTCAGCAATGCCCGTTGCTTCACAGATAGCCTGTGAACGGGTTTTGCCGATACCGAAGATCGCAGTTAATGCGATTACAGTATGTTTTTGATCAGGAATGTTAATGCCTGCTATACGGGCCACTATGCACTCCTAAATTTTTATACAACAGTACCACTCTGAAAAGCCCGTTTTCAGGATACTCAAATGATACTGTAGCAACATACAAAAGATTGGCTGGCTAATCTAGCCAGCTCAACCCAACTTTGCAAGAAAAATATGCGAGATAATCAGCCTTGACGCTGTTTATGCTTCGGTTCTACGCTGCAAATCACACGCACAACACCGTTGCGCTTAACAATTTTACAGTTACGACATAATTTCTTGACGGAAGCACGAACTTTCATTTTACTCTCCGTAACTTCTCAAACTCACCAAGATTAGCGGTTATAGCCTTTCAGGTTCGCTTTCTTCAATGCAGACTCATACTGACTTGACATCATTAGAGTTTGCACTTGAGCCATAAAGTCCATGATGACCACAACTACGATGAGTAGTGATGTACCACCAAAGTAGAATGGTACTTTCATTGCATCACGCATGAACTCCGGGATCAGGCAGATAAAGGTAATATACAACGCACCAATTAAGGTTAAACGAGTCATTACTTTATCGATATACTTCGCCGTTTGCTCTCCCGGACGAATTCCTGGTACGAATGCACCGGACTTCTTCAGGTTATCAGCTGTTTCTCTTGGGTTGAAAACCAACGCCGTATAGAAGAAACAGAAGAAGATGATTGCAGACGCATAGAGTAACACATAAAGCGGTTGCCCAGGCTGCAAATACAGCGAAATTGTAGTCAGCCAGTTCCAACCGGTGCCGCCCCCGAACCAAGATGCAATCGTGGCTGGGAACAGAATAATGCTGGAAGCAAAGATAGCAGGGATTACACCAGCCATATTCACTTTCAACGGTAAATGTGTGCTCTGTGCTGCATAAACACGACGACCTTGCTGACGCTTAGCATAGTTAACGACGATACGACGCTGACCACGTTCTACGAAAACAACGAAGAAGGTTACTGCAAATACTAACACTGCAACCAACAGCAACAGGAGGAAGTGCAGGTCGCCCTGCCGCGCTTGCTCGATAGTATGGCCAATTGCCGGCGGTAAACCCGCTACAATCCCCGCAAAGATAATGATTGAGATACCGTTGCCGATACCACGTTCAGTTATCTGCTCACCCAGCCACATTAGGAACATAGTCCCTGTAACCAAGCTCACCACCGCGGTGAAGTAGAACGCAAAGCCAGGGTTTATAACCAAGCCTTGCATTCCTGGCATATTCGGAAGACCGGTAGCAATACCGATCGACTGGAATATGGCTAAAACCAGCGTACCGTAACGGGTGTACTGACTAATCTTACGACGGCCAGCCTCCCCTTCTTTCTTAATTTCCGCTAACGCTGGGTGAACCACCGTTAACAACTGGATAATAATGGACGCAGAAATATACGGCATAATACCCAGAGCAAAGATAGAAGCACGGCTGAGAGCACCACCAGAGAACATGTTAAACATTTCAATGATGGTGCCTCTCTGCTGTTCGAGCAGTTTGGCAAGTACAGCGGCATCAATACCAGGGATCGGAATGAAAGAGCCAATACGGAAAACTATGAGCGCCCCAATTACAAACAGCAGTCTGCGCTTGAGTTCGCCAAGTCCACCCTTGGCACTTTGATAATCTAATCCTGGTTGCTTAGCCATCTGCTACTTATTCCTCAATTTTACCGCCAGCAGCTTCGATAGCAGCACGAGCGCCTTTGGTGACACGAAGGCCACGCAAAGTCACAGCACGATTGATTTCACCAGAAAGCATAACTTTCGCGAATTCAATCTGTGGGCCAACTACGTTAGCGGCTTTCAGAGTGTTCAGGTCGATAACATCGCCTTCAACTAAAGCGATCTCTGACAGACGAACTTCTGCAGTGATCATTGCTTTACGAGAAGTAAAGCCGAATTTCGGCAGACGACGGTACAGAGGCATCTGACCACCTTCGAAACCACGACGTACGCCACCGCCAGAACGAGACTTCTGACCTTTGTGACCACGACCGCCGGTTTTACCCAGGCCAGAACCGATACCACGACCCAGACGCTTGGAAGCGTGCTTGGACCCTTCGGCCGGAGACAGAGTATTTAAACGCATCTCTTACTCCTCAACTTTAACCATGTAGGAAACCGCGTTGACCATACCACGTACAGCAGGAGTATCCTCGCGCTCTACGGTGTGGCCAATACGACGCAGACCCAGGCCAAGCAGCGTTGCCTTGTGTTTCGGCAGACGACCGATTGCACTGCGGGTTTGAGTTATTTTAATAGTCTTTGCCATGGTCAATTACCCCAGAATTTCTTCAACGGATTTACCACGCTTGGCAGCGACCATTTCTGGGGACTTCATGCTAGCCAGACCATCGATAGTTGCACGAACCACATTAATTGGGTTGGTGGAACCATAGGCCTTAGCTAGAACGTTGTGAACCCCAGCGACTTCCAGAACGGCGCGCATTGCACCACCGGCAATAATACCGGTACCTTCGGAAGCCGGCTGCATGAACACACGAGAACCCGTGTGAGCACCTTTAACAGGGTGCTGCAGGGTGCCGCTGTTCAGCGCGACATTCATCATGTTGCGACGGGCTTTTTCCATCGCTTTCTGGATCGCTGCTGGAACTTCACGCGCTTTACCGTAACCAAAACCTACGCGACCATTGCCATCACCCACTACAGTTAGTGCGGTGAAGCTAAAAATACGGCCACCTTTTACAGTTTTAGATACGCGATTTACCGCGATCAGCTTTTCCTGCAGTTCGCCAGCTTGTTTTTCGATGTGAGCCATCTTACACCTCTACCTTAGAACTGAAGGCCAGCTTCACGGGCAGCATCTGCCAGTGCCTGGACACGACCATGATATTGGAAACCAGAGCGGTCAAAAGATACGCCTTTGATGCCCTTCTCCAACGCGCGCTCAGCAATAGTTTTACCTACAGCGATTGCAGCATCTTTGTTCCCAGTATATTTCAGTTGTTCACTGATTGCTTTTTCTACAGTAGAAGCAGCGACCAGAACTTCAGAACCATTCGGAGCAATTACCTGTGCGTAAATATGACGCGGGGTACGATGTACCACCAGGCGAGTTGCACCCAGCTCTTTGAGCTTGCGGCGTGCGCGGGTCGCACGACGGATACGAGCAGATTTCTTATCCATAGTGTTACCTTACTTCTTCTTAGCCTCTTTGGTACGCACGACTTCGTCGGCGTAACGGACACCCTTGCCTTTATAAGGCTCAGGACGACGGTAAGCGCGCAGATCTGCTGCCACTTGTCCGATTAACTGCTTATCAGCGCCTTTCAGCACGATTTCAGTCTGGGACGGGCATTCAGCAGTAATACCTGCTGGCAGAGCATGTTCAACTGGGTGAGAAAAGCCTAAAGCTAAATTCACAGAGTTGCCCTTGACTGCTGCACGGTAACCGACACCTACCAACTGAAGCTTCTTAGTGAAGCCATCGGTAACACCAACAACCATTGCGTTAAGCAGCGCACGAGTGGTACCCGCTTGGGCCCACGCATTTGCAAAACCTTCGCGTGGTGCGAAAGTCAGTGCGTTATCAGCATGCTTAACTTCAACGGCGTCGTGGACTGTACGAGTCAGCTCGCCGTTTTTACCCTTAATCGAAATTACCTGACCGTTGAGTTTGACCTCTACGCCGGCAGGAATGACGACGGGTGCTTTTGCAACACGAGACATTCTTTCCTCCCGATTAAGCTACGTAGCAGAGAATCTCGCCACCAAGACCAGCCTGGCGAGCTGCACGATCAGTCATAACACCTTTAGAGGTAGAAATAACAGCGATACCCAAACCGGCCATAACTTTTGGCAGCTCATCTTTTTTCTTATAGATGCGCAGACCTGGACGGCTGATACGTTGAATGCTTTCTACCACTGCCTTGCCCTGGAAGTACTTAAGTACTAATTCCAGTACAGGCTTGGTGTCGCCTTCGATTTTGAAATCTTCAATAAAACCTTCTTCCTTCAGCACGTTGGCAATTGCCACTTTCAGCTTGGAGGAAGGCATGGTGACCGCAACTTTGTTCGCGGCTTGACCGTTACGGATACGGGTCAGCATATCCGCGATCGGATCTTGCATGCTCATCTGTCTTTACTCCCGTGATTCAATTGGTGACAATTACCAGCTAGCCTTTTTCAGACCCGGGATTTCACCGCGCATAGCGGCTTCACGGACCTTAATACGGCTCAACCCGAACTTACGCAGGAAAGCGTGCGGACGGCCAGTTTGACGGCAGCGGTTACGCTGACGGGACGGGCTGGAATCACGCGGCAGAGTCTGCAGCTTAAGAACAGCATCCCAACGATCTTCGTCAGAAGCGTTCACGTTAGAGATGATCGCTTTCAGTTCAACGCGTTTGGCAAAGAACTTATCAGCTAATTTCACGCGCTTGACTTCGCGTGCTTTCATGGATTGCTTAGCCATTAGTAACCCTACCTTACTTGCGGAACGGGAAGTTGAAAGCAGTCAGCAGCGCACGGCCTTCATCATCGGATTTCGCAGTAGTGGTAATGGTAATATCCAAACCACGAACGCGATCGACTTTATCATAATCGATTTCCGGGAAGATGATCTGTTCACGCACGCCCATGCTGTAGTTACCACGACCATCGAATGACTTAGCAGACAAGCCACGGAAGTCACGGATACGAGGTACAGCAATGGAAATCAGACGCTCAAAGAACTCCCACATGCGTTCGCCACGCAGAGTTACTTTACAGCCGATCGGATAGCCCTGGCGGATTTTGAAGCCTGCAACTGATTTGCGTGCTTTAGTGATCAACGGCTTTTGACCGGAGATTGCTGCTAAGTCAGCTGCTGCATTATCCAGCAGTTTCTTATCAGCGATCGCTTCACCAACACCCATATTCAGGGTAATCTTCTCGACCCGTGGGACTTGCATGACAGAATTGTAGCCGAACTCAGACATGAGTTGCTTGACTACTTCGTCTTTGTAGTAATCATGCAGTTTCGCCATCGTACTACTCCAAATTACTTGATAGTTTCGCTGTTAGATTTGAAGAAACGGACTTTTTTGCCGTCTTCGAATCTAAAGCCTACACGGTCAGCCTTACCGGTTGCCGCATTGAAGAGAGCAATGTTAGAAACCTGAATAGCAGCTTCTTTTTCAACAATGCCACCTGGTTGGTTCAGGGCCGGAACCGGCTTCTGATGTTTCTTAACCAGGTTAATTCCTTCAACGATGACCTTGCCAGAAGACAGGACATTTTTTACTTTACCGCGCTTACCTTTATCTTTACCGGTTAGCACGATAACTTCGTCATCACGACGGATTTTCGCTGCCATGGTTCGCTCCTTAGAGTACTTCTGGTGCCAGAGAGATAATTTTCATGAACTTTTCATTACGCAGTTCACGAGTTACCGGCCCAAAAATACGCGTACCGATAGGCTGCTCAGAGTTATTGTTTAAAATAACACAAGCATTGCCATCGAAGCGAATGACAGAACCGTCCGGGCGACGAACACCCTTCTTGGTGCGCACCACTACCGCCTTCAGCACATCGCCTTTCTTGACCTTGCCACGAGGAATTGCTTCCTTGATGGTGATCTTGATGATGTCGCCGACGCCTGCGTAGCGACGGTGCGAGCCACCTAGAACCTTGATACACATTACGCGACGTGCACCGGAGTTGTCGGCCACGTTCAGCATAGTCTGTTCTTGGATCATGTTAGTGCTCCGCTAATGTCAACTACAACTTTGGACCCAGAATGGGTCGTTTGAAATCCCCACAATTGAGGGCGCAGCATTATAACACCGCTTCCAGAATATGGGTAGAAAAAATAAACGGCTCAGTTTTTGAGCCGTTTATAGTACTCGAGATGCGTACTGTATTACAGAACGGCTTTCTCTACAACGCGAACAAGTGTCCAAGACTTAGTCTTAGACAGTGGACGGCATTCGCGGATTTCTACCACGTCACCGATACCACATTCATTGTTCTCGTCGTGTACGTGCAGCTTGGTCGTACGTTTGATGAATTTACCATACATTGGGTGCTTCACCATACGCTCGATCGTAACAACAACGGATTTCTCCATTTTGTCACTAACTACTCGACCTTGCAGAGTACGGATTTGATCAGTCATTACGCACCCGCCTTCTCAGTCAGTAAAGTCTTAACGCGTGCGACATCACGACGCACTTGCTTCAACAGGTGAGATTGTTGCAGCTGACCGCTTGCCGCTTGCATGCGCAGGTTAAATTGCTCACGCAGCAGGCTCAGCAGTTCAGTGTTCAGCTCTTCAACACTTTTCTCACGCAGCTCTTGTGCTTTCATTACATCACCGTCTTAGTTACAAAGGTGGTTTTGATAGGCAGTTTCGCTGCTGCCAGCTTGAAGGCCTCACGGGCCAGCTCTTCAGGCACGCCGTCCATTTCGTACAGGACTTTACCCGGCTGGATCAAGGCAACCCAATACTCTACGTTACCTTTACCTTTACCCATACGAACTTCAAGCGGCTTTTCAGTGATCGGCTTGTCTGGGAACACACGGATCCAGATTTTACCCTGACGCTTAACTGCACGAGTCATCGCACGACGAGCTGCTTCGATTTGACGAGCAGTCAGACGGCCACGGCCAACAGCTTTCAGACCGAAAGTGCCGAAGCTAACATCCGTACCTTGCGCCAGACCACGGTTGCGGCCTTTGTGCACCTTACGGAATTTTGTACGCTTTGGTTGTAACATTCAGCGACTCTCCTTACTTGCGGCCTTTACGCTGCTGCTTTTTAGGTTGAGCAGCCGGTTTTTCCGGTTGTTCAACTGCAGCCATACCACCCAGGATCTCACCTTTGAAGATCCATACCTTAACGCCGATTACACCATAAGTGGTGTGCGCTTCAGAGGTGTTGTAATCGATATCCGCACGCAGAGTATGCAACGGAACACGACCTTCACGGTACCATTCGGTACGCGCGATTTCAGCACCGCCAAGGCGGCCGCTTACTTCAACTTTAATACCTTTAGCGCCCAGACGCATTGCGTTCTGTACAGCACGCTTCATAGCACGACGGAACATAACACGACGTTCCAGCTGTGAAGTGATGCTATCAGCAACCAATTTTGCGTCCAGTTCTGGTTTACGAACTTCGGCGATATTGATTTGCGCAGGAACGCCAGCGATATCCGCTACGACCTTACGCAGTTTTTCGACATCTTCACCTTTCTTGCCGATAACGATGCCTGGACGAGCAGTGTGAATAGTCACACGGATGCTCTTCGCAGGACGCTCGATAACGATGCGAGAAACGGAAGCTTTCGCCAGTTCCTTAGTCAGGAATTGACGAACTTTAAAGTCGCTGTCCAGGTTGTCAGCGAACTCTTTGGTATTCGCGAACCAAGTAGAGTTCCAAGGTTTGACAATACCCAGGCGAATACCATTAGGATGTACTTTCTGACCCATTGCTAGTCTCCAGAGTCTCAGCGATCGGACACAACCACTGTAATGTGGCTGGTGCGCTTCAGGATACGATCTGCACGACCTTTAGCACGCGGCATAATGCGCTTCATGCTTGGGCCTTCGTCGACGAAGATTTTCGTCACTTTCAGATCATCGATGTCAGCGCCATCGTTGTGTTCTGCGTTAGCAATAGCAGACTCAAGTACTTTCTTAACCAGACCAGCAGCTTTCTTGTTGGTGTAGGCTAAAGTTTCCAGAGCTTGCGACACTTTCTTACCGCGGATCAGGTCAGCAACGAGGCGAACCTTCTGAGCAGAAGAACGAGCGTGGCGATGTTTAGCGATAGTTTCCATCTCTTCCTCCTACCTTAGCGCTTTTTAGCTTTTTTATCAGCCGCATGGCCGCGATAAGTACGAGTCGGCGCGAATTCACCTAACTTGTGACCGACCATTTCATCGGCTACAAATACTGGAACGTGCTGACGACCATTATGGACAGCGATGGTCAAACCGATCATGTTTGGAAAGACCGTTGAACGACGGGACCAAGTCTTAATAGGCTTTTTGTCTCCGCTTTCCACCGCTTTCTCTACCTTCTTCAGCAAGTGCAGGTCAATGAAAGGACCTTTCTTGAGAGAACGTGGCATGGCTTATCCTCTAATTATTTTTTACTACGGCGACGTACGATGAATTTATCAGTACGCTTGTTGCTGCGGGTCTTCTTACCTTTGGTCTGCAGGCCCCATGGGGAAACAGGGTGCTTACCAAAGTTACGACCTTCACCACCACCGTGTGGATGGTCGACTGGGTTCATCGCAGTACCGCGAACGGTAGGACGAACACCACGCCAGCGGCTTGCACCAGCTTTACCCAGAACGCGCAGCATATGCTCAGCGTTACCAACTTCGCCTAAGGTAGCACGGCAGTCGGATGGTATTTTACGCATTTCACCAGAACGCAGACGCAGGGTGACATATGCACCATCGCGAGCAACGATCTGAACGTATGCGCCAGCAGAACGAGCTAGCTGACCACCTTTGCCTGGTTTCATTTCTACGTTATGAACGGTAGAACCAACCGGGATGTTACGCATCGGCAAGGTGTTGCCAGGTTTGATAGCAGCATCAACACCAGACTGAATCTGGTCACCCGCTTTCAGGCCTTTAGGCGCCAGGATATAACGGCGTTCGCCGTCTTTGTACAGAACCAGTGCGATATTCGCAGAACGGTTCGGATCATATTCCAGACGCTCAACAACAGCAGGAATACCATCTTTGTTGCGTTTGAAGTCAACCAGACGATAATGCTGTTTGTGACCACCACCGATGTGACGAGTGGTGATGCGGCCATTGTTGTTACGGCCACCGGATTTGCTCAGTTTTTCAAGCAACGGGGCATACGGTTTGCCCTTGTGCAGCTCAGGGTTAACCACTTTAACAACGTGGCGACGACCCGGAGATGTCGGTTTACATTTAACAATTGCCATTGTTCGCTACTCCTCCGACTTACTCTGCGCCGCCGATGAAGTCCAGATTCTGGCCTTCTTTCAGGGTGACGTAAGCTTTTTTCCAGTCGCTACGACGACCAACACGCTGACCGTGACGCTTCACTTTACCTTTAACTACCAGGGTGTGAACTGCATCAACTTCAACTTCGAACAGTTTCTTAACTGCGGCTTTGATTTCTGCTTTAGTTGCATCTTTAGCAACTTTGAGAACGATGGTGTTGGTTTTTTCCATCACCATAGACGCTTTTTCAGAAACGTGCGGCGCGCGCAGTACTTTCAGCAGACGTTCTTCACGGATCATGCCAGCATCTCCTCAACTTGCTTCACAGCGTCAGCAGTCATAACCACTTTGTCGAAGGCGATCAAGCTAACTGGGTCGATACCTGTAACGTCACGCACATCAACCTTGTACAGGTTGCGAGCGGCCAGGAACAGATTTTCGTCGACTTCGCCGGTTACAATCAGCACGTCTTCCAGCGCCATGTCTTTCAGTTTCTGTGCCAGCAGCTTAGTTTTAGGCGCTTCTACAGAGAACTTCTCGACGACGATCAGACGATCTTGACGTACCAGTTCGGACAGAATGCTTTTCAGCGCGCCGCGGTACATCTTTTTGTTAACTTTTTGACTGTGATCCTGAGGCTTCGCAGCGAATGAAACGCCACCGGAACGCCAGATCGGGCTCTTAACAGAACCAGAACGAGCGCGACCAGTACCTTTCTGACGCCACGGTTTTTTGCCTGAACCAGTTACTTCAGCACGGGTCTTCTGAGCACGAGTACCTTGACGGGCACCAGCTGCATAAGCAACTACAACCTGGTGTACCAGCGCTTCGTTGAAATCACGACCGAAGGTAGTTTCGGAAACAGTCAGCGCGCTTTGCGCGTCTTTCAATACTAATTCCATTCCTATCTCCTCACGCCTTAACAGCTGGTTTAACGATCAGGTCGCCACCGGTTGCACCCGGAACAGCACCCTTAACCAGCAGCAGGTTGCGCTCAGCGTCAACACGTACTACATCCAGGCTCTGAACGGTTACGCGTTCGTTACCCAGTTGGCCTGCCATTTTCTTGCCTTTGAACACTTTGCCCGGAGTCTGGTTCTGACCGATAGAACCCGGAACGCGGTGAGACAAGGAGTTACCATGGGTAGCATCTTGGGTACGGAAGTTCCAGCGCTTAACTGTGCCAGCAAAACCTTTACCTTTAGAAGTACCGGTAACGTCAACTTTTTTAACGTCAGCAAAAATTTCAACGCTAATGCTCTGACCTACGGTGAACTCTTCGCCTTCATTCAGACGGAATTCGCGCAGGGTGCGGCCAGCTTCTACGCCAGCTTTAGCGAAGTGACCAGCTTCTGGCTTAGATACACGGTTTGCTTTTTTAGCACCCGTAGTTACCTGTACAGCGCAGTAGCCGTCGTTATCCAGGCTTTTCACCTGAGTAACACGGTTTGCTTCGATTTCGATAACGGTTACTGGGATAGATACGCCATCTTCAGTGAAGATGCGGGTCATACCCACTTTTTTACCGACTAAACCAATCATTGTTTCAACCTCTCAATCGTTCAATGACCTGATTAACCCAGGCTGATCTGCACGTCTACACCAGCAGCCAGATCCAGACGCATCAGAGCATCAACGGTTTTCTCGGTTGGCTCAACGATGTCAACCAGACGCTTGTGAGTGCGAATTTCGTACTGATCGCGCGCGTCTTTGTTGACGTGCGGAGAAATCAGAACGGTAAAGCGCTCTTTGCGGGTCGGCAGCGGGATCGGACCACGGACTTGCGCACCAGTGCGCTTAGCAGTCTCGACGATTTCCGCGGTTGATTGATCGATCAGACGATGATCAAACGCTTTCAGGCGGATACGGATTCTTTGGTTCTGCATGAGACCAGAGCTCCAATTATTTTATAAACGTAAAAAATTACTCCTCACACCCATTTCGATTGATGGGGGAGTGTAATCGTTCAACATATAACCCCCATATCGGGAGTATTGTTCGATAGTCTAGGACTATCTCTGATTCAGAATCAGACTTACCAAGATTAGGTAAGCCCGCGCATTATACGTAAACCAGCTCAGGAAGCAACCTAAATGCGCAAAAATAGTGGAAAGCCTTCCGCCCTATCCTAACTGTGTAGCGCAATTTTTATCACATATACGCTGTAAGAGTACGTGTTTAGGTCCTGAATTGCATAAAATTCATACAACAGTGTGACATAAACTCCAATTAAATACCCTCTATTGCTCAATACGCTTAGATATGATGATGCACATATCGAATGGAGGTGATACAGATGGAATTGCTTGCGAATATCTATTCATGCGTCATTTCAGACAATGGAGTGCGTGTAGAACTAAGCGTCGTATTTGCCTTTTGCGCTAGTTGCGCTACTTATGTCACAAGACGTGCCATACCTAAGCAATTTCTTTCTCCAGATGCTGCTTTCACTTTTGACACTCCGCCTCTGCCTTCTATCTGCAGAGGTAACCTAATGATGCAAATCGGGTATGGTATATTTTTTCTGGCTATTTCTATCTGGCCTCATATCAGCCTATCAATCTTGCCTATTATTTGGCTAGTTAGCTGGTTTCTCATCACCTTGTCACTTTTGGATATTCAGCATTACCTCTTGCCAGATATACTTACATTACCCCTACTCTGGCTAGGTCTTGGTTTTAATGCCTGCACTCATGCTATTCCAATAGAACACGCTGTGGCTGGTGCAATCACGGGTTATACCTTTATTTGGCTTCTAGGCTGGATCACTAAACATTTGGCTGGAAAGATGGGTATCGGATTAGGTGACGCCAAACTGTTAGCCGCGCTTGGTGCATGGGCTGGGTATGAAAACTTGGCATTGATATCTGCAAGTGCTTCGCTTGGCGGGATTATTTGGTGGGTTACAAGACAGTTTTGTTCAATGAAAAAGAACCACCCTCTACCTTTTGGTCCTTGCTTGTCCATCGCCGGCTGGGTGGTTATTTTCGATATATTGCAATCATGGAAATTAAGCTTCTTCTTTCACCTGAGCTAGTAGGTAATTTTGGATACCCAAACGTTGGATAAGCTCCAACTCAGTTTCCAGCCAGTCGATATGCTTTTCTTCGTCAGACAGGACTTCAATCATGAGATCACGGCTAACATAGTCATGGACTGAGTCTGCATAAGCTATGCCTTCACGTAAGTTTTTTGCACCATCGAGTTCTAACTTAAGATCGGATCTCAACATTTCTTCTACGTCTTCTCCAATATTAAGTTTCCCTAAATCTTGAAGATTTGGCAGCCCTTCTAAAAAAAGAATCCTTTCGATGTAACGATCGGCATGTTTCATCTCATCGATCGACTCGTGGTACTCAATATCATTGAGCCTTGTGAGTCCCCAATTTTTGAACATGCGTGCATGAAGGAAATACTGATTGATGGCTACAAGTTCATTTCCAAGTAGCTTATTGAGGTGGCCAATAACCTTTTTATCGCCTTTCATAAACAAAACCCTCCGCTTCCAGTTCTTTTAGTGTAGAACCAGAGACTGAAGAGTCAAAAAATAACCCTATTTTTATGCCACGTTTATGAAGTTACTTTGAAGTACCGTGGTTTCCTCATCGAAAATCTCTCGAGCCTGACGAATACATTTGCCGCATTCAGATCCGAATGGAACTATTTTGCGTAAATGATGAAGAGAGCTCGGCTGATATTTGCGGATTGCATGACGTATCGTTTTGTCCGAAATCCCATTACATAAGCAAACGTACATATTCTACTCTTTCTTTATTTGATAATAATAGTCTAAATAATAAACGTTATCATTTCAATAAAAGCGTCTTATTTTCTTGCTTATAATATGTACTAACTTGAATCAACACATGTTTTTCTTGTAATAAAAAAGGGCGCCTAAGCGCCCTTTTATTGCATTCAGTTCAGAAGCTAAATATTAGCTCATTACCTTAGCAACAACACCAGCACCAACGGTACGGCCGCCTTCGCGGATTGCGAAACGCAGACCATCGTCCATTGCGATTGGGTGGATCAGGGTAACGATCATTTTGATGTTATCGCCTGGCATTACCATTTCCACGCCTTCTGGCAGTTCGATGGTACCGGTCACGTCAGTTGTACGGAAGTAAAACTGTGGACGGTAGCCTTTGAAGAACGGAGTATGACGGCCGCCTTCGTCTTTGCTCAGAATATAAACTTCTGATTCGAACTTGGTGTGTGGTTTGATAGAACCTGGTTTAGCCAGAACCTGACCACGTTCGATGTCTTCACGCTTGATACCACGCAGCAGAACACCAACGTTCTCGCCTGCACGACCTTCGTCCAGCAGTTTACGGAACATTTCAACGCCGGTACAAGTTGATTTAACGGTATCTTTGATACCAACGATCTCAACTTCTTCACCAACTTTAACGATACCGCGCTCTACACGACCGGTAACAACAGTACCACGGCCAGAGATAGAGAATACGTCTTCGATTGGCAGCAGGAATGGCTTGTCGATAGCACGTTCTGGTTCTGGGATGTAAGAATCCAGAGTTTCAGCCAGTTCTACGATCTTAGCTTCCCACTCAGCTTCGCCTTCTAGCGCTTTCAGAGCAGAACCACGGATGATTGGAGTATCATCGCCTGGGAAGTCGTACTGAGACAGAAGTTCACGAACTTCCATTTCTACCAGTTCCAGCAGCTCTTCATCATCAACCATGTCGCATTTGTTCAGGAATACGATGATGAAAGGAACGCCAACCTGACGACCCAGCAGGATGTGCTCACGAGTCTGAGGCATAGGGCCGTCAGTCGCAGCAACAACCAGGATAGCGCCGTCCATCTGCGCAGCACCGGTGATCATGTTTTTAACGTAGTCAGCATGCCCTGGGCAGTCAACGTGCGCGTAGTGACGTGACGGGGTGTCATATTCAACGTGAGAAGTGTTGATGGTGATACCACGTGCTTTTTCTTCTGGCGCGTTATCGATCTGGTCGAATGCACGTGCAGAACCACCGTAGGTTTTAGCCAGAACGGTAGTGATTGCAGCAGTCAGGGTAGTTTTACCGTGGTCAACGTGGCCGATTGTACCAACGTTAACGTGCGGTTTTGTACGTTCAAATTTTTCTTTAGACACGGCTTTATTCCTTACTCTTGTGCTCTCCCTTCATAGAGAGAGCACGGGATCAATGTTTTAAACTAGTAGCTTATTTGCCACGAGCTTCAATAACGGCCTGAGCAACGTTGTTCGGCGCATCATCATACTTCAGGAATTCCATGGAGTAAGATGCACGACCTTTGGTCAGAGAACGCAGCTGAGTTGCGTATCCGAACATTTCAGACAACGGCACTTCAGCGTGAATCTGAACGCCAGTAGCGTTAGATTCCTGACCTTTCAGCTGGCCACGACGACGGCTAAGGTCACCGATAACGTCACCAGTGTTCTCTTCTGGAGTTTCAACTTCAACCTTCATGATAGGTTCAAGCAGAACTGGTTTCGCTTTCTTAAAGCCATCTTTGAAGGCGAGAGAAGCGGCCAGTTTAAACGCCAGCTCAGAGGAGTCAACGTCATGGTAAGAACCGAAGTGCAGACGCACGCCGAGGTCAACTACCGGATAACCAGCCAGTGGACCAGATTTCAGCTGCTCCTGGATACCTTTATCAACGGCAGGGATGTATTCGCCAGGAATTACACCACCTTTGATGTCGTTGATGAACTCGTAACCTTTCGGATTTGAGCCCGGCTCCAGTGGGTACATGTCGATAACAACATGACCATACTGACCACGACCACCAGACTGCTTGGCGTGTTTACCTTCGATATCAGTAACTTTCGTGCGAATCGCTTCACGATAAGCAACCTGAGGTTTACCGACGTTCGCTTCAACGTTGAATTCACGCTTCATGCGGTCAACGATGATGTCGAGGTGCAGCTCACCCATACCTGCGATGATGGTCTGGTTAGATTCTTCATCAGTCCATACGCGGAATGATGGGTCTTCTTTAGCCAGACGGCCCAGAGCCAGACCCATTTTTTCTTGGTCAGCTTTGGTTTTCGGTTCTACTGCGATGGAGATTACCGGTTCAGGGAATTCCATACGCTCCAGAATGATCACGTTATCCGGATCACAAATGGTGTCACCAGTAGTCACGTCTTTCAGGCCGATTGCCGCAGCAATGTCGCCTGCGCGAACTTCTTTGATCTCTTCACGCTTGTTAGCGTGCATCTGAACGATACGACCAAAACGCTCACGTGCCGATTTTACCGGGTTAAAGACGGTATCACCTGAGTTAACAACACCAGAGTACACGCGGAAGAACGTCAGGTTACCAACAAACGGGTCGGTAGCAATTTTGAACGCCAGAGCAGCAAATGGCTCTTCATCGCTCGCGTGACGCTCAGCCGGAGTATCTTTACCGTCGTCCAGCATACCGTTGATTGCAGGTACGTCAGTCGGTGATGGCAGGTAATCAATTACCGCATCCAGCATCGCCTGAACACCTTTGTTCTTAAATGCAGAACCACAAGTAACAAGAATAATCTCGTTACGCAGTACGCGTGAACGCAGGGCAGTTTTGATTTCTTCCTCGGTCAGCTCTTCGCCGCCCAAGTATTTATCCATCAGCTCTTCAGAAGCTTCTGCTGCAGATTCAACCAGATTCTGGTGCCACTCGGCAGCCAGCTCAACCATATCAGCAGGGATTTCTTCGTATTCGAAGGTCACGCCCTGATCGGCATCGTTCCAGTTGATCGCTTTCATTTTCACCAGGTCAACAACACCGGTGAAACCTTCTTCAGCGCCAATTGCCAACTGAAGCGGAACAGCGTTCGCGCCCAGACGGGATTTAATCTGGCCTACAACTTTCAGGAAGTTAGCACCCATGCGGTCCATTTTGTTAACGAACGCAATGCGTGGAACTTTGTATTTGTTAGCCTGACGCCATACGGTTTCAGACTGTGGCTGAACACCACCAACCGCGCAGTAAACCATTACCGCACCGTCAAGAACACGCATTGAACGTTCAACTTCGATGGTGAAGTCAACGTGCCCTGGGGTGTCGATGATGTTTACGCGATGCGGTTCATACTGCTTAGCCATACCTGACCAGAACGCAGTAGTTGCAGCGGAAGTGATGGTGATACCACGTTCTTGTTCCTGTTCCATCCAGTCCATGGTGGCAGCGCCGTCATGAACTTCACCGATTTTATGGTTTACACCGGTGTAGAAAAGGATACGTTCGGTAGTAGTAGTCTTACCGGCGTCGATGTGTGCGCTGATACCGATATTACGGTAGCGGGCAATGGGTGTTGTACGAGCCATTTGATTCCTCTATTCCTAGGACGTTCAAGTTAAGTTACCCATAGCGGGCGGCTTGCTTGAAGCGCCCGCTTGGTGACTAACACTATGAAGGGATTACCAACGATAGTGAGCGAACGCCTTGTTGGCTTCGGCCATACGGTGAACGTCTTCACGTTTCTTAACTGCAGTACCTTTGTTTTCTGCAGCATCAGAAAGTTCGTTCGCCAGGCGCAAAGCCATGGATTTATCACCGCGTTTACGAGCAGCTTCAACGATCCAACGCATTGCCAGAGCATTACGACGAACCGGACGGACTTCTACTGGTACCTGATAAGTAGAACCACCAACGCGACGGGATTTAACTTCGACGGTTGGGCGGACGTTGTCCAGGGCTACTTCAAAAGCTTCCAGTTCGTTTTTACCAGAACGCTGAGCCAGGGTCTCCAGCGCGGTATATACGATTGCTTCTGCGGTAGATTTTTTACCATCTACCATCAGGATGTTTACAAATTTAGCCAGCAGTTCTGATCCGAACTTAGGATCCGGCAGAATTTTACGCTGACCAATGACGCGACGACGTGGCATGGAAATACTCCGTTGTTAATTCAGGGTTGTCCAAAACTCTATAGTTCGAGTTTGACATTAAAGTTAAAACGTTTGGCCTTACTTAACGGAGAACCATTAAGCCTTTGGCTTCTTCACGCCGTATTTGGAACGTGATTGCTTACGGTCTTTAACGCCGGAGCAGTCAAGCGCACCACGAACGGTGTGGTAACGAACACCTGGCAAGTCTTTTACACGACCGCCACGGATCAGGATCACGCTGTGTTCCTGCAGGTTATGACCTTCACCGCCGATGTAGGAGGTAACTTCAAAACCGTTAGTCAAACGCACACGGCAAACTTTACGCAGTGCGGAGTTTGGTTTTTTAGGAGTGGTGGTATATACGCGAGTACATACGCCACGTTTCTGCGGGCAAGCTTCCAGCGCAGGAACGTTGCTTTTAGCAACCTTCATGGAGCGTGGTTTGCGTACCAGCTGATTAATTGTTGCCATTAATAGCTCCTGGTATTTGCTTCGTTTTTTGCTTCGTAAACAAGTGTGATAAATCTCCCCATAAAGCCATGGGCAAAATATGAGGACGCAGAATTTTATGGCTGCCCAGTATAGGTGTCAAGAAATATACAAGATCGCATTCTCACCAAGATACTTGCTGAGGGTGTTTGGCACTCAGTTCAACGAACTGATTATAGTCTAACAACACGATATTGGATGAAATTCGAGCACTCAAACCTCGAGCAATAACATCGACATTCAGCGCATATAGGGATGTGGAGGCAGAAATGAGTTTTTCAAGGGCATGGGTATTTGCTAGCCCACACAGAACACCATCCTGCAGAAGCACGATAGCGTCATTATTGCCCACAATAGCACAAAGAGTTGTCAGATCTGCTGAGGTTGGAGACTTTGTCAGCGTATGTAACATGTAAAGTATCACCAAAGCCTAAAAGGTTAGCACAACATCGCGTTGTTCAAGGTTTTGTCGAATCTGTGCCGCAGTTCGCAGTTGAACGTCGATAATCCACTGTTCATTGTCATGTAAACCTCTTTCATGCAGCGACTCAGAACAGATATAGACGTCTTCAATATCGTAAAGCGGCATCACGCCAAAAGTTGAAACATAGTCTCGACAAAGAATTTCAGCCGGTTTTTGATTGGGCAAAAGTTGAAAAACGCCATCCCCAACAAAAAACACCTGAATATCCTCGCTGAAGGCAGAAGCAGCTAATAATGCATCCAGCCCTTCACGCCCAGCGCTTGATGTATGCGGAGGCTGAGTAAAAATAAAAGCTAAACGTTTCATCCCATCCCCTTAGAATTGCATGATGCGATCGCAGGTCAGTGCAGCTTCAGCCAGTGAGCCTAGCCCACTTAAGACAAAACCATCCTGCAAATTGGCAGCAGGCAAGCCTAGCTGTAAGGCTTCGTCTTTTGAAACTACGCCGCGGCGCAGCGCTGCCGCGACACACACATTTAGCACTACACCATGCTCCCGCGCTAATTTCTGCCACGCACGAACAAGATCGAATTCATCACTCGCCGGGGATGTCAGCTGATTAGCATTGCTCACGCCCTCTCGGTAGAAGAATACGCTAACCAATTGATGTTCGCTGGCCACCAGTGCCTGAGCAAATTGGTAGGCGCTACTCGCCGCCTGCGTGCCATAAGCAGGGCCTGTCACAAACAAGGAGTAGCTCAGCATTAGCGATCGCTGCCCTGCAGATCGCCACTTTTGAATTGGCGAATATACAGATACACCGTGTGCTTAGAGATATTCAGCCGATCGGCAACCTGATTAATAGCGTCTTTAATATCAAAAATGCCCTTTTCATGCAGATTCAGCACAATTTGGCGATTCTTCGCATTGTTCGATACCGAACGGTCGGCATTCACTTCTTCGATCGTAAACTCCAACGTCTGCGCCACTAAGTCGTCTACGGAAGAGGCAAAGTTCACTGATGAAGCAACGTCTTGCGAAGCCTTAGGGATGAAGGTCTCCATGATCTGTGAGAAAGGCACATCGAGATTCATGTTGATACATAGCAAACCAATGACACGCTGCTCTTTGTTACGAATAGCAATCGTGACGGACTTCATCAACACGCCGCTTTTTGCACGTGTGAAGTACGCTTTTGACACGCTGCTATCTTCACCGGCCATATCGTGCAGCATGCGCAGGGCTAAATCGGTAATCGGCGAACCAATCTTTCGCCCCGTATGCTCGCCGTTAGCAATGCGTACCGCTGAACATTTCAAGTCCTCAAGCGAATGCAAAACGATTTCGCAATGAGAACCAATGAGCATAGCAAGACCATCAACAACGGCTTCATATGATTTCAAAATTTCATGATCGGTCTGGCTGAACGGACGCTCATCCAGTAAATCGAGCTCACTGGTGTCACCAGGCATAAGCGTATTGGACATTGAAGACAACCCCCACGGAGGATTTAGCTACGCATCCGTCGATGGATGCAGATTCAAGAAAACGTGCTAGTTAGCAAATAAAGTTTAGCAAAGCTGCCCTATTAAAATCCTTGAGGCCAGCGGGGTAAAATTTTTTTTTACCTTCCAACGATAAAAAACAAAAAAGCCGTGGAATATTCCACGGCTTTTTTTAAACATTCAAGTTAATTACTTGCCTGCTTTCGCTGCGTCAGCTTTTGCTGGAGCTTCAACTTTCGCGTCAGCTTTTGGTGCAGCTTTAACATCCAGCAGTTCTACATCAAATACCAGCGTAGAGTTTGCAGGGATGCCTGGGACGCCAGTTTTGCCATATGCCAATTCTGGTGGGATGACCAGCTTGATTTTGCCGCCTTTTTTGATGTGTTTCAGGCCTTCGGTCCAGCCAGGGATAACACCATCAAGACGGAAAGACAATGGCTCACCACGGCTGTATGAGTTATCAAACTCAGTACCATCGGTCAGCGTACCTTTGTAGTTAACCACTACGGTATCGCTGTCTTTTGGCTCAGCACCGGTACCTTCTTTATCAACTTGATACATCAGGCCGGTTTTGGTGGTTTTAACATTTTTCTCTTTAGCGAACGCATCACGGAATTTTTTACCCGCATCTGCGTTAGCTTTTGCATCTTGTTCCATCTTAGCCTGTGCAGATGCTTTTACGCGTGCTTCAAAGCCCTGCAGAGTGCCTTCGATTTCTTGGTCGGTCAGCTTGCTTTTACCTGCGAAAGCATCTTGAACGCCGGAAATCAGCTGGTCTTTATCCAACTTGATACCCAGTTTTTCCTGCTCTTTCAGGGAGTTTTCCATATAACGTCCCAGAGAAGCACCTAATGCGTATGCTGCCTGCTGATCGTCATTCTTGAATTTGCTGTTAGTTGCTGTCGGCGCAGCATCTGCAGCTTTAGCTGCGTCAGCGGCGAACGCTGATGCATTCAGAGCCAGAGCCATTGTGGTTGCCAGCACAGTAACTTTAAAAAAAGATTTCATCCATTTCTCCAAACTTTAAGGCAAATTACCTTAAATAACGATGAGCTAAATGTAGTTGGCTACTATAGCGGTCTGTTGACGCATAAAACAATCACTAAGCGTGCCAGTCTGATAAATTCAGACTACAACATGCTCAAAAAGTTTCACTCGCTTAGCCAATCAACAAGCGTAACGCGCAATTCGCCTGCTTTATGGGTAAAATAGCGATTATGAGGTGAAATTTCACCTATGAAATTGTGAACAGAAACTACACCGTTTTCAGAGGAAAGATTATGCAACCATCGGCTTGGGATCGCGAAGAGCTTGAATCTCGATTTGAAATGCTCGAAAGCCGACTGGCTTTTCAGGAAATAACGATTGAGGAGCTCAACCAAACGGTTATTGCCCTTCAGCTAGAAATGAATAAATACCGCGAACAAATGCATTTACTGGTGGATAAGCTTAAAGCAGCTCAGCCGTCGATGATGGCTCACCCATCAGAAGAAACGCCGCCTCCCCACTATTGAGCGATGATGCAACAACAAAAAAGCGGCCAAGGCCGCTTTTTTCATTCTGCTTATCAATCACAGAATTAATGACAGCCGCAACCACCGTTGCCTTTGCCATTACCACCACAGCATCCGCCTTCTTCACCATGGTCGTGACCGTGTTCGTGGCCATGACCACCACAGCAGCCTTCGCCGTGTTCGTGGTGATGATCGTGCTCGCCGTGTACGTGACCATGCTCCAGCTCTTCAGCTGTTGCTTCACGGATTGCGATAACTTCAACGTGGAAGTTCAGGTTCTGGCCAGCCAGCATGTGGTTACCATCAACAACAACATGGTCGTCGTCAACTTCGGTAATTTCTACTGGGACTGGACCCTGATCGGTTTCAGCCAAGAAACGCATGCCAACCTGCAGTTCGTCAACGCCCATGAAAACGTCTTTAGGAACGCGCTGAACCAGATTTTCATCGTAGTTGCCGTAAGCGTCATTGGCGCCCACGTGAACGTCAAAGCTATCGCCTTCAGCGTGGCCTTCCAGAGCTGTTTCCAGCCCAGAAATCAGGGAGCCATGTCCGTGCAGATAATCCAACGGTGCACTCACCGGAGATTCATCAACTAAAACACCGTCTTCTGTACGTACCTGATAGGCCAAGCTGACCACCAGGTCTTTTGCTACTTTCATGATATCTCCTAGCGTTGGAAACTAAATTGGCGCAGATTGTAGCGGAATTTTGCGCCACTGTACCCACAAGGATAAAAAATCCCTCGCTGAAACGCCACCCTTGCCGGTTATTCTGGCTTAAAAATACCGATCATTTGGTTGTTATGCTGTACATGGTCGCTGACATCCGCCTCTGGCTGGCTGAGCTGATGTCCACACTTAACACATTCAGCATGCTCAATATTATTCTCTCGCCACACCACCAACGTATCCTGCGCCTTACAGACGGGGCAGGTTGCTCCTGCAATAAATCTCTTTTTCATTTTGTTACCTTATTCGTAGACCTTTTCACAGGTCTTCTTCGTCCCAGTCATTCATCTGCCGCCGCTCATGCTGCATCTCACGCTGGAAAATGTCCTCCAGCTCGCGCCTAGCCTCTTTGACACGCGAAATCTGCGTCACGTCGCCCTGATGATGGGGCATCAACTCACGCAGCATGCGCATATCCAAACGACGGAAATGCTGCTGTGCCCGATGCGCCTGATGAGGATGCATACCCAGTTCCATCAACGCCTTGCGGCCTAGCTCCAGCGCACTAGAAAACGTTTCACGGCTAAATTGATTCACACCAGCCATCAACAATTCATGCGCCTCAACGCGGCCACGCGCACGCGCCAGAATTTTTAAATGTGGGAAATGCTGCTGGCACAAATGCACCACGGCGAGGGTATCTTCTGGCTCATTACAGGTCACAACAATCGCCTCCGCCTTTTCTGCCCCAGCTGCGCGCAGCAGTTCAAGCTCGGTGGCATCACCGTAATAAACTTTATACCCATAACGACGCATCATACTGACAGCACTCACATCACGTTCCAAAACCGTGATCCGCATTTTGTTGGCCATCAGCAGGCGCCCAATAACCTGACCAAAACGCCCGAAGCCAACGATAATCACCTGAGGATCGTCATCCTCTACAAACGGAGCTTCCTCGTCCTCGTCCGGCGGGTTGTAGCGTTTCTCCAAAATACGATCGACCAGCTGCATTAACAGCGGCGTAGTCACCATTGAAAGCGTAACAATCACCAGCAGCAGCGCCATTTGATCGCCCTGCAATAGTTTTTGCGTACTGGCCGCAGAGAACAGCACAAAGGCAAACTCCCCTCCTTGACTCAGCACCGCGGCAAACTGCATACGCACCGAACGGCGAATTCCGGCAATGCGAGCGAGCAGGTATAACACACCGCCTTTTACCGCGACTAAGATAGCGACGCCAGCCAATACCTCTGGCAAATGGGTGTATAGAATGCCCAAATTCAGCGCCATACCTACGGAGATGAAAAACAGCCCCAGCAGTAGGCCCTTAAACGGTTCAATCGCAATTTCTAGCTCATGCTGAAACTCACTCTCGGCCAGGAGTACGCCCGCGATAAACGTCCCCATCGCCATCGAAACGCCCAATGCATCCATGAACATGGCTGAGCCAAGCACCACTAACAATGCGGCGGCGGTGAAAATCTCACGCACGCCAGTTGCTGCGATATAGCGGAAAATGGGCCGCAGTAAGAAACGCCCACCAATCAGCATGCCCAACAAAGCACCCACTTTGATGGCAATAAATGTCCAATCAGTATCTTTGTTGCTGGAGCCAACTAAAACAGGAATTAACGCCAGCGCAGGAATAACGGCCATATCTTGAAACAGCAATACCGAGAAGCCGAGCTGACCGCCTTCGTTGCGGTTCATGCCCTTCTCTCGCATCGTCTGCAAAGCCATCGCGGTGGAAGACATCGCCAACCCAATTCCGCCAATAACTGCAGCCTGCCATGAAAAATCGGTTAACAGCAATAAACCACTAAGAATGGCAGCGGTAAGCAAAACCTGCCCTGCTCCGACTCCAAAAATGGAGCGTCGAAGCGACCACAGCTTGCTAGGATTAAGCTCTAATCCAATGATAAAAAGCAGGAATACAACACCCAGCTCCGAAAAATGCAGGATCTCATCCACGTCACGAATGAACCCTAACCCCCACGGACCAATCGCGATACCCGCTATCAAAAAGCCAAGCACGGTACCAATACCAATCCGCCGCGCAATCGGCACTGCCACGACGGCTGCAAATAAGAACAGCAGTATCGCTGGTAAGAGTGAGCCTTCTTCGGTCATAAACTGCCGCCTCCAGCCAAAGGTGATTCCAGCCATTGCCCGTAGGCCTTGGCATGCGTTTGCAAAACGTCAGGCTTGAGTCGGCGAGCCCAGTAGACCACCATCGGCGTCATCCAATGCATATGGCACATGGCTGCCGTGAGCTCAAATGGACGCAAAACTTCATCCATAGTGTAACGGTTGTAGCCGCCCATTTGATAAGCACCTTCAGGCTCACCGGTTGTGACGACGCTGCGCCAATATTTTCCCCGCAGAGCATTACCACCAACGCCGCTGGCAAAACCGCGCGACAACACGCGATCCAGCCACTCTTTCAACAAGGCGGGACAGCTATAGGTATAAAGGGGGTGTTGAAAAACAATGATTTGATGTTCACGCAGCAGTTTCTGCTCATGATGAATATCAATAAAAAAATCAGGATAGTGCGCGTAGAGATCGTGCACAGTGACATGTTCCAACTGCTGTGCCGGCTGCAGTAAAACTCGGTTTGCAACCGAGTCCTGTGATTCCGGATGGGCATACAGCAGCAATACTTTCGGTGGCTGCGACATCTATTCCCCTCCCCAAAGCGTCGTCATCGGTGAGCATTTCAGCTACCATGCAGCGCTAAGATTAAAATTAATAGTATGCGTGTTCTGAAAACTTATTATTGTTCACGCAAAAACAACCGTAATTTAACACATTTCTAATAGACGGCGCTTTATGATTGTTTTCTCATCGCTACAAATTCGACGCGGTACCCGCGTTCTGCTAGACAATGCCAGTGCAACGGTTAACCCCGGCCAGAAAGTGGGTCTGGTGGGTAAAAATGGCTGTGGGAAATCAACGCTGCTGTCGCTGTTAAAAGGTGAAATAAGTGCCGATGCCGGCAGTTTCAACTTTCCTGGTAACTGGGCGCTGGCGTGGGTCAACCAAGAAACTCCAGCGCTCAACGTGCCCGCTTTAGAGTATGTACTCGACGGTGACCGCGAATTCCGCCAGCTAGAGTCTGAACTCAACGACGCAAACGAACGCAACGACGGCAACGCCATCGCATTAGTGCATGGAAAACTGGACGCCATCCAAGCGTGGACAATCCGCTCTCGCGCTTCCAGCCTGCTACACGGTTTAGGCTTTAGCCAAAGCCAACTCGAAGAACCGGTAAAATCCTTCTCCGGTGGCTGGCGTATGCGCCTTAACCTTGCTCAAGCGCTGATTTGCCGCTCCGATTTACTGCTTCTCGATGAGCCCACCAACCACCTCGACTTAGATGCGGTGATTTGGCTAGAACGTTGGCTGAAAAGCTATACCGGCACCTTGATCCTTATCTCCCATGACCGTGATTTTCTCGATCCGATCGTGGACAAAATCTTGCATATCGAACAAGAGCAAATGTTCGAATACACCGGCAACTATTCTTCATTCGAGCAACAGCGCGCCACTAAACTTTCGCAACAGCAATCTATGTATGAAAGCCAGCAACAGCGCGTCGCGCATCTGCAAAGCTACATCGATCGCTTCAAAGCCAAGGCCTCTAAAGCTAAGCAGGCACAAAGCCGCGTGAAAATGCTAGAGCGAATGGAGCTGATTGCACCAGCTCATGTCGACAATCCATTCCACTTCAGCTTCCGCGAACCAGAGAGCCTGCCTAATCCATTGCTGCGCATGGAAAAAGTGAGCGCCGGCTACGGTGACAAAACTATTCTGGATTCCATCAAGCTGAATCTGGTTCCCGGTTCTCGCATTGGCCTGCTAGGCCGCAACGGCGCAGGTAAATCCACGCTAATCAAGCTGCTGGCCGGTGAATTAGCGCCGCAAAAAGGCGAAATCGGTTTAGCCAAAGGCGTGAAGTTAGGCTACTTCGCTCAGCATCAGTTGGAGTATTTACGCGCAGATGAATCGCCGTTGCAGCATCTTACCCGTATCGCCCCACGCGAAACGGAACAGCAACTGCGTGACTACCTAGGTGGTTTTGGTTTCCGCGGCGATAAAGTCACCGAGCACACCGCGCGTTTTTCCGGCGGCGAAAAAGCGCGTCTGGTATTAGCTCTGGTCGTATGGCAGCGCCCTAATCTATTACTGCTCGATGAACCGACTAACCATCTCGATTTAGACATGCGTCAAGCGCTGACCGAAGCCCTCATCGACTTCGAAGGCGCGTTGGTGGTGGTTTCCCATGATCGTCACTTACTACGTTCAACGACCGACGATCTGTACTTGGTACACGATGGTCAAGTTGAGTCGTTTGCTGGCGATCTGGAAGATTATCAACAGTGGATGATTGACCTACAACGTCAACAGGCACAGCAAGACTCCAATAAGAGCGAAGGCGAAACTAGCGGAAACAGCGCTCAGGCGCGCAAAGATCAAAAGCGCCGTGCCGCCGAATTCCGCACCCAGACTCAGCCGATCCGTAAGCACATCATGAAGATGGAGCAGCAAATGGAAAAACTGAGCACGCAGTTAGCCGTACTCGAAGAAAAGTTGGCCGATAGCGAACTGTATGACATCAGCCGCAAAGCGGAGCTGACTGAATGCCTACAGCAGCAGAATCAAACCAAAGCCGCGCTAGAAGAAGCTGAGATGGAATGGTTAGATGGGCAGGAAAAGCTGGAAGTCATGACCAAAGCCTTTGAGGCTGAAAGCGAATAAGCCTCGCAAAGAGGCTGTAATCGATTGCCAGCGATGAAATATTCGCTGGAATCCACTTCGCATAATCTCACAAACCCGCTGTTAAGCACCTGAAAGCGTATTTACTCTGCGCTTGGGTGCTTAGGACTGTCTGTCTTAAGCATAGAGTGGTATGGCAGATAGGAAAAAGCCCCACCTGATATTAAATCAAGGTGAGGCCAACCCTCATACTCAGCAGTGTGAGGTTAGCCTCTTCCCCGTTGTAAAACAAGGAAAAGGAAAACCAAAAATGCCACAAAAAACTGTTATTTGGTGTCTATTGATCGTCTGTATAACTCTTCTGGCGTTCATTGGGATCACACATGGATACCTGTGTGAAATACACATCAAAAACGGTAATAGAGAGGTTGCAGCCGTTTTAGCCTACGCATCTAAACGGTAAGCGACCTTACGTCGAGGTATTCCGCAAGGAATACCTCGTTCGTTGGCTGCACTCTGTTGTGTATCAGTCTCTAAGCACCCTTCGTTTCACCGCGATAAAACGGCTTATCACCCAGAATAGTCGCTCGATGCATAATTCGGCGCTGAGGCAAATAGTCTGCATTGGCATAATGCTGGGTCACGCGGTTATCCCAAATCGCAATGTCGTCCTGCTGCCAACGCCAGCGAACTTGGAATTCAGGCTTAGTCGTATGACGGAAAAGGAACTGTAACAGCGCATCGCCTTCTTGCTGAGGAATGCCCACCAGACGCGTGGTAAATCCTTCGTTCACGAATAGCGCCTGACGCCCACTCACAGGATGCGCTCGCACCACCGGATGCAACAGAGGCGGATGCTGACGTTTTGCCTGCTGCCAGCGCTGGTGCTCCTCTTCCGAGCGCAGATGCTTATATTCAGGGAACGACTTTTCAAAATCATGCTCGGCTTGTAGGCCGCTCAATAATGCCTTGAGCTGAGGTGAAAGCGCCTCGAAGGCGGCAATGCCGCTCGACCACAGCGTATCGCCACCGACTTCTGGCAGGCGTTTAGCGGCTAAAATCGCGCCCATTGGTGGATTCTCGATAAAAGTCACGTCGGTGTGCCAGTTATCGTTATCCGGAGGGTTATCGTTATGCGTGTCGAGCTCAATAATTTCTTCCACGCCAGCCGCATGAGGATAAACCGGATGTATATGCAAATCACCAAAACGTGATGCCAGCTCACGTTGCAGCAACGGTGTAATAGCCTGCCCGCGCGCAAACAATATCTGATGCTTTAGCAGTGCGTGATAGAGCTGTTCAAACTGTGAATCACTCAGCGGGCGGGTGAGGTCTATATTGCTAACGACGGCACCAATGGCAGGGCTTAAAGGTTGAATAGCGAGGCGTTCATTCATTTTTTCACTCCATGCCACGGGGTTAAGCGGCGCTGCAAGGCTCTCAGGCCCAATTCCAATGCAAAAGCAATCAACGCAATAACGCTAATGCCAGCGATAACAACATCCGTAGCTAAAAACTCACCAGCGGACTGAATCATAAATCCTAAACCGCGCGTCGCGGCAATCAGCTCTGCGGCCACCAGCGTAGACCAACCCACGCCGAGCCCGATGCGCAGGCCTGTTAAAATTTCAGGTAAGGCATTGGGAAGCACCACATACCACAACACCTGCCAGCGATTTGCCCCCAGCGCTTGAGCCGCACGCACACGAACTTGCTCTACGCTCCGCACACCTGCGGCAGCGGCCAGTGTAACAGGCGCAAAAATCGCGAGATAAATCAGCAATATTTTGGATGTTTCACCAATGCCAAACCAGATAACCATCAACGGAAGATAGGCCAGCGGCGGCACCGGACGATAGATTTCAATAATGGGGTCCAAAATACCGCGTACGGTAGGATTGAGCCCCATCGCAATTCCCACAGGAACCCCAATAACCACGGCGGCAAGCAGCGCGACCAGAATACGCCCCAAGCTAGCGGCTAAATGTTGCCCCAACGTCGCATCCATAAAGCCCTGCGTGCTGATGCTCACCAGTTGCTTAAGTACCTGCTGAGGTGCGGGCAGAAACAGTGGGCTAATAAGCTGCATCGCGGTTACAGCCCACCAGACCAATAAAATGGTCAGCAGCGTGAGTGCGCTGATGATCACGTTTGATGGGATAGCTCTTTTCTTCTGGTATATGGCTGTTTTGTGCGTGTCCTCAGCGGTATTACCTTTCAGCGTGGAATGAAGACTCATGACCAAACTCCTTGCGCATGCGGTGTCCGCTGCTCGAAGACGCGGCCAAGCACATATTCGCGACGTTCAATAAACGCGGGATCGGATTTAATCGCTCGGCATGGCTCACCATCGGCATAGCGCTGGCCAAAATTCAGCGCCAAGCGTTCAACAATGCGCCCCGGCCCCGGCGACAACAGGATAAGTTCAGAGGCCAAAAACACCGCTTCTTCAATATCATGAGTAATCAACAAAATCTGTTTACCCGTTTTACGCCAAACGCTTAGCAGCAATTCTTGCATTTGCTCACGCGTGAACGCGTCGAGTGCGCCGAAAGGTTCATCCAATAACAACAGCTGTGGGTTCGCCGCCAAAGCACGGGCGATGCCAACTCGCTGGCGCATTCCGCCCGATAGCTGCCAGATAAAGTGCCGTTCATAGCCTTCTAGCCCAACCAAGCGCAGCATCCGTAGCGCAATAGCGTCTCGCTCATCGCGCGCCACGCCTTGTAACTGCAAACCAAACACTACGTTGGCTAAAACATTTCGCCACGGCAGCAGGCCTTCATTTTGAAATACCACCCCGCGCTCCGCACTTGGTCCTGTGACCTCACGGCCAGACAGCGTTATCGAACCCGAATCTGGCTGGCTAAACCCCGCCACCAGATTCAACAACGTGGTTTTTCCACACCCAGACGGCCCGAGCACCACCACCAGCTGCCCACTCGCAATTTGTAATGAGACGTCTTCCAGAACAGGTTTTCCATCATAGGAAGCACTGAGATGATTCACTGACAGCATGGGTAGCTCCTTATGACTGAGGTTCAGCCTGCACTTGCTTCACAAACTGGTTATTCACAAAGCTGCGGTAATCTGCGGCCACCTGAGGAATTTTGCCCTGCTGCTGTAAAAATACGGCGGTATCATGAATGGCTTTATCTACCGGTTGGCCCAGCTCGTTAACCTGCTCGGCAACGGGCAGATAACGGTTTCCCTTCACCAATCCCGGAACCTGATCTTGCGGTACTCCGCTCAGCTTAGAGAGCTTGTCGACGTTCTGCCCGTCTTTTAGCCACTGATCGGGCGCGGCCAAATAGGCCTTTTGTGCCGCTAGCGTCGTGCGCGCAAATGCGGTTACGACATCGGGATGCTGCTGCGCGAAGTCTTTACGTACGACCCATACATCCAGCGTTGGTGCGCCCCATTTGCCGACCTGTTCTGAGTCAGTTAATACGCTGCCGGTTTTCGCCAATTCGTTAACCGCAGGCGCCCAAACATAAGCACCATCGATATCACCGCGCTGCCACGCCGCCGCAATCGCCGGTGGCTGAAGATTTAGGATGGTGAGCTGATCGGGTTTGATACCCCAATGCTTAAGCGCCGCAAGCAGGCTGTAATGGGTGGTAGACACAAAAGGAACCGCAATGCGCTTACCGATAAGATCTTGGGGGGATTTAATCTCTTTTTTCACCACCAGCGCTTCTGAGTTACCCAACTGAGAGGCCAGCAGAAAAACCTCAATCGGCAGTCCTTGGCTCACCGCCGCAGCCAGCGGGCTAGACCCAATATTGCCAATCTGCACGTCGCCGGAAGCTAAGGCTTTCACCACGCTTGAGCCGCTGTCGAACTTACGCCAATCCACCTTCGCGCCTGAGGCTTTGGCAAAGGCATTATCTGCCTGTGCCACTTTGGCCGGTTCTGCGGAGGTTTGATACGCCACGGTTACATCAAGTGCGTACGCACTCGTTGCGGCTAACGAGAGGGTGAGAAACGCAGCCACGCTACGTAAAGAAAAAGTTTTGTTCGTCATCATCTGCTCCGCTTATTTTTCTGTATCAGGAGCACAATGCCCTGCGTTGAACACAGTTTTAGCTGAGCACGATTTAGTTAAGAAGGAATAAAAAAGTATTCTTTATTCCAAATAGAGATAATTGCAGCTTACTGATCCGCTAACTATGGAAACCGTAGCAAGATAGGTCAGTAACTGAAGTAACCGAAAGGCGTTGTGATAAAGACCAAATAAATCTAGCTAAATGAGTACATGATCCGTAAAACATGTACTCATTAACCAATATTAAAGAGCGTCACACTTTTAAGTGTAATTTATTGTCCATAGTGGCTCATCACTTCACGAATGCGTGCTTCATTAACCGCATACCAAGGAGTAGATAGCGTTCTCATCTTAGAATCGTAGGTTGCACGATATTTCCCATTCGGGCAATATTCTGCGCCGCGAAATAAACCGACAACGCCAGCCGTTTGATCTGATGTTGGTATTGCCGTTTCAGGTTTGATCAGACTTGCCCATTTAATATATTTTCTTTGAGTTTCTAAGGTCACATTTGCCGCAGTTGGCTCATTGGCCGTATCACAATTACCGCCATCATCATCATATTCATCGGCAAGATTATAAGCGGAGTGAGCAAACTCATGCAGTGCAATTTCGATAGACTGATCATTAAGCGTTAAAGTCCCAATATGTGCATCGGTATAGCCTGCACCAGCATAATCATAGGTATTAGCTACAACTAATATCTGGTCATAGCCACCAACGCCTAATGCATTATCGGCTGCTGAAGTGGCGGCTGAGGTATCGACACAAAGCAAACGTTCGATACCAGAACAGCCCATTATAGTACCTAGGGCCGTATCATAGAAATCATAATAGTTTGTTATATTACTCACACCTGATTCATTACTTACCACATCGACACGAACAAATTTAAACTTATCTTTTAGTGAATTAATTAATGGATCGGACATAAAACCTTTAATAATGCCATCCGCATCACTCTTCCACTGTCCCATTTCATCTTGAGTATAGCCATCGCCCATTATGGCAATAGTCATAGGCTTCGATACTGCGCTATCTTTAGACGTAACAACTTGAGAATGGAGTTTTTTCTTTGAATCAGAAGAAGATGATAAGTTTTTAGCCACTTTTTCAATCTGCTGTCTCGTCACTTCAAAAGGCTTGCTCTCTTTAAGCACCCCTTTCTGAGCTGTTTTTTGAATATTTACTGGGTAAACATGTACTTTAGCGAGTGCGTCAGAGAAGGGGATGATTGCACGTATTTCTGAATCATGGAAAGCAACATATTTTACCTGAGAAACCGTTTTCTTCTGTGGATCGAAGGTTTCGAAACGACGCAGAGAACCGTCCATAATAAAAGTCTGAGATAATACCTTCCCATTGCTATCTAATCCCTCAACTTCCCACCCTCTTTCATTTTTACTCAAACCAGAGGGCTGTGATAATGGCAATTTAAAATCGCCAACTTTTGCATTTTTAATGGCCAATTCATTTCCGCTGTCAGTGCTATTGTTTTTTATATTAATCCACAAGTTTTGTGAATAAGAAAAAGAACAAAAGAAAACTGAAAGGGCAACTGCCAATGTTTTCACCTTACGCATATATCCGCCTTTGCTACTATTGATATTTATTATTTATCCACATGAAAGCTCATGCAAACATCTCATCAAGTTATAAAAACACGTCAATTAAATAACTCGAACATCCCCAACAAAAAAAACTCTGGAGAACAATTTGAGGTTAAAACAATAAAAAAAGCAGACAAAGAAAAATACATTTAATAAACTTATAAAAATAAACCAATATTATTAAATACAATTAATAATATTGGTTATATCCCACACTACTATGCTGTGCAGAAAATAAATAAAAACCACTTAATTCCAAATTAACAGTACACAGGCCGCCGTCAGCAATCCCATAGAGATATTAAACGTAAACCAAGCCCGACGGCTGTTCAGCAAGCGGCCAATCACGGTGCCAAAACCCAGCCAAATAATACCGGATACTAAATTAACCAAAACCATCGCGATGCTGATCGCAATAATGGAATGATTATATTCAGAACCCGCAAGGCTGAAACTGGCTACGGCGCCTAATCCCATAAGCCATGCCTTGGGGTTTAAAAACTGAAGCAGCCAGCCTTGGTACCAGTTAACCGGTTTTTTGACTTTTACCGCCGTGGGATCAAGTTTTTCATAGCTGGACGTCGCGATTTTCCAAGCGATGTACAGCAGATATAAGCTACCCAATATTTTTAGGGCGGTATGCAGCGTTGGATAAACCAGCAACAGGCTACCAACGCCAAACGCCACTAAAAGCAGCAGAGACTGCATTCCAAGCATAATACCCAACATCAACGGCACCGAACGCATAAAACCAAAGTTCGCCCCCGACGAGGTCAGCAGCATATTATTTGGCCCAGGCGTGATCGCCGCTACCCACAAAAACCCTAGCATTGAAAGAAATAGACCAAGTTCCATTTGTTGGGTACTCCCACCCTTTTATGTTTGTCGTGACCTTGAAGCTATCAGTGTGATATTGATCGCACAAGAACGATGACATGAAAATTAATCACATTATGAATAATCAATTCTCTCCTATGCGCGGGATAAGTAACCCGCACCTGCAAACTATTTTGCCAAGGCTGTTTCGGCGCAAGCCGTTACTGCAGCCACATTGGCAGCGCTTAGCCTTACCCGACAGCGACTTCATTGACTTAGCTTGGAGCGAGCCGCCAGAACAGGCGCAACATAAACCACGGGTGGTGTTGTTCCATGGTTTGGAAGGCAGTTTCTACAGCCCCTATGCACATGGTTTGCTGCATGCGTGGAAAGAAGCCGGATGGCTAGGCGTAGTAATGCATTTTCGGGGCTGCAGCGGAGAACCGAATAAAATGAGCCGTATCTACCATTCCGGTGAAACCGAAGATGCGCGCTTCTTTCTCAACTGGCTGCGCGAAACATACGGCGAGGCACCGACCGCCGCCGTGGGTATTTCACTCGGCGGAAACATGCTGGCTTACTATTTAGGGCAAGAAGGCGCAAATGCTACGCTCAATGCCGCCGTCATTGTTTCCGCTCCATTGATGCTAGAGCCCTGCTCATATCGGCTAGAACAAGGCTTTTCGCGCGTTTATCAAAGCTATCTATTAGGCCAGCTAAAACAGAACGCCCAGCGTAAGCTCGAGCGCTACCCAAACACCTTACCGCTGAACTTAAAAACGCTGAAAGGCTTAAAACGCATTCGCGATTTCGATGATGTGATCACCTCACGCATCCACGGATTTGATAACGCAACGGACTACTACCGTCGCTGTAGCGCCCTACCGCTGCTGCCAAAGATAACCGTGCCGCTGCTCATCATCCACGCGAAAGACGATCCGTTTATGACGCCGGAAGTGATCCCACAGCCGGAAGATTTACCGCCTAATATTGAATATCAGCTTACCGAATTTGGTGGACACGTTGGCTTCATCGGTGGCAGTTTTAGGAAACCTCAGATGTGGTTGGAACAACGCATCCCCTCTTGGTTAACCCCATTTTTGGAGAATACACAGTGATTATCCCTTGGGAGAATTTGGCCGCAGATACGCTGGATAGTTTGATCGAATCCTTCGTTTTACGCGAAGGCACGGACTATGGCATACATGAAAAATCATTGACGCAGAAGGTTGAAGATGTGCGCCGACAGCTAAAAAATGGTGACGCCGTTTTAGTGTGGTCTGAGCTACATGAAACAGTCAATATCATGCCCAAAGGGCAATTCCGAGATGCACCTGAAGAGTATGAGTAACCTTTGCATATCCGTTGAATAAAACCAATATTAAGTAAAGACATCCAAATATTTTGACTGGTTTGATGTCAAAACAGACGCTTAAACAATCAGGAGAAGCATGGATGTCTCTACTCTCGCAACACACTTCGCAGCATAGCGCCGAACAAAAAATATCGCCTTCCAATGTACCGCTCAATACACGCATAGTGATTATTTTAGTGTGCCTCATACAAGGCGGCCTGCTCTATCTGTGCAACGATTTCAATACTCGTGAATGGATGTTAGCTCACCGCTCTGCACTGCTTTATGTGCAGGCACTCTCATTATCTCTGCCCTTACTGTTCGTTTTGTCAGTTAATACACTACGCGACAAAACGCTCTGGAAAGCACTGCTTATCTACACCGTTATTTTTGCCGCCATGATAGCTTGGGTAAATTGGAACGATGTCGGTATCAGGGATTATGGAACCAACATACTAACGACATATTATTTTTCTCTTGCCGCGATTATATTTGTCACCCTGCCATGGCTGCAGGTGCGAATCGAGAACCCTAACTCGCCAACCCACTACCCTGATTTGCACGACTCTATTTGGAAAAATACCATCACCGTAGTATTAACCCTGCTTATTGCGGGATTAATGTGGGCAATTTTGTCGCTGGGTGCAGGCCTCTTCAAATTGATTGGGATTGATTTCTTTTACAATCTTTTCTTTAAACACCAAATATCCGCATATCTTGCCAATAGCGTAGTTCTTGCCATTGGCGTTCTCATCTGTCGAACTAACCCAAAGCTGGTCATCACCGTTCGCAAACTACTCTCATTGATGGTTAAAGGTCTGCTTCCGCTACTATCTTTTTTCGCTCTGATTTTTATCTTCAGTCTACCTTTTACAGGGATAAACGCCTTAACCAAGCAGTGGTCGTCAGCAACTACGCTGCTTACCACCATGTCTCTTCTGTTGGCTCTGCTAGTTAATGCGGTACACCTCAGCGCCGACAATATCGAGAAGAAACCCTATCCAAAAGTCATTCGCTATATCATCAACGGTTCGCTGCTTGTTTTGCCCATCTACGCGATATTGTCCACGTACTATTTAGGTCTCAGGATCGTGCAATATGGCTGGACACCAGACCGACTATGGGCCGCTGTCGTTGTTGGGCTCTCGCTTTGTCTGAGCCTTGCCTACGCAGCCGCCGTATTACGCAAACACGCCCTCTGGCTTCACCCTCTGGGTAGCATCAACAAAAAGATGATGTGCCTAATCGCAGCGATTCTGATTCTTTGCAACTCGCCGATCATCGACCCGTACCGCATTAGCGTAAACGATCAAATGCAGCGTTATACCGCTGGAAAGACATCTCCGGATAAGCTGGATCTCGCCATGCTGCGTTTTGATACAGGTCGTAGGGGCAACAATGCGCTTCAGGCGCTACGTCATGATGCCAAATTCGTTAGCGATCCTAGCCGAAAATTCAAGCTAGAAAAAATACTGATACAAACCAGTCGCTGGGGTTCTTACCGCGATGAGGACAAACAGAAACCCGCGATATTTACGGTGGAGCTCGCACGTAAAAATATACAGCTGGCGACAGGAGTCACATCTCCTGAATTAAGCTGGTGGGCGTCTTTATCAGAAAATACTTATCGGGGAGAGCGCATAGACGATTGCTATCTGCTTGCACATAGTTGCGTTTTGACAACGTTAGATCTCAATGCCGATGGAATACAAGAGCCTATCTTGTGTAGCTTCAGCGATCCTCAAAACCCATTCTGCCAAGTCTATGCCCAACGCGAGGGGAAATGGACCATGATTAGTAAAATGGACTTTGATGAGTATTTGGATAAAAACAAGCGCGATAGCACTAAGCTCAAAAGCATCATTTTGAATGGTCAGCTAAAAACAAAACCAAAAGAGTGGAGCGATATCCAGATTCAGGATACAACCATAGATATTAATTATTACGGTTTCAGATAAACCGTTTAGCCCCAACCACTGGAGTCGTGTTATCTATGTCAGCCAAACACCCGATTATTGCTGTGACCGGCTCCAGTGGGGCCGGCACCACCACCACCAGCGTTGCCTTTCGTAAAATCTTTCAGCAATTCCATCTGAAAGCCGCTGAATTAGAAGGCGATAGTTTTCATCGTTACACCCGGCCCGAAATGGACGCGGCTATTCGTAAGGCTCGCGAGCAAGGCCGCCACATCAGCTATTTCGGCCCCGAAGCCAATGATTTCTCTTTTCTAGAACAAAGCTTTCTTGAATACGGCCAGCATGGGCGCGGACGTTCCCGTAAATATCTGCATACCTACGATGAAGCCGTTCCCTACAATCAAGTTCCAGGCACGTTTACCCCATGGGAAGCACTGCCAGAACCCACCGATGTACTCTTTTACGAAGGGCTACACGGCGGCGTTGTCACCCAGCAGCACAATGTAGCTCAGCACGTCGATTTACTGGTAGGCGTGGTCCCTATCGTCAATCTGGAATGGATCCAAAAATTAGTACGAGACACCGGCGAACGCGGCCATTCACGTGAAGCCGTGATGGATTCGGTGGTACGTTCAATGGAAGATTACATCACTTACATCACGCCGCAGTTCTCTCGCACCCATATTAACTTCCAGCGGGTGCCTACGGTCGATACTTCCAATCCTTTTGCTGCCAAAGCTATCCCTTCATCCGATGAAAGCTTTGTCGTGATCCATTTCCAAGGCTTAGACAACATTGATTTTCCCTATCTTCTGGCAATGCTGCAGGGCTCATTTATTTCACACATCAACACGTTGGTGGTTCCTGGTGGAAAAATGGGGCTAGCTATGGAGCTGATCATGACGCCGCTGGTGCAACGCCTGATCGAAGGGAAAAAAATCGAATAACCGCGCTGATTATTCTGTCATTAATAAATACTGAATAAAGCCCAGATGTAGCTTCAGGCCGATACGCATAGCGTCCTCATCTAATTTAAATTTTGGGTTGTGGACGCCATAAACCGCACCCAAATTTTCATTACCGCTGCCGATAAACAGAAAACAGCCTGGTACTTTTTCCAGATAAAAAGAGAAGTCTTCACCACCAAACATCGGTGCAGGCATTTCAAGCACGGTCTCTTTGCCGAGCTGCTGTTCAATAACCTCACGCGCAATCCGACTCGCCTCAACGTCGTTATTACCGATTGTGTAGCCTCGCGTCCAGCGAATGTCATAATCCGCGCCGTGCGCCTGCGTAATTCCCGCAACGGTTTGCTCAACAAGCTGCGGCACCTTTTCACGCACGCTAGCCACATGAGTGCGCAAAGTCCCGGCCAAAGAAGCCGTTTGAGGGATCACGTTATAGCCCCCCTCAGATCTAAACGTCGCAACGGTTAATACTGGTGTCTGCAAAGGATCGATTTTACGCGCAACGATATTTTGCATCGCAGTAACCACCTCAGCACCAATAACCACCGGGTCAATGCACAGCTGCGGCATGGAGCCATGGCCACCTTTTCCTTTGATAGTGATATCAAAGTTGTCGCTGGATGCGCAAAATACGCCGGGCTTCCAGCCCACAACCCCTGTTGGGAAATTCGGCATGACGTGTAAACCAAAAATCATCTCCACGCCGTCTAAAACACCCAGCTTAATCAGCTCTTGGGCTCCACCGGGCGGAAGTTCTTCGGCGTGCTGGAATATAAACCGCACCTGACCACGCAGATAACGACGGCATTGTGCTAAAACGCTGACCGCCCCCATCAACATCGCCGCATGTGAATCATGGCCGCACGCGTGCATCACGCCAGCATGAGTTGATGCAAAAGGCTCTTCGCTCTCTTCCTGAATCGGTAATGCATCAATATCAGCACGTAACGCATAACGAGGCCCACTCAATGCCCCCACTAAATCAACAACCACGCTGTTATTGGTCGGGCGCGATATCGAAATGTCCCCTACGCTAGACAGCTCGTCGGCAATATAGTCGGCTGTTTTCTGCTCTTGGAAGGAGAGCTCGGGATGTGCATGGATATGGCGGCGCCAACGAATAACATCCGGCATGACAGATAACAACATGGCATCAAGTTCAAATTTCATCGTACATCTCCCCTACTACGCAGCTTCACGAACTGGACTATAGTTTTTACCTGCCAACGGCAGGATCACTAGCCCTGAGACAATCATGACCACAACCAGAAAAACAAAAGTAGAAAAATAGCCTGGACTCATCTTCACCAGATATCCCATAGCAATCGGGGCAATAAAGCCGCCCAAGGTACCACCGGTGTTAATAATCCCCATCGCGGCTCCCATGACATCAGTCGGTAAACGTTTCATCGGCAAAGTGAAAACGGTGACAAATGACGCCATGAGAAACACATAACCGAAGAATAAAAACAGACTGGCTGAAATAGCCGAAGACGTGGCGTAAACCAACCCAATACACACCGCACTAAGCAACGAACACGTGCAAACCACTTTGTGCTCTTTTCCCTGCATGAATTTGCCAACGAAATAACCGGTGCACAAAGACGAAATCCATATCCCCAGCCCGCCCGCCGCCGCGACTAAGCTAGATACGCTCAGCGGTAGCCCGCGGTTTTGCACCAAGAATTTAGGCAGCCATGCCATCAGGCCGTAAGAAGGTATGTTCAAACAAAAAATGGCGATAAACAGTAAAATTACGATAGGGCTCTTCAACAGTTGGCGATAAGACACGCTCGGCCTTGGGGTTGAAGATATTGACAACGCCCGCTGTGGGTTGGGAACCAACCACAAAATGCAGCCAGATATGATAAATGCCAAAACCCCGAGCGAAACAAAGGATCCACGCCAACCGATATGCTCAAGGCAATACACTGCCACTAACGGGCCTAACGTCATAGCTAACCCTGCCGAAGACAGCAGAATAGACTGCGCAAAAGTACGCTGTTCTACGGCGAAATTCGCCGTTACCGCTTTAGCACAGGAGGTTGGGTAACCCGCATGCCCCATCCCCGCAAGAAAACGAAACGTCAGCAATAAACCAAAGGTGAGCCCCAACCAGCCAAAACACATGGCAAACCCACCCACCAGAAAAAGTGAGCTACACAAGACTTTTTTGAATCCAAAGCGATCGTTAAGCCAACCGGCCGGGATCTGAAAAATAGAGTAAGCGAGGAAAAAAATGCCGGTGATATAGCCTAATTGTTCAGGCTGGAGAGAAAACTCCCGCTCGATAGGCAACAGAGCAAACCCCACCACGGTTTTATCGATATAAACAACGGCGTAACCGATAAACAGTAAAAAAATCATCAATGAACGGCGCTGAAATTGCATAGCCAAACTCCTCGCTAAACGGCGTCAACCCTGACTGAGGCTCAAAGGTATAAGGGTGCTTATGTGATGTGCATCGCTTTTTTTTATTAACTGCGCGCCAGATGGCATTGATGAAAATATCGTCTTTACCCACACTGTGTAAGATGTCATTTTTTTGGGAGTGATGCTTTTTATTGATAGGGGAAGCGCGGTGAAATATCTGCCAAAGATCCAGCAGCTAAAAACGTTTCAGGAAGTGATTCGCCGAGGAAGTATTCGCGCAGCAGCGCGCGCGTTAAACCAGTCACAGCCGGCAATAAGCAGAGCAATTAAGGAATTGGAGCATACGTTAAACACACAGCTTATCGTGCGCGGGGCCAAAGGAATGATGCTAACTGAAACAGGCAGCGCATTTGCGGCACGCTCGCAGCTTATTTTGGAGGAATTACAACGTGCGGCAGACGAAATTGAACAAATTAGCCAATATTCTCAAGGCTCTGTCTCCGTAGGTTTTTCTTCGCTAATTACCTTAACCGTGTTTCCCCAAGCGGCTGATACCTTTAAGTGTCAGTTTCCACAGGCCAACATACATGCCAAAGAGGCTCAGCTCTCGACGCTTCTACCGGCTTTACGTGAAGGCAAATTAGATTTCGCCATCGGCACATTAACCGCTGAAACGACGCCAATGGATCTCGTACGTGAGCCGCTGTTTGAATCGCCCTTTTGCATTATCGCCCACCGAGACAACCCATTTGCTCAGGCAAAATCGTTAGAAGAGTTGAAGCACGCAAAATGGTTGATACCCGAAACTGATATGGGCTACTACCAACAGCTAGAATTAGCGATGGGGAATTTTTACCTCCAGCTTAGCCAATCACCGATCCGAACCGACTCCGTGGTTTGCGCATTAAGCATGGTACAACAGGCACAATACCTTACCATCGTGGCTCGGGCGATGCGGGCGCCACTGGGGCTAGAGAATACACTCTGTTCATTGCCTATCGACGATCTACCCACCGCTCAGTATTGCGTGTTCTATTCACGAAAATCGCCGCTAACCTTAACAGCACGGCGATTCTTGGATTTATTGCGTTGGGAATGCCAGAACTATGCTTGGGAGTAGTCGTTACTCAACCACGATAGCCTCAAAGCTGTGGGTAATATTCACCGCTTGGCCTAACATCAGCGCTACCGAGCAATACTTTTCAGCAGATAATGCAACCGCACGTTCAACGGCTTTATCGGTCAGCCCTTTGCCGGTGACGATAAAATGCAGATTAATGTGAGTAAACAAACGAGGAGCTTCTTCGCGGCGCTCAGAGGTTAATTTCACTTCACAGTCGCGCACGTCCATTCGCCCTTTCTGCAAAATAGACACCACGTCAATCGCACTGCATCCGCCCGCAGACATGAGCACCATTTCCATTGGGCTTGGTGCTTTATCGCCAGCGTTTCCATCCATAAGGATCTGGTGTCCTGAAGCAGATTCACCCAGAAAAGTCATCCCTTCAACCCATTTCACTCGTGCCTGCATGTTTATCACCCCTTTGGTTAAATTTTGGCATCAGACTACGCTTTCTATGAAAAACAGGCAATCCGAGGCCTCACTTCTTGATGCTGAAGCGAGACAACACAAGACACCTGCACAAAGCTGTGCTACAAACTATGCCGAAATGGATCTTTATGGATTGAAACGGGTATAGATCAATAACTATAGGAAATAATTACCTTAGCCTATTACTCTATATCTCGATTATGAAGTGCTATAACAAGTTAATAAGCAAAGCCCCGTGCCACGATAAGCACACTGTCAGGATCAGTATCCCGATATTAGGGCAGCGATAACAACAGAGGATAATAGCGAATGGTTCTCGGCAAACCGCAAACAGACCCGACTCTTGAATGGTTCTTGTCTCATTGCCATATCCACAAGTATCCGTCCAAAAGTACCCTGATCCACCAAGGTGAAAAGGCTGAAACCCTGTACTACATCGTTAAGGGCTCCGTTGCTGTATTGATTAAAGATGAAGAAGGCAAAGAAATGATCCTTTCTTATCTGAATCAGGGCGATTTCATTGGTGAACTAGGCTTATTTGAGGAAGGGCAAGAACGTAGCGCCTGGGTTCGTGCAAAAACCGCCTGTGAAGTGGCTGAAATTTCTTACAAGAAATTCCGCCAGCTCATTCAGGTCAATCCAGATATTCTGATGCGCCTGTCTGCTCAGATGGCTAGCCGTTTACAGGTTACCTCTGAAAAAGTCGGCAACCTTGCGTTCTTGGACGTAACCGGTCGTATCGCTCAGACCCTGCTTAATCTGGCCAAACAGCCGGATGCCATGACTCATCCAGATGGTATGCAGATCAAGATCACTCGTCAGGAAATCGGCCAGATCGTTGGCTGTTCCCGTGAAACCGTTGGTCGTATTCTGAAGATGCTGGAAGATCAAAACCTGATCTCCGCACACGGAAAAACCATCGTCGTTTACGGCACTCGCTGATAAATGATGCCCGTGTAGCCTTGCTGCACGGGTTTCTTTAGCTATGTGGCGGCGGTTCATCTACCACCCGGAAGTCAACTACGCACTGCGTCAAACGCTGGTGCTGTGTCTTCCTGTGCTATTCGGCCTGTTGATAGGTAATCTACAACTCGGGCTGATGTTCTCTTTAGTTCCCGCCTGCTGCAATATCGCTGGGCTCGATACACCTCATAAACGCTTTATCAAACGATTAGTCGTTGGCGGCAGCTTATTTGCCTTCAGCAGTTTTCTGCTACAGCAATGCTTACTCTGGCAAATTCCCCTACCGTTGATCATGCTCGGTTTAGCCTTGTTACTGGGCGTTAACGGTGAGATTAGCCCACTTCACGCGCGGCTCATGCCTGCTGCGCTGGTTGCCTCTATTTTTACCCTGAGTATGGCTGGAAGCGTGCCTATCTGGCACGGGCCACTGCTGTATATTGTCGGCACGATTTGGTATGGCGCCTTCACTTGGTTTTGGTTCCTGTTGTGGAAAGGGCAACCGATCCGCGAAAACCTAAGCCAGCTATACATCCAGCTTGGCGACTACATGGAAGCCAAATACAGCCTACTAACTCAGCATATCGATCCTGAAACCGCGCTGCCTCCGTTGCTGCAACGCCAGCAAAAAGTGATGGATCTCATTACCCAGATCTATCAACAAATGCACATGCTGTCATTGGTGCACAACCCAGAATACAAACGCCTGCTGCGCTATTTTCAGGTCGCGCTAGACTTACAAGAACACATCACCGTTAGCCTGTCTCAGCCTGATGAAGTACAAAAGCTGGTAGAAAAAAGCCAAGCCGAAGCGATAATACGCCGCAATGCTCAGGTCATTACAGAACGGCTCAAAACGGTTGCCGACGATATTCTGTACCACCGTTATCCTCAGCACTTCTCGATGGATATTGAACTATCAGCGCTCGAAAAGCTGGCCAATCAGCATCCAGATAACCCCGTTGGCAAATTCTGTTACTACCATTTTAGCCGCGTGGCTCGCCTGCTAGAACGCCAACGCCCATTATATCAACGCAATCTGATGTCCACCCAGCAGCGGCTTCCTTTCTGGCCTGCGCTGCGTGCTTATCTTTCGTTAAAATCAGTAGCGCTGCGCAACGCCGCCCGTTTAGGCATAACGCTGGCGGCAGGTAGTAGCCTCGGCATGTTATTCCATCTGCCAAAGCCCTATTGGGTTTTACTGACGATCATGCTGGTGATCCAAAATGGCTATAACGCGACGCGAGTCAGGATCCAGCACCGTGCGCTGGGTACCTTCGTTGGGTTAATTGTTGCCGCAGGACTACTTCAACTCAACCTACCGCTGAACGTCACGCTAAGCTGCATGCTGGTGATAACCATCGCAGCTTATTTGGTTCTCAGGAAAAATTACGGGCTGGCCGTGATCGGTTTCACCATCACGGCGGTATATACGCTTCAGCTGTTACAGCTTAATGGAATTCATTTCTTGGTTCCCCGCCTCATCGATACGGTTCTCGGCTGTATCCTTGCCTTTGCCAGCACCATTTGGCTGTGGCCCCAGTGGCAAAGCGGCTTACTGCGCAAAAATGCGCATCAGGCATTGGAAACCTACCAAGACGAACTTCGCCTTTTACTGTCGCCTGAACCTAAAATAACCGCACTGGCCTATGCGCGCATGAAAGTGAATCAGGCACATAACGCCGTCTTTACCTCGCTTAATCAGGCGATGCAGGAACCGGGGTTTGATTCACGTTATTTAACGGATATGCGCCTGTGGATCACCCACAGCCAGTTTATCGTTGAGCATCTCAATGCCATGACGATCCTCGCACGCGATCACTACATGCTCACTGAGAATCTGGCACAGGATTATTTACAGCGGTGTGAAATTGCGTTGCAGCTTTGTCAGCAACGTTTGGAGCACGATGGTCCAACGCTCAATGACAACGCCGCTGTGTTTCAATCTGACGATCAAGAAACTAACGGCATGCCCGTGACCCAAATTGAAGTGCATCTACGACGCATCATTGCGCACTTACGCGCCATGCATACCATTTCGTCGATAGCATGGCGGCAACGACCGCACCACGGAATTTGGATGAGCCGTAAACTCAGGGATTAATTACCACCCACGACTTTAGCAATGGCTTTTTCCAGCCGTGCCATGCCTTCATGGATATCGGCAAACTCGATAACCAACGATGGCGCAAAGCGCAGAATATCCGGTCCTGCATTCAGCAGCATAAGTCCTTCGCTCACGGCGGCATGCAAGATATCTCGCGCCTTGCCGTGATAGGCAGGGCTCAGTTCAGCCCCCAGCAACAGTCCCATTCCACGCACCTGAGTGAAGATATTGTATTGGGTATTGATCTTCTCCAGAGCCTCCACAAACAGGCCGTGACGCTCTTCAATTCCCGCCATCACCTCAGGTGTATTGATGACGTTCAAAGCCGCCTCTGCAACCGCACAGGCCAATGGATTGCCGCCATAGGTGGTACCGTGAGTTCCCACCTGCATCGCACTGGCAATTTCATGGGTTGTCAGCATGGCGCTAATCGGAAAACCGCCCCCCAGGGCTTTGGCGGTGGTGAGAATATCCGGCGTCACACCGTAGTGCATGTAAGTAAATAGTTTACCGGTACGACCCATACCGCTTTGTACTTCATCAAAAACCAACAGCGCCTGATGCCGATCGCAAAGTTCACGCACGCCCTGCAAGAAGCTTTGTGTCGCGGGCATCACGCCGCCTTCCCCCTGAACGGGTTCAAGCACCACCGCACAGGTATGATCGTCGATAACGGCGCGAACGGCGTCTAAATCATTAAATGGCACATGCACAATGTCGGCAGGTTTCGGGCCAAAGCCGTCGGAGTATTTTGGCTGACCACCAACGGAAACCGTAAATAACGTACGGCCATGAAAGGCATGGTGGAAGGCAATGATCTTGGATTTATAGGGGCTAATTTTGCTGGAGGCATAGTAGCGAGCCAGTTTAAACGCCGCTTCGTTTGCTTCTGCGCCGGAGTTCGCAAAAAAAACACGTTCGGCAAAGGTGGCATCAATCAGTTTTTGTGCAAGGCGTAGCGCAGGCTCATTGGTGAAAACATTACTCACATGCCACAGCTTTTCGCCTTGCTCATGTAGCGCAGCGACCAACGCGGGATGACAATGCCCTAACGCAGTCACGGCAATACCACCCGCAAAATCCACATACTCTCGCCCTTGCTGATCCCACACTCGGCTTCCTTTACCGCGCACGGGAACGAAATCCGCCGGTGCATAGATAGGCAACATCACCTTTTCAAATGTGTCTCTTGCAACTGCCTGCTGCTTCGCCATCACTTTTCCACCTTATTCGCATCGCCAGCAACGATTTGCCAGCCATCAAATGAAAATATAATCACAAAATATGCATAATAAATCACTTCATGGCAACCGTAATTTGCGTTTGTTTTGTCAAAATATCCCTGCCCAATTACAGCGGTTAAAGTTGAGACTAAGATTCAGCGTGCTTATACTTTGAACTTGGAAGTTACGTTCCGCCTCTTCACTTAAGGACTGACCATGAGCGCTCCGCTTACCATTGCTAAGAATCAAAAAGTCACGCTGCAACTTCTTCCGGCGCTGGCCAACCGCCACGGACTGATTACCGGCGCTACGGGTACGGGGAAAACCGTGACCCTACAAAAAATGGCAGAGCAGTTCTCTCGTATTGGTGTTCCCGTATTTTTGGCCGACGTAAAAGGCGACTTGTCCGGCATCGCGGCTGCCGGCTCGCCTTCCGATAAATTACAGAAAAGATTAGATGCTTTGCAGGTCACTGACTGGTCGCCGCAGGCGTGTCCGATCATTCCGTGGGATATTTTTGCCGAAAAAGGTCACCCTATTCGTGCCACGGTATCCGATTTGGGCCCGCTGTTGTTGTCTCGCCTGCTGGATTTAAACGATGTGCAGTCCGGCGTATTGCAGCTGGTGTTTAAAATTGCCGATGACAGCAACCTGCTGCTGCTCGATATGAAAGACCTCCGCGCCGTAGTGCAGTTTGTTGGTGATAATGCCAAACAGTTCACCACCCAGTATGGCAATATTTCTACCGCTTCCATTGGCGCTATTCAGCGCGGATTACTGACGCTGGATCAGCAAGGCGGCGATCATTTCTTTGGCGAGCCCATGCTAGATATCAAAGATCTGATGCGCTGCGACGCCAACGGGCAAGGCATTATTAATCTGCTGGCCGCCGACAAGCTTATCAATCAGCCGAAGCTCTACTCGGTATTCCTCCTATGGCTGCTGGCCGAGCTGTTTGAACAGCTGCCTGAGGTCGGTGACGTTGAGCAACCAAAGCTGGTGTTCTTCTTCGATGAGGCTCATTTGCTGTTTAACGACGCGCCTAGCGCCCTACTGGATAAAATAGAGCAGGTAGTACGCCTGATCCGCTCTAAAGGCGTAGGGATCTATTTCGTCACCCAGAACCCACTGGATATCCCGGATAACGTTCTCGGCCAACTGGGCAATCGCGTTCAACATGCGCTACGCGCGTTTACCCCACGCGATCAAAAAGCCGTGAAAGCCGCAGCGCAAACCCTGCGCGCAAATCCCGAATTCAGCACCGAGCAGGCCATTACCGAGCTGGGCGTAGGCGAAGCATTGGTTTCATTCCTGGATGAAAGCGGCCGTCCAACTATCGTTGAGCGCGCGATGGTTATCGCGCCCGAATCCCGTATGGGGCCGTTAACCGCCGATGAATTGAATCACGCCCTAAATCATTCGCCGCTTTATGGTCGCTATGACGAAGCCGTCGATCGCGAATCCGCCTATGAAAAAATAACCCAGCAGGGTTTCAGCACGGTTGAAAGCGGCGATGAAAAGGCCAGCGCTGAGGACGTGAAAAAACCAGAGGCCAACGCGCAAGAAGGCGGTGGATTGATGGGCAGCTTGAATGAAATTCTGTTCGGCACCACCGGTCCTCGCGGCGGCAAGAAAGATGGGGTGGTACAAACCGCCGCAAAAAGCATGGCGCGTCAGGTAGGAAGTTCACTAGGCCGCCAAATTTTGCGCGGCGTTTTAGGCTCGATTATGGGCGGGCGTAAATAACCACCGGCTTTCTTATGCTCTTACTTATGCCTCGCATGATTTATCATCGGGGCATCTGATGTCATTTCCGTACAAAGCGAACCTCTGATGCTGTTGCTGATCGATAACTACGACTCCTTTACCTACAACCTCTATCAATACTTTTGCGAACTCGACGTCGACGTTATCGTTCGCCGCAACGACGATCTCACTCTTGAGCAAATCGAAGCGCTGGCGCCTTCGCATATGGTGATATCACCGGGACCTTGTACGCCAAATGATGCAGGGATTTCTCTAGCCGCTATCGAGCACTTTGCAGGGAAAATACCCTTGTTAGGCGTGTGTTTAGGTCATCAGGCCTTAGGACAGGTTTTCGGTGCCAACGTGGTTCGCGCTCGTCAGGTCATGCATGGCAAAACCAGCGCCATTCGCCATACCAACAGCGGCGTATTTCATGGCTTAAATAACCCGCTAACGGTAACGCGCTACCATTCATTGATTCTGGAAAAAGAGACGCTGCCCAATTGCTTAGAGATTACTGCATGGAGTGAACGCAACGGCGAACCCGACGAGATAATGGGCGTACGGCATCGTACCCTAGACGTTGAGGGCGTGCAGTTTCATCCCGAAAGCATTTTAAGCGAGCAGGGCCACCAGCTATTGAAGAATTTTTTGCAGCGCTAGAAACAAAATTCCCGCCAACAGCGGCGGGAATCTCAGATGATGGCATCAAACTCAATGTCAGAGATTATGGCAGTACTTTTACCGACGTAATCACGATCGGCTTAGAAGGGACATTCTGGTATGGGCCAACGTTCTCCGTGCGTACCTGAGCAATTTTGTCGACGACGTCCATCCCCTTAGTCACTTTACCAAATACCGCGTAACCAAAATCACGCTGGCCATGGTCTAAGAAGGCATTATCGGCAACGTTAATAAAGAATTGGCTAGTTGCACTGTCTTTTTCAGCGGTACGCGCCATGGCGATAGTGCCGCGCAGGTTACGCAAACCGTTATCTGCTTCGTTTTTGATTGGCGCATTAGTCGTTTTCTGCTGCATGTCCGCAGTGAATCCACCGCCCTGCACCATAAAACCAGGGATTACACGATGAAAAATCGTGTTGTTGTAATATCCGCTGTTCACGTAGTCGAGGAAGTTCTTCACCGACACCGGCGCTTTTTGACTATCTAACTCAATTTCAATATTACCAGCGGTCGTCGACAGTAAAACATGGCTGTTCGCAGCCAATGCGGCCGGAGCCATTACCGTCAGCGAAAATAGCGCGGTTAGGGTGACGAATACTCTCTTGAACATGACACATCCTTTCTCAGCGGGCTTTTTCAAAGCAGGTGAACAACAAATTAACTTATCGATTCTAATTAGGCGCTAGCCTATTAGCTACCCATTTACTCACATTTACTTAACGATGGGATAAGTCTGAAAAAATGCCGCCTCTTAGCGACGAAAAATGCCTGATTTTGCAATCAAGATCACACTTCATCCTCCACCTAATTATTCAAAAATGAATTTTTGCGAACTGACTCGCAAACCGATTGATGGAAGTTGCTAGTCTTAAACCAAAATGAGAGCGCTCTCATTTTATGATAAATGCAAAAAACACTATCTGATTTATCAGGTTTATGAGGCGGGTGATAAACCCAACGCTATTTGTCTCGCGGCTCCTCTGTTGCCCTGATGATCATCGAAACCCTCATTGCCAGATAAAACGGAGACTCTCGCATGATCCCGATAAAAGTTGCCATCATCGGTGGAGGCAGCAGTTATACACCGGAATTGGTTGAAGGCATTATCCAGCGTGCTCAGCAAATTCCACTGTCTGAATTGGCGTTGGTTGACGTTGAAGCAGGCCGTCACAAGGTTGAGATCATTGCCGATCTCACGCGTCGAATGCTGGCACGCCATGGCTTTGAGCAGGTGAAGGTCAGCGTTCATTTCACACCCGATGATGCCATTCGTGGAGCCAGTTTTGTATTAACTCAGCTGCGCGTAGGTCAGTTACCGGCGCGTGCGGCTGACGAACACCTCGGCTTAAAGTTTGGATTAATAGGGCAAGAAACCACCGGCGTCGGCGGTTTTGCTAAAGCGCTGCGCACTATTCCTGTCATGTTGAATATCGCTCGCAAAGTTGAACAGCTGGCACCCGATGCTTGGATCATTAACTTCACCAATCCAGCAGGTATCGTTACCGAAGCGGTTTCTCGCTACACCAAAGCCAAAATCATTGGCCTGTGCAACGTTCCCGTCACCATGCATCACATGATTGCCAAAATGCTGCAGCGCCCATATCGAGGCGTCCAGCTGCGTTTCGCGGGCCTAAACCATATGGTGTGGGTGCATCAGGTCACCGCCGATGGACAAGACCAGACGCAACGGGTCATCGACATGCTTTGCGATGGCGCGGCGCTCACCATGAATAACATCAAAGAAGAGCCGTGGCCGCCAGAGTTTCTGCGCGCGCTAGGTGCCATACCCTGCCCCTATCACCGCTATTTCTATCGAACCCGCACGATGTTGAAGGATGAAATCGCCGAGGCTAGCGCCGAAGGCACCCGCGCTGAACAGGTGATGGACGTTGAGAAAGCGCTCTTTGCGCTATATGCCGACCCAAATTTAGACCACAAACCAGAACAGTTAAGTTTCCGCGGCGGCTCATTTTATTCAGAGGTTGCGCTAGAGCTCATATGCGCGATCCACAATAATCTCGGCACCCGTTTGGTCGTCAACACGCTAAACCGTGGGGCAATTCACGACCTGCCTGCTGATGCCGTGATCGAAACCGACTGCATCGTAGATGCTCAAGGTGCGCACCCTCTCGCATTCGGTTCGCTCCCCGTGTCCATGGTGGGTCTCACACAGCAGGTGAAATCTTTCGAATGCCTGACGATTGAAGCCGCCGTACACGGCGACAGAAAATCTGCGCTGCTAGCGCTGGTCACTAACCCGTTAATCGGCGACGCGGGACTGGCTTCACCTTTATTGGATGAAGTACTAGCCGTAAACAAAGCGTATCTGCCACAATTTAATTAACCGCAATACCTTCGTTGCTTCGCCGCAAGAAGGAACTTGGATTCAATTATCATAAGGAATTTGACCATGACGACGCTTGAAGACGTTGCTGCATTTGCAGGTGTTTCTCGCGCCACCGTTTCACGCGTGGTGAATGGCGATAGCAACGTCAAAGAAAAAACGCGTCTCATGGTTGAAGCCGCCATCACCGAGTTAGGTTATAGCCCACACCCAGCCGCGCGGGCGCTGGCGTCGAACCAAAGCCAAACGATCGGCTTAGTCACGACCTCTTATCGCGGTGGTTTTTTTGGTGCGCTGATGGATAACGTACAAAGTGAAGCGGAAAGTCGCCGTAAGCAGCTCTTGGTGACACAGGGAAAAAACAGCGCCGACAACGAATGGCAGGCCATTCAGCGTTTATATAACCTACGCTGTGATGGGCTAATCCTACACGTGAGAGCGCTGAGCGATGAGCAACTCTGCAAGCTGGCGCAAGAAGGCAAAGCCTTTACGATTTTGGATCGTTTAGTGCCAGGCCTTGAAGATCGTTGCATCACCTTCGATCATCACCGCGCCAGCCAAATGGCAACAAAACGGCTTATTGATTTAGGCCACACAAAAATTGCCTGTATCAGCGGCCCTTCCTCTCGCCATTCCAGCCAGTTACGCCGCCAAGGTTTTCTCGATGCCATGGACGCAGACAGACTGCTGCCCGTTGCCTGCTTAGAGGGTGATTATGATATGCAAAGCGGTTATCAGATGGCAGACAAACTCTTACAAAGCCGACGACCTACCGCGATCTATTGTTGTAATGAAGAGATGGCGATTGGCGCACTGCTGGCAATCACCGAGCATCGCTTAACGATCCCAAACGATATCTCACTAATTTGTTATGACAGCGGCGAACGTGCGGCCTTTGTGCGCCCGGCATTAACCAGCATTCATTTCCCTATCACCGACATGGCACGCCATGCTACCGAGCGCCTTATCGATCCCGAATGTACAGCGGAAGTCTTTATGCCTACCATCATCGATCGTGGTTCGGTCATTGCGGCAAAAAGGTAATCTGTGACGATCTGAGATCAATAATTTCTACTCAGATCGCTTTTGTAAGAAACTCATTCATATCGTTACAGCAAAAAATCGACATATATCACAAAAATCACCTACAACTATGCTAGGATTCGCCGCCTTGTGGGATCGATTATTCTTAGTTTGATCCTTCGTAAATACTTTCCTATTTCTCAATACTACTGACACGGGCCTTGCTATGACCAACAGCAACCGCATTCGCCTAACATGGATCAGTTTCTTCTCCTATGCACTTACCGGTGCATTGGTGATCGTCACCGGGATGGTGATGGGCAATATCGCAGAATACTTTAATCTGCCGATTTCCAGCATGAGTAACACTTTCACGTTTCTTAATGCCGGTATTTTGGTCTCTATTTTCCTTAACGCATGGTTAATGGAAATTATCCCTCTTAAACGCCAGCTGATTTTCGGCTTTGTGCTGATGATCTTAGCCGTTGCGGGCCTGATGGTCGGCCACAGCTTGGTGATGTTCTCCCTATGCATGTTTGTACTGGGCGTGGTGAGCGGGATTACCATGTCTATCGGTACCTTCCTCATCACCCATATCTATGAAGGTCGCCAGCGCGGTTCACGCCTGCTGTTCACCGACTCCTTCTTTAGTATGGCAGGGATGGTGTTCCCCATCGTTGCCGCTACGCTGCTGGCTAATCACGTTACGTGGTACTGGGTTTACGCCTGCATCGGTGTGCTGTATCTGGCCATTTTCGTCCTGACGCTAATGTCTGACTTCCCTATTTTGGGTCAGAAAAAAGACGACCAGAGCGAGCCTGTGGTAAAAGAGAAATGGGGTATCGGCGTTCTATTCCTGTCGATTGCCGCGCTGTGCTACATCCTCGGCCAGCTGGGCTTTATCCAGTGGGTGCCAGAATACGCCAGCAAACATTTCAATATGAGCATCGAAGAAGCTGGCGCGTTAGTCAGTAACTTCTGGACTGCTTATATGGTTGGGATGTGGATCTTCAGCTTCATTCTGCGTTTCTTCGATCTGCAACGCATCGTGACCGTTCTGGCTGCGCTCTCTACCGTGATGATGTACCTGTTCGTCACCACCGAGCAGGTTGGCATGCTGAGCCTGTACATTCTGGGTCTGGGCTTTGTCAGCAGCGCAATTTACACCACGCTGATTACGCTAGGCTCGCTGCAAACCAAAGTGTCTTCACCAAAGCTGGTGAACTTCATTCTAACCTGCGGCACCATCGGTACGATGTTGACCTTCATTGTGACTGGCCCAATCGTGGCGAAAAGCGGTGCTCACGCAGCGCTGGCAACCGCCAATGGCTTGTACCTTGTGGTCTTCGTGATGTGTTTACTGTTGGGCTTCGTGACGCGTCACCGCCTGCACGGTCACAGCACTAAATAATTCAGGTTCTTCCTGATAAAAAAAACCGGCCTATAACAGGGCCGGTTTTTTATTGCCGCAATAACGCGATTAACGTTTAAAGTCGACGGTTTCAGACTGCCCTAAATGCAGCGTGGTTTTCGCTGGCTGGGTGCAGGCAATCACGGCGCCGTGACGAACGGAATAGCGAACAGGAACCTGACGACGGACGGCGTCAAAACCACTGTCTGCCGGTAATACGATCAGATTCGCACTGTTCCCCGCCGCAATACCATAATCCGTTAGATTCAACGTTTTCGCACTGTGGTGGGTAATCAAATTCACACCATCGTCAATTTGACCATAGCCCATCAGCTGGCAGACATGCAGCCCCATATGCAACACCTGCAGCATATTTGCCGTACCCAGCGGATACCATGGATCAAACACGTCATCATGGCCGAAGCAAACGTTAATGCCAGATTCCAGCATCTCTTTCACGCGGGTAATACCACGGCGCTTTGGATAGGTATCGAAGCGCCCTTGCAGATGAATATTAACCAGTGGGTTCGCCACAAAGTTAATCCCAGACATCTTCAGCAAGCGGAATAAGCGCGAAGTGTATGCGCCGTTATAGGAGTGCATCGCCGTTGTATGACTCGCGGTTACGCGGGCGCCCATGCCTTCTCGATGTGCCAGCGCGGCAACCGTTTCGACAAAACGCGATTGTTCGTCATCAATCTCATCGCAGTGAACGTCGATCAGACGGTCATATTTTTGCGCCAACGCAAACGTCTTATGCAGAGACTCCACGCCGTATTCGCGGGTAAATTCAAAGTGTGGAATAGCACCCACCACGTCCGCACCCAGACGCATTGCCTCTTCCAACAGCGCCTCACCGTTGGGATAAGACATAATCCCTTCCTGTGGGAAAGCAACGATTTGCAGATCAACCCACGGAGCCACTTCCTGTTTTACTTCTAACATCGCTTTTAGCGCCGTTAGCGTGGCGTCAGAAACATCCACGTGAGTACGTACATGCTGAATACCGTTGGCAATTTGCCATTTCAGGGTTTGCCATGCGCGCTGTTTCACGTCGTCATGGGTCAATAACGCTTTGCGCTCGGCCCAACGTTCAATACCTTCAAACAGGGTTCCAGACTGGTTCCAGCTTGGCTGCCCCGCCGTTTGGGTGGTATCGAGATGAATATGTGGCTCAACAAAAGGCGGTAACACTAAGCCCTGTTCAGCATCCAAACATTTCGCTGACGCAGGCATCACGCCAGATTGCGCTTCAATTGACGTTATTTTTCCGTCTTGAAGACCGATCTGCCAGAGCCCTTCTTTCCCCGCCAAGCGAGCGTTAATCACCGCCTGTAATGTGTTATTCGGCACCGTTTGCCTCCGCATTTGTTATTGTTGATACTGCTGTCATTGCAGTTTTACGATTTAGAATTGGATTAAGCACCAGATAGCTTAGCGCCCCGCCCAGCACCGCATTCACCGGAACCACACCCGGTAGCCAATGGCCAGCAGCAATCCCCAGCGCGACGGCCAGAATAGCCACCCAGTTTACGTTCATCATACGCGCGGTAGCAAAGTGCTCATAGCGGCGACGGTTCATCAGATAGTCAGCGATGATCACTCCGCCAACAGGTGGAATAGCCGCAGACAAGAACGTCAGCCAGCCAACAAAATTGTTATACAGCCACAGCGCGCAAATAGTGCCGATGATACCGTTAATGATCGACAGCGTTTTACTCGACATACCGGTAATGTTGGCAAAACCCAACCCCGAGGCGTAAAGCGCATTGTCGTTGGTGGTCCAGATATTTAGCCCCAGCACCACAATTGCGGGTAGCAACAGACCTTGAGCAATCATGACGTCAGAGATATCCGCCATGCCCAATGCTGCCGCACCGGCCGCGCCGAAAATAAACATCAATGAGTTCCCAAGGAAAAACGCCACCATCGAAATCAGCACCGCCATTTTGGCATTACGCCCAAAGCGTACAAAGTCAGCGGTTAGCGTTCCTGCGCTGACAAAAGAACCCACCACCAGCGCCAAAGCAACGTTAAAATCTAACGGCTCAGCCGGAACCACAGACCTCAGCGCGTCTAATCCGCCCATGCCATGCACGGCGAGCCATACTGAGTAGCCCCCTAAGCAAGCAATGGCGGGAACCGCAATCACCGAAAGCACCGTCAACGCTGAAATGCCAAAGAACACCGTCACCGTCATCAGCAAGCCGGAGATCGCGATCAGCCAATTAATATCCAGCCCGGTGGCTTTTCCTACTGGAATGGCAAACATTGCCACGCCAACGCCAAACCACCCTACCTGCGTTCCGCCCAGCAGCAGTGATGGCAGCCAAGAGCCTTTAACACCAAAAGAGAATCGCGCAAGAAGATGTGTGGTGAGGCCCGTTTTAGCGCCGATGTAACCGAGAATAGAAGTGTAAATACCGAGAAGAAGATTACCGAGGAGTACTGCGAGGAAGAAATCATGATAACTAAGACCGGTTCCGAGAGCGCCTCCGGTCCACATACTGGCGGAAAAGAAGGTTAATCCCAGCATGACGAACGTCAATGCTAATGCCCCTTTCCGCGCCGACTGCGGTACAGGCCCCTGACTATAGTTGTTATCTTGCGACACGACATTCCTCCTTTCGCTGTTTTCAGGCCAAAAAATCCGCCGCATTCTATTCCTCTGCCGAAAAAAAGCAATCGTTTTCGTATGGGTAATAAGAATTTTATATGTTTCCTATGATTGAGCCGCTCCGCTTTCAAGATTGCTTAAAAATAAAACAAAATAGCATTTCACTTTTCATGGCACTGCGTGAGCACTTTTATTATCAAACTGACACGGTTCAGCTTAAGTTGCTAAAAATCCGCAACTTAACAAAATCTCAATAAAATCAGACAACTACCACCTTAGAGGTATATGAGGGTCAAATTGATTTACATCAATAAATACAAACTACGGAGGATTATGGTAGGCGTAGAATTCTTTTCATTTGCAGCAAATTTTGAGGCAAAAATGAGCAAAATTAAACTCGCCATTATCGGTAACGGGATGGTCGGTCACCGCTTCATCGAAGAACTATTAGAGAAGGCTGAGCCGAATCAATTTGAGATTACCGTTTTCTGTGAAGAGCCTCGTGTCGCTTACGACCGAGTTCATCTTTCTTCCTACTTCTCACATCACACCGCCGAAGAGCTGTCGCTCGTTCGAGAAGGCTTCTACCAAAAGCATAACGTCACCGTGCTGGTTGGTGAACGCGCCATAACGATCAATCGCAGTGAGAAAATCATCTATTCCAACTCTGGCCGTACTATTCAGTACGACAAGCTGATTATGGCAACCGGATCATATCCGTGGATCCCGCCAATTAAAGGCAGCGAAGGCCAGGATTGCTTTGTTTATCGTACTATCGAAGATCTTAACGCCATTGAGTCCTGTGCACGCCGTAGCAAGCGTGGTGCCGTGGTCGGCGGCGGCCTCCTCGGCCTAGAAGCCGCCGGTGCGCTGAAAAATCTGGGCGTTGAAACTCACGTTATCGAATTTGCACCTGTATTAATGGCTGAGCAGCTCGACCCGATGGGCGGCCAACAACTGCGTGAAAAAATTGAGCGTATGGGCGTGCGCGTTCATACCAGCAAAAATACCCAAGAAATTATTCATTCCGGTAGTGAAGCACGTAAAACCATGCGCTTTGCCGACGGTACCGAGCTTGAAATCGACTTCATCGTTTTCTCAACCGGTATCCGCCCGCAGGATAAGCTGGCGCATCAATGTGGATTAGCCACCGCTCGCCGCGGCGGGATCGTAATTAACGATCAGTGCCAAACCTCCGATCCTGACGTGTACGCTATTGGCGAATGCGCATCATGGAACGACCGCACTTTCGGCTTGGTCGCTCCAGGCTACAAGATGGCTCAGGTCACCGTTGACCATCTGCTCGGCAACGAAAACGGCTTTCACGGCGCAGATATGAGCGCCAAGTTGAAACTGTTGGGCGTGGACGTCGGCGGTATCGGTGATGCACACGGCCGCACCGAAGGCGCTCGCAGCTACGTTTATCTTGATGAAAGCCAAGAAATCTACAAACGCATTATCGTCAGCGCTGACAACAAACGTCTGCTCGGCGCGGTGTTGGTGGGCGATACCAGCGACTATGGCAATCTGCTTCAGCTCACGCTCAACGATATTGAACTGCCAGAACACCCAGACAGCCTGATCCTGCCTGCGCACGCGGGCAAAGGTAAACCGGCTATCGGCGTGGAATCATTGCCAGAAACGGCGCAAATCTGCTCCTGCTTTGACGTCAGCAAAGGCGACATTATCAAAGCGGTAAACGCGGGATGCCATACCGTTGCGGCGATTAAATCGGCAACGAAAGCGGGTACCGGCTGCGGTGGCTGTATTCCGCTCGTGACTCAGGTGCTCAACGCCGAGTTAGCGAAACAAGGTATTGAAGTCAATAACCACCTATGCGAACACTTTGCCTATTCACGCCAAGAGCTGTATCACCTCATCCGCGTCGAAGAGATTAAATCCTTCAACCAGCTGCTGGAAAAATACGGCAAAGGCTACGGCTGTGAAGTGTGTAAACCAACTGTCGGTTCTCTGCTGGCTTCATGCTGGAACGACTACATTCTGCAACCGGAGCTCACTCCGTTGCAGGATACTAATGACAACTTCCTTGCGAATATTCAGAAAGACGGCACCTACTCGGTGATCCCGCGTTCTGCTGGCGGTGAAATCACCCCAGAAGGCCTGTTGGCTATCGGCCAGATCGCACGCGAATACAATCTGTATACCAAAATCACCGGCTCACAGCGTATCGGTATGTTTGGCGCGCAGAAAGACGATTTACCTGCTATCTGGAGCAAGTTGATTGAAGCTGGCTTTGAAACCGGTCATGCCTATGCCAAAGCACTGCGCATGGCAAAAACCTGCGTCGGCAGCACCTGGTGTCGTTACGGCGTAGGCGACAGCGTTGGCTTCGGCGTGGAATTGGAAAACCGCTACAAAGGCATTCGTACACCGCACAAAATGAAATTCGGTGTCTCCGGCTGTACGCGTGAATGTTCAGAAGCACAGGGCAAAGACGTCGGTATTATCGCCACCGAAAATGGCTGGAACCTCTACGTATGTGGTAACGGCGGGATGAAACCACGCCATGGTGATTTGTTGGCTGCCGATCTCGATCGCGAAACGCTAATTAAATACCTCGATCGTTTCATGATGTTCTATATCCGTACCGGCGATAAATTGCAGCGTACGTCTGTTTGGTTAGAGAGCTTGGAAGGCGGCATCGACTATCTGCGTTCCGTCATCATCAACGATAAACTCGGGATGAACGCCTTGCTGGAGCAAGAAATTGCCCGCCTGCGCGAAAAAGTGATCTGCGAGTGGACTGAAACCGTAAACACCCCTAAGGCGCAGGTACGCTTCGCTCACTTCATCAACAGCGATCAACGCGACCCTAACGTTCAGATCGTGTCTGAACGCGCTCAGCACCGTCCTGCACGCCCAGACGAGCGTATTCCTGTCACCCTGATCGCAACCGAGGAGGCTAACGCATGAGCCAGTGGATTAATGTTTGCCCGTTAAACGATATTCTGCCCGGCACCGGCGTGTGCGCTTTGGTGGGGACTCATCAGGTGGCGGTGTTCCGCCCTTACCAAGATGAGCAGGTTTTTGCCATCTCCAATATCGATCCCTTTGCCGGTTCAAGCGTGCTCTCTCGCGGCCTGATTGCAGAACATCAGGGCGAACTGTGGGTTGCTAGCCCACTGAAAAAGCAGCACTTCCGCTTGGTAGATGGACTTTGCCTCGAAGACGAAGCCCATTCCGTACCGCATTTTGCAACCCGTCTGGTTGATGGGTTTGTGCAGGTACAGGCGGTAGATTAAAAACGCTAGCAGGACGGACATTATATATTCGGGCAGTGTAGGTTTCGTACGCCTAAAGCACTGAAATCTACATGTGCACTGAGCAGGCGTCCGAGCAAGGCGGCCAATCGCCGCCGCCTTGCATCTGGGCTTGGCACCCTCCTTCAGCCTGCTGCGCAGGTACCCGAATATCGTCATTCAGGCTTTAACGGAACGAACGGCAATCGCCATCCTGGCTCCTCCGTTCTTTCGCCGACGTCCTGTCGGCGAATCCTAGCCTGAATTCCTCCCTTCGGCTGAAGGACAACGTGCCGGAAAAGGTCGAAATCTTACACAGCAATGAAATATCGCGAAGAGAACGAAATATTAAGCCGCCCAGATTTTAGTTTTACCCAAAAATTTTTACTTTTAATCTTTAACAAACATGGAAGCCAGTATGTTTACCGACACCATCAATAAATGCGCAGCCAATGCGGCACGCATTGTTCGCCTGAACAAAGATAACCCGTTTGGATTTTGGATTAGCTCTGCGATGGCGGGGGCTTATGTTGGCCTCGGCATCATCCTGATCTTCACGCTCGGCAATATGGTTGAACCTGCACTGCGTCCTTTGCTCATGGGCGCAACGTTTGGCATCGCCTTAACGCTGGTGATCATTGCTGGTTCTGAGCTGTTTACCGGCCACACCATGTTCCTCACGCTGGGTGTTAAAGCAGGCACCATTAGCGGAGGTCAGTGGTTAGCCATTCTGCCGCAAACGTGGCTGGGCAATCTGATCGGTTCAATCTTCGTTGCCGTTTTATATTATTACGGCGGCGGAAATTTACTGCCTGTCGATAGCAGCTTAGTGCACACCGCCGCGTTGGCGAAAACTACTGCGCCTGCTGCCGTGCTGTTCTTCAAAGGCGCGCTGTGTAACTGGCTGGTCTGTTTAGCGATTTGGATGGCGCTGCGCACTGAAGGTGCAGGCAAATTCTTGGCCATTTGGTGGTGCTTGCTCGCATTTATCGCCTCCGGTTACGAGCACTCGGTTGCCAACATGACCCTTTTTGCCCTATCTTGGCTCGGCAACCACGGCGAATCCTTTACCCTGAGCGGTATCGGCCATAATCTGCTGTGGGTAACTCTGGGTAATACATTATCCGGTGCGGTCTTTATGGGCCTTGGCTACTGGTATGCAACGCCGCGCGCGCAGCGTCCGGTCACGGAAGCCGCGGCACAACAAAATCAGACTGCTTAATGATTTTATGGCGCATCGCTCAGGCGGTGCGCTATTTTTTGCCGAAGCAAATTTCCGTAGTGAGGATTGTTGGATGGACTATTTACCGATTTTTTGTCAACTGCAGCAAAAAGCCTGCCTGCTGGTCGGCGGTGGCGAAGTCGCTGAACGCAAAGCACGACTGCTGATGGATGCAGGGGCAGATATTATGGTTAACGCCAAAGAGTTCACCCCACAATTTGATCTATGGGCTCAAGATGGCAAGCTAAAACAGGCACATGGCGAATTTTCTCCCGCACTGCTGGAAGGCGTTTGGCTGGTTATTGCTGCAACCGATGATGAGAATGTTAACGATCTCGTCTATCAGCAAGCCAGTGCGCGTCAGATCTTCTGCAACGTGGTCGATGCGCCTAAACGTGCCAGTTTCATCATGCCTTCTATCATCGACCGCTCCCCGCTGATGGTGGCAGTTTCTTCTGGCGGTAAATCGCCGGTGCTTGCTCGCCTGCTGCGTGAAAAGCTTGAAGCTATTTTACCTCAGCATTTAGGCCAACTAGCCCGCCTTGCCGGTGACCTACGCCAGCAAGTGAAAGACAAGTTCTCAACGATTACGCTACGCAGGCGTTTTTGGGAACGCCTATTCGCCCACGATCGTCTCGCTCAGTCTTTAGCAAACCAAGACGCCGAAATGGTTGATAAGCATCTCACCGATCTGTTCGAGCAGCCATTGGAACAGCGCGGCGAAGTGGTTCTGGTCGGTGCGGGGCCGGGTGATGCGGGCCTATTGACACTGAAAGGCTTGCAGCAGATCCAACAGGCTGACGTCGTGGTTTATGACCGTCTGGTTTCTGACGACATAATGAATTTAGTCCGCCGTGACGCTGAACGCATTTTCGTGGGCAAGCGCGCAGGCTTCCATTGCGTGCCTCAGGATGAAATCAACCAAATCCTGCTGCGCAATGCCCGCAATGGCAAACGCGTGGTGCGATTAAAAGGTGGCGATCCCTTTATTTTTGGTCGCGGAGGCGAAGAGCTGGAAGTTTTAGCTGATGACAGCATTGCTTTCTCCGTCGTCCCTGGGATTACCGCAGCCTCCGGCTGTTCAGCCTACAGCGGCATTCCACTCACCCACCGTGATTACGCTCAAAGCGTACGCTTGGTCACGGGTCATGCCAAAAAAGATACCTCGCTCGATTGGGCAAATTTAGCGGCAGAAAAGCAAACCTTAGTATTTTATATGGGATTGAACCAAGCGACTGAAATACAGACACAGTTAATCAAGCACGGGATGAGTGAATCCATGCCTGTTGCCTTGGTGGAAAACGGCACGTCGGTGCAGCAAAAAGTGGTCACCGGAGAACTTGCTGCTTTGGGTGAACTGGCACAACAGGTCGAAAGCCCGAGCCTGATTATCGTTGGTGCCGTCGTTTCACTACGTGACAAACTGAATTGGTTCAGTGGGATAGCTAAACAGTAAATTCCAAACAGCTCTAGAGAGCTTATGGACTGATAAGAAACAAAAAAACCCGCTATCGATAAGCGGGTTTATTCATTATAGCTTAGCGGTCAAAAATTACGGCTGAGCGACAAAGCCAATGGCATCATAGACTTTTTTCACCGTTTCCTGCGCACGCGCACGCGCTTTCTGAGCACCATCACGCATAACCTGCTGCAAGAAAGCCTCATCATTACGGAAGCGGTTATAACGCTCCTGCAGTTCAGTCAGCATTCCAGAAACCGCGTCGGCAACGGCACCTTTTAAATGGCCATACATCTTGCCTTCAAACTCTTGTTCCAGTTCCGGAATAGTTTTGCCCGTTACGCCAGACAAAATATCCAGCAGGTTGGAAACACCGGCCTTATTCACAACATCATAACGCACCACCGCTGGCTCGTCAGAGTCGGTTACCGCACGTTTAATCTTCTTAATAACAGACTTAGGATCTTCCAATAAACCGATAACGTTATTGCGGTTATCATCAGATTTGGACATCTTTTTGGTCGGCTCAAGCAAAGACATCACGCGAGCACCAGACTTAGGAATAAACGGCTCTGGTACTTTAAAGATATCACCATAGAGCGCATTGAAACGTGCTGCCACATCACGGCTGAGTTCCAGATGCTGTTTCTGATCTTCCCCCACCGGTACCTGAGTGGTTTGATACAGCAAGATATCCGCCGCCATCAGCACAGGGTAATCAAACAAGCCCGCATTGATATTTTCAGCATAACGCGCTGATTTATCTTTGAACTGCGTCATACGGCTCAGCTCACCGAAATAGGTGTAACAGTTAAGCACCCAGCCAAGCTGAGCATGTTCAGGAACATGAGACTGAACAAAGATAGTGCTTTTCTCGGGATCAATACCGCAGGCCAGATACAGCGCCAGCGTATCCAAGGTCGCCTTACGCAGCTGCTGAGCATCCTGACGCACGGTAATCGCGTGCTGATCAACGATGCAATAAATACAGTCGTATTCATCTTGCATCTGCACCCACTGGCGCAAAGCACCCATGTAGTTACCAATGGTCAGTTCACCAGATGGCTGTGCGCCACTGAAAACGATGGGCTTACTCATGTCACAGTTCCTATACGTCTTAGCTTAAAGGGGGCAGCCCGATCAGGGGCAACAAGTCAGAAAATTGGTTTAATACACAGCTTGGTTCGCTACGTTCGATGGGTTCACCGTAGTTATAACCATAGGTCATCCCCACAGAAGGACACCCAGCGGCATGCGCGGCCTGAATATCGTTACGAGAATCGCCAACAAACAACAATTCACTCGCCAATACGCCAGCTTTAGCCAGTACTAAGTATAACGGAGCGGGATGGGGCTTTTTCTGCACCACGTCGTCACCACCCACGATATGAGTAAAATAACCATCGATGCCGAGGGAAACCAATAATGGTCGAACAAACGGCGTAGGTTTATTGGTAATCAGCGCGAGTAAATAGCCATGATGGGACAACGAAGCGAGCGTTTGCGCCACTTTAGGGTAAAGCTGACTGCCCGTTTCAACCGTGCTGGCATAATAAAAATCAAATGCTGCGCGGGTTCGCTGGCACAATGCATCGGTCGGCTCTTTATCCGCCCAGACTAAGGCACGGTTCACCAGCATATCTGCGCCATTTCCGATCCAGTTCTTTACACGCTCCAAGCCAGGAATAGGCAGCCCTAATTCCTTCATGGCTTTGTCCATCGCAGCCGCTAGGCCCGTAGCACTATCCACCAGCGTGCCATCCAAATCGAAGGCAATTGCCTGAATGCCTTCAAAACGTTTGGATATGAACTGGGTAGAGCCGGAGCTACTCATTACACGCCTTGGCGATTTCGCCACGCATCTGAGTGATAATCTTTTCGTAGTCTGGGTGACCAAAGATTGCAGAGCCGGCAACAAACATATCTGCACCAGCGGCAGCAATAGCCCCAATGTTATCGACCTTCACGCCGCCATCAACTTCTAAACGAATATCACGGCCGCTGGCATCGATAAGCTTGCGTACCTGACGCAGTTTATCCAACGTCGCAGGGATAAACGACTGACCACCGAAGCCGGGGTTTACCGACATCAGCAAGATCACATCAACTTTATCCATCACGTATTCAAGATAGCTCAGCGATGTCGCAGGATTGAACACCAGACCGGCTTTGCAGCCCAAGGATTTAATCAGCTGTAAAGAACGATCGACGTGCTCAGAGGCTTCAGGATGAAAAGTGATAATGCTGGCACCTGCCTCGGCAAAGTCAGGAATGATGCGGTCGACGGGCTTCACCATCAAGTGAACATCAATAGGCGCAGTGATTCCATAGTCGCGCAGTGCCTTACACACCATCGGGCCGATGGTTAAATTCGGGACATAATGATTATCCATTACGTCAAAATGAACAACGTCAGCGCCTGACGCCAATACTTTGGCAGTATCTTCTCCCAAACGGGCAAAGTCTGCAGACAAAATCGACGGGGCAATTAAATACTGTTTCATCCGTTTCTCCATGTGCTCGGTTCAGACACTGTGCAAATTTCAGGAATACAGCGCCAGCAATTCGTCTACTTTGTTACGTCCACCGACTTTGCTGCTAATCGTTCGACGTGCGCTTACAACAAACAGATCGGCCTGTGCGTACCAGCGGCGAGTCAGCTCGGTATCATGATTAGAGATCAGTACCGGGATCTTATGCTGTAACGATAAGTTTGATGCCACTTCAGCGAGTTTTAATTGATCTGTCATACTGAAGCTGCTGGTGTGATAAGCCGTAAAGTTCGCGGTTGCAGACAGTGGCGCATAAGGCGGATCGCAATACACCACCGTTCCATCCACCGCTTGGCTCATCGACTGAGTGTAATGCTCGCAGACAAAAGTCGCTTTCTGCGCTTTCTGTGCAAACCAATACAATTCAGCCTCAGGAAAATAGGGTTTCTTGTAGCGACCAAAGGGTACATTGAACTCACCACGAGAGTTATAGCGGCATAATCCGTTATAACAATGTCGATTCAAGTACAGGAACAACACCGCTCTACGGTATGGATCGTTGCTCTGATTAAACTCAGACCGCAGGACATAAAACATCTCAGATTGATTAAACTCTCCGCTAAACATCACCTTAGCGTCACGAACGAAGTTATCAGGCTGAGTTTTAACGATGTTGTACAGATTGATCAGGTCGGCGTTAATGTCCGCTAACAGGTATTCCTCATAATCCGTATTCAAAAATACGGAACCGGCCCCAACAAAGGGCTCGATCAACCGCTTTCCGGCAGGCAAATATCGACGAATTTCGTCTACCAGTGGATACTTTCCACCAGCCCATTTTAAAAAAGCGCGGTTTTTCTTCATGCCGTCAGTAAGCTACTTTTACAATTCAAATCGGCGGATCAAACACTGTTCTAGACAGCACATCAGCGCGCATTTTATACCGTTATTATTCGCAGCTGCGATGACCAAAAGCGGCCTCGCAGCTGTAATAACTTAGGTATACCACTGTTTATTTTTTAACGTCTTTTTGTACTTGGCTCATCGGACGTACCCAAGGGTTCTTCGCCTGAACATCAGCAGGCAGCGTAGACACCGCCCGTTTTGCTTCAGCCGAGCTTGAGTAACTTCCGCTCACCAGTACATACCAAGGTTTACCGTTACGGGTAGTTTCATAAACCCAATAATGAGCCAAATTCTGTTTTTTCGCATAGGCGTTCAAGGAGTCTGAACGCGATGCACTGCTCAGCTGCAACGTATAGTGGTTAGAAGGCGCACCTTTCAGTGACGCATTGGCACCGCTCGCGGCAGAGCTGACCGCATGTGTTGCAGGTTTAGTTACCGTCGTTGCTGGCGTCTTGGTGTTTGTTGGTTTCGCAACGTTTGCCGTATGCGTAGGCGTTTTGCTAACCGTTGCTTTGCCTGACTGCGGCTTGGTTACATTATTGTTCGCCGTAGACGCAGGCTTGGTTTGGATCGGGCGAATATTTTGCGCAGTACCACTGTTGGTAATAGGCTTAGAAACAGCAGCACCCGAGCCCAACGTAGCCGGAGCCGTTGGCAATGTTGAAGCGTTAGCCCCTCCATCAACGCCCTGTACCGCAGAGTCAACCTGCCCTTGCTGTTGAGTCAATGCATCAGACATATTGTTGCCAGCCAGATCAATACGCTGTTGCCCTTGCTCACCTTGAATAGGTGCTGCCTGAGTTGGCGTATTGGAAATCGGCGGAACAGACACGTCTTGCGGCTGCGCGGCTGGCACGTTCCCAGCGTCAGCGGAATGATCAATCATACCGGAGTTGTTCACACCGCTACCATCGTGGGCATCAGTGGTATTACTCGCCGTATTATTGGATAAGGAAGAAGATCCCGACAGGCTGATATCTTTGGTTCCACCGCTGTTAGCCTGCTGACCTGCCTCACCTTTCGAGGGTGATTTCAACGCGGAACCAATGCCGATGATCAACACCAGCAGCACTAAAATACCGATCCCCATCATCATATGCTGACGAGATACCGCTAGTTTCGGCGCTGAAGGACGAGCCTTGCGTGCGCGCGTCGGGCGACGATCGCTTGCATCAGGCTTTAGATCTTCATCAGGTTTGAACTCTTCTTCTTCCATATCCACCCTCCAGTCAGAGGCAAAACCGGTGGGGCGTTTTGATTCTCACCGGTCAATTCAATATTCAATGATTCAACAACATCATCAACCGCGGCAATCCGCAATCGCAGCCAAGACAATCTCATGGGCTACGCCTGAACGTACTTCTGACTGACCAATCGCTGTTGGCAGCACCAGACGCAGTTCACCCGCCAGTACCTTCTTATCACGCATCATGTGCGGTAAATAAGATTCTGGAGTCATACTTTTTGGCCCGGTAACCGGCAGTCCCGCACGCGCAATTAACGTTCTTACACGAGCGACATCTGCCTCACTGAATTGGCCAAGGCGACGCGCCGTTTCAGCGGCCATCATCATCCCTGCTGCAACGGCTTCCCCGTGCAACCAATTACCGTAGCCCATTTCTGCTTCAATCGCATGGCCATAAGTATGGCCAAGATTCAGCAAGGCACGTACACCCTGTTCTTTCTCATCCGCAGCAACGACCTCAGCTTTTAGCTCGCAGCAGCGACGAATGCAGTACGCCATTGCTTTATTATCAAGCGCTAACAGCTCATCCAAATGCTCTTCTAGCCATACGAAGAATTCACCATCAAGAATGATGCCGTACTTGATAACCTCGGCTAAGCCTGAAGCAAGTTCGCGCGCTGGCAGCGTTTTCAAACAGTCAATATCCACCACGACAGACACAGGCTGGTAAAAAGCCCCGATCATGTTCTTACCCAGTGGATGATTAACGGCTGTTTTTCCGCCAACGGAAGAGTCGACCTGAGACAACAATGTTGTTGGCACCTGAATAAAACGAACTCCGCGCTGATAGCACGCAGCCGCAAAACCGGTTAGATCGCCAATAACACCGCCGCCCAAAGCGATAAGCGTGGTATCACGCCCGTGGGGCTTTTGCAGCAATGCAGTAAATACTTGCTCCATCACAGACAACGTTTTGTATTGTTCGCCGTCCGGCAAGATCACATGATCTACCCGAACACCGGTCTGTTCAAGCGCATGTTTGACACGTTCAAGATATATCGGCGCCAGCGTTTCATTGGTCACTAACATAACCTGATCGCCTGCCTTTAAAGGCAGAAATGAAGCAGGCTCCTCAAACAAACCAGAGGCTATCGTTATCGGGTAGCTACGCTCCCCAAGAGTGACGGTAATCCTTTCCATGGTGTGCTCAGAACCTTTTTCAGATTAAGAATTCAGTATATAACCAAATCAGCAGGGATAGCTGAAAGCCAGCAAGTGAACGAACCCCGACAAACCTACATCAGTAAGTTATTCCGGCGAACGCACACAGCCAACGTCGCGGCAACCCCAGTAACAAGGGTATTATTAGTTGCTTTCCAGCATATGAATAATCTGGTTAGCAACAACTTTAGCACTTTGATCATCCGTACGGATGGTCACATCAGCAATTTCTTCGTACAGCGGATTGCGTTCTTTTGCCAATTCTTCCAGCACTTCACGCGGTGTATCTACCTGCAACAGCGGACGTTTTTTATCACGCTGTGTACGAGCCAATTGCTTCTCGATGGTGGTTTCAAGATAAACAACCACGCCGCGAGCTGACAAGCGGTTACGGGTCTCGCGAGATTTCACGGAACCACCACCAGTTGCCAGAACAATGCCTTGTTTTTCAGTCAGTTCATTGATGACTTTTTCTTCACGATCGCGGAACCCTTCTTCACCTTCCACGTCGAATACCCAGCTAACATCAGCTCCGGTGCGTCGCTCAATTTCTTGATCGGAATCGAAGAACTCCATATTCAGTTGCTGAGCTAACTGACGACCAATAGTACTTTTGCCGGCACCCATAGGCCCAACCAGAAAGATATTGCGTTTCTCTGCCATGTTTTTCGGTACTACTAAGACAATTCGTTAATGATAACCCGCCCCGCCAATCAAATTAGCGACGGGACCTAAACTGAAACCTCATGAGCGATAGTGTGAGATCAGACGAAAAATTATCTCAACACTCTAGGTAGTTTGGCAACCGAATAAATCACAGCGCACGCCAAAGGTTACTTCACGGCGATAACGCTTTGGCCGGGGTACGGAAAAGCTCGGTGCTTAATTCGCTACCCTTGTAAGCTAAATCAAGCGCAGCGTCAAACGCGGAAACCATTCATGTGATAAAAATTTTTACCTTTTGAGCAAAAAAAGTATTGAATGCTTATTTCCTGAGTAATGCAGTGGGCATTTCCGTTTTCACCAATCTTGGCGTGATAAAAATCACCAGTTCACGCCGTTTTGCCTCTTCCATTGAGTCGCGAAACAGCGCACCAAGCAAGGGAACATCGCCCAATTTCGGCACCTGTGTTTTTCCATGCACAGTTTGCCGTTGAAAAATCCCGCCTAGGATAACAGTTTCGCCATCATTCAGGGTGACCTGTGTTTTAATCTCCTGCTTATCGATGGCCAGCGCCTCACCGTCACCCTGCTTAATACTCCTGCCCGGCATATTTTGCGTAATCTGCAGCATCAGCGTGATTTTTCCATTACGCATCACCCGAGGCGTTACCTCCATCCCCAACACCGCCTCTTTAAACTCTATCGAGGTCGATCCACTGGCGCCACTAGAAACCTCATAAGGAATTTCAGTTCCCTGTTTGATACTTGCCGTCTGTAGATTTGTCGCCATCAGATGAGGACTGGCAATAATTTCCACATTATCTTCTTTTTCTAAAGCCGAAAGCTCCAGCTCTAATAAGCGACCACCGATACGCGCAACTTGAAAACCAGCGTTAAACGCCCGCCCTTCCACCGGCAATCCCATGTTGAATTGGTTCAGCCGAAAGCCGCTTGAGTCAGACGCAGTACTATCATCAGACCCCGTGGTACCCCAGCGAATTCCCAACTCATTCAGGCTTTCACGATTGATCGTCACGATATGCGCGGTTAACTGCACCTGTGATACGGGTTGATCGAGCTCTGCAATCCAAGCCTGAGCCGCTCGGGTATTTTCGGGAAAGTCCCGCACCAAAATCGTGTTGGTGCGCGGGTCGGCACTGATACTACCTTGCGGGCTTAACAACCCGCTTTTTTGCTGCGTTAGGCTTTTGACCACGGCGTCCACATCCGCCTGCTGCAGTGCAATGGAGATGGACGTTTTCTCCTGTTCCTTCTCTTGCTGCTGTTTTTTATGCACCAACTCTTGCTGCCTATCAACGCTCTCAGCGGTCTGCACAAAGAGAATATTGCCCGTTTGTTCAATCGATAACTGATTCATACGTGCTATTGCCTGCAATGCCCGCCGCCAAGGCACGTCAACCAATTTCACTGAGGTATTGCCTTTAACCTCTTCACTCACCATTAAATTAAGGTGACGATTATCCGCTAACGCCTGCAGCACGTTAACCAAAGGCGCGTCAAAGAAGGCAAGGGTTATCGGTGCACTATCTCGCGGCGGCGTTGCAAGCGTCGAAAAAGCACTAAGCCAGAGCAAACAACCACAGCAAAATTCCTTTTTGAGCATTTTCATTCCATGAGTTCCTTTTCAGTTTTTATCGTCGGACAACTAAACGGATAAACAGCTGGCTTTTCGAACACCGAGAACGCCTTGGTTTTCGATATATCTTCCATATCGCTACGCGGCGAGAACAGCGGTACAGCAACAATCGCGTTTCCATTCATTGACGCCACCCACACTCGCCAACAGCGGCCATCGCCAATCACGCCCAAAACCCGCCCCGAATCTGGCCCAACGGATACTGATTGCGATATCAAAGGATGAAAAGGATCTCTTTCCGCCTGAGAGGTAGTGATCGACATAACGCCTAGGCATACAAAAAAAGGAACTTGCCAGCTAGGGCAAAAGGATTCGGTTTTCATATTCCATCCCCCTCGAGCAAGATCTGTCCTGCGATCGTTTCAGATTTCGACTCCAGTTCTAGCAGTGTGATTAGCCGAGCACAGCCAGCCAATTCACTCAGTAACTGCACGAGCTGAGGAAAGCTTAGCGAGCCTTTCACTCTCCAGCTCGCCGCCTTTTCGCCATTAACTCGCGAGCCTTTCTGCCAAGCCATGTGTTGAGCAAAACGTTCACCAACGGGCAAATCAGTGCACTGCGCCGCCAACGGCTTCATCGATATGACGCTAATTGAAAGCTGCAGGAGGAAAGCTTTCTGGTTTAAGACACGAGTACTCAATCGTTCCCACGCGGCTTGCGCATCTTGCTGACGCTGCCAAGAAGGTGATTCAGTCCGCTGAGCCAACGCGAGCGCGCCAAACCCACCTAGCGCACTGCAAAATAGAAAGATGGCGCAGATAAACGCATAAAAACGGCGCGAGCTTAACTCACATAGCCAGCCAATCACGTGCTCAACAGCGCTATTCATGCTGACCACCTTCGAGCAAAAACTTTTGCAAATCTGGCTCAGCAACGCTCATTTTCATGAGTTGCAACTTGGGTAAATCACCGCTTTGATTCAGGTGTTGTGTAAAGGTAGATATTGCGGCTGGCGCTGATGTCATCCCTTCAACTTCTAAGCGACTTGAGTGCCATGAAAGGCGTGTCAGCCACACTGGTGCCGGAATATGCCGTTGTAGCGCTAAAATAAAGGTAAGGACCTGCCGATTACTTTCACGGTTGCCCTCGTATTGTTGGTTCTGGCGCAGCTGATTTTTGGCCTGCTGTACCCACGCAGCTAGTTGCACCTGCTGGTGCTGTAGCTGCTGGCTCTGTCGTTGCGATACGGCTGTTACAGCCTCCCAACGTTGAATTCGACGCTGCGTCTGATAGACGGAGTAACTGGCTATCAATATCAGCAGAATCACCACGGCAGCCAAACACAGCATACAAAGCCGCAGTCGCTGAGTGCGTAAAGTCGAAAACCAAGGACAAAGGTTTATCTGCTCCATGAGGTTCTCTCCTCACACAGCGCCAGCCCGACGGCCAAAGCAAACAACTCCGGCTGCGAAGGCAAAGGCGGTTGTAGGTAGGTCAGCGCACGAAATGGCGACCATCCTGAGGCGTTGTCAGCACCACAGGATAGTATCTCTGCGCCGCCGATCCCTTGGAGCGCGGCGTTCGAAACGGCTCGCTCGATAAGTTCAGGCATCGACTCATGGCTCTGGCGCGCGATAAACCCAAACGCCAGCGGCTGAGAAAAGGGCGCAGCCCACGTCAGCACATGCTCTCCAACATGGAGTAATAATGCGGTTGGCGACTGCCCGCTAAGGGCTGCCGCTCGGCGTAGCGCGCAAGGGGTGATATCCGCGACGCTCGGCGTCAGACCGGCAGCCTTCAACGGCATTTGCCAATCCTGCATATCTTGCTGGCGCACAGCGGTCATCAGCCATGCTTTCGGTTGGGAGGGCAAACGAGTGTAGTCGCAAACAAACTCCGAGCGAGGCAGCATAAGGCTTCGCTCTGCGGCTAAATCGAGAATGTTGCGCTGTAAATTAACAGGCAAATTCATCTCTGGCGTCGAAATACTTTGCTGCATAATAATTTCCGGCGATAGACCGATACGCACCGAAGTTTTGCTAGGAAGCTGGCGACATAGGTCAGAAAGTCGATTATTCAGCCATTCTGATTGGCATAATCGTCCACTTTCGACCACATTTATGTGTGATGAAAACTGCCACCAACGCCTGAGCTGCCAGCCTTTGCGTTGATAACTTACCGCCACGGCGCAAAATGTCCGAGGCTGAATATCTATCCCTAACTGCCAAGTCCGTGCGAACATATGCAGCGATCTCCGTATCGTCAATGAAAGAAAAGAACGTATCCTCCGTGCTGGGTTGCCTTTATACTACTGCGCGTTTGTTTATAAACTGCCCAATTGACAAGTGATGGGAAATTCTAGGTGAAGTTCGTAAAGTATCTAATCATTCTTGCAGTCTGTTGCATTCTGCTGGGAGCGGCCGCAGTATTTGGTCTGTACAAATACGTTGAGCCACAGCTGCCCGATGTCGCGACGCTCAAAGACGTCCGTCTGCAAACACCGATGCAAGTCTATAGCGCCGATGGGTATCTCATCGCGCAATACGGTGAAAAGCGCCGTGTACCTCTGCCGCTGAAACAAGTTCCGCCGCAGATGGTGAATGCCTTTATTGCGACTGAGGACAGTCGCTTCTTCGAACATCACGGTGTTGACCCGGTGGGGATTTTCCGCGCCGCTTCTGTGGCGTTATTCACAGGTCATGCCTCGCAAGGTGCGAGTACCATCACCCAACAGCTGGCGAGAAACTTCTTCCTGAGTCCAGAGCGTACGCTGATGCGTAAGATCAAAGAGGCCTTCCTTGCGATCCGCATTGAGCAGTTGCTGACTAAAGATGAAATTCTCGATCTGTATCTCAATAAAATTTATCTGGGTTATCGTGCCTACGGCGTTGGCGCAGCGGCACAGGTCTATTTTGGCAAAACCGTCGATCAGCTAACGCTGAGCGAAATTGCCATGATCGCTGGTCTGCCAAAAGCACCGTCAACGTTTAACCCGCTGTATTCTCACGATCGCGCCCTCGCCCGCCGTAACGTGGTGCTGAGCCGTATGCTGGATGAGAAATACATCACCCGCGCTGAATATGACCAAGCACGTAGCGAACCGTTAGAAGCGCGCTACCACGGGCCAGAAATCGACTTCTCTGCACCTTATCTATCTGAAATGGTGCGTCAGGAGATGCTGAAACAGTACGGTGAAAATGCCTATACCGATGGCTATAAGGTTTACACCACCGTCACCAAGCGCCTGCAGTTAGCCGCTCAAAGCGCATTGCGTAACAACGTTATCGCCTATGACATGCGCCACGGCTACCGTGGGCCGTCTAATGTGCTGTGGAAAGTAGGTCAGCCAACATGGTCGCGTGAGCAAATCATCAATTCGCTAAAAACATTGCCAACCTATGGGCCGTTGCTGCCTGCGGTTGTCACTGAATCCAGCGCAGATGAAGCCACCGTCATGCTAGCCAACGGCGATAATGTCACGCTGCCAATGGCGACAGTTCGCTGGGCGCGTCCGTTCAAAACCGATCGCGTCCAAGGCCCTACGCCGCGTCGCGTCAACGATGTGATTCAGCCGGGCCAACAAATTTGGGTTCGTCAGGATGAAGATCAGAAATGGTGGTTGGCTCAGGTTCCAGATGTGAACTCGGCGCTGGTTTCCCTTAACCCGCAAGACGGTGCAGTTAAAGCACTGGTGGGTGGTTTTGACTTCAACCAAAGTAAATTTAACCGCGTCACTCAGGCTCTGCGCCAAGCAGGCTCTAACATCAAGCCATTCTTGTATACGGCGGCGATGGACAAAGGCTTAACGCTGGCATCGATTCTGAACGATTTACCGATTTCTCGCTGGGATGCGGGTGCTGGCACCGATTGGCGTCCTAAGAACTCGCCGCCAACGTATGCAGGCCCAATTCGCCTGCGTCAGGGCTTAGGTGAATCGAAGAACGTGGTGATGGTGCGTGCGATGCGTGCAATGGGAGTAGATTACGCGGCGGAATATCTACAGCGCTTCGGCTTCCCTGCGCAAAATATCGTGCATACCGAATCCTTAGCGTTAGGCTCTGCGTCGTTTACCCCAATGCAGCTGGTTCGCGGCTATGCGGTATTTGCTAACGGCGGTTATTTGATTGACCCTTACTTCATCACCAAAATTATCGACGGTGAAGATAAAGTGGTCTTCGAAGCTAAACCGAAGGTTGTTTGCGAAAGCTGTAATCTGCCCGTGATCTACGGACAAACGCCAAAATCCGTTGCGCTTACCGATGATAGCGTCGAAAACGTCGCGATTTCTCAGGATAGCAACGCCAACGCGGCAGTACCGATGCCTCAGCTTGAGCAAGTCACTCCGGCACAGATGAATCAGGATTCGGATCAACAATATGCACCGCATGTGATCAACACGCCGTTGGCGTTCCTGATGCATGACGCGCTCAACAGTAACATCTGGGGTGAACCCGGTGGCGGCTGGATGGGTACCGGCTGGCGTGCAGGGCGTGATCTAAAACGTCATGATATCGGCGGTAAAACCGGTACGACCAACAGCTCAAAAGATGCTTGGTTCTCTGGCTATGGTCCCGATATCGTGACCAGCGTGTGGATTGGCTTTGACGATCATCGCCGCGATTTAGGTCGCAGTACCGCTTCTGGTGCCATTAAAGATCAAATCTCCGGCGGCGAAGGCGGTGCGAAAAGCGCCCAGCCAGCGTGGGATGACTTTATGAAGGCCGCATTAGAAGGTGTTCCTGAGCAGAAAATGGCTCCACCACCGGGTATTGTTAGCGTCACTATCGACAAATACACCGGCAAACTCTCAGGCGGAGGGGCTGGCAGCAAGTCTGAATACTTCATAGATGGCACTCAGCCAACGGAGTATTCGGTGCATGAAGCGGGAACCACGGTGACCGACAGCGGTGGCGAAAGCCACGAACTGTTCTAGAGCAGAACCACTGAAATGACAAAGGGGCCAATTGGCCCCTTTTTTATATTTAGCGTTTGCGTTAATCAGCCAACGTTAACGGCTCGCGCAGCCAAAAGTTCGCGCACTAAGAACAACGCGCTTACGCTGCGAGCTTCGCGGAAGTCAGGATCGTCAAGCAGCTCCATCATGCGCGCTATCGGCCAGCGCACAACCGGCATCTGTTCTGGCTCATCCCCTTCCAAACGCTCAGGGAAAAGGTCTTCGGCCAAAACAATATTCATCCGACTAGAAAAATAGGAAGGCGCCATCGTCAGCTTATGCAAAAAAGTGAACTGCTCGGCACCAAAACCCGCCTCTTCCATTAACTCTCGGTTTGCCGCCTGAAAAATTTCTTCTCCAGGATCAATCAGCCCTTTAGGAAAACCAAGCTCATAGCTCTCAATCCCTACAGCATATTCACGTATCAGCAGCAGATCGTCGCCGAGAATAGGCACAATCATCACGGCTTCACGCTCAGAGGGACGCATACGCTCATACACGCGGCGCACACCATTGCTAAACTCTAAGTCCACCGACTCCACATTAAACAGGCGTGAGCGTGCAATGGTTTCCACGCTGAGAATTTTTGGCTTTTGTGGGAGTTTTTCCATGATGGCCCCGAATTAATGGTTTCCCGTCGATTATCGTAATACTGCAATATCCAAATCATGGGAATGGCGACTGACAGGCGACATATTTTGATTCGATATTTTAGTTTATAGATGCAGATCACAGTATTTGGTTACTCTGCATTGTGCGCAGAAGGTGTGAGATTCGCAACAATTGTTGAGTATATTTTGCAGTGTTGTTTCCAGCCAGCTTGAGCCAAAAAATTCTACTCAATATGCCGCTATTACTTGCCACATATGAGAAAAATCGGATAATGCCGATATAATCAGCAGACTCCGACTGCTAACCTTTTTACTTGAATATGCGACAATCTTTGCAAAATTATAAATAAAATCATTTCATAACATATATTTATATTCGCTTTATAATTCATCCGTATAATGTCCTTTTGGACAAGGTGGAAAGGTGATGATTACCAAACGGGGTCGGCATGAGCGCACCAGTTATCGCATCAATCCTACTGATCCTTTGCCTGCTGATTGCCGGATGTGCCTATTGGTCTAAGATGAAAAAATCTGCCTTATTAACAACATCTTTCCCATTTCTTAAAACTAAACTGCGCAAACTGCAAAAAGACGAACTTCAGGCCATTGAGCAATATCTCAATAAGCTAGATTCTCCTTCAGGTTCCTCTCATGCACCCATGCCCGTAGCTCAACATCGCCTGATGCCTCAGGGGGATCGCGTTTACCCGCTCGTCCACGCGATAACCCGCTACGAACTCACCACAGACGATCCCAATAAAAGACGCTATTACCTTGATAATATTGAGGTTCACCTGCCTGTTTTTTGGGAGCAATATATCGCCGACGATAACCAGCTTGAGGTGATCAAAACTCATAGCATCCCTTTGGTTATCTCGATCAACGGCCACTCGTTGGTTGACGCGGCGCAAGAGGATTTGCTTCCTCCTCCCGATAGCACCAGCAGCGCTTCCATTCGCCAGACCGAAAGTGAAAAAGTCGAGCTGCAAGGCGTTCGCAAAGAAACCCAGCTGGAGTATCAGCTCAGCCAGCAAGGTGGTATCCGCGAATCTATCGTAATCGTGGTGGCATTGCTCATGCTGTATGCCAGCCTGATGAGTCCTAACGCCTTGATGCCGTGGCTGCTTACCGTCGCAACTGGGCTTATTGCATGGAGTATTTGGCGCTTGTACAGCCGCCCTTCCGAACGCGATCTGAAAGAAATCCACTGCATTCGTGGGATCCCCAAGCGTTGGGGGTTATTTGGTGAGTCTAACGTTGGGCAAATCAACAACGTCTCGTTAGGCACCTTAGATCTCATTTATCCCGCACATTGGCAGAACTACATTCAAAAAGATCTCGGGCACAAAACCGATATCGAGATGTATCTTAGCCGGCACGTGGTGCGTCAGGGGCGCTTCCTCTCGCTGCACGATGAGGTTAAAAACTTTCCCCTGCAGCGCTGGGGACGCAATATCGTGCTGTTAGGCGGAGCGCTTCTTACACTCACGTTGCTGCTCACCACTCAGCCTCTCAGCATCCCGTTCAAACTCAGCTCTGCGTGGTTACATGGAACACACAGCGTTGATGTGAATAGCGTGAAATCGCTGGCCGCGCTGCCGCTGCACGTTGGGGATACCTTAAATATTCAAGGTACCGGCATGTGCCGCGTTCCCGCATCCTATCAAGACGGGGTACGTTATCCCTTTATGCCTTTCGATTGCTCGGCGATTTACTGGAGCAATGCGACCCCCATGTCTGCACCTGCGTCTGATATCGTTGATAATGCAGCGGCATTGCTTGCGACGGTGAATCGCCAACTAAACGCGAACAATGAAGACCAGAAAGTTAATCCAGGACTGGCTAGTGCAATTCAAAAATCTGGCATGATCTTACTGGATGACTTTGCCGATATCGTCCTGCGTACCGACGACCTGTGTGCACAACAGTCAGAATGCACAAGGCTAAAAAACTCGCTGGTGAATCTTGGCAACAGCAAATCATGGAACGCCCTTCTGAAAAAAGCGCAAAACGGAGGGTTGGACGGCGTGAACGTACTGCTACGTCCGGCAAGCGCCCAGCTATTATCAAACATCGTCAATAGCGCCGTCTCTTCGTTCTATTATCGCGAGACGCATCAGGCCGCGCAGTCACTCACCGCAACGCCGCCGGGCGGTTTTTTGATTATCAGCGATGAAGGCAAGCAGTTGGTTAACCATCCACAGCCTGCCATTTCACTCTACGATTACACGGCTATCGATCAGTGGCGTGAACTGGAGTCGCTCTCACAGCAGCTGCTGACGACGCCATTTAAAGCCAGCGGGGTGATCACCGAACTCAGCACTGATGCCAACGGTACTCGGCATATTATGTTGCACAGCGAGCCTGATGGCCTGACGCTGTGGCGATACATTTTAACCTGTGCGCTGCTGCTCGCCGTGACGCTAATTATTATCGTTAACGCCCTGATGTTTATGTTTAGAATACAAAAATCGATGAATCGTATTCCTGAAATACAGCGCTACTACGACCAGTGCATTAACCACAGCATCATGCCCTTTGATACCGCCCCACGCCGTTAATTTCATCGGCTGGCATGACAAGCCGATAGAGTAAAAATATAATTCTTTAAGGCCAGCATCCGCTGGCCTTTTCGCCTATCTAGCAGGAGCATCCATGTCCCCTACCCTGAACCATCAGCCTAATTTTAATTGGCAAGAAATCGAAACCGTATTGCTAGATATGGATGGAACATTGCTCGATCTGGAGTTTGACAGCTATTTTTGGCTTAATCTGGTACCACAGACCCTGAGCGAGCGCCGCGGCATTACGCTTGGTGAAGCGAAAAAACTCATCCGCCATGAATATAACGCGGTGCAGCACACGCTGAATTGGTACTGTTTTGACTATTGGAGCGATCGTCTAGACTTAGATATCTATCAAATGACCTCCGAAGTCGGCGCTCGTGCGCGTTTACGCCAAGATACCCAACCATTTTTAGAGGCACTGCGTGCCAGCGGCAGAAAAACTATTTTGCTCACTAACGCCCATCCACACGGGCTTGCGGTGAAGTTGCAGCACACCGGACTCGATCAGCATCTTGATTTATTATTTTCCACCCACACATTTGGTTATCCGAAGGAAGATCAGCGACTGTGGCAGGCGGTACAAAAACGTACTGGTTTTAATCCTGCAACAACGCTGTTTGTCGATGATGCCGAACCCATTCTGGATGCAGCCCAAAGCTATGGTATTCGCTACTGCCTTGGTGTTCGCAACCCGGACTCAAGCATGGCCGAGAAACAATTCTCACGCCATCCGTCCATGAATGATTACCGCACATTATTGCCAGCCTTTCAGCCGCAGTAGTTCGCTGCGGCAGCAAAAGCTCGGCACCTTGGGCGAACTCATACAGGTAGGAGCCGACATGAAAGGTAAGAACGAACAGGAAGACAGCGCCATTCGTTTGGATAAATGGCTCTGGGCCGCACGATTCTATAAAACCCGCGCTATTGCTCGCGACATGGTCGACGGCGGTAAAGTCCATTACAACGGACAGCGCGGTAAGCCCAGCAAAACCGTGGAGATCGGTGCTGAAATCAAGCTACGCCAAGGCAATGACGATCGTACCGTTATCGTCACCGCGCTCACGGCACAGCGACGCGGTGCCGCCGATGCTCAACAGCTTTATGAAGAAACGGCGGCCAGCATTGAAAACCGCGAAAAGGTTGCACTCGCACGCAAGATGAATGCGCTAACCATGCCGCACCCCGATCGACGTCCTGACAAAAAAGAGCGTCGCACGTTGCTGAAATTTAAAAGCGAACAAGCTTCAAACGAATAAATTTAAAAACGGCTAGCTGGATACACCGGCAGTCCTAAGAGAGAAAACCATGTCTAATCACGACCAATTACATCGCTATCTGTTTGAAAATATGGCCGTTCGCGGCGAGCTGGTCACCGCCAGCCACACTTTCCAGCAGATGCTCGAAAACCACAGCTATCCGGCACCGGTACAAACGCTGCTGGGCGAACTGTTGGTTGCCACTAGCCTTCTAACCGCTACGCTGAAATTTGACGGTGACATTACCGTTCAGCTTCAGGGCGATGGTCCATTGAAAATGGCCGTCATCAACGGTAACAACCAGCAGGAAATGCGCGGCGTTGCACGTTTGCAGGGCGATATTGCCGAAGGCAGTAGCATGCGTGAAATGTTAGGTAATGCGGTGATGGTTATCACCATCACACCAAGCGAAGGTGAACGTTATCAGGGCGTTGTGGGTCTGGAAGGTGAAACGCTGGCAGAATGCTTAGAAGCCTATTTCATGCAGTCGGAACAGTTGCCAACCCGTTTGTTCATCCGTACCGGTGAGCATGATGGCAATGCATGTGCGGCGGGTATGCTGCTGCAAATCATGCCAGCACAGCCTAATAACGTGGAAGATTTGTCGCATCTGGCTCAGCTGACCGCGACGGTTAAATCTGAAGAGCTGTTCGGTCTTCCAGCGAACGAAGTGCTTTATCGCCTCTATCATCAGGAAGAAGTCACGCTGTATGAGCCACAAGACGTCACTTTCCGCTGCACCTGTTCACGTGAACGCAGCGCCAGCGCACTGCTGACTGTTCCTGTGGAAGAACTGAACCACATGTTAGAAGAAGATGGCAACATCGACATGCACTGTGATTACTGCGGTAACCACTATGTATTTGATAAAATTGATATCGAATCATTACTGGCCGGTGGACAAAACCACAACGACGAGTGCGTTCATTAAGCATACATTAAGCATAAATATCGTCATGCCAAAGACTAAGCCCGCCATTGCGCGGGCTTTTTCATTGATCCTGCTCAGCATATATAGATTATCTACGCGCAAATTCCGTGGCATCCATCTCATAACTGAATGAAAGCCGGATGAAAATTGTTTTTTTTGATGGTTATCTCGGTTAAACAGGCCCCGATCTTTGACACTAGACCTAGTAAAAAATCTAATCTTACAAGGAAAGGAGTAGTGTCATGCATACGAAAGGCTTAACCCCACAGGATTTAGCAGAATATGGAATTACTGACGCAGCTGAGATCATCTACAACCCTAGCTATGACCTGCTCTTCCAAGAAGAAACCGCTCCTAATCTAAAGGGATATGAACGCGGGACAGTGACAACGCTTGGCGCAGTAGCCGTTGATACTGGGATTTTCACCGGTCGTTCACCGAAAGATAAGTACATTGTGCGCGACGATGTGACCCGCGATACCGTTTGGTGGTCAGATCAAGGGAAAGGCAAAAACGATAACCATCCTCTTTCCGTCGAAACTTGGCAGCATCTGAAATCGCTCGTCACCAAAGAGCTTTCCGGTAAGCGTTTATTCATTGTCGACGCATTCTGCGGAGCAAACAGCGACACTCGCCTGAGCGTTCGTTTCATTACCGAAGTAGCCTGGCAGGCTCATTTCGTTAAGAACATGTTTATCCGTCCAACTGACGAAGAATTGCAAAGCTTCAAGCCTGATTTCATCGTGATGAACGGCGCCAAATGCACCAACCCGCAGTGGAAGGAGCAGGGGTTAAATTCTGAAAACTTTGTCGCATTTAACCTCACTGAACGCATCCAGCTAATCGGCGGTACTTGGTACGGCGGCGAAATGAAAAAAGGGATGTTCTCCATCATGAACTACCTGCTGCCGCTAAAAAATATCGCGTCTATGCACTGTTCTGCCAACGTGGGCGAAAAAGGCGACGTGGCGGTTTTCTTTGGTCTATCTGGCACCGGAAAAACAACGCTCTCAACCGATCCAAAGCGCCAACTCATCGGCGATGATGAGCACGGCTGGGACGATGACGGCGTGTTTAACTTCGAAGGTGGTTGCTACGCGAAAACCATCAAGCTGTCTGAAGAGGCAGAACCTGACATCTACCACGCGATTACCCGCGATGCACTGCTGGAAAACGTGGTCGTTCTGGAAGATGGCACGGTCGATTTTAACGACGGCTCAAAAACCGAAAACACCCGCGTTTCTTACCCGATTTATCATATCCAGAACATCGTTAAGCCAGTTTCAAAAGCAGGCCACGCGAAGAAGGTTATTTTCTTAACCGCCGACGCATTTGGCGTGCTACCACCGGTTTCTCGCTTAACCGCAGATCAAACCCAATATCACTTCCTGTCTGGCTTTACCGCTAAACTTGCAGGTACCGAGCGCGGCGTAACAGAGCCAACGCCAACCTTCTCCGCCTGTTTCGGTGCCGCGTTCCTATCGCTGCATCCAACTAAATACGCCGAAGTGCTGGTTAAACGCATGCAGGCTGCGGGCGCTCAGGCCTATCTGGTGAATACGGGTTGGAACGGAACCGGTAAACGTATTTCCATCAAAGATACGCGTGCCATTATCGATGCCATCCTGAGCGGCGAGATTGATAACGCTGAAACCTTCACGCTGCCAATTTTCGATCTGGCAGTACCAACCGCGTTACCTGGTGTAAATCCTGACATTCTGGATCCACGCGATACCTACGCCAGCAAAGAGCAGTGGCAGGAAAAAGCGCAAGATCTGGCACAGCGTTTTGTCACTAACTTTGATAAATACACCGACACTCCAGCGGGTGCTGCACTGGTGAAAGTAGGCCCTAAGATTTGATTTAGCGGTAAAAATACAAAAGGAGCCATTTGGCTCCTTTTGTTTATCCAACGTGTTTATCTCGACTTATTTATATCGGCAACGACGAAGAATCATCAGTGATGAGGCTCTTTGTCTTTCTTCTTATGACCCGATTTTGTCTCAGACGATGTAAGAGGATCTGACTCCGGCATCAATAACAACGCGCGGATACGTAGCCCACCACGTTCGCTGGTGCCGATATCCAAGCTACCAGAGTGGCCATCGATAATACGTTGCAGGATCGCCAGTCCCAGCCCGGTTCCGCTGGTTGTTCGAGCACTTTCACCCCGTACAAAGGGTTGGAAAAGATGCGCTAACTGTTCAGGAGCGATACCTGGACCGTCATCTTCCACTTGGAACCATGCCCTTTTATCTTCGATGCCGCTGCTAACTTTGATCCAACCGTTACCGTAACGAGTGGCGTTAACCACCATATTCACCGCGGCGCGCTTAATCGACAGAGGATGTACATCAACCAGTAGTTCGCCCTCGGCAAGATCGGTGTCGATCACCCTTTCATAACCACTCTCAGCGGCCACGACTTCGGCTAAAATACCGTTCAGATCGCAAACTTCAGTCTGCATCTCCTGCCCAGTGCGCAGGTAGTCAATAAACTGCTCAATAATGGCGTTACACTCTTCGGTATCTTTGTTAATCGACTCCGCCAGATAGCCATCTTCGCTGCTCATCATCTCTGTCGCTAAACGAATGCGCGTAAGCGGCGTACGTAGATCGTGGCTCACGCCCGCCATCAGCAGGGTACGATCGTCGGCAAGCTGCTTAACCCCTGCCGCCATTTGGTTAAATGCCCGCGTCACGGAGCGAACTTCAGACGCACCATATTCACGCAGCGGCGGGGGTATATGCCCTTTCCCCACCTGAATAGCGGCATGCTCCAGTTCCACCAAGGGTCGGTTCTGAATACGAATAAACAGCCACGCACCGCCAATCGCCAGCAGCATAATTGCCAGGGTATATCTGAACAACGGAGAGAAGTCGCCCTGATGGATTTCCGTCAGCGGAACGCGTACCCAAATATCAGGTGATAACCATGTTTTGAGCCACACCACCGGTGTGTTCTTACTTATTTCAACGCGAACATCGGTTGGGCCGCCCAACTGCTGTGCCATCTGCTGGCTGAGGAATTGATAGTGTTGCGCCCAGCGCAGGCCACTCTCCTCCGCCGCAGAATTGGTGTACAGAGAAATGCCCAGCTCACGATAAATTTCGCGCCGAAACGCCGGAGGAACCTCCAGCTGTGTACCATCCTCAAGCTGTAGCTTGTCCGTCATCAACATACGGACTTCATACGCCAACACCTTATTGAATTGCTGTAGGCTGGGCAGAATCGCAAAATTCAGCACCACCAAATAGGTTGTCACCAAACTGACAAACAGTAAGGTGACAATCAGCAACAACGTGCGGGCAAACGAGCTACGCGGCGAGAAGCGCAGTCGCCTCATGCTTTACTGCCGTCCGGCACAAAGACGTAGCCCAAACCCCAAACGGTTTGGATATAGCGAGGGTGTGCAGGATCTTCTTCAACCATGCGGCGCAAACGTGAGATTTGCACGTCAATAGAACGCTCCATCGCGCTGTATTCACGGCCACGCGCCAGATTCATCAGCTTGTCGCGCGACAGTGGCTCACGTGGATGGCTAACTAACGCTTTGAGTACCGCAAATTCACCGCTGGTTAATGGCATAGGCTCATCTTCACGGAACATTTCACGCGTACCAAGGTTCAGTTTGAACTTGCCGAAGGAGATCACCGCATCTTCTTGTGATGGCGCACCCGGCAGTTCATTTGCCTGACGGCGCAACACAGCACGAATACGAGCCAACAGCTCACGCGGGTTAAACGGTTTAGGAATATAGTCGTCGGCGCCAATTTCCAGCCCAACGATACGGTCGACCTCTTCACCTTTTGCCGTCACCATAATGATCGGCATTGGGTTGCTTTGGCTGCGTAGACGGCGGCAGATAGATAAACCATCTTCGCCCGGTAGCATTAAATCCAGCACCATCAGGTGGAAAGATTCACGGGTTAGCAAGCGATCCATTTGCTCGGCGTTGGCGACACTGCGCACCTGAAAACCCTGTTCGGTCAGGTAACGCTCTAACAACGCACGTAGGCGCATGTCGTCATCAACAACTAAAATCTTGTAGTTCTCTTGCATGGTGTACTCCCAAAGGCGCCAAAGGCAGTATGCCCGACACGCTGAGCCAAAATAATTAAAGCGATCTTTTTAAGGATCCCTATTGTTCAGAAACTGTGGCAATTGAGACAGCAGATAATGGTTTATATTCTAGTCTAAATTGTTACAAAGGTTATTTATCTTATGCTTACGGGCAGTTATTACACTTTTTATCGCAAAAATGCGATCAAATCAGCATCGCAAGATGAAGCTTCTCCCCGCGAATTGTAATCTTACGGCTCGTGATATAACGTTCCATCCCCGCATCATGCAGGCAGAAATGAATACCTCAACTTCTTTTTCATGTGTTTTACAGGGCAGCAAAGAATGAAAACGCAACTGATTACACGCGGCGGCTACGAAAAGCTCAAGCAAGAGCTAGATTATTTGTGGCGCGAAGAGCGCCCTGAAGTGACGAAGAAAGTGACATGGGCAGCCAGCCTCGGTGACCGCAGCGAAAACGCAGACTATCAATATAACAAAAAGCGCCTACGCGAAATCGACCGTCGAGTCCGCTATCTAACCAAATGCCTTGAACAGCTGCGTATCGTTGATTATTCACCGCAGCAAGATGGGAAGGTGTTCTTCGGCGCATGGGTAGAGGTCGAAAATGATGAAGGCGTTATCAAGCGTTTTCGCATCGTGGGCTACGATGAAATTTTCGGCCAAAAAGACTATATCTCTATCGACTCACCGATGGCGCGCGCGTTGCTAAAAAAAGAGGTTGGCGATGCGGTTACCGTAACCACGCCACTAGGTGAAGCAGTGTGGTACATCAATGAGATTGAATATCCGAAAGCATAATTCGGTATTATCCGAGCGCTGAGCGGCCCCTTGAGCTGGCATGTTTATGCATCAAAAAGTATATACTTGCCCATAATTTTTAAACTTACGGACATACTGATTCTATGAATGATTCATTGAGCCGCATTATTGCGAGTGAACTGCAAGCGCGACCAGAGCAGGTTGATTCAGCCATTCGCCTCTTGGACGAAGGGAATACCGTTCCCTTTATTGCTCGCTATCGTAAAGAAGTCACCGGCGGTTTAGATGATACCCAGCTACGCCAGTTAGAAACCCGTTTGGGGTATCTGCGCGAGCTGGAAGAACGTCGAGCTACCATTCTGAAATCTATCGACGATCAGGGCAAACTGACCGAACAGCTTGCCAGTGCCATTAACGGCACTATGAGCAAAACCGAGCTGGAAGATTTATATCTTCCCTACAAGCCTAAGCGCCGCACCCGTGGGCAAATCGCGATTGAAGCAGGCCTTGAGCCGCTGGCCGATTCGCTGTGGCAAGACCCACAGCAAGATCCTGAAACGCTGGCCGCCAGCTATGTTGATGCCGATAAAGGCGTTGCCGACACCAAAGCCGTGCTCGATGGCGCTCGCTATATTCTGATGGAGCGTTTCTCTGAGGATGCCGCGCTGCTGGCTAAAGTGCGTAACTATCTCTGGAAAAATGCTCATCTGGTTGCCAAAGTGGTCGAAGGCAAAGAGGACGAAGGTGCGAAATTCCGTGACTACTTCGACCATCACGAGCCGATTGCTAATGTGCCTTCCCACCGCGCACTGGCGATGTTCCGCGGCCGTAATGAAGGTGTTTTACAACTCTCCCTAAACGCCGATCCTCAGTTTGAGCAAGCCCCGCGTGAAAGCTATTGCGAACAAATCATTATCGACCATTTAGGTTTACGTCTAAACGATGCACCGGCTGATGCCTGGCGCAAAGCGGTTGTGAACTGGACTTGGCGTATCAAAGTGTTGCTGCACCTTGAAACCGAGCTAATGGGCACCTTGCGTGAACGTGCTGAAGATGAAGCGATTAACGTTTTCGCACGTAACATGCACGATTTACTTATGGCTGCGCCGGCAGGTATGCGAGCAACCATGGGCCTCGATCCTGGTCTACGTACCGGCGTTAAAGTCGCCGTGGTTGACGGCACGGGGAAACTCGTCGCAACCGATACCATTTATCCACACACCGGGCAGGCCGCAAAGGCCGCCGCCTCAGTAGCAGCGCTGTGTATCAAACACAACGTGGAACTGGTGGCCATTGGTAATGGCACCGCATCTCGTGAAACTGAGCGCTTTTATTTAGATGTTCAGCGCCAGTTCCCCGAAGTTAAAGGCCAAAAAGTTATCGTCAGCGAAGCCGGCGCTTCCGTTTATTCAGCGTCAGAGCTCGCAGCACTAGAATTCCCCGATTTGGATGTGTCGATTCGCGGAGCGGTATCTATCGCACGCCGTCTGCAAGATCCACTGGCTGAACTGGTGAAGATCGATCCAAAATCAATCGGGGTCGGCCAGTATCAGCACGACGTGAGCCAAACTCAACTGGCACGAAAACTTGATGCCGTCGTCGAAGACTGCGTGAACGCCGTTGGTGTCGATCTCAACACCGCCTCGGTTCCGCTACTGGCTCGCGTTGCAGGGCTCACACGTTTGATGGCGCAAAATATCGTCGGATGGCGTGACGAAAATGGCCGATTCAGCAATCGTGAGCAGCTGTTAAAAGTCAGCCGCTTAGGCCCTAAAGCGTTCGAGCAGTGCGCTGGCTTCCTGCGTATTAACCACGGCGATAATCCGCTGGATGCATCAACCGTTCACCCAGAAGCCTATCCTATCGTTGAGCGTATTTTGGCAGCCACACGCCAAAGCCTACAGGAATTGATGGGCAATCCAACGGAGCTGCGCGGCCTGAAAACCAGCGAATTTACCGATGAGCGTTTTGGTGTGCCAACGGTCACCGATATCATCAAGGAGCTGGAAAAACCCGGACGCGACCCACGCCCTGAGTTCAAAACTGCGACCTTTGCCGACGGCGTTGAAACCATGAACGACCTGCAACTGGGGATGATTCTGGAAGGCTCTGTCACTAACGTCACCAACTTTGGTGCCTTCGTTGATATCGGCGTTCACCAAGATGGCTTGGTGCATATTTCTTCACTGGCGGATAAGTTTGTCGATGACCCGCATAAAGTCGTGAAAGCTGGCGACATTGTTAAGGTCAAAGTGATGGAAGTCGATCTGCAGCGCAAACGTATCGCGTTGACGATGCGTTTGGACGAGCAACCGGGCGAAAGTGGTTCTCGTCGTAGCAGCACAGAACGAACTCCCGATCGCCAACGTCCGGCGAACAATAATGCTCGCCAAGCGAGAAATGACAAAAAACCAGACAACGGTAATAACAGCGCAATGGGCGACGCACTCGCCGCGGCCTTTGGCAAAATAAAACGCTAATCGCGCGCGCGATAAGCCAATCTCCTTTCCCTCGCAATATCGCGAGGGAAAGTGAGATACATCACAATTTACAAATCTAAATGAGTATTCATTGCAATTACACACGCAAAGCCCAAATGCATATGTGTATGCATTGAAAATAAATAGTTAATGGATTTATTTTTACAGCGTAATTTTTAACACCTTTAATATTTCGAAACTCAGTTTTATTAACGCACAAATATTTCCGCTACGCAGTCAAACCGCCGTTGTTAATTATCAAACCGCCGCTTACCCCTACATTTGCTATTGATTCCATCAAATATATTGAATATATGGTCTGGATACCGTCTTATTTAAAACGCATAAATCATGAAAATAAGAACAAATCCTTAACCGTTTTAACCAATGATTCTCATTTGCGATAGCTGAAAAATAGTGCTAAAACGGCATAATAAGGACCGAATCATAGTTGAAACGCCGAGAGAACTGGAAACACACTTCAGTATGGCCTCGGCGGTTTTTGTTCTGTGATTACAATAATAATTCTCAATATTATTATTTTACGCATTCTCCGTTGCCAATTTGCATCACCTATCTAGAATGCACGGCGCTATCGCCAAGGATAAAGATAATCCGGTTCTCCTGTCTGACCTATAAGCTTCAGACCCGAGTGTTTCCTCGTAGCAAATTACCGAATGTAAGAAGGTTTTTTATGCATCAGCTTCTTCCGGGCCACCAATATAAAATCATTGGCTTCTCGCCTTTAATTAGCCCTGCCTATCGTCAGAAATTACTTTCTCTGGGTTTTTTGCCTGGTTCTCCATTTAGCGTGGTACGTATTGCACCGTTAGGCGATCCCATTGAGGTGAAGTCTCGTCGCGTGAGCCTTGTGCTGCGCAAGAAAGATCTGGAGCTATTGATGATTGAGCCAATCGCTCAGGCAGACGCCAGTCAGGCTAACGTCGTAATCTCACAGATCACCGCCAACGGCGCATAAACAAACGGCTCGCTTTGCTGCTGACCTTTTACCAGCAGCCATTTTTAGGGATGGCGACAATACGGCCTGCGGCCCTGTCGTCGACTGCAAACTCTTCTTATACAATGTTGGATTATGAAACAGCTCACCATCGGGTTAATCGGTAACCCCAACTCGGGAAAAACCACGTTATTCAACCAGCTTACAGGCGCTCGGCAGCGCGTAGGCAACTGGGCTGGCGTCACCGTGGAGCGTAAGGAAGGTCATTTTTCTACTCAGGAAAATCAGGTCAAACTTGTAGACCTACCCGGCACCTACTCCCTGACCACGATTTCTGAGCAAACGTCGTTGGACGAGCAAATCGCTTGCCACTATATCCTGAGCGGCGACGCTGATTTAATTATCAACGTGGTTGATGCATCCAATCTAGAGCGCAACCTCTATCTGACACTGCAGCTGCTTGAGCTGGGCATTCCGTGCATCATCGCACTGAACATGCTGGATATTGCTCGCAGCCAGAAAATTGATATTGATATCGATGCGCTGTCCAAGCGCCTTGGTTGCCCTGTCATTCCTTTAGTATCGACGCGTGCCAACGGTATTGCTGAGCTGAAAAAAGCCATTGATTTACCTCCAACCTGCGCCGTTGAAGCATTGGTTGAATACCCACCGCTGCTGTTGGGTCAGGTCGATCGCCTGTCTCAGGCCATGCCGGATACGCTTGCCGTTCAGCAACGCCGCTGGTTAGCGCTGCAGCTGCTCGAAGGGGATATCTATAGCTCCACTCGCGCCAGCAATGCGTTGAAAATCCTGCCTGAAGTTCAGGAAACGCTCAAACGCACCCTCAATGAAGATCCAGCGCTTATCATTGCTGACTCACGCTATAAAAGCATCACCGACATCTGTGACTCTGTGAGCAACACGGCCACTGCACTACCGAATATTTTGACGGAAAAACTGGACCGCATCATTCTTAACCGCTGGTTGGGAATACCTATTTTTCTACTGGTGATGTATGTGATGTTCGTTTTGGCCATCAACATCGGTGGCGCACTTCAGCCGCTGTTTGATGTGGGTTCATCAACCATCTTTATTCAGGGTTTGCAATGGGTTGGCTACACTCTGCACTTCCCAGAATGGCTCACCATTTTCCTTGCTCAAGGGATCGGTGGCGGTATCAACACCGTGCTGCCGTTAGTGCCACAAATCGGCATGATGTACCTGTTCCTCTCCTTCCTTGAAGATTCCGGTTACATGGCGCGCGCCGCCTTCGTGGTTGACCGCATGATGCAGGCATTAGGTTTGCCGGGTAAATCATTCGTTCCTTTAATCGTTGGCTTTGGCTGCAACGTGCCTTCCGTTATGGGTGCACGTACTTTGGACGCACCTCGTGAACGTTTAATCACCGTATTGATGGCGCCGTTCATGTCCTGCGGCGCACGCTTGGCCATCTTTGCCGTCTTCTCTGCCGCATTCTTTGGTCAGGGTGGCGCACTGGTCGTCTTCTCGCTATACATGCTCGGCATTGTGATGGCGATCCTGACCGGGCTGATGCTCAAACACACAATCATGCGTGGCGAAGCCTCTCCGTTCGTGATGGAACTGCCGGTTTATCACGTACCACACCTGAAAAGCCTGCTATTGCAAACTTGGCAACGCCTGAAAGGCTTCGTGATGCGCGCTGGTAAAGTCATCATCATCGTCAGTATCTTCATTGGCGCACTCAACAGCTTCTCCTTTAGCGGTAAAGCCGTTGATAGCATCAACGACTCGGCGCTAGCGTCAGTGAGTAAAGTGATAACGCCGTTGCTGAAACCAATTGGCGTGCATAGCGACAACTGGCAGGCCACCGTCGGTTTAGTGACCGGTGCGATGGCGAAAGAAGTGGTCGTGGGGACGTTGAATACCCTGTATACCGCTGAGCAAATCCATGAAGAAGAGTTTGACCCTGCTGCATACAGCTTGATTGGTGGGCTTGAAGGTGCCGTTGGTGAAACTTGGCAGAGCCTGAAAGACACCTTCAGCCTGAGCGTGTTTGCTAACCCAATTGAAGCCAGCAAAGGCGACGGCGAAATGGGATCTGGCTCCATGGGTGTGATGGGCAGCAAATTCGGCAGCGCCAGCGCCGCCTATGCTTATCTGATCTTCGTGTTGCTGTATGTGCCTTGCGTATCAGTAATGGGTGCAATTGCGCGTGAAAGCAGCCGTGGCTGGATGACCTTCTCCATTCTGTGGGGTCTCAACGTCGCCTACTCGCTGGCAGCCGTGTTCTATCAGGTGGCTAATTTCGCCTCTCATCCACAGTACAGCTCAATCACAATTGCTGCGGTGGTGATATTCAATGCGCTGGTGTTAGTTGCACTACGCCGCTCACGCGACCGTGTGACCGTACGCCTAGTCAATGATCCCGCCAGTAAATGCTGCTGCGACACCGGCAAAGGCAGCTGCCACTAGTGGCAGCCACGCATCATTGAGCGAAAAGGACGACATATGGCAAGCCTGTTAAAAGTACGCGATACGGTGGCCTTACATGGCCGTATCGAACTCAACCAGCTCTGCCGCGAAGTCAACGGTTCGCCCGCCATGGTGCTGGCGATGCTACAACGCTTAGAGCAAATGGGCTGTGTGGAAAAGGTCGAGGATATCGACAACGGCTGTGTCAGCGGCAGCTGCAAAGGCTGCCCTGAAACCAGTAAGAACTGTGAGACGGTGGTGTATAAGGTGAAAAATGTTCACTGAATGTCTATGAGTTCGTGGTGTAAGGTTTCGTTTGCCTATTCTTTATGTGATCACGATGTAAGGTTTCGGTCGCCTATTCTTTATGTGATCACGATGTAAGGTTTCGGTCGCCTATCAACAACGGCATTCATATACAAAATAAGTCGAAGGCGTCCGATGAGGGGCGCCAGCGCGCGCCCCTTCAATCCTCGCGCTTTTTATCCGTGACGCCATCTCCGCGCCGGGTCGGCATGCGCCATCCCTGGCGCCTCCTCCCCTCGTAGAAACATCCTGTTTCTACTGCTCTATCTACCAAAACTTAAACAATTAAAAGAAAAATAGAGAAATAAAATAAAAAGATAAGAAGGCAAAAATGTCTTTTGTCTTTTGTCTTTTGTCTTTTTCATGTTGAAAGAACGCATTTTAGAGCCGCCAGCAGGGATGCTGGTGGCAGGTTGAGGGCGTACAGGATGTACGCTCCGAGACCGGTCGGACAAACGGCTCGGTAAAAAGCGCGAGAGTCGAGAGGTTGCGCGCTGGCAACCTCTCGTCGGACGCCTACGCCAGCGGTTTCATAGAGCCGTATTTGCTAATGGGCGGACGAAAACCTTCACCGTTCTAATATGAAAACCTTCACCACTCTAATAAAGGCACCCGAGATTTTCACCGAAACCTAAATAATTACCTTAATAAACTCTTCCACTACCCCACAAAACTCCCCCGGATGTGACACAAACGGCGCATGCGCCGATTTCTGAATAACAACAGATTCACTATTAGGGCAAGATTCATCAAGCAATTCAGCAACCTTACGCGGTACCAATCCATCCAAATAGCCATAAATACGCAGCAACGGCATTTTCAAGCCAGCAATTTGCTCGCGTAAATCCACGGAGCGCAGAATATCTAGTCCACCGTTTAACACCTCCACAGAAGGCATCGGCTGAGTCAGTACTACGTCTTTTAAAATTCGAGCATCCTGCCGAGCACTCTCAGTACCTAAGGTTTGTAGGGCTAAAAAACGTTCTACGGTACGTTTGAAATCTTCACTCAGTTGGCGCTGAAAACCACTTAATACTTCACTTTTTATACCCGGCCACTCCCCGTGAGCGGTGAAACATGGCGATGACGATACGGTCACCAGCGCTGCAACACGTTCTGGGTAACGCAGCGCAATATCACTAGCGACCAAGCCACCCATTGACCAACCAAGCCAAACCGCATTGTCAGGCGCCTGCTGCACCACGATATCGCTCATTTGCTCTAGCGTTAAAGCACCAAAACCTTGGCTGCGCCCATAGCCCGGTAGGTCGACGAGATGCACACGAAACTGCGTGCTCAATCGCGGCAAAATGCAACGCCACACCTCTGCGTTCAGCCCCCATCCGTGCAACAACACAAGATCGCGATCGCCTTCGCCGCAGGTATGCCAATAAAGCTTATTCATCAGTTATTGTCCGTCTGTTTAGTATCATCTCAGGAGGAGAAATATGTTTAACATCAGCGCTCACTGCTGGATTTGCCAGCTACCGCTCGTTATTCCTACACAAGGAATTTGTAGCTTTTGCTCTGCGGCCTGCCTGCGAAAGCCTCGAGTTTGCCCCTGCTGTGGTCTGCCCAGCGAGCACACCACGCATGCCTGTAGCCGCTGCATACAAAAAAAGCCCTACTGGCAGCAGCTTATATTTGTTAGTGATTATCAGCCGCCGCTCAGCCAGTTAGTGCATCGTCTAAAATATCAGGGCAAATGGCAAATCGCATCGGCACTCTCACGGCTGATGCTGTTGAGTTATCTGTACGCACGTCGTACTCGGCATCTGCCAAAACCAGATCTTATCACCGTGATCCCTTTGCATCATCAACGCCAGTGGCGACGAGGATTCAACCAAAGCGACCGCTTAGCTCGCCCTTTAGCCCGATGGCTACAGTGCGCCTATTTCCCCGATATCATTAAACGCACGCGGAAAACCAAGCCACAGCAGAGCCTCAATGCGATCCAGCGGCGACGTAATTTACGCAACGCATTCAGCTGCCAACAGAATCTAAGCGGAAAACATGTTTTAGTGGTCGATGACGTACTCACCACCGGTAGCACGATTGGAGAAGTTAGCCGCCTTCTCCTCGCCCAAGGCGCTAAATCCATACAAGTTGTATGCCTTTGTAGAACCTTGTGAGCACTTTGCAATCGGCGTATTATAACCAACCAGATAAGTCAACTATTGAGCAAATGCCATGATCCGTATTACCGAAGCTGCCCAAGAGCACTTTGCCAAGCTGCTGGCAAACCAAGAAGCAGGCACCCAAATCCGTGTTTTCGTTATCAATCCAGGCACTCCAACCGCTGAATGCGGCGTGTCTTATTGCCCACCGGATGCGGTAGAAGCGAACGATACCAAGCTCGATTTTGAGAAATTATCGGCCTATGTTGACGACGTGAGTGCGCCGTATCTGGAAGACGCGGAAATCGATTTTGTAACCGACCAGTTGGGCTCTCAGCTAACGCTGAAAGCGCCAAATGCCAAAATGCGCAAAGTGGATGACGATGCACCGTTGATCGAACGCGTTGAGTACGTGCTGCAATCGCAGATCAACCCACAGCTGGCTGGCCACGGCGGCAAAGTGACGCTGATGGAAATTACCGAAGAAGGTATTGCGATTCTGCAATTCGGTGGCGGTTGTAACGGTTGTTCTATGGTCGATTACACGCTGAAAGAAGGCATCGAAAAAGAACTGCTGCAGAAATTCCCTGAACTCAGGGGCGTGCGCGATCTCACTGAACACGAGCGCGGCGAGCACTCTTACTACTAATATTGCCGGTAATATTGCGGCGATTAATACTAAAGCCCTGCTCTCTTTACGAAGAAGCAGGGCTTTTAAAATAGGGTATGACTTAAACCAAAATCACCTCAACGCCCTGCACTTTCAGTTGCTCAATCACTTTCTCATCGGCGTCTTTGCCAGTAATCACAATATCAATCTGCTCCGCGCGACTAAACAGCATACCAGCACGCTGACCGACTTTGCTGCTGTCGACTAACACCACCAGTTTGCCCACGTAGTTCAACATTTTCTGCTCGGCCATCGCCGTTAGCATATCGGTTTTATATAGACCTTCGGCAGTCAGCCCCTTGCCGCTGGTAAACATCCAATGTCCCGCATAAAGAGAAGACTCCCCCTCCTGTGGTGCCAGAGTAATCGCCTGACTACGGTTATATTGGCCGCCCATAATGACAACGCTATCGTGCTCCTGCTCAATCAAAAAATTGGCCAACGGCAGATAGTTAGTGATCACCTGAGTGTCTTTACCACAGATTTCACGCCCCAGCGTGAAAGCTGTCGACCCACAGTTAATAACGATACTTTCGCCCGGCTGAACCAGCTGTGAAGCCGCACGCGCAATCCGCACCTTTTCCTCATGATTCTGTGCCTGATGAATGTTCATCGGCGTCCAAGCCACACGATTTTGACTCACCGCTTCTGCGCCGTTGCGCACTTTCTTTAACTTTCCACTGTCGCCGAGCTTATTAATGTCACGACGTGCCGTTGCAGGAGAAACCTGAAGACGATCAATCACCTGCTCGACGGTAACAAACCCCGTTTGCTGCAGCATTTCCAGTAAAGTCTGATGTCTTTGCGATTCAGTCATGATTAATTCCAGCGCATAAATGATTATTTGATGATTATATTTGAAAACGATCAAAAATAACACGCTTAAAAATACAAAAGCCGGGCATATTGCCCGGCCTTGTTTACATATAATTTATTGATAATTATAAGAATGATTTAAACGGCAGGTCCGGTTCAATGGTGAAGCAATCATCAAACCCACGTGGATAATGGTACTCAAAATTATCCTTATCCAACGGATAGGTAAATTTGCCACCTACCTGCCAGATAAACGGTTTAAAGCCATATTTTAAGCGGTCTTTCTTCATCTCCCACAGCACGCGAATCTCTTGTGGATCGGCTTGGAAGTTTGACCAGATATCATGGTGGAAAGGAATAACCACCTGAGTTTTTAGCGACTCAGCCATGCGTAAAATATCTGAGCTGGTCATCTTGTCAGTAATACCTCGCGGATTTTCTCCATACGATCCTAATGCCACGTCAATTTTATGCTCATTACCATGTTTGGCATAGTAGTTAGAATAATGAGAATCTCCGCTGTGATACAGATTACCGCCAGGCGTTTTAAACAGATAGTTTACAGCGCGTTTATCCATACCATCTGGCAAGACACCCGCCGCTTTTTCATTCGCTGGCAGCGTAATTAGCGCAGTACGGTCAAAGGCATCAAGCGCATGAATCTCGATATCTTTAATTTTCACAACGTCGCCGGGCTTCATAACGATACAGCGTTCACGTGGCACGCCCCAGCCAATCCATAAATCCACACAGGTCTGCGGGCCAATAAACGGCACGCTGCTATCGCAGTTTTGCATTACCGCCGCGGCAACATTAACGTCAATGTGGTCGTTATGATCGTGTGTAGAAAGCACCGCGTCAATCTGGCGAATCGCAAAAGGATCTAGCACGAATGGCGTAGTACGCAGGTTAGGCTGCAGTTTTTTCACCCCAGCCATGCGCTGCATTTGATGGCCGTCTTTCATCAATGGGTTGCCGTGGCTCTGCTTTCCAGTACCACACCAAAAATCGACGCAGATATTGGCGCCACCTTCAGATTTCAGCCAAATCCCCGTACAACCTAGCCACCACATAGCAAAAGTCCCAGGCGCAACGTTCTCTTGTTCGATTTCTTCGTTTAACCAAGAACCCCACTCAGGGAAAGTGCTCAAGATCCAAGACTCACGGCTGATGCTTTCAATCTTACTCATGGTATGCCCCTCATAATATTCACGTCTGCGATAAGTAAATGGAGTTACTCTCGCGCTAATTAATCAATATAAATCACTAAAAGATTAAACATGATTCTTTGTGAGAAATCTAGCACGATTAACGCACTCTATAAAAGCTAATTTTCTATGATGTCGTTCACAAAAAAACCATCACCCAAAGCAATCACAAATGAAGGAATCAACCGCATGAATAGATAATATTATGTTTTAAATGGTAAAAATAAATATCATTTTACCTTTCCTCTTTTGTTTTATATCCACACAATTCAAGTTGAGATACAAATCACAAATAATCAAATTAAATCTTTAAGTGATTCTTTGTGATTGCTAGAGTGATTTTGTACAAAACAGAACCTGTCTGTGACACAAGAAAGAAAAACACGGCAGGAATAAAAGCCAAAAGCCGAGCGGAGTGCTTTATGGAAACCCTCTACAACATCTTCACTATATTTTTTAATCAGGTCATGACCAATGCCCCACTACTACTGGGCATCGTGACATGTTTGGGATATTTGCTGTTACGCAAGAGTGCAACTGTCATTATCAAAGGCACCATAAAAACCATCATTGGTTTCATGCTGCTGCAGGCCGGTTCGGGGATCCTGACGGGCACATTTAAACCCGTTGTAGCCAAATTATCCGAAGTTTATGGCATCAACGGTGCTATTTCAGACACTTATGCAGCAATGATGGCGACCGTTGAACGCATGGGGGATGCTTATAGCTGGGTTGGCTATGCCGTTCTTCTCGCTCTGGCACTTAACATTCTCTACGTACTTTTCCGTCGTGTGACCGGCATCCGCACCATTATGCTAACTGGCCACATCATGTTTCAGCAGGCGGGTCTTATTGCCGTATTCTTCTATATTTTTGGCTACCCAATGTGGACGACCATCGTCTGCACCGCAATTCTGGTTTCTCTCTATTGGGGTATCACCTCCAATATGATGTTCAAACCCACGCAGGATGTTACCGAGGGATGTGGGTTTTCAATCGGCCACCAGCAACAGTTTGCCGCATGGATAGCCTGTAAAATCGCACCTTATCTGGGAAAGAAAGAAGAGAGTGTTGAAGATTTAAAACTTCCAGGCTGGCTCAACATCTTCCACGACAATATTGTCTCCACCGCCATCGTTATGACGATTTTCTTCGGTGCGATCCTCTGTTCCTTTGGGATTGATACCGTACAAAAAATGGCGGGTAAAACCCACTGGACGATTTATATCCTACAAACTGGCTTCCAATTTGCCGTTGCCATTTTCATCATCATCCAAGGCGTTCGTATGTTCGTTGCCGAACTGTCTGAAGCCTTTAACGGGATTTCTCAGCGCCTGATCCCCGGCGCCGTACTGGCAATCGACTGTGCGGCCATCTACAGCTTCGCGCCTAACGCCGTAGTTTGGGGATTCATGTGGGGTACCATCGGACAACTCATCGCCGTGGGTGTTTTGGTTGGGCTCGGTTCTTCAATCATGATCATTCCGGGATTCATTCCGATGTTCTTCTCAAACGCAACCATCGGCGTATTTGCTAACCACTATGGTGGCTGGCGAGCAGCGCTGAAAATCTGCCTGCTGATGGGCATGATTGAAATCTTTGGCTGCGTATGGGCGATAAAACTCACTGGGCTTAGCGCATGGATGGGAATGGCTGACTGGTCAATTCTGGCACCACCGATTATGCAAGGATTCACCCTTGGTCTGTGGTTTATGGGCGTCATTATCGTTATTGCACTGATTTATATGTTCTTCGCTGGCCGCACTCTGCGAGCCGAAGAAGACGCCGAAAAAATAGCACTCAACGAATCTTCTACAAATTAATTAACTGGAGCACAAATCATGACAGTACGAATCCTCGCGGTATGCGGTTGTGGGCAAGGCAGTTCCATGATTATGAAAATGAAAGTTGACCAGTTTCTGACGCAGCAAAATATCGACCACAGCGTTAACAGCTGCGCCGTGGGCGAATATAAATCTGAGCTCAGCGGTGCTGACATCATTATTGCATCCACCCATGTCGCCGATGAAATTACCGTTACGGGCAACAAATATGTGGTTGGCGTACGCAACATGCTTTCTGCCGCCGACTTCGGTCCCAAGCTGATGGATGTGATTAAAGCGCACTTCCCTAAAGATATTAAGTAATAGGAGCGGATATGAAACTGCGCGATTCACTGGCACAAAACCACTCCATTCGTTTGCAGGCCGAAGCAAACACTTGGCAGGAAGCGGTAAAAATCGGTGTCGATCTGTTGGTTCAGGCTGACGTCGTCGAGCCCCGTTACTATCAAGCCATTTTGGATGGCGTTGAGCGCTTTGGGCCCTATTTCGTTCTCTGCCCCGGCTTAGCGATGCCGCATGGCAGACCGGAAGAGGGCGTGAAGAAAACAGGATTCTCGCTAGTCACGCTAAAAACGCCGCTTTCGTTTAATCATGAAGATAACGATCCCGTCGATATCCTGATCACCATGGCTGCCGTTGATGCCAACACTCACCAAGAGGTGGGGATCATGCAGATCGTTAACCTATTCGAAGACGAAGCAAACTTTGATCGTCTACGTGCGTGCCGCACCGAGCAGGATGTTTTAGATCTGATCGATCAAACCAACGCCGCCCAGGCCTAACACTTACCTTCCGTCCCTAGCCCTCCCCTGTATTGGGGAGGGAATGCAAAGTACCAATTTGCTCCTCCCTCATAATGGGAGGCTGGGGAGGATCATGCCAAAAACTGACTTTTGGAGTAGAAAAATGTCCCATTCTTTGCCAATGCTGCAAGTTGCTTTAGATAACCAAACCCTAGACGACGCGTACAAAACCACCCGCCTGATTGCCGAAGAAGTCGATATTATCGAAGTCGGCACAATTCTTTGCGTCGGTGAAGGTGTACGCGCCGTTCGCGACCTGAAAGCGCTCTATCCGCACAAAATCGTACTGGCCGATGCCAAAATCGCCGACGCAGGAAAAATCCTCTCGCGCATGTGCTTTGAAGCCAACGCGGATTGGGTCACCGTTATTTGCTGCGCCGACATCAACACCGCCAAAGGCGCACTCGACACAGCGAAAGAATTCAACGGCGACGTGCAAATTGAACTAACCGGTTTTTGGACATGGGAACAAGCCGCAGAGTGGCGTACAGCCGGCATCCAACAGGTGGTTTATCACCGTAGCCGTGATGCGCAGGCTGCAGGCGTTGCATGGAGCGAAGCTGATATCTCCGCTATCCGCCGTCTCGCAGATATGGGCTTTAAAGTCACCGTCACTGGCGGATTGGCGTTAGAAGATTTGCCGCTGTTTAAAGGCATCCCAATTCACGTATTTATCGCAGGCCGTAGCATCCGCGATGCTGCAAGCCCAGTTGAAGCGGCTCGCCAATTCAAACGTTCTATCGCCCAGCTGTGGGGCTAAGGTAAATATCATGCTCCAGAAAGCCGTTCCTCTCGGAATTTACGAAAAAGCGCTCCCAACGGGAGAAGACTGGCTGCCTCGATTGCAGTTGGCAGCCGAGCTCGGTTTCGATTTCGTCGAAATGTCAGTCGATGAAAGCGATACACGTCTGGCACGGCTTGACTGGAGTCGTGAACAGCGTTTAGCACTGGTGAATGCCATTGCCCAAACCGGCGTGCGCGTACCCTCGATGTGCCTAAGCGCGCATCGCCGTTTCCCTTTGGGTTCTGAAGACGACAACGTTCGTGCTGAAGGACTAGAAATCATGCGTAAAGCCATTCGCTTCGCGCAAGACGTTGGTATTCGCGTCATCCAACTCGCGGGCTACGACGTTTACTATCAAGAAGCCAACAACGCGACCCGCGAACGCTTTCGCGACGGATTAAAACAGTCGGTCGAGATGGCCAGCCGCGCTCAGGTCACGTTGGCGATGGAAATCATGGACTATCCGCTGATGAATTCAATCAGCAAAGCTATGGGCTATGCCCATTACCTGAATAACCCTTGGTTCCAGCTCTACCCAGACATCGGCAATCTCTCCGCGTGGGATAACGATGTGCAAATGGAACTACAGGCCGGTAGTGGTCACATTGTGGCAGTTCATGTCAAAGATACGCAGCCGGGCGTATTTAAAAACGTGCCATTTGGTAGCGGCGTCGTGGATTTTGAGCGCTGTTTTACCACCCTTAAAGAAACCGGGTATTGCGGCCCTTACCTGATTGAAATGTGGAGTGAAACGGCTGCCGATCCGGTCAAAGAAGTCAAAGCCGCACGTGACTGGGTGAAACAGCGTATGGCCAATGCGGGGCTTATGGTGGAGGAGACTATCTAATGCAACAGCTCAAACAACAGGTTTTTGATGCCAATATGGCACTCCCTCACTATGGTCTGGTCACGTTCACGTGGGGCAACGTCAGCGCGATCGATCGCGAGCGCGGCTTGGTGGTTATCAAGCCGAGCGGTGTACCCTACGAAACCATGCAAGCTGAAGATATGGTGGTGGTCGATCTTCAGGGTAATATTGTCGAAGGTCGCTATCGTCCCTCCTCCGATACGCCTACACACCTTGAACTCTACCGCCGCTACCCACACCTCGGCGGCATTGTGCACACCCATTCAACTCACGCCACCGCGTGGGCGCAGGCGGGGCTCTCCATCCCCGCACTCGGCACCACCCATGCAGACTATTTCTTTGGTGATATTCCCTGCACTCGCGCCCTAACCGCCGCTGAAGTGGCCGGGGAATACGAGCTCAACACCGGCAAAGTGATTGTAGAAACGCTGGGTGATTCCAATCCGCTGCATACGCCTGGGATAGTGGTGTATCAGCATGGGCCGTTCTCATGGGGTAAAGATGCCACAGACGCAGTACATAACGCAGTCGTGATGGAAGAAGTGGCAAAAATGGCGTGGATCGCCTGTGGTATTAACCCACAGCTGCGCCACATTGACGGATATCTGATGGATAAACATTTCAGCCGTAAACATGGCCCGAATGCTTATTACGGACAGAAGTAATTCTTTGATATCTAAGGAAGGCCACCATGGCAGTTAGCGCGTTATTTGTACAAACCAATCCGACACGTCGCCGCTATGGCGTGGCCGCTCTGGTCGGTTTAGCCGCAGGGATTATGTCAGCGTTTGTGAAATGGGGGGCTGAAGTTCCCCTGCCGCCGCGAACCATTACCGATGGCCGCGCTGAGTTTAATCCGCCTTACCTGTTTTTACGTGATTATCTTGGCATCGACCCAACCACCACGGTTTATACGTTCTCTGAACATATTATTAATCCGGTGATGGTGACTCACATTATCTTCTCATTGGTGTTTGCCATCGGCTATTGCATCGTGGCAGAGCGTTTTCCAAAAGTAAAAATGTGGCAAGGGATAATGGCAGGGATTATTTCAACCATTGCTGTTCACGGTATTAGTTTCCCATTGCTGGGGCTCACGCCGCCGCTGTCACAGCTGCCCGCTGACGAATATATCTCTGAAATATTGGGACATCTCTTTTGGTTCTGGTCGATTGAGCTGATTCGCCGCGATCTGCGTAACCGAATTACCCATGAGCCAGATGCAGAAGTGCCTATCACGGCCATGAGCCGGTAAGCCTAGCCTGCCTCCTGTAGCCCTCGCTAACCTTCCCTACAAATGGGAAGGTTAGATGGCGTTAACTACACGCCATACCCCATCATCTTCATAATATTTTGTGCCTGTTGAACGGCCTCTTGGCGATGCGCAACGCCCAGTTTTTGATACAAATTACGAATATGAGTTTTAATCGTTGTTGCGGCAACGTCGAGCTCACCGGCGATTTGCTCATTGCTATAGCCAGAATAAATCAGCCCTAGAACCTGCCATTCTCGCTGGGTTAACGGGCTGGTACGAATCAGCTCCGGCACCTGTGGATGATTAAGCAGGCGTTCAACAAAGCCCTCATCAAAATGCGCAAACTTATGCCGATGATGCTGGTTGATATCACGCAGAATGCGCTGAGCGCGGTGCTGATCCAGCTCTGGTAGCGTATTGAGCTGCAAGAGCTGACGCAGCTGCTGTGCCATCACCTCGCCCTCAACCACAAAATGACTGACAAAACCGGTACGGTTAGCCAAACTTAGCGCTTCAATCAATACCCGCAGCGCTTCGCTTTTGCGATCGGTGCTCCAATACAGCAAATTGCACAGCAGCAGGTTACGATTGAGATCGCTCACCAAACGCAAACGCCTTGCTTCTTCGTTTAGCTCATCAAGTACTACTTCGGCTTCTTCATAGCGTCCTAGCAGAATTTGCACTCGCGCAATGTTGCGCCACTGACCTTGTAGAAAGTGGTTATCAGCCCGCGACGGTTTTTCTGCCTGCATCAGCCACTGTGTCGCAGCTGCGCGGTCGCCGGTCATCTGCCACGCAATCACCCGCGGCTTATCAGTATTAGTTTGCCAGTCTCGATGGTAGCGGCCAGACTGCAATAAATTCTCACAGCGCCGTAAATACTGGTTAGCATTGTCCAGATCGCCACGCGCTAAAGAGCACTTGGCTAACATCGCCAAGCACTGTAACTGTTGCTGCGGTTCGTAGTTTGCCAGCACCTCGAGGCCTTTGCGGGCAGCGTCTTCTGCCTCGTCTAAACGCATCCACGACCATAAAACCTGCGAGCGAATTCGCAGCAGGAATTCATGCATCGGCAATTGCTCTAAATGCTGTTCATGGATCAGCTCAAAAGCTTTGTCCTGAGTCTCATAGGCTGCTTGCAAAAAGCCCTGCGCAATGAGGATTTCACTCTGTTGCAGCATTGCCCACAGCGCGTAATGGTAGGCCTGATGACGGCGCGCAACCTGCTCCGTTTGTTGCATCATCGGCAATGCACGGGCTAAATCGCCTTTGCAATGATGGACTTCGCCCATCACCGAGCTGGTGACAATACGGCTGTAATAGCTGCTGATAGGCAAATGTTTTAACGCTTCAACCGCCAGCCGCTCGGCGTCGTCAGGGCGACCATCGTTGATTGCCACCTGCGCGCGCAGCGCATCAAACTCGGCCAACATCACGCCATCTATTTCAATTTTCTGCACATGCATTTCATGCTCGGCGCGCTCCAGCAGAGTATTCACCTCGCTGTAACGATGTTGGCTCTGTGCCAGCCACGCTTGTAGCAGAGCCAAGCGAGGGTTTTGAATCAGTTTTTCATACGGCAGGGCTTTTAAGCACTCTTCCAGCAACGAAAGCTCGCTTTGATGGAACAGCTCCCACGCATGCTGGAGTAGCACATCGCGCAGCATCTCTACGTCGCCTGCGGCTAATGCATGGTGGATTGCCTCAGCGGGAAAGCCCTGATCGAGCCAGCCTTGAGCTGCTCGACGATGAAGATCGGGCAAATCTGCCGCCAGTTCCCAATGGCAACGCTGACGTAAAAAGTTGGCAAATAATGGATGGAAGCAAAACCATTCGCCGTCAGCGTCCATTCGATGAATAAAAAGCCCCTGCCGCTCAAGCTCTTCCAACTGCTGTTGGCCGTTATCTTCACCGGTTAAGCGAGTCAGCAGCACATCATTCATCGAACGCAGCACCGAGCAGCGCAGCAAAAAGTTACGCGTCGTGGCATCAACGCGATCGAGCACTTCATCCACCAAATAATCAGAAAGATGGCTGGCGTTGATCTTCGCTAAACGCCGCGCCGACTCTTGCGCCGTGGTTGTTGATTGACGCACCGAAAGCGCGATCAGCTGCAACGCCGTTGGCCAGCCTTCCACCTCATCGCACAGCTGATGGCTTTCAATGTCCGCCATCGGCGATTTCAAACGATGATTGAAAAACTGTGACGCTTCTTGATGGGTAAAAGCCAGCTGCTTAGTGCCTACTTCTAAAAGCTGCTCGCGCACGCGTAAATTGGCGATGCCCAGTGGAGGGAGCGTGCGTGACAATAAAATGACGGTGAGATTATCTGGCTGATGACGCAGGAAGAAGCGCATCGCCTCATGGATTTGCGCATTAGCGATCAGATGATAATCATCGATAACCAAATACAACGGTGCCGACCAATCAGAAAGCTCAATAAAAAGCTGAGCAAATAGCGCCGGAAGCGTAGCGTACTGATGCTTTTGGCTCATCGCTTCGCTTTTGCTGCAATGTCCACCGGTGGCTTGCTGCAATGCGGCAATTAAATAGCTGGCAAAGCGCTCGGGTTGGTTGTCGCTTTCATCCAGAGAAAACCAGCCTAAATGCGCATTTTCCTCTGCCCACTGCGCTAATAGCGTGGTTTTACCATAACCCGCCGGCCCGTTAACCAATACCAGACGGTAGTTACCGGCTGACGCAAGCTTGGTTAATAGCCGTTCGCGTACCACCGTATTTTGTAGCCGCACCGGGCGACTTAATTTCGACGGAATGAGCATGGTAAAGTCCCACAAAGAAAGCCCAAAGCAAACCACAGCAATATATAAGTTTTAAATATTGCTTATTTATTTCGCGCTTCGTAATTAATTAGTCCTGTTTAACTTGGGATATCACACCAATTAATGCAACAGAGCATCACGACTAGGTAGCAGGAAATTGCAGTCGATCACACTTCTCACATCTTCTTACATCTTTGCTGGGAAAATGACTCGGTACGGTTTCATTGATTCTTTGTTTAGGTTAGCACCTCATCTTTTCCCCTCGCTGGCATGAGGCCGCATTTCAGCACGGCTACCCTCGACATAGGAACATTTTTGCTCCTATTCTTAATCCTTTAGTTGCAAGTTTATTGCACAAAATTTGTCGGTTTTATGGGCTACATCTTGGTAATCAGAGCTGAATTTACACGCCTGTAACGCGAAAGATAACGGGTTTGGATCACAGTTTTGACTACGCCCCGCCCCTCCTCCCCGCCTCATCCCCCTTCGGGAGGATGTTATAAAACCGGTGGGTCGGCAGGATAACGTCAATTCCTGAACTTTATGCTTTGAGAGAGACTGATATGTCGCACATACCATTTGATAAGGACGTATTCTTGGCGGCGCTTACCCGCCAATGGCAGCACTTCGGACTAACCGCATCGAACCAGATGACGGAGCATCAATGGTGGCAGGCTGTGAGTGCGGCAATCGCCGAGCAGCTGTCTGCGCTACCACAGCCAAAAGCCGTGGCAAAAAGCGAGCTGCGCCATGTTAACTACCTATCCATGGAGTTTCTGATTGGGCGCTTAACCGCAAACAATCTGATTAATCTGGGCTGGTATGACGCCGTAGAAAAAGCCCTCGCTGCGCACGACGTTCTGCTCAGCGATTTGTTGGAACAAGAAACCGATCCAGCGTTGGGCAACGGCGGCTTAGGTCGTTTAGCGGCCTGCTTCTTGGACTCCATGGCAACCGTTGAACAGCCGGCGACAGGCTATGGCTTGTGCTATCAATATGGCCTCTTCCGTCAGTCCTTCAGCGAAGGTCACCAGATGGAGGCGCCAGACAACTGGGAGCGCGAAAGCTACCCGTGGTTCCGCCATAACAGCGCCCTGAACGTAGACGTTAACTTTGGCGGTAAGCTTATCAAACAGCCGGACGGTTCGGTGCGATGGCAGCCAGCGCTCACGCTGCGCGGCGAAGCATGGGATTTACCAATTCTTGGCTATCACAACGGCGTGAGCCAACCGCTACGCCTGTGGCAGGCCACTCATGCGCATCCGTTTGATTTAACCAAGTTCAATGATGGCCAGTTCCTCAAAGCAGAAAGCGACGGTATTGAAGCCGCCAAGCTTACCAAAGTGCTTTATCCTAATGACAACCATCAGGCCGGTAAACGCTTACGCCTAATGCAGCAATACTTCCACTGCGCCTGCTCCGTGTCTGACATTCTGCACAAACACCATCTGGCAGGCCGCAAGCTGGCTGACTTACCGAAATATGAGGTGATTCAGCTCAACGACACGCATCCAACGATTGCGATCCCAGAACTGCTGCGCGTACTGCTGGACGAACATCAAATGTCCTGGGATGAAGCGTGGGCCATCACCAGCAACACCTTTGCCTATACCAACCATACGTTGATGCCAGAAGCTCTCGAATGCTGGGACGAGCGCTTGGTACGCAGCCTGCTGCCGCGCCACTTTGACATCATCAAACAGATCAACGCGCGCTTCAAAAAACGGGTTCAAAAGCAATGGCCTAACGATGAAGCGGTATGGGCCAAACTGGCCGTTCACTACGATAAACAAGTACGCATGGCAAACCTATGCGTGGTGGGTGGTTTTGCGGTTAACGGCGTCGCCCAGCTGCATTCTGATTTAGTGGTCAAAGACCTGTTCCCTGAATACCACCAGCTCTGGCCCAACAAATTTCATAACGTCACCAACGGCATCACGCCGCGCCGCTGGCTAAAACAGTGCAATCCTGCGCTGGCTAGCCTTATCGACAAGACGCTGAAAAAAGAGTGGGCTAACGATTTAGACGTGCTGAAAGGCCTTGAGTCCTATGCCGACGATGCGAAGTTCCGTCAAAAGTATCAGGCCATCAAACGCGACAACAAACTCGCGTTAGCAAAATACGTTAAAAACGTGATGGGTCTGGAGCTCAACGTCGATGCGATCTTTGACGTGCAAATCAAACGCCTGCACGAATACAAACGCCAGCACCTGAATCTCTTGCACATTCTGGCCCTGTATCACGAACTGCGCGATAACCCGCAGGCTGACCGCGTACCACGCGTTTTCCTGTTCGGCGCCAAAGCCGCTCCCGGCTACTATTTGGCTAAGAATATTATCTACGCGATCAACAAAGTCGCTGAGAAGATCAATAACGATCCGCTGATGAAAGGACGCCTTCAGGTCGCATTCATTCCTGACTATCGTGTTTCCGTTGCTGAACTCATGATCCCTGCGGCTGATATCTCTGAGCAGATCTCCACGGCAGGCAAAGAGGCGTCAGGCACCGGCAACATGAAACTCGCCCTCAACGGCGCATTAACCGTGGGGACGCTGGATGGTGCGAACGTCGAAATTGCACAGGAAGTCGGCGAGGAAAACATCTTTATCTTCGGCCAAACCGTAGAACAGGTGAAAGCCACGCTGGCCAAAGGCTACCAGCCTAAGGCGATTTATCGTAAAGATAAGCAGCTGAAATTGATTCTGGATGAATTGGCCAAAGGCCATTACAGCAACGGCGATAAACAAGCGTTCGATCAAATGCTGCATAGCCTGTTAGACGGCGGTGACCCGTACTTGGTCTTGGCCGATTTTGCCGACTACTGCCGTGCGCAAAAAGAAGTGGACGTGTTATATCGCGACCAAGAGCAATGGACTCGCGCCACAATTTTAAATACCGCACGCGTTGGTATGTTCAGCTCTGACCGGTCAATCCGCGATTACCAGAAGAGAATCTGGCAGGCAAAGCGTTAAGGAGCTGTTCCATGCAAGAGAAAACAACGCCACCAATGGAACAAATAACGGAGCATCAGCAGGCCGAGCGTAAGCTACTGGAAAGTTTGGCGGCGGAAGCGGGTATCGCTGCCAGCTACATCAATGCTCACGGCAAACAACAGGCGATCAGCGCGGAAACTAAGCAGCGCCTGTTGGAAGCGATGCATCCATTCACGCCGACTCAGGTCGGCTCGCCGGTTCCGCCGGTGATGGTGTTTACCCAAGGCCGTCCATGTATTCTCAATCTCCATATCACTGGAGAGTACACTTGGGCGCTCGCGCTTGAAGCCCACTCGTCTGACAAACCGGCACATAGCGGCGCTAATCTCCAAGAGAATCTCCAAGGGACTTTCCAAGGAAAAGTACAGCGACGCAAAACGCTGACGCTGCCGCGCGATCTACCGCTGGGCTATCATCAGCTCACGTTAAGTGATGAAACACAGCAGTGGACTTGCCAGATTATCGTTACGCCTCAACGCTGTTATGAACCAGATGCCTTGCTGACTGGCCGTAAACTTTGGGGTGCCTGCGTACAGCTTTATACGCTGCGGTCTGATAATAATTGGGGCATCGGCGATTTCGGCGATCTCAAACAGATGGTGCTAAACTTGGCTAAGCGTGGCGGGGCATTTGTCGGCCTCAATCCGATCCACTCGCTCTACCCTGCTAACCCAGAAAGCGCCAGCCCTTATAGCCCATCCTCACGCCGCTGGTTGAACGTGGCCTACATTGATGTCAACCAAGTAGAAGAGTTTAAACACAGTGAAGAAGCCCAAACGTGGTGGAACAATAGCGAAACGCAGCGATGCCTAAGCGATGCCCGGGCCAGCGAATGGGTCGATTACTCCAGCGTTATCTCGCTGAAGATCAATGCGCTACAGCGAGCATTCCCCGCGTTTATCCAGCAGAAAAGCAGCAATAAGCGCCTGAAAGCGTTCCGTCAGTTTGTTGAACAAGGCGGTAATAGCCTGTACCAACAGGCAGCGTTCGATGCATTGCATGCACATCTGAATGCCCAAGATCCCACAATGTGGGGTTGGCCAGTATGGCCCGATAATCTGCGCAGCGCAGACAGCAGCGGCGTAGCCGATTTTTGCCGTCAGCACGCGGATAAAGTCGATTTCTACCTCTGGCTGCAATGGCTTGCGTACAGCCAGCTGTCTGAATGTTTCGAAGTTTGCCAGCAACAAAAGATGCCGATTGGGCTGTACCGCGATCTTGCCGTTGGCGTCGCCGAAGGTGGCGCTGAAACCTGGGGTGAAACCGGGCTGTATTGCCTGAAAGCCTCGGTCGGCGCACCGCCGGATATTCTTGGCCCACTGGGGCAAAACTGGGGGCTTCCACCGATGGATCCCCACGTTATGGCTGCGCGTGCCTATCAGCCATTTATTGATATGCTGCGCGCCAACATGACCTGCTGCGGCGCATTGCGTATCGATCACGTGATGTCGATGCTGCGCCTGTGGTGGATCCCCTATGGTGAAACCGCCGACAAAGGCGCCTATGTGCGCTATCCGGTTGATGATTTGCTGGCCATTTTAGCGCTAGAAAGCCAGCGAAATCAGTGCATGGTTATCGGTGAAGACTTAGGAACGGTACCCGTTGAAATCATCGCTAAACTGCGTGATTGTGGCGTCTACTCCTACAAAGTGCTCTATTTCGAGCACGATCAGGAAAACAGCTTCCGCGCACCGCAGTCATATACCGTACAGGCGATGGCAACCATCACCACCCACGATCTGCCAACGCTGCGAGGCTATTGGCAAGCGGATGATTTGCATTTAGGCAGGGAGTTGGGGCTTTATCCCGATCTCGAGGTGCTGAGAAAACTGCATCAGGATCGCGAGGCGGCTAAACAAGGATTGCTGGATGGCCTACATCAATATGGCTGTATTCCGCAAAAGGTTGGACGGCGCGCTGAACGCTTAGCCATGAGCCCGGTTCTCAACCGAGGTTTACAACGCTACGTAGCGGATAGCGCCAGTGCCTTACTGGGCCTACAGCCAGAAGATTGGCTGGATATGGAAAAGCCCGTCAATATTCCGGGCACCAGCGACCAGTATCCCAACTGGCGGCGTAAACTCACTAAAACCCTAGAGCAGATGTTTAACGATCCTGATATTAATTTGCTTATCAGCGATTTAGATAAACACCGCCGTAAGGTTTCTGCGGCTTAACCCAAAGCCTCTCCCAATAGACCGCGAAAACGATTTTCGCGGTCTATTTTTTCACTCATTCTTTTTTCCCATTCGTTATCACGAAAAATAACCCTCCGTTTAGCAAATGTATCTAGAAAAGCTGGCTATGCTTAAAAATGGTTAATTTATAAGTTAGCCATCCAATAAAAAAGCCAGCAGACGGTGATGCTGTAGCGATTTGTGCCTTTGTGTTTTTACTCAAAAATTATCGAGTAACACTCACAAAAAATATTCTGAATGGCGGGCATGATGTCTATTAGCAATTATTCAGAAACGAATGATTGAATGATGGATTCATGCTGTGAATCTAAGGAAGAATGCCATGTCCGTACTTCCCAGCAGTCAAATGCTGCAACAGCTTCTAGCGGGTCATTGTGCTGACCCTTTTTCTATCTTAGGCATGCATCAAACATCCAAAGGTTTGGTGGTACGCGCTCTGCTGCCAGATGCAACGTCCGTACAGGTGCTCGATCGCAAAACCACGCGCATGGTTGCTCAACTTGATCGGATCGATGAGCGTGGTTTCTTTACAGGCCTATTGCCTCGTCGTAAAAACCCGTTTGATTATCTGCTCAACGTCACGTGGAACGATCATCAACAAATCATCGAAGATCCCTACCGTTTTGGTCCCCTCCTCGGCGAAATCGATAATTGGTTGCTCACCGAAGGCAAGCACCTACGCCCCTATGAAAGTTTAGGTGCCCATCCCACGCATCTGGCTGATATCAGCGGCGTCAGCTTTGCCGTTTGGGCACCGAATGCGCAGCGGGTTTCCGTGGTCGGCGAATTTAATTTTTGGGACGGCCGTCGCCATCCCATGCGTATCCGACAAGAGAGCGGCATTTGGGAGCTTTTCATTCCCGGTGTGCAGGCGGGTCAGCTGTATAAATTCGAGCTTATCGACGCGCATGGGCACACCGTGCTTAAAGCCGATCCCTATGCCTTTGAAGCGCAAATGCGCCCAGACACCGCTTCGCTGGTAACCCCATTGCCAGACAAAGTCCCGCCAGATGAAAAACGCAGCGCGGCTAATCAGCTCAACGCGCCGGTTTCCATCTATGAAGTGCATCTGGGTTCATGGCGACGCCACAGCGATAACAACTTCTGGCTCAGCTATCGCGAAATGGCGGAACAGCTGGTGCCCTACGTCAAAGACATGGGCTTCACCCATATCGAACTGCTGCCGATCAACGAACACCCGTTCGATGGCTCATGGGGCTATCAGCCGCTAGGCATGTACGCCCCAACGCGCCGTTTCGGTACACCAGAAGACTTCCGCTACTTTATGGATAAAGCGCATGAGGCAGGGATCAACGTGCTGCTGGATTGGGTTCCGGGCCATTTCCCCAGCGATACTTGGGGCTTAGCTGAGTTCGACGGCACCGATTTATATGAATATTCAGATCCGCGTGAAGGCTATCATCAGGATTGGAACACGCTGATTTATAACTATTCCCGCTATGAAGTACGCAATTTCTTAGCCGGAAACGCGCTGTATTGGATGGAGCGTTACGGCATTGACGGCCTGCGCGTAGACGCCGTCGCTTCCATGATCCACCGCGATTACAGCCGCAAAGAGGGAGAATGGATCCCAAACTGCTTTGGCGGAAACCATAACCTCGAAGCCATCGATTTTCTGCGCTATACCAATAAAACCATCGGCGAACAGCGCCCCGGTGCCGTCACCATGGCAGAAGAGTCCACCGACTTTCCCGGCGTTACGCTGCCGCCTGATGCCAACGGTCTGGGCTTCCACTACAAGTGGAATATGGGCTGGATGCACGACACGCTGGACTACATGAAGCTCGATCCGGTCCATCGTAAGTATCACCATAATTTGATGACGTTTGGCCTGCTGTACGCATGGAGTGAAAACTTCGTGCTGGCGCTGTCGCACGACGAAGTGGTGCACGGCAAACGCTCCATGCTCGACAAAATGCCCGGCGATGCATGGCAAAAATTTGCCAACCTGCGCGCTTATTACGGTTTTATGTGGGCTCATCCGGGCAAAAAACTGCTGTTTATGGGCTGTGAATTTGCCCAAGGCCGCGAGTGGAATTTCGAAACCAGTCTTGACTGGCATTTGCTGGAAGGTGAAGACAACTGGCACAACGGCGTGCAGCGTCTGGTGCGCGACCTCAACCATTGCTATCGCGACTATCCGGCGCTGCATCGCTGGGATTGCGATGCGCGTGGTTTCCGCTGGCGCGTCGTCGACGATCATGAGAACTCGGTGTTTGCCTTCGTTCGCCGCGATGAGGCAGGCAACGAAGTTTTGGTTGTCAGCAACTTCACGCCAGTACCACGCGAGCGTTATCGCGTCGGCGTTGAGCACGCAGGACACTATCAAGAAATCATGAACACCGATTCTTATTATTACCACGGCAGTAATTTTGGCAATCAGGGAGGCATTGATAGCCAAGCCGTAGGTAGCCACGGCTGTCCGTACTCTATCGAGATCGCCGTGCCGCCGCTGGCGACGCTCTATTTACAACTAGCGCCTCAACCAGCGTCACCCTCGGAGGCTGTGTCTGATGCTAAAACCCGGTAATCCGGGCCCGTTGGGAGCCCACATCACGCCCGAAGGCGTCAATTTTGCGCTCTTCTCGTCTCACGCGACGCGGGTTGAACTCTGCATTTTTGACAAAACCGGACATCAGGAATCCTACGAGCTTCCGGCACGCAGCGGCGACGTTTGGCACGGGCTGTTACCCGGTGCAAAAGCAGGGCTGGAATATGGTTATCGCGTTCATGGCCCTTGGCGTCCTGAAAAGGGCCAACGCTTTAACCCCGCTAAATTGCTAATCGATCCCTACGCTCGCGAGCTCACAGGTACATTGCCATTGGACGATCGCTTGTGTGGCGGCCTACACGAGCCAGACTGGCGTGACGATCGCGATGTCGTTCCACACTGCATCGTGCGCGAAGAGACCTACGATTGGGAAAACGATCGCCCCCCTCATGTTTTATGGGGGGATACCGTGATTTATGAAGCCCATGTACGTGGACTTACCCAGCAGCATCCGGGAATTCCAAAAGAATTACGCGGCAGCTATGGCGCTCTTTCTCATCCGGTGATGATTGAATACTTAAAGCGATTGGGCATTACCGCGTTGGAATTGCTGCCGGTGCAGCTGCATGCCGATGAACCTCGCTTACAGAAAATTGGCCTAACCAACTATTGGGGCTACAACGTTCTCGCCCCGTTTGCCATCGAGCCTAGCTTTCACTCTGGCCGCAGCAAAACTACCGCACTGAGTGAATTTCGCGATGCGGTCAAAGCGCTACACGCCGCTGGAATTGAAGTCATTCTCGATGTTGTTTTTAACCACACTGCCGAGCTGGACGAGACTGGCCCAATGGTGTCGTTACGCGGCATCGATAACCGCAGCTATTACTGGCGCAATGCGCAGGGCGCGTTGGAAAACTGGACTGGCTGTGGCAATGCGCTGAGGTTAACTCAGCCACATAGCGTGCAGTGGGTCATGGACTGTCTGCGCTATTGGGTTGAAGAGTGCCATGTGGATGGTTTTCGCTTTGACTTAGGCACCGTGCTGGGACGCAACGCTGATTTTCATCGGCATGCCCCGTTATTTATTACCATCGCTCAGGATCCTGTTCTCTCTCGGGTGAAATTCATCGCTGAGCCGTGGGATATCGGCCCCAATGGCTACCAGCTTGGGCATTTTCCTCTCACCTTTTCGGAATGGAACGATCGTTATCGTGATGAAGTTCGCCAGTTTTGGCTACAGGGCTCTATCAGCGCGGGCGCGTTTGCCGAGCGTTTTGCGGCCTCAAGCCAGCTGTTTCGCCATCACGGACGCGCACCGTCGTCGAGCATTAACCAAATCACCGCTCACGATGGCTTTACCCTGCACGATTTAGTGAGTTTTAACGACAAACATAATCTGGCTAACGGCGAGGAAAACCGCGACGGAACTAACAGCAACTACAGCAACAACCACGGTGTTGAAGGAATAGACGCCGATGAGAACATTCAGCGCCGAAGAAACCGTAGTCAGCGTGCGCTGCTCGCCACGCTGCTGCTCTCACAAGGTGCGCCGATGATCCTGGCCGGTGATGAAATGGGTCACAGCCAGCAAGGCAACAACAACGCCTATTGCCAAGACAATGAAATCGCTTGGCTAGATTGGTCCTGCGCAGATACCGCATTAACGGAGTTCACCGCCTCGCTGATTCAGCTGCGTAAGCGCATTCCTGCGCTCTGCGCCAACCGGTGGTGGGACGAAAACGATGGCAACGTTGTTTGGCTGAACGCCCATGCACAGCCACTCACGCCAGATGAATGGCAGGCTATCGCTCCGTCACTGCTACAGATCCAGCTATCTGGTGACTGGTTAATTATTGTTAATCCAGCGCAAGACGACGTCGAGGTTTGCCTTCCTACGGGTCATTGGCAAGCGTCTGCGCCATTCAACGCATTGGATACCGTAAACAACACTGAACGCGTGGTCATGCCTGCACACAGCATATGCGTACTGATTCGTTCATAGCCCTACAACGCGCAGTCCAAGGCCTAAAGAGCGGACTGCACGCATCAAAACAAGGAGTCAGAAATGGTTAAGTCAGAAAATCAGAACCAGTTGATGTTGGCCCGTCAATTACCTCAGCAGTCTGTGGCCCTGATTCTGGCAGGTGGCCGCGGCTCTCGCTTGAAGGATCTCACCAAAACGCGTGCGAAACCGGCCGTTCACTTTGGCGGTAAATTTCGTATCGTCGATTTTGCGCTATCGAACTGCATCAACTCAGGCATTCGTCGTATTGGGGTGATCACCCAATATCACTCGCATACCTTGGTGCAGCACATTCAGCGTGGTTGGTCGTTCCTGAACGAGTCAATGAATGAGTTTGTCGATCTCCTGCCCGCCCAGCAGCGTGATGCGTCAGAACATTGGTACAAAGGAACCGCCGACGCGGTGTATCAAAATCTGGATATTATTCGACGCTATGACGCTGAATTTGTGGTCATTCTCGCTGGTGACCATATCTACAAAATGGACTATTCGCGCATGCTGATCGACCACGTGGAGAGCGGTGCCGGATGTACCGTGGCCTGTATCCCCGTACCGCGTAGCGAAGCGAGCGAATTTGGCGTGATGGAAGTTGGCGACGATCATCAGATTTTGAAGTTTCTAGAGAAACCACAGAATCCACCCGCGATGCCGGGCAACGAAGATATGTCGCTCGCCAGCATGGGCATTTATGTATTTAACGCAGAATATCTTTATCAGTTGCTGGAAGAAGACATGAGTCTCACGGACTCCTTCCACGATTTTGGTAAAGACCTGATCCCCAAAATTACCGCGCAGGGAAAGGCTTGGGCACATCCCTTCACGCTTTCCTGCGTCACGAGTACCGACGAGCACGACGTTGCCCCGTACTGGCGCGACGTTGGAACCTTAGATGCCTATTGGCGTGCCAATCTCGACTTAGCTTCGGTCACGCCAGAACTCGACATGTACGACAAACGCTGGCCAATTCGCACCTACATGGAATCACTGCCGCCAGCCAAGTTTGTCCAAGACCGTTCAGGCAGCCACGGTATGACCATGAACTCCTTGGTGTCGGGCGGCTGTATTATTTCAGGCTCCGTGGTCGTTCACTCGGTTCTGTTCCCTCGAGTTCGCGTTAATTCGTTCTGCACCATTGATTCATCTGTTTTATTACCTGACGTCAACATTGGCCGCTCGTGCCGCCTACGCCGCTGCATTATCGATCGCGCCTGCGTTCTGCCTGAAGGCATGGTGATTGGGGAGAATGCAGAAGAAGACAGCAAGCGTTTTTACCGCTCTGAAGGCGGGGTTGTCTTGGTCACGCGCGAAATGCTGGCTCGTTTATGAGATGAAGTGTTGGGTGTCGCTCCCGGCAAACAGAAAGGCTGACGGGAGCATCACTCAATTTGACTGAGGATTATCGATGTACGTATTGCACGTCTGTTCCGAACTGTTTCCCCTGCTCAAAACAGGTGGATTAGCCGACGTTGTCGGTGCAATGCCTGCTGCGCAAATTGCTCAGGGAGCTAATGTGCGCGTTCTTCTCCCCGGATTTCCGGCGCTGAAAGAAGGGATCCCTGAAACACATGAAGTCGCCACGCTAGATACCTTTGCCGGTCGCGTTACGCTGCGTTTTGGTCATTATCAAGGCGTTGGTATCTATTTGATTGATGCCCCGCATCTTTATGACCGCCCCGGCAGCCCGTATCACGATCAGGCGATGTATGCCTACTCAGACAACCATCGCCGTTTCGGCTTGCTGGGATGGATAGCCGCCGAACTGGCCAGCGGCTGCGACCACTATTGGCGCCCACAGGTGGTTCATGCCCATGATTGGCATGCAGGCCTCGCCTGCGCGTATCTGGCGGCGCGTGGTCGCCCAGCTCGCTCTGTGTTTACCGTGCACAACCTTGCCTATCAGGGCTTATTTTCAGCTCATCACATGGCTGAGCTGTATCTACCACAGGATTTCTTCCAGATCTATGGACTGGAATTCTATGGCCAAATCTCATTCTTAAAAGCCGGGCTGTTTTACGCCGATCACGTCACAACGGTCAGCCCTACCTATGCGAAAGAAATCACCCGCCCTGAATTCGCCTATGGCATGGAGGGGCTATTACAGCAGCTTGAACGCGAAGGCAAACTCAGCGGCATTCTCAACGGCGTTGATGATGCGATTTGGGATCCCGCGACCGATAAACTCATCGCCAACTGTTATCAGCGAGAAAATCTCAAAGAGAAGGCGCTAAACAAACAGCATCTACAAACGGCCATGGGGTTAGAAGTCGATCCGGAGAAACCGATCTTTGCGGTTGTCAGCCGTTTAACCAGCCAGAAGGGATTGGATTTAGTGCTTGAAGCCCTGCCTACGCTATTAAACGGCGGTGGACAGCTGGCACTTCTCGGTGCGGGAGATGCTCCTTTGCAAGAGGCATTTCTGGCCGCTGCGGCCGCCTATCCCGGTCAGGTTGGCGTGCAAATCGGTTATCACGAAGCGTTCTCGCATCGGATTATTGCGGGCGCCGACGTTATTTTAGTACCGAGTCGTTTTGAGCCCTGCGGGCTAACTCAGCTGTACGGGCTGAAATACGGCACCCTGCCGTTGGTGCGCCATACCGGCGGCTTAGCCGACACGGTGAACGACTGCTCGCTGGAAAATCTCTCCGAAGGCAGCGCCAGCGGCTTTGTCTTTAATGACTGCGATACCAAAGATTTGTCGAATGCGCTCCGCCGCGCCTTTGTTCTCTGGACGCGCCCAACGCTGTGGCGCTACGTGCAGCGCCAAGCCATGGCGCAAAACTTCAGCTGGGAAAAAGCGGCCGTGAGCTATTTGGAGCTCTACAGCCGACTTTAGCCCAATAAAGATTTTATCGGCATTGTTGGCGCAAATTGCATAATTTGCCATCCATGCTGTAACCCATATTTTTCATTACCGGGGTGTACTGATTATGACTTCACCGTTTAGCTATACTTCGCCCGTTGTCAGCGTCGAGGCGCTCAAACACTCGATTGCTTACAAACTGATGTTTGTGGTTGGCAAAGATCCGTCCATTGCCAACCAGCATGACTGGTTAAACGCCACGCTATTCGCGGTGCGAGACAGAATGGTCGAGCGCTGGCTGCGTTCTACCCGCGCTCAGTTCTCGCAGGATGTACGTCAGGTTTACTATCTTTCGATGGAATTTTTGCTCGGCCGTACGCTCTCAAACGCCTTGATGGCGATGGGTGTGTATGACGAAACCAAGCAAGCCTTAGATGAAATGGGGCTCGATCTTGAAGAGCTTATCGATGAAGAAATCGATCCTGGGCTCGGCAACGGCGGTCTTGGTCGGTTAGCGGCCTGTTTTCTCGATTCCATGGCGACGCTCGCCCTACCGGCCCGCGGCTACGGTATTCGCTATGAATACGGTATGTTCAAACAGAACATCGTGAATGGGCAGCAGGCGGAGTCACCTGATAACTGGCTGGAATACGGCAATGCGTGGGAGTTCGTGCGCCATAACACGCGCTACCGGGTTCGATTCGGTGGACGTATTCAGCAGGAAGGCAATCGTGCCCGCTGGTTGGAAACCGAAGAGGTGCTGGCGCTGGCTTTTGACCAAATTATTCCGGGCTTTGACACCGATGCCACCAACACCCTGCGTTTATGGTCCGCGCGCGCCAGTAGCGAAATCAATTTAGGTAAGTTTAATCAGGGCGATTACTTCGCCGCAGTGGAAGATAAAAACCACTCGGAAAACGTGTCCCGCGTGCTTTATCCAGATGATTCCACCTATTCAGGCCGTGAGCTGCGCCTGCGTCAGGAATACTTTCTCGTCTCTGCGACGGTGCAAGATATTCTCCATCACCATTGGCAAACCCATCACACTTTACAGAATCTCGCCGAAAAAATTGCTATCCACCTGAACGACACCCATCCGGTGCTTTCGATTCCCGAATTGATGCGGCTGCTCATTGACGATCACAAATTCACGTGGGAAAGCGCTTGGGCCATCGTGGTACAGGTTTTCTCCTACACCAATCATACGTTAATGAGCGAAGCCCTCGAAACGTGGCCGGTAGACATGTTGGGCAAAATTTTACCGCGCCATCTACAGCTTATTTTCCAGATCAACGACCATTTCCTAAAAGACGTGAAAGAGCAATATCCTAATGATGATGCATTGCTCTCACGCGTTTCCATTATCGATGAAACCAACGGACGTCGCGTGCGCATGGCGTGGCTGGCAGTGATCGCTAGCCATAAAGTAAACGGCGTATCTGAGCTACATTCTGAACTGATGGTGCAATCGCTGTTTGCCGATTTTGCTCGTCTATTCCCGAACCGTTTCTGTAATAAAACTAACGGCGTAACCCCACGTCGCTGGCTGGCGTTGGCTAACCAACCGCTGTCAAAAGTGCTGGATGAAAACATCGGGCAGAGATGGCGCACCGATTTAAGCCAGCTCAATGAGCTGTTAACACACATCGACTACCCGACCTTCATTCGCGATGTGCAACAGGCCAAGCTGCACAATAAAAAACAGCTCGCCCTGTATGTCGCGCAGAAGCTTAATGTGGTGCTAGATCCTAATGCGCTGTTCGACGTGCAGATCAAAAGGATCCACGAATACAAACGCCAGCTACTGAACGTGTTGCATGTCATCACCCACTACAATCGTATCCTGCAAGATCCCGAAAACGATTGGACACCACGGGTGAAGATCTTTGCGGGTAAAGCCGCATCAGCGTATTACAACGCCAAGCAAATCATTCATTTGATCAACGATGTAGCTAAAGTGATCAACAACGATGAGCGCATCAAAGGCAAGCTCAAAGTTGTTTTCATCCCCAACTATGGCGTCAGTTTGGCACAGATGATTATCCCAGCCGCCGATCTTTCAGAGCAGATTTCAACGGCAGGCACCGAAGCGTCGGGTACTAGCAACATGAAATTTGCGCTCAACGGCGCATTGACCATCGGCACATTAGACGGCGCAAACGTCGAAATGCTCAAGCATGTAGGTGAAGAGAATATCTTTATCTTCGGCAATACCACCGAGCAGGTTGAAGCGCTGCGTAATAATGGCTATAACCCGCGCCAAATCTACGAACAGGATCCTGAGCTAAACCAAGTGCTCACCCAAATTGCGACGGGCGCATTCAGCCCTGAAGATCCGCGCCGCTATGCAAGTCTCTTTGATTCATTGGTGAACTTCGGCGATCACTATCAGCTACTGGCGGATTACCGTAGCTATATTGATACACAGGATAAAGTGGATGAGCTGTATAAAACGCCTATTGAATGGACACACCGCGCGGTGATGAATATCGCCAATATGGGGTATTTCTCATCCGACCGAACGATTCAGGAATACGCGGATGAGATATGGAATATTAAAGCGGTGAAGTTGTAGAGCGAAAAGCCTCCCCTTCGCAGGGGGAGGAGCAGATCGAGGGTCTTTCAACCATCACTAAACAGTTCCCTCCCCTGCGAAGGGGAGGGTTAGGGTGGGGTCATGTCATGCAGTCGTTATGACTTATGCTCTGCCAGCCACTGCGCGACACGCTGTTTCTGAGCATCATCCAGCCACATACCTAACTTAGTACGGCGCCAGATCGCATCATCAAGCTCAACCACCCACTCTTCGGCAACCAGATAACGCAGCTCAGCTTCATACAGATGATGACCAAAGTGCTCACCCAGCTCTTCCAGCGATTGCGCGGTTCCAATCAGCTGTTCAACGCGAGTACCGTAAGTGCGCACGTAGCGACGGGCTAACGCTTCCGGTAACCACGTAAAGCGGCGACGCAGCTGTGCAGCATAGCTATCGCGATCGGTGCCTAAATCGCCTCCCGGCAATACACCATTTTTAGTCCATGCAGGGCCACAGTTATCGTAATAGCCAGACAGTTTCTCTAGCGCATGTTCAGCCAGTTTGCGATAGGTAGTGAGCTTGCCGCCGAATATGGAAAGCAGCGGTGCTTTGCCATCCTGATCGTGTACGTCGAGCGTATAGTCACGGGTGATCGCCTGCGGAGAATCTGATTCATCGTCACACAGCGGACGCACACCGGAATAGGTCCAGACAACGTCGTCTTTGCTTAACTGTTTCTTGAAGTGATCGTTATAAACCTTCAGCAGGTAATTCACTTCATTATCATCAATCTTCACATCATGCGGGTCGCCGTTATATTCCACATCGGTAGTGCCGATGATAGAAAACTCATCCATCCACGGGATCACAAAGACAATGCGGTGATCTTCATTCTGCAGAATGTAAGCCTGCGGCTGATTATGGACACGAGGAACCACAATATGGCTGCCCTTGATCAGACGGATACCGTAAGGAGATTTCAGCTCTAATCCATTATCGAAGAAATGTTTTACCCATGGGCCGGTCGCATTCACCAGACCTTTGGCACGCCAGGTAGAGACTTCACCCGTGTCTGCGTTTTTAGCTTCAACAACCCACAATCCATTTTCACGATAGGCGCGTGTAACCTGAGTACGAGTGCGAACTTCACCACCGCGCACCACAACTTCTTGCGCGTTTAACAGCACCAAACGAGCATCATCAACCCAACAATCTGAATACTCAAATCCACGCGTTAAGCTGGATTTTAAGACCGATTCAGGGCCAAAGCGCAGGCCTTTGCTGCTTGGCAAGCTGGTACGTTTGCCCAAATGATCGTAAAGGAACAGACCCGTACGGATCATCCAAGCCGGGCGCAAATGCGGCTGGTGCGGTAAGCGGAAACGCATCGGGAAGGCGATATGCGGCGCAAGTTTCAGCAACACTTCACGCTCTGCCAAGGCTTCGCTCACCAAACGAAACTCATAGTGCTCCAGATAGCGCAGGCCACCGTGGATTAATTTAGAGCTCGCAGATGACGTGGCACAGGCCAAATCTTTAGCCTCCAGCATCAGAACGGAAAGCCCGCGTCCTGCCGCATCCGCAGCGATACCGGCACCGTTAATGCCACCACCGATAACGATCAAGTCTTTGGTTTCCACTTTCCCCTCCGGATGCTCGAAACAGTTCTAATTTTGTCGTTGATGATAGAAAAACAATCGAATAATGTTCGTTTACGAGCATTATAATACTCACAAACAAACATTAGCGCCAGAAATTAACCAAACAAAAACATTTCAGCGTGATGAAGATAACAGTTGAGAGATAATAAAATTACATACTGTGTGGGTATTGAGACGCAGAGCCGCCCAAGCTGACGAACTTAGGCGTCGAAAGAGAAAGGCTAGTTACGAATTTCTTCGAGCAATTCTGGATACTTATCAAGCAGTTTTAACAATTTGATGGTTGAGACATGGGGCAGCGCTTTTCCTGTTTCGTAGCGCGAAAATGCGTTCACGCCGCCACCAAAGATCTCACCGGCTTCACTTTGGGAAAGGTTCAGCTTTTTTCGCATTGCCACCACGTACTCAGGATCGATAATGGACGCATTAACCTGTTTGTTGAACTCCGTCAAAATGCTGTCGATACGCAGAGATTCTTCTTTAAAAATCACGCCTTCCCCGCAGTCTAAACACCAATCGGCACCGACAGCTTTAACCACCGTAGGCTGCCCTTTATAGGTAAATGGGATGTCACGGTAATCTTTAATCGTATTTTTAGAACCACATTCAGGGCATTGCATGATCTAACTCCTTAAACGAAACGATGAGGACATCATCAACAACCGTTAATTTCACATAGAGAGACACCTTGTCCAGATGGCAATGGTAGACATCCTGCCAGATGCGATGGTCATCATAAGTTGTCATACTCTTATAGAAATCTTGGGGCGAGAGCTCACAGACAACGCGATACATATCAGCAAGGCCAAAATGTATCAGCTCAGCATCACGATGCGCTGATTTGGTTATCCTAATCATCCCCTTCCCAATCAAGTTCCGTACCTTTTCCAAACTGCAATGCGGCGTTCGCTTCTCCATCTGCTCTCCTTAGCAATATAACCTAATAGGTTAATTTTATCGATTAATAAACCATCAATAACAATTTATTGGAGCTTAAAATTGACTCAAGGACAGCCGCACGTAACTGCGAAACCGATTCAGAGAAATTCGCGAGACTTACAGCGCTGCAGGCGCTTTTGGAATCTAAGGCACATTAAAAAGCGAAGAGAAAAGGCAAAGCAAAACGCACAGACCAAACTGGCTCTGTGCGTTTAGAAATAGAGAGGAAAAGACTTAGCAGATTTCGAGCTGAACTTCGTGCTGCTCGATGATTTTCTGAATACTGGCCGGTGGCTGTTCATCGGTGAACAGGTAATCAATGAGATCCATGTTGCCCAGATTCACCATCGCATTACGGCCAAATTTGGAGTGATCCGTAACTAAGATTACGCAGCGTGAGTTTTCGATAATAGCGCGCTTGGTACGTACTTCATGGTAATCAAACTCCAGCAGTGAACCGTCCATATCAATACCGCTGATACCAAGAATGCCGTAGTCCAAACGGAACTGAGAGATAAAATCTAGCGTGGCTTCACCCATGATGCCGCCGTCACGGGTTCTCACTTCGCCACCCGCCAGTATCAACCGAAAATCTTCTTTGCCCATCAGCAACGTGGCAACGTTAAGGTTATTGGTGACGACACGCAGATTACGGTGATTCAGCAATGCATGCGCGACCGCTTCCGGCGTGGTGCCAATATCAATAAACAGCGTGGCGCCATCAGGGATCAGACTAGCAACGTGTTGCGCAATACGCGCTTTTTCCGCCGACCACATGATCTTACGATCGTGATAAGCCGCATTCACAGAGCTGGACGGAAGTGCTGCGCCACCGTGATGACGCTGAATTTTGTTTTGCTCCGCCAAGTCATTCAGATCGCGGCGAATCGTCTGCGGGCTCACCGCAAAGTGCTCGACCAATTCTTCCGTGCTCACATATCCTTGCTGGCGAACGAGATCGATTATCGCGTCATGGCGCTGTGTTTGCTTCACATCAATTCCCCTGAGTTGCCGGATGTCCGGCGGTTAGACGTTGCTCTTACGCTGATGTCTTGCGCTGATGGTGAGCATCCCAAAACGCCATCAGCAATCCAATCACTAAACCTGCAATATGCGCACCGTTTGCGACCGACATTCCAAACCAATCAAAATGTCCTGCCACCAGCCACAGCACTGAAAAAACCATCAGACCACGTGGCATATTGATGCCCATTTGCGGAGCACGTTCACCACACCACCACACATAGCCCATCAATGCATACACGACGCCAGACAGACCACCAAAATTAGAACCACTAAACAATGACTGCGCCCAGCCGCTCATAAAGGCCGCAACCAACGCAATTTGCAGCAGCTTGCCAGCGCCTAAGCGTTTTTCAACCTGCCCGCCAAGATACCACCACCACATGAGATTAAAGATGATATGCACCGCTGAGAAATGCAGAAACGCATGGCTAACCCAGCGCCAAACCTGAAAATATTGGCTTGAATCAGCAGGCCACGCCAGCCAGTTCATGACTGTCTCATCGCCCAACAGCAGCATTAACAAATAGACCACCACGCAGACAGCCGTGATCCCAACCGTTAAGGGGCCGGTCTGTCGGGTAAAGCTTTTCAGGTAGCTAAAGCTGCTATATTTCAAGCCGCTGTGCGTTGACCCCGCATGCCAGCTGGCCGCCTGATAGCGTGGATGCAAAGGTTCTTGAAGAAAGCGCGAGAGCTCCTGTTCAACCTTCGCCTGCTGGGTGCCATCGGCGAGCCAAAGCACAACTTCATCATTGTGCACTTCCAACTCTAAACGAACGCCCTGCGTCGCCATATAATCAATAAACGCCTGCGCCAGCCTTGGGTTAGGCAGGGAAATAATACGAACCATGAATACCTGCTTGTTAAAATGGGCACCATAATGATGCCTAATAGGCGCTACAGGGATGAGCTCTCGACCTGCTGCGGATAAGCACGGTTCCATGCTTCAAATCCGCCATCGATGCTGTATACCTCTTCAAATCCTTGGTGCAGCAAATACTGCGCTGCGCCACGGCTGCTATTACCGTGATAGCACATCACCATCACCGGTGTATCGAATTCATTGTGTTGCATAAAGTTTTGCAGCGTCTCATTGGTTAGATGAAATGCGCCTGCGGCATGCCCAGCGGCATAGCTCTGCGGATCGCGAATATCAACCAACACCGTTTCTGGTTGTTGTAACTTTTGCTGTGCCTGCTCAACGGAAATAACGACAAACTGTTCCATAACACCATTCCATTACTGTATTCAAATTGCCCGTATTGTAACGAACATGTTACTTACAAAAAACCGCATTAAGCATATGGAATTGTTGCTAAAACCGTAGAGTACAACAACCTAAAGACCTTCAAGAGATTGCGGTTTTTAGCCAGAAATGCAAGAACAAAACGAGCGATTACGAAAATTCATGGCATTTATTCGCTCATTTTTCGCTTCAACTGCCACGCAAAGCAAGATGAAATGCCATAGACTTAAGGGAATAGCATCACAGGAGGTCTTATGAAAAACCTAATACGTGTTGTACTTCCCGCCCTGTTACTTTCGCCATTGTCACTTTTTTGCAGTGTAAATGCCTATGCGCAGTCGGCCGTCATACAGCAGCAACAGCAAATGATCCAACAACAGCAACAAGGTTTTCAGAACCAAAACAACAGCTTCAATCAACAGCAGCTGCGTAATACGCAAACTCAAATCCAGCGAGATAACCAAGCGCAGCAAATACATCAGTTGAATGAAAACATGCGTCTGAATGCCGATCAGCAATGGCAGAATAACAATCAGCAGCGCATGCTCAACAACCAGAATCGCCAGCAGCGCCAACAGCAGCTGCAACTTAATCAGATGGATCAGCAGAAAAAAGTGAATAATCAAAGAATGCTGAACCAGCAAAACACCGTGGATCAGAATAGAAAAAATAACGGTGGGCAGTAGGCCGCATAGCTCGAATACCCCCTCGCAACCTCCCCCTTTGCAGGGGGAGGAGCAGATCGAGATTCTTACAAACATCGCCCTCCCCTGCGAAGGGGAGGGCTGGGGTGGGTCAGCTCCCCAATTTAAACGGATTCGCGGTCTGCGAAATCAGCACCAATCACATCAATTTTATCGGTACAGATGCAGTCAACGCCCCAATCCAGCAGCAACCGAGCGCGTTTCGGGTTATTCACCGTGTACACCAGAATGCGCAATCCCGCAGCTTTGATATCAGCAACGCGTTCCGCAGTCAGCTCATTGTGATCGATATGCAATGAAACGCAGCCTAAGCGCGTGGTTAACGCCAGCCACTCTTCATCCCATGTTTCAAGCAGCAAACCACGTGGTAGTTCAGGAACCGCCTCTTGCGCCGCGGCCAATGACTCAACCGAAAAAGAGGAGAGCAAAGGCGGAACCGGGTGCGTTGCCCACAGCGTTTTTGCAGCCAGCGCAACCACGCGCCCTGTTTCACGTTCAACGCCGGTCGTGGGTTTAATCTCAATATTCGCCGCTAGGCCAAATTCACGACAGCGATCGGCAACCTGCGAGAGCAGCGGCAAAGGTTCGTCGCGAAACGCGCGCCCAAACCAACCTCCGGCATCCAAACTCACCAGTTTTTCCCAAGGCAAATCACCGGCGACGCCCCAACCGTTAGTGGTGCGTTCCAGATTATCGTCGTGCAGCAAAAAAATTTGCCCATCGGCGCTGAGCTTGGCATCAAACTCAATCATTTTATGCCCATACTCTGCGCCAATATCAATGGCCGCTAAGGTGTTCTCTGGTGCTAATTTGCCGCCACCGCGGTGGGCGACGATTTTTGGATAGGGCCAATATGTTGTCATCTTTTACTCCGCCATAAAGGCTTCACTTCTGGTTCACGGCTCGATGCGCAAACCGGTTGTTATATCGAAGAAATGCAGGTTTTCCTGTGGCAAAACCAATCGCAGCTCACTTCCTGACTCAGGCAGAATTTGATGCGGCAAACGCAGGATAACGCCGTGTTTGCCCCACTGCCCGTGCGCTAGATTGTCGGCGCCCAGCAGTTCCAGCGTCATTACCGTAAACGGGTTTCCGGCTTCTGCTTCAGCCGCACGACGCAGATGTTCTGGTCGAATACCCAGCGTCAGCGTTTGCCCTGCCAGCTTGCTCAATGGTTGCTCTAAACGCAGCTGCGGGCCATTGTTAACCTCGAAAGTCTGTCCGTCTGCACTAATCTGACCATCAAGCAGGTTCATCGCCGGCGATCCCATAAAACCTGCGACAAAACGACTGGCTGGGCGATGATAAATCTCGGTCGGCGTTCCTATCTGCTCAGCGACGCCCTTATTAAGCACGATCACGCGCTGAGCGAGCGTCATGGCCTCAACCTGATCATGCGTCACATACAGGCTGGTCGTTTTTAAGCGGCGGTGCAACTGTTGCAGCTCAAGGCGCATCTGAACGCGCAGTTTTGCATCAAGATTGGATAACGGTTCGTCAAACAGGAATACCGCCGGCTCACGCACGATTGCCCGCCCCATCGCGACTCGCTGGCGTTGCCCGCCGGATAACTCGCTTGGCTTGCGGGTTAATAGCGGCTCGAGCTCGAGAATGGCCGCCACTTCTTCTACCTTGGTGCGAATGAGTTCTTTGCCCAAGCCGCGAATTTTCAGGCCGTAGGCCATATTATCGAATACGCTCATGTGCGGATAAAGCGCATAGTTTTGGAACACCATCGCCACGCCGCGATCTTTAGGTTCCTTATGGGTCACGCGGTCGTCATCGATATAGATATCACCACCGGTCGTTTCTTCAAGTCCGGCGACCATCCGCAACAGCGTCGATTTCCCACAGCCAGACGGACCAACCATCACGATGAACTCGCCGTCGGCAACATCCAAATCGATACCTTTGATTATCGCATTCTTGCCGTCATAGCTTTTGCTAACGGTCTGTAATTTTAAACGTGCCATTCAGTTATTTCTCGCTATCAACCAGACCACGGACGAACCAGCGCTGCATACCCAATACCACCAACAGCGGAGGTAATAGCGTCATCAGCAATGCGGCCATCACAAGTTGCCACTGCGTTGCGCTCTCTCCACTCGAGATGGCGCTTTTAATGCCGGCGACCGCCGTTCCCATTGAGGGATCGCTGGTTATCAGCAGCGGCCAAAGATATTGATTCCACCCATAGATAAACGTAATGACAAACAGCGCCGCTAAATTCGTTTTAGAAAGAGGGAACAGCACATCGCGGAAAAAACGCATCGGCCCAGCACCATCGATACGCGCAGCCTCTAGCAGCTCATGCGGCAGCGTCATAAAAAACTGTCGGAATAAAAACGTTGCGGTTGCCGAAGCCATCAGCGGCAGCGTTAATCCCGTGTAGCTATCCATCAGATTTAGGTTTGCCATCACTTCAACCGTGGGAAAAATCCTCACCTCGACCGGCAACATTAACGTGATGAATATCAACCAGAAAAACAGGTTACGCAATGGGAAACGGAAATAGACAATCGCAAATGCGGAAAGCATTGAGACCGTAATTTTCCCCACCGTAATCACGAGCGCCATAATAAAGCTATTCATCAACTGAATACCAAATGGTGCTCCGGCGCTGCCTACCCCCTGATGCCAAACCTGCGAAACGTTATGCCACAGCCGTGAGCCGGGGAGCAGCGTCATTGGCACATCAAACACCTGTTGCTTATCGAGCGTTGCGGCAACAAACGCCACATACAGCGGGAATAAAATCACCATCACGCCCAACACCAGCATAATGTGACAAAACACATCTAAGCCTTTGCGGTTCTCAATCATTGGTAACGTACCTTACGCTCAACGTAGCGGAATTGGATCAGGGTTAACGCAATGACCATCAGCATCAGAACCACCGACTGCGCCGCTGAACTGGAAAGATCGAGCCCCGCAAATCCTTCACGGTAGATTTTATAAATCAGCGTCGTTGTGGATTGCCCTGGCCCACCGCCGGTCGCGGCATCAATAACCGGAAAGGTGTCGAAGAAGGCGTAAACCAGATTAACCACCAGCAAGAAGAAACTCACCGGAGAAATCAAGGGCAGTACAATGTGGAAGAAACGGCGAATCGGCCCCGCACCGTCGATAGCGGCAGCTTCGAGCAAAGACTTAGGCACCGACTGTAATGCAGCAAGGAAAAACAAGAAGTTATAACTTACCTGTTTCCACACCGAGGCCAGCACCACCAAAAACATGGCCTGACCGCTATTTTGCGCATGGTTCCAGTTATAGCCCATCGCACCAAGAAAATGTGATACCAGCCCCAGCCCCGGATTAAACAAAAACATCCACAGCACGGCGGCGATAGTGGGCGCAACCGCGTAAGGCAAGATAAACAAGGTTTGATAAATACGGCGACCGCGCAACACATGATTCACCAGCGCGGCAAAAAATAGCGACAGCACTAATCCAAAAAAAGTGACCAGACCACTAAACCATAGCGTGGTGCGAAACGCGGCCAAATAGTAGGGGTCATGCCAAAGCGAAACAAAGTTTTGCCAACCGACAAACTCACTGGAAAGGCCGAAAGGATCGAGACTTTGCACCGAATACCACAGCGCTTCACCCGCAGGCCACAGGAAGAAAATCGCGGTGATTAAAAGCTGTGGAGCCACCAGCGCATAGGGCAACCAGCTGCATTTAAACGTGGGAGTTAGGGAACTCATAACACCTCAAAATTTGCTACCAGATACAGACACCAGCCAATCGCCCATCTCTAAGGCGATTGGCAAGGTAGAACAAAACTACTTCAACTACTTCGCCGATTTTTCAAAGCGCTCTAACAGCTGGTTGCCGCGTAATACCGCTTCATCCAGCGCCTGCTGTGGCGTTTTCTTACCGGTCCAAACGCCCTCAAGCTCTTCATCAACCACGGTACGAATTTGCGGCATATTGCCTAAACGTACGCCCTTGGTGAACGCCAACGGCGGCTTGTTCAGCATTTGTCGCGTGGCAACATCTGCGCCCGGATTTTTATCGTAGAAGCCCTGCTGTTTGGTCAGCTCATAGGCCGCCGTCGTGATCGGCAGATAGCCGGTTTTTTGATGCCATTCGGCGGCAATCTCTGGCTTGGCTAAGAATTGGAAGAACTCCGCTACGCCTTTGTAAGTCTCAGGCTTCTTGCCGTTCATCACCCACAGGCTAGCACCGCCGATAATGGCATTTTGCGGAGCACCTTTTGCATCGGCGTCGTAGGGCATAAAGGCCACGCCGTAGTTAAATTTGGCATACTGTTTAATGTTGGCCAGCGACCCGGAAGAACCAGTCATCATGGCGCAATCACCGTTGTAGAATTTAGCCGTTGGCTCATCTTTACGGCCAAAGTAGCTGAAATCGCCTTTTTTGAGCATGTCTGACAACAGCTGAATATGCTTCACCTGCAACGGCTTATTAAATTCCAAGCGTGCCGATGGGCCACCAAATCCGTTGTTTTCAGTGGCAAAAGGAACACCGTTCCACGCACTGAGGTTTTCTAACTGTACCCAGCCCTGCCAGCCAGACGCATATCCGCAGCTCATGCCGCTCGCGCGTAGCTTCGCCGCATCGGCTGCCAGCGCCTGCCACGTTTTTGGCGGCTCATCCGGATTTAACCCGGCTTTTTTAAACGCGTCTTTGTTGTAGTAGAGAACCGGCGTTGAACTGTTGAACGGCTGAGAAAGAAGCTGCCCGCTGGCATTATCAGCGTAGTAACCGGCTACGGTTGGAACAAACTGGGACTCGTCGAACGGAATACCCGCATCTTTGAAGACCTGATAGACCGGCTTAACCGCCTGTTTAGCCTGCATCATGGTGGCCGTGCCGACTTCATAAACCTGTAAGATTGCCGGCGCTTTACCCGCACGGAAAGCGGCGATCCCCGCCGCTAGGCTTTGCTCATAGTCGCCCTTGTAAACCGGCACCACTTTGTATTCATTTTGAGATTGGTTAAAACGCTGAGCAAGGCTATCGACCTCAGTACCGAGCTCCGCCTCCATCGAATGCCAGAAGGGAATTTCAGTGACCGCCAACGCCGGAGCGCTGAGGCAAAACGTGACCGCCAAGCTACAGATGCTGCGTTTTATTGTCTTATTCATCATGCTAAATCCCCGTCGAATGAGTGTTATCACCGTAAATGTTGAGTGATAAAGAACGTCTGATTTTCGGGATGTACCATGACATGCGCGTATGACAGAAAAATAACCGATAGGTGAAGGAAATATGACGGAGGGATGACGGTGAAACGCGCGTTCTATACCCCAAATAATTGGAGTAGCGTCAAGGCGGCAAGTAAGTAAATCCCGATGAGATTACTTTAGTAAGTGATTCGGGTGCGCGAACGTAGCCAGCGTCGAAGCTGCTTCAAGTATGGGGGGTATAACTTGGTTTGAATAGTGGAGAACGCTATACTGGTTAAAAGGTCAGCAGTTTTGGAGTTAACATCATGCAGAAAAAACTCTCCCCTATCGTTTCAGAGTTTGAAACTCAGGAACAAGCAGATAGCTACGAGCATTGGTTTAAAGCGAAAGTAGAAGCATCAATGGATAATAATCGTGCCAGATTACCTCATGATGAAGTCATGGCAGGCGCACGTAAAATCATTGCTGAAGCCAAAGCTAAAAGGAAATTAGCCTAATGCTAACCGTCAAATGGACTGACGATGCCATACACGATTTATATACCCTGATAGCTTTCGTTGCCGAGCAAAATCCTTTTGCTGCCGAAGCTTTAATGCAACGAATTGATGACGCGATATTACCTGCTGCCGAACATCCCTATTTGTTTCGATCTGGTCGGGTATTAGGAACCTGAGAAATCGTTGCACATCCCAACTATATTGTGGTTTATCAGATAACCATCGACAGCATTGAAGTATTATCTGTTCTTCATTCTCGACAAGAATATCCTTAAGCTTTACGCAGCGTCCATGCTGCTATGTTCATATCGAGATCCCAGCGCTCTACCCGCCCAAATACGCACTACGTACGGCGCTGTTTGCTAACAGTGCTGAACCGCTGTCTTCCAGCACCACATGGCCGTTTTCCAGCACATAGCCGCGATCGGCCAGTTTGAGCGCCTGATTGGCATTTTGTTCGACCAGAAATATGGTCATACCCTCTTCGCGCAGCTGCTGAATGGTATCGAAAATTTGCAGAATGATGATAGGCGCAAGGCCCAGCGACGGCTCATCAAGCAGCAACAGCTTAGGCTGACTCATCAAGGCACGCCCTATTGCCAGCATCTGTTGTTCACCGCCGGACATGGTACCTGCGCGCTGTATCCGGCGTTCATGCAAACGGGGGAATAGATCATAAACGCGCGCAATGCGCTCTTGATACTGGTGTCGGTCGGCAAAGAAGCCGCCCATCGCCAAGTTCTCTTCAACCGTCATACGCGAGAATACCCGACGCCCTTCCGGCACAATCGCTATTGCCTCACGCATAATACGGGCCGTCTGCCAGTCGGTGATGTCTTGCCCAAGAAAATTGATACGCCCCGAGGTCGCTCGCGGCTCACCGCATAACGTACCCAACAGCGTCGTTTTTCCTGCACCGTTTGCGCCGATGAGCGTAACGATTTCACCTTTCTGGATCTGAATGCTGACGTTGTGCAGCGCCTGAATTTTCCCATAATGGGCTGAGACATTATCTAAAGTCAGCATAGTTACGCCTCTCCCAAATAAGCACGAATCACATCAGGATTATTGCGCACCTCTTCGGGTGAGCCTTGTGCCAGCGGGGTTCCCTGATTCACCACGTAAATTCGGTCTGAAATATCCATCACCAGTTTCATATCATGCTCAATCAACAGCACAGAGACCTGATGATGATTGCGTAAATCGGCGATCAGCTCGTTAAGCTCATCTGTCTCTTTTGGGTTAAGCCCTGCCGCCGGTTCATCCAGCATCAACAGCTCAGGACGCGTCACCATACAGCGGGCTATCTCTAACCGGCGCTGCTGACCATAGGCTAAATTGCCCGCCTGACGGTTAGCAAACTCCAGCAATCCCACGCGATCTAACCATACGGCCGCGCGCTCTAACGCATCGGCTTCAGCGCGGCGAAACGTTGGCGTTTTTAGCAGGCCAGCAAACACCCCGCTTTTCAGGTGCTGATGCTGTGCAACCAGCAGGTTTTCTACCACCGTCATCTCTTTGAACAGACGGACATGCTGGAACGTTCTCACCACGCCCATTCGTGCAATTTGCTGCCCAGCCAGCCCCGCAAGCTCACGGTCGCGCAGTTTTATCGAGCCGCTGCTCGGGCGATAAAAACCGGTTAGGCAGTTAAATACCGTGGTTTTCCCCGCCCCGTTTGGCCCAATGAGAGAGACAATTTCTCCCTCATTAAGCATCAGCGCGACGTTATTCACCGCCAACAATCCGCCGAAGCGCATGCATAAATTATTCACTAGCAACAGAGGTTTTGCGCTCATGCTTGGCCTCCTTTGCGTGGGGCGAATTTCAGCTGTGGGCGTTTCATTGGCAGTAATCCTTGCGGCCGCCAAATCATCATCAACACCATCAGCGCACCGAGCAACAACATGCTGTATTCATTTAAATCACGCATCAGTTCGCGAGACACCACCAAGATCACCGCAGCCAGAATCACCGCAAACTGCGATCCCATCCCGCCCAATACCACAATCGCCAGCACAAAGGCTGATTCGACGAAGGTGAATGATTCAGGGCTAACAAACCCCTGCCGCGCCGCAAATAAGGTTCCCGCAAAACCGGCAAACGCCGCGCTGATGGTAAACGCCGTTAGCTTAATCCGCGTTGGGCTCAGGCCTAATGAGCGACAGGCTATTTCGTCTTCGCGCAGCGCTTCCCATGCTCGCCCAAGCGGCATTCTTAGCAGTCGGTTGATGACAAACAGCGTTATCACCACCAGCAACAACGCCACGAGATATAAGAAAATAATGCGATCGCTTGGGTCATATTTCAGGCCAAAGAATTCATGGAATGATCCCCAGCCACCGTCGCGCACGCTGCGGTTAAACTCCAATCCAAAGAGGGTTGGCTTTGGGATCTGGCTGATACCGTTTGGCCCACCGGTAATATCCGTGTTGTTCAGCAGCAAAATACGTACAATTTCGCCGAAGCCTAACGTAACAATCGCCAAATAGTCGCCGCGCAGCCGCAGCACAGGAAATCCTAGCAGCAGGCCAAAAGCCGCGGCCACAATCCCTGCAATCGGCAGGCTTTCCCAAAATCCAATGCCATAATAGTGATTGAGCAGCGCGTAGGTATAAGCGCCGATGGCATAAAACCCACCGTACCCCAACACTAACAAGCCAGACAGCCCGACCACCACATTCAGACCCAGCCCCAGCATGACGTAGATAAGCGTCAGGGTGGCAATATCCACCGTGCCGCGTGATACCACGAACGGCCAAACTACCGCCGCGATGAGGATCAGCGCTAATACCAATTTCTGCTTTGGCGTAGAACCATCCAAGCTTGGCAGCACTAAAGAAGGGCCAGCGACTTTCTTGAAACCCTGCTGGATCATCGGGCGCATCAATTGGAAGAAAAAGACCACCACACAGCCCGCGCCAATCCATTCCCAGCGTACAGAATCCGCCAGATTCACCACCAAATGGGTGCCATCTAGGCCAAGCTGAACACCCATAATAAACGACGCGAGGATAAACATCGTGATGGTCGAAATAATCGCATTAACCAGATTGAGCTGTTTCATACTTTCTCAACCTCCGGGCGCCCCAAGATGCCGGTAGGCATCACCAGCAGCACCACAATCAGCAAGGCAAAAGACACTACGTCTTTATATTCCGTACTCAGATACGCAGAGGTTAGCGCTTCTGCCACGCCGAGGATCAGGCCGCCAATCATCGCACCAGGAATACTGCCAATGCCTCCCAATACCGCTGCGGTAAAGGCTTTCATGCCCGCCATAAACCCAATATATGGGTTAATAACGCCGTAAAATTGCCCCAGCAATACGCCAGCCACAGCCGCCATAGCGGCGCCAATCACAAAGGTCAGAGAGATAACGCGATCGGTGCTGATACCCAGCAGGCTCGCCATTTTAAGGTCTTCGGCGCAGGCACGGCAGGCGCGCCCCATGCGGGAATAACGGATGAATAACGTCAGCGCCAGCATAGCGAGGAACGTCACCACCCAGATAATGATTTGCATGGTGGAAATACTGGCGGCAAAGCCGTTACTTTCTCCCAGCGTCCATTGGCCGGTCACCAAGCGCGGCAGCGCCAGATCGCGTGAACCCTGTGTAAGGCTGACATAGTTTTGTAAAAAGATGGACATCCCAATCGCGGAGATCAGCGCAATAAGGCGTTTTGACGAGCGAACGGGCTTATAAGCCACGCGCTCAATGCTCCAGCCATAGGCACTGGTGATGACGATCGCCACAATGAATGCAGCCCCAATCAATAACCAGCTGGCATCGATACCGAGCATCATCAGCGCCGCAATCACAATAAAGGAGACATAGCTGCCGATCATATAAACCTCGCCGTGCGCGAAGTTGATCATGCCGATAATGCCGTAAACCATGGTGTAACCAATGGCGATCAGCGCATAGGTGCTCCCCAGCGTTACGCCGTTGAACATCTGCTGAATGAAATAAAGGAACTGTTCTGACATACCCTATCCTCATACCACACAAGGGCTTAGTGATGATGTCCAGCACGGTATCATGCTTATCTAAAGCATATGTGTAAGATTCCGTCCGCCCATTAATTCCGCATTTTTATGCAACATGCGTGTAGGCGTACGGGCAGAGACCGCCAGTGCGTGGTCTCTGCACTCCCGCACTTTTTCCGAGATGGCATTTTCGCTTCGGTTTGGTATCGCCCATCCAGGGCGCCCCAAACTCCAGCACAACGTCCTTGTTGTGCTGGCTCGTCCTACCAATACATAAAAACACTATCGATCAGAACTTACTTCACCGCGGTTGAAGAACCATCGGCGTGCCATTCGAAGATACCGAACTCAAAGCCTTTCAGGTCGCCTTTGTCATCCCAGCTCAATGGCCCCATCACGGTATCAACCGGTTGAGCCTTGAGGTTTTTGATGATGTCAGCAGGCTCTTCGCTTTTGCTGCGCTCCATGCCGGTGGTCAGCGATTGCAGCGCGGCATAGGTGGTCCACACAAACGGGCCAGTTGGGTCCAGTTTTTTGGCTTTCAGCGAGTCTACGATGGCTTTGTTAGCCGGAACCTGATCGTAGCGCTGTGGCAGCGTGACCAACATGCCTTCGGAAGCATCTCCCGCGATGTTAGATAAAGAAGAGTTACCCACGCCCTCTGGTCCCATAAACTTAGCTTTCAGGCCAGCTTGCTTAGCCTGACGCAAAATCTGCCCCATCTCTGGGTAATAGCCGCCGAAGTAAACAAAATCGACGTTCTCTTTCTTCAGTTTAGCCACTAGCGTGGAGAAATCTTTGTCACCTGCCGTCACACCTTCAAACAGCACGGGCTTCACATTGGCTTTTTCCAACGCATCTTTAACCGAGCGTGCCAAGCCTTCACCATATTGCTGTTTGTCATGCACCACGGCGATACGCTGCGGTTTAATGGTATTGAGAATATAGTTGGCCGCCGTTGGCCCCTGATCGGAGTCCAACCCGGTGGTACGCATAATCAGCTTATAGCCGCGCGTGGTGAGATCGGCATTGGTCGCCGCTGGGGTGATCATCAACACGCCTTCATCTTCGTAAATATCCGATGCGGGCTGGGTTGAAGAAGAACACAGATGGCCAATAACATAGCGAATGCCATCGTTAATCACCTTGTTTGCCACCGCTACCGCTTGTTTAGGATCGCAGGCATCGTCGTATTCCACGCCGACCAGTTTGTCGCCATTCACGCCGCCTTTCGCGTTGATATCCGCAATCGCCTGCTTAGCACCGGTAAACTCCATATCGCCATATTGCGCCACTGGGCCAGACATCGCGCCCACAATGGCAATTTTAATGTCCTTTGCCATCACGCTGCTGCTCATGGCTAACGCCATACAGCCCGCCAGAAAAACCTTACCCTTGTTAATACTCATCCGCTCATCCCCACCTGTCGTTATGTTTGTTGTGTTTGCTTTGATGTGTTATCACGCAACATATTATTAACATGAAATGCTTTTATGCATAAGAAATAATGAATTATGTGATTTCGCAGCAATATTTCCTAATAACACTTTATTTTTCATATCATTAAACAGGGATTTTATTCTGTAAATCAAATCAGAACACTAGAAACAAGCGGTGTAAACAGCACAAAAATCGGAGCAATGCGGCAACATTTACCACGAGATAAGCACGTTCATCTGATAAACAATTCATTTACTAATTTTTTACTCTGAAAATAGCAGATCGATAAAAATAATCCGCTCAGATTTTGTACACCAAAAGTTACACCGTCAATGGATGCAGATCATTTACAATGCTTAGCAATTATTCTTGGCAGAAGATAAAACATGAAACTCACCATTGAACGCTTAGTAGAATTAAATTCAGATGATATCCGTGATTTGGGAAAAGTGTGGCCAGAGCAGCAGCCAGAGGCATGGCAAGCGTGGCTCGAGGCGGGAAATGCCCTATTCGCCGCCCGTTTCAATGACCGACTATTAGGCGCCGTAAAGGTATTTCTCGATAAACCCAAAGGTTTCGCCACGCTACACGACCTGTGTGTGCGAGAAGTAACCCGCCGCCGCGGCGTAGGTTTATATCTGATGGAAGATACTCTGCGTCAGTTGCCCGATATCAACGTTTGGCAGTTAGCCGTGAGCGAGGTTCCTAGTGAAAACCGTGCAGAGATGGATGCTTTCATGAAGGCGTGTGGGTTTAACTTCTGCGAACTGAGCAACGGCGAACAGGGCTGGCAGAGTTAGGATGAAAATGACAAATAAAAAAGGCGATGCTAAGCATCGCCTTTTGTCAGACTGTCGTGCGTTTAAAGCTTAGGCTTCAATTGCTGCACGCAGTTTTTTCATTGCGTTCTTTTCAAGCTGACGCACACGCTCTGCAGACACACCGTATTGATCGGCCAGTTCTTGCAGCGTTGCTTTGTTGTCGTCGTCTAACCAACGGGCACGAATAATGTGTTGGCTACGCTCATCCAAGCCTTCCATCGCTAAGCTCAGTTTGTCGGCGGCGTGGCTATCCCAGTTGTCATCTTCAATATCGTTGGCGAAATCAGAAGATTTATCCTGTAGGAACAGCACTGGCGCAGCAGGTGAGCTGTCATCGTCGTCGTTAGACATGTCAAAAGCCATGTCCTGCGCGGCCATACGCGATTCCATTTCCAGCACGTCTTTTTCAGACACGCCCAGCTCGCGAGCAACCAGTTCCACTTCGTCCTGATTGAACCAGCCTAAACGCTGCTTGGTTTTACGCAGGTTGAAGAACAGCTTACGCTGGGCTTTGGTGGTCGCAACCTTCACAATGCGCCAGTTACGCAGCACATATTCGTGAATTTCAGCTTTGATCCAGTGAACCGCAAAGGACACCAGTCGTACGCCCATTTCTGGGTTAAAACGACGCACAGCTTTCATCAGGCCGATGTTACCTTCCTGAATTAGGTCTGCCTGCGGCAACCCGTAGCCGGCATAGTTACGGGCAACATGAACAACAAAGCGCAGGTGCGACAGAATCAGCTGTTTTGCTGCATCCAAGTCACCCTCGTAATGCAGTCGTTCACCCAGTTCTTTCTCTTCCTCTGCTGTCAGCATCGGATAGGTGTTGGCCGCACGTACGTAAGCTTCCAAGCTACCTTGAGGAACTAAGGTTAAAGTTTGCATCTCTTTGGTCATTCAAACCCTCTCAATATTCAATCCAGCCGTACTAGTAACGCCGTAGCAATTCTAACGATATAACAGCGCGGACACTAACACGATTCTGCAAAATTTGACCGTGAGTTATCCCACAAGTTCAATGTTGCGTGCATAAATTTAGCACAATTCTACAACAGACATGAACTCATTGGGAATGTGATGGGGGGAGTATAGGATGGAGAACCGGTATCGGGTTTAACCAAAATGGCTCTTCCCCCGTCAGCAACTCAACGAGGGAAGAGTATAACACTATTTCACTATTGTGGTGTAAATCGGCGTAAATGTTGAACGGTGGCCAGCCACGCGGCAATCCAGCCAATCATGGCGGAGACCAGCACCAACAATAGGCACTCATCCCAGCCTAAGCCATGTAGCACAAACGTGGTGCCAAATACCGAGGCCACTTTGGCAACCGCGGAACCCAGCTGCCATACCATCGCCTGAGACAAAATTAGCGATAGAACTGCGCCACTAAAGCCTAACAGCGCACCGCCATTAAGGAATGGCCGAAGAATAAATCCGTCGGTCGCTCCAATCAGCTTCATCACGTTGATGGTGTCGCGACGGCTGAATATGCTCAGACGCACGCTGTTACCAATCACCAAGAACACGGCCACAATCATCAAAATACCAATCATCGCCGCGACCTGTCCGACCAGCCCGGTTAACGCAGCCAAACGCGCAAACCAGCTGTCGTCCATGCGAACTTCATCAACCCCTTTCACGGCCGCTACGCGATCGCGCAGGGTGTTAAGGGTATCACTACTTTCGAAATTCATTTTTGGCGTAATAATGGCCACTGCAGGAAGCGGGTTCTCTTCCAGCATATCAAGCGCACCGCCAAAGCCTGACCAGTTGCGGAATTCGCCCAGCGCTTCTTCTCGCGAGAGGTAGTTAACTTTATCCACGCCCTCTTCGCCTTTCAGCACCGTCATCACTTGCTCGGCAGCGTCGTCATCCAGCGCCTTATCCAGATAAACCGTTAACTGCGGCGTTGGATACCACTGTGAAGCCGCTTCGCTGACGTTTTTGTAGACCAGATAGCATACGCTGGGCAGGGTCAGTGAAATAGCAATGACCATCACCGTAAGCAGGGTCGCCAATGGCTGGCGCATCATATCAGCCAGCGTGTTAACCCATGCATAGCGCCACTGTTCACGCCAGCCGCCACGCAGCGCCTTAGCTTTATCCGGCATTTTCGCGCGCGAGGCCGAACGATTTGGAGCCTTAGCCATGCGAAATACCTCCGTCCATACGTCCCTGACTGAGCGTCAGCATACGGTAGCGACGGCGCGCAATCAGTCCCATATCATGGGTTGCCATCAGCACCGTAACGCCCACACGGTTGAACTCTTCGAACAGGCGCAAAATACCTTCTGACAGCGCCTCATCCAAGTTACCGGTTGGCTCATCCGCTAATAGCACGGCAGGCTTGTTAACCACCGCACGGGCGATCCCAACGCGCTGCTGTTCACCGCCGGAAAGCTGGATCGGGAAGTTTTTGGCTTTGTCCAATAACCCCACTTTATCCAGCGCCGCAGAGACACGGCGACGGATATCTTCGCTGCTGGCACCTGAAATAATCAGCGGCATCGACACGTTGTCGTATACCGTTCGATCCATCAACAGATGGTGGTCTTGGAAAATCATGCCAATCTGGCGACGCAAAAACGGAACTTCTGAGTTGCGTAAGCGGCTGATGTCATGACCACCAAAAAGAATATGTCCTGCGCTTGGGCGCTCAATGCCACATATCAGTTTAAGCAGGGTACTTTTCCCTGCGCCTGAGTGACCGGTGAGAAACGCCATCTCGCCCTGACGTAGATGAAAATCTACGCCTTGCAGAGCCTGACGCCCGCCCAGATACGCTTTACTGACCTGTTCGAAGCGAATCATCCGTATTAATCCTCACGGGCAAAAAGTGCCTCAATAAAATCGTCGGCCTTGAATGGCCGTAAATCTTCGATACCTTCACCAACCCCGATATAGCGGATCGGAATGCCAAACTGATCGGCCACGGCGAAGATCACCCCGCCTTTAGCGGTGCCATCCAGCTTGGTTAATGTAATACCGGTCAGGCCGACCGCTTCGTTAAACAGTTTTGCCTGACTCACGGCGTTTTGTCCGGTGCTAGCATCAATCGTCAGCATAACCTCATGTGGCGCATCTTCGTCCAACTTTTTCATTACGCGAACGATTTTCTTCAGCTCTTCCATCAAGTGCGATTTGTTCTGCAAGCGTCCTGCGGTATCTGCCAGTAACACGTCGATATTACGTGCTTTGGCGGCTTGAATCGCATCAAAGATGACGGAAGCAGAATCGGCACCGGTATGCTGTGCAACCACGGGAATATTGTTTCGCTCACCCCAAACCTGCAGCTGTTCAACCGCCGCCGCACGGAAGGTATCGCCCGCCGCGAGCATCACAGATTTGCCTTCGGCTTGGAACTGGCGAGCCAGCTTACCAATCGTGGTGGTTTTGCCCACGCCGTTAACGCCAACCATCAAGATAACAAACGGCGTATGGCCGCTGACGTCTAGCGGTTTATCAACGGTGCTTAGAATCTCACCCATCTCTTCTTTCAGTTTGCCATACAGCGACTCAGCATCTTTGAGCTCTTTGCGGCTAGCATGTTCAGTCAGAGATTTGATAATTTTATTGGTGGTTTCAACGCCAACGTCGGCAATCAGCAACTGTTCTTCCAGCTCTTCAAACAGATCGTCGTCGATTTTCTTACCACGGAACAAGCCGAAAAATCCGGAACCCAGATTTTGTTTGGTTTTCAGCAGGCTGCGCTTAAGTCGAGCAAAGAACCCCTCTTTCGTTGGGCGTTCCTGTTCGTGCTGAACCACTGCCGCAGCTTCTGGTTGCGCGTCAGCTTGAGATTCATCCTCATCAGTTTCATCAACGTCTGATTCGTCAGTATCAGCTTCATCAACGACGTCGGTATCCAGATCGACAACTTCTTCTGAGCGCGCAATCTCAGCGATTACGTCGATGGCTTCAGGCTCAGGCTCGGAAACGGATTCCCCCACCACTGGCTCATGTTTAATCGCATCATCCTCAGCGATTTCCTGCTCAACCAGCTCTTCGATGTACGGCTCATCAATAACCGGTTCTTGATGAACATGCGGATGTGCCGCTTCAGTCAGCGTAATCACTTGTTCGGCAAACACTTCCGCATCATGTTCGAGATGCTCACCGCCGTGGTGATTATCGTGCTTGTTCACCAGTGGTTCACTGGCATGAATAATATTTTCAGCGGTTGTCTGAGCGGAAACTGGCGTGTGCTCAGGTTCGATCTGTTCCGGTTCAGCGATAGCTTCCAGCGCAGGTGCTTCTTCGTGATGCGCCTGAGTAAGCTCTACAATTTGCTCAGCAAAAACCTCAGCACCTTGCGCATCGGGACGATGCTCGTGGCTTGACGCTAAATGCTCCGTCGTTTCAACCAGTTCATCAGCCAATACTTTGGCTGGCGCTTCACGCTGGGCATGCTGCTCCGCCAACGGCAGATTTTCAGCGGCATGTTCTGGTGCAACGGTGGCATCCCATTCGCCGGGAGTCTCCACGGAAGCCGCATAGTCAGATTCACGCTCAGGCAGTTTGTCATCCAGCGATTCTGACGTAGTTGTCTGCTCTAATGGCGCATCAGCTTGATGTTGTTCTGTTTCTTCTACCACTGGTGGCGTTTGTTGTTCGTCTTCTTGCGCCTTTTCCGGCTGCTCTTCCTGACGCCCAAACCCTAACCAGGAGAAAAAACCACGTTTTTTATCTTTTGCCATAGTGCGACGACTCTCCCGCCTGAAATTCAAAATTGTTGATAAACTACAATTGAACAAGTTTATCACTTAACCCCTTATCGCAACATGCATGCGGATGGGTTTCAAGTGGCATTTCCATCAATAAACGGTTACCTTGCACGGCAACAATGAAGATTGGCCTGTTATGGCACCGTCTAATACAGCAACCCAAACAAAAAATACCGCATTCATGGCAAAAAAACCTGCATCCCAATCCAGCGGACAAATCCGCATCATTGGCGGCCTATGGCGTGGCCGAAAACTTCCCGTCCCAGATAGCCCCGGCCTGCGCCCCACCACGGATCGCGTGCGTGAAACGCTGTTTAACTGGCTGACTCCCGAGCTGAATGGTGCTCGCTGTCTCGATTGTTTTGCCGGCAGCGGTGCTTTGGGCTTTGAAGCCGTTTCTCGCTATGCCGAGCACGCTACGCTGCTTGAAGCCGACCGCACGGTTGCTGCCCAGCTCAAAAAAAATGTCGCGCTGATTGATACCGATAAAATCACGGTGCAAAACACCGATGCGCTAAAATGGCTATCACAGCCGGGTACACCCTATCAGGTGGTTTTTCTCGATCCTCCCTTTAGAAAAGGGCTATTGGCAGAAACGATTACGCTGCTAGAAACGCATGGCTGGCTCGCGGATGAAGCCTTTATTTACGTTGAGGCCGAAGCGGAAAGTGCAGCTGCAGACGTCCCTGCAAACTGGGCATTGCACCGCGAAAAAGTGGCGGGTCAGGTCGCTTATCGTTTATATACGCGCAGCGCGTCATAATTCGAGGAAATCATAATGGGAATTAATATTGGCCGCTTACTCATGCTGTGCGTGTGGGGATTTATGCTGGTCAACATCATCCATCCTTACACCCGCCCGCTGAATATCTTTATGAACGTGGCGCTGGTGTTTATGGTGTTGATGCACGGTTTACAGGTCACGATGCTGAAAACTACGTTAACCAAAGACCAGCCGAAGATCGGCAAATGGCAGGAAGTACGGATTTTCCTGTTTGGCGTTTTTGAGCTGCTGGCTTGGCAGAAAAAGAATACTCCGCCGAAGAAATAACGAATGGCTGGAGAGTCCTCCCCAACAGGGGAGGTTTGGCTATTGCGCCTGTGGTTCAAAGCTCACGAAGCGCGTGCCCTGCGTGCTGAGCGTACCACGCGCACCTTTATCTATCTGGTGATAGGTTTTTTCAGGTACGACAAATTTCAGCTCACTTCCCCCCATTATCGGCTGGAAATAAACCTCATACCGCATGTCTTCCCCCGCGATCACTTCACGCTGGCGTGAACGCCGATTGGGCGCAGGAAACTCACGCTTAGCGCTCACTTCAACCTGTTGAGTGCTTAACGGTGCGGCATCGTTAATCGCATTTTGACGGCGTTGCTGCATGAAACGTTGGGCAGCAAATACCACAATAACAGCAACGATCACGACAAATATCAGCGGTGGCTTACTCATGGTTTTTTGCCGGGAAGATAAGGGAAAGCGGTGACATTATTGCCTAAATCAGAGATCCGCGCACTGCCGCGTTCGGTAACGGCATCAATGCGAATAACGGCCTGAATAGGAATATAGCTGCGCTCTACGCCAGAGAATTCGTTCTTCAACTTCTCCTCTGAGGGATCGACCAGCACGGCGCTTTGGGTATCAAAAACAAAATCGGCGATTTCGAGAAAACCAAACAGATTGCTTTGCACCATTTCACGCACGTAAATCTGATAGTTTTTGCCGTTGTTCATAAACTGAATTCGGTATAGAGGCGCTTGACCAGACATGACGTTCCTCATCACTGCCAATGGGCAATTTTCAATTCAATAACCTTTTCGCTACCACAACGCCTGCTCGGCAGCATATGCGCTATGGATACAGCGGGTTAACATAACATGAAGTTGTTTACACTTCATCCGCACCGATAGCAGGTAAAGTCATTGTCGTCGCCAGCCGTGATCCCCTACACTCAGAAGATAAGTGACTATCTATTTATTCTTATTCTTGATGCAACGTTAGCATCATAAGAATCAGAAAATTAACCTGCTAATTAAAAAAGGATAAATGATGAGTTGGGCTTTTCTTGCAGTCTTATTTTCTGGTTGGCTATTTGTTGATGCCAGCTATCGTGGCCCGCGCTGGCAACGTTGGGTCTTCAAACCCGTCACCATGCTGTTGCTGCTTTTGCTGGCATGGAGCGCACCCAATATTCAGGCCAGCGGCTATCTAATTCTACTTGGCCTGCTCGCCACGCTTGCCGCCGATGCCCTGTTATTATTGCCACGCGAGCGCATGCTGTACGCCATCGGTGCGTTTTTCTTATCACACCTTCTGTACACCATCAGCTTCGCCAGTGCCTTAACGGTATCGTTTTATCTGCCCATGCTGGCTGTGTTAATCGTTATCGGAATTATTCTGATCGCAACCATTTGGACGCGCTTAGAAGATATGCGCTGGCCGGTGGTGACCTATATTGCGATGACGCTGTTGATGGTATGGATGGCAGGCGATCAATACTTTGCACGCGGCACCGATTTTGGTTTCTCACTGTTGGTGGGAGCATCGCTGTTGCTGCTGTCTAACGTGGTATGGCTGGTTAACCGCTACCGATTCACGTTCCGTGCCGCTGACGCCATTATCGCCGCCAGCTATTTTGCCGGTCATTTCCTGATTGTGCGTTCGTTGTATTTGTAAGATCAGCTGATAATCGCCAGATAAATATAGAAACGGGGCCATTCGCCCCGTTCGCCTATTTATCACGCGAGAAACTAGACTTTCGCCGCAGCAAGATATTTCGCCATCTCATCTGCTGGCACCATGCCTCCACCCGTTGCCCATACCAAGTGAGTCGCATTTTGCATTTTCTGTGCGTCTAATCCGTGGCTCTGTAAATATTGAGTATCCCCACAGACTCGTGCGGCTCCCGGCATTCCCGCCAGCGCCGAAGGTTCTAGCTGAATACCTTGCTGCTGGTTTAGAAGCCCTAACAGGTTATACATTTCCTGATCGCTTAAGGTATATAAACCATCAAGCAGGCGCTCCATCGCTCGCCCAACAAAGCCGGATGCACGGCCAACGGCTAAACCATCGGCTGCGGTGATATTGTCGATCCCAATATCCTGAACTGAAATTTCATCATGCAGACCCGTATGAATACCCAGAAGCATGCACGGTGAATGAGTGGGCTCCGCAAAGAAGCAATGTACGTTGTCGCCAAAGGCTAATTTCAGGCCAAATGCGACTCCGCCGGGGCCACCACCCACGCCGCACGGCAGATAAACAAACAGCGGATGTTCGGCATCAACGTGAATATTCATTTGGCTAAACTGTTGGCGTAAACGCCCACCGGCAACGGCATAACCTAAAAATAGCGTGCGTGAATTTTCGTCATCAATAAAGAAACAATGGGGATCTGATTCCGCCTCTTTGCGTCCTTGAGCAACAGCCACGCCATAATCCTGCGCATACTCCACCACATTCACGCCGTGCTCACGCAGTTTTTGCTTTTTCCACGCCCGCGCATCAGCAGACATATGCACACTAACGCTGAAGCCAAGTTTGGCGCTCATAATGCCGATCGACATGCCTAGATTACCGGTAGAGCCCACCGCAATGCTGTATTGGCTAAAGAATTGGCGAAACTTATCAGAGTACAGAACGCTATAGTCATCTTCTTCTGACAGCATTCCCGCTTCAATGGCCAGTTTTTCAGCGTGGGTAAGCACTTCATAAATCCCACCACGTGCTTTGATCGACCCAGAGATAGGCAAATGACTGTCTTTTTTCAGCATCAGTTGGCCAGCAATTTTTTGCTGATGGCGCTGTTCCAGCGCAGCCTGCATCTCAGGAATCGCAACAACTTCAGACTCAATAATACCGTGCGTTTTTTGCGTTTCTGGGAACGCTAAGCAAAGGTAAGGGGCAAATCGCTGAAGGCGCGCCTCCGCCTGCGTAACGTCATCCTGCGTCAAACCAACGTAAGGAAGCCCCTCCGCCAACGTGGTGGTGTTCGGGTTAAACCACGTAACTTCATCTAAGTTAATCAGCTGTTTAACCAATGGATATTGTTCAACCAAATGTTCAATTTCAAACGTATTCATAAATAGTATCTTCTCGATTAAACGATATAAGAGAGTAGGAAAGTCGTACCTAAAGCGATCAGCGACGCGATGAAAGTCGCCACTGTGTAATATTTAAATGTCTCACTCAGCGTTGCACCACAGTATTGCTTAACCAGCCAAAACAGGGAGTCGGTGACGATGGTGCAACCAATCGCGCCAGAGCCAATGGCTAGCGTGATAATTTCAGGGCTCACGTTGGGATAGAGCGGCAATACCGGCGCAACAATCGCCGTGGCGCCCATCATGGCCACCGTGGCAGAACCCACTGCGGCATGAAGAATGATCGCCACCAGCCAAGCCAGCAAAATCGGATGCATGTGCATATTAGAAAGCAGCACCGCCAAAGTATCAGCAAGGCCACTGGCTTTAAGAATGCCGTTAAATGCGCCGCCCGCACCGATAATCAGCAAAATGTTAGCAATTGAAGAGAATCCATCTTCCGTTTTGCTCAGCAGTTTACCCATGCTCATATGCTGGCGGATGCCTAATACGTAATAGGCAACGAAGGCGGCGATAAACATCGCAGTAATCGGATTGCCAATAAATTCAAAGAAGTTATACAGCGCTGAACCCTTGGTCATATTGAGTTCGGCCGCCGTCTTGATCAGCATCAGCACAATCGGCAGCAACACGGTAAATAACGTGGCACCCAGCGATGGTAGATCCTCTTCTCGGCGCACTTCCAGCTCAGAAAACGCGGCGGGGACTTGTTTAAACGGAAGGCGATGACCGACAAACTTCAAAAATAACGGGCCGCCGATCAGCGAAGCCACAAGACCTACCAACAAGCCGTATACAATGACGGTACCAATATCAGCCCCTAACGCATTCGTCACATACAATGCCGCCGGATGCGGAGGGACAACACAATGTACCGCCATTAGCGCCGTACACAGCGGGATCGCCAACTTCAGCAAAGAAGTATTGGTCTTTTTAGCAATTGAAAATGCCAGAGGGATCAGCAATACCACGCCCACTTCCACAAACAGCGTAATACCGCATACCAATCCAACTAAAACCATAATGACGTCTGGCGATAGCCAACGGCATTTTTGCAACGTAATGCCGATACGCTCAGCGGCGCCAGAAACCTCCATCATTTTGCCCAGAATAGTTCCCAGGCCAATCACGGCGGCTAAAAAGCCTAGCGTTCCACCAATCCCACCTTCAATGGCATTCACCATTTCCAACGGGTTCATTCCCATTAATACGCCAACATAAAAACTGGCCAGCAGTAATGCCAAGAATGGGTGAATCTTAAATTTAACGATGGTTAATATAATTATTATGATGCTTGTTAATAGCGTCCCGACGACCCAAATTTGCGAGCTCATTGCCAACCTCACCCTGTAATAAATCACCTGACTATTGGATAAGAAGCGAGCATCGCTGACAAACGATCAAATTCATCCTTCACATGAGCCAAATTGAATCAAATGGGTGATATTGGTCAAAATAGGTAGAAATTATCGCGATTGAGTCACATTAACTCATCTGTATGGCCGCTAAAACGATCTGCTGGGATATGCTGATGCTCTGTCTAAACGAGGTCATCATGTTCGAGCATTCAAAATATATCGCACGTAACAAACTGCTAAATGGCTATCAGCTATCAAAGCTCTATACCTTTGAAGTTGCGGCCAGACATGAGTCTTTTGCGCTTGCGGCTGAAGAGTTATCGATAAGCCCTAGCGCCGTTAGCCATCGCATCAATCAGCTTGAAGAAGAGTTGGGGTTTAAGTTATTCCAGCGATTTCATCGCCGAATTGCATTAACCCCTGAAGGCGAGCGGGTATTTTGGGCGCTAAAATCCTCTCTCAGCTATCTCAATCAGGAAATTCTTGAGATAAAAAGCCAAGAGCTGTCGGGAACGCTGACGGTCTATTCTCGCCCATCAATCGCACAATGTTGGCTAGTGCCTAAACTGGCTGATTTTGCTAAACAATATCCTGCGATCAGCTTAAACATTTTAACCGGCAACGAGATGGTTAATTTCAACGGCGCGGGAATCGATCTGGCGATTTATTTTGATGATAAACCTCCCGAAACCTTGTCATGCCAACACCTGATGAATGAATCAATGATACCGGTGTGTAGTCCAGAATATGCCAAACAGCACGATCTAATAGGAAAGCCATTTAATTTACGCCAGAGCACGCTGCTGCACGATCGTCAGGCATGGAGTTACGACTCCAACGAAAGTGAATGGCACTCATGGGCGCGCAATTTTAACGTTGATATCGCTGAAGATCAGCGAAGTATGGGGTTTGATCGTTCCGATCTGGCGGTGATCGCTGCCATGAATCATGTGGGGATCGCGATGGGGCGTAAAAATCTGGTGAATAAGCGGCTGGAAAGCAAAGAGTTGATTGCGCCCTTCCCAGAGTTTGAAATGCAGTGCGAGCAACGCTACTACATTTCAACCCTTTCTGAGCGTCAGTGGCCGAAGATCAACGTTTTCATTCAATGGCTTAAAACGATGGCTGGCAATACTGAGGGTTAAATACTAGGGGCTAAACCCCGAGCAATCTTCGATTCATATCTTCAATTTTGCCGTTGAGAACCCGCATTTGAAGCGTTTTGCTCCAGCTGGCTGAGAGCCCGGCCGCGCGCATCAGGCGGCGATACTCTTCTTCATCAAACGGCATGTGGAAGCAGATGGAGATCGCTTCTGCCACGCTGATATCGCTGTTACGTGACACAAGTTCCAGCAGCTGATCTTCGCTTACCATGCCTTCGCCAACAATACGATACAGCCAGCCGCAGCGGCCAGTTTGTTGCATTTGCACAGAGAATTCATCGATATCCATGTGATAGTTGAGTTTATAGCACGGCGAACGCGGCTGAGTAATCTGAATCAGCGCCTCTCCCCAACGGTAGATATCGCCGATAAAAACATTCTCTTCGGTCATCCCTTCAGTGGAAATATTTTCGCCTAAGGCCGGAGCACAAAATTGCTCAGCCTGCTGCGGATACTGTCGTTGCCAAAACTGATAATGCTCACGTGGATACTGACATAGCGCACGATCGGGGCCACCATGGACTTTCTTCTCTGCCTGTTCATCACCTTCCAACCCAAGGCGGTTAAGCATCACACCCCCGGAAATTTGGCGCTTGCCAATTGCACTCGGCTTGCTGCCTTCATAAGGAATGATGGTACCGGTGTAAATCGTTGGATAGTGCATGCAGGGCTCCCAAAAGCAGATTCATCAAGAAAATGGCAATACCCTTACTATACCGTTCCCATGGGGTTTAAAAACAAAAAAAGCGTGGGTTTCCCCACACTCCGATCGCAGCTGTCTCACTATGGACGATGACTACAGCCGATTACTTTTTCGCTTCAGTAAAACGTTTTGCCGCTTCGTCCCAGTTCACCACGCTCCAGAACGCTTTGATGTAGTCTGGACGACGGTTCTGATATTTCAGGTAGTAAGCATGTTCCCAAACGTCCAGACCCGCAATTGGGTAACCGGAAGCACCAGAAACCGCTTCGCCCATCAGTGGGCTATCTTGGTTTGCAGTAGAAACCACGGCCAGTTTGCCGTCTGCTTTCAGCACCAGCCACGCCCAGCCGGAGCCAAAGCGCGTTGCCGCTGCTTTTTCAAATTCTTCTTTAAATTTATCGACGCTGCCGAAATCGCGTTCGATAGCCGCTTTCAGATCGCCTTTCAGCTCAGAACCAAGCTTCAAACCTTTCCAGAAGAAGCTATGGTTTGCATGACCGCCTGCGTTGTTACGCAGCACAGTGCGCTTTTCAGCAGGGACTTTATCAAGCTGAGCAATCAGTTCTTCTGCGGTTAATTTAGCTAATTCGGGCAGAGACTCCAGCGCGGCGTTCGCGTTGTTGACGTAGGCCTGATGGTGCTTGCTGTGATGGATTTCCATCGTTTGCTTATCGAAGTGAGGCTCTAATGCGTCGTAGGCATAAGGTAGGGATGGCAGGGTATAGCTCATATTCATCTTCTCCAGATTTCAAAGGAGCAAAACATCCGCTCCGGTTAAGCAGTCTGGTCATTATAGTTAATTAAATGATATTGAAAATGATTATCAATCGCTTATAAGCGGTAAGGGTATGATTAAAACTGGCAGAAAAAGAGCGCATATTCAGCCCTAGCAAGGCTCTCAGCCCGATGTTCGCATTTAATTTTGGCACCATCGTTAATATCAATAGCTGCGATTGCCAGTGCCAATGACCCCACGATGTAGTGGTAACGAGTTAAAAGTGAGCAAAAAACTGTGACTTCTTTTGCAACTCTTAACAGCTATCTTAAACATTGTGCATTTGCACAATGTTTACCGGTATCCGCCTCGGTATGCTCGGAATATTCTACTTAACATACACGGAGCGCAGCATGGCGACCTATCATCTCGATACCCGACTTGCTCAGGATATCGTGGACCGCACCATGAAAATCATCGATAGCAACGTTAACGTCATGGACGCACGAGGCAGAATAATAGGCAGTGGCGCTCAAGAACGCATTGGTGAATTGCACGAAGGTGCATTATTGGCTATTTCGCAGGAAAGAATTGTCGATATTGATGAAAATATGACCCGCCATCTGCACGGCGTTCGCCCCGGCGTGAATCTTCCTTTGCATTTCGATGGTGAAATTGTTGGCGTCATAGGGCTCACCGGCGATCCCTCTGAGCTGAGGCGGTATGGTGAACTGGTGTGTATGACCGCAGAAATGATGCTGGAGCAAGCGCATCTGATGCACATGCTGGCACAAGACACTCGCCTGCGCGAAGAGTTAGTGCTTAACCTTATTCGCGCCGAAAAGCTCTCTCCCGCGCTTCAGGAATGGGCTCAGCGCCTAGGGATAGACCTCAATCAGCCACGCGTGGTGGTAGTGGTGGAAGTGGATAGCGGCCAGCTTGGCGTTGACAGCGCCATCGTCGATCTTCAGCAACTCCAAACATTACTGACGACGGCAGAACACGATAATCTCGCGGCAATTGTGTCACTCAATCAGATGGTGGTTCTCAGACCTGCATTTAGCTCACTCGGCCGCTGGGAGCCAGAAAGTCAGCGTAACCAAATTAATCTTTTGCTCAAAAAATTAGCCAAAAATAGCCAGTTGAAAATCAGAATAGCATTGGGCAACTACTTCCCAGATGAAAGCGGTATTGCGCGCTCATACCGCACGGCCTACACCACCATGATGGTGGGCAAGCAGCGCACGCCAGAACAGCGCAGCTATTTTTATCAAGACCTGATCCTGCCGGTTTTACTCGACAGCCTGCGTGGCGGATGGCAAGCCAAAGAGCTGGTTCGCCCACTGTCACGGCTACGAGCAATCGATAGCAATGGCGTGCTAAGAAAAACGCTTTCCGTATGGTTTATGAATAACGTTCAGCCAAGTGCAACCGCCAAGGCCCTGTTTATTCATCGCAACACCCTAGAATATCGCTTACACCGCATCTCTGAGCTTACGGGGCTCGATCTCAATAACTTTGACGATCGTTTACTCATATATATTTCATTACAGCTAGATAGCGGCTTCCTTTACCCTGCTGGCGATGCGGATTCAATTAGCCATCTTCCCCAAGCAGGGCAATAAAAAAGAGCAATACGATCAACGTATTGCTCTTTCATGGGCTTATGTCTCTAAAGCTTATTACACGCGCGCAATCTTCAGCAGCCTGCCGATATTTTCGCAGGTTCTTTCAACATTGGAGCAGCCATTCTTGAGCAGCGCATCAATGTTATCAGCGCCTGGCACGATACCAAAAATGGCATCAATACCTTCGCTATAAAGCTCACTTACGCCTTCACCAATATAGCCAGCTAGTGCAATAACCGGTACTCCCTGTGATTTAGCCGCCTGAGCCACACCATAAGGCGTTTTGCCAAACTTGGTTTGGAAGTCGATGCCACCTTCGCCGGTAAAGCAATAATCGGCGCCCGCAAGCTTTTCACTTAAGCCAGAATATTGAGTCACGATATCAATGCCACGCGCCATTTTGCAGTGGGTAAATGCCATCAAACCGGCACCCAAGCCTCCTGCAGCGCCCGCCCCCGGCACGTCTTTCACTTTACGTCCCAGCTGTGAATCGATCACATCAGCATAGTGCGCCAGCGCGCTATCCAGAATCGCCACGGTTTCTGGCGTGGCGCCTTTTTGTGGGCCAAACGTTTTTGATGCGCCCGTATCGCCACACAGCGGATTTGTCACGTCGCTGGCAACCAAAAACTCGACGTCAGCAAGCCGAGGATCAATACCATCCAGATCGATTTTGCACAGCGAACCTAACGCTCCACCGCCCGCAGCTAGAGGTGAACCGTTTTTATCTAAGAAGCGCACCCCAAGCGCAGCAGCCATGCCCGCCCCGCCGTCATTAGTGGCGCTGCCGCCGATGCCCAGAATGATCTTTTTAATTCCTTTATCGAGACAGGCTTTAATCAGTTCGCCGGTTCCGTAGGTCGTCGCCGCAAGCGGATTTTTGGTTTCTTTGGTGGTGAACTGAATGCCGCTCGCCGACGCCATTTCGATAACCGCCGTTTGCTGGCTCCAAATAATCCCGAACTGTGCATCAACAGGTGAACCGAGCGGCCCCGTCACCCTTTGGTGATAGATTTCACCATCGGTGGCATCGATCAACGATTGAACCGTTCCCTCACCGCCGTCAGCCATCGGAACATGGATGAACTCAGCGTCAGGGAATGCGACTTTGAGCCCTGCTTCCATTGCCTTGCATACTTCTTTGGCGGTCATGCTTTCTTTAAACGAATCTGGAGCCAAAACAAACTTCATTCTTTTCATAGTTATTCCCTTAAATGAATCCATACATAATTGTTGCCACAATCGTCATTGTTCCGCCCACCATCGCCTCATAAGGGATTAACGCCATACGTTGTCTAATCGACATATGCATGCTGTCAGCGGTGACATGGAAATAGTTACCTTGTGGTAAGGAGTCAATGACGGTAGCCCCCGTATGAACCATCACCGCAGAGGCCAATGGAGATAGCCCTACCTGCGAAATAGCGGTACCGAAAGTACCTGTTGCTAAAATAACGCCGGTCGACGTTGACGCCGTTGCGGCAGCCATGAGGATCCCTGATATTGGCGCTAAGAAAGTGCCTGAAATGCCTGAAATATCGATTAGTTTAACAACTTCCATTGAAAGGTTTGACGCACCAATTAGCCCGGCAATGGCACCTGCACCAATCAGAATTAATACCGTTGCCGTCATTTTTTCAACGCCAGATGTGGTATAGGAAATAATTTTATTTTTTTGCCCCATCGCTATCATGCCAACAATACCGGCAAACGGCAGAACATATAATGCATCAAGCTTAAAGTGAGATAATGCTTCAATATTAAGAATAGAACCAATCGGGTTAACCATCAGTAATACAATCGCAATCACCGGCGTAATAATGGCTTTACTTAATGGTGGTCTTTTTTGATCGTCATCGTCTGTTTTAGAGGAGATTAAATTAGCTTCTTTATCCGTTACCATCACCCCACGATGTTTAATCATCGAAGCAACAATAACGGTCATCGCGAGACCAAAGAGCGCTGGAATAAAGCCACCAATCATCACGTCACTTAGGCTGAGATGAAAACCATTTGCTGCGGCTATGGTGTTTGGGTTTGGAGAGATAATATTCCCAGCCTTACCGCCACCGGAGAGCGCCAGCAACAGCGCCAGCTTTGAGATCCCCATTTTATTGCCGACTTCCAATGCAATAGGCGCCACGATAAGCACGGCAACAGGTATAAAGACGCCAACGGCGGTGATTACCATCGTTGCTAGGGCAAGCGCAAGAATCGCTTTCTTCTCCCCCATTTTTTTGACGATAGCCTGCGCAATCGTACCCGCCGCGCCCGACTGCATCATCACGCCCGCTAACACACCCGCAGCTAATACGCGAATAACTGTACCCATCACGCTTTGAGTACCGGTAATAATAATGCTTATAGTTTTACTTAAATCAGCGCCACCAATTAAACAACCAACAATTGCGCCGAAAAATAATGAATATACCGGATTGAATTTCTTTAGAATAAGAAATATTGCAACGAACAGCCCTATTAGGGCGCCATACCAACTCAGTAGGTCTTCCATTTTTATTCCCCAAGATGTTCTATTTTTTACCCTAGATAATTCGAGTTGTAGGAAGGCGGCAAGTGAGCGAATCCTCAGGAGCTTACTCAAGTAAGTGACTGAGGTGAACGAGCGTAGCCAACGCACATACAACTTGAAGTATCACGGGTATATATATGTATTTTATAAGAGTAATATTCACCAATATATTGGTGCTTTAATAGTAAGGGATTAATCAAACCGAAGGTATGTGCTATTGCCTAGAAGATAGAGAGCAAAAGTTTTATTTTTTGGATAAGTGCACAACGCAAAGTGACGGCGATCGTACTTTTGGCCTATCGACACAAAAATATCGTTTTTATGCCTTCCTTCAATACGAAACAAGGCATAGAAAACAAATATAGAGAACGAATAAAAACTACCGCAGCCGCTGCGGGTGGGTAAATACCGTCCCACGACCCGGCTTGCTAAAGCCAACCAGCGTGAGATTGCATTTTTCGGCAACATCGATCGCCAGCGTAGTGGCTGCCGAAACGGCAAACAAAATTTCAACGCCGCACATCGCCGCTTTTTGTACCATTTCATAGCTTGCTCGGCTGGAAACCAGTACTGCACCTTGCGTCCACGGCTGTCTGGCGCGCATGCCCAACAGCTTATCAAGTGCCACGTGGCGACCAATATCCTCGCAGCCTCCGAGCAATTCACCTTGCGGATCAATCCACGCCGCAGCATGAGTACAGCCGGTGAGGTCACCGATTTGTTGCACGCTACGCAGCTGACGCAATGCCTGATCCAGATTTTGTAGATCAAAGGTTTGAGTAAACGGCAGCGGCTCTAGTGGACGAACGACATCGGTGATCTGCTCGACGCCACACACACCGCAACCGGTTCGCCCAGCCATCGAACGTCGACGCTCTTTGAGCGCCATAAAACAGCGGCTAGAAAGCTCAATTTGCACTTCCACTCCATTACAGGCAGCCACCACGTCCATACCGTAGATATCCTGCGGGGTACGAATAATGCCTTCTGAAAGCGAAAATCCGAGCGCAAAAGCCTCAAAATCCTTCGGCGACGCCATCATCACCACGTGAGAGATGCCGTTGTACACCAGCGCAACAGGGACTTCCTCCGCCACCCAGTCTGGCTGAGAAGTGTGCAGTTGCCCACGTTGTTGCACCATTGTCTGACGAACGCCATTAACTGGATTATTATTTAAAAAACTCATCTTATTCACGTCTTTGATACCTACCTGTAACAACCACAGGATTCATGTGGTAGTATTTAAGCACAAAGCGACTCCGCTCGCCGCTAAGAGTGAGCAAGTCGGTTAAGTTCTTATGACTCTAAACCTGCCACACCGAAAAAGTCATGCGCGGGTTTAACGATGAATTTGCAAACAAACAAATAAAACACACTTTTTGAAGCAATGTGATAGGAAGGAGATCACCATGCAGGTCAGCAGAAGACAGTTCTTTAAGATCTGCGCTGGCGGTATGGCAGGCACCACGGCGGCGGCGCTGGGCTTTGCTCCAGCGGTAGCGCTCGCGGAAACTCGGCAGTACAAACTGCTGCGAGCACGCGAAACCCGTAATACCTGTACATACTGTTCTGTCGGCTGTGGGTTGTTGATGTACAGCCTCGGCGACGGCGCAAAAAACGCAAAAGAAAGCATTTTCCACATTGAAGGGGACCCGGATCATCCGGTAAACCGTGGCGCTCTGTGCCCGAAAGGCGCAGGTCTGGTGGATTTCATCCACAGTGAATCTCGTCTGAAATACCCTGAATACCGTGCTCCCGGCTCTGACAAATGGCAACGCCTCACTTGGGACGATGCTTTTGAGCGCATCGCCAAGCTGATGAAAGCCGACCGTGACGCCAATTTTATTCCCACTAACGATCAGGGAACCACGGTTAACCGCTGGCTCTCAACAGGTATGCTCTGCGCCTCTGCATCGAGCAACGAAACTGGTTTATTAACCCAAAAATTTAGTCGCGCCCTCGGCATGCTTGCCGTGGATAACCAAGCGCGCGTCTGACACGGACCAACGGTAGCAAGTCTTGCTCCAACATTTGGTCGCGGTGCGATGACAAACCATTGGGTTGATATTAAAAACGCCAACCTGATCGTCGTTATGGGTGGCAACGCCGCCGAAGCGCATCCCGTAGGGTTCCGCTGGGCGATGGAAGCCAAGATCCATAACAAAGCCAAGCTGATCGTTATCGATCCACGCTTTACCCGAACTGCCTCGGTGGCAGATTTTTACACGCCGATCCGCTCCGGTACCGACATTGCTTTCCTGTCGGGCGTATTGCTGTATCTGATAACCAATAACAAAATTAACGCTGAATACGTTAAGAACTACACCAACGCCAGCCTGTTGGTGCGCGAAGACTATGCTTTCGACGACGGTTTATTCAGTGGCTATAACGAAGAAAAACGTACCTACGACAAAACCACCTGGAACTATCAGCTCGACGAAAACGGCTTCGCCAAACGCGATGACACACTGCAAGATCCGCGCTGTGTGTGGAATATGCTGCGCGAACACGTCAGCCGCTATACGCCAGAAGTGGTGGAAAACGTCTGCGGCACGCCAAAAGCCGATTTCCTCACCGTTTGCGAATATATCGCTGAAACCAGCGCCGCTGATAAAACAGCCTCGTTCCTATACGCCTTGGGCTGGACCCAGCACTCCGTTGGTGCGCAAAACATTCGCACCATGGCAATGATTCAGCTGCTGTTGGGCAACATGGGCATGGCCGGCGGTGGCGTTAACGCCCTGCGCGGTCACTCCAATATCCAAGGCCTAACCGACTTAGGATTGCTGTCCACCAGCCTGCCGGGCTATCTCAATTTGCCGTCAGAAAAACAGGCCGATCTGCAAACCTATCTCGCAGCGACAACGCCAAAACCAACGTTACCGGGTCAGGTGAACTACTGGGGCAATACGCCTAAGTTCTTCGTCAGCCTGATGAAATCTTTCTACGGTGATAAAGCGCAGAAAGAAAACAACTGGGGCTTTGATTGGCTGCCGAAGTGGGACAAAGGCTACGACGTTCTGCAGTATTTCGAGATGATGTCGCAGGGCAAAGTGAATGGCTATCTATGCCAAGGCTTTAACCCCGTGGCCTCGTTCCCGAACAAAAACAAAGTGGTGAAATCACTCTCCAAGCTGAAATTCTTGGTGACAATTGATCCTCTGAATACGGAAACCTCGACGTTCTGGCAAAACCATGACGAATTCAACGACGTTGATCCGTCACAGATCCAGACCGAAGTCTTCCGCTTGCCTTCAACCTGCTTCGCCGAAGAAAACGGTTCGATCGTGAACTCTGGCCGCTGGCTGCAATGGCACTGGAAAGGAGCTGACGCCCCGGGTGAAGCGTTAAATGACGGTGAAATTTTGGCCGGTATTTTCCTTCGTCTGCGTGAAATGTACGCCAAAGACGGCGGCGCCGTGCCTGAGCAAGTGCTTAACATGACGTGGGAGTACCTCACGCCAGAAAACCCTGCGCCGGAAGAAGTGGCAAGGGAGAGCAACGGTAAAGCGCTGGCTGATTTGGTTGACCCAGCCACCGGTGCCGTTCTGGTGAAAAAAGGCCAACAGCTCAGTTCCTTTGCTCAGCTGCGTGACGACGGCACCACCTCAAGCGGCTGCTGGATCTTCGCCGGAAGCTGGACGCCAGAAGGTAACCAGATGGCGCGCCGTGACAATAGCGATCCGTCCGGTTTAGGCAATACTTTAGGTTGGGCATGGGCATGGCCGCTGAACCGCCGCATTCTGTATAACCGCGCTTCAGCCGATCCGTCGGGTAAACCGTGGGATCCAAAACGTCAGTTGCTGGAGTGGGACGGCGCAAAATGGTCAGGCATTGATATTCCTGACTACAGCACCGCCGCGCCAAACAGCGGCGTCGGCCCGTTCATCATGCAGCCGGAAGGCATGGGACGCCTATTTGCGATTGATAAAATGGCTGAGGGCCCGTTCCCTGAACACTACGAACCGTTTGAAACGCCGCTGGGAACCAACCCACTGCATCCAAACGTGGTGTCTAACCCTGCTGCTCGCGTGTTTAAAGACGATCTGGCTGCCATGGGCAAAGCCGATAAGTTCCCCTACGTGGGTACCACTTATCGCCTGACCGAGCATTTCCACTACTGGACTAAACATGCCCTGCTGAACGCCATTCTTCAGCCTGAGCAGTTTGTCGAAATCGGTGAAACGCTGGCAGAGAAAAAAGGCATCAAGCATGGCGATACCGTGAAAGTCAGCTCCAACCGTGGCTACATCAAAGCCAAAGCGGTGGTGACCAAACGTATCCGCACGCTGAAGGTGGATGGCAAAGATATCGATACCATCGGTATTCCAATCCACTGGGGCTACCAAGGCGTGGCGAAGAAAGGCTTTATCGCCAACACCCTGACACCGTTTGTCGGTGATGCCAACACGCAAACGCCAGAGTTCAAGGCGTTCCTGGTCAATGTGGAAAAGGTGTAACGGAGACGCATTATGGCTTATCAATCTCAGGACATAATCCGGCGCTCTGCCACCAATTCCCTGACGCCGCCTCCCGAGGCGCGTAACCATCAGGAAGAAGTGGCAAAGCTGATCGATGTGACCACCTGTATAGGCTGCAAAGCCTGTCAGGTGGGCTGTTCCGAATGGAACGACATCCGTGATGAAGTCGGTCATAACGTCGGGGTGTACGATAACCCCGCCGATTTAACCGCTAAATCTTGGACGGTGATGCGTTTTTCCGAAGTTGAGGAAAACGGCAAGCTGGAATGGCTTATCCGCAAAGATGGCTGCATGCACTGCGCCGATCCGGGCTGCCTAAAAGCCTGCCCATCGGAAGGCGCAATCATTCAGTATGCTAACGGTATTGTTGATTTCCAGTCAGAGCACTGCATCGGCTGTGGTTACTGCATCGCGGGCTGCCCGTTTGATGTACCGCGCATGAACAAAGAAGATAACCGGGTGTACAAATGCACCCTGTGCGTCGACCGCGTTACCGTGGGACAAGAGCCCGCCTGCGTGAAAACCTGCCCAACCGGCGCCATTCATTTTGGCACCAAGGAAGCGATGAAGAACCTTGCCGACGAGCGCATTGCCGAGCTGCAAACCCGCGGCTTTGCCAATGCAGGGCTGTACGACCCTGCTGGCGTCGGCGGTACTCACGTGATGTACGTGCTACACCACGCCGACAAGCCAGAGCTTTACCACGGCCTGCCGAAAGATCCAACCATCAGCCCAACCGTGCAGTTTTGGAAAGGCGTTTGGAAACCGCTGGCCGCCATTGGCTTTGCGGCCACCTTTGCCGCCAGTATCTTCCACTACGTTGGCGTTGGCCCTAACCGCGTTCACGACGAGGAAGAAGACGAGGTGGATGGCAAAGTCGACGATATCCCGCCAGATACCGAACCGCACGATAAGGAGGAGCGCAAATGAAGAAGGAAAAGCCGATTCAGCGCTACTCAGCGCCAGAGCGGATTAACCACTGGGTGGTGGCGTTCTGCTTTATTGTGGTGTCCATCAGCGGCTTGGGGTTCTTTTTCCCCTCGTTTAACTGGCTGATGAATGTCTTTGGCACGCCGCAGCTCGCACGCATCCTGCACCCCTTCTTTGGCGTGGTGATGTTCGCTTCGTTCCTGATCATGTTCTTCCGCTATTGGAAACATAACCTGATCAACCGCGAAGACATCACATGGGCAAAAAACATTCATAAGATCGCGATGAATGAAGAAGTGGGTGATACCGGTCGCTATAACTTTGGACAGAAGTGTGTGTTCTGGGCCGCCATCGGCAGCCTGCTCCTTCTTTTGGCCAGCGGCATCGTGATTTGGCGCCCTTATTTCGCCGATGCGTTCTCCATTCCAGTGATCCGTTTGGCGCTGATGGTGCATTCATTCGCCGCAGTACTGCTGATTATTGTTATCATGGTACATATCTATGCGGCACTGTGGGTGAAAGGTACGATCACCGCGATGGTCGAAGGCTGGGTACCTGCTGCATGGGCCAAAAAACATCATCCGCGCTGGTATCGAGAAGTGAAAGCCAAAGAACAAGAGCGGAAGTAACCTTATCTCCTCTATACGCCAGCGTCGTTTTGAGCAGGCATCTCCCCCTGATAAGGGGGAGAGCGAGAGGAGGTCTTAATACTGGATCAATTTCATGAGCATTAAAATCGTCCCGAAAGAACAGCTAGGTGCAGAACGCGAAAAATCAGGTGGTTTAGACAATATTCCTCCCGTGCTTTTTGCTAACCTTAAGAGCCTCTATTCCCGCCGCGCGGAACGTCTGCGTCAACTTGCGGAAAATAATCCTCTGGGCGACTACCTGAATTTTGCAGCGGCGATTGCTGATGCTCAGCAAAAAGCATTGCACGACAATCCATTAACCATCGATTTAACCCAAACGCTAACCAACGCTGCCGCTATGGGCAAACCGCCTCTGGACACGAGTATTTTCCCACGCACTCATCACTGGCATACCCTGTTGCAGGCGCTGATTGCCGAACTGATGCCCGATGCACCAGAGCATGTTCAACCGGTGCTGGAGAACCTCTCTAAAACATCTGACTCCGAGCTGGAAATCATGGCGAAGGATCTGTTTGCGGGTAACTACGGCGTCGTCGGCAGCGATAAAGCCCCGTTCATCTGGGCCGCGCTGTCTTTATATTGGGCGCAAATGGCAACCCAAATTCCAGGCAAAGCCAAAGCTGAATATGGTGAACATCGCCAATTCTGTCCGGTATGCGGCAGCATGCCGGTAGCCAGCGTCATTCACATGGGCACCACCAACGGCTTACGCTATCTGCACTGCAATCTGTGCGAAAGCGAATGGCACGTAGTACGCGTAAAATGCACCAACTGCGAACAAACGCGCGATCTGAACTACTGGTCACTCGACAGCGAAAATGCCGCCGTTAAAGCAGAAAGCTGTGGGGATTGCGGAACTTACCTGAAAATGGTTTATCAGGAAAAAGATCCGAAAGTTGAACCCGTTGCCGACGACTTAGCCACGCTGGTACTCGACGCAAAAATGGAAGAAGAAGGCTTCGGGCGCAGCAGCATCAACCCGTTCCTGTTCCCAGGGGAATAAACCCCACCCGTTCTATTTCTTCATAAAAAAACCCGCCGATCTATGGCGGGTTTTTTGTTGCAGGGGGAGCACTATTGATACTTCCCCGAGTTAAAAATCAGCTCTCTAGATACATCTTCCGCAGATAATGCGGTACCGCATCGTCAACGTTGCTGCCGATCACTTCCAGATTTGGCAACGCGTCTTTCAGGCGCTGATGGGAGTCGCGCATGATGCAGCCTTTGCCCGCCATCGACAGCATTTCCATGTCGTTCATGCCGTCGCCAAATGCAATGCAGTCTTTAAGCGTATAGCCCAAGAGTTTCGCTACATATTCCAGCGCGTGGCCTTTTGATACGCCACCCGCCATCACTTCCAAACAGGTTGGCAGTGAGAAACTGACGTTTACACGGTCGCCCCAGCGCGCATTGATAGCTTCTTCCAACGGCAGCAGTTTTTCATGGGTATCGCTGGTGAAGTAGACTTTACAGATGCCATCGGTGGGTAAAAATGCCGGCTCAAACAGCTGATAGTGGAAAACGGACTCTTGGAAAAACTCTTTCTGATCGGGGCTCTCACGGTTCATGAACCAGTCATCATTACGATAGACGTTGGTGAGAATATCTGGGTCGTTATGCACGATGCTATAAAGATCGCGGGCAATATCTTCATCCACGTTATGGCTGAAAATCAGCTCACCCGCGGTGTTATGTACGCGCGCACCGTTTGACGTGATCATGAAAGCACTGATGCCTAAACTGTCTCTAACCTGTGCAATATCAATATGATGACGACCCGTGGCAAACACAAAATTTACCCCTAGCTGGGTCAGCTGTTGCAAAGTTTCACGGGCAAACGGAGTTAATGTATGAGCAGGTGACAGCAGAGTGCCGTCCATATCAGAAGCAACAATGTGATACATAAAGTTTGTTCTAACCTCAGCTGGGGTTGGCGGCAGTTTCTGCCGACGAATCGGAGTGAAGAGCGTAAAAATGCAAAATGGCATTTAACGCCTCAGTGCGCATTGCGTCCCGCTCAAACAGGATCTCGTGGCGTGCGCCCTTAATAATATGGGGAGCTCCACCGTGAGGTGGATTCCCCGCTTTCGTGAGTGACTGACAAAAAGCAAAATGCGATGCGTTGGCAACGACCCGATCATCACCCGCTTGTAATAACAGCAGCGGCGCGGTGATGTTTTCAGCGCTGGCGATGGCACGCTCTCCCGCCTGAATACTTTCGCGCACCCAGTGGTAAGTCGGCCCGCCTACCTGTAATTCAGGGTAATCAGCGTAATAGCGTAAAAAACGGCGATAGCGAACCCGACTATGGGTGAGTTCATTAACAATGAAAGGCAATGGACGCCAATGGCCGGTGCCTAATGCGTAATTATCCCGCATTTTCGGATAGCGTTCTGCCCAGTCCGCAATTCGCTTGGCAACCCATAACGGCATGGGCAATTTTATCCCCGTCATGGGGGCACACAGCGCGGCGGCGGTAACACCCTGCGGCTTGCGAGCCAAAAACAGTGCGAGAATCGCGCCGCCCATGGAGTGGGCCAACGCAAAACGCTGTTTGTAGGGTTTAGATAAAATTTCTTGCTGCCACAGAATATCTAAGTCATCGACATAATCATCGAAACGGACAACGTGTCCACGGTGATGATCTTCCAGCATTCGCCCTGATTTTCCCTGCCCGCGATGATCAATAATCACTACGTCATAGCCGCTGTGAAACAGATCGTAGGCGAGTTCAGGATATTTCATGTAGCTTTCGATGCGCCCTGGCGAAACCAGTACCACGCGGGAATGCTGTTTTGACGTAAAACGGACAAACCGAATCGAGACATCGTCCACGCCCATAAAAACGTCTTCCTGACGTTGTTGCCAGAAATCGAGTAATGGACCTGTGGTAAATGCCGCGAATTCGTTCTCGCGCTGCAACCAGCTTTGGTTCAGTGGAGGCATAGGAGCCGTTATTGTCCTTTGGTAATTTTGTGAGCAATCGCACAAGAAATAGCTGTTTCGTATTGTGGCATAAAAGCGCTCATTCAGGGAGTGATAACCATATTGTCGACTGAACGCGAACCTAAAAGGTGATTATTAGTTACGCACATGAATACATTCCCTCATATCGAATAAATTCACTTGCGCATCGTCACACATTTTGTAAGTTTGGTTAATGGGGCAAGCCCCCACCGCACAGACAGGCGGCTTCAATTTCTTAATATAAAAACTCCAAGGCAGGACTACATATGAAAAACGTTGGTTTTATCGGTTGGCGCGGGATGGTCGGCTCTGTACTCATGCAACGCATGATTGAAGAACGCGATTTTGACGCCATTCGCCCGGTTTTTTTCTCAACATCTCAGCATGGTGAACCTGCGCCAACCTTTACCGGTCAGCAAGGTACCTTGCAAGATGCGTATGATATCGACGCATTGAAGGCGTTGGACATTATCATCACCTGCCAGGGCGGCGATTACACCAACGAGATTTACCCTAAGCTACGCGCTAGCGGCTGGCAAGGTTACTGGATTGATGCCGCCTCTTCGCTGCGCATGAACGAGGATTCGGTCATTATCCTCGATCCGGTTAACCACGATGTGATTCATGATGCGCTCAACAAAGGTATTAAAACCTTCGCGGGCGGTAACTGCACCGTGAGCCTGATGTTGATGTCTCTGGGCGGCCTATTTGCCAACAATCTGGTCGATTGGGTATCCGTGGCGACTTATCAGGCAGCCTCTGGCGGCGGTGCGCGCCATATGCGTGAACTGCTCAGCCAAATGGGCATGTTGCATAACAGCGTTGCCAAAGAGCTACAAAATCCGGCTTCCGCCATTTTAGACATCGAACGTAAAGTCACCGAATTAAGCCGCAGCGGCACGCTGCCAACCGATAATTTCGGCGTACCGCTAGCGGGTAGTCTGATCCCTTGGATCGACAAAGCGCTAGATAACGGTCAAAGCAAAGAAGAGTGGAAAGGTCAGGCTGAAACCAACAAGATTTTAGCCACTAAAGAGATCATTCCTGTCGATGGTTTGTGCGTGCGCGTTGGCGCTCTGCGTTGCCATAGCCAAGCTTTCACAATCAAGCTCAAACAGGATGTCTCTCTGCCTGAAATCGAGCAAATGCTGGCCAGCCACAACGACTGGGTGAAAGTGGTTCCGAATGACCGCGAGCTTAGCATGCGAGAGTTAACGCCTGCCGCCGTCACCGGCACGCTGTCAACGCCGGTCGGTCGCTTACGTAAGCTGAACATGGGACCACAGTATCTTTCTGCATTCACCGTTGGCGATCAGCTGCTGTGGGGCGCTGCGGAGCCTCTGCGTCGCATGCTGAAGTTTGTGCTGTAAATTATTAGCCCTCTCCTTCGCTGGAGAGGGCTCTCATTCAGTCACTATCAAACCTCAGCAACCACCTTCGGCACGCGAATCACAATACGGGTAAATTTGTCAGCCTCGCTTTCCACGCTCACACCAAACCTATCGCCGTAGCGAGCTTTAATCCTACGATCGACCAGGTTTATACCTAGCCCATCGCCACGTGGTTTAGACTGATAAAGACCCGCATTATCTTCAACGCTTATCAGAATATCGTCGCCTTCTCTCCAGCTATGCAAGCGAACCTCACCAACGCCAAACAGCTGCGACGTGCCATGTTTAATTGCATTTTCCACAATCGGCTGCAACGAAAACGCGGGCAAACGAATGTGCATTAAGGACTCATCGATATCAAAATCAATCATCAGATGATCGGAGAAACGCGCTTTTTCAATCTCCAAATAGGCTTTTACATGTTCGATTTCATCACCCAGCGTCACTTCGTCGCTGCTGCGTTTTAAATTCTTTCGGAAAAACGTCGACAGCGAAAGCACTAGCTTACGTGCATGGTCTGGGTCGCGCCGGATCACGGCTGATAAGGTGTTCAGTGCGTTAAATAGAAAATGAGGATTCACCTGCGCATGCAGCAACTTGATCTCAGACTGAGCCAGCAACTGCTTCTGCTGTTCATACTTACCCGCCAATATCTGTGCCGAAAGTAAATGAGCAATACCCTCACCCAGCGTACGGTTAATGCTGGAGAACAACTTATTCTTCGGCTCATACAGTTTGATGCTGCCTACCACGCGATTATCTTCACCGCGCAGCGGGATCACCAGCGTTGAGCCAAGCTTACAGTTCGGCGTAACCGAGCACTGATACGCCACCTCGTTGCCATCGGCGTAGACCACTTGATCAAGCTCAATGGCGCGATGCGTGTGATGAGAGGTAATGGGCGACCCCACCAGATGGTGATCGTCACCAATGCCTATAAATGCCAGCAGCTTTTCACGGTCGGTGATCGCCACTGCGCCAACCCCTAATTCTTCATACAGCACTTTGGCAACTTTCATACTGTTTTGCGGGTTAAAACCTTGCCGCATGACACCTTCAGCTCGAGCCGCAATTTGTAGGGCTTTTGAGGAGAACGCCGAGGTGTATTTTTCAAAGATTGCCCGCCTGTCGAGCAAGATCTGCATAAACATAGCTGCGCCAACGGTGTTAGTGATCATCATCGGCAAAGCAATATTTTCCACCAGCTCTTCGGCCTCCCAGAACGGACGCGCCACGATCAAAATGATCAGCATCTGGAAACACTCAGCCAAGAAAGTAATCGCAGCAATCACCAGCGGTTGGAACAGCAGATCTAGCCGATTGTTTTTCAGCATATAGCGATGCAATAACCCACCGACTAAGCCTTCCACCACCGTGGAAATCATGCAGGCCATTGCCGTCATGCCGCCCATCGAATAGCGATGTAGACCGCCGGTCAATCCCACCAAAAAGCCCACGGATGGCCCACCAAGAACCCCACCTAAAACGGCACCTATGGCGCGGGTGTTAGCGATAGAATCGTCGATATGCAGGCCAAAATAGGTTCCCATGATGCAAAACATCGAAAAAGTGAGGTAACACACGAGCTTATGCGGCAGACGAATAGTGACCTGCATCAGCGGGATAAACAGCGGGGTTTTACTCAACAAATAGGCGATAACCAGATACACGCACATCTGTTGCAGCAAGGAGAGAATTAAATCGATCTGGCTGACATCCATGGAAAATATCCTTCATTCACATGGCAGGTTTCACATGGTAAATAGTGTAACTGATCGAGGGGTGACGACAGTGCTTTTCTCCCCAAAAGTCATAGCCGATGCTCGAAGGACAGCCGAATTTAGGCAAAAAAAAAGCCAGCACCCGAGCTGGCTAAAAAAACACTGGAAGCAATGTGAGCAATGTCGTGCCTTCTCGAAAGGACGCCTTGGATAGCGTGAGTCAAATATGAGCTACTTAACTGACGTTTCTCTAAGGTTGTCTTCCCTAGAACGCACGGCAATGATAATCATTATCAATATCACTTGTAAAGCGTTTTTTTAACCATTAATAACCCTACTAAAATAGTTTTTATCCTTTATATTGAATGGGTTATTTGCTAACTCGTTGACAGGAAAAACAAATGGCCGAGATTATAATTCGCGCAGCAACGCCAAAAGATGCCGAAGAATTGCACAAGTTACATACTTATCCGCAGGTCTACGCTCAAACACTACAACTCCCCTATGCCACAACAGAAGTTTGGGAAAAACGCCTGAATCAGACACCGGCTGGCACCTATCATCTCGTGGCTGTACATGAGAATGATATCGTGGGGTGTGTGAGTTTAGACGCCTATCAGCGGCCACGTATGCGCCACAGTGGAACTTTTGGCATCAGCGTTAAGCATGATTTTCAAGGGCGCGGCGTAGGCAGTAAACTTATGACGGCTATGCTAGAGCTTGCCGATAAATGGCTGGATTTAAGAAGAATTGAGCTTACGGTGTTTACCGATAACATCGGTGCCGTTGCGCTATATAAAAAATTTGGTTTTGAAATAGAAGGCACCAGCCGTAGCTACGCTTTTCGTGATGGTGATTACGTTGATGCATTCCATATGGCAAGATTACGCGCGCTCCTGTAGCAACCCTTCTTTGTGGCTAACCAGATAACGACAGAAATTAGCGTGGTTGGTTAGCCCAAGCTTGCGCATTGCGCTGCGCTTATGGCCACTAATCGTTTTCTCACTCACCTTTAATTTACGCGCAATTTCACCGAGCGTTTGTCCTTGCTGCAAGCAACTCATGACCCTTTCTTCGCTGCGCGTTATCTTAACATCGGCTTGTTTTCCTCGTTTTTCAAGGAAGCCTCTAATCGCATCGCTATGCTCAACCACGCCCGATAATAGACGTGCCATAATAGCTTCCCGCAGCAACGAAATCGGTTCCTGTTTAGACAGTAACGTATAGGTATTGTGTGAAATGACTCTCGATAAAACATAGGGATCTTCGGAGCGTGTCAAGACGATCACCGGAAGCTTAGGAAAAGCCGCTTTCAGAAAATGCAAGGTATCCAACGCTCCTGATAAACCGTATTCAAAAGGAACAATTTCGATAATTAATGCATCAAATGGTTTTAGCGTGTGCTCAAGAACAAACTGAGAACATAAGTCAAATGACTGACATTTCATTTCCATGTCATCCATGCAACTATATATTCCCATCGCATCAACATAGGAGGTTTCAACTAATGCAATTCTTAACATTTTATCCCTAATGATAATTATATGCGGAAGAATATTCAAATTATTCTGCAAATTTGCAATGTAATGTATAAATTCTTAAGGGTGGGAAAATAATCATTCACAAACCTAGGATAAAACTATAACACTCTAGTTTGTTATAAATACATGAACATTTCTGGTATGTTTTGTATATAAAATCATCGCAACCTGCAGAATAATAAACTAAAAAACCACTCAAAATTAGCCTTACGAGCTGCAAAATTAATACAAAACATGTCGAATAAGTCAGTTTATTGCTATGTTTTACTCAATCAAATAATAGGTTATACAATTAACAAATAGCATTGACATCATGACATTGCATTTAATCTAGATATAATGAGACTAGAACACTAACCTAAATTTTCACACACAGAGCAGATACCTCTAACGTGGTAATTGCCTTCAATATAAAAAAGAAAAAAATGCAAAAAAACAATTTAGCAAAAGAACTATTTCTTTATAGTTCAGAGATACAGAAACTGCCTAATTTTAGACAGTCCATCGGAAAGCATTACGATTTAATGTTATCGATGTGTAAAACACATCCTTTATTCTATAAAACGATGTTTAAGGATACGCGTTTCAATATCGCGATAACGATATTATGTTTTTATTTTACACGTAAAGACCCTATATTATCCGATGTTAAAAACTACTGTGTAAGCCACGGCCTAGGAAGCCATAATAGCTTGGAATCATTGATGTTTTTCCTGCGTGTCGGCGGAAGGCTTAATGTCAAAAAAAGCGAAAAAGACAAACGAATTTTATTGTTCAACCCAACCGAAAAAGGTTTGGATGAGACTCATCGTTATTTAGCAAATTCTCTCGCTATTTTCCCCGATCTTCTGCCGGACTATCGCTTAGAAAAAGATCACCTTGATAACTATGAGGGATTAAAAAGCTTCTTTATCCGCTGCGCTGATCTGATGTTCAATGATGTCATTGTGAGCAATATTCTTCCTGATTCTCAAGTGTTCTTATTAAAAGACGCAGGACATATGATATTTATTCGTCTTTACATAGAGTCATTAAAACAAAAGGAAAATCAAAGTGTCACTGCCAATATATCTTATAGCCAAATAGCGAAAGAAACTTCTGTTTCACGTACTCATTTGCGAAGGATTGTTGATGCCGCAGCCAAGAAAAATCTTATGACGCCTCATGAAAATATGACGCTTACCTTGCATGATTCATTCATTACTTTAGCGGAAGAATACATGGGCTTATATTTTGCTTTTGTTCTATATTGCTTAGATATCGACCCGACAAATTCGACATTAATGTAGCGCCGGTACAGTCACAGATAAATATCACTAGTCACATCTGAAATAGCTGCCATGAAAAATGGTAACTTAAATGATTAGTTGATTATCTGGGTGTAATCCCAGTAGTTCCCTTCATCGTTTATTAGCGAGAAGGATATCTTTTTGCTCGTATTTTCTAAGCCCGAAGGCAACGTAATCTGATGATGGCTTTTGGGCGATAATGTTCCAATATCTAAAGGAATATTACTTATTGTCACACCAATAAAGCTTAAATAATATTCGGTCGGATTTTCAATCATCAGACTCTCTTTTTGCCGCACAAATTTGATCTTTGTACCAACAGATTCCTGTAGCTTATCTAGCCCTTTAGGTCGTAAAAAGAGCTTCATTTGAGTACGTAATGCAATCGTAATTTTTTGCACGGAATCGCCTGCCAGGCGCGGGGGGATCTCATAAACATTCAACCAAAATATAGACTCTCGATCTTTTGGCAGTTGGTTATCCATCACCATCAAGCGCAAGTTCGTCATCTCTTCAGGTTGCAGCTTAAATACCGCGGGCAATACCAGAACAGGAGAAGCACTTTTATCCGGTGTTGCCTGTGGATCTCCATCATCAGACCAAGCCTGAACCACTACGGGATAGGTGTTTTTATTCACAAGCTGCAACGACGCTTCCGTTTCGCCATCGTTAAATACCACGCGAGTCGCCTCTGCGTTCACCGCTGCCTGCACATTTGCTACACCTAGCAGAGCAAAAATAATGCAGCCAATATTACTGAATACGGATAAGAATCTGTGCATGCGCCTGATAGCTCCCTGCGGTAAGTTCATCCGAGCCAAATTTCTCTAACTGAGCCATAAAGGTTTCGGTGTAGCTATCAATCCCCTGAGCCGTATTTGAATCCACTTTCGTTTGATCGCCGCCAAGAATCGGTGACCAGCCGGTAGTTTTGGTGGTGTCCGTAGTTAAAAACTGCATCGGCTGGTTATTACGGTAGATCTTTACCCCCACGCCACGGGCATGGCCCTGTGTACCATACTGTTCATCAAGTAAATAATTCGCTGCGCCTGACGTTATCAGACCATATTGAGTTGCGGCCGCAACGCTAGCCGGCGGAGCTAAAAACCCCAGCGCTATCTGACCAGTCTTCAAACCAGAAGTCGCGGCAGACTGACATTTGAAATCCAGCGTAAACGGTGACTGGCTCACCTGTCCTGCCTGTAGCGCACTGATATTGATCGCTGGCAATGTCACCACCGGTGTGAAATTGCTGACCTTACAGGTCGCCCCACGGCGAAACGTCACATATTTATACAGCCCAATTGATGCAGGCCAAGTGCCATACCAGCCGGGAAAGCTAGTCTGTGAATCAGCACCATCGGCTGGACCGGTAATCCCCGGACCACGAAATGCGATATACGCATTTGGCTGGGTATAAGCATATAAATAGCTGGCGGCGTTATTGGTACCTGCACGGGCATAGTTCAAACGAAAAACTTCAGTTTGCACCGCGCTAAAATTTTTCGCTTTAATCAGCAAACGGCCTTGGCTATCGGTATCAAGCCCGGTAAGCAGGCGTGATTTCCATATTTTGTCGTAAAATTGGCCGGTCTCCATATTGGTAAATCGAATAGCAACGTTACGTACATAGGTAGCATAAGCCTTCGGAGCGACGCCGGTAATGCTGCCGTCATCATATAGACCGGCATAGGCCGCATCGCCGTTAGTGGCATACATCTCAAATATCTGATTTGCATCCGCCGCATCGCAGCGAAATAACACTCGCTCACTCTCATAGCCCGAGTTAATCGCGTAGGAAGTAAACGGTGCGACGCTAGAGGCTAATAGCGTGCCATCAGGCTGGAAATCATTGCTGGTGCTGATATCCACAACGCTAGGCAATCCTAAAGAGCCGTTGTTGTTATCTAAACTACCGGGCCATGAGCTCGCCACCCCATCACTGGGGCTGCTAAGCTGTGATTGAGCCGTAATTTTTGTGCAATTGGCGATCGCAGATGAGGATATCATCAGCAGGAAAAGCGTTGATATTGCACTGGTGTTGGCTTTCATCCTGAACATTTCCGTCCCCTTAATGTACACATTGCCCAGAAACAGAAACCAACTCCTGCTCTTCAGACGACTCTGGTAAAACGTAGCTCACGCGGCACATCTCTTGCGCACTTTCACCCCAACGCACGGTTAGCGTGCCTTGACGCTCACGCACACGGGCATAAATCAGGCTCGCTTGGCCAGACATCCCTACCACGTGATTTTGGTCATCCACCACGTTGGCCCCCATCGGTAAAGCATCGGTGCCATTGATTTTGGCTTTGATTAGCACACCATAGCCACTCAACGTATCGAAAGATGCTTTCACGGCGGCGCCCGCGTACGGGATCACGCGGCTTTGCGTACTCTTAAGCTCGGTATGCTTATTGATCCCTTTAGGATCAAGGCTGATCGTGTTGTAACGATAAGGCGTCAGCGACGGAATAATAGCGTAGCCATTGCTGTCGATACGGGCACCCTGTCCATTTTTCACCAATGCGCCCTTAGCGCCTTTGGCTTCAACCAACCCAAACGTTTCACTCAAATAAGGCCCAACCGTGACGCCTCCCTGATGAATCACAGCGGCACCGCGTCCCCCTAAGCCCCATTGGGTATATTCACTCGAGGCAGAATAACTGCCGTTAAGCGTACCGAACGCAGAGTTCTTTTGCAGATTCGCACCCCAGTTCTTAGTACTACCCGCTTGGTTCTCGCGATTTTGCTGATATCCGGCATATACCGAATAATTTAGCGTTCCTTGCTCGTCTAACATGCCCGAAAGGGATGTTTGCGCTGAGTTACCTGAGCTATCAGCATGACTGAGCGACGTCGAAACGTAGTTTTCACGTCCGCCAAACGAAAGCGGGATTGAGAACGTTAGCGTAATCAGGTTCTCAGTATTGCCTACGTAGGAAGAGGAATATCTACGCTCAGAGTCATCATCACCGCCAATATCCATCTGGTTACGGTATACCGACTGCTGACGGCTAATCGCCAAGTTGTAGCTGATGCTTTTCCAACTGTTGGAATAACCCAGTTGAAGCTGCGTATTACGTGATTGATTATCGTAGTAATCCATCACCGATCCTGACAAATACAAACTGCCATAATCACCCAACGTCTGGTTAATCATCGCGGTAAACTGATTACGCTGGTTCAGCGTATCTGACTTGAAAACATTATTTGAGCCCTGTTTTTTACTGGCTCGTTCGCCTAACACGTCACTCAGCTCACGGTAGCCTTCCGTGGAATAGCGATAGCCCGCCAGCGCAACGTTGGTACCGGTATAGTCGAACGTTCGGCTATACGAAGCCTGCACACGCCACCCAGACTGACTTTGTTCATCATCAATTTTGGCGTGTGACCACGTGGTGTTCACACCGAATGCACCTAGCCAATGACTCCATACGCCACCGGCCAAAATAGCCTGATAATCATCAGCAACACGCACGCCGAGGTTGCCGGTAAGGCTATTGGAAATCCCGCGCTCATAGGTGAAATCACCGAACAGGTTCTGCGTACCACCGTAATCACGAGCTTTCCCGATCAGCGCGTTATAACGGCCAACGCCAGGACGCATCGAATCAGATACCGCAGAAAATGGCACGGTAAACGTTGAGCTACGCCCATTTGCTTCAATGACTTCAACCTTCAAGTCACCTTCATAGTGGGTGCTGCTCAAATCATCAATAACAAAAGGCCCCTGAGGGACGTTGGTTTCGTAGATAGTACGGCCATTTTGGCTCACCACTACCCGCGCGTTGGTTTGCGCTGTTCCTCGGATCTCAGGCGCATAGCCACGCCGCGACTGTGGCCACATTCGTTGGTCAGTTTCTAGCTTGATACCGTTAAACGCCATGCTGCCAAACAACGAGCCACCACTGTAGCTTTGACCAATCATTAAGTTGCTGTTCAATGCTGCAATCGGCCTTTGTAGGTAGGTTTGCAGAGATTGCCACTGATAATGAGTTTGGCTCGGCGACTGGCTATACGTTGCCGATGATTGCTGGCGTAGCTGCCATAAACCTAGGTTAATGCCTGATTTCAAACCAAGAAAACCATACTGGCTGGTGCCACCAGAGCCTGAGCGATAGCGGCTTTGATAGTAGTTAGTGCTGTAGTTGAGGAACATCAACGATTCCCCCGCCTCCCAACTCTCCACGGGAACCGCATCACGCGGTGAGCGAGCAAGTAAAGCCTGAGGAATATAGAGATCCAGACGCAGCCGAGGCTGGTCAAAGGCCCAACTGGCTCCTTTTAGCAGCTGTTCAGGCGCCTGACATACCACTTTCTCTTGTGGATCGGCGGTTTTATCGACGGGCGGCAGCGAACTTTCGTTAACACCCGACTCCAAATAAAAATCGCGGCTAAGGCAAGGTTCGCTCTTTTCTTGAGCAGAGTTGTTAACAAAGTCAACGCTGTCCCGCTGCATAAAACGGCCATTCAGATAAATATCGACTGAATATTTTCCCGCAGCGGTATTATTATCCGTATTAAAACGCTTTAGTCCCTTAGCAAAACCACCACCTAAAAACAATGACTCATCAAAGGTATATTGACTATTATCTGTCGCCCACGAATAAACGCTCATCGGGAATAATGCACAGGTAACCCATGAAGCTAATTTACGATTATTCATCTAAATACCCTCTCATTCCCTGAGATGAATGAGGAATCCATCATAATTGGTAACGGTGCGTTATTTTTGCTCCCTGATCGTTAATATAATTAATCGTTAACTCAGGATTTTTAATTTTGCTTGTCACCGGCCATGCATCAGAACTAAACGGGGCGATCATTTTGTTTCCGAGTTGAATCGCTTTATTTTCTGACAAAATGCTAGCCCCCGAAATAGACAGGTAATAGCCGCTCAAATTTTCTAGTTCCAGCGCGTAAGTATTTCCACGCTGAACTATTTTTGGTTTTACGTGTTGAGCAATCTCAGCAGGCGATGTCGTTATTCCAGCAGGGCGATAAAAAACCTTCACTCGGTTACGCAACATTATCAACATTTGATTACTGCTACTTTTTGCTTCTCTTGGTGGAATTTGCAAAAAATTAAGGTAATAGACGGACTCACGATCCTGAGGTAATTGTGCCCCAGTAAACATTAGCCGTACGGTTTGGCCTGCTTTTGCCGCCATTTTAAAAAATGGCGGTGTAATAATGAATGGCGCTTGACCTGTTTCAGGCGTTGAGTCTTCATTACCGCTGTCCATCCATACCTGAATCACATTAGGAAAATCATCGTGATTAGTCAGTTGGATATTTACCTCTTTGTTTTGCGCAGGATAAACCACACGGTTTCCTGTCATCACCACGCTTGCCTGAGCCGAAGCAACCCAGCAGAGCGCCAAAACACATCCAGTAAAAACATCCCTGACAGATAACATATTGTTGTTCCTAAATAATTTACAGACCGGCATCCCGGTCTGTATGACTTACTGGTAAGAAATTGCGTACTGTAATGAGCCCGCTACGGTGCCTGCTGTTGCTGCTGCAGTCGCATAATACTGGACAGCGAAATCATGCGTAGCCTCGGTATCACCTTGTTTCAGAACCAGACCGTCAACGCTTTGTGGGCTCGTTAAATTAATACCCGCAGTGTCTTGAGTACTTTTCAGGATTTGTAATTCAACGTTTCCTGCACCACCGGTATTACCCAAGTTGCCGCTATTGGTCACGTTATTACCAACGAAAACGGTTTTAATATTGGTGTCTGCCGCATCATTTTTGGTGCAGCCTGTTACGCCCAGAGTAAATATCGTTTGGCCAGCAGTATCACCAGATGCAGCTAAATCTGTAGCAGCTACGGTTGGCAGTAAAACAATCGGGCTAGCGTCATTTCCGTTAATAGAAACAGAGCAAGTCTGAGCGGTAACTTCACCTTGGAAAGTGATAGTATTCGCACTGATTGCCATTGCAGATGCAGAAACAAAACAGCCCGCCATTAATGCGATTGATAAAATAGATTTATTCATTAGGTTCTATCCTTTAATTTATACAGATGACTATCGTTATTTGTTTTAACGATTTTATTAATTTAAAAATCCCTGTTTTTTTAGTCGCTAGAATAAAAACGGGCCGTTTGGTGTTTACTGCAGAGTGAAGCGCGATCACTCTGCAGTAGAAACCTAAAGCAAGTTTTTAGTTATCTAAGGAAAACAAAAACGTCGAATTAAAAGTGCATTTCAAAACAAACAAAAATGTATTCATGATCCTTCACCTTTATATCGGCTAACACCACTTTTCTATGCGTTCACATAGCAGGAAGCGTTCCTCTTATCCGAGAGGAATATGCGTAATTAACCAAGAAATTTGTTATTTATTTTTTAATTCGATTCAGTTCATCCTTATAAACGTTGCTAGATAGAAAGTGAGAAAAAGACTAACAGACTGCTCAGAAGATTCCTATACCCACAAAGTGAATGATGTGTTAATTAAATGTTATTTCATTCGAAAGTAAGACCTATTTCAGGTGCTAAATCGATAACATTTGTGAATGCAAGGTAAAAAAACACCATGTTTTACATATAATTAGCATGTTTATTATGAATACTCGCTTTTTGGCCTACAAAAAATCGCCCCATTTTTGTGCAGGGTGTACATTTTTGGGGTCATATCTAAAAACGTGGTTTTTTACAAAAATACATAGTCGCGTCGCGATCAATTTTCGCAAAAATAAGATAAACCGTGTTTTTGCAGCTCCGTTACAAGTAGATGCAATAAATCACTTACGTTGACTATTGGTTTATCAAATCAACCTTTACATAACCAATAACCGCACTTATAGTTTGCGCAGTTAATCAGCGGAGATCCTTCCTTGGAAAGTCAGAGTAGTAACTTACATAGCAGTGATATATCACTGGCAAGCTGACTATCTCCCCAGATGCTTTGCTTGCCAGACTCGGCGGGCAGCATCACTTCTCATACCAGAACTGTTGCGTACCCATAAAAGACGCTATCAGCCAATAGGCTGATGGATTTGATGCGGACAGTTATCATGCATATTTATACTCGCGCCCTATTCCCTCCGGGTAGAAGTCTATCGATGTGAGTTGTCGGTAACGTTTACGTCACCTACTTTCTCGCGTCCGCTTTTCTTGTTGCTGTTGATTGCACCTAATCAACCTGCGCAGGAAGGCTCTCTCACGCCGGTATTTTGATATACGTCCACTTTGGACACACAGCAAAGACTCTCGCCGCGAGGCGTAAGGAATCAATATGGACGAGCACCCCAGAAGCAACGTTACCCGCGTTGCACGGGCTGACGTGAGCAAACTCCGTCCCTAATCTGCAACGCATACTCTTAGCCCTTGGCTAATTAAGCAATTTGCGAAAGAAAACTCCTCATTTTTGGGGCGGATTTCTGCACGCAAAAAAACAGTGATGAGTACTGTGTTATGACCCAGAGAATCGAACAGGCCGCTGAAAAACGCAGCCGCAAAGACAAGAAAAAAGTCACCTATCTGATTGCAGAAGAATCTGCGGTCAGCTTGGATGCGACCCTCTCTAACCTCTCTTCAAACCTCAGTGGACTTGAGGAAGAAGATGCACGCCAACGCCTGCTGGAAACTGGCCCAAATCAGGTTGCTCATGAAAAAGTGCCGCCTGCTTTGGTGCAGTTAATCAGCGCGTTTAACAATCCCTTCATTTTTGTTCTGATGGTGCTGGCTGCGATCAGTTTCTTCACCGACTACTGGCTACCGCTGCAACGCGGTGAAGAAACCGATCTCATTGGCGTAATCATTATTTTGATCATGGTGTCATTGAGCGGATTACTGCGTTTCTGGCAGGAGTTTCGCACCAATAAAGCCGCTGATGCGCTGAAATCAATGGTGAGAACCACCGCTACGGTGCTGCGTCGTGCGCATCCTGCGGCCAAAAGCGAGTGCAAAGAGATCCCTCTGCAAGAGCTGGTCCCGGGCGATATTATTCTGCTTTCCGCAGGCGATATGGTTCCTGCCGACGTTAAATTGATTGAATCGCGCGATCTGTTTATCAGCCAAGCAGTTCTGACCGGTGAAGCGATTCCGATTGAAAAATATGATGTTACCGCCAGCATTAGCCAAAAATCATGCAGCAGCGATAATAGCGAAAGCGAGCTATTAGAGTTGTCCAACATTTGTCTGATGGGAACCAACGTGGCCAGCGGCACCGCCAAAGCCGTGGTGGTTGCCACCGGTGGCAAAACCTATTTTGGTTCTCTGGCTAAATCCATTGTTGGCACACGCACCCAAACGTCGTTTGACCGTGGTGTTAACAGCGTTAGCTGGCTGCTGATCCGCTTTATGTTAGTGATGGTGCCTGTTGTTCTGTTAATCAACGGCTTCACCAAAGGCGATTGGGCAGATGCCGCGCTGTTTGCTTTGGCGGTTGCCGTGGGTTTAACCCCTGAAATGCTGCCAATGATCGTGAGCTCTAACTTGGCGAAAGGGGCAATTACCATGTCCCGTCGTAAAGTGGTGGTTAAGCGTTTGAATGCCATTCAAAACTTTGGTGCTATGGACGTTCTGTGCACGGATAAAACCGGTACGCTAACCCAAGACCGCATCATTCTTGAGCATCACATCGACATCAATGGGCACGAGAATAAAGAAGTGCTGCAGCTGGCATGGCTAAACAGCTACCACCAGAGCGGCATGAAAAACTTAATGGATAAAGCGGTGATCCGCTTCGGGCGTGCTCGCCCTGAAGTTGAGGCCATGGCGCGGTTTAGCAAAATTGACGAACTCCCATTCGACTTTATTCGCCGCCGCCTGTCGATTGTGGTGAGTGATGAACAACGTCGCCATACGTTGATTTGCAAAGGCGCCGTCGAAGAGATGCTGGCCATTGCCACGCACATTAGCGATGACGGCAACATTTTGCCGCTCGACGATAGCGCACGTGCTGAACTAATGAAATTAGCCACTCACTATAATGAGCAAGGCTTCCGCGTGCTGATGGTCGGTACTCGTGATTTAGGCATTGATGGCTGCGTTTTCCCGCTGAGCAACAGCGATGAGCGCGATTTGGTGATCTGCGGATTGCTGACGTTCCTCGATCCACCAAAAGAGTCTGCGGCAGAAGCGATCACCGCGCTGCGTGAAAACGGCGTAATGGTTAAAGTTTTGACCGGCGATAACCCTATTATCACCAGCAAAATCTGCCGTGACGTGGGATTAGAACCGGGAGAGCCTCTGCTGGGCAGCGAAATTGAAGGCATGAGCGACGAGCACCTTGCCTTGCTGGCCGAGCAACGCACCGTGTTTGCAAAGCTAACGCCGCTGCAAAAATCACGCGTACTGAAAGCGCTACAAAGCAACGATCATACCGTTGGTTTCTTGGGTGATGGTATCAATGATGCCCCAGCCCTGCGCGATGCCGACGTGGGAATCTCCGTAGATACCGGCACCGATATTGCCAAAGAGTCAGCCGATATCATTCTGTTGGAAAAAGATCTGATGGTGCTGGAAGAAGGCGTCATCACCGGTCGTGAAACCTTCGGGAACATCATCAAGTACCTGAACATGACCGCCAGTTCTAACTTTGGCAACGTGTTCTCCGTGTTGGTCGCAAGCGCATTTATTCCGTTCTTGCCAATGCTCGCCATTCAGCTGCTGCTGCAAAACTTGATGTATGACATTTCACAGCTGACTCTGCCATGGGACAAAATGGACAAAGAGTTCCTACGCAAGCCACGTAAATGGGATGCCAAAAACATCGGGCGTTTCATGCTGTGGATTGGGCCGACGTCATCCATTTTTGATATCACGACCTACGCCATTATGTGGTTTGTCTTTGCTGCCAACAGCATTGAGCATCAGGCGTTGTTCCAGTCTGGCTGGTTTATTGAAGGCTTGCTGTCACAAACACTGGTTGTACATATGTTGCGTACCCAGAAGATCCCGTTCATTCAAAGCACGGCGGCGCTGCCGGTTATGCTCACCACGGGTATCATCATGGCACTTGGCATTTATATTCCGTTCTCACCGCTCGGTGCGTGGGTGGGCTTAGAGCCGCTGCCATGGCAGTACTTCCCATGGTTAGTGGGTACGCTGTTCAGCTATTGCGTTGTCACTCAGCTAATGAAACGTTTCTATATTCGTCGTTTCGGACAGTGGTTCTAATCTCGAACTCTGATTAAGCCTAAAAGCCGCGGTCATCATGCCGCGGCTTTTGCTTTTTTATATTAAGAACAGGCTTTAACTAAGGTATCGGTAATCCACTGGTTCACGCTTTTACCTGCAACCTCGGCGGCCACATTGATCTGTGAATGCACATCCGGCGGCACACGCAGGCTAATTTTTCCGCTCGCGGGGCGCTGTGGCTCACGCCCTCGTGAGGCGCAATATTCCAGATAGTCATCAACCGAAATCTCAAACTCTTTACGCAAATCAGCCACGTTGTCGGCATGAAAGCTAATTAAGTCGCGAATACCAGCCAAACGGCCAACTAAACAGTTATCTTCATGGCTATATTCAATACGTGCGGTATAGCCTTTGTAAGTCATTTCATTCATGGAATAACTCCCACCACTTCAAGAAAAGCTCTCAATTCTGTTATTTGATAGATCTTCGCCTCCTTCCTAGGATGCGGACGGTGGAGCAATACAACAACACCATCGATTTCAAATTTAACGCGCGAGCCTTGGCCTTCAGAAACCACAGCACCTAGAGCGATTAACAAGTTTTCAATCTTCCGCCACTCTAACGTTCGTATCGGCGGGTTAGTGAAAATGACGTATAGCGTTCGTTGGTGTCTGGCACTGAGTTTATGAGTCGACATCCTTGCACCTCATCCGTGTCGCTCACGCAATAACGATATCAAAAATTGATATCATAGCAAGCGTTTTGCGATGAAAATTTGAGCGCAATGTAGAGTGAATTGAATGAGATGGCTAACCACTAAACGCCGTTGTTTACCCTGCTTCGCAAACAAAAAATGTATCCCCAGCGGCATGGAATAATCTCTGCGGCACTTCTCGCATAATTAATTTAATCACCAGCAGCCTATACTGATTTTTAGTGCCATTCGTGCGCCAACAACACAATCAGCAACATGCTGCTCATCCTACTTAGAGACATCACATGACAAATTCTTGGGAAGATCGTTTAACCATTGCCGATTTAATGACGGGTTGGATGCACAGGGATCTGGCCGAATGGGACAAAATGCTGGAACTGTTTCACCCAGACGGAACCATCGAGGTGACTTGGTTTGAAGGGTTATTTACCGAGTTCGTGAAAGGCTCCCAGCGCATGGGAAATTCTGCGTTAGTCACTAAACATCTGATCGGCTCACCGATGATCCAGTTTAACGGAGACAAAGCCATCGTTGAAACCAACGCGATGATCGTGATTGAAAATGCGCAAATGAAACTCGGTGCCAGCGTTCATAACCGTTTTTACGACTGGGTCGAAAAACGTAACGGAGTGTGGAAAATCACACGCCGCCAGTCTATCTATGATTTTGGCTCGTTCAACTTCCCACAGGGCATCGTTGAAATCGATAAAGCCACGGCGGAAAAATTCCCTATCGCCTACGCGCCACTGGCATACCTGTTGGAAAAGAGTGGTTTCCCGCTATCGCGCGAATTTGCCAGCAAAGGAAGCTCTCTGGAAACAGAAATGAAAGTCGAAGGGCAAGCGTGGCTGAAAGGGTAACGCTCAAGTCGATCCGCCCCGGTCGGGGCGGAAGAGAGGTTTTATCGTGCTGCCAGCGCCTGCGCGCAGGCCCAAGCAGAGCTCCACGCCCATTGGAAGTTATATCCCCCCAGCCAGCCGGTTACATCTACCACTTCGCCAATAAAGAATAACCCCGGTGCTTTGTGCGCCTGCATAGTTTTTGACGACAGCTCATTGGTGTCAACGCCGCCTAACGTCACCTCTGCGGTACGATAGCCCTCAGTACCGTTCGGGAGCACCTGCCATGCCTGTAATGTTTCCACCACCTGCATCTGCTGCGCAGCATTTAACTGCTTTAACGTTACGTCTGGGATTTGCCCCAAAGTTTGTAAGCACTCAACCAAACGTTTAGGAAGCTGTTTTGCCAGCGTATTTTTCAGGCTCTGATTCGGATGCTCAATGCGCTCTGCATCGAGAAAAGCAGACAGATCGCAATCTGGCAGTAAATTGATAGTGACTTTTTCACCGGCCTGCCAATAGCTGGAAAGCTGTAAAATCGCCGGGCCTGACAAACCACGATGGGTAAACAGAATACTTTCGCGGAAGCTGGTGCCTGATTCAGCGGTCACAACCGAAGGAACGGCCACGCCCGACAGTGTTTGTAGATGATCTAACAGCGGTTTATGCAGCGTAAACGGCACCAACGCCGCACGCGTCGGCAGTACCTTAAGACCAAACTGCTCGGCGATTTTATAACCGAAAGGCGTCGCACCAAGGCCTGGCATAGAAAGGCCACCGCTGGCAATCACCAGCGATCTGCAGATAACCTGCTCGCCGTTTAGCTGCAGAGAAAACTCACCGTTCTCCATCCGCTCAACGCTCAAAATTTCACTGCGCAAGCGAATAACCACCTGTCCCAGCTCACACTCTTTTAGCAACATATCCACGATCTGCTCAGCGGAATCGTCGCAAAAAAGCTGGCCCAAGGTTTTCTCGTGATAGGCAATTTGGTAGCGACTCACCAGTTCAATAAAATCCCACTGGGTATAACGCGCCAACGCTGATTTGCAGAAGTGTGGATTCTGCGACAAATATGCCGCAGGCTCAGCATACATGTTAGTAAAGTTGCAGCGACCGCCACCCGACATCAGGATTTTGCGTCCTGCTTTTTTGCCGTTATCAACAACCAGCACCCGCAAACCAAGTTGCCCTGCCTGAGCAGCACAAAACAGGCCAGCGGCACCAGCGCCAACGATCACTACATCAAAATTTTCCACACATAACCTCTTATTTCGCGGTTTTGAACACAACCACGAACGTAAATACCGATTTTTCCAATATGAGCTAATCTGGTAATAAATGGCGAAATAATCCCAGACCCGCGGCGGGGGATTGTAAACGGGGTAATTCTTCACCGCCAGCGGAAGAAAAAATTAATCTTAAGATATTCACTCAACACACTGAAATTATAGGACTAATCCGAGATATGTATTCATTTCCAATGTAAACAAATCAAAAAAACGTCATATTTTGCTTTTCCCCAGCACGCGTTCTCGCAGATAATGCGCCGCGTTCATGACCACTAACTGGCGTAACGCTTATGCTACATCTATTTGCAGGGCTGGATTTTCACACTGGCCTTATGTTAGTCCTCGCACTGATGTTTGTTTTGTTTTATGAAGCCATCAATGGTTTCCATGACACAGCAAACGCAGTCGCAACAGTTATCTATACTCGTGCACTACGCTCGCAGATCGCGGTCGTTATGGCGGGTGTTTTCAACTTCTTAGGTGTGATGTTGGGTGGCCTCAGCGTCGCCTACGCAATTGTGCACCTTCTCCCAACAGATTTGCTGTTGAACGTGGGCTCGACTCACGGTCTGGCGATGATGTTCTCTCTGCTTCTAGCTGCGATTATCTGGAACCTCGGCACCTGGTACTTTGGTCTGCCGGCCTCCAGTTCTCACACGCTAATCGGCGCGATTATCGGTATTGCACTGACAAACGCACTGATGACCAACACTTCCGTGGTGGATGCACTCAACATTCCGAAGATGCTGGAAATCTTCCTATCGTTGATTCTCTCGCCACTCATCGGTCTGGTTTTGGCCGGCCTGATGGTATTTGTTCTGCGTCGTTACTGGAGCGGCACAAAAAAACGTCGCCGTATGCATATGACACCTGCTGAGCGTGAAAAGATTGATGGCAAACGTAAGCCACCGTTCTGGACACGTATTGCCCTGATCCTGTCTGCTGTCGGCGTGAGCTTCTCTCACGGTGCTAACGACGGTCAGAAAGGCATTGGTCTGTTGATGCTGGTATTGATTGGTGTGGCTCCGGCCGGCTTTGTGGTTAACATGGACGCCACTGGCTATGACATCACGCGTACCCGCGATGCAATCACGCATCTGGAACAGTATTATCAGAAGCATCAGGAAGCACTGCCGCATATCGTTGGCATTGAAGAACATCAGCCTGTTGCACCAAGCACCAGCAGCAATGATTTCCATTGTGATTCTTCACGCGCACTGATTGCCATCGATCACAGCAAAGCACTGCTGAACAACCTGCAACGCTACGATGAACTGAGCGTTGATCAACGTAATCAGATGCGTCGTTTGCTGATGTGTGTGGCTGATACAGCGGATAAAGTTGCCAAGCTGCCAGAAACAGACGCTCAGGATAAGCGCTTCCTGAACGACCTGCGTAAAGACCTGTTAGAGACGGTTGAGTATGCACCGATGTGGATTATCGTCGCTGTGGCTCTGGCGCTGTCTCTGGGTACCATGGTTGGCTGGCGTCGCGTAGCAACCACCATCGGCGAGAAGATTGGTAAGAAAGGCATGACCTATGCGCAAGGCGTTTCTGCGCAGATGACTGCCGCCATCTCGATCGGCGTGGCAAGCTATACCGGTATGCCCGTTTCCACCACTCAGGTACTCTCTTCTGCGGTTGCAGGTACCATGATTGTGGACGGCGGCGGTGTACAGAGTAAAACGATCAAAAGCATTCTACTGGCATGGGTTCTTACCCTTCCAGTTGCGATTGTGCTTTCTGGCGGTTTGTACTGGCTGGCGCTGACCTTCGTGATTTAACGTATTCCAACTATCAAAAAGCCCGTTCATTGAACGGGCTTTTTTTTTACCTTACATCAACCCTCGCACCAAAATCACACCGATAAACAGCGGGCCAATGTAACGCCAGGTGATACGCAGGCTTGCACGCCAGAAAGGAGAAATATCCTCTGGCATCAGCGTTGCTGCACGCGGCGACCAGCCAAATACCAAGCAGATAATAATGCCGAACAACGGCATCATCAGATTCGAGGTTAAGAAGTCCAGCACATCAAACAGCGATTTTCCACCCAGCGTAAGGCCGCTTAATTCACCAAACGATAAGGTCACAGGAATACCCGCCAGCATAATACTTGCAGTGATAATCAGGCTCGCATTGCGGCGCGACCAACCCCAGCGCCCCTGAGTAAAGGCTACGATATTTTCTAACAGAGAAATCGACGATGACAGCGCGGCCACCAGCAACAGCAAGAAGAAAGCCACGGCCAATACGGCGCCGCCCGGCAAATGAGCAAAGAACACAGGCATGGTCATAAACGTCAATCCAGGACCTGCGGCAGGGTCCAGACCCGCCGAGCTTAACGCAGGGAAAATCATCAAACCCGCCAGCACACAAACCAGACACGACAGCGTGACAACCCAAACGCTTGAGCGCGCAATGCCTTTGCTATCCGGCAAATAGGCCCCGTAGGTCACATGAATACCTAAACCAATCGACAGCGAGAAGAACGCCAGCCCCAGCGCGTCCAAAACGCTTTTTCCGCTCAGATGGCTAAAATCTGGATACAGGAACAGCTTCAGCCCAGCGCTCGATCCCGGCAGCGTCATACCCACTACAATCAGCACCAGCATAATTAAGAATAACAACGGCATCATGATCTTAACCGCTTTCTCAACGCCGCGCTGCACGCCGCCTAGCACCACATAGCAGGTCAGCGCTGCAAACAGCAGGTGGGTAATTACCGGCAAAAACGGGTTGCTAATAAAATCGGTAAACAGCGAATTCAGCTGGCTTGAATCAGTAATATTCAGCTTGCCCGCAGCAGCCATGAACGTATATCCCACCGTCCAACCGCCCACCACGCTATAGAAACTGAAGATGCACCATGAGCACGTTACGCCCAATACGCCAACCCAGCCCCAATGACGTCCTGCCAGCTGTTTAAATGCCTTTACTACGCCCTCTCGGGTATGGCTGCCCAGCAGCGTCTCGGCCATAAACACGGCCAGCCCCAGCGTAAAACTGAACACCAGAAACACGATCAGAAATGCGCCGCCGCCGTTGGTTGCTGAAACGTAAGGGAATTTCCAAATAGCACCAATGCCAATTGCAGAACCTGCGGCAGCCAAAATATGCCCAATTCGAGATGACCACTGCTGACTCATGCGAACCTCCGAGGGGAGGTAAAAATGCTGAACTTCATGTTGATGCTCCGGTGTTGAATAAACGCTGCCGGAGGGTGCTAGAAACAACAAGGCCGCCCTTCCGGCGGCCTTGTGAAATTTGAATGCGTGCAGGCCACCTAGATGATAAGGAGAAGGAGGCTGAGTTGGAGGTTAACTGCTTGCACGTTAGGATTTCCTAAAATTGAATACCTTTTCAAACTAATCAATGTGCATCGTGCCTGCAATCATTATTTTTCACTTTTACCTTTCGGCAACATTCTGTTGCGCCGAATACTCCCCTCACAGGTTAATACCAAACGGCCATGGCACACAGGCTAACCACCACCAAACCACATAGACCGCTGGTTAAAATAAACTGCCGGCGTAGCCGTTCGCAACGGCGAATAAACTCATCGTCATGGTGATCAAGATAGCGCTGAGCCTGAATATAACGCACCAAACGCACCTGTTTGCTCGGCTGCCCGTGCGAAGTAAAGAAACCACCGCCGTCAACATATTGATAAAGCAGCGGGTCGCAACCACGTAATACCACCAGCAACGCACGCAATGAGGAGTAATAGCGCAGCATGTTAATCACGCACACAAAAAACAGCGCCCAAAAAAGCGCGACGGTATTAATCATGATCTCCTCCCGGCATCTTCTCTAGCCAAACATCAGCGGTGAGATAACGGTGCCTTTCTATTTATTTTCTCGCCAGACAACCTTAGCTCGACAGGCATCATCAGGCTAAACCACGATGGTTATTATCAACGTCGGCAAAATGCAGGAAGCAAGATAACGATTAACGCTCCGCTACACTGCCCATTAATTAGTTTAGGAAAGGAACGGAGAAACGGTATGGGGATCACAGAATTAATTTAGCGGGCTAAGCGATAAAGCGCAGAATACGCTGGCTAATGATTTTACCTCGCGATTAATCCCTATAAGAAATCGGCCCAATAGAGATAAAGCAGATAACAAAAGCAAAAAAAGGTGAAAATCTTTCCTCACAAGATAATCAGCTCTTGCTTTACAGCCACGCTATCCTTATAAAAAACGGGTCTACTATTTTAAGCCACAGGCTAAAGCGCACGATGCTGAGTGTCTAATAAGACGATTTTTTCGCCGCTTACGCAGTTTTAATGTGTAATACCGCGACTTTTGTGACGAAAGTATGTGCAGCCTTGGCTCAAAAGAGTAAAACAATAGATAGAAGCAATATGTTAAGGATTTGAGTGGCGAGTGTGAGCAAAACGACACCCTCGTGATCTACACCCTAAATAATTCGAGTTGCATTGAGTGGGCACAGCCAACAAAAATGCAGCTTGAAGTATGATGGGTATAAACGATGCTAACATGCAGGCATGCAAGAAAAGCCAGGTAGCGACACCTAATGCCTGCTACCCCGTTAACCGGCTTTATGGAAGGAGTAAACTTATGGCTTATAAACACATTCTGGTTGCTGTAGACCTTTCCCCAGAAAGTAACATCTTGGTTGAGAAAGCAGTATCTATGGCGCGCCCTTATGACGCTAAAGTTTCTCTGATTCACGTGGATGTTAACTATTCTGACCTGTACACCGGCCTAATTGACGTGAATCTGGGCGACATGCAGAAACGTATTTCTGACGAAACTCACCACGCCTTGACCGAGCTTTCTCAAAACGCAGGCTATCCAATTACCGAAACCCTAAGCGGCAGCGGTGATTTGGGTCAGGTGTTGGTTGATGCCATCAAGAAATACGATATGGACTTGGTACTGTGCGGACACCATCAGGACTTCTGGAGCAAGCTGATGTCTTCTGCGCGCCAGCTGATCAACACCGTACATATCGACATGCTGATTGTTCCATTGCGTGACGAAGACGAAGACTAACCTTTTCGTTCTTCTGATCAATTAAGCTTTCAACGCCCGCTCTGCGGGCGTTTTTTGTTTTTACCCAGCCAACCCCCTCCCAGCCGCCCCCTTCGCAGGGGGAGGAGCCGATCGAGATTCTTACAAACACCGCAGCACTGTTCCTCCCCTGCCAAGGGGAGGGTTAGGGTGGGGCTATGCTTTAAGCTTCAGCTAAAAACCTCGTGTAGGGCCATTGAATTCTCTACAAAAAAACCACGAATCATCTTTTAAAGAGTGTGATCAACCACTAAGATCGCAATCAGTCCATACAATAATCTACATCATCATCAAAAATTGGCATTAACACGGCATTAAAACATATAAAAACGGAATTCTATTTCATAAGGGATGTATCTTCGGCAGCAGGCTCCGCGCATGCCTACACTTAATTAATCAATATTCGAAGGCGAACTAATATGAATAAGCCCGCCCCAGTCGGTTTATTGCAGCAACCTAAACCGTTTTTCATGATTTTCTTTGTTGAGCTATGGGAACGCTTTGGTTACTACGGCGTGCAAGGTATTCTGGCTGTTTTCTTCGTTAAGCAGCTAGGCTTCTCACAGGAACAGGCCTTCATCACCTTCGGTGCCTTTGCGGCTTTGGTTTATGGACTGATCTCCATCGGCGGCTACGTCGGCGACCACCTGCTCGGCACCAAACGTACCATGGTGCTGGGTGCGATTGTCTTGGCGCTCGGTTATTTCATGACCGGCCTGTCATTGCATAATCCCGATATGATCTTTATCGCCCTCGGGACTATCGCCGTCGGTAACGGCCTGTTTAAAGCCAACCCGGCCAGCCTGCTATCAAAATGCTACCCGCCAAAAGATCCACGCTTAGACGGCGCATTCACCCTGTTTTATATGTCTATCAATATCGGATCGCTGTTGTCATTGTCACTGGCTCCGATTATTGCCGACAAATATGGCTACGCCGTTACCTATAACCTATGCGGTATTGGTTTAGTCGTCGCATTGCTGGTTTATTTCTGCTGTCGCGGCATGGTGCGTGACATCGGTTCTGAGCCCGATGCCAAACCGATGAATTTCAAAAACCTGCTGCTGGTGCTCATCGGTACCGTGGTTATGGTGTACGTTTGTGCATGGCTGATGCATAACGTCAAAGTCGCCAATATCGTGCTGATCGTGCTGTCGATCATCGTGATTTTCTTCTTCTTCCGTGAAGCGTTTAAGCAGAACAAAAGCGACCGCAACCGTATGTATGTGGCTTTCGTTTTAATGATTGAAGCCGTGCTGTTTTACATTCTGTATGCCCAGATGCCTACCTCGCTGAACTTCTTTGCAATTAACAACGTTCATCATGAAATCCTTGGCATAGCGATTAACCCGGTCAGCTTCCAGGCACTAAACCCATTCTGGGTGGTCGTTGCCAGCCCGATTTTGGCCTCGCTCTATACGCGTTTCGGCGCTAAAGGCAAAGACCTCACTATGCCGGCTAAATTTACGCTGGGTATGTTCCTGTGCTCGCTGGGCTTCCTGACTGCCGCAGCGGCTGGACTCTGGTTTGCTGATGCACAAGGTCTGACATCTCCGTGGTTTATTGTGCTGGTTTATCTGTTCCAAAGTCTGGGTGAGCTAATGATCAGCGCCTTAGGCTTAGCGATGGTGGCAGCGTTAGTGCCTCAGTATTTGATGGGCTTCATTCTTGGTATGTGGTTCTTGACTCAGGCCGCTGCCTTCCTGCTTGGTGGCTATGTGGCAACCTTTACCGCCGTACCTGAAGGTATTAGCGATCCGCTGCAAACCCTGCCAATTTATACCGGCGTATTCAGCAAAATCGGCATCGCCACCTTTGTTATTGCCATCATTATGGCCGCAATGGTGCCATGGTTAAACCGCATGATGAATACCCAACCGGAAAGCCAAAAAGCCTAATTGCGCTTTTGACATCCTTTTCCTAAAGCCTCCACTTGGAGGCTTTTTTATTATCTCCGTGATAATAAATCGCTTGATTAAAAGCCTATTCCCAGTGATATAGTCGAAAAGCAAACACAAACATAATTGCATTTATAACCATAAAAAACGCATAAAACATCAACCACGCTTCCCCTAAATAATTCAAGTTGCAGAATAACGGGGAAATAAGGAGTACCAAACTATGGAGCAACTATTGTCTCTGGAAAACTTTCTCACCAGCGTACAACAACGCGATCCCAACCAACCCGAATTCTTGCAGGCCGTGCGAGAAGTGATGACCACCCTGTGGCCGTTTCTAGAGAAAAACCCGCGCTACCGTGACGCTGCCCTGCTAGAACGCTTGATTGAACCCGAGCGTGTAATTCAGTTCCGCGTCACATGGGTTGACGATCGCGGGCAGGTTCAGGTCAACCGCGCATGGCGCGTACAGTTCAGCTCGGCCATTGGGCCGTTTAAGGGCGGAATGCGCTTCCATCCTTCGGTTAACCTGTCGATCCTGAAATTCCTTGGCTTTGAGCAAACGTTTAAAAACGCGCTCACGACGCTGCCAATGGGCGGGGGTAAAGGCGGTAGCGATTTCAACCCGAAAGGGAAAAGCGACGGCGAAATCATGCGCTTCTGCCAAGCCTTAATGACTGAGCTTTATCGTCATTTAGGTGCCGACACCGACGTTCCAGCCGGTGATATCGGCGTGGGTGGGCGAGAAGTGGGCTTTATGGCGGGCATGATGAAAAAACTGTCGAACAATACGGCATGCGTATTCACCGGAAAAGGGCTGTCATTTGGTGGCAGTTTAATCCGCCCAGAAGCGACGGGCTATGGTCTGGTTTACTTTACTGACGCCATGCTAAAACGCCATGGTTTAGGTTTTGAAGGAATGAAAGTTGCGGTGTCAGGTTCGGGCAACGTGGCTCAATACGCCATCGAAAAAGCGATGGCGCTAGGTGCGCGCGTGGTAACGGCTTCAGACTCCAACGGCACCGTGGTTGATGAAGCTGGCTTTACGCCGGAAAAACTGGCGCGTCTGTGCCAGATAAAGTCTCAGCAGGATGGACGCATTGCCGACTATGCCAAAGAGTTTGGCCTCACCTATCTTGAAGGCCAGCAGCCTTGGGGCATCAGCGTTGATATCGCTCTGCCTTGCGCCACCCAGAATGAGCTGGACGCCCCAGCGGCACGCACGCTGATCGCCAATGGAGTGAAAGCCGTGGCCGAAGGCGCAAATATGCCAACCACGATTGAAGCCACGGATCTCTTCCTTGAAGCGGGCGTCTTATTTGCGCCGGGTAAAGCAGCTAACGCAGGTGGCGTTGCAACATCTGGCTTAGAGATGGCGCAAAACGCGGCACGCATGGGTTGGAAGGCCGAGAAAGTGGATTTGCGCCTGCACCACATCATGCTAGATATCCACCAGGCCTGCGTGGAATATGGCGGTGAGGATAAACAAACCAACTATGTACGTGGAGCAAATATTGCAGGATTTGTGAAAGTCGCTGACGCCATGCTGGCGCAGGGCGTTTTATAGGTTTTTACAAGAAGCTCCCCCACCCTAGCCCTCCCCTTCGCTGGGGAGGGAACCGTTCGGTGATCTCTCCCTACCAAGGGGGAGACGTGGGAGGGTCTATACAACCGAACTGATTACTTTCCTTCCAGTCCACTTAAGATTTTATACGCCACCGTCACACGCTGATCGATAGAGTAATTCTTGTTCGCCAACATCACGATACCCATCTTTTTAGCCGGAACAAACGCGATATAGGCACCAAAACCATTGGTGGAACCGGTCTTGTTAATCCATACCTTTTCCTGTGGTGGCAACGGTGGAACAATCGGCGTAGCAACGCTTTTTGTCATCGCCATATCGTTGCCGGTGAGCAGATCCGGTAGAGAAACCGGATATGGCAGCTGTTCCCACATCAGATCCTGCGTAATTTTGCCTGACTTGAAGTAGCCGGTGTGCGTGTCGGTTAGCGCTTTTTGCAGCGTCGAATTTCCATCAAGTTTTAGCTGCCCCATATTGGCTTGCACATAGCGAATCAGGTCACTCGCGTTGGTTTTTATGCCATACGCTTCATTACCCAACACTTCCATGTTGACGTGGATCGGCTCATTCTTTTTGTTGTAGCCCCAAGCATAATTTTCCGCTTGGTCTGCGGGAACATTAAGGTAGGTATGCGTCATGCCCAACTTAGGAAGTAGCGTCTTCTCAATCGCGTCTTCGTAGGTCATTCCCATACTTTGCGCTGCAATCATGCCCAACAAACCGGTACCAATATTGGAATAAACACGGTGAGTTCCCGCAGGATCGGCAGGTTTCCACGCTTTCAGATAAGCCATCAGCTGATCGGTATTTTTCACATCTTCAGGCATGAAAATCCCTAAACCCGTGGTATGCGTTCCCGCATTCAGCACGCTGGTGTGATCGAAGCTGCTGCCGCGCAGCTCTGGCACATAGTGGCTAATACTTTTATCCAGCGATAACTTGCCGCTGACCTGCGCGTAAGACGCCAGCGTCGCTGCAAAGGTTTTGCTCAACGATCCCACTTCAAAAAGCGTGTTGTCCGTTACGGGCTGCTGTGGCTGTTTAGAGGCTAATCCATAGTTATAAATATAATTTTTGCCGTTCAGCGTAACTGCCACCGACATGCCCGGAATATTATTCTTCTGCATCAACGGCTGGATCAGACTATCAACGGTATCTTTAATCTTGCTCTGATCCATTTCTGATGCCATGGCGCCCTGAGCCGTTACCGCCAGACAGGTAATCACGGATAACAGCTTCAATGTGTTCTGCATTTTTTTACGCATAATTAAGTGACCTTTTCATCGGATATGTTTTGAATCTTGCACGCCTATCAGCATGCAAAAGAAAAAGTTTAGCGAAATAATCATTCACACGATGAGCCTATGGCACCACTACGCCAAACTCATCGTGGCGGCAGGAATATCCGCTATCACCCGTAGATTGACAAGCGAGATTAAATTCCCTTAGGGTAAAGAAAAACTTATAGCTAGCTTCTTTAAGGGCCATTACCATGCGTTCCTATCTCCCGCTTAACGCGCTGCGCGCCTTTGAAGCTTCTGCCCGTCACCTAAGTTTTACTCGTGCCGGACTGGAGCTCAGCGTGACGCAGGCAGCCGTTAGCCAGCAAGTACGAGCCCTTGAGGCGCGGTTAGGAACGCAGCTATTCAAGCGCCTACCGCGAGGATTAGAGCTCACCGATGAAGCTCATGTTCTGATGCCGGTGCTCAGCGAAGCATTTAGCCAGATTGAAGCGGTTCTCAAGCAGTTTGAAGGCGGCCATTTCCATGAAGTTCTGACCGTCGCCGTGGTCGGCACTTTTGCCGTGGGCTGGCTAATGCCTCGTTTGCAAAGCTTTAACGCTGACCATCCCTTTGTTGAGCTTAGACTGCTCACTAATAACAATCTGGTTAATTTAGCCGGGGAAGGCTTAGATTTTGCCATACGTTTTGGTAATGGCATGTGGCCAGCCACCCATAACGTTGCACTGTTTGATGCCCCCCTAAGCGTACTATGTACCCCAAGCGTGGCTCAGCGATTAGAGCAGCCTCAAGATTTAGCCAAAGAAACGCTTATGCGTTCTTATCGAGCAGAAGAGTGGAACAACTGGTTTAGCGCTGCGGGTATTGAGCCAATCAGAGTTAACGGACCTATTTTCGATTCGTCACGCCTGATGGTTGAAGCTGCCATCCAGAATGGGGGCGTTGCGCTAGCCCCGGCCAAAATGTTCGAGCACGAACTGCAAAATGGCATTCTAGTGAGGCCCTTTGATATCAACGTTGAAGTCGGTAGTTACTGGCTAACATGGCTGAAATCCAAACCCCTATCCCCCGCCATGCAGCTGTTCCAGCAATGGCTTGTGGCGCAAGCCAACGAGTAGCGTTATTCAACGATAGCCGAGCCTATCACAACCATAGACGCAACCTTTGCGGCAATAGCGTGAGTAGCGTTACACTCTAAGGCAATTTTCTCACTGGCTATCATCAGCACTATGCTGAATGCCGGGTACACAACTCATGGAACTCCCTGATGACTAAACATTATGACTATCTCGCAATTGGCGGTGGCAGCGGCGGTATTGCTTCCATCAACCGTGCGGCCATGTATGGCCAAAAATGTGCGCTGGTTGAAGCCAAGTATCTGGGCGGCACCTGCGTAAACGTGGGTTGTGTGCCGAAAAAAGTGATGTGGCACGCCGCACAAATCGCGGAAGCGATCCATTTGTATGGCCCTGACTATGGTTTTGATACCACGGTGAATAAGTTCGATTGGGGCAAACTGATCGAAAGCCGCACCGCCTATATCGACCGTATCCATCAGTCCTATGAACGTGGACTGGGCAACAATAAAGTTGACGTGATCCACGGCTTTGCCAAATTTATTGATGCGCACACCGTTGAAGTGAACGGCGAAACCATCACCGCCGATCATATTCTGATCGCAACCGGTGGCCGCCCTTCTCGCCCTAATATTCCGGGTGCAGAATACGGTATTAATTCCGATGGTTTCTTTGAGTTAGACGCGTTGCCAAAACGCGTGGCAGTCGTTGGCGCGGGCTATATCGCCGTTGAAATTGCCGGTGTGCTGAATGGCTTGGGCTCTGAAACCCATCTGTTCGTACGTAAACACGCGCCTCTGCGTACCTTTGACCCAATGATTGTTGAAGCGCTGGTTGAAGTGATGAACGCAGAAGGCCCACAGCTGCACACCCAGTCAGTTCCAAAATCCGTGGTTAAAAATAGCGATGGTAGCCTGACGCTGACGCTAGAAAATGGCAAAACGTTTGAAGTTGACTGCCTGATTTGGGCCATTGGCCGTGAACCTGCCAACGACAATATCAACCTGAGCGCCGCGGGTGTTAAAACCAACGATAAAGGCTACATCACCGTTGATAAATATCAGAATACCAACGTAAAAGGCATTTATGCCGTTGGGGATAACACCGGTGCCGTTGAGTTAACACCGGTTGCCGTTGCTGCAGGCCGCCGTTTATCTGAGCGTTTGTTTAACAACAAGCCGGATGAGCATCTCGACTACAGCAATATCCCAACCGTGGTATTCAGCCATCCGCCAATTGGTACCGTTGGTTTGACTGAAGACCAGGCGAAAGAACAGCACGGCGAAGACAACGTGAAGGTGTACAAGTCCTCCTTTACCGCCATGTATACCGCTGTGACTCAGCACCGCCAGCCGTGCCGCATGAAGCTGGTATGTGTGGGTAAAGATGAGAAGATCGTTGGCATCCACGGTATTGGCTACGGCATGGATGAGATGCTGCAGGGCTTTGCCGTTGCGCTAAAAATGGGCGCAACCAAGAAAGACTTCGACAACACCGTGGCAATCCATCCAACAGGCTCGGAAGAGTTCGTGACCATGCGCTAATCATTGATGGCGCAGTAACAGAAAAGGCCGAAGATCTCTCTTCGGCCTTTTTTATCTTTATCTCGTGTTTGGTTTTATTTCACGATCACGAAATGTCGTGAATAAAGCTCAAAAAGTCGCTTTTACGCAGCAAAGATAGGCGTTCACGGAACTGACGCAGCTTGCTATAAATCGACTTGTCCGCAGTATGCAGCTTGGCGGCGATACACTTCACACGCATGCCGCTCATCATGTCATCTAAAATTGTGAACGTCTCTTCGGTAACGCGGCCCGGGCCATTGGATGTCTGGAACGTATGTTGAACTTCTTGCGTCACAAAACGGCCACCACGCAGGACCTCTTGCACCGCTGACTCTACCGACTCAAGGGACGCTTTCTTGTTAATAAAACTTGCGTTATCAATGAGACGAACAAAATTCAGCGTATGCTCTGCCTGATTAGATGTCCAAAATACGGTGCGATAAGCATCGTAAGAACGTAAACCGGCCAGCGTACGAACAACCTGAAAAATAGATTGATTTAAGCTATCTAAATCAACCATAACAATTTTGGCTCTATCTGAATCAATCACAGCCCCTTGACCTAGAGGTGCAATTTTCTTCAATAGGCTTCTCACTCCCGCAGCAAACATAGGATCGTCAGATAAAATAGCGATCACCGCGTTATCAATATTAATAACTTCAAGCTCAGATGATGATGTGGATAATGAATTCACTTTTTATTACCTTAAATATCATCGGCAACACCACTGCGGGGTCTCTTGCCTAGTAGTACATCCTTGTGATAACTCCAATCCGACGCAATTCAGTTGCAATATAAAATCAAGCAGTCATAAGATAAGAGCACTATAGGATGATTTTCAATATCATCCACAAACACCAAATGAGTGCTTTTCATTTCGCTACGTTTATTCAATCAAACGCAGGCAGATAGAAAGTAAAGTGCATCGTAATTATGGAGGACTAATAACCAAGACATCCTAAATGCAGAATAACAGCAAGCTGAATATGATTCGGTATATCTTGGGTACAAGTTAGGCAGAAAGAAGACTCTTAACAATAACCGGGGGCGGAAATGCCTTTTGCACAAAACGAAATGTAGTCTTTTTGTGTCGCTCATGTAGGCAAACAAAAGCCAAGCCAAGTTCACCAAGAACAAAAAAATCATTAAATTTCATTTTGTTATGTGAAGCATTTAACATATGCTCATTTTTTAATAGTTTTAGTACTAGTCACAACATAACTTCAGTTATGTTATCTAGATCACAAAAAAAGCACTAAATGTTCAGAGTAAAACATTCATAGGTATGCGATATCTTGCTTGCTAAACGCTAATAATTCTTCATTGAAGATATAAAAAGAGATAACACTTTAGTTATTCCTTTTTATCGGCTAACGAATAAATGTAATTTTGATATAAAAAAGAATATATAAAAATTAACTATCAGCTAATTCTTATTGTATTTACTCGAGTAAGGTCCCAGCCTTAATTTTATTAATCAGGTTAACTATATTCACATCTGTTGCTCGGCTCTTATGATAATGAGCATAAATGGTTCCCATCGGCTTAGCATGTGGGAATTCGAGGACCTGTACATCAACCAGCTTTTCAAACTCACGAGCAAAAGGTTGGCCACAAATCAGAATATAGTCTGTGGTAGCTGTCATCATCATCAAATTGAGTACCGAGGTACTCGAGTAAATGGGCGCTTTGTTATGCGGATTAAGCACAATATTATCTTCAAACAAAGATGGCCACATCGTTGGGCTTAAATATTCTTCCCGTTCAAGCTCCTGTAAGCTAAACCCGGCTTTAATTCGCGGGTGATCTTTACGACACATTACCACCGGTACCAGATCGAAAAGCGGCACATTGGTTATCATCCAATCTGCATATTTCTGCGGCGTAAAACTAATATCGATTTTACGAGTGCGTAGACGCGTGATGTCTTTGGTCAAATCACCATCATGGGTTTCATTGGTCAGTGCGACGTCGTCAAAAGGATACCCTTGATGCTGCAATATGCTCGTCAGGTAATATTCAAGCATTGGGGACAAACTCAGCTTTAAACGCGTCTGACGGTTATCACCATTACGCAGAGTGGTCGAAACACTCACCGCGCTCTGAATACTATTCAAAGCCAGCGCTAAATTGGGTGTAATGTTATATGCCAGAGCGGTGGGTTCTAATCCTTTTTTCGTACGAATAAAGAGCGGGTCGTTAAAACTGTCGCGCATTTTCTTGAGAGCACGACTAACCGACGCCGTTGAACTATTCAGTAGCTCTGCCGCTAAGGTGACACTACGTGTATCCATCACCGTGAGAAAAATTCGGATAACGCTAACATCAATATCGAGCATGCCTTTACCTTGAATCGTTAGCTGAGGACGAATATAGGTCAAAACCTATTCGCCTATACCCTAAATAATTTGAGTGGCAAGCAGGTAAATGCTTGTAGGCTTACCCAAGTCTGTGAATTGGTTGATTATGCACAGCCAACGCTCATCTTACAAAAAGTTGAAAAGTGCTAATTGAACGGTCTAATTATGCCATAACATACTGAATTAAACTCATTAAATTAAAAACCTGCCTCACAGATTCTTTGTTTAATTTTTAGCTTAACCACGATATTACTCTCTATTTTTTCTTCATATTATTCAATCTATGTCGTAATTTACTCAGTTCGAGTTAAATTAGCAGAATATTCTTAATACTCACGCCTAAATGATGATAACAATGCCTCAGAGAGCAATCAGAAAATATTTATTAAACTAGATTTTCTCTTCCCCTATTTTGCCTTACAGCTCGACTCTGCTAGGATCTAGATTATTCGCCCACCATGACGTGAGAAATTAAGCGCCTGAAATTGCATATGTTCCTAAATGCAGACAGGTGAAAATGCTTATGCCAAAAGAATTAGACCACAAAAGCAGTAAAGCAACCGTCACCACTCAGGTGGCGAAAACGCTGGATAAAGCCAATGGCGTAATGGCCTGGTTCAAAGCCATTCCCAGCGTGGCCCATGTTATCCGTGCAGTTGATCGCTTTAATGACCGACTGGGCAGTCAGTTCGGTGCCGCGATTACCTACTTTTCATTTTTGTCTCTTATCCCCATTTTAATGGTGTCGTTTGCAGCCGTCGGCTTTGTGCTTGCCTCAAATCCCGATTTGCTCACGGAATTGATCAACAAAATAGTCAGCAGTATTAGCGATCCCAATTTAGCGACGACCCTGAAAAATACCGTTAATACCGCCATCCAGCAGCGTACCACCGTGGGGCTAACCGGTTTGGCTATTGCGCTCTATTCAGGCATTAGTTGGATGGGGAATTTACGTGAAGCGATTCGCGCACAGTCTCGAGAGGTTTGGGAGCGCAATCCACAGGATCAGGAAAAATTCTACTTCCGCTACCTGCGCGATTTTATCTCGCTAACCGGGTTGGTGATTGCGCTAATCGTCTCGCTTTCTTTCACGTCTATCGCAGGCGCCGCGCAGGCATCTATTGTTCGCGCATTAGGTTTAGACGGCATCGAATGGCTACGGCCAGTGATGACAGCGATTGCGCTGTCCATTTCGATCATGGCTAACTATTTGTTGTTTCTTTGGATTTTCTTGGTATTGCCGCGTCATAAACCAAAGAAAAAAGCCTTACTCCGTGGAACCTTAATTGCGGCTATTGGCTTTGAAGTAATTAAATTCGTGATGACGTGGACGCTGCCTAGCCTTGCACGCTCGCCTTCCGGCGCGGCGTTTGGTTCGGTCATTGGTCTGATGGCTTTCTTCTACTTCTTTGCCCGCTTAACGCTCTTTTGCGCCGCATGGATTGCCACCGCCAACTATGACGGCGATACCACCGTAGAACGCAAAAAAACGCAGCCATAAATGATCCCACTCCAAGCTTCCACCTACGAAGTGGCAAGCTTGGAGTCGATATTTATCTCTCAGTCACTGGTGCAGCGGATATCTCTGCGCCAAAAAATCAAGAAAACAGCGAATACGTGCCGAAAGCTGACTATTTCGATAATACACCGCATGAATTGACTGATATGTCTCCAAGGTGTGCTCGGCAAGAACCTGTACCAAACGCCCTTCAGCAATATCCTGATGCGTCATAAAATCGGAAAGACATACAATCCCCCGCCCGCCGATCGCCAAATGACGCAGCGTTTCACCGCTAGACGCAGCAATATTAGGCGTAACGGAAAACGTCGCGCACTGGCTCTGCTTAAGCGGCCACTGGTTAAGTGACTGTGGCTGAGTAAAACCTAACAGCCGATGTTCGCTCAATTCATCTACCCGCTCTGGCGTACCATATTTTTGCAGGTACTCCGGCGCAGCCAGCACCTTCAGCCCCGAACGCCCAATAGGACGCGCGTGCAGACTGGAGTCTTGCAGAGTCCCGATACGAATTGCCACATCGGTGCGCTGCTCCAACAAATCGATAATTTGGTCGCTGGTATTGAGCTCCAGTTCAATCTCTGGAAACTGTGCGGTGAACTCTTCAATCAGAGGAACCACCACATGCAGCATAAACGGCGATGCGGCGTTAATGCGCAGACGACCTGCCGGACGATGCCGCTGTAAGGCCAACTGCTCCTCAGCCTCTTCAATCGCTTCTAGGATCGCGCGAGCGCGATCGAGGAAAATGCGCCCCTCTTCGGTTAAATCAATGCGCCGCGTGGTGCGGTTAAGCAGCGTGGTTTCCAGCTTTTGTTCCAAACGCCCCAGCGCGCGGCTAATACCGCTGGGCGTTTGACCTAACTGCTCTGCGGCGCCGGTCAGGCTTCCCGCATCGACAACGGCGACAAAAGCCACCAGCTCTTCGGTTGTTGTTTTCATTGTTGCTCACCAATCAATTATCTTGTGAGTATAGACCTATTTTTCTGCAAAAATAATCCGTGCAAACTCAGCGCCATCAATTATTCATACCCAAGAGATTTCAAACCCCGCTGTCTGTGGCTTGAAAGATGAAGATAGGAGTTTGCAGTTATGCCATTAGCTCTGTTTGCGCTGACCATCAGCGCGTTTGCCATCGGCACCACGGAGTTTGTTATCGTGGGCCTGATCCCAACTATCGCCGCAGATTTACAGGTGTCCCTGCCGTCTGCTGGCCTGCTTGTCAGCTTATATGCGCTCGGCGTTGCCATTGGCGCACCGGTGCTCACCGCGTTAACCGGCCGTATGCCGCGTAAAACGCTGTTGATTGGCCTGATGGTGCTGTTTACCCTCGGTAACCTGTTAGCGTGGAAAGCGCCCGGCTACATGTCGCTGATGACCGCTCGCGTGCTGACCGGCTTAGCCCATGGGGTCTTTTTCTCTATCGGTTCAACGCTGGCCACCAGCTTAGTGCCGAAAGAGAAAGCCGCCAGCGCCATCGCGATTATGTTCACCGGTTTAACCGTGGCACTCGTCACCGGCGTACCTTTAGGAACCTTTATTGGCCAACACTTTGGCTGGCATGAAACGTTCTTGGCGGTTTCGCTGCTGGGGATTATCGCCCTTATCGGTAGCCTGATTTTCGTCCCTAACGGTTTAAAACACACGCCACCGGCGTCCATCGCTCGTCAGTTGACCATTTTGAAACAGCCACGCTTGTTGATGGTCTATGCTAAAACAGCTCTGGGCTACGGCGGTAACTTTGTGGTCTTCACCTTCCTTGCGCCTATTTTGCAGCAGGTCAGTGGGTTTAGCGCCAGCGCCGTAACGTGGGTGATGCTGATTTACGGAGTATCCGTGGCAGCAGGTAACTTGTGGGGTGGACGCTTAGCCGACCGCATGGGCCCAATCAAAGCACTACAAATTATTTTCTTACTGCTAGCCGCCGTACTTGCCGTGTTCAGTTTCACCGCGCACAGCCCAGTGTTGGCCTTGATTACCGTGTTGTTCTGGGGTGCAGTCGCCTTTGGTAACGTCCCAGGTTTGCAGGTTTATGTGGTGCAACAGGCAGAACGCTACGCACCTCACGCCGTTGACGTGGCTTCTGGCTTGAACATCGCAGCCTTTAACCTCGGCATCGCCGGTGGGGCATGGGTCGGCGGTATGATCGTTGAGAACTATGGCCTGATGGTGACACCGTGGGTTGGCGCAATTGTGGTTCTGCTCGCATTTGGTATGACACGTTGGAGCGGCGCATTAGACAAACGTGTATGTGCTCAGTAAGGTAAGCGTCCTTTAAACCACTTTATGGGAAGTTTGGTAATGACAAGATTTCAGCGCAAAACAGGATTCATCGTACTGATTGTTATTGTGCTCCTCGTCATTACCAGCTTCTTCTTCCTTCGTCCCTCGCACCCTGATGCCCTGTGGAAAATTGTCAGCCAGCAGTGCGTGCCGCATCAACAACAACGACAAAACCCAAGCCCCTGTGCCAAGGTCAACCTTGCGCAGGGATTTGTGGTATTTAAAGACCGCAACGGCCCTCTGCAATACCTATTGATGCCAACCGCCAAGGTCACAGGCATTGAATCTCCCCTCTTGTTAAACCCACAGCAACCCAACTATTTTGCCGATGCATGGCAACGGCGGGATTGGCTGTCAAAGCGTTATGGCAAACCAGTGCCGGAAAACCAGCTGTCATTTACCATTAATTCTGAATATGGACGAACGCAAAATCAGCTGCATATCCATATGTCCTGCACTAAACCCAAGGTACTTGCGCGGATTACGGCTTTAGCGCCCTCACTGTCATCGCAATGGCAACCGATACAGATTGGGATCAATCACCACAGTTACTGGGCGCGAACGCTCGACAAAAACGCGCTGGGGAAAAAGAGCCCATTCATTCTGTTAGCCGAAGGTTTACCGCAGGCGCGGGAAAATATGGGAGCATTTGGGCTGGCATTGCTTCCCACGACGGAAGGCAACTTTGTGCTGCTGGCAACCCAGCGCGAATGGTGGCGATTGAATTTGGCTTCTATCGAGGAAATACAGGATCACAGCTGTGCGGCATTATATGATACGGCGAATACGCTCGCCAAATAGCCGGGGCGGAAACCCGCCCCGAACAAGAGATTAGCTGCGGATTTTTCGGTAGATAAACAGCACCACCAACGCACCAATAACGGCAACGATAAAGCTGCCGAAATTAAATCCATCGACTCTACCGTAGCCAAAGAAGGTACTGATATAACCGCCGACAACGGCACCCACAACCCCAAGGATCACGGTAACAATAAACCCACCGCCGTCTTTCCCCGGCATAATCCATTTAGCCAGAATACCTGCAATAAGACCGAAAATAATCCACGAAAGGATACCCATATACTCCCCCTAAATTTACTGATTAAAAAATAATCTTACCCACACCTAAATTATAGTGCGCCTTACGCTACGGGTTGCTATTTGTCTTTGGCGTTTCGTTTGCTGGAGCCGCACCATTCTGAGCCGGCGGGTTTTGCTTCATGCTGTCTTTAATCGCCTGAGTTTTGGTTTGAGCCTCGGCGGAAAGATCGTTTGCACCGCTGATGGCACTCTCTTTAATGGTCTTCGCCTGATCGATTATTTGATCGCTCTGCTGCTTGGCCTGCTGCTCTATGGATTTGGCCTTAGCTTTCGCATCATCCGTAAGGGCATCGGCACGTTTTTCGGCTTCACTTTTAATCGCTTTAGCTTTATCGCTGAGTTGATCGGCCTGTGCATCCGCTTCTTTCTTCAGCTCATTGGCTTTTTGTTTAGCGGCATCGGTAATTTGATCGGCTTTATTATCCGCTGCGTCTTTGATTTGTTCCGCGTTATCTTTCGCTTTATCAAGATTGGCATCAACTTTAGTGGAATCGTCACAGCCCGCGACAACCAACCCAATAAAAGAAGCTAACAGGACTTTATTCCATACTTTCATCATCCGTTTTCCTTGATATCTGTGTGTATTAAAAATGAACAACACAATCATGTTGTTACACCCAGAAAGCATAGTACAAGTTCTCTGCCTCGCCATTTTTGACAAGGCGACTGACTATTTTTTCATCCCTTTTAGCATGCCGCCACACTGGTTAGAGTCCACATCGCTGGGTGAAATCAACGCCAGTAAAGCTGCTGCTGGGGCAACCACTGCGCCAAGCGCCACGGCAGCAACGCCGCGCGCAATCAGCGGTCCGGCTTTAACGCCCGCATCAGGATGCTTAAATGTACCCTTTACATAAAGCGGCGAACGCAGGGTTAGAACCCGCATACCTTTGCTTTCAGGATCGACAGACAAATCCATGCGTTCGGTGGCCAGATTAACGTTACCCGAAATATTGATCACCGCATTTTCGGTGTCGAACACAAACAGGCGAGTCGCGGCTAAACCATTTTTAATGCCGATGTCCGCTGCCGCACAGTTGATCTTCACCTCATCGTCACCAAACAGCTTACCAACCAGATAATTCCCCACGTTCAGGCCCGCAATTTCCATCAGGTTGCGGCTTATCACACCATCGTTGATTAGGAGACGCACATCGCCGTTGCTGGTACCCAGCAAGTCAGCCACCGAGTTGCCCGTGCCGCTGATTTTGGCATCGCCGTTGAGCTGCCCTAAGCTACGGCGCATCGACTCAACGTTAGGCAACAGTTTCTGTAACTGGAAACCACGCGCATGCAAATCCGCCATGCCGCGCATTGGCGTGCGTTGCCCTTCCAAACGAATTGTCGAATTCAAATTACCGCCAGCCACGCCAAAACGCAGTGGATCCATTAACAGCGTGCCGTTGTTGAGCACCAAATGGGTGTAGAGATCGCTCAGCGGCAAGGACTCACCGTGTTCAATCCGCTTGGCGGTAAATTTAACGTCGGCATCCATCGTCGACCACTGCTTGGTATCAAATTTATCAGCAGGTAAAACTTTGTCTGACGGCTGTGTGGCTTTATCGCCTCGGTTCACCTTCTCCTGATTAGAATCAGCCCCGATCAGCGGCGCTAAATCAGCAAAACGCAGCTGGTTAGACACCAGTTCACCGCTCAGTGAAGGACGTGGTTTGCTCACTTGATAGGTCAGGCTGCCGTGAATATCGCTGTCGCCGATTTTGCCGTTGAAGTTTTGATAGCGGTAAATCGCGCCTTTAGCGCGTTTAAGCTCTGCGCTTAAATGACCATCGGTGGAATAAGGCGGCGTATCCGGTAATACGATCCCGGTCAGTTTATGCAGCTGACTTAAACTCTGCCCGGAGAATTGTAATCGCAGATCGAGCGCGCCTAAATTCAGCGGATCGCTAAGCGTACCGGCAATCGCAACCCGCGTTTTGCCTGAACGCACATCGGCCTGTAGTGGGAATAAGCCATCAGGATCGCGTAACGCCAGCATCCCACCTATCTTGCCGCTACCCGAGAGCGATTCACCGTTGTACGATCCATCGACTTTCCAGCCAAAGACATAGTCAGGTGCTTTCTTACCAGCGACCTTCTTCGCCGCACCGCTGTTTCCCATCACCTCACTAAACGGCAACGGTTTTCCCAGCGGATCGACGGTGGCTTTGAGTTTTGCATGGGCGATCGCATCGTCATAAGCGATCACCCCCTGATCAAACACAATGTCGTCGATCTTGAAAGACCATGCAGACTTTTGATCCTTCGCCCGATCGTCCGTTGAGGAATTAGCGAGTTCAAACGTCCAGTTATTCTTACCATTTGCTAGCCTACGCAGCGAAGCATCTGGCTGTTTGAGTTTAATGCGAGGGATATAAACCTGTTTGCCGAGCAGCGCCAACGGGGCGAGGCTGGCATCAACCCGTTCCAGCGTAACCATCGATACCGCAGGGATCTCCGGCGGATTACCGAGCACGATATCTTCAGCGTGAATATGTGGCCAAGGCACCCAAGAGCGCCAGCCTGTTTCATCGGTAGGGCGCGCCCAATCCACGCCAAGATCGCCTCGAATAGCGAATGGCCGATTAAGTTCTGTAGAGACTTTTTGATTGATCGTAGGTTTGAGTCGGTTCCAATCAAAGGTCATCACAAAGACAACGATCCCAACGATCAATACCACTAAGATCCCTGCTAACCAGCTAAATGCTTTTCCTGTTCTGGTCATGGCATATCCTAAATATTTAATCTAATTGATGATGTTTCCCACACATAACCATAGGTTAAATATTAGAGATATGCCCGTTTACGGGCAAAACTGGAGGCTTATTACCCGTAAAAATCACTCGCGAAAGAGCGTGGGCAATTGGTGCAGAGAGTCGAATCGATTCGGGCGGGAGAGATAGAAACCCTGCGCAGCGCAGGCCTCTGAGCGTTTTACCAGCATCCATTCCTGAGAGGTTTCAACCCCCTCGACAATAACGCCTTTGGTATAACGACTCATCAACGCCACTAATGCATAAAATAGCCGAACGCCCTCATGGCTCTCGCGCAAAAACGAGAACAGCGCACGGTCAAGTTTGACGAACTCATAGCGGCACTCCATCAGCGAAGAAAAATTGGCTAATCCGCTGCCAAAATCATCGAGCCATAAACGATGTACATCTTCTAGCGACTGAATAGGGATCGTCAGCGCCGCATACGCATGTTCAACCATTTCAAAGCGCAAATAGGGCATACTTTCCAGCAGATTACGGGCTTCTGGTAATAGCTGAATAGACTGCAACGTTTGTCCATCAACGTTCACAGATACCAACAAATCACGCTGCTGAATAAAGCTATGCCAATGCTGAATCAGCCTAAGCTGTTCCAGCACCACATCTTCACGCAGATCCTGTGAGATTTGCTCGAAGTAATCTTCAGGCGATAAACGGCAATCAGGATTATCAGGGTGGTAAACCGCTGTCAGCAGTTCAATCGCTAACGGCACACCGCTGGTACAGTAAATAGGCTGGAAGGTATAGCTTCTCTGGCACTGGCTCCAGAAATTTAGCTCGCGGGTAGGCTCCAGTGCGGGCAACGTGGGCATAATCCACCCCGCCTCGATTGTCTTGCCAATTTTCATGTATCCACCATCCGCATACATCATGTGAGAACCATTTTCTTTGCCCTTGCGGACAATGAACAAAATCAGTTATCGGCAAGGATCCTTAAATCTTTATAGCCAAAATAATTCAAGTTACTTGAATGCGGCTAACGGATCAGCGGTAACCAAATAGCGGAGCTTGGCAAATGAGCTACGCTATTAATTCGTTTTATGGGAATTTATTAGCCTACTTTTTACACCAATGGAGTATCAAAATGCCTTTCGTTAATATCAAAATCACTCGTGAAGGGGCCACCACCGAGCAAAAAGAAGCGCTGATAGCCGGTGTCACACAGTTACTGGTCGATACGATGGGGAAAAACCCAGCTACTACCGTGGTTATCATCGAAGAAGTCGAAACCGATAATTGGGGAATTGGCGGAAAAAGCGTGACCGAGCTGCGCAAGAAAAAGTAGCGTGCAGTAGTAAACAGTAACCTAATGCCGCCCACTTAAGCTCAATTTTAGGGGAAGTACACCGATGGGGTCGTAGCGGCGTAAGCCGCCGACAACTTTGCCTGGAGCAAAGTTGAACAACGCTTCGGCGTCGGCCCTTGAGGTGGAACACAAGGATGTGTTCCATAACGGCCCCGCAGGGTACTAGCCCCGTGTATCTCGATCGCCAAAACGACATTACACAAAACACTCATTTTTAGATCCATATCATATAAAAATAGAACACTGTTTTATTTATATTGACGCTGAGTTTTCCAACGGGGAAACTAAGATAACTGCGTTTTTACGACCTCAATAAAACAGGCTTTCCTTCATGACCATTGCTTCCCATTCCAATGCAAAAATTGCCGTCATCGGCGAATGTATGATTGAACTGTCGCAAAAAGGTGCGGATCTTTCCCGTGGCTTTGGTGGCGATACGCTGAATACCTCGGTTTATCTTTCACGTCAGGTGCCTGAACATGAGCTAGCCGTGCACTATGTCACCGCGTTAGGTACAGATACGTTCAGCAACGAAATGTTGGATGCGTGGCAGCGTGAAGGGGTAAAAACGGAGTTAACCCAGCGCTTGGACAACAAACTTCCCGGCCTCTATTTTATTGAAACCGACGCCAACGGCGAACGCACCTTTTACTACTGGCGCAACGATGCCGCTGCACGCTATTGGCTAGACGGCGAAAAAGCCGATGCGATTTGTGACCAATTAGCGCAGTTTGATTATCTGTATCTCAGCGGAATTAGCCTTGCTATCCTCAACGAGGAAAGTCGTGAGCGCTTACTCACTTTATTAAAGCGCTGTCGCGCCAACGGGGGCAAAGTTATTTTTGATAATAACTACCGTCCACGTCTGTGGCAGAGCGTCGAACAAACACAGGCAGCCTATACCGCAATGCTGGCCTGCACCGATATCGCCTTCTTAACGTTGGATGATGAAGATCTGCTGTGGGGGCAAAAAACCGCTGATGAGGTCATTGCACGCACCCATGCACTAGGCGTGAGTGAGGTGGTGATTAAACGCGGCGCTGATTCTTGTATTGTTTCAGTCGATGGCCAAACCGTAGACGTGCCCGCGGTTAAACTACCAAAAGAAAAGGTGGTTGATACCACCGCAGCGGGTGACTCATTCAGCGCCGGTTACTTAGCTGTTCGTCTGCGTGGCGGAACACCAGCCGCATCGGCACAGCGTGGACATCAAACCGCCAGCACCGTCATTCAGTACCGTGGGGCCATCATCCCGCAGGAAGCCATGCCTCGCTAATAACCTTTCTATGCCCCATCCTTCCCCGATCAAGGGAAAGGATGGGAAATCACAGAGTTAACCGCCTTACTGAAATCTACTGAGCTGAAATTGGCTCTTCTTTTGCCGCCGGATCCGCCTGTGGTGCGGTTGCAGAAGATGAAGCATCTTCCGGCACCGCATCACCTGCCGCCGAGGCATCTTCCATATTCAGTCCCATGGTATTGTTGTAGACATCACGTAACGCTTTCACGTTTTCCTCGGGTTCACCACGCGGCTGGCGCAGAATCAGCGTTGGTTCACGAGAAAGCTGGTTATGCAGCTCCTGATTCAAATCATCCAAAGTCAACGTTGCTAAGAAACTCTGACGCAGCTTTTGGTAGGTTTCAGGAGAAATATCTACCACGCCGCTTTGCTGCGAACGCAAACGCTGGCTCATCAGAACATCGGTGTCCGTGCGCGCATAAGTCGCAAACAGTTTGGTTAGCTGATCTTTCTTCTGCGCAATCATGGTATCAAATTCTTGCTGCGTAACGCCGTCATCATGCACCGCAGACATTTCCGTGGCGATAAAGCTCAGGGCTTTATTCAGATTGGCCTGCGTAGTCGACAGATGGATAGCGCACTGAGAACGCTGATATTGCACCTGACAATCAAACATCAGATTGACCGCCCCTTTCAGATCGCTGTTTGCCAATACCTGCTGTAAATGGCTGAACAGCGCTTCGCGAGCGAAATCACTTTTCCAATAGCGCTGAAGAACCTGAGAATCGCGAATTGGCTGCCAAGGCACATCCCACGTGATCGACAGCGTGTCCTGCTGTGCGTTCTCGGCAATCAGGTTAATCGGCGTAGTCGGCAGCGGAGCCAGCGTTGGTAAGGTTGCTGGCGTTTCACGTTTGCCTTTCAGATCGGCAAAAGCTTTATTGATCTGCTCGCTCAGGGAGCGGGAATCAACGTTACCGACCACGTAAAGCGTCATTGCATCTGGCGTATACCACTGCTGATAAAAGGCCTTCAACGACTGAGTATCTACCGGACGGTTTGGCCCTTGACCAGGCTCATGCCCAAGCATCGTTGAGCCTTTGAGACGAAGACGCCACAAAGGATCGTTAGCATCGGAAGGCAGCGTCGCCACTAAATTTTCTGGGGATTGCAGAGCGCTAATCACCGTATTGCTATCAATATTCAACTTACCCGCGGTATTCGCCAGCCACAGCAACGCCTCTTTCAGCAGCTCAGGGCGGTTATTCGGCAAGCTTAAATTGTATGCGGTGTAATCATAAGAACTCACCGCCGGAGGTAACGGGCGCTGAGGGTCGATACTTTGTTGCCAGAACGATTGAAGCTGGCTCGCGGTAAAATTATCGCTATGTGTTAATGCTAAACGCGGCAACAGATGGGCAAAGCCCACCTGCTGATTTGATTCTACAAGTGAGCCAGTGCTCACTATCATACGCAACTCAATCCGATCGGATGGACGCTGTGGTGTGGCTAACAATTGCCATGAAAAACCATTATCCAGTTTTCCTTCCTGCCACGCGGGATCGGGCTGTAGTGCTTCAGAATGCACAGAGCTGCTGGCCGCCGCCAACAACAATCCACCAACCATGAGCCGAATTTTGGTGCCTTGCATGTGAACCCCTACTAAATACTGACAAAAATGTGCGAATTCCCCTGAGGAAGATAACCCATCTGGCCTGTAAAAACGGCTAACTCAACGCGATGAGTCAAGCATCGATTTTTAGACCACAAGAGTGGGATTATGTCACCCGACAGAGAGAAAAAAAGTTCTAAACAACAGCGACACCAGACAACAAAAGGCTCAGGAAGGTCGCAAGTCAGGATCGCTGGCGCATCTGAAGCCGAAAGTATGACGAATGAGTTGTTGTAGAAATGAATGGGCACATTATAAAGATGCCCCCGCTCGCATCAAGCGAATGGGGGCAATCCGTCATGTTCGGTAACAAAAACCGAGGAATAGGAGGGTTATAAGGTCTGTGTTTGAGCTGCGTTACGGTCTTTTTTACCTAAAACCGCCTTCATTTGTTTTTCATCTAGCTGGCGAACACGCTTCGCAACCACAATAGTCGCAACGCCGTTACCAATCAGATTCGTCAACGCACGCGCTTCAGACATAAAACGGTCGATGCCTAAAATCAGCGCCAAACCCGCTACCGGTAGATGCCCTACCGCGGAAATGGTGGCAGCCAGTACGATAAATCCACTTCCGGTTACACCTGCGGCCCCTTTCGATGACAGCAACAGAACCACCAATAAGGTAATTTGATGCCAGATATCCATGTGTGAGTTGGTTGCCTGCGCAATAAACACCGCCGCCATGGTCAGGTAAATCGAGGTGCCATCAAGGTTAAATGAGTATCCTGTTGGTATCACTAACCCCACAACCGATTTCTTACAGCCTACTTTCTCCATCTTATCCAGCATGCGCGGCAGTGCAGATTCAGATGAGGAAGTCCCTAATACAATCAGCAGCTCTTCTTTGATGTAGGCAATGAAACGGAAAATACTGAATCCGGTGGCCTTGGCGATGGAGCCCAGCACAAACACCACGAACAGCACACAGGTGATATAGAAGCAGATAATTAACTGTCCCAGTTGCACCAGCGTTCCAACGCCATATTTACCAATGGTAAAGGCCATCGCACCGAATGCACCGATTGGAGCCAGTTTCATAATCATATTAATGATGCCGAAAATGACTTTCGAGAAGCTGTCGATGAAGTTAAACATCATCTGTCCTTTCTCGCCCAGATGATGCAGTGCGAAACCAAACATCACGGCAAACAGCAGAACCTGAAGGATATTCCCACTCGCAAAGGCACCGATGACGCTACCCGGGATAATATCCATGACGAAAGCAACCAAGCCTTGTTGCGCAGCCTGATCGGCATAGACCGCCACCGCTTTGGCATCCAACGCGGCGGGATCGACGTTCATCCCCGCGCCCGGTTGGACGATATTCACGATCACCAAGCCAATAATCAGAGCAATGGTGCTCACTACTTCGAAGTAAAGCAAAGCAATCGCGCCGGTACGACCAACGGCCTTCATGCTTTCCATACCAGCAATCCCAGTCACCACCGTACAGAAGATAACTGGAGCAATAATCATTTTGATCAGTTTAACGAATCCGTCGCCCAGAGGTTTCATCTGTGCGCCGAGGTCAGGGTAGAAATGGCCTAGTAATATCCCCAGAGAGATAGCTAATAACACCTGGAAATAGAGGCTTTTAAAGAGGTTTTTTTTCATATTTATACACTTCCTTATCGGGTACGCACGCATCAGATACAACGCACTAAAGGCGGGGGTTACACTCGGTACAACCATCCTTTATGACTCTGTACTGCGTTGGACGCAAAATAACACCGGCGTAACAATATGGAAATGCAATGTTGTAATTAGTAACCAAATTTTATCATTTTTAAGAGCTGAAACGTATCAAACCCGCAACGAAAAAAGGGTTATCACTACAAAGGGAAGGGATTTTTATGGAAGGATGGCCAGCGAACTGGCCATAATCAGTTGTTTACTAAGCGTAATCTTTAGATAAGAAAATACTTTCTCTCAAACTCTTCCTGCGGTAACGCAGGAGAGAACCAGTAACCTTGCGCATAGTAGATACCGTGTGCAAGCAACCACTCGCATTGCGCATGTGATTCTACGCCCTCGGCCACCACGTCTAACGCCAGCACATCGGCAATAGACGCCACAATACGCACTAAAGCGTCATCGGCAGGGATCTGGTCAACAAAGTTTTTGTCGATTTTAATAATATCCACCGGCAGATGCTGCAAGTAGTTCAAGCCAGCGTAGCCCATACCAAAATCATCCAAAGCAATCTTAATACCGATTTTGCGCAAACGCGCCAACATCTCTGCAGCCTGTTCCATATTGCTGATATACGCCGTTTCCGTTACCTCAAGATGCAGCATGTGCGGATCGAGTTGGTACTCTAGCAACATTTTTTCCAGCAGTTCAACGTAGCTGAGATTAGCAATCTGAATACCTGAAACATTCAGCGAAATCGGCACGCCGATATTCTGCTTTTGCCAAGCCGACAATATCTTCATCGACTCGCTAATCACCCACTCATCCAGCGCCTCTATTCCACCGATTTCTTCCGCCAACGGGATAAATTCAGAAGGTAAAGTTAGTTCGCCGTCTTTGCGATTCCAGCGGATCAACGCTTCTGCCCCCGCCAAGCGCCCCGAACGCAAATCAATTTGCGGTTGGAGATAGAGAGAGAAATCACCTTGGGTGAGCGCTTTCATAATCTCTGTTTCTTTGGTCAACCGCTCTTTAGCCTTGCGAGCCAGCATTGGTTCAAAGAATAGGGTTTGATTTTTGCCTTCTCGCATCGCCATATTCATGGCTGAACTTGCCTGACTTAAGAGAAGCTCGGCCTCTTTCTTGGCATCAATCGTCTCCTCTGCGTTTGGCTGGTAAAACGAAATCCCAATGCTTGCCGTGGGCCGTAGCGCCACCGTTTCTAAATCAAGCGGCCGCGTGATGGAGTCCATCAGGTTTTTCGCCAATAGCATCAGCGAGTGTGGCATTTCAACGTTTCGAACCAGCACTACAAAGCGATCCTGATTAACCTGAGCCAACATATCGGCTTCGCTCACGCACTCTTTCAACCGGCAAACTAATGACGTCAGTAACGCATCGCGCTGTGTGGTATCCAACACCCCCATCGCTTCTTGCAATGTGCCGATATTGATCACAACGATGCCTGAATTCTCTTTGCGGCAAACCAATAAATGCTGTTCCAACAAAGGAATAAACAGCGTCATATTCGGCAGATGGGTCAGAGGATTATGCGTAGACATACGGCTCATCGCCTGATGAGCTTTTTCTAACGCCTGCTGATTACGATTATAGTTGCGCACCAATAAGCCCAGTTCATCATCTCCGTGCGACGGCGGCGGCGTAAGCTGATGAAAATTGGGGGTATCGAGCGGCATGCTGCGCAACTCTTGTGCCAGCGCGCGCAACGGGTACACCAGCAGCCGATTCATACACCAGCTAATAGCAACGGTAAGAATCAAAGCCAGCAAAAGATAGGTCGATACCATGGTAGACAGCGTCGACAAAATAAACTGATAAATGCGGAATGAATCGGCCTGTAAAACGAGATAAGACGACGGCTGCCGCGCCGCGATATTGCGTTCAATGCCGTAAAGCGGCATCGAAACCTGGACAGGCAGATCGAAAATCTTCATCACCGCTTCAGGAACGGCTCGCTCTTGAGGAAAACGGCCTTTAAGCGCCTGAAGCTCATTGGGCAACATCACGTCGGCACGGCTCAGAATACCGATGGGGACTAGGCTATCGAGAATTTTTTGGGCTCTCACCGCGTCCATATTCAACATGGCTTCAGAAAGCGGCTCACGTACCGAATGGGCCAAATTCTCCAGTTGCTGGACGTAGTCCTCCTTACGCTGGTCCACAAAATGGAACAGCTGAATCACGACAAAAATACAAATCGTAATGAGCGCCACAACCGACACCATTGCCATTTGTTTGATCGTTAAGGAACGACTGACTCGCAAACTGTCTCTCCGATAACATCTAATTTAAACAATAAGAATCCAATACGTGGGGGATACTGTTAGCTAAACACCCCATTGACCCAGCCAGAGTATACTTGATCACATCTGTTTTTAACCCTTAAGCCGAATTCTTTCACAAACAATTACACGTATTTAAGCATAATCGGGTGACGTCGATGCATTTTGCACCATTTTTAACGCCAAATTGAACTCAGTTCAACACCGACAAAAAACCAAAAGGCCCGTCATGCAGAGTACATACGGGCCTTTTTAACTTGGTAGAACCGGATTCGATATAGAGTAATTACTTGAAATCAGCGTATGGCGTTAATGGCTGCGGTGGCAGATCCATATCACCTTGCCAACCAGCCGCTGAATAGCGGACATAAATCAAACCGTGACTCGGGGTATAGTCTTTCGCTTCCTGAATATCTACGCCCGCACCGATAAACCAGTTGGAAGTCACTCGGCGTTCAACAATCGCTCGTAGGGTATAACCTACGCCGCTACTGCTGCTGCCGCTATCCGTGTCATATTTATCAGTGTACTTATTATTGGCTTTGTCCGGGGCAGGGATCAGACCCTTAATCGGATAACGATCGACTGTATCGGTTTTCGAATGCGACCAAGAAACCGAACCACCCAATTCCCAAGACCAATTTTCAGTACGTTGGCGATAGTTCACCGGTACACCAAAGGAAACATACTCCTGCGGGCTATAGTAACCGCCTTGCCCCAGCGTATATCCGCTCAAATCCTTATCGTAGTGCCAAATCATATTGCTCAGGCCTACGGTTACACGGCGGTTATTTTCGTTGATAAGCTTGTAATAGTATCCGGCCATCCAACGTATGCTGCTGTTATCAGCAACGTTTTTCCCCGTCAATTGATCGGCGCTCAAATCAGCCCAAACGCCATGTGCTTCACCGCGATCGTAACTACCGCTGATCCCCAAGCCGGTGCGGCGCACACCGCCCCATGTGATACCGGTTTGATCGTCTTTCTGGCCACCGAATGCCAACAAGGAGCTTGAAATCGGACGACGGTGAGCATTTACCGTCCAGCCAATATGGTTCCAGTCATTGCTATAGCTCAGCCCGCCGACCCAGTCCACCACGTCGAAGCCCATTGGGGTGGTGCCGAAATCCCCTTCCCAATGCTCATTTTTCCAACCCGCAGAGAGGCTCGCGCCCGTTGAGTTTTGGCTATTGCCAGACTGACAGCCGTTGACGTAACAGGTGCCGAATTTCTCTTTATAAGGCCCGCCTTTAAAGGAACCCGCCTGCATATTTACCACGTCGGTACGCAGGAACATGCGCCCATCATTAAGTGGCGCATCCATCTGCAGCATGGTGGTATTGGCCGTTAAATCAGAATATCCACCGGTACCACTAGAACGTGCATAGTCATGATCCAACGTGACATTCACATCCTGCTGTCGATATAAATCAGCCGCATCGGAACGTACGCCACGCTTAAGCCAATCGTCTTTTTCATCGTTACGCGTTAGACGAGTGAAAGTATCGTTATCCTGCGGTTTGGTTGGTGCAATGCCAGAAGACACCATCGCATCACGATAATAATCCACCGCTTTATCAGGGTTCCCTTGCTTTTGTTCAAAGCGAGCGGCATCGCGCATCACCAGCGCACCGTCCTGACCCGGCTCTTTGGCCGCCTGCGGAGTAATACGATCAAAAATCGCCTGCGCTTTGGCCATGTCTCCCACCGATGCCCAAGCTCCCGCCACGCGGCGTTCGGTATTCATGCTTGGCGCTTCGGCTGGTTTAACCTGCTGCAATGCCTGTAGCTGAGTGCGAGCTTGTTCAAGCTCACCTTGCGCAACGAAGGCTTCAATTTCGCCTAGGTGAGCGGAATCATTATCGGGCTCGCGTTTTAGCACATCGCGATAACCCACCAGCGCCGCATCATAATCTTCGCGCTCTAATGCCCAATCGGCGAGCGTTAAATCGATGCGGGTATTGGCTGGCTGTTGACGTAGGTAAGCAATCGCTTCGTCTTCATGTCCCGCGTCACGCAGGTCTTGGGCTTTTTTGAGCGTTTCGCTGAAGTGCAAACGGTCAGAAAGCTCACGAATATTGGCATCCCACTTCGCCTTCGGTAATCCATCAACCTGCGCTAAGGCCGCCCGATCGCGATCGGTGCCTGATAGGTAAAGCGCGTGCGCATAAACCTGCTGAGGATCGCCAGGAAGCTGCTGTGCTAAGGTATTGAAAGCACGGTCGGCTTCATCAGTACGGCCAGCCGCATGCAGATCTTTAGCCAAGCGGTAAGTTAGCCATACGTCATTGGGTGAAAGTTTCAGCGCCTGTTGCAGTTTATCTGCCGCTCCCGCCCACTGTTGCTGCTGTTCAAGAGCCTGCGCCTGCTGCTGCAATACATCGCTTTGAATGCCGTTGATTGCACTCTGCATCGCTTTACGCTGGCTACGCGGCAGCTGATCCAGATAGGCCATCGCCTTCTCTGGCGACTGACGTTGGTAAATGTTCACTAACCCACGCACTGCGCTGCTGTTGGTTGAATCAAGCCGCAACGCCTGTTGATACAATCGCTCCGCGCCCGCATCATCTTTACGCGCAACTGCGACATCACCTAAGCCAAGCACGGCATAGCTATCCGTATTATCAATCCCGCGCGCCTGCTGATATTTCTGCTGCGCAACATCCAACTGATTGGCTTTCAGCGCTTTATCGCCAGATTGGATAGCCAGCCAATACTGATTACTTTTAATTAAGCTGATCCACTTATCGCGGTCATAACCGGTCGGGTCGGCTTTTAACGCACGTTGGAAATACTCTAACGCTTTTGCACGGTTATCCTGTCGCGCATACGCCTGACCCAGCGCGCCTAGCACATCGGAATCATTTGGACTTGATGCCAATGCCTTCTGCAATTCAGGTATCGCCACTGCGCCTTTGCCAGAGTCAACCATCGCCAAACCGCGAGAACGGGCAATGAAAGCCGGGTCGGAGAGTAATTTTTGCTGATCGGCTAACTTCTTGCGCGCTTCAACGGTGGAAGGATCTTGCGCAAAAATCACCAGATAACGCTGTAAGGACGCAACGCTTTGCTCACCGACAGGAGTGCGGTTAATTTCAGCCATCCACAGATCCGCAGCGTCTCCGCGCGTGTTGCTATCTGCTGCCATTTTCTCCAGCACAGCATAGGCTTTCTGAGTTTGGTTGGTATCCAAAAGCATGCCTGCCAGCGCTCGGCGCAACTCACCATTACCCGGATTGGTTTGTCTCAACGCTTCCAATTTGGCAATAACGTTGTTTTCCTGACCCGGCTGACGCGCAACGACACGCAGATATTCCACGGCTAAATCAACGGTTGGAGGGGTACCTTCAAACAATTTATCATAGGCCTGCACCGCCTCAGGAACATGGCCAGCGGTTGCCAGTAAACGTGCCTGCTGCAACTGCTGACGGCCTTCCGGCGTCGTCAGCGACATGTTCAGTTTGGCCTGCTTATAGACCTCTGAATTCGGAGCCTGCGCTTTCAATTTATCTAACTGCTGTTGCGCAAGCTGCTGATCGCCCTGACGCAACGCTAAACGCATGCGCGCCGCCATCACGTCTGGGTTATTTGGATCCATCAGTTCTAAGCGATACAGTGATTGCGTGACTAAGTCATCACGATGGCTGGCTTCGCCCACGCGAATTTGCTCTAGCAACCACTGTTCTGGCGAAACAGCCGCATCCGCGGCAACGCCCGCGCCAGACAGAGAGGCGAGAGATAAGCCGATCGAGAGACTCAATCCGCTTAATGAGAAGTGGCGGTACTTGCGCATGTGCTGCTGTCCCAGTGAGGTAAAAGCTCACCCTTTAAATTAAAACGAAAACGTTGTTGGTCCCATCCTTGGCCAAAGAGCGTTAATACGTAGCTGTAATAAGCATCACCGCCCAGCGGATTATCTTTCACCCGCTGGCGCTGCACCGCTTGCGCATCCGATCCGGCAAGGAACGGCAGCAACGCCGCAGAGAAACCTGAATTGCCATAACCTGACGCCTTACCCGTAGCAACATCAACTTTTTCCGGTGGATATCCAA
>NZ_FMIQ01000008.1 GCF_900095695.1 Hafnia alvei | reverse complement strand
CACAATACTTATCGCAGATGCAGAATTGCATAGTGATTAAGTGTTGGCGGTAGCACAAAGGATGATAACGTTGCTTTAGCAACGGCCCGCAGGGCGAAACGCTTGCGTTGAGTCATCTTCCTGAGTGCACCATATTTGGTTTTTCTGATGTAACATACCTTGTCGTATGATAGTCAGAGAGACTGATGACACTAAGAGAGTGAGGCGCTTGCGCCGAATAACCTCCCAAATATGTCATCTTAAGACCTCGTCATTGACGGGGTTTTTTTTTATCTAAAATCCACTGTGCGTAGTATTTTTCAGCTCAATTTTTCTTCATATCCATTGGCTTTTCAATTAATTCCTCCTGAAACTCTCAGAGCGACAACGTAATAGCTTTGCGTTAAAGTAACCTTCCATATATTCACCATCGTTACGGAGCTGCAATCAATGTACGATCGCTTTCAAGGACTGATTTTTGATATGGACGGCACTCTACTCGACACCGAGCCGACGCATCGTCTGGCTTGGCGGCAGGTACTTTCCCAATACGGAATGACCTACGATGAACATGCGATGGTGGCACTGAATGGCTCTCCAACTTGGCGTATTGCCCAGGTCATTATAGAAAATAACCAAGCAGATATGGATCCACATCATCTTGCCGCATTGAAAACGGCTGCGGTAGAAGCCATGTTACTGGATAGCGTAACGCCGCTTCCGTTGATCGATGTGGTGCGAGCCTATAAAGGCAAAAGGCCGATGGCAGTGGGAACTGGGAGTGAACACCGGATGGCAGATGCATTGTTGCGCCATTTGGGGCTGCGTGATTGTTTTCAAGCGATCGTCGGTGCCGATGATGTTAAGCGGCATAAGCCTGAACCAGACACATTCTTACGTTGTGCGGAGCTTATCGGCGTCGCGCCTAAAGATTGTGTTGTGTTCGAAGATGCTGACTTTGGCATTCAAGCCGCTCAAAGCGCCAATATGGCGTGGGTTGACGTGCGCAAGTTGTAATGAGTTCTCTCCTGACATTAGGCGCTATGTTTGCCAGTAGCTTCACTAGCGCGACGCTATTGCCTGGAAATTCAGAAATTGTTTTAACTGCCTTGCTGTTAGCGGGGCAGGTTTCTCCGTGGTGGTTAGTGCTGACAGCGATTGTTGGCAATATTCTGGGCGGATTAACAAATGTCATCATTGGTCGTCTGCTGCCGGACATGAAACCGCAGCGGGGGTTACAGCTGTCGTTACGCTGGTTACAACGCTATGGCGCGGTAACATTGTTGCTCAGTTGGGTGCCTATCATTGGTGATTTACTCTGTGTGTTAGCAGGTTGGCTGCGAATGCCGTGGGTACCCGTGGCGCTTTATCTCAGTATTGGGAAAGCGGTACGTTATGTGGTGTTAGCATGGCTGACGCTACAGGGTATGTCATGGTGGTCATAAGCGAGAGTGGAAACGCTCAGCGGCAGAACATGAATGCTGGCAGTTATTATTTGATTAGCGGGAGGTCGACTTGATCCCGGACGTATCTAAAGCACTGACTTGGCTGGAGTCGCATCCAGATGCCCTTAACGGAATTCGACGCGGAATTGAGCGTGAAACGCTCCGCGTAACGCCTGAGGGCCAATTGGCCGCTTCTGGTCACCCAGAGATATTGGGTAAAGCGTTGACTCATCCTTGGATAACTACTGACTTTGCCGAGTCTTTGCTGGAGTTTATTACTCCAGTCGATCCCAGCATCGATCACATGCTCTCCTTCTTAACGGATATTCATCGCTATGTAGCTCGCAATTTGGGCTCAGAGCGTATGTGGCCAATGAGCATGCCGTGCTTTATCAATAAAGAAGAAGATATTGTACTGGCGCAGTATGGGTCATCTAACGTTGGTCGATTTAAAACGTTGTACCGCGAAGGTTTGAAGAATCGCTACGGTGCGCTGATGCAAACCATTTCTGGTGTGCATTATAACTTCTCGCTGCCTATTGATTTTTGGCGTGCATGGGCTGGTGTTGAAGATGCCGAAAGTGGTAAAGAGCAGATCTCCGCGGGATATTTCCGCCTGATCCGCAACTATTACCGCTTTGGCTGGGTGATCCCATATCTGTTTGGTGCCTCGCCGGCAATCTGTTCATCGTTCTTGAACGGTCGTGAGACCAATATTCCATTCGAGCGCGATGGGCATATGCTGTATCTGCCTTATGCGACCTCGCTGCGTTTGAGTGATTTAGGTTACACCAATAAATCGCAGAATGATTTGGGTATCACGTTCAACAATCTGCCTGACTATGTCACCGCGCTGAAAAAAGCGATTCATACACCATCTCCTGAGTTTGCTAAGCTTGGTGTAAAGGTCGATGGTCATTATCGCCAGCTCAATGCCAACGTTTTGCAGATTGAAAATGAACTCTACGCACCGATTCGCCCAAAACGTGTCACTAAAGGCGATGAGTCTCCGTCCGATGCGCTGTTGCGTGGCGGCATTGAATATATAGAAGTGCGCTCTCTGGATATCAATCCATTTACGGCCATTGGCGTGAATGCTGAGCAGTCACGCTTCTTGGATCTTTTCCTGATTTGGTGTGTACTGGCTGATGCGCCTGAAATGAGCAGCGATGAGCTGCTGTGTACGCGTAAAAACTGGAACCGCGTGATCCTTGAAGGGCGTAAGCCTGGCCAAACTATTGGTATTGGCTGTGATACTGAGCGTCAGCCACTTGCTAAAGTAGGCAAGGAGCTGTTTGCGGATTTACAACGCGTTGCTGAAGTATTAGATAGCATCAATGGGAATAAGCAATATCAGCAAGTTTGCACTAAGCTGGTAGCCTGTTTTGAAGATGCTTCATTGACCTATTCTGCTCAGGTACTGGAGCAGATGAAAGAAAAAGGCGTGGGTGGATTTGGTCGTGAACTTTCCGAACGTTATCGCGAACAGTTGAGCTCAGAGCCATTGGAAGTGTTAACCGAAGAACAGTTACAGCAGCAGGTGGAAGCATCGATTAAACGTCAGGCCGCTATGGAAGCTCAGGATTCAATGCCGAGTGCTATGGGGTTTGAAGAGTATCTGCATTTACACGCTGGGCGCTAGAAAAGAAAAAGGCCACAATACCTGTGGCCAAAATAGCATCTCTGTAGCAGGGATGATGATAACAAATGCGCGTCTTTCATATATTCAGACTCGCTGAGTTAGAAAAGGTTTCATTAAACCAAAAAAAAATTCATTTTTTTTATGAGGAGGTGACGAAATGCCACTACTGGATAGCTTCACTGTAGACCATACGCGTATGGCGGCACCTGCGGTGCGTGTAGCAAAAAATATGAAAACCCCGCACGGCGACAACATCACGGTCTTCGATTTGCGTTTTTGTCACCCGAACCAAGAGATCTTGCCTGAGCGCGGTATCCATACTCTTGAACATCTATTTGCTGGTTTCATGCGCGATCATCTGAACGGTAACGGCGTGGAGGTTATCGATATCTCTCCAATGGGCTGCCGTACCGGTTTCTACATGAGCTTGATTGGTACGCCAGAAGAGTCTCGCGTGGCTAATGCGTGGAAAGCGGCTATGGAAGATGTGCTGAAGGTGACTGACCAGCGTAAAATTCCTGAACTCAATGAATATCAGTGCGGAACCTATTCCATGCACTCATTGCAGGAAGCGCATGAAATTGCTCGTCATATCCTAGAGAAAGGCGTTGGAGTTAACCATAACGACGATCTCGCCCTGCCTAAAGAAAAACTGGCTGAGCTGCATATTTAGTCTCGTTTTCTCTAAACGCAAGACACAAAAAAGGCGCTGAATGCGCCTTTTTTAATGGATAAATCGAGCCTACGAGCTATAGCGCTCGCTGTCCTCATTCGCTTTCGTACGTGCCACTGACGAAACACGGACCTGCTTAATCATATTGTCCTGTACGTCGAGTATTTGGATATGGTACTGGCCAATGTTGACGTGAGCGCCCGGCAGTGGAATATCTTCTAATTCCTCAAGCAGCATACCGTTCATAGTACGTGGGCCGTCGGCGGGAAGCGTCCAGTTGAATGCCTTATTTAGCTCGCGAATATTCGCGGTTCCATCTACCAGCACAGAGCCATCACTTTGCGGCATAACTTCTTCTGCCAAAGAGGGGGACATCGACGTGGTGAAATCGCCGACAATCTCCTCGAGAATATCTTCAACGGAAACCAGCCCTTTGATATCGCCGTATTCATCTACCACGATGCCCATTTTTTCTTTATTACGTTGGAATTTAAGCAGTTGGACGCTGAGATGAGTACTTTCTGGTATGTAATAAATTTCATCGGCGGCGCGCAGTAAGTTCTCTTTATTGAACTCTTTCTTTTCAATCATCAGGCGATAGGCTTCGCGCACACGAAGCATGCCAATCGAATCATCAAGTGAGCCGCGGTATAAGACGATGCGTCCGTGTGGTGAATGTGTTAGCTGGCGTAAGATTGATTTCCAGTCATCATTGATATCAATACCGACGATTTCATTGCGCGGCACCATAATGTCGTCGACGGTCACTTTTTCAAGATCCAAAACTGAAATCAACATGTCCTGATTACGGCGCGAAATCTGTGAGTTGGATTCGTTCACGATAGACCGAAGTTCATCTTTACTGACCGCGTCGCTCGGATGCGCCGTGGCCCGGATACCAAACATGCGCAGCAGAATGCGAGTAATGCCATTTAGAAGCCAAACTAATGGCATCATGATTTTTTGCAGCGGCAGCAATAATACGCTGCTTGGGAAAGCGACTCTTTCGGGATTGAGCGCGGCAAACGTTTTTGGCAACACTTCGGCAAACACTAATACCACGAAGGTCAGAACGCCGGTTGCAATGGCTACGCCTGCGTTTCCATACAAACGGATCCCGACAATGGTTGCTAAGGCTGAAGCCAAAATGTTGACGAGGTTGTTGCCAATGAGCACCAGACTGATCAGGCGATCGGGATGTTTGAGTAGTTTTTCAACACGTCGAGCGGAACGTAATCCCTGCTTGGAGAGATGGCGGAGGCGGTAGCGGTTGAGTGTCATCATCCCTGTTTCTGACGCAGAAAAATAGGCTGAGACAATGACCATAATTACCAGAATGGTAATCAGTGTACCCGTAGAGACGTGCTCCAAGGAGGTGTTCCTTATAACGATTGAACGGTTCACCCCGTGGTATTACGGGGTGAGCGAAAAAGAGGAGGGGAGTTAGTTTACCATGACTTCCTGAAGAAGACGGCTGCCAAAATAGGCCATCGTCAGTAAAAATGCGCCCAGCAAGCTGAACCATACGACGCGGCGTCCACGCCAGCCTTCACGGAAGTGCCCCCACAGTAATAAAACATAGACAAACCATGCCAAAATCGACAGTACGGCTTTATGCACGTTCTCTTTGCTGAACAAGTTATCCATGTACAACATGCCAGTGCACAGGGTGAGTGTCAGTAGCACAACACCGACCTGCGTAATATGAAACATCTTGCGTTCGATGCTCATCAACGGCGGCATATCAGCGGTAAACGTGAGTTTTTTGTTTTTCAGCAGATAGTCGAGAAGCGCAAGCTGTAGGGCATAGAGCGCAGCAATGATCAGTGTTGCGTAAGAGAACAGCGCCAGACCAATGTGAATCATCAGAGACGGCGTCGTTTCTAGATGGGTGATGAATTCGCCTGGAACGAAGCTGGCGAGCCCGAGATTAATTAAGGCAAAGCTGTATACAATCGGCAGCAAAAACCAGCCACGGTCACGTGAGGCGACGACGGTCATCACAAAACAGATCATCAGGCTTACGATCGAACCAATGTTCAGTAAGCTAAGATTTTGCCCTGTGGTGACATCAAAAATACGAGCCTGAAGCGCAACGGCGTGGCTAATGAGCGCAATAGCGGCGAACAAAAGCGCCAAGCGGCGATAGGCTCGGTTGTTTTGTACCAGGCTCGGAATGATTAAACCGAGGCTGAGTAAGTAGGTAATCATGGCCAATATGGCAAATGCAGGCATGGTGAATTTAGCATTAGCAGAGTGAATTATGAGGCCAGTATAGCGTTAGCCGCGTCACGCTCCAACCAATCCGCGCAGCAAGGAGGAGAAAGGTGCCATCTTCGTGTTATACTCGCCGCCATCTACGTCGTCGCCTTGACGGCCAGTCTTAACGTTGAGCAGAAACAATGTTTGAAAATTTAAGCGATCGATTGTCGCGCTCATTGCGCAACATCAGCGGCCGCGGGCGGCTGACCGAAGAAAACATTAAAGACACCTTGCGTGAAGTACGCATGGCATTACTGGAAGCGGACGTTGCGCTACCGGTAGTCCGTGACTTCATCAATCGTGTTAAAGAAAGTGCCGTAGGGCACGAAGTGAACAAAAGCCTGACCCCTGGGCAAGAGTTCGTCAAAATCGTTAAAAACGAACTGACGAACGCCATGGGTGAAGTGAACACCGAGCTGAACCTCGCCGCACAGCCGCCTGCTGTTGTATTGATGGCGGGTTTGCAAGGCGCGGGTAAAACAACCAGCGTGGGTAAACTCGGTAAGTTTCTTAAAGAGAAACATAAGAAGAAAGTGTTGGTGGTTTCTGCCGACGTTTATCGCCCAGCGGCGATTAAACAGCTAGAAACTTTGGCTCAGCAAGTGAGCATCGATTTCTTCCCGTCTGATGTTAAAGAGAAGCCAATCGAGATTGTTAGCCGTGCTTTGCAGCATGCTAAACAGAAATTTTATGATGTTCTGATCGTCGATACCGCGGGTCGTTTGCACGTTGACGAAGCGATGATGGACGAGATCAAACAGGTTCATGCCGCGATTAATCCGGTTGAAACGCTGTTTGTTGTTGATGCCATGACCGGTCAGGATGCGGCGAACACCGCCAAAGCCTTTAATGAAGCGCTGCCGTTAACCGGCGTGGTGCTGACAAAAGTCGATGGTGATGCGCGCGGTGGTGCGGCTTTATCTATTCGCCATATTACGGGTAAACCGATTAAGTTCTTGGGCGTGGGTGAAAAGACCGAAGCGCTGGAACCGTTCTACCCTGACCGCGTAGCCTCTCGTATCCTTGGTATGGGCGACGTTCTGTCACTTATCGAAGATATTGAGAGTAAAGTTGACCGTGCACAAGCCGAGAAGCTGGCACAGAAACTGAAGAAAGGTGACGGCTTCGACCTCACTGACTTTATGGATCAGCTTAAGCAAATGCGTAACATGGGCGGGATGACCTCAATGCTGGCAAAAATGCCAGGCATGGGGCAACTACCAGAAAACGTTAAATCTCAGATGGATGACAAACTCTTAGTGCGTATGGAGGCGATTATTAGCTCCATGACGTTGAAAGAGCGTGCCAACCCAGAAATTATCAAGGGCTCGCGTAAACGTCGTATCGCGCAGGGTTCTGGTATGCAAGTGCAGGACGTCAACCGTTTACTTAAACAATTTGATGAAATGCAGCGTATGATGAAGAAGATGAAGAAAGGCGGCTTGTCGAAAATGATGCGTGGCATGAAAGGTATGATGCCACCCGGATTCCCTGGTCGTTAATCCCTCCTTTTGCCTATTTTAGCAACTGCAACCGGGGCGTAAGTACGCTTTCGGTTGCTTTTCGCGCCAAAGTGAGTAAAATTTTCGGGCTTTTATGTTCGTTAAGAACAACAGACACCGGACTCCGTTCCTCGATGGGGTCTGGTGTTCTATTAACTAATGAGGATGTTATGGTAACAATTCGTTTAGCTCGTGGCGGCGCTAAAAAGCGTCCGTTCTATCAAGTAGTAGTAACTGACAGCCGTAATGCACGTGACGGCCGTTTCATCGAGCGTGTTGGTTTCTTCAACCCGCTGGCAGCAGGTCAGGCAGAATCTCTGCGTCTGGATCTGGATCGCGTAAACCACTGGGTTGGTTTGGGCGCAACTGTTTCTGATCGCGTTTCTGCGCTGATCAAAGAAGCTAAGAAAGCTGCTTAATCCGTTGCGGTGGTCACAATGAGCAAACAACTTACTAATCCCGTGGTACTCGGGAAACTGGGTTCTTCATATGGTATTCGCGGTTGGCTCAGAGTGTTTTCATCCACCGAAGACGCCGAAAGCATTTTTGAATATCAGCCGTGGTTTATCCAGCAGGCTGGTCAGTGGCAGCATGTCGAGCTAGAAAGCTGGAAGCGCCACAATCAGGATTTGGTTATCAAAATCAAAGGTGTTGATGACCGAGATGCGGCGAATGCGCTAACGAATCGTGAGATCGTAGTGGAAGAGTCGCAATTGCCAGAGTTAGAAGATGGCGATTATTACTGGAAAGACCTTATGGGCTGCCAGGTAGTCACCTCCGCTGGATACGAACTGGGTAAAATCATCGATATGATGGAAACTGGTTCTAATGACGTAATGGTCGTTAAGGCAAACCTGAAAGATGCATTCGGTCTCAAGGAGCGGTTGATTCCGTTCCTCGACGGGCAGGTAATCAAGAAAGTCGATCTCACTACTCGCATTGTTGAAGTAGATTGGGATCCTGGTTTTTAACCTCCAATTATTGGAAGGCGTGTAGCATCCGTTGTTGAAAGGGTATGGCGCTATGTGGATTGAGTTATGTGGATCGGTATAGTTAGCTTATTTCCTGAGATGTTCCGCGCAATCACTGATTACGGGGTAACTAGCCGGGCTGTTAAGAATGGCCTGCTAAGCGTGCAGTGCTGGAGTCCACGAGACTTCACGCACGATCGGCATCGCACCGTTGATGACCGTCCTTATGGCGGTGGTCCGGGGATGTTGATGATGGTGCAACCTTTACGGGAAGCTATCCACGCTGCAAAAGCAGCGGCAGGCGAAGGGGCGAAAGTGATTTATCTCTCGCCGCAGGGTCGCAAACTTGACCAGCAAGGCGTTTGCGAGCTGGCAACAAATGAGAAGTTAATTCTGGTTTGTGGTCGGTATGAAGGTATAGATGAGCGTGTAATCCAAACCGAAATTGATGAAGAATGGTCAATCGGAGATTACGTACTTAGCGGCGGTGAGCTTCCTGCCATGACGCTGATTGATTCTGTCTCACGGTTTATTCCGGGAGTTTTGGGTCATCAAGCTTCAGCAGAGGAAGATTCATTTGCCGGCGGACTGCTGGATTGTCCGCACTTTACACGCCCTGAAGTGTTAGAAGGCATGGAGGTACCGCCGGTTTTACTGTCGGGAAATCATGCAGAGATTCGTCGCTGGCGCTTGAAGCAGTCGCTGGGCCGTACCTGGCTTAGAAGACCTGAACTTCTAGAAAGCCTAGCTCTGACTGACGAGCAAGCGAAGCTGTTGGCCGAGTTCCGTAAGGAGCATCGTCTAGAACAGCAAGACCATGAAGGGAACGTTTAAGCGACTTGTTTATCAAGGCTGAACGACCCGATATATCAGTTTACCTAGGGTAAGAGACATATTATGAGCAACATTATTAAACAGATCGAACAAGAGCAGATGAAGCAAGACGTACCTGCATTCCGTCCAGGTGATTCTCTGGAAGTTAAGGTATGGGTCGTTGAAGGTTCTAAAAAACGTCTGCAGGCATTCGAGGGCGTGGTTATTGCAATCCGTAACCGCGGTCTGCACTCTGCATTCACTGTTCGTAAGATTTCTAACGGCGAAGGTGTTGAGCGTGTATTCCAGACTCACTCACCAGTAATCGACAGCATTACTGTTAAACGTCGTGGTGCCGTTCGTAAAGCTAAACTGTACTACCTGCGTGAGCGTACCGGTAAATCAGCTCGTATCAAAGAGCGTCTGGGCGCTAAAGCGTAAGCAACATCCAAACGTTATTAGTTTTAAAGGGGTTAGCATTGCGCTAACCCCTTTTTTTATGGCTGTTATCGCATGATCAAATGGCACAAAAAAGCCCGCAGCTAAGCGGGCTTTTTCTATTGAGTCATAAAGTTATTTTTACAGATTGTATCGCAGGGTAATAGCTGTAGACGTGTCGGTTTTCTTTGGCGCACTGGCCGGAGGCTCGGTGTTGTACACCACGTTGTATGAAAGACGCAGAGAGAAGTCGTCATTGATCCCAACGTTTAGCGCGGTTTCCGAGTTGACCGTGGTGTCATCATTGGCCATAACAGAAACACCCTGTGTGAATTGCGTATTTTTAGTCAGCTGGTAAGCATAGTTGCCAGCAGCATAGGCTAATGCCTGAGTTTCACGCCCACCGCCATGATATTCGTCGTGACGAACACCCGGACCAAATTCTACACGCAGGTTTTGCGCTGGCGTTGCCAGTACTTGGCGGCCGTAACCTAAGGTTCCTGTTGAGCGGGAATCATAGCCAGCATAGCGGTCGTTGATCCAACTGCCTTGCCCGAAAATATAGTTGTCAGGGCTAAGGTTATAACGTGAACGAGCGCCTGCCTGATATTTCTCTGAAGAACGAGTGTCACCTGATTTAGTGTTATTTGCCGTTCCCCATAGGCTATATGCCGTTTCAGGGTTAAACCAAGTCATTGTGGTGTTAGCCAGCAGGTTCGAGCTCTCAGAGTTACCTGATTGAGAGTTATAACCTGCTTGAACGTTACCGTCGAAACTCTTCTTCGCCGTTGTTGGATCATCCATCGCTGTAAATAGCGAGGTATCGGCAAAAGCAGCAGAGCTAGTTAAAGCAGACAAGATAGACAGGCACAGGGGCATTGCGCGGTATGCGCGTGTAGAAAGCATGATGGTTCCAGTAACGAGATAATGCCAAAGTTGACAAGCGTCACATTATAGCGGGTCGTCTGCTGGCTCAGAATGGGTTCATTTAGCTTATTTTTTGTGTTTTCGCCAGCAGGTTATGCTCTTTATTTATATGCGAACAATAGCCTGTGGAGGAACCGGTATTTGCTGTGACAAATACCGGTTAGCCTGAAAACTACATGAAGGATGTGACGAGTACATAACCAACGATACAGGAGGTTATTACGCCAATAAAACCAGGCAGGATAAAGCTATGGTTGATGATGAACTTACCGATTTTTGTGGTACCGGACCGGTCGAATCCAATACAGGCTAAGTCGCTTGGGTAGGTGGGTAAAACAAAGTAACCATAAGCAGCAGGGAAGAAGGCAATGAGCATCTTCGGATCGACACCGAGTTGTAACCCCATTGGCGCAATCGCGGTTAACGCCGCTGCTTGGCTGTTGACGAGCTTAGACACTAAAAACAGCACCAGAGCATAAGTCCATGGTTGGGACTTCACCACATCCTCTAGAACAAGCTTAAGGTCCTGCATATGCGCTTGGAAGAAAGTGTCGCTCATCCATGCCACACCGAATACGGAGAAAATGGCAACCATACCGGCTTTAAATACGGCACCGCTTGAGATGTCGGCAGGTTTCACCTTACAGGCCATTAAGATGATGGCCCCTGCAATGAGCATCATCATCTGGATAACCAGATTCATCGACAGTGGTTTCATTACGCCTTTCATTTCATAGGATGGGCGTAATTCAGAGAACGCACCTAGTAGAACTACCACTAAGATTGCGGCGAAAAAGATCCATGTAGACCAGTAGGCGCGCTTGTCGAATTTCTGGTTTAGCAAGGTTTCGCTGGTGCCATAGATAAATTCACGCTGTTTAGGATCGCTGATTTTTGCTTGAAATTCAGGATCTTTATCCAAGTCTTTACCACGACGCAGGCTCCACAAGGCTGCAACAATAACGCCACAGAGTGAGGCAGGAACGGAAATTGCCAAGATTTCTAGAATGCTATAGGCGTGGCCAATTCCGTGAGCTGCCCCCAAAATGGAGACGAGGGAGACAACCGCGACAGAGACCGGTGACGCGGTGATTGCCATTTGTGATGCGACCGAGGCGACGGCCATCGGGCGCTCTGGACGAATACCTTTCTTTAAGGCGATATCGGAGATAATCGGGAACATGGTGTAAACCACGTGGCCGGTACCGCAGAGGAAAGTCAGTGTCCATGTCGTTAATGGCGCTAAAATTGTGATGTGCTGTGGGTGTTTGCGTAGCAATCGCTCTGCAAACTGCATCATAACGTTCAGGCCGCCTGCGGTTTGTAGTACAGAAGCACAACCGATAACGGCAAGGATAGTCAGAATAACTTCAACCGGTGGTTTACCGGGTTCAAGACCGAAAATAAAGGTTAAGCAGAAGAGTCCAATCCCACTGATGAGACCAAGCCCCATTCCGCCGTAGCGCGTCCCCAGTAATAAACAAAGAATAATTATCGCAAATTGTAGCGTTATCATAAGTTCCCTTTTAAAAATTAACCCAAAAGTACTAGGGATAATATCCATGAGCTTTATGTGCTAATCTGCGAATGAGATCTCTGTTTATAAAAACCAGTGAAGCAATTTCAAATAAAATTGATCTAAATAAACATACTGATACATATCTATTCTGACGTGTTGCTTTTTATTGTTTCCTACTATCTTGGCAATGTTTTATTTATCCCTTGCTGCCATTTAAAACGTAATTCTGCAATATTCACGGCGCTGTCGCAGCTGGCAGGAAAAGGCTTACCTTGCGATCCCCATTGCTCAATAGCAAAAGATTGGCACAGCTGATGTGTACCATGGTTGTAACCGTCTAAATATGCCGCCCGATCAACATCAGGATTCCCATACCATTCAATCAGCGTATCGTTATCGCGCACCACTTTCCCCATACTGGCATCTTCAAAACCAGCGTTAAACCACATTGAGCCTTTATCTACGCCGCCCGGATATTGCGTGCAGGCTGCAAGGGCAAGGCACAAAATAAAGATATGATTTTTTATCATCACGCCACCTTTATTGGAGAAAATGAAATCGACCACCTTTACAGTAAAGTGCATTTATTAGGTAATTCCCAAGCGCTCTTTTAAGTTTTTCAGATAGCGGCGGCTCACTGGAATTCTTTTTCCCGTGTGAGTTATCACTTCGGCTGAGCCATTATCCAAAAGCTGAATTTCGCTGAGGCGATCCGCGTTCACCATATATTGACGATGGCAGCGAACAAAGGGGGTTTTTTCTTCCAGCGTTTTGAGCGTTAGCTGCGTATATCCGCTTTGGTGGATCCCGACGACGTGGATACCACTAAGCTCGGATGACAGGTACTCGACTTCATCTAGCTTAAGCAAAAAGATACGATTTAAACCATGGCAAGGAATGTGCTTAAGCTGAGGTTCGCTAAAAGGCTGTAAATTTTGTTTTACATTGATGCCTTTTTGTAAGCGTTCTAATGTCTTGCTTAAACGTCTGCTATCAATCGGCTTAAGCAGATAATCGAAGGCATGCTTTTCAAATGCCTGAATAGCATATTCATCAAATGCGGTGACAAAAACAATGTACGGCATGGTGTCGGGATCGAGCATAGAGACCAATTCTAGGCCGCTAATTCGTGGCATCTGAATATCAAGAAAGATCACATCCGGCTGTAATTTATGAATAGTCGGGATAGCCTCCAACGCGTTGTTACACTGGGCTATTACCTCAATACTGGCGTGTTTGGTTAATAGCTCATTAAGTTCGTCGCGCGCGGGTTGTTCGTCGTCAACAATGATGACTTTAAGCATGTGTCCTCCATGATGTAATCAGTATTTTATCATGCTTAAACCCTCGGCCTGCAGGGCAATAGCAAAACTGGGCGTTGCCTCAAATTTTGTTGAGAAGTGTAGTGTAAAGTTTACGGTAATTATTTCTTTACACTAATGGGTTGAAAACTTTACATGGCATGATATGGTGGTTCTCAGACGCACTCACGCAAGCAGCAAAGATTCAAATCATCACGAGCGTCATCACTCAATAAAGGGCAGGTACTATCATGATTATGCAAAAAGACGCATTAAATAACGTGCACATTAGCGACGAACAAATACTGATCACGCCAGAAGAATTAAAAAATCGCTTTCCACTGAGCTCGCAGCTGCAAGAACAGATTGCGGCTTCTCGTCAGGACATTGCGAATATTTTGGAAGGTAAAGATCATCGTCTGTTGGTTGTCTGTGGCCCTTGTTCTATTCATGATACTGATGCTGCTCTTGATTATGCCCGTCGTTTGCAGTCCATCTCAGCTGAGTTGCGTGACCAGCTGTACATCGTGATGCGCGTGTACTTTGAAAAACCAAGAACGACTGTGGGTTGGAAAGGCTTGATTAACGATCCTCACATGGATGGCTCGTTTGACGTTGAAGCTGGTTTTATCAAAGCGCGCGAACTGCTCTTGAACTTGGTTGAAATGGGGCTGCCATTGGCAACCGAAGCATTAGACCCTAACTCACCACAGTTTTTAGGCGATCTTTTTAGCTGGTCGGCGATTGGTGCTCGCACCACGGAATCACAAACACACCGCGAAATGGCCTCTGGGTTGTCGATGCCGGTTGGCTTTAAAAATGGTACCGACGGTAGTTTGGGAACGGCGATCAATGCGATGAAAGCGGCTTCTATGGCGCACCGCTTTGTGGGGATCAACCAATCAGGGCAGGTTTGTTTACTGCAAACTCAAGGTAACCCTCATGGGCACGTCATTTTGCGCGGTGGCAAAACGCCAAACTACTCTGCGGAGCATGTGGCTGAGTGTGAAATCCAAATGCAAAAAGCTGGATTACGCCCTGCGCTGATGATCGACTGTAGCCATGGCAATTCAAATAAAGACTTCCGCCGCCAATCGGCGGTCGCTGAGTCAGTAGTTGAGCAAATTAGCGCCGGAAATCAGTCTATTATTGGTGTTATGCTAGAAAGTAACATCTTTGAAGGTAACCAAAGCTCAGAGCAGCCGCGCAGTGAAATGAAATACGGTGTTTCGGTAACAGATGCCTGCATTGATTGGGGAACAACGGATACGCTTCTGCGTGATATGCATCAAAAACTAGGCGCAACGCTACGCAGCCGTAGCGCAGGAGAATAAGCATCATGGTGGCGGAACTAACCGCATTGCGGGATCAAATCGATGAAGTTGATAAGGCACTGCTGGATTTATTAGCACGCCGTCTGCAACTGGTAGCCGAAGTGGGAGAAGTGAAAAGCCGCTATGGTTTACCGATTTACGTTCCTGAACGTGAAGCATCAATGCTGGCATCCCGCCGTAAAGAAGCTGAGCTGTTAGGTGTGCCACCCGACCTGATTGAAGATGTTTTGCGGCGCGTGATGCGTGAGTCTTACTCCAGTGAAAACGACAAAGGTTTTAAAAGCTTAAAGCCGGATTTACGTCCCGTCGTGATTGTTGGGGGCCGAGGCCAGATGGGGCGTCTCTTCGAGAAAATGTTGCACCTCTCCGGCTATGAAGTGCGTATTCTTGAACAAGATGATTGGCCGAAAGCTGAAGCGCTATGTGCAGATGCGGGCATGGTTATCGTAAGTGTACCAATTCATCTCACTGAGCAGGCGATTGGGCGCTTACCAAAGCTACCTGATGATTGTTTATTGGTGGATTTGGCATCGGTTAAAAATAAACCGTTGCAGGCTATGCTCGCCGCTCACGGTGGCCCCGTATTAGGGCTGCACCCGATGTTTGGGCCTGACGTTGGCAGTTTGGCAAAGCAGGTGGTGGTTTATTGTGATGGGCGCCAGCCGGAAGCTTACCAATGGCTGTTAGAACAGCTACAGGTTTGGGGGGCGAGACTCCATCGTATTAGCGCCGTTGAGCACGATCAGAACATGGCGTTTATTCAGGCACTACGCCACTTTGCGACTTTTGCTTATGGCTTACATTTGGCAGAAGAGAATGTTCAGCTTGAACAACTGCTGGCGCTTTCGTCTCCGATTTATCGCTTAGAGCTGGTGATGGTGGGGCGACTGTTTGCTCAGGATCCGCAACTGTATGCGGATATCATCATGTCATCAGAGAATAATTTGGCGCTGATTAAACGTTACTACCAGCGATTTGGTGAGGCTATCGCCCTGTTGGAGAGCCATGATAAAGCGGCGTTTATTGATAGCTTCAAAAAAGTGGAACACTGGTTTGGTGATCACGCCCAGCATTTCCAAGCGGAAAGCCGAGCGCTGTTACGTCAGGCAAATGATAGCCGGAAATAGCTAAGCGATAATTTAGATATCAAAAGCCTACTTATGCAGGCTTTTGCGTTTTTCATAGGAATCAAACGGGAACGATATTTTCGCTTGGGTAGCACCCGAGTGTTTTCAGCGAACGAGTGATTGCTTGCAAATCTTTCAATGCCGCTTTCATTGCCGCATCATTGATATTGGCCTGTACATCCAGATAGAACATCTCTTCCCAAGGGTTACCGTTGATAGGGCGAGACTCCAATTTTGTGATAACAATATTGTGCTCACGAAATACTAATAGGGCCTCTACCAACGCACCTGATTGCTGCCCCGTTGCCATAATCAGCGTGGTTTTTGCTGGCACCTGAGAGGTGACATCAATGGCCTTACGCGCGAGAACGATAAAACGCGTGATATTTTGTTGCTGGTTTGCCAGATTTTGTTCCAGTGGCTGTAGGCCATAAAGCGAGCCACCGGCCTCACTGCCAAGTGCGGCCGCATGCGGTGAGTTGAGCGCTGCGACTTTCTCCATCGCAGCGGCGGTGCTTTCACAGTATTCAATTTTCCACTCAGGGTAGGCATTAATGAACTGGCTGCATTGCTGGAATGGCTGTGGGTGGCTGTATACCGTTTTGATGTCGCTGAGGCGTGTCTCGCCGGTGACTAACACGCAGTGGTCGATAGGAATGGTGAGCTCGCCAACAATCGACAGGCTGGTGTGTTGCAGCAGGTCATAAACGTCGTTGATTGAGCCTGAGCTGGTATTTTCAATCGGCAACACGGCAAAGTCTGCTTGACCGGTTTCGACATGATTGAAGATATCCTGAAAACGATGACATCCACACTCAATCAGCTGTTCGAAATGGCGCGCGGCATATTGGCGAGCGGCGAGGTGGGAGTAGGAACCCTTTGGCCCGAGGAAAGCAATGCGAGCAGACTTTTGTGTGGTGTGATTGTATTGATGCTGAAGCAGTGCCTGTTGGGTTAAGACGGAGTCTTCGATGATGAGCTGAAATAAGCGGGTGATATAGTGACCATCAAGATTAAGCGCTTTTCCTTGTTCGGTCAGAGAGTTCAAAAGCTCTCGCTCGCGTTCTTTATCTCGAATCGGACGGTGACTTTTTTGTTTAGCTCGAGCAACGGCCTCAGCAAGCTCTCTGCGTTCACTCAATAGCGCCAGTAATTTGCTATCGACAGCGCTGATCTGCTCACGTAATGCCAGTAATGGGTTGTCTGTTGTCATATCGAGCCTTTCTTATAGTGTATTGAAGTTGAGTTTGTAAGCGTGGAAATGAAAAAAGCCCCCCGATTGGGAGGCTTTTTTGTTTTTCTTCGCATGCTTTCTTTATACGGAAAAACGCCTCCCAATCAGGGGAAGGTAAAAAAGAATGCGAAGAGAAACAAAGATTGAGCCATGTAAAACGCCTGTCGTAGTGGTTAGCGATGAGAGTAAAACCAGAACTTAACTTACCTGTGTTACTTTTGGCCTGTCAACAAAAAACGCGCCTCCTGGCGCGTTTAGTCGATGAGTAACTGGGGGATGGATTTATTCTACGTCTTCCTCTGCTAAGTCGGCCTCTTCTAGGTTAGCGTCTTTGACACTGGTACTTGCGCGACGCGCTTCACCTTTGTGTTGTACTTTATTGAGCTGACGTTCGAGTTTAGCAATCAGTTCGTTGATGGCGGCATACATGTCTTCATGTTTTGCGCTGGCAATCAACTGTCCGTTAGGCGTATTAATCGTGGCATCGGCAACATACAATTTTGGTTCTTTAGACAAAATGATATGCGGATTAATCAGATGCGTTTGCCATTTTTCCAGTTTACTTAGACGGTCCTCGACATGTTGACGAATGGCAGTGGTGATTTCCATTTGCTTACTGGTGATACTAATTGTCATATACATACCTCTCAGTCTTTTCCGTCTTGGTAATTTTAGAATAACGCCGTTTTCAATAAAGTGTGAGACTAAAATCACGAATTTTTGTCACTTTTTGCAAAGATAAGTCGATTTGTGATTTTTAATAAGACATGGCGATTTAGGGCTTGAGTCAGACAGGAAGAACAAGCATAGTGGGGAAATCGGGACAGAAAAAACGGCTAAGCTCCGGCTTTGCCACGGCCTAAAAATAACATTATTGTGCTCTGTTTTTCTCAACCCTGTATATCAGATACAAAAAAGGCAGCCACTGGCTGCCTTTTTGCTGTTCAAATATGATGAGCTGTTACGCTTTTGCCGAGTTATCAGCAATAATTTTGGCGACTTTGTTAGCCTGTGCGGTCAGGTTCATCTGTTTGTACGCATTTTCCATCAACGGTAATGCATCACGCGTTGCCTGAGTATCAGGATAGTTACGCAGCATCGTCTCTACACGGTTAACAACAGCGACGTAAGCACCGCGTTTGGTGTAGTATTGTGCAACGGACAGCTCATATTTTGCCAAACGGTCTTTCAGATAGACAAGGCGTTTGGTGGCATCTGCGCTGTACTGACTATTTGGATAGCGCTGTACCAGCTGGCTAAAATCACGGAATGCCTGACGGGCATGCTCCGGATCGCGGTCAGAACGGTCAACACCGAAGAATCCCTGAAGTGCACTGTCATCTAAAGCCATATCAGTTAGGCCGCGCATGTACAGGACATAATCAATATTAGGATGTGTTGGATTCAAACGCATGAAGCGGTCGATAGACGCCTGAGCCATTGGCAAATCAGCTGATTTGTAATAGGCGTAGATCAGATCCAACTGAACCTGCTGAGAATAAGGCCCGAACGGATAGCGGTTGTCTAACGCTTCCAGTTGCGTAATAGCGGCTTTAAAGTTACCGTCCTGCAACTTTTGCTGAGCGGTAGCATAAATTTCTGAAGGCGGATTATCAGGTACCGCATCTTTGGAACTGGAGCAACCTGCCAGCGCCAGGCTCAACGTGGCGGCAGCCACCAGATATTTCATACGCGTCATGACGTTTTGATTACCCTTTTTGTGTTGTTCCGGGAGACTCTCCGTTAAGCTCCCGACAAAGACCAGCTACAATAGCACATTATTTTAAACGGCAACGCCGAGAAAACCCAACGTTAACGAAAGAAACCCATATGGCACAACAAGTAGAACTAACCGCAACGGTGACGGAATCACAGCTTGGTCATCGTTTAGATCAGGCTTTGGCCGAATTGTTCCCTGATTATTCACGATCTCGTATAAAAGAGTGGATCCTTGACGATCGCGTCAAGGTTAACGGGAAAATTATCAACAAGCCAAAAGAAAAAGTGCTCGGTGGCGAAGAAATTGCCATTGATGCGCTAATTGAGGAAGAAGCTCGCTGGGAACCGCAGAATATTCCATTAGATATCGTTTATGAAGATAGCGATATTTTGGTGATCAATAAACCGCGTGACTTAGTCGTTCATCCAGGAGCCGGTAATCCTGATGGCACGATCCTGAATGCTTTACTGTATTACTGTCCTGAAATTGTGGACGTGCCGCGTGCGGGTATTGTTCATCGTTTGGATAAAGATACTACGGGTCTGATGGTGGTGGCTAAAACCGTTCCTGCCCAGACACGCTTGGTTGAAGCGCTACAGGCGCGCGAAATTACGCGTGAATATGAAGCGGTAGCCATTGGTACCATGACGGCGGGCGGAACGGTGGAAGAGCCTATTTCACGCCATCCAACCAAACGTACTCACATGGCTGTTCACCCAATGGGGAAACCTGCGGTGACGCATTACCGTATTATGGAGCATTTCCGTGCTCATACACGTTTGCGTTTGCGTTTGGAAACTGGCCGTACTCACCAGATCCGTGTGCATATGTCGCATATTAGCCATCCGCTGGTAGGCGATCCGTTATACGGTGGCCGTCCTCGTCCACCAAAAGGTGCATCGGAAGAGTTTATTACCATTTTGCGTGGCTTTGATCGTCAGGCGCTGCATGCAACGATGCTGCGTTTATACCACCCAATCAGCGGTATTCAGATGGAATGGCATGCGCCATTGCCTCAGGATATGGTTGATTTGATTTCAGCATTGCAGGCCGATACTGAAGAGTTCAAAGACGAAATGGATTGGCTATGAGTGTGTTGATCACACCTTTGTGGCCAGCACCAAACAACGTTGTTGCTTTTAACACCACCCGAAAGGGTGGGGTTAGCGTTCATCCCTACGATGCTTTAAATCTAGGGACGCACGTTGGTGATGATGGCGCAGTGGTGGCAGAGAACCGCCGCCGGTTGAAAAATATTGCCGCTGCACCAACGGAACCATTCTGGTTAGAGCAAGTGCATGGCACTCGTGTTTTGCATTTAGATGAGAATAGCGATCGCGCTGATAATCAGGCCGACGCTTCCTATACTAATATCGCTGGGCAGGTTTGTGCGGTGATGACCGCTGACTGCTTGCCTGTTCTCTTTTGCAATCGTCAGGGAACTGAAGTTGCCGCTGCACATGCTGGCTGGCGCGGTTTATGTGACGGTGTATTGGAACAAACGTTGGCATGCTTTGATTCGTCTCCAGAAGATATTCTTGCTTGGTTCGGCCCTGCGATTGGCCCGACTGCTTTTGAAGTCGGGGGCGAGGTCCGCGAAAAGTTCATTGAGCAAGATGCCAATGCAGAACGGGCTTTTGCTGAGTATGGCGACAAATATTTAGCTGATATTTATAAGTTGGCTCGTTTACGTTTATGTCGTGCTGGTGTTCAGACGATATCAGGTGGCGATCTCTGCACCGTAAGCGATAAATCGCGTTTCTTCTCTTATCGTCGAGAACCCGTTACCGGGCGAATGGCGGCGCTGATTTGGTTTCGATAGCCTTATTTTTTAAGGCTTTTGTTATTCACTTATCCTCATTTCCACAAACTGTACTTAATGTTTGCCACTTGACTCATAACAAAAAGTAGTCATTTTCGTGCTAATTGACCTTGAAAAGTGTTGAGTAGACCTTACATATTCTTCAGTAGAAACTTTGATACATCTTGGAGGAATTATGCGTCTGGATCGCTTAACAAGTAAGTTCCAGCTTGCCCTCGCTGACGCCCAGTCACTCGCACTTGGGCGTGATAACCAATTTATAGAGCCGGTACATCTGATGAGCGCGCTGCTCAATCAGGATGGGGGCACGGTTCGACCATTATTAACCTCTGCTGGTGTTAATACCGCGAGCTTACGTCAGGAGCTTGAACAAGCTATCTCCCGTTTGCCGCAGGTTGAAGGCGCTGGTGGGGATGTTCAGCCATCGAACGAATTGATTCGTGTTCTGAACCTATGCGATAAGCTGGCACAAAAACGTAATGACACCTTTATCTCGTCTGAGCTGTTTGTACTTGCGGCGTTAGAAGATCGTGGCAATTTGGGCGATATCTTGAAAGCCGCAGGTGCCAGCGTTCAGAAAGTCAGTACCGCCATTGAGCAGATGCGTGGAGGTGAGAAAGTGGATGATGCAAATGCCGAAGATCAACGTCAGGCATTGAAAAAATACACTGTCGATCTGACCGAGCGTGCCGAACAAGGCAAACTCGATCCGGTGATCGGCCGTGATGAAGAAATTCGCCGTACTATTCAGGTATTGCAGCGCCGTACCAAAAACAACCCTGTTCTCATTGGTGAACCGGGGGTCGGTAAGACCGCTATCGTTGAAGGCTTAGCACAGCGAATTATCAACGGTGAAGTTCCAGAAGGACTGAAGAACAAACGCGTTCTCTCCTTGGATATGGGCTCACTGATCGCTGGGGCTAAATTCCGTGGTGAATTCGAAGAGCGACTGAAAGCCGTATTAAGCGATCTATCAAAACAGGAAGGTAACGTCATTCTGTTTATTGATGAGTTGCACACCATGGTTGGCGCAGGTAAAGGCGATGGTGCAATGGATGCGGGGAATATGCTGAAACCAGCATTAGCCCGTGGAGAGTTGCATTGCGTTGGTGCGACTACGCTGGATGAATACCGTCAATATATAGAGAAAGATGCTGCGCTTGAGCGTCGTTTCCAAAAAGTATTCGTAGCAGAGCCTACGGTAGAAGACACCATTGCGATCTTACGTGGGCTGAAAGAGCGCTACGAGCTGCATCATCACGTGCAGATCACAGACCCTGCTATTGTTGCGGCTGCGAATTTGTCGCACCGCTATATTGCGGATCGTCAGCTGCCCGATAAGGCGATTGACCTTATCGATGAGGCTGCATCGAGCATTCGTATGCAGATGGACTCTAAGCCAGAATCGTTGGATCGCTTGGAGCGCCGTATTATTCAGCTCAAACTTGAACAGCAGGCTCTGAATAAAGAATCTGATGAAGCCAGTAAAAAGCGCTTAGAGATGCTCAACGAAGAATTAGAGCATAAAGAGCGTGAATATTCTGAACTGGAAGAAGAGTGGAAAGCCGAGAAGGCTTCACTCAGCGGTACGCAGAATATCAAAGCTGAAATCGAACAGGCGAAGATTGCGCTTGAGCAGGCTCGTCGTGTCGGTGATTTAGCCAAGATGTCTGAAATCCAATACGGCAAGTTGCCTGGTTTGGAAAAACAGTTAGAAGCAGCGACGCAGTCTGAAGGTAAGACGATGAAGCTGCTGCGCAATAAAGTCACCGACGTTGAAATCGCAGAAGTGCTGGCACGTTGGACAGGGATTCCAGTATCACGCATGTTAGAAAGCGAGCGCGCGAAACTACTGCGCATGGAAGACGATCTGCATGAGCGTGTTATCGGCCAGAATGAAGCAGTAGAAGCGGTTTCGAATGCGATTCGTCGTAGCCGTGCTGGGTTGTCTGATCCAAACCGCCCAATTGGTTCTTTCCTATTCTTAGGACCAACCGGCGTGGGGAAAACGGAGCTGTGCAAAGCGCTAGCAAACTTCTTGTTCGATAGCGATGACGCAATGGTGCGCATCGACATGTCCGAGTTTATGGAAAAACACTCCGTGTCACGTTTAGTGGGTGCGCCTCCTGGATATGTCGGTTATGAAGAAGGTGGCTACTTAACTGAAGCTGTACGCCGTCGTCCTTATTCGGTCATCTTGTTAGATGAAGTGGAAAAAGCACATCCGGATGTATTCAACATCTTGCTGCAGGTATTAGATGATGGACGGCTGACAGATGGGCAGGGCAGAACGGTCGATTTCCGTAATACCGTGGTCATTATGACCTCAAACCTTGGCTCTGATTTGATTCAGGATCGTTTCGGTCAGCTCGATTATGGTGAAATGAAAGAGTTGGTGATGAGCGTGGTGTCACACCACTTCCGCCCTGAGTTCATTAACCGTATAGATGAAACCGTTGTGTTCCATCCATTAGATCAGAAAAACATCAAGGCGATTGCGCGGATTCAGCTGGAACGTCTGTACCAACGTCTCGAAGAGAAAGGCTACAGCGTAACCATCACCGATGCGGCATTAGAACAGCTTTCAAAAGCGGGCTTCGATCCAGTCTATGGGGCTCGTCCGCTGAAACGCGCTATCCAGCAGGAAATCGAGAACCCGCTGGCCCAGCAAATTTTGTCTGGAAAACTGATTCCGGGTAAAGACATCACGCTAGATGTTGCTGATGAACAAATCGTTGCCAAACAATAATAGGTAATAGAGACGTTCTAAAGGCTCTAGATAGTGATATAGAAAGAAAGATAGAAAGGCAGCCAATTGGCTGCCTTTTTTATGTTTGATGAATATAAAAGCAGGTAATGAATGAAATTCATCCATTAATCGAATTTTTGATT
>NZ_FMIQ01000007.1 GCF_900095695.1 Hafnia alvei | reverse complement strand
GTGTGGCGGCCAGCCAATCAGCCATCAGCTGGATTCATTGGTACATGCGCCACATATTGTGGTGGGTACACCGGGCCGTATTCAGGAACATTTGCGCAAGAAAAGCGTTAGTTTGGATGCGATGAAAGTGCTGGTGTTGGATGAAGCCGACCGCATGTTGGATATGGGCTTTGCCGATGCCATCGACGATGTGATCAGTTACACCCCAACTTCACGTCAAACCCTGCTGTTCTCTGCAACCTATCCGCAGGGGATTGAACGCATCAGCGCACGTATTCAACGTGAGCCTGTGAATATTGAAACCGGCGATGTTTCTGCGCTGCCAGATATCGAACAACAGTTTTATGAAACCTCACGCGGTGAGAAATTAGCGTTGCTCCAAGCGCTGCTGAGCAATCTGCAACCGGCATCATGCGTGGTGTTCTGTAATACCAAACGTGATTGCCAAGACGTCTACGAGGCGTTGTCTGGGCAGAATATTAGCGTACTGGCTCTGCACGGTGATTTAGAACAGCGTGAACGCGATCAGGTTCTGGTGCGTTCTCTAATCGCAGCTGCCGTGTGTTGGTGGCAACCGACGTCGCCGCGCGTGGGTTAGATATCAAAGAGCTGGAAATGGTCGTGAACTACGAGCTTTCTTTCGATCCTGAAGTTCACGTCCACCGTATTGGCCGTACCGCGCGTGCAGGCCAGAAAGGCCTAGCCGTGAGCTTTGTGGCACCATCAGAAATGGTGCGTGCTCATGCGCTGGAAGATTATATCGGCCTGAAATCGACTTGGTTGTCTGCGGATAAAATGATGGCATCACCGATGCAGCCATTGGAAGCTGAAATGGTGACGCTGTGCATCGACGGTGGCCGCAAGGCCAAGATCCGCCCTGGCGATATTCTGGGTGCATTGACCGGTGACGCAGGCCTTACCGCCGCCGACGTGGGTAAAATCGATATGTTCCCGATTCATGCCTACGTAGCTATTCGCAAAGCATCAGCTAAGAAAGCTATCAAGCAGCTTCAGGAAGGCAAGATCAAAGGGAAAAACTGCAAGGTTCGTATTTACAAGTAATCCGCCAATTCTCCTTTCTCGCCTCCCTTATCTGATGAGGGAGGCGAATATCCTCTTTTTATCTCTTCAACTCAGTCAATATCACTCTGGTGATAATTTCAGGTTTTATTAAATTAAACCGATAACCATTTTTCTGTCACTCTCGAAAATAATTGCGCGCTGATAACTGCGGCAATTTAAAAATGTCCGTAACAAAAATAGAAATACATTTCTTTTTACATAAAAGTAAAATAAAAATTATCAGGATGATAATGAGGACTCTCTCAACTCACTGCTGATGACGATCATTACGGAAAATAATGTCAGCGATCCTATGCCTGTAGGTTAGTGGCTACATCAATGCGGCTTTTGTCCTATATACATATAATAAACCTAGCTTTATTATGCGGAATATTGCGTTTTATCTTGTCTGAAGAATTTCAAACAAGACGTAACTATTAAGAAAATCATTAAACATGCTTAATAAATATCACTTTTAAATCTCTCTATAAATGTTTCTAGTCTGTTACTGGAAATGAATGTGTATTTTAAATATCACTTCCAGTGTTTTTAATTATATTTATTTAAATGAAAGCTAAATGAATAGGTTTTAGTTATTGTACTTTTGTTATTTAAGCAAATCATGAATTAATATATAAAGATAGATTATTAAAATCTAAACGCAGATTAAACAATTCTTGTTAAAAATAAACTCGCTATAAATAATCCCCGACTTACTTATTTTTTCACATAATATTCTTCCGTTTTGAATAAAAAACAATTAATTAGAATTTAATACCGTTTTTTGTATTTTTGCAGATAATAAGATCTAAATAACAAAAAAATCATTATAATGATTCAAATCCACCGCTAGCATGGTGGTTACTAAATGGTCGTAAAGCGGGTGCTGATAGCCATTTTGTACCTCTTTTATCTATGTGATTGTGTATTTATCGCTAGGATGGCAGCCCGCTGAAATGGAATTCAACGACTGAACAGCTAAGACATACATCCCTCAATTATTGTGTTGCTGGCGTTGGCCAAGTTGCATTCTAATGGGAAGCATAAACTGCACGTACTTGTGCAATCCAATGTTTAAACAATCCTAATGCGCATATATGTATTAACAACCTGTATTGCGTTGGGATTTTCTGTATGTGAAATATCATCTAATACAACGAGGAAAGGATGTTTAACTTACGTTTAATTATATGATTTGTAGGTCGATTTAGTCATGGGGATAATTATTCTAGTCGCGTTCCCCATCAAGTTAGAAAGCCAATCAATATTAGCCGTTTATTGTTAATTTTCTTGAGTTATATATGAATAAAAGCAAACCCCCATCTGCCAGTGAAATAAAAATAGGTAAAAGATATATCCGCGCCATTGCACACCTGAATATCGGTATGCAGGTTGTATTCCCCTTGGCCCTGTCATTTACTCCGGTGATGGTCGCAAGAGCT
>NZ_FMIQ01000052.1 GCF_900095695.1 Hafnia alvei | reverse complement strand
TTCATCAGACAATCTGTGTGGACACTGCACTTAACGCTATCTTTAGGTAAGGAGGTGATCCAACCGCAGGTTCCCCTACGGTTACCTTGTTACGACTTCACCCCAGTCATGAATCACAAAGTGGTAAGCGCCCTCCCGAAGGTTAAGCTACCTACTTCTTTTGCAACCCACTCCCATGGTGTGACGGGCGGTGTGTACAAGGCCCGGGAACGTATTCACCGTAGCATTCTGATCTACGATTACTAGCGATTCCGACTTCATGGAGTCGAGTTGCAGACTCCAATCCGGACTACGACATACTTTATGAGGTCCGCTTGCTCTCGCGAGTTCGCTTCTCTTTGTATATGCCATTGTAGCACGTGTGTAGCCCTACTCGTAAGGGCCATGATGACTTGACGTCATCCCCACCTTCCTCCGGTTTATCACCGGCAGTCTCCTTTGAGTTCCCGACATTACTCGCTGGCAACAAAGGATAAGGGTTGCGCTCGTTGCGGGACTTAACCCAACATTTCACAACACGAGCTGACGACAGCCATGCAGCACCTGTCTCAGAGTTCCCGAAGGCACTAAAGCATCTCTGCTAAATTCTCTGGATGTCAAGAGTAGGTAAGGTTCTTCGCGTTGCATCGAATTAAACCACATGCTCCACCGCTTGTGCGGGCCCCCGTCAATTCATTTGAGTTTTAACCTTGCGGCCGTACTCCCCAGGCGGTCGACTTAACGCGTTAGCTCCGGAAGCCACGCCTCAAGGGCACAACCTCCAAGTCGACATCGTTTACAGCGTGGACTACCAGGGTATCTAATCCTGTTTGCTCCCCACGCTTTCGCACCTGAGCGTCAGTCTTTGTCCAGGGGGCCGCCTTCGCCACCGGTATTCCTCCAGATCTCTACGCATTTCACCGCTACACCTGGAATTCTACCCCCCTCTACAAGACTCTAGCTGACCAGTTTCAAATGCAGTTCCCAAGTTAAGCTCGGGGATTTCACATCTGACTTAATCAACCGCCTGCGTGCGCTTTACGCCCAGTAATTCCGATTAACGCTTGCACCCTCCGTATTACCGCGGCTGCTGGCACGGAGTTAGCCGGTGCTTCTTCTGCGAGTAACGTCAATCACTGCGGTTATTAACCACAATGCCTTCCTCCTCGCTGAAAGTACTTTACAACCCGAAGGCCTTCTTCATACACGCGGCATGGCTGCATCAGGCTTGCGCCCATTGTGCAATATTCCCCACTGCTGCCTCCCGTAGGAGTCTGGACCGTGTCTCAGTTCCAGTGTGGCTGGTCATCCTCTCAGACCAGCTAGAGATCGTCGCCTAGGTGAGCCATTACCCCACCTACTAGCTAATCCCATCTGGGCACATCTGATGGCGTGAGGCCCGAAGGTCCCCCACTTTGGTCCGAAGACGTCATGCGGTATTAGCTACCGTTTCCAGTAGTTATCCCCCTCCATCAGGCAGTTTCCCAGACATTACTCACCCGTCCGCCGCTCGTCACCCAGAGAGCAAGCTCTCTTGTGCTACCGCTCGACTTGCATGTGTTAGGCCTGCCGCCAGCGTTCAATCTGAGCCATGATCAAACTCTTCAATTAAAAGCTTGATTTGCTTAAACAAGTTAAGCGATGCTCGAAAATTAACTTTCGTAATAATTCAACTAAATGAATTACTGCTTGGTCACTCTTCAAGACTTTAATATTTTATCGTCCGAGGACGTTAGATATTGTCTTGTGAGTGCCCACACAGATTGTCTGATAAATTGTTAAAGAGC
>NZ_FMIQ01000004.1 GCF_900095695.1 Hafnia alvei | reverse complement strand
CTCGGCGGTCATCGTCGCCATCGGCTGCCACTGCTTAACCAACACGGCTTTGTTAGGATCGTTATCGGCCATCATGCCCGCCCACAGATAAACACGGATCGCGTCATAACCGCTGACGTTAGGCTTATCCGGCGTGGGTTCCCAGCCTTTGTCTTTGCGCCAGTCTATCCAGTCAGGAACAAACCCTTTTGGTGAACTTTCCAGCAATAACCGCTGATTATTCTTATGCAGCGCGGCCCAAGGCCCATGAAAACCTGCCATACGAGCCATCAACTGCGGCGGTAAATAGCTTGGGTTAACGGTCCATACTGGTGAATGTGCAAAACCGACGCGGCCCGGCAGCAGCATCTCGCCAAACCCCGGCAGAGAAGCCACCTCTTCACGAGCGATACGCTGAAGCAGCAAAACCCCCAGAGACTGATAGCTGCGCACCTTCCATAAACGCCCCGCCTCCATCAGTGAATAAGCAATCCAAAGATCGGAATCGGAAGCCGAATTGGTATCAAGAACGCCCCATTCTTGCTTGCCGTTTTCGCCTTTCTCTTTCATTCCCCATAGCCAAGCGGGTAAGCGAGCGCTCAGATCGCCCTGCGCTAAATTGTTCTGCGTCCATTGCAGAATGTTTTCGAACGTAGGCCGATCATTCGCCACTAGAGCGAAAAACAGGCCGTAGCTTTGGCCTTCAGAAGTCGTAATTTTCTGCGGGCTGCTGGTGTCGATCACACGCCCTTGTTCACTGATATAGTGCTGCTTGAATTGCTGCCACTCAGGCCAATCACAGGTAGCGGCGGCTTGAGTACAAAAACTCAGCAGGAGTAGACACAGCGCAACCGCGCTGAATCTCGGCTCATGTCGTCCCCCACAGCAGGGGGACTGAGTGAAAAACCTAAACATCATTAGTCACGCTCATCAGGAGACAAACGGCGACGACGTAAGATCCGCAGCAAACGCCATAGCACAATGGCCAGCAGCACCACGCTCACAGCAGACAGCACGGCAACCAGAATCGGGTGAGTCGAGAATACATGCCACAGACGTTCCCACCACGGCAGATGCCCCACGTAGTAAACATCGCCCACGCGCAGACTGTTCACCCCAGACTCACGAATGACCACAACAGAACCCGACATAGAGGCTTTCTTACCGCTGTCGATCATCGCGTTATTAAGCAGGCTATAACCACGTGGGCTATCGGCCAGTAATGCCACAACGCTGCGCTGATCGTGATACGGAGACTGGAAGCCAATCACCGCCGCCATGGCACCGTCAGAGCGAATGGTGGTCTGCGAGTCAGGCTTCATCGCAGAAGCTTCTGGCATGATGGTATCGAGATTAGGCTGACGCATCGGCATCTTGACCCAGCTTTCCGTTGCATCTACCAGCAGGTCGATTTTGTCGTCCTGTTTTAATGCATCAGGAATAGAGCCGATCAATAGCACATCGGTATCTTTATCTTTCACCTGTGCCCAGTCATCGGTCAGCGATACATTCAGCGCTGGGAAACCGGTTTGTGCGCCAATGCTGCCCAAAGCGTTTAGCATGGCCGTTACCTGAGCCGGCGTGGATTGTTTACCCACCACCACTTCAGTTTCTGACAAATCGGCTAACCGACTGAACGGGAATCCGGCATTAGCAAATGAGCGTAAATCCGGCATCGCCATGAAGTGGCGGTAGCCTGAGAAATCGATGGTTGAAGTGCCGTCAATGGCCACCGTGTTAGGGACAGGCTGTGAAGTCACACAGCTATCCATCGAACCACCGGAAATCGGGTTCGCGTAGTCAAAATCAAAGCGCAGCTGATTACTTGCGCCCAGTTTCAAGGCTGGAATGGCCACGTCGGTGTTTTTATCAATCAGCCCTTGGAACAACGGCAGCCGCATTAGCAATGCGCCTTTATCTTGCTCAGGCACCAAATTGAACGATTGGATAAACTGATTGTTCAGGCTGATCCGCATGCGGGAACCGTCTTCTGTCGCAGGCGACGTGTAACGATACTTCATACGCATATCAATGCCGGTACTACGGATCAAGAACAGGTCTGGCGGCAGGTTTAACGTTACGCTAATCGGCGACGGTTCTAGGCCTGTCGCTTGCAACTGTTCCGCATAAGTTTGCAGCTCAGAGAACGTCATTGGGCGATCGGTACGCACCCAGTTTGGCGCATCGTATGGCACACGAGGCGTCAGAGTTTTAACGCCCTCAACCTCAACGCTTTCGCCGCGGAACAGAATGTTACCTTGCGCAATACCGCGTACCGCCGTCATCAGATCTTTATCATCACGACCCAGCACCAGCAGCAATTTCACATACGGATTATCTGGACGGCTGATCATCTCAACCACTGGTCCATTCACGGCTGGATAGTCGCGCAGGAAATCAGGGCGCTTATCGTTAGTCGCAAACACTACGCCGTGTTTTTCCGGCAGTTGGTTAAACAGAACGGGGAAGTTTTGCCCACGCCACTGCGCTTTGCTACCAAACCAAGATGCCAGCACGCCCGCAGCGCGTTGTTCTGACAAGTTAGGCTGACCGGCAAAGACGATAGGCAGCGTTAGCGCGCTGTAATCACGAGCGTCAAAGAAAGGTTCAGGGAAATGCGACAAATCATTTTTCAGCGGCAACCCTTGGTAGGTCAGGCTGATGGAGCTGTTTTTGCCGACGTCCAACCAGAGTGCGGTACTCCCTGGGTTCTCACAAACGGTACGATAGTGACCAACAAACTCTAAGCGCACGCGGTTAAAATCGCTGATGTAACGAGAATCAATCGGCACCTGTGCGCTGTTTTTCTTACCCAACTGCTCTTTCGTAATCGGCAACACGCCCATCAGTTCATCGTTAAGAAAAACTTTTACCTGAGACTCCACGGGGAATAGCGCAGGCGACGGCGTAAACTCTAAGTTCAGCATCGCATTCGATACCACTTCATCGCTACGCACGCCAAATTCAAATTGACCGGTAGGATCAACGCCGCGCAAATGCATACTGCCCGGCGCCGGTGCAATCTTAGCGAAGGTTAAGTTAACGTCACGCGTCGGGATCCCAACAACCTGAGGTGCCGGCACGGCGGGATCGGTCAATGCGGTCGTAGCGGCATTTGTTGTCGCCACATTTTCTGGTTCGGTGACAGGAGACACCGGCTCAGCATGCACCAAGGTGCTAATACCCAATGCCACAGCAGTTAGCCAAAATATTTTTTTATTCATCGCATTATCATCATGTTGAGCCAATGTCTGAGTCACCACTTTACTCTTCGTATTTCATTGCACAGAGAGTCTCCGCTGCGCCTTGAAATCAATGAATAAAGAAAAGTCCCGAAACGCTTATTATTTTTTCCTGCCTACTTAAGCTCTGCTCACCCCACGTGGAATAAACGACACCGTCCACGCAACCAGAGTGGTAAATCCAACAAACACGCTACGCAAAACTGGCGGTGCATAGTCGGCAAGGCTTTGATAGCCACGGAAGCCGAGTTTCAAAATATCCACCAAGCTCTCGACCGGTTTATCTTCGGCAAAACTGTCTTGCCACAGCGCCCACGTATCTGCGCGGGCAAACGTACACTGAATAAACTCAATATGCTGGGCCACGCTCATGTTATCCATGCGCAAACCGGCTTTTTGCCCGAAGACGCGCGTCACCTTGGATGGGAATGAATACTCCTGCTGCCCACGTTTAAGCATCAGAGTAATATTTTCACCATCGTTGAGCACATTGCCTGAGCGTAGCTCAATTCCCACGCCACCATCAGAATAGTCACGCAGCGTACAAGGGAAAATATGGCCGTCTTTTCGCGCAATTGCGGCAGGCATCGCAATTTCGACACGGTGAGACTGGCGAACCTGCTTAGTTTCAACCGATACCGCCACGGCACCGCCTAAAATGACCATGTTGTAGAACACCCACACCATACTCATCGCCACCGTCCAGATTTCATCTTCTGGCCCGAATGACATACGCCAAATTCCCAGAATCAGCCCGGCAAAGTTCAGCAGAACCAAAATCAGATACGGGCGGGTAATCACCCAGTCAACGTGCTGATGCTCAACCAAGCCACCTTTGGCGGTAACGTTAAATTTCCCTTTATGCGGATTAAATAGCGCCACCGTAGTTGGACGAGCGATGTACCACGCCAGAACCGTTTCGTAGATTTCACTCCAAAACGAATGGCGATACTTGCCTTGGATTTTTGAGTTGGTCAGGCTGGAATGCACAATGTGCGGAATAACATACAAGGCGATAGCCAGCGCTGGGGCAAAAATAATGTAGGCGTGCATCAGCAAGAACGCCAACGGTGCGGTTAAGAAGATAAGTCGCGGGATACCCGATAAGAAATGCAGCATGGCGTTGGCATAGCAAATACGCTGCGCTAGCTTTAACCCTTTGCCAAATAACGGATTATCCAAACGGAAAATCTGCACCATGCCGCGCGCCCAGCGAATACGTTGACCAATATGAGCCGACAGACTCTCCGTGGCTAAACCCGCCGCCTGTGGAATACGGATATAGGCCGATGTCCATCCGCGGCGGTGTAAACGTAACGAGGTATGCGCATCTTCCGTCACGGTTTCTACGGCAATTCCGCCCACTTCATCCAGTGCAGTGCGTCGTAATACGGCACATGAACCGCAGAAGAAGGTCGCATCCCACATATCGTTACCGTCTTGCAGCAAACCGTAGAACAGAGTGCCTTCATTCGGCGTGCGGCGGAAACGGCCAAGGTTACGTTCAAAAGGATCGGGAGAGAAAAAGTGATGCGGCGTCTGCATCATGCCGAGCTTTTTGTCTTTAAAGAACCAGCCCAGCGTTAACTGTAGGAATGAACGCGTTGGCACGTGGTCGCAGTCGAAAATCGCCACGAATTCGCCTGTCGCCTGCTTTAGGGCATTATTGATGTTCCCTGCTTTAGCATGCTCATGCGTCGTTCGGGCAACATACTTAATACCTACCGTTTCAGCAAATTCACGAAACTCTTCACGGCCACCGTCGTCCAGCAGCCAGATATTCAGCTTTTCTTTCGGCCAGTCAATGCCCAACGCCGCGTAGATCGTTGGTTTAACCACGCTCATGTCTTCGTTGTAGGTGGGCACCATAATATCAATGGTTGGCCACGACTTAACGTCTTCCGGCATCGGTGCTGGCTGGCGATTAAGCGGCCAAATGGTTTGGAAATATCCCAGAACCAACACCACCCACGCATAGGTCTCTGCGGCTAGCAGCAGCAGCCCACAGATTAAACTGACCGGGTCGTCCCAGTTCAACGTTGAGGTATAACGCCACCAGATATAACGGCAGGAAACCGTTAACGACAGCACAATCATCATCAAAGACGAGAACCGCCCTGGAATTCGGCGCACCACCATGGCGATGCCCCATAGCAGCAGCACAAAAACAAACTGGGAACTTAAATCGAATGGTTGTGAGATACACAACAACGCGAGGATGGTAGAGAAAACGCACATCACGCCTAAAATAATACGCCGTACGCCCTGCCCTAAACGGTTAAAAGCCTCTTCAGACTCTTCGGCTCCGTGTTCCTGCACTTTATCAGGCAGGCTTTTCAGCCACTCATGGTCGCGATTATGCAGGCCTTTAAAACGCTCACCCAAGCCATACCTTTTTGCCGAGCGATGCATCGAGAACACGATCAGCCATAGGCTCTGAATGGCATAACGAACGATATCTAATGGGCGTGGACGCTGTGCATCAATATGGGGGAAAAGTGTGGTTTGTTGGCTACGGATCTGCTGCCAGCGTGGAGATTCTAGCTTTAGGAAAAACCATGCCATTGCCAGCCAAAAACAGCCCAGCGCTGCGCCAAGGCGAGAAGCCTCATTATACTGACGATATTGGCGATAGCGTTCAGCCAACGTCTGGCGCACCGGCGTCATTAAAAACAGATCGAGTATCCACCTCATACCGCCGACCCATCGGCAACGTTGCCATCAGCATCAAAGTGCAGCAAACACCAGTTGGCAAGCGTCATAATTTCTTCAGTTGCTAGAGAGTGAGGGTAATACTCACCGATTGGCTGCTTGGCGGCGCTCGCCTCAGCCATCGCTTCATCACGATGAATCACCATGGGCAATAGCGAAGGCAGACTTTGCAGCCACAGCTGATAGATATCTTCTTGTAGTTTACTGGTGGCGAGCAGTTGGTTAGCGAGCAGGAAAGTTCCCTGCGGCAACGCCTGCTGATGTAGACGTGTATGACAGTTGGTGTCAGGAACAATAACGTTAATCACGCCATCGGCAAGAGACGTAAAATGTTGTGCCAGCGGATGCATGCCGTTTGGCACATCCAGCAAAATCCAGTTATAGCGCCCACTGGCACGCAATGCAGGAATGTTTTGCGCCCAGTGTGTCCAACGGTCAATATCCGTGAAAAATTGCGCATGTTCATCTGCGCTAATCTGCCCGAAAGGCAGGAAATCAAGCAGGTCGGTGTAACGCAGTGCCGCATCTTGCCACGCAGTACCATCAAATTCAGCACGCGCCCAGCCGTTCGTATGGGTGAAATCAGTATTAAAGTGCATACGTAGCAAATTCGCTGGAGTAACGTCGATAACCAGCACAGACTCACCCAGTTGCTGCAATCCCCACGCTAACGCTGAGGTGATAGATGTGGTTCCCACCCCCCCTCGCATTCCCTGTAAAGCAATAATTGCCATTACTTAGCGCTCCCTGCAAATTGCATCAGCTCCGCCAAAAGAGGCCAGCGACGGATCACTTCATTCATATGTTCTTGTCTAGAGATATCAACATAGTCGATTTTGGGAATAGAAAATGCTTTGCTTAAGGCCGCAATATCATTTTGAAAAGTGAACGTGGGGCTATTCTCAATCGGATTATTTCTTTTATCATTCATTCTGCTATCCGTGAAAAATCGGCTATGGTTTATGATTATAGCTAGATAAAGAAAAGCTGTTGCTACAATATAATAGCGAGAACATATCAGTCTTAGTAATTTGTCGTGAATTATTTATAATGTTACATTCCTTTATGCTTTTTCGCTAGTAAACTGATGCCCTTCAAATAATCGACGTTACAGCAAAACAGCAAGCAAATGAATTTCGTGTGGCTAAGATAAATCTGTCAATTCGATAAAAACATCAGCTTTACTGGGCATAATCACATTCAGAGAAATTAAACTCTTATGGCGCTATCGTTTTCTCTTGGGGTTCATCAACTATGGGATGAACTTCTCATTATGCAGGCTCCTGGTCTCTACTGGGTGAGCGCAGACCGTGAAGTTGATGCCAAAAGCTTTTGCCAGCAGGTTATTTCTAGCCAGCCTGCGGAAACACGCGCGGCATTAATCAGCGTTAATCATCCTCCGCAGGACATCATCAGCGCCAACTACGCTCATGGCCCCGACAAGCTTCCTATCTATTCGCTGCCCGAAAATAAAAAAGCGTTATTTCAGCTGACTGAAGATTTGATGCGGGGTTTAAACCCGAAAAACCGCCTGTTGGTACTGTTAACTCCCTCCAGTATTTGGGAACAATTACAGCCTTATGAGCTGACCGACTGGATGAGAAATACCGCCCGCTGGCTGCGCCAACAAAATTGCACGCTATTGATTTTAGATTACGGAAAAAGTGCGAATAATCAAAGAGCAACGCTACAATCTCAACACCGCACCCTATGCGGCCTTGCGAGCCTGCGTTGGCTGCAGGATTTGCACCGTTATGACGTGGCGTATTGGTGTAACCAAAATGGTGTAACCGCTCAGCAAGACGTCAGCGTCTATTTTGATGAGCAAGGTTGGCATGCGCAAGAAGATACGTCTCAGGCACCACAGCCGCGCAACGATGAACAGCTCTATCTCGCTCATAAAGGCGTGCTGGAAGGCGCACCACCGTTATCAGAACATTGGCATCTGTTTGAAAGCAATTTGGCACTGTTTAATGCAGCCTATGCAGCACAAGCCTCAACGCTGGTATTTCAGCTTTCGAACAGCGATCAGCTCGATGCGCTCGCACGCAACATTCACACCTTACGTCGTCAACGCGGCAAGATTATTAAATTAGTGGTACGCGAAAGCGCCCCTTGCCTGCGTTTTAGCGATGAGCGCTTGCTACTCGCCTGCGGGGCTAACCTGATTGTGCCGCATAATGCGCCGCTTTCACGCTGTTTGACTATGTTAGAAGGGATTCAGGGGCAAACCTATCCACGCCATGTTCCTGCAGATATTAATTTGCTCATTGATGCAATGCGCCCACTGAATTTGAAAGGATATATTCCTTACAATCCTTTCTGTGAAACGTTGATATCATTGATGAATAACGCATTATTACCAGAAGACAGCAAAGGAATTCTGGTGGCATTGCGCCCAGTACCTGGGCTTCGCACCGAACAAGCTCTCACGCTCTGTCGTGCTCGTCGCTTTGGAGATTTAGTCACTATTGATGAGAATCGGCTAACACTGTTCCTTTCATCATGCAGAATCAATGACTTAGATGTTGCTCTTAAACACATCTTCCCACTGCCGGTTGAAGAAGTTTTCTCCAACCGCATGGTCTGGTATCAAGACAAACTGATCATCACGGAACTGCAGCAAATGCAGCTTAATAAGCCATCCAACTGGCATCTTTCCGACAGACTCGCGCCGTTGGTCAGCAATAAAAGCAATCCAGTGGCCGAAGAACATGCACCTCGGCATTCGCCGCAGCCTATCAGCCTGTCTCTGGCCTTACATCAGGAGCGTGCTGAATGATGAACGGTACGGATATACTGCAACTTATCGTGCTTTGCGCGGTGATTTTGCTGCCATTAGGCTACTATTTGCGTAAAAAATTACCGATGCTGCTTCAGTCGGTACGTCAGGTTTTATTCACGCCACGCTATTTGAAATCCGAGGGGATCTTGCGGCGTAATACTCGTTTACAACGTAACACTTCAGTCACGGTAGACCGTAAAAATGATCAAAAATAGTAATACCAAAAACAATATAGCGGACCTGTGGCACTACTGGCGTGGGCTAGGCGGTTGGAATTTTTATTTTCTGCTTAAGTTTGCCCTTTTATGGTTTGGCTATCTCAACTTTGATGCGCTTTCCAACCTGATTTTCCTCGCTTTTTTGCTTTTCCCTCTGCCAAATACGCGTTTGCACCGCTGGCGTAATTGGATTGCGATCCCTATTGGTATTGGTCTGTTTTATCACGACACCTGGTTACCGGGGATCAACAGTATTATGAGCCAAGGTTCACAGTTGGCTGGCTTCTCGGCCTCCTATCTGCTGGATTTGGTGAATCGCTTTATTAACTGGAAGATGATTGGCGTTGGTTTCGTGATGCTGGTCGGCTACCTGTTTATCTCACAGTGGATCCGCATTACGGTATTCGTGGTAGGTGCGCTGGTTTGGCTGAACGTGTTGCAAATTGCTGGCCCTGCGATCTCATTAACTCCTGATATTACGAGTAATAATACCGAGGCAGCATCAACGACCAACGCCAATGCAGGCTCGGCGCCAGCCGCCGCGTTAGGTGATCTACCGGCACAAACGGCGCCACCGGATAGCAAGAACTTGTCGGCTTATCTCGATGCGTTCTATGCCAGTGAAAAACAGCGTCAAACTCAGTTCCCAGCAACGCTACCGACTGATGCACAACCCTTTGATTTGCTGATTATCAACATCTGTTCTTTAGCATGGTCTGACGTTGATTCGATTGGCTTACAGGATCATCCGCTGTGGAAACACTTCGATATTCTGTTTAAAAACTTCAACTCAGCCACTGCCTACAGTGGTCCGGCGTCTATCCGCTTGTTACGCGCCAGCTGCGGGCAGCCTTCACATAAAGAACTTTATTCAGCCGCAGGCCAGCAGTGCTATCTAATTGATAATTTAGCTAAGCTAGGCTTTGGTCAGAACCTGATCATGGACCACAGCGGTAAGTTCGGTAACTACTTGGAAGACTTGCGTAAATATGCCGATTTGCAGCCACCGTTAGAGTCTCAGGCCGGTATCTCAAACGAGCTGACTTCCTTTGACGGCGAGCCCATCTTCAACGATCTCGAAGTGCTGCAACGCTGGGAGCAAACGGTTGAAAAATCAGGGGATGCGCGTACCGCAACCTTCTTTAACCTGATACCGCTGCACGATGGCAACCGAATGGTTGGCAGCAGTAAGGTCGCCGACTATAAGCCTCGCGCTCAGAAGCTGTTTGATCAGTTGGATACTTTCCTTACCCAACTGGAGAAATCAAACCGTAAAATTATGGTTGTGGTTGTGCCTGAACATGGTGCCGCGCTAGTAGGAGATAAAATGCAGATGTCTGGCCTGCGCGATATACCAAGCCCAAGCATCACTCACGTACCCGTGGGCATCAAGTTTATCGGCATGAAAGCACCACAACCTTCTGAAATCGTTGTCGATCAGCCAAGCAGCTATCTGGCACTTTCCGAGCTGGTTGCCCGCTCCGTTGACGGCAAACTCTTCACCGAGGCAAGCGTGAATTGGCAGGATCTGCTGAAAGGATTACCACAAACTGCGCCAGTTTCAGAAAACGATAATGCCATTGTTATTCAGTATCAGGGCAAGCCTTACATTCGCCTCAACGGCGGTGATTGGGTTCCTTACCCGCAATAACACGCCATCTTTAGACGGCTAGAAGGGCTCCCAAATGGGAGCCTTTTTCTTGCGCCTATCGCTATAAAAAACATGTTTTCACATTATGCCGATATATGTTTACATATACAGGAAATATATCTTCCCCGAGTAGACGTTATTTTAATATGGATATTTTAATGCATCATTAACCCAACAATATATATCTGTAAATACACGTACACTTAGAATAACGGCAGCCGACAATTAAGACGGATACTATTAACATCCGTTAGGATATTTCTAGTTAAGAAAAATTTCCCAGAGCGCTAGCAGACTAATAAATCTGATTTCTCTTTTTTTTGCATGCTAATAGTTACCTCCTGTACAGAGTTACTTATAAAAATATGCTCATCCTTTTTACATAAAAAAAGAGCCTATATAAGGCTCTTCAAATAAACATTTATACCTGCGTTACTTCGAGATGCGTAGGCGGGAGGCGGGGTATATGGATAATCCGCTTTATGCGCTCTGCGCAGCCTCATCCTGATCAACGGCAAAACAGGCAATAAGCTGATCGCCATACTGCTTAAGCTGCGGTTGCAGCTGTTTGCAGGTGCCAAACGCACGACTACAGCGAGCGTTAAACGCACAACCCGGAGGCGGATTCAGCGGACTCGGTAACTCTCCCGTCAGCTTAATACGTTCGCGACGCATATCAGGATTCAGACGAGGCGTTGCCGACAACAGCGCTTGGGTATACGGATGACGTGGGTTATTGAACACCGCTTCCTTCGGCCCTTTTTCCACGCAACGTCCCAGATACATCACGATGACCTCATCCGCAATATGCTCAACCACGGAGAGATCGTGAGAGATGAACACATAAGATAGGCCCATCTCCTGCTGTAAATCCATCATCAGGTTCAGAACCTGCGCCCGCACCGAAACATCCAGCGCAGAAACCGGCTCATCCGCGATGACAACATCTGGGTTCAGCATCAGCCCACGCGCGATGGCAATACGTTGGCGCTGACCACCGGAAAACATATGCGGATAGCGATCGTAATGCTCGGTTTTTAACCCAACTTTCGCCATCATCGCCAACGCTTTTTCACGTCTTTCAGCTGAGCTCAGCTTGGTGTTGATGGTGAGCGGCTCCTCAAGGATCGCGCCGACTTTCTTGCGCGGATTCAACGAAGCATACGGGTTCTGAAACACGATCTGGATTTTCTGGCGGCGTAACTTTTCCGCCGTGGCGTCCGGCTTTAATAAATCTTGCCCTTGGTAATACAGCTCGCCGCCGGTAGGAATTTCAATCATGGTAAGCAAACGCCCCAGCGTGGATTTCCCACAGCCCGACTCGCCCACTACCGCCAGCGTCTTGCCTCTTTCCAGCGTGAAAGAAACGCCGTCTAGCGCTTTTACCAAACGTTCAGCGCCAAACATTCCTTTCTTCACCGGATAATGCTTTTTCAGATCAATCGCCTGAAGCAGCGGTGCCTGTTTATTCAATATTGCCTGACTCATAGCGTTGGCCTCCCCGCATCATCGAGCGGCGTATGGCATTTCGCCTTACGTCCGTTGATATCCTTAAGTTCCGGTTCTACCTCACGGCACAAGGCCGTCGCATATGGGCAACGCGGATTAAGCAAGCAGCCGTTAGGACGATCGTATTTACCTGGGACAACGCCCGGCAGCGATGCTAAACGCGCTTTGTCGGCGGCAAACTCAGGCAATGCCCGCAGCAGAGCCTGCGTATACGGATGGCGCGGCGTGCGAAATATTTCCTGCGCCGTTCCGGCTTCAACCACCTGACCGGCGTACATCACGATAATTTTATGCGCGGCTTCGGCGACTAGCGCTAAGTCGTGCGTGATCAGCACCAGCGCCATATTCTCTTTCTGCTGAAGGTCGAGCAGCAGCTCAATAATTTGCGCCTGAATAGTGACGTCTAACGCCGTGGTTGGTTCATCGGCAATTAACAGTTTTGGCCGACAGGCAATCGCCATCGCAATCATCACGCGCTGGCTCATCCCACCGGACAGCTGGTGCGGATACACATCCAAGCGCGAACCTGGATCGGGAATACCTACCAGCGTTAACAGGTCAATGGCGCGCTGACGGCGGGTGCTTTTATTACCGCCCTGATGCACCTTGAGCGCTTCCATAATCTGGAAACCCACGGTGTAGCAGGGATTCAGGCTGGTCATCGGATCCTGAAAAATCATGGCGACTTCCGCCCCCACGATTTGGCGGCGCTCTTTCTCTGAAATTTTCTGTAAATCGATATTGTTAAAGCTCAGCCCGTTTGCCATCACGCGACCGGGAAAATCAATCAGCCCCATAATCGCCAGTGAACTCACCGATTTACCAGAGCCCGATTCCCCAACAATGCCAATTACTTCACCCTGATTGACGCTATAGCTAATACGATCTACGGCGCGAAACGGCGCATCTTTTTCACCAAAGTGAACTGATAGCTCGTTAACTTCTAATAAAGCCATAATATTCTGCTCCCAAAAATCTACTTATGTTCTGTTGCCCGCTTCACACAAGGCGGTGTCAGTAGACTTTTACTGTTTCAAGCGCGGGTCTAACGCATCGCGCAACCCATCGCCCATCAGGTTAAATGCCAATACCGTTAGCAGGATCGCAAGGCCGGGGAAGGTCACAACCCACCACGCACTTTGCGCAAACTGCAACACGTCCGACAACATGGTTCCCCACTCAGGCGTTGGCGGCTGTGCGCCCATACCGAGGAAACCCAGTGCCGCCATGTCGAGGATGGCATTCGAAAATCCTAACGACGCCTGCACGATCAAAGGCGCTAAACAGTTAGGCAGAATATTGATAAACATCTGGCGCATGGCGCCTGCTCCGGCCACGCGAGACGCGGTGACGTAGTCGCGGTTAACTTCCACCAGCACCGCCGCACGGGTTAAGCGTACGTAATGCGGCAAGGCAACAAACGTCAACGCCAGCGAGGCGTTAACGATTGAAGGACCGAAGATAGCCACCAACACCAGAGCCAACAGCAGGCTTGGCAACGCCAGCATAATATCGACGACACGCATAATGACCGCATCAACCACGCCGCCGAAGTAACCCGCCAGCAGGCCAAACACCACGCCTAGGATCAGCGATAAAACTACCACTAAACAGCCAACCAGCAGTGACAGCCGCGCGCCATAAATCAGGCGCGATAGCACATCACGGCCAACATCATCGGTACCGAGGATAAATTTCCAACTACCGCCGTCTTGCCAAACAGGAGGTTTAAGCAGCGCATCACGAAACTGTTCTGCGGGGAGATGCGGAGCTAATACGTTGGCACCGATCGCGAGAACTAACACGATAATGATATAAACCAATCCCACCACCGCGCCTTTGTTGCGCTTGAAGTAGTGCCAGAACTCCTGAAACGGCGTCATTGGTTTAGGCGCGCTCATTGCTGGGGACGTTGTTGTAACGTTAGACATCGTTGCGCCTCCTATTTCTTATGCCGAATACGTGGATTGACGACGCCATACAGCACATCAACCAGCAGGTTAACCAAGATGATCATAATGGCTACCAGCAGCACTCCGCCTTGCACTACAGGATAATCTCGACGCTGCAATGCATCGATTAACCAGCGGCCTAAACCCGGCCAAGAGAAGATGGTTTCAGTCAGAATAGCGCCAGCCAGCAACGTGCCAACCTGTAGACCAATCACCGTAACCACCGGCAGCAGCGCATTACGCAAGGCATGTACAATGATCACCCGCATACGCCCTAAACCTTTGGCGCGCGCGGTGCGGATATAGTCTTCGCTTAACACTTCCAGCATCGAGGAACGCGTCATACGCACAATCACCGCCAGCGGGATAGTGCCCAGCACAATGGCAGGCAGGATCATATGCATGACCGCGTCTTTGAAATCGCCCGGCTCGCCCCAGATAAGGGTATCAATCAGCATAAAGCCCGTGAGCGGCAGGCTATCATCAAGGAATACGCTGTCATCGATGCGCCCGGATACGGGCGTTAGATTGAGCTGCACCGATACCAGCATGATGAGCATGATCCCCCACCAAAAAATAGGCATGGAATAACCCGTCAGCGAAATGCCGACAGCGGTATGGTCGAAAACGGAGCCGCGCTTCACCGCAGCTAATACGCCAACCGGTATACCGACGAGAATGGCAAACAGCATCGCGCAGATACCCAGCTCTAGCGTGGCTTTGAAACGGGGCACAAACTCATCCCAAACCGGCGTGCGGCTTTTGAGTGAGGTACCTAAATCACCGTGCAGTACGTCTTTGACGTAGTGAAAATATTGTTGATACAGCGGTTTATCCAAGCCCATTTCCGTCATCATCTGAGCATGACGTTCGGCCGAGATCCCGCGCTCCCCTGCCATGATCGTGACCGGATCGCCGGGGATCATGTGAACAAAAGCAAACGTTAACAACGTAATGCCAATAAACGTTGGGATAACTAACCCCAAACGCCGGAGTATGAACTGCAACATATCCCGTACTCTCTATTTTTATGATGAAGCATTGCTCACAGTACAGCTACGACTAACAGAGACCCCACCCCAGCCCTCCCCTTCGCAGGGGAGAGAGCAGAACGATATAAATGCCCGCCTAGGCACAATCGGCTCCTCCCTGACAAGGGGGAGGCTGGGAAGGGTCGTGGTAATTAGTCGAGAGACACCTGATCGAAGTGATGTTTACCTAATGGATCAACCACATAGCCTTTCACTTCCTTACGCACTGGCTCGTACACGGTAGAGTGCGCAATGATCAGTGCAGGCACTTGGTCATGCATCACTACCTGAGCCTGCTTGTAAAGCTCGGTGCGTTTTTCGTGGTCGGATTCAGCACGTGCAGGCTGGATCAGATCTTCAAACGGCTTGTAGCACCATCTTGAGTAGTTAGAACCGTCTTTCGCCGACTGACAGCTAAACAGCGTTGCGAAGAAGTTGTCTGGATCCCCATTGTCCCCAGTCCAACCCATCATCACGGTCTGGTGTTCGCCGTCTTTCGCGCGTTTCAGGTACTCACCCCACTCATAGGTCACGATCTTGGCCTTCACACCGACTTTCGCCCAGTCAGCCTGAATCATCTCTGCCATACGGCGAGCGTTCGGGTTGTATGGACGCTGAACCGGCATCGCCCACAGGTCGATAGCAAAACCGTCGGCCAGACCCGCTTCTTTCAGCAGTTCTTTCGCTTTAGCTGGGTCGTAAGCGTAATCGGTGATTTTGTCGTTGTAGCTCCACATGGTTGGTGGGATCAGGTTTTTCGCAGGCTGACCTGCTTTCTGATATACCGCGTCGATAATCGCTTCTTTGTTCACCGCCATGGTCAGTGCCTGACGCACTTTCACGTTATCCAGCGGTTTTTTCTCGACGTTGTATGCCAAATAGCCGACGTTCAGCCCCGGTTGCTCCATCAGAGTAATGGATTTGTCTTGTTTCATACGGTCAATGTCAGCCGGGTTTGGATACGGCATCACCTGACACTCATTTTTTTGCAGTTTGGCATAACGCACGGACGCATCCGGCGTAATGGAGAAGACTAAGCGATCGATTTTTGGCTTAGTTCCCCAGTAATCTTTGAATGGTTTGTAGAGGATTTTGGAATCTTTCTGGTATTGCACCAGCTGGAATGGCCCAGTGCCCAGTGGCTCAAGGTCAATCTTCTCTGGCGTGCCGGCTTTCATCATCGCATCGGCGTATTCCGCAGACAGAATGGAAGCGAAGTCCATCGCCAAGTCTGCCAAGAACGGCGATTCAGGACGCGTCAGCTCGAAGCGAACGGTGTTATCGTCCACCTTTTCAACTTTGCTAATGAGTTCGCCCAATCCCATCCCTTGGAAATACTCATAGGTACCGCCAGAGACTTTGTAGTACGGGTTTTTATCATCTTTCTGACGCATAAAGGAGAACACGATATCGTCAGCGTTCAGATCGCGCGTTGGTGTAAACAGCTTGCTGCCCTGCCACTTCACGCCTTTGCGCAGGTGGAAAGTATAGGTTTTACCATCTGGGCTAATATCCCATTTTTCAGCTAAGCCGGGCTCAATCTCGGTAGTACCGGTTTTGAACTCAACCAAACGGTTGTAGATCGGCACCGAGCTGGCGTCGTAGGTGGTGCCCGAAGTGAACAGCTGCGGGTTAAAGCCCTCAGGTGAACCTTCTGAACAATAAACCAGAGTTTTTGCCTGCGCACCGGCGGCCAGCGCCAGAGCAACCAGACCAATCCCCAACTTCAGCGCACCAATTTTCTTTCCACGGCGGGTGGAGGTGTTCTTATGAGAAGACATAACGCTTGGCTCCGTAGTGTGATGTGTGTGTTCTGCCAGATCTATTTTTTTATAGGCGATCCGTGCAGCTTTGGCTGACAGCCAAGGATAGGTGCAACCCGCATGCCAAAGAGAACGATTCTTCGGGGCCACATTGGGTAGCACTCGGAAAGGGATCCCAGTGTTAATCACCCACCTTATGCATACCAATTTCGCAAGTGTTTAAGGTGACGTCAATATAACCAAACGTGATTTACAAGGACTGTGATATACAGCATACAAACATTAAAGAAACGTATTGATAACATTTACAGGATTAAAATTTATGCTACCACGCAAATATCACCTCATTTCACCATGTAACAAATCTTTAATAGAGAATACAGCTGCCAAACTTGCTGAAAAAATTCTCGCTAAATGATGAATATCTGAACAATTGAGTTTGTGATCTGCGTTATCAACAGGAGGAAATGCTGTGATCCGAGGTCCGATGCCCTGTTTCAGGGAGCTATTTTGGCCACTTCGCATCAAGTCAGGGCAAGTAAGATCGCACTTAGGTTGAACAAGAAAAGCCAGTCTGATTTAGCAGGCTGGCTGATTTAATGACACAGCTAATGGCTCACAGGAATAGCCGCTGTTGTTATGTTGTCCCGCTGCCGCTCCAGCGCAATTTGCGCCAGCGGTGTATCGGCTTCATATCGCATCTGCGCGTCCAAGCCTTTTTCGTACTTGTTATATTTCCACCAGGCATAACCAAGGAAGATAACCAGCCCGCCAACGTTATAAAACATGATGGTCATAATGCTTGCACCGGTCGGGAAGGTTGAGGCAATAAACCCAACGGTGAAAATCACAATCAGCACGCTGACAATAGTGATGCCCTGCATCCGCGATCCCATGCGGAAATCGCGATTCACCTCATCGTATTTGATACGTAAGTTTAGGTACGCCAGCATGATAAATAGTGGGGGCAACATAGAAGCCGCCGCCGTCATGTTGATCAACGTATTCATCAACTCCTGTACGCTGCCTGAGCCAATAGTAGGAATAAGCATCAGAGGAATAACAATCAGGAACTGAATCCAGGCGGCGCGAGTCGGCACACCATGTTGGTTTAAGCGCACGGTTTTCTCACCAAAAATCCCTCTTGAGATCTCCGTGAAGAATATCTTTACCGGAGCCGCAGTCCACATCAACAAAGAACCGAACATCGCGGTGAAAGACACAATCCCCACAAAGCGCTTCATGAACATCGCAGGCAGGCCAAAATGATGTGCTAACCCTTCAAACACCTGAACCGTGCCACCGGTAAAGTGCAAATCGGCTTTATGAACAAACACATTAATGAGCAAAGATGAAACCGTATATAAGCCACCAATGAATAGGCCTGAAAGGATAATCACTTTCACAAAAACTTTGCTGCCGCCTTTTACGTCATTGACGTACACCGCCACAGACTCGGCACCGCCTGCTGCCTGAAAAATCCACGCAATAATCCCAAGAAACGCCCAGCTAAAATGAGGGGTAATCGCCTCTACGTTGAGAGGGTCCGCAGGTTCTACACCGCCAATCACCGTAGCGCCCGCCAGAATAATGTAGGAAAACGTCAGCAACAGCATGAGCGTGGAAGTGAGAGACGTCATGGGTCCCAATAATTTCGCGCCGTGGTTAGAAATCCACGTCGAAAATGCAAACAAGCAGATGCTAATGATGGCAGTGGTCAATGGCGTAAAAATATAATCATAGCCAAGGAATGCATACGATGCATACGCAATAACACTAGGCAGTAGCGATGTGAAGAAAAACAAATTAACGAACCAATATGTGTATGCAGTAATAAATGCCCAACGACCTCCTAACGCACTTTTTACCCACGCATAAACGCCCGCTTCAGAGTTTTTATTAAGCGAAACAAACTCGGCAATAACCAAACAAAATGGAATGAAATAAATAAGCGTTGCCACTAAAAAAACCGGTGCCGATGCAATACCTAATTCAATATTGTTATTAATGACATTATTGAAGCTAAATACTGCCGCAAATGTCATGGCTAATAGCCCGAACTTCCCAATTGTATTTCTGTTTGTTGAGGTCATGGACGTAGCACTCCACATAATACAGGATATTATTATTGTGATTTTTCTACGTGGACAATAATGTCCCGCGCAGAAACGTAGGGTGGGTAAGCGAAGCATCACCCACGAGAGTCTATATGCAGTGGATGGCGCTCCGCTTACCCACCCGACAAAGCCCATGCTTACTTATTAAGGAAATACGTCTCCTCAACGGTCACCTGAAGAATAACCTTCCTCACGCCTTGCGCTTGCCCAAAGCGGCGTGCCTGATGGTTTTCGAAAATAACAACGTTGCCCGCTTTGAGGGAATAAGCCTCGCCTCGGCCACGATAAAACTCCCTATCACTCTCATCGCGATAGGCAATTTCTGGAGTTAACGTGTTTTTATTCGCAATCTCAACCGTTTCCTGTCCGGCTAAATAATAATGCACATCAAAATAACGCCGATTTCCTTCAAATAACTCTACCGGCTCTACAGAACCATCAGCGAGGCGATATACCAGCGAATCGCCTATCGAATAAAAAATATTAGGAGCAATATTTTTAAGGTTATTGATAGCCTCCATACAACGCTGCCATTTTTTCCCCTCTCGATAAATACGCTGGAACTCGTCTAAGGTATTAAAAATAATCATTAGCCTTACCTCATCAAGAAAGTGTGCGTACGGTTTGCGGTTGGAAATCATATTTCGCAAGTTCGCTCGTTGCGGTTTCAACTTTACGGAACGGCACCATCGTGAAACCGTATTGGAACGGTTTGAAGTAAACCCGGAACGAATCGAGCACTTCGGAACCCCATGAGTTAGAACCGAGGCCGAGGATTTGGTCATCGAGGTTTAGCGTCAGGTAGTCACACGCTTCCAGCTCGTTGATGTGCTGCGCCTGCTGCAACATTTCAGCGCTATAAGGCCAGAGGCTGAAGTTAATTGGCTTACGCGGTTGAATGAAAATACCATTGCCCCTTTCATCCTCAACGCTAAGCCAGCGCACTTCTTGCCGGTTGCCGTTATCCTGCGGGAATGGGTAGTTTTCAAACAGGCTTTCGACCGGCTGGCGATAGTGACCAATCAGGTTGTTTTGGCAGCTATCACCGTAGTTTTCACCCGGCCCGCGCCCGTAATATTCCACCTGTTTAAAGCGCTTGTTGATGCCAAAATCGAGGCCGATTTTTGGGATAATGGCCTGATAATTTCCGTATGGCGTACCGGACAAATCCAGCGTGACATGCCCTGCTGGAGTGACTCGCCAGCGATAAGTGCAGCGCATACCAAAATCAAATACCGGCGGTGCAACGACGCTGTCAATTTCAATAACCTGATCTTCGCCTTGCGAGAAACACCGCATGGCACGGAAATGATGCTGCATCAGATGTATATGGTACGGCTGCCACAGCCCTTCGAATTCCTGTTTATGATTATCAATCGTCGGTTTAAAGAAAGTCAGATGCGGTGCTCGCCCAACAATTTCCTCACCGTCTGCTAACCATGAAACCAGTTCACCGCTCAAACGGCAGAACGTCAGTGAAAAACCATTCCCGCTGATAACCTGCTGATGTCCATGCGTTTCATTACGTAATGCACCCAGTTTGCGAAGCGGCAACGGTTCGCGAGACTCCGCTGGCTGACGCAAAATTTGAAAGTGACCGAGGGTATGCAGCGCTTCGCTGTAGCACGTCGCACTACGCTTAACGATTGCCACATTGATAAACACTTCGCCCGCAGGCAGAGAGGGTGTAGCCAGCTGCAGTTCTTCTTTTTCCCCTGGTTGTATACAAGGTGCAGCCAACGTTTGCTGCGCGATAAGTTCACCATCAATCTGATAACTGACCTGTAATTCAATATCGTTTATCGCGCTGAACCAGTAGCGGTTTTCCACCAGCAACACATCAGGTTGGTCTGTCGAGCTAATATTGACCGGGCACAGCACCTGTTTGTATTCCCGCAGCCCCGGTCCTGGACGCTGATCGGGATAAATCAGGCCATCCATGCAGAAGTTATAATTATTCGGGAAGTCGCCGTAATCGCCGCCGTACTGATAACGCTCACGCCCTTGCTCGTCATGTACCAGCAAACCGTGGTCAGACCATTCCCAAATGTAATGGCCCTGTAGGCTTTCATGCTGATTGAAAACCGCCTGATATTGCGCCAACCCGCCGGGTCCGTTGCCCATTGCATGAGCGTACTCGCACAGGATGCGAGGTTTCGGATGCGGGTACTCACCAAATGCATTCATCATCGAGACGCGCGAATACATGGTGCTGATAACGTCGACAACTTCTGCGTCGCGGTCTTCTTCATAATGAACTAACCGCGTTGGGTCGAGTTGCTTACAGCGAGCCGCCATCGCTCGAATATTGCAGCCGTAACCCGACTCATTGCCGAGCGACCAAATAATGATAGAAGGATGATTTTTCTGCGCCATAACGTGGCGCTCAATGCGCTCTACGTAGGCCTGCTCCCACACGGGGTCATTAGTAATACGGCTTATATCGCCAATATTTGCAAAGCCGTGGCTTTCTAAATCCGTTTCAGCCATCACAAACAGGCCGTATCGATCGCACAACGCGTAAAAGCGCGGGTCGTTTGGGTAATGAGCTGTACGAACGGAGTTGATGTTGTGTTGCTTCATCAAAATAATGTCGCGCTCAACGCGCGCCATATCGACCGCTCGGCCTTTTTTATGATCATGATCGTGGCGATTTACACCATGCAGTTTCAGATAGCGGCCATTCACATAGAACAGACCATTGCGCACTTTGATGTCACGGAATCCAACTTGCTGGGGTACAACTTCGACAATGTCGCCGTGGCTATCACGCAGGGTTAACAGCAGCAAATAGAGGTTAGGTTGTTCGGCATTCCATTGCTTAGGCTGTGTGACCCGCATCGAAAACCGGCAACTTAAAGCATCTGCACTTTGATGCTGCTCAGCGACACATTTATCGCCATCAAACAACTGTGCGTGGAGCTGTAAACCAGCGGCTGGTGCGGTGGAGTTATTATTAAGCACGCAGCAGATCTGGAGTTCCGCATCGCAGTAGTTTTCATCAAATTCAGTCACGACCGTTAAGTCATGCAGATGAACTTGCGGCTGACCAATCAGGTAAACGTCGCGGAAAATTCCCGCCATCCACCACATATCCTGATCTTCAATATAGGTAGAATCCGCCCATTGCATTACCCGCACCGCAAGTAGGTTCTCGCCGGCTTGCGCATAAGGGCTGAGATCAAATTCGGCGCTCAGGCGGCTGCCTTTGCTGAATCCGACATAGTGACCATTGAGGTAGACTTCAAAGTAGGTTTCAACACCATCGAACTTAATAATGATTTGACGCTGTAGCCACTCAGCAGGGAGAGAGAACTGGCGCTGATAGGCACCCGTAGGGTTGTTGGTGGGAACAAATGGCACATCAATCGGGAACGGATAACCTTCGTCGGTATATTGCAGTTTGCCGTGGCCTTCCATCTGCCACATGCCCGGAACGGTGATGTCACCCCATTCAGCCATCGGCTGATGGTAAAATTCAGCCGGCACCTTTTCCGGATGGTCGAAGTAGTTAAACGCCCATTTTCCGCTTAGCAGCATAAAGCCTTGGCTTGCGGAACGGTCCAGTCCTTTCGCCTGCTCTTCGCTATCGTAGCTATGGAACCAAGCTCGTGCTGGCAGCCGATTCTCAGATTGTTTTTCTATGTTTTCCCAATTGTTCACGCCAACATCCTCTTTACGTGGGGTTGGGAAAACAATAGTAAATATTTAGTAAAATAAAAAGCTATGGTTTACTAAATGTCGCAACGATCACAATAAATCGTCCTGTGATCCAGAACGCATCACTGGGTCAAATACGGTTAAATTGTCGTATCACGTAGCTGCAAAGAGCTTGGAACAAAGACCGAAAGTGGAATGGTACGATCGTCTCGAATGCGCTCCATCAGTAGGTTTACGGCCTGTGCGCCGATGGTTTCAGAATGAATGCGCACCGTAGAAAGCGCCGGGAACACAAAGCGAGCGGTAGGAATATCGTTCACGCTAATCAACGCGATTTGCTGTGGCACTTTAATTTCATGTTCATGCAGTGCACGCAACACACCGATAGCGATGGAGTCCGTCGCGACAAACAAGGCAGGCGGGTAATTATCTGATGTAGAAAGCATTTTCATCGCACACTGATAACCCGCTTGGCTGCTGAAATCGCCATAGTAGACATCTTGCGGCTGAACAACATTTTTGCTGCGCCCGTACTCAACAAACGCCAGTTCACGCGGGTCGGCATACTCTTCATCATCACGACCACCAATAAATCCGATACGTCGATAGCCACGCGAAATAAAATAGTCGATCACTTTCTGGCTGATTCGAGTTAAGTCGACGCTGATACAGTCAAAACGAGGATCGTCAGTCACACCATCAAGATACACCAACGGTAATTCTTGCTGTTCAAGAATCTCTTGGGCTGCGGGCTGGGGTTTACCAATAATCAGTAAACCATCGGCAACTGGCAAGGAGCCGTCACCTTTAAAGTCGTAGCAAGAAACCAGAGTAACTCCCAATTTTTCACATTGAGTTTCAATACCATAACGCATCGCTAGGTAATAAGGATCGTTAATTTCCAGCTCTTTACCATGAGTATAAAGTGCGGCAAAAGTCAGGTATTGATTGGCCTGACGCTTGGCGCTGGGGACTTTGTATTCTAGGCGTTCTGCAGCTTCGAGGATTTTCTGGCGTGTCTGACTTTTCACACTCAACGTGGGATCGTCATTTAGCACCCGTGAAACCGTCGCCACCGAGACCTGAGCCGCCTTCGCGATTTCCTTCAATGTAGCCATAAAATCCCAATAATCATCAGATGAAAACAATAGCTCAATGGCACAATAGTAGCATGTATACCGCTGTATTTAACCCATTCACCCGCCATTTGAAGTTGTGATCAAGCTATCGCTTTACTAATTTTAGTGTATTTTTTAGTAAAATTTTAACTAAGATGATTTCCATTGCACCGCATGAATGCAGTGATTACGACAAGGAATGGATTTCATGGTTAAAAATTTATTACGGACTCCACTGGCTTTATTGTTCATACCGATAGGAATGTTGCAGGCGGCTGAAACTATTGAACCCGCAGAGCGACAAATGCCCACCCCACCGGATATCTCTGCCAGCAATGCCGAAACCGCATTCCGCTTTTATGGCGAAATGGGGTTAGGCGGCAGTGTTTATCTAAACGGAGATGATAAGCACAAATACAGTGACGGCACCTACATAGAAGGAGGACTGGAGGTCAAACACGGCAACTGGTTTGGTTTGCTCTATGGCGAAGGCTGGACAGTTCAGGCTGACCATCAGGGCAACGCGTGGGTACCAGACCACAGCTGGGGCGGCTTCGAAGGCGGCATAAACCGTTTTTACGGTGGCTACCGCACCGATAAAGGCACCGAGTGGATATTAAGTGGGCGCAACGATTCATCACTGGACGACTTGCAATGGTGGGGTGACTTCACGCCGGAATATGGCTATGTGATCCCCAATACTCGCGATTTAACCTATGCCGCTAAAGTACAAAATCTCACCGGAGATTTACGCTACAGCATCACCGCGGCCCCAGAAAGCCGTGTTGACGAAAGCAAAGCGTGGCTCCATTTCGGTAAATATGACCGTTATTCAGATAAATACACGTATCAGGCGATGATCAACGGTTATCTTCAATACGATATTCGGCCAGATTTAACCCTGCTTAACGGGCTGGAAATCACCGATGGCACAGGGCAACTCTATCTGCTGGGTTTGCAGAGTAAGCATCTCGCTGGACGCGTTTGGCATCATACCGGCAAAGGCGATGGTCATAACCCAGGCTCCGAAAGCGGGATGATGATTAGCGGCATGGTTGAACCAAGCAAAGGGCTTTACCTTTCCACCGCGTGGAGTTATGCCAAGCATTGGCTAGATAATGCTGAGGACCAAACCACTTCTTATGCGCAGTTTGGTATCTGGTACGAATACTTTGACGGTAAATTTGCCACCGCTCTCGACAGCCGTTTTTATCTGCGTAACGACAGCACGGATGCCAGCAACTCAGTATTTCTGATGCAATATTTCTATTGGTAAGGATACAACATGAAAACATTATTCCATCTTGCTCCCCTCGCAGCCGTGCTGATACTGGCTGGATGTAAAACGACTCACCAAGACACCACGCCATTACAAGCCAACGACTATAAAAATGTGATTAACCATACCGGCGCGCCACATGCCATGCTCGATTACGACTTTGACGAGCATCAGCGCTTCAATCCATTATTTGATGACGGCGCATGGCATGGTCATTTATTACCGGCAAGCAGTGAAGGCATGGGCGGATTCCCCGGTCCTGCGCTGCTTACCGAAGAATATATCAACTTTATGGCCGACAATTTCGACCGTCTGAGCGTGATTAAAAACGGCCAGAAAGTGGCGTTTACCCTGCAGGCGTACAGCATTCCTGGTGCGCTTGTTCAGACACTGACCGCACCTGACGTTCACGTAAAAATGACGCTGCGTTTTGTCACTTCCCGCACTTCTTTGTTGGCGACCGAAATCACCACCGACGCACCACTCGAGCTGGTTTGGGATGGCGAGCTGCTGGAAAAATATCATCTTCAAGAACAGAAACCGCAGTCGGATAAAACCATTGAGCAGGCGTTTCCTAGCTACACTCGAACGTTGCATGCCACGACAGACGGCCTGAATGTTACCTTTGGTAAAGTGCGCGCCGACGCAAATCTAATGACTTCCGGTGACTCCCAATACCAAATCCATAAAACGTTACCGATGAACACGCAAATCAACGGACACAGTTTTGTCGCTAAAGCGAACATTGAGCGATCAACCACGGTTTACACCACCTACTCTCATTTACTGACCGCTGCCGAAGTCCAAAAAGAACAGAGCAAAATTGCCGATATTCTCAAGCATCCTCAGGCGTACCTCGCAGCATCGGAGCAACGCTGGGAGGGCTATTTGAAAACAGGGTTGAACAATCCTGATGCGACACCTGCGCAAACCAGAGTCGCCGTTAAAGCTATCGAGACGCTAAACGGTAACTGGCGTAGTGTTGCCGGGGCGATGAAATTTGATTCGGTGACTCCGTCTGTGACCGGACGCTGGTTCTCCGGCAACCAAACTTGGCCGTGGGACACTTGGAAACAAGCTTATGCCATGGCGCATTTCAACCCTGACGTCGCCAAAGATAACATTCGCGCCGTGTTCGCTTGGCAGATTGCGGCTGACGATCCTGTTCGCCCGTGGGATGCGGGTTTTGTGCCCGATCTGCTCGCCTATAACACCAGTCCGGAACGCGGCGGCGATGGCAGTAACTGGAATGAACGCAACACCAAACCGAGCCTTGCGGCTTGGTCTGTCATGGAAGTGTACAAAACGACCGGCGATAAAGGCTGGCTTGAAGAAATGTACCCGCATCTGGTGGCCTACCACGACTGGTGGTTGCGCAACCGTGACCACAACCAAAATGGCGTACCTGAATATGGCGCAACGCGCGACAAAGCGCATAACACAGCCAAAGGTGAAATGATCTTTACCGTTAAACGCGGCAACAAAGAACAAAAAATGGTGGGTCTGGACAATTACAACCGCGTATTGCGCAGCGGAAAGTATGACAGCATTGATATTCCCGCACAGGTTGCAGCCGCATGGGAATCTGGACGCGATGGCGCAGCGGTATTCGGTTTTATCGAGCCCGATCAGTTGCAGCGTTATGTGGATAAAGGCGGTAAACGCGAAGACTGGCAGGTGCTTTTCGCCGAAAATCGCGCTTCTGATGGCACGCTGTTGGGTTATTCGCTTTTGCAAGAGTCGGTGGATCAGGCCAGCTATATGTACAGCGATAGCAGCTATCTGGCTGAAATGGCCGATATTCTGGGTAAAAAGGATGACGCGCAGAAATACCGCGAGCACGCTAAAAAACTGGCCGATTACATCAACACCTGCATGTTCGATGACGCGACCGGCTTCTATTACGACATTCGCATCGAAGCTAAATCGTTGGCAAATGGCTGTGCGGGTAAACCGATAGTCGCACGTGGCAAAGGGCCCGAAGGCTGGTCACCGCTGTTTAACGGCGCGGCAACTCAGGCACATGCCGATGCCGTGGTGAAAATCATGAAAGACCCGAAAGAGTTTAATACCTATGTGCCGCTCGGCACCGCCGCCCTCACCAACCCGGCATTTGGCGCGGATATTTACTGGCGCGGACGCGTGTGGGTGGATCAGCTCTACTTCGGGCTAAAAGGCATGGAACGCTATGGATATCGTACTGACGCGGTGGAAATGGCAAATCGCTTCTTTGCTCATGCCAATGGCCTGATCGCTGATGGTCCAATTCGCGAAAACTACAATCCGCTTAACGGCGAGCAGCAAGGCGCACCGAATTTCTCTTGGAGCGCCGCTCATCTTTATATGTTGTACAACGATTTTTTCACGCAAAAATAGTGCAACATGAAATAACACCAGAAATGTCGCCAAGTAACTTCGAGAAAGATGTGGAGTGAACAGCGACTCAGGAGAGATAGCATGTCGATAGCAACATTTGCGCGTTTAACGGCTCTGCTTGATGAGCATCAGGCTCGTTACCGCGTTGTAGAACACCCTATGGCGGGAAAATCTGAAGAAGTGGCAAAAATTCGCGGCACCCAGCTTGGACAGGGAGCCAAGGCGCTAGTCTGCCATGTGAAGGGAAACGGGATTAAGCAACATGTTTTAGCCATACTGCCCGCCGACCAACAGGCCGATCTCAGCGCGTTAGCGCACGGCATCGGCGGCACCCGAGCGTCATTAGCCAGCCCGGTGGAAGTCGATGCATTAACCGACTGCGTATTTGGTGCAATTCCGCCTTTTAGCTTCCACCCAGACTTGTTATTGGTGGCCGATCCGCTGTTATTTCAACGCTTCGATGAATTAGCATTTAACGCCGGTACGCTTGAGCGTTCACTGATCCTCAACACGCAGGACTATCAGCGCATCGCTCAACCTAAGTTGGTCACGTTTATTCGCGCCGAATAGGTCGCGCGAAAACCTCCCCTTTGCAGCTTAAGAAACAAGGGGAGGTTGGTGTTGATTATCCGTTCGCCGTGAGCCTAAACACGCTCATGCTTTGCATCAGATTTCCGCTTTGCTCCTCTAAAGAACCGGTCGCTGCGGCAGACTCTTCCACCAGCGCCGCATTTTGTTGCGCCACCTGATCCATCTGTGAAATCGCCTGATTCACCTGCTCAATACCGCGACTTTGCTCGTGAGAAGCCTCAGAAATTTCACTCATCAGCGCCGTAACCTGACGAATCTCCTTGGCGATATCGGCCATGGTATCACCCGCGTTGGTCACCATCGATGAGCCCTCTTTCACCCGACGAGCAGAATCTTCAATCAGCGTTTTGATCTCTTTGGCTGATTGAGCGCTGCGCTGCGCCAAGTTACGCACTTCACCAGCAACCACCGCAAACCCACGCCCTTGTTCACCCGCGCGAGCAGCTTCAACGGCGGCGTTTAAAGCGAGAATATTAGTTTGGAAGGCGATCCCGTCAATCACGCTGATAATGTCGGCAATTTTCTGTGAACTGTTCGAGATCCCCTGCATACGGGCAATGGCTTCACTGACGATCTCCGCCCCTTTATCGGCGGTATGAGAAACATTCCCTGCCAGCTGATTAGCCTGTTCGGCATTGTCCGCATTCTGTTTCACCGTTGCGGTCAACTGCTCCATGCTCGCGGCGGTCTCCTCCAGCGAGGCGGCCAGCTCTTCTGTATGTTGCGACAGGTTCCTGTTGCCAACGGTCAGCTCTTTTGCCCCAACGTCGACCTGCATACTGGCATCACGCACCTGACTGACCGTATCTGCCAGCGAAGTCTGCATTGTGAGCACGCGGCGTCCCAGCTTGGCAATTTCTGATTTTCCTTCGCTCTCAAGATCTTGAGACAAATCACCACTGGCAATCAGGGAAACATGCCCGTCTAAACTTTCCAATGGATTCAGGATGATTTTGCGCAACGCAACCCAACATAGCGCGCCAATCAGCAACGAAAATGCGAAAGATACGCTGATAATAATCAGGTCGCGTTGATAGTCATGTTGCGCGTCTGACAGTGCCTTTTGGCCAACTTCATCGGCAAAACCACGGAAATCACGCAGGTCCTGATCAAAATTGGCAGATAAATTGCGCAACTGATCTTCTAATAATGCGTAATAAGCCGCGCTATCATTGGCTTTAAGCGCCTGCAGCATAGGGCGCAACGCCTGATTGACGTAGATTTGGTAGGTATTTTCCAGCTCGGCGCTCAGTTGCGCACCGCGCGGCGTCAGTTTTTTCAGATCGGTAAATTTCTGCATAGATGCATCAGCCTCACCGATCAATTTCTCCGCCCGTAGGCGGCTATCGTCTGCCGCCGCTAATTTACCCATCTCCATTAACGGATAATGCACCCGCCGTACGTGCCCGTAGCGTGGCATTAAAGCTGGCTGCTAGTGGGCTCAGCTCTTCGGCCTGCACCTGATTCACAACGGCCAGTCTTTGATTAATTTGGCGAACCGATTGAATGCCGATAATGCTGATCATCAGCAGCAATAGCGTATAAACCAGCATGATGAGTGCCAGCCCACCACGAACTGTCAGGTGTTTACTCATATAGTTGTATCCCTAGGAATGAAAGAGCCTGCAAAAGAAGACATCAGATGTGGTATCTCTCTCAGCCAGTACAAAATGCCCCTCTCTACGGAGAGTAAATTATGAACAGAGGAAACTGACTGAAGATTGATCAGTCTATCGGCATGCCAGAAGGGAACTTGAGAGAAACTTAATGCGAAGAAAACGGCTTTTAGGAATAAAAAAGCCGAGAGGAGTGGTTCCTCTCGGCTCATGAAGACTAACTTATTGAATTAAAAACGACACCAGTTGTTGTTTTGATTAATTCCGCCGTTTGGCGAGGTATAGCCTAAGCAACCCAGAATCGAGTCATACAGCTCAACATGCCTATGAGTCTGCCCCTGCTTTGCCTGCTTTTGCACCTGCTTAAACATTTTGGCATTGTCACCTGAAGCTAAGAACTTATCCGATGCCCATACCATCAACGGCACACGGAACTGCTCTGGCGGAGCCATTTCACGCGGAGTACCGTGGAAATGCTCATTATCACTGATCGACTCGCCGTGATCAGAGGCATAAAACACCAAGGCTTTTTTATCACGCACCTGATCAATCACGCTTTTAATCATGTTGTCAGTGTACAAAATGCTGTTGTCATAGGAGTTCATCAGCTGCTCTTTGGTACAAGAGTCATCCACGCCCATACACTCTGGCTTGAACTTCGCATAGCTACGCGGGTAACGCTGCGTATACAAATAGTGGGAACCCGACGTATGCAGCACCACTAAATGTTTACCCTTCGGATACTTTTGTAATGAGTTCTGCAACTCTTCCACCAACAGCATATCGTCAACCGGTTTCCCATCGTTACGATGTTCTGCCGCGATAAGCTCTCGGAACGAAAAGTTATCTGAATCGGTATTGTTGTAGAACCAAATCTCACTCTGCATCGCAAAGAGCTCAGAGCTGAATCCGAGCTGATGTAATACAGAGAAAATATTCTGCTCTTTCAGCGTCCGCTGGGCGTTGTTTTCCGTTCCGCCTTCACGCACAAACATGCAGCGCAGGGAAAGTTTGGTTGATGTATCGCAGGACTCACCGCGGAACGCGGCTAGATTAGGTTCCTTGGCCAACTGTGGCGTGGTGTCACGCTCATAGCCTAGAATCCCCATATGATCCCAACGCGCTGTTTCACCGATGATGAACACCACATAGGTATCATCAATCCCTTCAGGCGCAACGTAAGAAAAATGATCCGCTGGATCAAATAAGTCGGCTTCATCCTGTCGCTCATCCAGCGCGGTGTAGCCATATAATCCGAACGCCGCCAGCCAGTTTGATGGCAAGTAAGAGTGAGCCACCACGCCACCATAGCTTGGCATATCAACGTTATTCTTCTGGTCTATTTCTTTCTGCGCGGTTCCCATTAAGTTTAATGGTACCCAGACCACGGCAACGATCAGCGCCATCCCGACTAAAGATATGATTCTTTTACCCGGTGTTTTCAGCTGTTCAAGCAAGGTGTTATGCGCTGAACCCAGCCAGATGATCGCCAAAGGAATGATACTGGCGGCGACAAACCACAACACAAACTTCCAGCCGACAACCTCAGAGAATAGCCCCAAATCGCCTGGAGAAAATACGGAAATGATAATGCCGTAGCCAATCACGACGTTAAATGCCGTCATGTAGTAGCTTGCAGCCACAGAGATCAACGTGATGAGCGTCGCCGTAATTTTGAAGAACCAGCGTCCTCCCAGCGAACACACTCTCAAAATAAAGAAGGTAAAGAGGAGAACAACCATCACCTCTAAACTTCCCGTTAACCATTTAGAAAAATGGAGACCCTCTTTGACTTCGTCAAAACGGCGTAAAAACACCGGAATATTAAGAAAAATACCAATATAAATCGCTAACAGCAGCGCCTGCATTGGTTGTGATAGCAATTTTATTTTTTGCATTACTTTCTGAAACCTTGTTGCTAACCCTAGAAAACATGAGACACACCGCATTCTAAATCGTTCAGATGCGGCGACGGAATTTACCAAGAAAGTTCTTAATCGGCGAGAGACTATTCAGCAGAAAAATGTCGGCACCAGCCTCGCGGCTATGGTGACGGACTTAGGCAAAGAATCATATGGGGGAATTGTCTGAGAAAATGCCCCATAAAATGGGGCATCAAATAGTGGGGTAAAAACGGGTAATAATTAACGGCGGCTCATCTCTTCTGACTTCGCCATACAGCTTTGCATCGCATCCATCACGGCCGCACGCAGACCTTTTTGCTCAAGCACTTTCACGGCTTCAATGGTGGTTCCCCCTGGAGAACACACCATATCTTTGAGCTCACCGGGGTGTTTACCGGTTTCCAGCACCATTTTGGCCGCTCCCATCACCGCCTGCGCGGCAAACTGATAGGCCTGAGCGCGTGGCATTCCACCCAACACCGCAGCATCAGCCATCGCTTCAATAAACATAAATACATAGGCAGGTGCTGAGCCACTGACGCCCACCACGGAATGAATCAGATATTCGGGAACAATAGCAGCCTTACCAAAACTGCTAAAAATTTCCACAATCAGCGCGCTTTCATCCTCGGTCATTTGCTTATTCGGCGTAATTGACGACATTCCTGCATTCACCAACGCCGGCGTATTTGGCATCACGCGCACCACTTTTTGCCCATCTTTCAGCGCAAACTCCAGCGTTTCTAGCGTGACACCTGCGGCAATGGAAACCACAATCGCGTTTGGCTTGAGCGATTCTCTGATTTCACCCAAAACATTCGTCATCATATTTGGCTTAACGCCTACGATCAGAATATCAGCCTGCTTAGCAACCTCATCGGCGCTGCTGGCACCTTGGCTGCCAAACTCCTGGCTAATCGCCTCAACGCTTTGCGCACTACGGTTATACACCGTGATATTTTCCGGTGAGATCAGTTTACTCGCCACCAGACCGCCTAAAATCGCCTTGCCCATATTGCCACAGCCAATAAAACCGATTTTCTTATCCACGATGTTAATCCCCACAGTGCAGTCCTCCGCGATAACGCCCGTTGTACCGAATAAAATTTACATCTTCAGATGCGATTTCTTAGGCTACCACCAAAACCGCGAGAAAGGCACAACCACTCCCCTGAATATAAAAAACAAAAAGGCCTTTCCCATTGATTGGGAAAGGCCTTTTCTGTACGGCTTCTGAACTACAGAGACTGCGCCAAGTATGGCGAGTATCGATTATTTATACAGTTCAGCGGTCGCGTGCATTTTGTTATTCCCAGAGGTGGAAATAATGCGGTAAGAAGATGCGCCAGCCTGTTCAGCTTTAGCCGCTACGCGAGCTTCCAAACCGTCAAGATTGGTTGCGCCACTGACCGACACTACGCCCATTTTCTGCATGTCAGACGCTGGCTGAGAAGAGAGGTCTGCGGCAGTAGCAGCAAATGCGGTTGCAGAGAGTGCGAAAACTACAGCTAAATTTTTGATGATTTTCATAACGTTTACCTTTCTTGAAATTTTGTCGTTTTGAAAGGCGCCCGCCTTCCGATGACTAAAGAATAGATCGGTTAACGGAGAGTTAAAATCGGATAGTTTTGAGCCTCTTGTTCAATTTTTTTGAATGCGATTTAAACAACTTTACGTATGAGTTTTAGTCAGAGGATAACGAGACAAGCCAAATACCAACTTTTTCAGATAAAAGACTTTAAAAACAATCAATAAGCTAACTTTTGAACCAATCGACATAAAATCACATAGCCGACATTTCATTACAGACGGTAGTGTCAGGAAATATTCGTCAGCGCCGCGCATAACATCAACCGAGATGTATCAGCCGAGATGTGCGATGACTTTCGGCAGACACAGCCTAAACCACGGCGTAAAACGCTCAGGCTCGAGCCGCATTTGCTCTAAAATTTCATCCACTGGATGATAAGCAAAAGCATCGGCCTCTTCTGCGTTAAGCTGCGGAACCACGTTGCTGTGACCAATAAAAACATGTGCCAGCTCGTGTTCAGTGAGCCCTCCCCCAACGTCGAGGCAGTAACTTAGTTCAAAAGATTCGTGCAGCGCACACGCCATCCCCATTTCTTGATAGAGCCGCCGCATCGCCGCTTCTTGGGTATCTTCACCGGGGAGCGGGTGACCGCAGCAGGTATTACTCCACTGGCCGCCTGCATGATATTTTTCCGCCGCACGCCGCTGGATCAATAGCTCATTATGATCGTTAAAAATGTACACGGAGATGGCTCGATGCAAGAGTCCCTGCTGATGAACCGCGAGCTTTTCCATTCTGCCAATCGGCATATCGTTTTCATCAACCAGAATCACTTCAATCATGACCTTCCCCTCTCTCATAGTGTTACGACGTACTCCTATTAGCATACCTAATTGTTGCAAACTTTTTTTAATTTAACGCCACATCGATCGCCCGCTAATCTAGCGCAAAAATATTAAGGAGATACCCACATGAGCGGCATTAAAGATATTACTCAGCTTCTGGCCTCGATGGAGCCGACACTCAACACCCAAGCTTTCGTTTTTTGTACCAGCCAATCACTTACGTTGGAACAAGCCGCCGCGCTAAACCCGCTGGGGCTTTTTTTAGAAGCCGAAGGGATCACGCTGATTTTAACTCGCGAAGGCGCACAGACGGCTGGCCTCGATACCAGTGCAGACTTCCGTCAAATCACGCTCACGGTTCATTCTAGCCTTGAGGCCGTTGGGCTAACCGCCGCAATTGCCACTGAACTCGCTCAGGCGGGTATCAGCGCCAACGTTGTGGCCGCTTATTATCATGACCACATTTTCATTCCTGCCGCCGACGCACAGCGCGCTCTAACAGTCCTGACCCAGCTGCAGCAGCGCTGCGCTCTGGCCTAAATAGACCAATAAAAAAACCCGCAGAGGCGTAGCCGATGCGGGCGAAAATCAAGTGATAAAATTTTTAACTCAGTTTTTTGCCGATGCTTTTAGCGAACCATCGGGATTCGTATTATCCAGCGGATAAGGATTTTTATGTTGGCGGTTATAGTTCAAGGCATAAAGCGCCGTGATAACCATGAGTACCACGAACGACCACATCACTTCCTGCGCACCAGAACCGATAACGGCCCAGATACAGTAGATAAACGCGATACTGACAATCGCCAAATAAACTGGGCGAGCTTTACCGAAGTGGCCGTGGCCTAGCAGCAACAATGCCGCACAGGTATAAAGGTAAGGCACCAACGTAAAGATCACACTCACCGACGAAACCAAACCAAACTCTTTCGCCGCATTCGGTGAAATACTGCCGAACTGACAAATAGTCATGAGTACACCAACTATCAGCAAACCTGCAACCGGTGTACCCGCCTTGTTAACTTTGGCGAAAATGGGTGGGAATAAGCCATCATCAGCCGCGGCCTTCGCCGTTTGGCCTGCCAGCAGCGTCCAGCCACCTAATGAGCCCAAACAGCCCGCTGCTGCACAGAATGAAACTACCGCGCCTGCTGTATTACCAAGCGCCATACGCGCCGCATCACCGAAAGGTGAAGCAGAAACACGCAGTGCCGCATTCGGGATCATCCCCATAATCGCGGTGGTAGATAACACATAACACACGGCGGCAATCAGCACCCCGCCAATGGTTGCAATCGGAACGTTGCGCTTCGGATTTTTAACCACGCCAGCCGCCACTGAGGCACTCTCTACCCCGATAAATGACCATAAGGTTACGCTCAAGGTGCTCTGGATGGCGCCAAATGTGCCTTGACCACTGACGTTCCACGCTGCCATATAGGTTTCACCGCGAAACCAAAACCAGCCGAACACCGCAATCCCCACGATTGGGATCAGCGCCAATACCGTCGCCACCGCTTGAACACGGGTGATCATCTGTGGCCCAACAATATTGAGCAACACGAAGATCCACAGCACGACAACGCAGGCAATGGTCAACACCATCGGATCTTTCAATATAGGGAAGAAATAACTGAGGTAGCCAACGCCAATTACCACCATCGCGATATTCCCCACCCAACAGGCTAACCAATACAGCACGTTGGTTTGATAACCGAGGAATGGGCCAAAAGAACGACGGGCATAAGCATAAGAACCGCCGGGACTGGGATCTAAAGACGACATCTTGGCGTACACCATTGAAAGCGCTAATGCGCCAATGATTGTCACCAACCATCCGTAGATTGCAATTCCGCCGGTGGAGGCTAAGTTTGCCGGTAATAAAAATACGCCGGAGCCCATAATGTTCCCTGATACCATTAAGGTAACGGGAATAAGGCCTACTTTATGAGATTCAGAATCCGAAGACATAATCTAACCTTAAGTTAAATAGAATTTTTGGTAGAAATTATATTACTCTCAGAGTTAAATCATGACAGTAGCAAACAGCTAACGTCGCCATTTCCGGCATATTTTTAGCCAATGACAATTTAGTTAAAAATAATATTTATAAAGATAAATAATTAAAAGATTACATAACTTTTCAAACTTCATAAATATATACTCAATCGTCCCAAGATAAATATATTACGACCTTTACCCTAAGGTAGTTCAAGTTGCATTTCGGCAGCAGCTAAATATTACTAAAGCAAACAATTTAGTAAGTGCGCTCGGCCAATACAGAGGCAACTTTAGATATTAAAAATATATTCATTTATAGTGAGATTCTATGCAATCATTTTATCTCTATATTGGTGTACGTAGTTTAGCGGTGTCATACCGTAGTATTCTTTAAATACCGAGATAAAGTAGGAGGTGCTGCTATAGCCACACAGAGAAGAAACCTGGGAAATATTTTTATTAAAAACAATTAGTTGCTCAACGGCATAGCGCATTCTACAGTCAGTGATAATTTTACTGTAGGTGGTATCTTCATTTTTTAGTTTCTTTTTCAATGAGCTAGGACTTAAGCACAGGCAGCTGGCGACGGACGTCAGGCTCCATTCTTTATGCATATTGCTCTGAATGATGCTGTAAACATTCGCGCTAAGATTGCTTCTAATCTCACGAATAAGAAACGGTATTAGATTGTTATTGTTTAGGAAAATAGATAAAACGGTGAACGAAAGACAACGGCTACGCTCACGGTCAACTTCACTATTTAGCGCATCTTGCGATAGTCGCACCGCCTCCTGGAAAATATGTGGTGTTTGGCAGCGTTCAATCATATAGCACGGTGTAGAACGCAGATTAGGAGACAGCGCGCTGATGTCTTTTTTTAAGAAATGGATATAGTCCTTAACAACATCTTTATTCAAATATAATACTGCTGAGTCATCCAACTCTGAAAAATCTATTACGTTATTTTTACATGAAATTAGCATCATGTGATTAGCTTTGAATGTAACTTCATTCTCAGAGTTAAAATTAACAGTGACATCTTTGCGCGTTAAAACGACAACGCAACCTTCGTTGTTACTGAGTTTCATATTAAGACATCCTACAGACGTAAAGAATAAAATGCCGTTATTACACGAGGCTTATCGGCTAAAGTAATAAGACATAAAAGAAAAAGTAATACATATGACAATTCTACGACCCGACACTAAAATACAGAGCTTTTCTAATTATTCAATATAACGAGGATAAATACTGCCGTATCATTTTTTTTACGCATAGTAATCGTACAATTACAGAATAAAAAATAAACATACAGGTATGAAAAAGCGCGGGATATACCCGCGCAAATACTACAAGAGAAACTGCTTTATCTTTTTTTGCTGTGGTGTCTTTGCTTCATCACCAACGAGGGTTATTCCGTGCGTACGCACATCACGTGATAAACACCGTTGATAATTTCTGTCCCTTCGGTTTCATGTTCAAAACCGGGGAATTCGTGGTCCCACGCTTGTAGAGCTCGCAGATAACCGATCTGTGGACTCTCTTCACCGCCGAAACTTTCACCGGATAATAGCATTGGGATTCCCGGTGGGTAAGGGATGATGGAGTTGGCTGCAACACGGTTGACCAGACCGTCAATCGCAACCATCTCCACCTTATTCGCAACAATAGCCTGATAAGCCGCACGCGGTGTTATTACCGCTTCTGGCAGGCCAGAATAAGCCGCATTTAGTTTAGCTCCTGGGTTGTTTTTGCGCAGATAGGCAAACATTTTGTCGCCTAAATCACGCAAACCTAGCTTGCCGTAGATTTCAGGCTGCTGCGCAACCAGATCGGGCAATACTGAAGATAGCGCGGTATTGGCATCATAATGGCGTTTAAACGAGAGCAACGTGTTGATAAGCGTGCCCCACTTCCCTTTGGTGACCCCCATGGAGAACAGGAACATCACTTGGAAATCGGTGGTACGCGTCGGCACAATGCCGTGGCGGCTCAGCCATGCGGTTACCAAAGCCGCTGGTACGCCCTTCTCTTGCAGCTCACCGTCAGCGCCCATGCCTGGAGCCAAAATGCTGACCTTGATAGGGTCCAACATGCTCCAGTTTTCAGGCAGATCTTTAAAGCCGTGCCAGTTATCTTCAGGATTCATCACCCAGCAGCTTTGTTCGGTTGCCAGAAGCTGAGCCGGCGCATCTTCAAACGCCATCTGCTTACCGGTAGCCGGATCGGTGACAATTTCTTGGTTCCACGGTTTGAAGAACCAATCACCATCCTGAGTAAACTCTTTATACAAACGCGCCATCGCCTGACGGAAGTCGACCGCCTCATTAATCACTTCCTGCGTCAGCGAGAGACCGCTGTTACCGTCCATCATCGACACCGCTACGTCATTAGAAGCGCAGATCGCATACAGTGGCGAAGTGGTAGCGTGCATCATGTATGCTTGGTTAAAGCGTGAAAAATCAACGGCACCACGGCCATCGCGCACATGAATATAAGATGCCTGAGATAACGCATTGAGCAGTTTGTGCGTTGAGTGGGTCGCAAACAGCGTTGGGCCTTCATGATCGCCAGGTTCTCCACGCATGGCGTGATGATCGCGATACATTGGGTTAAAGCGTGCATAGCCATACCAAGCTTCATCGAAATGAATGCGGTCAGTGGTTTTTTCCAATAAATCCTGCGCATTTTTGGCGTTGTAGCACACACCATCATAAGTACAGTTGGTCACCACGCTATAAGAAGGCTGCTGGCCCTGCTTGTTTTTACTCAGTGGGCTGTTGGCGATTTTTTCTTTAATCACTTCCGGCTGCATCTGCTGCGGATAGATTGGCCCGATGATCCCATAACGGTTGCGGCTTGGCAGCATGTAAACCGGTTTGGCGCCGGTTAATATTAGCCCCTGCTCGATGGATTTATGGCAGTTGCGGTCAATAACCACCACGTCATCTTCGGTCATGCACGCTTGCATAATGGTGCGGTTCGAACCAGAAGTCCCCACCACCACAGAATACGAGTGATCGGCACCAAATACGCGCGCCGCGTTCTTTTCGCTTTCACCGAATGCGCCGGTGTGATCGAGTAAAGAGCCTAACGAGGTACGTTCAATCCCCATATCGGTGCGGAACAGGTTTTCACCGTAATAGTCGTGGTAAAAACGACCGGCAGGCGTTTTAGTAAAACCAACGCCGCCCTGATGGCCCGGCGCCGCCCATGAATATTCATGAACGTCGCTATATTTCATCAGCGCCGTCATCAACGGTGGCAGCAGCTGCTGATGATAACGGTTCATGGCAGCAACGGCGCGCCCGGCAATAAAATCAGCGGTGTCTTCAAGGATCCAAGCAAATTCATCAATTTGCTCCATCATCTCGCGGCTAAGCTGCTGAGTTGCTTTCTCTCTGTCACTCAGCAGAAAGACCGGAACATTCTCCTGCCGCTCATGCAGTTTATTAAGCATTTGCTGAGCAAGCACGTGCTCAGCGGAATCATCCATCCCACGGCTAAACATCAGACAATCGATAGCTTCATTGGCAGACAAAATGGCATAACCATCGTCAAATGAGGCCGCTTTAATTACCTCAACATTTTGACGGCTCAGCTCATCGGCCAAACGTTCAACGGCGGCACCCACATAGGTGTCTTGATGGAGAAATTCACTTTCAACAATTAATACTTTCATCATGTGTTTATCCTTACAGATAAATAAACATAACGTTTAGTCGCGCTGAGGATATTTATCTATACCCAAAATAATTCTAGTTGCATTGAGGCGGCAAGTGAACGAAGCCCGATGAGCTTACTCAAGTAAGTGATTCGGGTGAGTGAACACGGCCAACAAAAATGCATTTTGAAGTATGAGGGGTATATATTCTCAGAGCACTAAACCGCCATACAAAATAGAATGAGTGTTATTGTTAAACCTTATATAACGCATTAGGGTTTTACCCGCTCTTTCCTTGGAATTAGTATTGCCCTTAATTATCCGCGTTGTAAAGCCAGTAAGTAAATACAAAATAAAATTAATAAATAAAATAAAATCAATAACATAAATAAAAAAATGACTACCAAAAGGCACATTTAGAGAAATGTTATGCACAACAATTTTATTTTTTTACCTTATAGTGATATTTATTTATAACCTATCCAACGGTTATATTTACATAAAAAACAAACGCTATTGTTCATCCACAAATCTTTACGATAATAGATATTCAGCCACCTCAATTATTTATTTTATAAGAGAAGCACTTCACAAATAACGCTCACCAACGGCAGTGCAGTTGGCTACCGTGTTATCCTTCAGCACATCGTGTTATCAACATAAGATATCCCATGACGAGCGAACATTTTGCGGGGAAGTATGAGGCTGAACTGAAATTTCACCTCAGCGATCCCGATGCCTTTCTCGAGCGCATCACTTTGGCAGGCGCTGAGCCTTTTCACCTCAATAATCGAGAGATCGATTGCTACTATGATCGCCCAGCGTCTGAGCACTCAGGCTCAACGCTAGAAAAGAGCGGCATTAGCATGTGCATTCGTGAAATGCAGCCGTCTGGTATTAAGCTATGGATCGTTAAAGGGCCGGACGCGTCGGAATGCGAAGCAATTAATATTGAGGATTGCGAAAAAGTGGCCAGCATGGTGCAGAAACTCGGTTTTCAACCCAGTTTGCGCATGGAGAAAAACCGCAGCATCTATTTTTTAGGTCGTTACCACATCACCCTCGATCATCTTCCTAATCTGGGCTATTTTGCCGAAATCGCCATCATGACCGATGATGAGCAGGCAGTGCCAGAATTGCTCAGCGATTTACGCCGTCAAGCATTCGCGTTAGGGCTGGAAGATTCACATAGGGAAAAGCGCAGTTATCGGGAAATGATGGCATGATGTGTTTTCTCATCCTCCCACTAAAGAGAGGATGAGAACATAGGCGTTTTAACGGATCACCATCACATTCACTTTGGCATGGCGTACAATGCCTGCCGCATTCGAGCCCAACAGATAAGTTTTTACGCTTGGGCGGTGTGAGCCAACAATGATGAGGTCAGCCCCCATTTCATCAGCCTGTTGCAGTGCCTCATCCCGTGGTGTGCCGAAACGAATGGTGTAAGACATACGTTCTGCAGGCAAATCTACCCCCTGCATGATCTCCCTAATTCTTTCTTCAGCATAGGTCACCGCTTTGTTTTCAAACTCTTTGATACCAAAAGAGTATGCGGTAACGAAGGCCTGTGCATCGGGCAAAACATACAAAAAATGCACATCAGCGTCTGACATTTTTGCCAAATACTCAACGTGACGCAGGGCGTTTTGAGTCAGAATATCCTCTTCAATATCTACCGGCACCAAAATGCTTTTATACATATTTATGACCTCTCCATGTAGAAAACTTATGAATAGAATAACCTTACCTAATTGACGGTGGAACCAGTTTAGGGTGGAACTGTGAACTAACCCATTACCACTGAGAACCATTCTTTATGTTGCCCCAGCAAGGGAAAATTCCGTCTTCAAACTGATATATAAGCGATAGGATAAGATTAATATTATATCTCGTCACTTCAGTGTGTTGTGTTACATAAGATGACGAACTTTCAATAAGATTAAAATTTCTATATTTAGAGAGCAAATCTAAATGAGGTTTTATCTCACTATTGAACTGGATGTCCTGAGGTGACGTAAAAAGGTAAATATTTTTGTTTGTATCTTTATCTGTTTTTATTTGTTTAGAAATATAGTTGTCGAGTATTTTAATATTTAATGGATGGATATTCCCCATCATAGCTTGTCCGACATGCTGCCAAGCACCCTCCGCAACATAACGCCCAATACTAAACTGTGGCACACAGGTTATAATATTTTTTATATTATGTTTAACCCCATAATACAATGACATAGACCCACCTTTCGAGGCGCCTAGTATTGACGTATATTTTGGCTTAGCAAACTTAATAACGCCTGAAATCAGCGCACTAACACCTTGCTCAATGTCAAACTTCATATTTTTACATAAATAATATGCAGGCAAGGAATCAAAATCATCTTTAATCCATAATATGGAAGAGCGGCAATGCCCTAGCATCGTAAAATCATAAACAGTCGGATCGGGCAAGTTGAATCCTGACATGACAATTAATAGATGCTCGCAATCGTATGTTGATTTTTTGAATCGATAATGAATTTGAGTATCAGGTTTATAGTTAAATATCAGGTCTTCCATCTTTTCCCCCTCACCATATTGAAACAGTATTAAGCGACACAACTCGTTGTGTTCTGAACCTTGTTGCAATAAAAAAGCCCCGCAATTTATGCGGGGCTTTTCGTAAGATGATTTTCGACAGCGTTACAGCGAGCTAGTGAACGTCCTTGAGATCACATCTTGCTGCTGTTCACGCGTCAGCGCGTTAAAACGCACTGCATAGCCTGATACCCTGATAGTTAAACTCGGATATTTATCTGGGTTTTCAATCGCATCCAGCAGCATTTCACGGTTCATAACGTTCACGTTTAGATGCTGCCCGCCTTCGACGTCTTCTTCATGGTGGAAATAACCATCAATCAGACCAACCAGGTTGTTTTTACGAATAAATTCGTCTTTACCTAACGCCCCTGGGACGATAGAGAAGGTATAGGAAATACCATCTTTAGCATACTTGAACGGCAGTTTAGCCACCGAGGTTAACGACGCGACCGCACCTTTACGATCGCGGCCGTGCATCGGGTTAGCACCCGGGCCAAATGGCATGCCTGCGCGGCGTCCGTCCGGCGTATTGCCAGTTTTCTGCCCGTAAACCACGTTCGAGGTAATGGTCAGAATAGACTGTGTTGGCTCAGCATCTCGGTAGGTTGGCAGCTTCTGGATCTTCTTCATGAAGCGCTCAACCAAATCACAGGCGATATCATCGACACGCTGGTCGTTGTTACCGAACTGCGGATATTCACCGTCGATAGCGAAGTCGATAGCCAACCCATTTTCATCACGAATTGGGCGCACTTTGGCATACTTGATAGCAGCCAATGAGTCGGCGGCAACCGATAGCCCAGCGATACCACACGCCATGGTGCGAACCACGTCGCGATCATGCAGCGCCATGAGAGCAGCTTCATAGCTGTATTTATCATGCATGTAGTGGATAACGTTCAACGCAGTGATGTACTGAACAGCCAACCAATCCATAAACGAATCCAGGCTCGCCATGACTTTGTCGTAATCCAAGACTTCATCTGTCATGGCTGGCACTTTCGGACCAACCTGAATTTTCAGCTTTTCATCCACGCCGCCGTTGATGCAATACAGCAACGTTTTCGCCAAGTTGGCGCGTGCACCAAAGAACTGCATCTGCTTGCCAACCACCATCGGGCTAACACAGCAGGCAATCGCATAGTCGTCACTGTCAAAATCAGGGCGCATTAAATCATCGTTTTCATACTGTAACGACGAGGTCGCAATAGACAGATTCGCAGCATAGGCTTTGAAAGATTTTGGCAAGCGTTCAGACCACAGGATCGTCAAGTTAGGCTCTGGTGATGGCCCCATGGTTTCCAGCGTATTCAGATAACGGTAGGAGTTTTTGGTGACCAGCGTTCTGCCGTCTAAGCCCATCCCACCGATAACTTCGGTTGCCCAGATCGGGTCACCAGAGAATAACGTATCAAACTCAGGCGTACGTAAGAAACGCACCATGCGGATTTTCATAATGAAATGGTCAATCAGCTGCTGTGCTTCCTGCTCATTGATCACCCCATTTTTCAGATCGCGTTCGATATAAACGTCTAAGAACGTCGAAGTACGGCCCAGCGACATCGCGCCACCGTTCTGAGATTTCACCGCCGCCAAATAGCCAAAATAGAGCCACTGGATAGCTTCTTGCGCGTTCTGTGCCGGACGAGAAATATCAAACCCGTATTTCGCCGCCATTTCCTGAATCTGTTTCAGCGCACGGCGCTGTTCGGCCAATTCTTCGCGCTGGCGAATCACTTGCTCAAGCTGAATGCCTTTTTCCAGCTTGCCCTGCAGATCGGCAAACTGCAATTCGCGTTCACGAATCAGATAACGGATGCCATACAGAGCCACACGGCGGTAGTCACCGATGATACGCCCACGGCCATAGCCGTCTGGCAAGCCGGTTAAAACACCGGATTTACGGCAGCGCATCATTTCAGGTGAATAAACGTCAAACACGCCTTGGTTGTGTGTTTTACGAATATCAGTGAAAAGATATTTAAAATTAGGATCCAGCTTGCGATTGTAGGCTTCAAACGAGCTCTCAATCATATTGATGCCGCCAAACGGGAATAACGCACGCTTCAGTGGTTTTTCTGTTTGTAAGCCAACAATTTTTTCCAGATCTTGATGAATATATCCCGGCGCATGGGCAGTAATGGTTGTCGCAATATCATTATCAAAATCGACCGGAGCGTGAGTGGAGTTTTCAATCCGCACGCCTTCCATTACTTTTTCCCACAGCTTGGTGGTTGCTTCGGTTGCAGTCGAAAGGAAAGACTCATCACCTTCATAAGGCGTATAGTTATTCTGAATAAAGTCTCTTACATTAATGCTACCTTTCCATTCTGTTCCTGCAAAACCATGCCAAGCTTCGGTAAATATATTCTCAGTCACGTCCAGATCGATATTCATTATCAAGCTCCATGTAACATAGGTATCGCCCCTATTTAATTAGGGGCGAAAAGAGTATTTAGGCAGTATTTATTTAGAAAAATTTGAATTACGTTATGCGAACACAATATGTTCTGCGGAAGAACTCACGCGAATAGCATCCAGCGCAATCATCTTCTCTTCATTGGTTGGGATCACCGCGGCGATAACTTTAGAAGCCGGGGACGTAATCACTTCAGCTTCTCCGGTGCGACGCAGGTGATTTTTTGCTTCATCAAGTTCAAGACCGAATACCGCAAGATGCTGTAGGGTTAACTGGCGAATCAGCTCAGAGTTCTCACCAATCCCGCCGGTGAAAACAATGGCATCAAGCTTATTCAACGAGGCAGCGTGGCCACCGATATGGCGAGCTAAGCGGTGTACGAAAACATTGATCGCCAGCTGTGCGCCTTCATGCCCTTCTTCATATGCTTTTTGCAACACGCGCAGATCGCTTGAAAGCCCAGAAATACCTAACAGGCCAGACTCTTTGTTCACCATGAACATTAAATCTTCTAACGTCTTGCCGGTTTTATCCGCCAGATATGCCAGTGCGCCAAAATCAACGTCACCGCTACGCGTTCCCATCACTAAGCCTTCCAGCGGAGTCATACCCATAGACGTATCAACGCTTTGGCCATTTTGTACCGCACAGACGGATGCGCCGTTACCTAAGTGAGCGACAATAATCCCGGAGTTCTTTTCATCTAAGCCTAATTGCTCAATCGCCTGCTGCGCGACATAGCGATGAGAGGTTCCGTGGAAGCCATATCTTCTCACGCCATATTGTGTGAAATATTGCTGTGGAAGCGCATAGGTATAGGCTTCAGGTTTTAAGGTCTGGTGAAACGCGGTATCAAATACGGCCACATGCGGTAATTCAGGGAATATATGGCGCGCAGCCATAATGCCCTCAAGATTGGCATAATTATGTAAAGGTGCCAGAGATGAAACATTAGTAATTTCTTTCAATACTTCATCATTAATTAATGTCGCATCGCTAAATGCTTCTCCACCGTGCGCAATACGGTGGCCTACACATGAAATAGAGTCGCTGAGTTTTCTTTTCTCTAATTCTCTAACAATAGAGTTCAATGCATCTTCATAACTACCGGTTTTTAAATTAATACTGATAGTCTTATCAATGGTCATTGAGGTATTTTCAATACCGACGTTATCAACAATGCCGGACATCATCACATCGCAGTTATTTCCTTGCATAACGGAGAATTTAATTGATGAAGATCCACAATTAATAACTAGCACTACAGATTTTGAAGACATAGATATACCTCACAGCTAACTCCCCAGAGAGGAGTTAGCTGTTATTCTTTTAAATTTAGATTAAATAAGTTTGTAGAAAATATTCAGAATAGTCAGCAGGCCAACAATGGTAACAAAGTAGTTTTCTGGCTTGCCTTTATATTTCGCCAGCGCTGGCACTTTGCGAACCGCATACATCGGCAGCAGACACAGCAGGGAGGCAATGATAGGCGCACCCATGGCTTCAATCAGGTCAAGAATGTTCGGGTTAACATAAGCCACTACCCAAGTAGAGCCCATGATGAAGAACATACTGATCAGGTTCAGTTTGCCGGTTGAATACTTCTTCTTGTCACCTTTACAAGCGAACTTAACAATCAGGCCATTCATCCCTTCCAGCGTTCCCAGATAGTGACCAAAGAACGATTTGAAGATAGCGACCAGTGCAATCAGTGAAGCACCATATTCCAGCACGGTTGAGAAGGTAGACTTACCACCGGCCATGGTTGAGAAGTGGTTTGCCAGATAAGAAAGAACCGGAATGTTTTGCGCTTTAGCATCAGCCATCATCGCTGGAGACAGCGTGAACAGGCAGCTGAAGGCAAAGAACATCACCACGGCAACCATCAGCATACTCGCGCGAGAGATGATTTTAGAGCAGCGATCTTCGGTGAACTGCTTACCAAATTCAGGCTCGTACTCTTCACGTTTAGATTCAACGAAAGAGGAAACGATAGGCGAGAAGTTAAAGGAGAACACCATGATGGCGATACCCAGCCATACGTTGACCAGAATGCCGTCGTGACCAAGCAGAGAGATGCTGCTGGTGCTAACTTGTTCGAATACAGACGCGTTCCAGTAAGGGATCAGAGACAGGGAAATCAGAACCAAGCTGGCGATGAATGGGAATACCAAGAAGCTCATGACCTTCACCATCAAATTCTTACCGAAGAAGATGATGAAAGCCATTGCCATCAATAGAACCAGCGCCACCAGGCCACGGTTCAACGGCATTAACTGCAGCTGGTTTTCCCAGAATGTCATGAAAGTGTTGGTGATGGTGACACCATAAATCCATAACAGAGGGCAAATCGCGAAGAAGTACAGGAAGGTAATAATGACCCCACCTGTTTTACCAAAGTGCTCTTCAACCGTGTCAGTAATGTTGCCTGTAATATTGCTACCAGACAGACACAGGCGCGCTAATGCGCGATGGCATAAGAAAGCAATTGGGTAGGCCAACACAAGCATGATCAGGATAGGGATCAAACCGCCAAAGCCTGCACGGATAGGGAAGAACAGAACCCCTGCGCCGATGGCGGTGCCAAATAATCCAAGAGTCCACGTGGTGTCCGATTTCCGCCACATAGTTCCCTGATTCGTATAGGTAACGCTGTCTGTCGTCATACTGTAATTCCTCACGGATTTGCCCTTTTTTGAGGCTACATCACTGTAACCTCAGCTAGGGTCTATACCCTGTCGGGTGTTTGCATAATTATTAGTGAACGTGATTCAGTCCCGTTATCTCTGATATTCTGGATAAATCAATATTCCCACCGGAAATAAGGCTAACGGTCTTTTTATTTTCGATATAGCCCTTGAGCTTACCGCTTAATATGGCCGCAGATGCCAATGCGCCAGCACCTTCAGTCACGATCTTGTTTCTTTGGATAAGATCAATCATACCGCGCTTAATTTCTTCTTCAGTGACTACCACAATGTCGGTTACCAGCTCTTTGACAATCTCATATGTCAGCTTACCTGGCGTCGACACGTCGCAACCGTCCGCAATTGTACCTGTTGTGCGGTGAGATAAAAATTGCCCTTCATGGAAAGATTTCGCCATTCCGTGAACGTTGACCGCTTGCACACCTATGATATTGATTGTTGGGTTAATTGATTTTAACGCGATGGCGATACCGGAAATTAATCCCCCACCGCCGATAGGGACAATAACGTTATCCACGTCATAAAGATCTTCAAGGATTTCTAAACCGATAGTTCCTTGGCCTGCAATCACTTTTGCGTCGTCGTAAGGAGGAATAAAGATTCTATTTTCTAACTCAATTAATTCATGAGCCTTTGAGATGGTGTCGTTAAAGCTATTTCCGTGAAGAATAACCTCAGCAGAATAATCTGCCGTTGCGGCAACTTTAGAGCTCGGTGCAGTACAAGGCATAACAACTTTGCTGTCAATTCCCAGCATAGCGCAAGACAGGGAAACGCCCTGCGCGTGGTTACCTGCGGAACAGGCAATCACGCCCTGCTCACGTTCTTCTCTGGATAATGAAGCTAACTTATTAAAAGCACCGCGAATTTTAAAAGAACCGGTGCGTTGCATATTCTCAAATTTTAGATGGATGGTGCCGTTACAACGTTCACTGAGGTAGTTAGACTTAGGCATGCCAGTTTTATAGACGTGACCTTTTATCCTTTGTTGGGCCTCAATTATGTCGTTAAGCGTCACAGGTAGATTATTATATATCTTCATTTTCTCATCCCACAGATTATTTGACGCCTGCAGTATGATGAAATATTTCCGATTTGAATGTGATTGGCGTCGCGATAATTTAATTCATTATTTATTTTCTGATTCACAAATTATGAACAGTATTTCCATTTTAATTATTATATGAAGATTTAAAGAAAAAAATATTTTTGTATTCTTACAAAGATAATTTAAGTGATATTAATGGATTGTTATCAATGTTGCAGATGCGTAGTTCGACGCCCGATTATCAAGATGATAATAGGTAGATTAATTGTTAATTATTTAAATGAAGATTTAATTTCCACCTCTTAATAAATAAGTCAGCATATTAATTAGCAAAAGATGTCATTTTTTTAGCAAATATGGCTTATTTTATTTGTGATCAAGATCGTTCCCTTTTGTTTATATCTGTGCCTATAAATATAAAAGAACTGCCTTGGTTTTTAGGTATCCAAAAATGCAAATAGTTAATATCACGCTAGATATAATAAGCTCGATCACGGATATCCATTTTCCGTTTGAATTCTGTTCATTTAATGAGCAAGTTTACTTAAAAGCAAAGCACGACCAGCGCTACGTCATCGCACATGCCTATGATTTACCAGCCAACCTGACATGCACAGTCTTTGATAGTCACTGGGCTCTCAGGCATGACTACAAATTTGAGGTCAAAACGACCAATGATTTACGAGATGCTTTGTTAATCGGCAACGTGATGGGATGGTGGTCTGCGAATGAAATCCAGCTACTGCAGCAGCTCGTTAACTCAATGGATCAATCACTTGTTATTGTAGCTAACTGAAGAGCTAGATTTACAGTTTCCAGTGAACTTCAAAGGCGTATTTTCCCTACCCACTCTCTATTTTTCTCCATCTTTGCCGATAACGTTTATAACGCATTCACTTCGTGTTGTGACCAGCATTATTTATCACCAACACCTGCCGATTAACACTTGAGGTTTAGATGGATAGTTTTCAGAAAGATATCGATGAAAGGGCTAACCTAGCCTTATCCAACAAGTTCGAACTGTTACTGTTTCGGTTAGGAACAAGCCAACACGACAGTAAATCAGAGCTTTACGGGATCAACGTTTTCAAGCTGCGTGAAATTGTGCCAATGCAAAAAATCAATCGCGCAGCGGGCATGGTTTCGCCACTATTGGGAGTGGTCAATATCCGCGACCAGATTATGCCCGTGATCGACCTTCCCGCAGCGCTCGGCTGCACGCCTGAAACGGGTCTCAATCTGCTTCTCATCACCGAATATGCGCGCAGCACGCAGGCTTTTGCCGTAGAAGCTGTCGATAACATTATTCGTCTCGATTGGAGTCAGGTTCATACTGCGGAAGCCGGCGTAAGCAGCCGCAATATCACCAGCATTGCCAGTATGGAAGATGAAAATGGCAACAAAGATCTGGCGCTGGTGCTCGATGTTGAGCAAATTCTTTACGACATCATTCCCTCAGGACGCGACGTCGATATCGCGGCGATTAAAGAGAAAAGCTATGCCCTGAAACCCGGTGCTATTGCCATTGTGGCTGAAGACTCAAAGGTCGCCCGCTCAATGCTAGAACAGGGCCTAAAAGGCATGGGGATCCCAACGCTGATGCATACCACCGGTTTGGAGGCTTGGGAAAAAATTCAGTCCATTGCCGCCGAAGCCAAAGCCGCAGGCCAGTCAATCACCGATCGAATTGGATTGGTATTAACCGATATAGAAATGCCTGAAATGGATGGGTTCACCCTCACGCGGAATATTAAAAATGAAGCAACGCTGAAACAGATCCCCGTGGTTATCCACTCATCGCTATCGGGGAGCGCAAACGAAGACCACGTACGTAAAGTCGGCGCCAATGGCTACGTGGCGAAATTCGATGTTGCTGAACTTTCGGAAGTGATTCACAAAGCGTTGGCAGACGTTGAGAAAAGCTAATCAGCTTGCCGCAGAACGCAATATGGGCAGCGCTGTTAGCGCCGCCCATAGGTAAACCTGAACTAGATTTTCAACGCTTTCTGGATAGCATCGGCTAAAGATTCAATATGTTTCTCTGCCGCTTGCAGTTGGTGGCTAACGCTGTTTCCATCATTGCTATCCGCCAAAGTGACTTTAATCAGCTCAAGCGCCGCGTTAACTGCGATAGTGCGCTGTTTCTGCTCATTCGAAACATGATCTGGGAAATAATTTTCTAACATAAACCATCCTTATTTATTTACGAGTAACTCACTAAATACGCATTACTTATTTTCTGCCGTTAGCTCTTTCGACAAAAAATAGTTCAAGAAGGTACGAATAACCGCAATAATCGCCAACTTCAGCAACTCATCAAGGCTAGGATTTATTGTCGTCGCCAGAATATCTGCAGCTAATTGAAACTCTAACGCTAAGGCCAACCAGCTGCCAAAACGCGTTCTCATAATATGAAAAATTGACTGGTTATTAAAATTAGGAATAACCGTCCACAACGTTCTCACGAGCCCAATAAATACACATAAAACAGAGATAAGTTCTAAGAATGTCTGCAAAGTTTCAGACAAATAAATGATAATCTCTTTTATATGTTCCATTATTTCTAACCCTAATCTACAACGGCGGCTAAAAATTCAAAGGGCTTAGCGGGTTCAAAAGCATGAGAAACCTCACCATTGAAATCAGCCATTTGATTCACTCCTAGCGATAATTTGCGCACCGGTGACTCAGCAGAAAGATCGGCTCGTTTTAAATCAACCCAGAATGTATTCATCCCAACTGATGATTCAAAATAGTAGAGCTTATTTTTTTGATCGGAAATTGTACGCCAGCGAGTTGATGAAATATTGGGCTCTGCCTGCGAAGTGATACCAAAGGGTACCGACACTGAGCGCATAACGCTCAATACGCTAGAAACGGCAAGACGCGCCTCGTGGAACTTAGGAATCGCATTAATGTAATATTTGGCACGAACAAAACGATCTGCCGCACGATTGGTACCAGGAAGCATAATATTACCGCCAATCCCTTCCCAATACTTATCAATGGCCAATTGCTGATCGTAGGTCGGCGAGTTGGTCAGTATTTGATATTCAGGGCTATGGTGGATAACCAGTTTCCCATCAATATATTCAAAGATAGCACTATCACCGCTGGCGTCAGACAGCGCTAAATGAATGGTCGCCAAACGTGGCTGGCCGGGAACATCACCCGTGACCACCACAAAAGGCTCCGACTGCAATTCTTTCACCGCCTCATCTACGGTAGCAAAATTATCCAGCGTATATTGAGCCCATGCAGCCAACGACAGACTCGGCTTATCTTTAGAAGGTTTAGGATACTGCGACTCTGCCAGCCATAGCATATTGGCAACGAGCCCTTTTTCGTTCATGCCGTCGGTCGTGGCAATATTGTAGGCCGCCGTCGTCACGCTGCCATACTTTGACACCCATTCCACAGAATTAGGGCCAGCATTGCCGCTACGCGCCATGCCACGCGGGAAAATCCACAGATCGGAATGCAGATCTTCTTTCCAATCCATTGTGCGGCCAGTCATGACCAGCTTATCTTCACCCTGATATACCGCACGGGTGCATGCTAAAGCGAGCTGGGGTGAAAATAACATCCCAACCGAACAAATGAGCAACGACGCTGCTGAAAGCAAAATATTTAAATGCATTGGCTATCACCTGGTTATTTTTTACCAGTGTAAGTAGTGCTGGATAATTAAGCAAAAAATGCCCTGCATAAAACGTTGTTTGTTTGGATAGTATTTATATTTCGGGGGCAGAGATTAGATAGCGGGAAATAACTTCCCGCCGGCAGACTAAATAAGCTATGAATGGCTAGATTAAATCTTGAAACGATCCCAACTTGAATCCCCGTGCTGCAATCGCTTTTTTAAGCGCTTCAGATGTCAGCACCTCCAGCTCGGCAAGGCGTGGATAGCAATATTTACTGGTAAGCAGCGTGTTATCAATAAACGCCGGATGACACATAATCTCCAAAGAGCTATCGCCGCGTTCTATTGCGCTATCTAGCGTGCTCAGAAACAGCGCTTCGGTAATAGACTCACCATAAAAACGGCTGTCAAAGCCCTGCGTACTTTGTGCACCGTGCACTTCCAGTTCGCCTTTGCGAACTTCATCGCGATCGATGCGCAAGCCAACGCCCTTTTCTTTCGCAAAAGCAGCCACTATAGGGAAAATCTGCGGGAACATATGCACATGATGATGGCTATCGATATGGGTCGGCAGCCTGCCAAAAACGTCAATAAAGCGCTCAAATTGGCACTTTAGCTCTTGTTCAATTTCATCCAGCGGCAGGGTTCCCTGATCCGCCATTTCCCAGATCCATTTACCCAACTCTCCGTTGCGCGCCAAATTTGGCATCGGCGACAGCGGGCGCCCCAGCGTCAAGGCAAAGTGCATTCCAACCGCCAGCCCAGGATTTTCAGCGCTCAGAATTGCTGCATGCTCGACGCCTGCTGAGTTAACCAACGCCGTGGTAGACGTCACTACCCCGTTTTTGAACGCCTCGATAATGCCGTAGTTTTGGGCTTTGCAAAGGCCAAAATCATCGGCGTTCACTATCAATAATCTTTCCATAATCCCCTCAGCCAAACGCCTTCCCTTTACAGGGAAGGCGGTGGGTTATTTCAGTGCAGCAATGGCTTGCGCAAAATTAGGCAGTAACGCTTCATGTGCCAACAGCATTTCACGTGCCAGAACCTCCGCATCCTTATCCGAATGAATCAACGGACTCAGGTTCATCGCTAACAGCACGTCATTCAGTTCGCCGCTTATTGCGGCAGCACTGGCTGCGATTTCAAAGCCTTTGATGGTATGAATCAACCCCAACACTTTGTCATCAAAGTGCGTCAAACGCGGATGCGGCGTGGCGCCATCGCGTCCAATGGTACAGGTCATTTCAACGGTCCAATCTGCCGGAATGTTATCAATATGACCATTGTGCGGGAAGTTAACGTATTGCTCAGTCTGCTTGTCGTTGTAAATCGCGCTGATCACTTCACACGCTGCATCGGAATAATAAGCCCCGCCGCGCAGCTCCAGCTCTTTTGGTTTTACGTCCAGTTCTGGATTTTTATACAGATCAAAAAGCTGTTTCTCTACTTTCTGCACCACGCTTGCACGCGCGCCGCCTTTGTAGAATTCGCCCATTTCGATCGCCAGCATTTCTTTCTGCTTGAAGTAGTACAGCAGATAAGAACATGGCAGCAGCTTAAGGGAACGGATCAGGCCTTCGCTAAACGGCAAATCAAAGATGTTTTTCACTGAACCAGCGGTTAACGTGCCAGAGGCTACGCCGTCAAGCAGCTCGGCAAAACGGGATTCTCCGTTAACGATGACGTCTTTGATAAAGACCATATGGTTCAAGCCAAAGAGGTCGATCGACAAATCATCCTGTGGTGTTAATTTCAGCACATCCTGAATGAACATTTTCATGCCAACGGGGATGTTACACACGCCAATGAATTTTTTGAATTTGGTATGACGGAATACGGCCTCTGTGACCATGCCCGCTGGGTTAGTAAAATTAATCACCCAAGCGTTCGGGCAGATCTCTTCCACATCTTTGATGATGTCAAAAATAACCGGGATCGTGCGCAGCCCTTTAAATAGACCGCCTGCACCGTTGGTTTCTTGGCCGAGATAGCCGTGGCTCAGCGGAATACGCTCATCCAATTCGCGCGCTTTAAGCTGGCCGACGCGCAATTGCGTGGTAACGAAATCGGCATCAACCAATGCTTCACGGCGATCCAGCGTTTTATGCATCACAATCGGCACGCCTGCGCGTTCGACCATACGCTGGCAGAGGTCAAAAATAATATCCTGTTTCTCTTTTCCGGCTTCAACGTCAACCAGCCATAATTCGGTAATCGGCAATTCATTGTAACGTTTAATAAAACCTTCAAGTAATTCTGGGGTATAACTACTTCCGCCACCGATAGTAACGACTTTCAGCTTTTTACTCATAGGAACTCCCGTACAATGTCATTGCACTTCATATAAAATTAAGTGAGATATACCCGTCATACTTCCAATCACAGGTGCGCGTTTAAAAACCAACGTTTTTTCTGTCATTATTGTTATTAGGGTATATGTGAATGATTGAAGGCTGTCTTATAAGGATCAGTCCACATTAATTCACACATAGGTTAATTAATACTGCACAATTTTTTTCTATAATTTTTCGGTGTAAACGACGTTAGTTTTTTAAAGTTTTTAATAAACATACTCGGGCTGCTATAGCCGGATTCAAATGCAATATCCGCGACCGAGTAATTGGTTATCTCCAGCTGTTTCTTGGCAAAATCAATGCGTATTTCATTAATGATCTGCATTGGCGTTTTTCCGTAGTGCCGCTGGGTTGCTCGGGTCAGATACTCCTGCGATTTTCCAGATAGCTCCACCATATTTGCCAAGGCCTTATCACCAAACATCGCCTTGTCATGCATTTTTTCTACCGCATTCTTAAGCCAATCAGGCACGTCGGCGATAACTTCAGTTTCTCTGTGATGACGTAAACGGTTTACGATATAAAACGTCACCACTTCAAGAAACTCATTAAATTCGCCGTTCCTAAAGTTGAGAGAAGAGATAACAGACTCTATATACGTTAGGAACTCGGTTTTTATCTGGTAAACCTGTGATGCCACAAATCGATTAGGCAATAAAAATAAATAGTTCTGCTCGAAAAACGCTTTGCTAATCCCGACGTTTAATATTCTCGTAGCACCGAACTCATAAAAACTTTGATGGTTCGATCCTAATGGGATAAAGACAAAGTCACCACGTTCCAACAGCACCTTTTTTCCATTGATATTTTGGTAATATCGACCTGTCAGCACCACCGTAAACTCGTAGTAATCGTGCTCATGCAGCCCTGAAATGCTTTCTACTTTGTTGTAGATAAACATGTGAAAATTCTGACCGTCGAAGAGCTGATTTTCACGTGCAGTCTTAATTTCCATGCTCAGTACCGATGGCTGCATAATAATTCTCTACGTTATTTTATTTTCTCATGAACCTCAATCAGTTCTGCAATCAGTTCACGAGCCAGCATCGATGTCATCAGGTGATCTTGCGCATGAACCAGAATCAGGCTGACTTTGGTTTTACCCTCACCCTGATCGCCTTCAATCAGCTTGGTTTGCACCAGATGCGCTTCATTCAGCGACAAACGAGACTGGTTCATCAACTCTTTAGCCTGTTCGAAATCACCTTCTTTGGCCTTTTTCAGTGCGCCATAGGCCAAGCTGCGAGCCTGTCCAGAATTGATAATGAGCCCCATCACCACTTCTTCCAGATCCTGTAATTCCTCTTCGGTATCAACAATGCTTTCTAAATCAAACATTTTAACTCTCCATAACGGGGCCGCTAACTGCGGGGAGGATGTTCTCCCCGCCAACGGTAAGATTAGAATTTCAATGCGTTCGCAATATCTTCTTCGCTTTCTTCTTCTTCAATTATCGCCTGCGCCTTGTTAGACAGGATAACGAAAGGCATGTAGACCAGCGTTGAGACACCCAAGTTGAACAAAGCGACCAACAGCGCAGCGATGCTGCCGTTACTGTTAAAGAATGCACCCAGTCCGGTAGGCATGGTCCACGGTGCAAGGTTAGTCACCGGAGGAATAATGCCCATGCTGTACGCCGCCAGCGTGATGGCTGCCAGAATCGGCTGAATCAGCACGAACGGAATAAACATCACTGGGTTCATGATAATCGGCAAACCAAACAAGATCGGTTCGTTAATCTGGAAGATGCCTGACGGCAACGCCAGCTTAGCCACTTGGCGGTGGTCTGCACGGCGTGAGCCGATGAAGATGGCGATAATCAGACCCAACGTCGCCCCAGAACCCCCTAACAGAATGTAGGAGTCGAGCATTGGTTTAGCCCAGAAGTGGAAGGTTTTACCCGCTGCAATCGCCGCTTCGACAGAGCCGTATTGCTTGTACAGGTCGATGTTTTCCAGTGCCCAAGGCGTCATGATGCCGTTGTCTAACGCGGTCAGCGCCAGAGATCCATGTACACCAAAGAACCACAGCAGGGAGTTGAAAATAACGTAAGCCCAGCCTACTACGCTGCCCATCGACGCCAGAGGCTTGGAGATGGAGTCCATAATAATCTGGTGGAAGTTGTTGCCGTATAATCCCAGCAGCCAAGAAATAATCCCGAAGATAGACAGGATAATAAAGCCAGGAATTAATGCAGAGAATGAGCGAGAAACAGAAGAAGGCACACTATCTGGCAAGGTGATAACCCAATTTCTGCGAATAATAAACGCAAACATTTCGGCAACTACCAGTCCGATAATCATACCGGAAATAATATTCGAGCCACCCAACCAGTTCGCGCCTACTGCATAGGCCTCACCCACGCTGTAAGGGGTTACGGTCATAAACGCCGCAACGGATAATAAACCGGCTGAAAGCGAATCAACTTTACGCTCTTCGGCTAACGCCATCCCAATAAAGAAGGGCGCCATCAGCGACATAATCCCTAGGGTACCGTTATAAACGTTGCCGCCAATAACTTTTAATCCGTTGAGTGTTTCAATCGTTGAAGCATCTAAACGAATACCGAGGGAATAAAAGAATGAACCGTCACCAAAGCTTAGGAATACGTTATTAATTAAAACGAACATGGCCCCCGCAAGGGTCAGCGGCATTAACTTGATAAAGCCATTTTTAATGGCGTTAATGTGGGGTTGTTTACCTATTTTGACGGCAAAAGGAAGAAGTATCTTTTCAAGTGAATCAATGGTTTTACTCATTGGTATTTTCCTTTAATGCCGCCATTCGGCGGCCAGAATATGAAATTCGCTCTTTGACTGGATTTCTCTTTGACTTAAAAATTCTTAATAAGAATTAAAATAATAAATGACTAAAATAAAAAATTACTGACTTGCTGCTGCTTTCTTGATTGCTGCAACCGCAGCTTTCAATACACCTAATCCATCGATTTTGCCGTACAGAACAGAATCAATCACTTCAACGGGTTTGCCCGGTAATAACTTTTGGATCTCTGGCTGCATGTACGCAATTTGTGGGCCAAGCAGAACCAGATCTGCCACGCCGCCCTTCTCACCAGCCAGTGTTTCAGGGAATGCTTCAATAATGACCGGTACTTCATATTTCTCTGCTTGTACCTTCATTTTAGAAACCAGCAGAGAGGTGGACATTCCGGCGGAACAAAATAAATAGATGACTTTCTTTTCCATTATGAAACCCTCATATCCTATATAGATTGCGGACCTGACAACGTCTGCGTTCTAACCGGTGAGAACTCATCTACTGCCAATCAACAAAAATGACGAGTTGTCCCTGTTTGAATCGAGTATACGACATCACTTTAGAGTGGGGTAATTCAGAACTAACAAAAATCGTCTCTCCTTGACCACTTCCTATGACCCTTTTCACATTCTGGGCAAATAATTCGCGGAAATAAATAAGATTGGGGTGATGCACGGTAGGCATAATCCTACGGAGTCACTCCCGTCCACCTTACCTCATTGACCTATTTCAAGCGCTATCCGAGCCATCATGCCCTGAAGGAAAGCCAAAACCTGCGGCAAGAACAGAAGGTAAGAACATCGTTATTGTTGGCAGAGAAAAAAGATGGCTGGAACAAAGCAGTGAAAAACGCTAAACAAAATAGGGTTTGTAAAGTTAGCGGCAAATAAGACATCACGTTCTAATGTGTTGAGTCGTACTGCGCATGTTACCGCTTCAGCGTGAAATACAACTTCTCATGTCTCACTGACAAAAAAGCCGCTGATGTCAGCGGCTTTAATTTTTATAACAATGGCTGGCACGTAAAAACGATCAGGCCTCAGCCATTTCGTCGCTTCCTACGCTCACCTCCACCACCTCAACCTGATTGGCTTTCAGCAGGTTATGTAGCGCAATGCCTGGTGTTTCATCCGTAAACAGCGCTGTCATTTGCGCCACGTTCCCTATCTCAACCGCCGCAGAAGCATGATATTTGGTATGATCGGCGGCCAGAAGCAGGTGCCGAGAATGTGCCATCATCGCTTGTGCCACGCTAGCTTCGTTCACATCAAACTCCAGCAAAGTACCATCACTTTCAATGGCACCTACGCTGGTCACCAGATAATCTGCACGAAAGCCTGCAACAAACGCATTGGCAGCCGGGCCGATAATTCCACCGTTGTGCGCCCGCAGCGTGCCGCCCGGTACCATCACCTCAAAGCGCGGATTCTTATAAAGAATGTGCGCCACCCGCAGGCTGTTAGTGATGATGCGCAGGTGATTATGGTTTAGCAGCGCCCGGGCAACCTGCTCAACGGTGGTACCAATGGTGATAAAAATGGTTGAGCCGTCGGGTATATAGTCAGCAATCGCCTCTGCGATCGCCTTTTTCTCTTCCGTCCATGAGACTTCGCGCTGTTCAAATGCGGTATTCACCACGCTGGAAGCACGTCCGGCACCACCATGGTGACGCGTGATCAATCCTTGATCGCTTAACTTACGAATATCGCGACGCACCGTTTGCGTGGATACATCCAGCAATTGCGCCAGCTCATCAATGTTCATGTACCCGCGATCGGCAATCAGCGTCAGCAACTGGTCGTGGCGCGGGTTACCGGTCAGTTCGGTAAGACTCATGGATTGTCCTCTGAAAACCATCTCATCCTGCATTCTATACATAAAGTGACAAAAAAGAGCGGGTTTGATCACAGTCAGGGATACCTGCGCGACCGCCTGGGCGCGTACATTTCAGCGCCGCAACGGCACTGGCAAAGCGAATACCCTCTGCGCCCGCCACGCCTTGAGCCAGACTGAAAGCGAACGCGCCGTGGAACACATCTCCTGCACCAGTGGTATCCACCACGTCCACAGAAAAGCCCGACTGGTGCGCAATTTCTTGATTCTCAAGCCAGAAACAGCCTTCGGCTCCATTAGTCACATACACATGTCCATTTGTGATCGTTTTTGAGTGTTTTAAGCCGATCATCAAATCCTGTTCGCCGCTCATTCGACGTAAACCTGGAGCGGAAAAAACCGCATGGTCGCTAAGACGAACCAAATCAGAGATATCCTGCGGGGTGATGTCGCCATCCAGCACCGTCATAACCCCCGCCGCTTTTGCTAGGGTAAAGGCTTTTTTCGTTCCGTCATGCCAGCGTACATCTGCCAAAACGACATCCCACTGACTGAAGTCGATATCGTCCAGCCAACTGGCGTCCATCAACAAATCAGGGCTTGGGTAATTCACAATGATACGTTCTCCCTGAGCATCCACTACGATGGCAGATTGTGATGATCGGGCGTTCTGGAAACGCTTTGTGTAACGGGTATTTACGCCAAAAGACTCCAGCTCCTGTAACAAGCTGGTTCCCGTATCATCGTCGCCCACGCGGCCGACAAAATCCACCTGCGCACCCAACTTTGCCGCAGCAACAGCGGCTGTGGCTGCTGGGCCGCCGCCCACTTCCCGATAGTTGTTCGCCACATACTTTCCCCCTTCCGTAGGCAAATTCCCAACGTAATAGATCCTATCCATCACGGCAATTCCGACACAAGCAATGCGAATCATAGTTTTTCCTTCCTCGTTAAGTCCTACCGTGATTTTAATTTGACCAATTGTTTAAAAAGTGACGGCTGTCAATTTTTTGACCATTAATTACAAATACGATCAAAAACAGACAACACAAACGCGCAATTTTTGACAAAACATGACACCACCAGCAGGAGAACAGTATGTCGGTCATCGCATTTATCGGACTGGGGCAGATGGGCACGCCGATGGCGAGCAATTTGCTCAGCAAGGGGCATTCGCTTCAGGTTTATGACGTCGATCCCTTGACCGTCAAAAAACTAGAAGCCAAAGGAGCGCGGCCCAGCGCATCGCCAGCACAGGCGGCGCAGGGAGCCGAATTTGTCATCACCATGCTGCCAAACGGCGATCTGGTGCGCTCGGTGCTGTTCGGTGAAAACGGCGTTTGCGAAGGCTTATCGCCACAGGCGCTGGTCATCGATATGTCGACCATTCACCCGCTGCAAACCGACAAGCTGATTGCGGAGATGGCTGAGCGCGGTTTCAGCCTGATGGACGTGCCGGTAGGCCGCACGTCCGATAACGCCATTTCCGGCACGCTGCTTTTACTGGCCGGCGGCACCGAACAGCAGGTCAAACGCGCCACGCCGGTGCTGATGGCGATGGGCAGCGAGCTTATCAACGCCGGCGGGCCGGGGATGGGCATCCGCGTGAAACTTATCAACAACTACATGAGCATTGCCCTGAATGCGCTTTCCGCCGAAGCCGCCACGCTCTGCGAGGCTTTGGGTCTTGATCTTAACGTCGCGCTCAGCGTGATGAGCGGCACCGCCGCCGGAAAAGGCCATTTCACCACCACTTGGCCCAACAAAGTGCTCAAAGGCGACCTCTCCCCAGCCTTCATGATCGACTTGGCCCACAAAGATTTGGGTATCGCCCTCGACGTTGCCAATCAACTGCACGTCCCGATGCCGCTCGGCGCGGCCTCCCGCGAGGTTTACAACCAGGCCAGAGCCGCCGGACGCGGGCGCGAAGACTGGTCCGCCATTCTGGAGCAGGTCCGCGCCAGCGCGGGGCTTCACCACTGATTTTTACGTATCAACAAGGAATTAACCATGACGCAGTACACCCTGAAAGAGATTGCCCGTCCTTCTGGCGGTTTTGCGATGCTGGCCGTGGATCAGCGCGAAGCCATGCGGATGATGTTCGCGGCGGCAGGCGCAAAAGGGCCAGTCACCGATCAACATCTCACGGATTTCAAAGTGAACGCAGCCAAAACGCTGTCGCCGTTTGCCTCGGCGGTGCTGGTCGATCAGCAATTTTGCTATCACCAGATTGTTGAGCAGCAGGCAGTCGCCAAAAACTGCGCAATGATCGTCGCCGCCGACGCTTTCATCCCCGGCAACGGCATCCCCGTCGACAGCGTGATCATCGACAAAAACGTTGACGCGCAAAAAGCCCGGCTCGACGGCGCGAAAGCCCTGAAGCTGCTGGTGCTATGGCGCAGCGACGAAGATCCACAGCAGCGCCTGCACATGGTGCGTGAGTTTAATCAGCTGTGCCACAGCCACGGCCTGCTGAGCATTATCGAGCCGGTGGTTCGCCCGCCGCGCCGTGGCGACAAATTCGACCGCGAACAGGCGATTGTCGATGCGGCTAAAGAACTCGGGAACTGCGGCGCCGATCTCTACAAGGGGGAAATGCCCCTGTTCGGCAAAGGTGCGCAGAGCGAGCTGCTGCTGGCCGCGCAGAAGCTGAATGAACAAATCAGCATGCCGTGGGTGATCCTCTCTTCCGGCGTCGATGAAAAACTGTTCCCGCGCGCCGTGCGTGTCGCCATGCAGGCCGGAGCTTCCGGTTTCTTGGCCGGACGGGCGGTGTGGTCCTCCGTGGTGGGCCTGCCGGATACCGAACTGATGCTGAGCGACGTTTCAGCGCCGAAATTGCAACGTTTAGGCGAGATCGTCGACGAAATGATGGCCCGCCGCTAATAAAAGGATATTTCGATGAAATGGTTTAATACCCTGAGTCATAACCGTTGGCTCGAGCAGGAAACGGACAGAATTTTTGAATTCGGCAAGAATGCCGCCGTACCGACCGGCTTCGGCTGGCTCGGTAATAAAGGTCAGATTAAAACCGATCAGGGCACCCATCTGTGGATCACCGCCCGCATGCTGCACACCTATTCCGTTGCCGCCGGAATGGGCCGTCCGGGCGCTTATGCGCTGGTCGATCACGGCATCAACGCGCTCAACGGTGCGCTGCGCGATAAAAAATATGGCGGCTGGTACGCCTGCGTGAACGACGAAGGCGTTATCGATGCGTCCAAGCAAGGCTATCAGCACTTCTTCGTGCTGCTCGGGGCGGCGAGCGCTGTCACCACCGGCCACCCTGCCGCGCGCCAGCTTCTCGATGAAACCATTGAAATTATTGAGAAGTACTTCTGGAGTGAAGAAGAGCAGATGTGCTTGGAATCCTGGGACGAAGCCTTCAGCAAAACCGAAGACTATCGCGGCGGCAACGCCAATATGCACGCGGTGGAAGCCTTCCTGATTGTGTATGACGTGACCCACGACCGTAAATGGCTCGACCGCGCGCTGCGCGTGGCCTCGGTGATCATTCACGACGTCGCCCGCAAAGGCGAGTACCGGGTTAACGAGCATTTCGACACCCACTGGAACCCTATCCGCGATTACAACAAAGAGAATCCGGCCCACCGCTTCCGCGCCTATGGCGGCACGCCAGGGCATTGGATCGAGTGGGGCCGCCTGATGCTGCACCTGCGCGCCGCACTGGAAGCCCGCTTTGAAACACCGCCGGAATGGCTGCTGGAAGATGCGAAAGGGCTGTTCCACGCCACCATTCGCGACGCTTGGGCACCGGATGGCGCAGACGGCATCGTGTACACCGTCGGCTGGGACGGCAAGCCGATTGTGCGCGAGCGCGTGCGCTGGCCGATTGTCGAAGCGATGGGTACCGCCTATGCGCTGTGGACCGTCACTGGCGATCAGCAATACGAAACTTGGTATCAGACTTGGTGGGAGTACTGCATCAAGTACCTGATGGATTACGAGAACGGTTCATGGTGGCAGGAGCTCGACACCAACAACGAAGTCACCACCAAAGTCTGGGACGGTAAGCAGGATATTTATCATCTGCTGCACTGTCTGGTGATCCCCCGTCTGCCGCTGGCTCCCGGGCTGGCACCCGCTGTCGCTGCCGGCTTGCTGGACAGCCTAGCAAAATAAAGCGAGGGAAAAAGCATGCATCAAAGTGGGATGACTATCGCGCTGGCTGCCGGTGAGTATCAGGCGAAAATTGTCACGGTGGGCGCGGGGATCGCTGCGTTAACCCATCGTGGTCGCCACGTGGTGATACCTCACCCACCGGAAGAGATGCCGTTGGCGCATTTGGGGAAGGTGCTAATCCCTTGGCCAAATCGCATCACCAGTGGACGTTATCAATTCGACGGCGAAACGTTTACCCCCGCGATCAACGATCGCGCTGGGAATAGCGCCATCCACGGATTGCTGGCGTGGCACAACTGGCAGGTTGTTGAACGCTCCACAACCCACGTAACGCTGTCGGCCTTTTTACCGCCAACCTATGGTTACCCTTTTATGCTTGCTTGCGAAGTGACGTATCAGCTTGACGAGGATACGGGTCTGAGCGCCCGCATTCTCAGCAAAAACATCGGGGACGTCACTGCGCCTTACGGCGCAGGCGTTCACCCCTATCTCACCTGCAATCTGCAATGCGTTGATGGCTGCGAACTGCAGTTACCCACCGGCAACCTATTTGATATTCAGACCTTAACGTTTTTTGCCAACACCAAACTCGATTTTCAGACGCAGCGGCGAATCGGCACCACGCAGATCGATCACAGCTTTGAGGCACGGCGGGATGACGCACCGTGGGAAGTCAGGCTGGTTCATCCGCCCACCGAGATGTCCGTCCGGCTGCGCTCCAACCAACCGTGGCTTCAGGTCTATTCGGGCGAAAAACTCGCCAGAAAAGGGCTGGCCGTCGAACCGATGAGCTGCCCGCCGGATGCGTTTAATTCAGGTCTCGATCTGGTGCAACTCGCACCGGACGACACCCACTCGCTGAGCTTTAACATCGGCGTAAATAACTAAAACAACAATCATCCTTTACCCTACAACGGAGGTCACAATGACTTCGCAATACCCTGAAGTGAAACTGGTAACGCTCGACGATGGCTTCTCGCTGTCGTTTGAGGGGCGTCTTATTTTGCGTCATACCCGTCAGGCACCCTGCCTGTGGGTTGGCAGCGGAACGGCGGATATCGAGATGTTCCGCGGTAATTTCAGCATTCAGGACAAGCTGAACGAAAAAATTGCCCTGACGGACGTCGCAGTGATGAAACAAGGCGCGGGCTGGGCGGTTCATTTTTCCCGTGGCGAAATCAACGCCACCCTAGCGGTCGGCCTCGACGACAGCCGCCGTCTGACGCTGAAGCTGCATAACGATAACGCCAGCCATAACCGCATCTGGCTGCGTCTGGCGGCAAACCCAGACGATCACGTTTACGGCTGCGGCGAACAGTTCTCCTATTTCGATCTGCGCGGTAAACCTTTCCCGCTGTGGACCAGCGAGCAGGGCGTGGGGCGCAACAAGAAAACCCACGTGACCTGGCTTGCCGACTGCAAAGAGAACACGGGCGGCGACTATTACTGGACCTTCTTCCCGCAGCCGACGTTTGTCAGCACGCAAAAGTACTACTGCCACGTCGATAACAGCGGCTACATGAATTTCGATTTCAGCGATCCGGGTTTTCACGAACTGGCATTCTGGGAGGATAACGCCACGATTCGTTTCGAATGTGCGGCAACCTACGTCGAAATTCTGGAAAAACTCACCGCCTTGCTGGGCCGTCAGCCGGAACTACCGGACTGGGTTTACGACGGCGTGACGCTCGGCATTCAGGGCGGCACGGATATCTGCCAGCAAAAGCTCGATACGATGCGTGACGGGGGCGTGAAGGTTAACGGCATCTGGGCGCAGGACTGGTCCGGCATTCGCATGACCTCCTTTGGCAAGCGCGTGATGTGGAACTGGAAATGGAGCCGGGAGCTTTATCCGCAGCTGGATCAGCGGATCGGCCAATGGAAACAAGAAGGCGTGCAGTATCTCACCTACATCAACCCCTATGTCGCCAGCGATCGTGATTTGTGCGAAGAGGCGGCGCAACGCGGCTATCTGACCAAAGACGCGGCGGGCAACGACTATCACGTGGAGTTCGGCGAGTTTTACGCCGGCGTTATCGATCTCACCAACCCGGAAGCCTACGGCTGGTACAAAGACGTCATTAAAAAGAACCTGATCGAACTGGGCTGCGGCGGCTGGATGGCCGATTTCGGCGAATATCTGCCGACCGATACCTTCCTGCATAACGGCGTGAGCGCGGAAATCATGCATAACGCTTGGCCTGCGCTGTGGGCGAAGTGCAACTACGACGCGCTGGAAGAAACCGGCAAGCTCGGCGACGTTCTGTTCTTTATGCGCGCGGGCTACACCGGCAGCCAGAAACATTCGCTGATGATGTGGGCGGGCGATCAGAACGTCGACTGGAGCCTCGATGATGGTCTGGCCTCGGTGATCCCGGCGGCGCTTTCCCTCGCCATGAGCGGGCACGGCCTGCATCACAGCGACATTGGCGGCTACACCACGCTGTTCGACATGAAACGCAGTAAAGAACTGCTGCTGCGCTGGTGTGATTTCAGCGCCTTCACCCCGATGATGCGCACCCACGAAGGCAATCGCCCCGGCGATAACTGGCAGTTCGACAGCGACGCGGAAACCATCGCCCATTTTGCCCGCATGACCACGGTGTTCACCACCCTGAAGCCTTATCTCAAACAGGCCGTGGCACAAAACGCGAAAAGCGGTTTGCCGGTGATGCGCCCGCTGTTCCTGCATTACGAAGACGATGCCCGCAGCTATGACCTGAAATACCAGTATCTGCTGGGCCGCGATTTACTGGTAGCCCCGGTTCATGAACAGGGGCGCAGCGACTGGACCCTGTATCTGCCGGAGGATAAGTGGATCCACGCGTGGACGGGCAAAGCGTATCACGGCGGTGAAGTGACGGTTGCCGCGCCGCTCGGCCAGCCGCCGGTCTTTTATCGTGCAGACAGCGAATGGCAGCCGCTTTTCAGCCAGCTTTGCGCCCTGCCACACGGAGAATAACCATGGATTTCTTCACTCTGTTTACGCCTGACGGTATTCAGCTGGATGCGGGCGTTGTGGCTATCGTGATTGCCATCATGTTCATGTACACCTTTGTCGGGATCTGCGCCGGGTTTGGCGGTGCGCTGACCACCATGCCGCTAGTGACGCTGTTGCTGCCGCTAAAAATGGCCGCACCGATGTCGGTGATTGTCGGCACGGCGACGGCGCTGTATGCCACGTGGCTGTCGCGCAAGGAAACCAACTGGAAATCAGCGCTGGTGCTGATCCTGTTCTCCTTTGCCGGTATTCCGGTGGGCCTTTATGCGCTCTCTTATCTGCCCGATCACATCATGAAAATTGGCCTCGGCGCGTTCCTGATCCTCTACTCCTTTTACAGCCTGTTTATTCCCCGCCTGCCGGTTTATGACAAAAACTGGATTGCGATGCCGATTGGCGCGATTGCCGGGGCGTTAGGCTCGGCGTTTTCCACCAACGGGCCGCCGGTGGTGATTTACGGCATGCTGCGAAATCTGGCCCCTGCCGCTTTTCGCGGCACGCTCAATGCCTTCTTCACCGCCAACAATATCGCCATTATCGGCGGTCTGGCCACCAGCGGCATTCTGACCGTGTCCACTCTTAAACTGGTGTTGTTCTGCGTACCGACGATGATCCTCGGCTCGCTGGTTGGGCAGTACGTACATAAACGTATCCCGGTGAACATCTTCAGGGTAATGGTCTTTTTGCTGCTGATTGCCTCTGGCGCAATGCTTATCAAAGGTGCGACGGGGATTTCCGCATTGAGCGCGCTGTTGCCTGCCTTTGGTTTGCTGCTGGTGCTGCATCTGCTGTTTGGCAAAAAGGTCGCGGCTATTCGCGCGGCAAATCAGGCTTAATGGGGAACAGATAATGACTGAGAACCACAGCGATCCGGCCAAATTACGCCTGCCGTTAAAAGAGAAAATTGCCTATGGGATGGGGGATTTAGGCTCCAATATCCTGCTGGATATCGGCACGCTTTATCTGCTGAAATTCTACACCGACGTGCTGGGGCTGCCCGGCACCTACGGCGGGATCATCTTCCTGGTGGCGAAATTCTTTACCGCGTTTACCGATATGGGCACCGGGATCATGCTCGATTCGCGCCGCAACATTGGGCCGAAAGGCAAATTCCGCCCGTTTGTGCTGTATGCCGCGTTCCCGGTCACGCTGCTGGCGATCGCCAATTTTGTCGGCACGCCGTTTGAGATCGGCGGAAAAACCGTGGTGGCGACGCTGCTGTTCATGCTGTACGGGCTGGTATTCAGCATGATGAACTGCTCTTACGGTGCGATGGTGCCTGCGATCACCAAAAACCCGCATGAGCGTGCGTCGTTGGCGGCGTGGCGTCAGGGCGGGGCAACGCTAGGCCTGCTGCTGTGTACCGTGGGCTTTGTGCCGGTGATGAACCTGATGGAGGGCAATCCGCAGCGCGGCTATATCTTCGCGGCCACGCTGTTCTCATTGTGCGGTTTGCTGTGCATGTGGGGCTGTTATTCCGGCGTCAAAGAGCGCTACGTCGAAGCGCAACCGGCGAATAGCGCGCAAAAACCAGGGCTGCTCGCCTCTTTTCGCGCTATCGCCGGAAACCGCCCGCTGTTTATTCTCTGCATCGCCAACCTGTGTACGCTGGGGGCGTTCAACGTCAAACTTGCCATTCAGGTTTATTACACCCAGTACGTGCTCAACGACCCGATCCTCCTTTCGTGGATGGGGTTCTTCAGCATGGGCTGTATTTTCATCGGCGTATTCCTGATGCCCAGCGCGGTTCGTCGCTTCGGCAAGAAAAAGGTCTACATCGGCGGGTTGTTGATTTGGGTGGCTGGCGATGTGCTGAACTACACGCTGGGCGGCAGTTCGGTGAGCTTTGTCGCGTTTTCCTGCTTGGCATTTTTCGGTTCGGCGTTCGTCAACAGCCTGAACTGGGCGCTGGTGTCCGACACCGTGGAATATGGCGAATGGCGCACCGGCGTGCGTTCGGAAGGCACGGTTTACACCGGTTTCACCTTCTTTCGCAAAGTCTCTCAGGCGCTGGCGGGCTTTTTCCCCGGCCTGATGTTAACGCAAATCGGCTATGTGCCTAACGTGGTTCAATCTGCCCGAACCGTCGAAGGATTGCGGGAGCTGATCTTCATCTGGCCCTGCGCGCTGGCGGTGGTCACCATTGTGGCCATGGGCTGCTTCTATAACTCAACGAAAAAATGTACGTGCGCATCGTTGAGGAGATAGAAACCCGCAAACGGCTGGCCTGACATAACAACGAGATAAAGCCCATGAGCACTCACGATCCGCTAACCCTGCCGCTGAGCCTGCGCGAGAAATGCGCCTACGGCATCGGCGATTTAGGCTCTAACCTGATGCTGAGCATCGGCACGTTGTATCTGCTGAAGTTCTATACCGACCAGCTGGGGATGCCCGCGTTTTACGGCGGCATTATCTTTCTGGTGGCGAAGTTCTTTACGGCGTTCACCGATATGCTGACCGGCGTACTGCTGGATTCACGGCGCAATATTGATGCGAAAGGGAAATTCAGGCCGTTTATTCTGTATGCCGCCTTGCCCGTGGCAATCGTCGCCTCGGCGCAGTTTATGGCGAACGACTTCAGTCTGACGGTCAAAACAGCCCTCGCCACGGTGCTGTTTATGCTGTTTGGCCTGTTCTACAGCCTGATGAACTGCTCCTACGGCGCGATGGTGCCGGCGATCACCAAAAATCCGCAGGAGCGGGCGCATCTGGCGGCTTGGCGTCAGGGCGGCGCGACGCTTGGGCTGCTGCTGTGTACGGTCGGGTTTATGCCGGTTCAGGCGATGTTCGTGGGAAAACCGTCGCTCGGCTATTTAGTGGCGGCGCTGTTATTCGCCACCGGCGGATTATTTTGCATGTGGTGGTGCTACAGCGGCGTCAAGGAACGCTATGTGGAGATCACGCCCGGCTATCACAAACCCAGCATGATGAAATCGTTCTGCGCTATCTTCCGCAATCCGCCGCTGCTGGTGCTGTGCATCGCCAACCTTTGCTCGCTGGCGGCGTTTAACATCAAGCTCGCCATTCAGGTTTATTACACCCAGTACGTGCTCAATGATGTTCATCTTCTCGCATGGATGGGCTTTTTCAGTATGGGCTGTATTTTGATTGGCGTGTTTCTGGTACCTACTGCGGTAAAACGCTTCGGCAAGAAACAGGTTTATCTCGGCGGGCTAATCTTATGGGCCGTTGGCGATATGCTGAATTTTACCTTTGGCAGTACTTCGGTGCTGTTTGTGCTGTTTTCCTGCATGGCCTTTTTTGGCACCGCATTTGTCAACAGCCTGAACTGGGCGCTGGTACCGGACACCGTGGATTACGGCGAGTGGAAAACGGGGATCCGCGCAGAAGGCTCGGTGTATACCGGCTATACCTTCTCGCGCAAAATCTCGGCGGCGCTGGCGGGTTTCCTGCCCGGCATCATGCTGACGCAAATCGGCTATGTGCCAAACGCGATTCAGAGCGCAGGCACGCTTCTGGGCCTGCGCCAGCTGATATTCCTCTGGCCCTGCGGGCTGGCGATTATCGCGGCAATCACGATGGGACTCTTTTACAAGCTCAACGAAACGCGGTTTGCGCTGATCATTGAAGAGATTGGGAAACGGAAATCACAGCTAAACGCTCCTCTGCCCGTCGCTCAAAACAATGAACAACCGGCTGCCGCGAGGTGACAGGGTTATCTAGCGGGACATCGCTTAAACGGGCCGGACCTGTAGCAGATAACAGAAAAGCTTCTGAAGTCAGAGGCTTTTCGTTCAGATGAAAGATTGATCGCCCATGGCGAGAATAACAGGCAGGCTGTAGTGAAGCCTATTGCGGCTTACTTGGCGCATTTAGCCCTTATGACGTGTCATGAATAGTTTGTAATCAGGATGAGCCTTGAGATGTCCATGCTGAGGTTGCTGCGCATGACATGCAATGCAAAGTACTGCCAGATTTACATTTCTGTTATCGTTTTTCAGGCCATTACGATGGTGGACATGCAAGAATCGGGATTTATCCTGTCTGAAAGACTCTCCGCAACATTCGCATTGATATCCACGTTGTTGCCTGATCTCCTTTGACAACTTAGTCCAGTTTTGTGAATAGTCATTGAGTGGTGCGGTAGCTGATGTATGTAGGGGTTTAGCGCCGATCAGGTCACGTGGATATTCTCTAAAAAATTCCGGCAGCGAAAAACTGTCCACTCGATTCTGTCGCTCCGCACGTGACATCCCTTGGATACTAAAACCCTTCCAATGAATCCTATCCAGGCAATTTTGGCACACATTTAATCTTACATTTTGGGATGTTACCTCTCGATCGACTATATTGACTTTAAACTCACCAGACGTTGTTTGTGCAACAACATATCGGTCAAATCGAGAATTTTTCTTCATTTTCTCAAGAGTCTGACAATAAGCCAGATGATATCTGGGCATCCTTGTTTCACCAGAAATTGAAGTTATATCCCTTATATGGAGCAGGCCACGATAGCCACGGTAGAGTAATGTCCCATCTTCATGGACGCTAATTTCATCGAGATCAATTTCGACGCCACCAGTATTCAATTGATCGACAATAGATATTTCAGAATAGACAGGAACCAGCATAAAGTTATCTGTAAGCGGAGCGGCCATCTTGTGACGCAAAATATCCAGTGAGGGCCAGCTTAAAAAATTAGGTAACTTAAAGCTCATTTTTTGGATAATTTCCCTGCAATAAGATCCATCTTCTCGCTGGCGTTTGTGACGATACGAAACTCCACTCGCTGATTTGCCGCCTGCGACGATTTATGTGAAAGGGGATGAGAAGATGACAATCCATTAGCTGTCACATGCTGAACCAGCCATTTTTCGTCACCCTGTACTTTTGGTAATGACATCAGATATTCGAGCGTGCTGCGGGTTCTTGCCTGAGAGAGTTCCATGTTTCTGAAATAGGCCTCTTTTCCATCTTTAGCTCCACTCCAGAAGGTACTGGTATGCCCTTCTATACGTATTTCCTTAACGGCACTTCTGTATTTATCGGATGTCAGCAGAGCAATGTAACGGGGGAAAAACTCGCCAAGGACCTCTCTGAAACGCGGACGTAATTCTGAAGATCCTGTTGCAAAAAGAACGGAGGGATCGTTAAAGCGGATAGTCATATCTCCCAGAATTTCTGCGTTCCATTGTTTCAGATCTTTCGCAAATTCTTTCTGCAAAGCCAGCTGCATGTCACGCTTCGTGACTTCATACTCTTTTACAACAAGTGTCGTCGTCTGCTCCACGCGAAGCATAAATGCGGCAGTCAGCAGCATAAAGACCATCATCAAGCCCGTCATTAGATCCGCAAGTGGTATCCAGTAAGATTGGTTGCTCTGTTCTAAATTCATAGTCTTCTCACGTCGCGGAAGCAATACGCACTACTTCTCTCAGGCGTTCGGTCAGAGGGGTGTAATCAGCGACAAACTTCTCGGAAAGAGAAGCAAGCTGTCGGCCTAGGGTTTCGAGGCTTTTCGTCAGTTCCTCCTGCAGGCCGGTATCCAGAGCAACAACACTCTGATGGATCTTATCCACTGACTGGGTTAGCCCTGCATTGACCTCCGACTGGGATTGACTGAGCGTCTCAGTCAAAAACTGTTTTATTTCTGAAGAGAAAGATTGCGCCTGAGTGCCGAAATCCATAACGATATTACTTACATCACCCTGCAGTTTTGTAACGCCCTGCGCCATTGATGCAGTCATTTCATCAATTTTGCGTGAGAACTGAGGCGTAACCTCTTTCATTTGCGATAACACTTCACTCATGGAGCGCTGAGACTGATCGATGTCCTGATGCTGCCGGGCTAAGTTTTGAAGTGTCTCTTCCAGAGCATTTGCGGTCTGAGCAAAACTGGATGCCTGCTCGATGAACGACGCAAGACCCAGAGAAGCTTCCCTGAGATCCTCAGCTGTAGATTTTTGTACCGTCTGCAATGTGTCAAGTTCATCTTTGTACTGCTGCTGCCAGATGACCAGTTTTTCCACGCTTGCGTTCAGATGCTTGAAATTTTCGCCAAACTGCTCATTAATCTGTGCATTAAAATCATTGATGACGTCTTTTAGTGCATCAATAAGCGCTTTGGAGCCATCTTCAGCCATTTTCTGAGAAAATGTATCAAAGGCACTGCGCAATGCTCGTAATTCATCCGCTTGTTCCTGACGCATTAATTTAAGCTGTGTCAGGAGGCTACTGTCCTCGCTCCCAGCGAGACTTTTCTGAAGCGCTTGAGTAGCAGCTACGACGTCATCCAGGCTTGCTGCCTTAGGGGTGCCGGGCGTCTGGGGAATGGGTTTCTTCTGGAAATAGTGTCTTGCTCTGATAACCAAAGAGCCGAAAACACCACTTAACGAAGCGAGAAAAGCAGTTTTCACCCCTTCGAGTAGATGTGGCACGCTTTCAGCTACATTAGTTGAATCAAAATGCAGTAGCGAAGTTGCAATACCAGCAAAACAACCGAGGATCCCCACGGTGGTGAGTATTTCGGGGCCATGAACAATGGCGAATCTGTCAAAGCGTATGAAGGCGAAAAATATTGCCAAAACCAAGTTAACTAATACGAAGCCATTTGTGATGGGGTCAGACGTAACTGTGCTGAATGTTATAGTCGCTGCGGCATATGAAACGCAGGGCATGAATAACAGCGAAAGCAGAATTCTTTTTTTCATGATAGTCAAAGGAAGTGAGATCTAAGTGTAAATGCCTGACTTCATGTCCAGGCCGTAAATTGCGGCTCATGATACTCCACAATTATTATAGGGTTTATTTTATCGTGTCATTTATTCGAATAGCGATCTAAATATATGCCGCAGAAAGCTTAAGAGCAGACCAATAAATAGATGACCAAATTTACTGTGACATTAATGCCCCCATTGAAGAGCCTATATGTCTAATCTTTGGGTTTGGCTATGTAAACTTACTTGTCGTGCTGTTAGTTTCATAAGGAACATAGTGTACTTGATTCTGAAAGACATGAGTTGAATTCGGCGGAACATAAATATCCACAATCACATGTATTATAATAATTTTATTGAGTTTTGTGGGGTTCAGGGGAGATATTTGGCGGAGATCACAGGAGTCGTACTAAGTAGAAAAACCCATTGAATTTACATACTTTTGTCTTAATTTATTTTTGCTAATGCCCCCTATTGTGCCCCCAAATGATTTCACTCAGAGGAAAATAATCAAAAATGTTCATGTTAATCAAACCTCAACACGCAATTATGAAGGTAACATCCCCGGATAATACTTAGCGATGATATCATTTAATTTATCAACCAGTTCTGGTCGCTTAAAAGTAATATGCGCAATGCCCTTCTGAAAATACTTGATTACAAACATCTCATCCTCATAACTTTTGCTGTGTCTGTTCTCATGAATGTGATCGACCAAGAGTCGGGTGACGTCGGCACGATTATCGGGAATAGGCTTTCCGTTGAGTAACATTAGCATATGCTCAAGATCTGCTAGGCGGTCGCGCTGCCAGCCCCAGTTAAGCCCAAATCCCCATCGGTCACATTTAACCAACCCTGTCACGATGATTTTCTTGCCAAAGTGACATGGACTATTTGTCTTATAATCCCATGACAATCCCTTAAACACGTTGATGACACCGCGTTCAAATACGTCATCTTTGCTCTGATGAAGTTGCTCAAAGGTGCTAAGAATATTCTCCTCGCTAATCGCCGGAATATCCTCTTTCTCCAGACTGTTGTACCACTGCTCACGCGCCTGAGCGTCCATAATCGACAGCATCCCTGAGCGCTTCATCAGATCTCGCCATATACTGCGATCGAGATTGCGGATGATAACTTTCATCGCCGTTTCTGTTTTCTCCATCAGCCAGCAGCCGCAGCGAAAATCTTGCTTCATTGCCCAGTCTAGGGCGGTTTTGCCGCCGATACTGCGGGTCAGTGTCGAGATATCATTAAGCTGGTGGATCAACGCTTCAATTTGTACCAGCGCGGCATTACGTCCAGTGACAATACGTTCAATGCTGGTGGAACAAATCACGTCGGTGTGATCGGATAAGCATTCCACGCTATCTGTTGAGTTTGTGGTCATATCAAGTTTCCTTTTATTTATGCATTGCTAATCAATACCGACGAGCGGCCCTTCCCTTGCAATCATGGCGAGAGAGAAAAGCAACCTGACAGGTATGGAACGATAGGGGATGATGGGGAGGGAGGGAGAAAGAACGGAAGACGATTGCCGGTAACGATGATTATTTGATGTCGTATCAAACGAGATTGGCGTTGGTAGTTTCTTCGCCGTTGGACGCCACGTTTAAGGTCGTGTCGGGCTATATGTCATCCGAACCGACGACAAACAGATAGCCGATGGGCTCTAGCTCTGAAAACGTTAGCGGCAGATGCTCACGGCACCATGTCGTAAACTGCGGCTTATCAAAATCCAGTGCACAATCTCGTATCATGCCTAAATCGACAATCAGATGTTGTGCCACGGGTGAGCTGGCGGTGACGGGGTAAAAGATGCCTTCCGTTCCCAAGGTCGTCAGCGTTTCGAATGCTGCGGCAGTAACAGTGACGGTGCAACTCAGTTGCACTCCGCCCAACGGATGCGGAGCGCGTAATAGGTTGACGATATTCATCGGTGACTGTCCCCCCGTAGCGGGATTTTAATGCCAGAAACTGGGGCATGCGCCACCTCTTCACGTTGTACCGAGCGAAATATCGCGTTGGCGATATCACAGCAGACTTCGCAGGTGACCGTGCCCTTATGGGCGTCGCTGATGGCGGTATCGGACGCTTCAGACATCCCACACAGCGTGGCGAAGCCGCTGAGCCAGCCTGCGGGTAAATGGTTCTCTCCGTTTTCTTTTTCTGTGCGAATAATGGCCATTATTTTTTACCTTACGTTCTTTTGCGTTATCAGGAAGACCCACATCACGGTTAGCGATGTGGGCGGGTTTGCAAACGGTTGAGCATTAACCATGAGTGCGATGGTCATTGACCATCCATGATTTGACGTTGGCGAATATCGCCTAAAGCCTGTTTTATACAAGGCAAAAGGGCGGCGGAGTCTGTGAGAGCATCATCGTTGTCGAAGATAATCGTTGAATCGGCGTCAATATTGTCTTCAAGCCAACGGATGACTATCTCAAGCCCTTGTTCAGTCGTTAATGCCCCGCGGTTTTCATGGTTTAGCGTCTTACACGCTGGTTCATTGATTAACAGCAACCTACAACCGTTGTTGTTGATAGCCTCGATAAGGGCAGACAGGTCGATACCATCAATATCTACGGCGATTCGGCCCATGTTGAGGGCCAGTATATTGACGGCATCGGCTTCTAGGGTCAGAGACAGTTTCATCGTATTACCCCGCGGTATTTGCCGTGGGTGATATCGGTAACGGCTTTGTAACCGTTGCGTGTCATCAAACCACAGGCTTTGCGGGCACGGAGAATATCGATGCTGCTGATAAGCGGCGATTGCTCCTGCGCACTGAAGCCCTGACGGTCGGTACGAACCAAATCGTACTTTTCGACAATCACGTTGACCGCATCACACAGTGAGATACTGGCGTCAATATGTTCCTGAATGATCCCCTCATTGCCAAAGGGTGTGTCGTTAATCGTTAGGCCGTAGTGCTTATGAAACAGGTATTCGAGTAACTGTTGCTAGATTTCAACAGGACTTTGGCGTGACGATGCCTTCCGTAACGGGATGGCGGATAAGGTTTGCATATGGAAATGTTCCTGAATTAAATGGGATTGAAAAGGTTGATGGTTCAGGGAATGGGATCAACGGATCAGTCTGTTGTCTGGTGTCGGATAAATCGCGATATAAAGGTAACCACAACTGCCTAAGCTATCTGCTTCGCAGGTCAGCCCTTTGGCATACAGCGTGACACAGTGCTGATGATGGGGATTGAGCTCACCAGAAACCAGCATGAGCTCCAGTTGTTTAAGTAGCACTGGGAAT
>NZ_FMIQ01000038.1 GCF_900095695.1 Hafnia alvei | reverse complement strand
GCAGGGTATAGCTTGGTACCACGCCGCTTTGAGTGATCGCTTTTCCACCGCCGTTATCCACTACGCTTGCGGTCGTGCCTTCCACGCCCCACTGGTATTCCGACGTATCGGTTGTGTTGCCGGTGTGCGGCACAAAGGTGTAACGACCGCTCAGCGCTTCACCTAGCGAAAGCTTACCGCTTATCGTCACATCGCTGATGCTTGGTGCTGCGGTTTCATCCACGATCGCACCGCCTTCTCCGCCACCTTCGGTGTTGTTGCCGCTATCGCCCGGAGCCGTAGTGACCGTCAGCGTATTCCCTAAGGTTTCCACCCCGTTACGCGCCTGAACCGACAGCTCTTTTACCTGCCCAACATCGCTGGCGACCAGCGTATAGCCCGGCACGCTACCTGAAGTAACGATGGTCTCAGCGCCATTCAGCCCTGTGGTTTGCCCTTTATTGCCCCATTTGTAAAGAGAGGCATCTTGTGCATTGCCGCTGTTACTATCGAACTGATAATGACCCGATAGCTGCTCGCCTAACGCCAGCTTGCCGCTCATGATTAAACCGCTGATCACCGGTGCTCTGCCGACATACAGCGTCGCTGACGCAAGTTTGGCATTATGGATTTCAGGCGTAATTTTATATTCACCCATATTTTCGCCCGCCGTGACGGTGGCGTTATAGGTGCCCATGCGGGTCATGTCTTCACTAAAAGCACTCACCGTGACATCTGGCTGGCCGCGACCCACGGGACTTAGTGTGGTTTTGATGTCATCGGCGACACCGCTGATGAGATGATTGTTCGCATCACGCAATACCAGCGTCAATTTAGCCGTAGAGGTACCGTCGTTCGGTAACTGAAGCTCCATCGGGGTTAGCATGCTGTTAACCGTACTCACCGCAGCCGAGGCAACAACCACTAAGCTTTCCGCTTTTGGCGATGCATTGCCTGATTTATCATAGGCAACGCCGCTCACCACATAGCTGTTGTTGGCATCGTTGCCGTATTGATATTCAGGAATGATCACGTTGAACTGCTGTTCAGAAACCTGAACAATCTGCCCGCCCTGACTCAGCAGTTCTGGCGCGGTCCACTCAATGCGCTCAACGCCGTTGGTGCTGTTGACCGACACGCCCAGCGATTTACTTTCACCGCTGTAGCCGCTGATTTGCGAGGCCAACCGGAGGCTGATGGTGTCTTTTTTGCGGTATTCCAACACGATGTTGTTGTTACGTTCGACAAAGTCGTAACGATTCGCGGCCAAGCTGCGGCTCGCCGCCAACAGGCTGCTATCCAACTGCTGACCTAACGGCGCACCAAACACATAGTTCAGATCGATACCGAAACGGGTGTCGTTTTGATTGCTTTTACCCATGCGGTGATCGACGTTGAACTTCATCAGCGGGAAAGGCGAATAGTTAACGCCGGCCGTCACCGCTACCGGATCTTTTTGCTGATTATCTTTACCAAACAGTCCGACGCGGTCGCCGTAATACTGTTCATACACCAGCTTGCCGCCGATGCCCGGATAGGCAGGTAAATAGCCTTCGGTACGAATGTCCCACCCGTTGGCTGGGCGTTCTTCGTAGTTATCGAAGTCCGGTGAATTTTTCCAGTTAGTCAG
>NZ_FMIQ01000072.1 GCF_900095695.1 Hafnia alvei | reverse complement strand
GTAAAGGTCAAACCCAACAGACAACAGACAACAGACAACAGACAACAGACAACAACTCTATCTGTTTTTTAGTTTAAGTCTTGGTAGGGAGAGCCGCCGGTACAGGGATGTACCGGCGGAGTTTGGGGCGCCCTGGATGGGCGATACCAAACCGGAGCGGAGATGGCATCTCGGATAAAAGCGCGCGAGTTGAGAGCCCCCGCGCAACGGGGCTCTCATCGGACGCCTTCGACTGGGCTACATATGAAAGCGGTTATTGATAGGCGGTCGAAACCTTACACCGCACTCCCCTATCTCCACCGTCGAGCAAATACCCAAGATTGCACAACAACTGCCCAAGGCATTAGCTATCCACCACAATTAACCCCATTTTCACCCTCTATTCCCCCCATTGAACACCCGCGAGGCAAGGATAATAGACAGCACAAGCAAAATTCATGTGCGCTTCTTCGCACCGTAACAGGAATCATCCCCTTATGTCTGAAACCACACTCCCCAAGAACACTAAGCGGCGTGCCAAATGGGTATGGATACTGTTAATTCTTATTGCTGCGGGTGCGGGGGGCGGTTTTTATGGCTGGAAATATTATCAGCACCAAGAAACCCTCGCCGAAAGCAAACCGGTTCCACCGCCGATGCCGGTATTTATGCCTCTCGATACCTTCACCGTTAACCTGATCAGCGACGGCGAAGATGCCGATCGTGTGCTTTACATCGGCTTAACCCTGCGTTTGCCCGATGAAGCCACACGTAAACGTATGAACGATTATCTGCCTGAAATGCGCAGCCGTTTACTGATGCTGCTTTCGCGCCAACACGCCGCCACACTAGCCAGTGAACAGGGTAAAACTCAGTTAATGACTGATATTAAAGCCGTGCTCATGCCGCCAATTGCTCCCGGTCAGCCAAAGCAGATCGTTAGCGACGTGTTGTTTACAGCCTTTATCCTGCGGTAATCACTATGTCTGATAGCATTCTGTCACAGGCCGAAATTGACGCGTTGCTGAACGGCGATAGCGACAATGGAAAGCCTGACAACGAAGTTCCGCTCGCGGGAAGCGAAAGCGACGTTCGCCCCTACGACCCGACCACTCAGCGTCGGGTGGTACGTGAACGTCTGCAAGCACTGGAAATTATCAACGAGCGCTTTGCCCGTCAGTTTCGTATGGGGCTGTTTAACCTGCTGCGCCGTAGCCCTGATATCACGGTCGGTGCGGTTAAAATTCAGCCCTATCATGAGTTCGCCCGTAACCTTCCGGTGCCAACCAACCTCAACCTTATTCACCTCAACCCGTTACGCGGCACCGCGCTCATGGTGTTTGCGCCAAGCTTAGTGTTTATGGCGGTGGATAACCTGTTTGGTGGCGATGGTCGTTTCCCAACTAAAGTCGATGGCCGTGAGTTCACCCATACCGAACAGCGCGTGATTAAACGCATGCTGCGCTTGGCGCTGGATGCCTATCGCGATGCGTGGAGCGCCATTTATAAACTGGAAGTGGAATACGTTCGCTCTGAAATTCAGGTGAAATTCACCAATATCACCACCTCACCTAACGATATCGTGGTCACAACGCCTTTCACGATTGAAGTGGGTGCGCTGAGCGGCGAGTTTAATATCTGTATTCCTTTCTCGATGATTGAGCCGCTGCGCGAGCTGCTGGTTAACCCACCGTTAGAGAACTCGAAACAAGAAGATCAGCACTGGCGCGATACGCTCAGCACACAGGTTCAGCACTCTGAGCTGGAGCTGGTGGCCAACTTTGTTGATATTCCTTTACGCCTGTCGGAAGTGCTTAAGCTTCAGCCTGGCGATGTATTACCGATTGAAAAACCTGAAAAACTTATCGCCAATGTGGATGGTGTGCCGGTTTTAACCTGCCAATACGGCAGCCAAAACGGCCAATATGCACTGCGCGTAGAACGATTAATCAACCCTATTTTAAATGCTCTGAGCGAGGATCAGCCCAATGAGTGACGTCAACAAGCCGTCTGCCGAAGGTCATGACGACGCCGCCGACCTGTGGGCGGAAGCGATGAACGAACAGCAAACCACCGAAAATACCTCGGCGGGAAATGCTGCGGATGAGATTTTCCAAAATCTTGATAATCCATCACCGTTGGCCGGCAATCTGCACGATATCGATTTGATTTTAGATATTCCGGTCAAACTGACGGTGGAACTAGGCCGTACCAAGATGACGATCAAAGAGCTGCTGCGTTTGTCGCAGGGTTCAGTGGTGGCGCTTGACGGTCTGGCCGGCGAACCGTTGGATATTCTGATTAACGGTTATCTGATTGCCCAAGGTGAAGTGGTAGTGGTTGCCGATAAGTTTGGCGTCCGTATCACCGACATCATTACGCCGTCTGAACGCATGCGTCGCCTGAGCCGCTGATGATCCCCGCCACTTCAACGTCCACCAGCGCTCCCGCGGCACCCGCCGTGGCAACGGGCAGCGTGCTGACACAGGTTGGCAGTACGCTGGGCGCCATACTGCTGCTGATTTTGATAATCGGTTGGCTGGTTAAACGCTTAGGTTTCGCGCCTAAAAACAGCCGCAGCAGCATGCTCAACGTACGTGCAAGCTGTTCGCTCGGCGCACGTGAACGCGTGGTGGTGGTTGAAGTGGATAATCAATGCTTGGTGCTCGGCGTCACCAGCCAGAGCGTCACGCATCTGCATACTTTCACCGCTCCCCTTGCTGAAGATGAATCCGTTGAGAAAAAACAGGACTTCAGCCAGATCTTCAAGCAGGTGATACAGCAACAATTTGGTAAGCGCGGAGATAAGTCTTAATGCGCACTCAGCGTTTAATCCTTGGCCTTGGTGCCGTAACATTACTTCTGGCTAGCCCACTGGCGCTGGCACAGCTGCCCGGCATTATTTCACAGCCGCTGGCAAACGGCGGACAAAACTGGTCGTTGCCGGTTCAAACGCTGGTTTTCCTCACCTCGTTAACGTTTTTGCCCGCCGCATTGCTGATGATGACCAGCTTTACCCGCATCATCATCGTGTTGGGATTATTACGCAGCGCATTAGGCACACCGTCGGCGCCACCCAATCAGGTGATGCTAGGGCTGGCGCTGTTTCTCACCTTTTTCGTGATGTCTCCGGTGTTTGATAAAATATATCAGGATGCCTATCAGCCTTTTAGCCAAGACAAAATCACCATGGACGTCGCCATGGATCGCGGTGCCCAGCCGCTGCGCGAATTCATGCTGCGCCAAACCCGTGAAACCGATCTGGCGCTGTACGCTAAATTAGCCAATTTGCCACAGATGTCGGGGCCAGAAGACGTACCGATGCGCATTCTGCTGCCCGCTTATGTCACCAGCGAGTTAAAAACGGCCTTTCAGATTGGCTTCACTATTTTCATTCCTTTTTTGATTATCGACCTGGTGGTTGCCAGCGTGTTGATGGCGCTCGGGATGATGATGGTTCCACCGGCCACCATTTCGCTGCCGTTCAAATTAATGCTGTTTGTCTTAGTCGATGGTTGGCAGCTGTTATTGGGCTCGCTAGCGCAGAGTTTTTACAGTTAACCGCCCCACTCACTGAGTAAAAAATATGACTCCAGAATCCGTAATGGCGCTCGGTTATCAGGCAATGAAAGTGGGGTTGGCTTTGGCAACGCCGTTGCTGTTGGCTGCATTAATCAGTGGTTTGGTGATCAGCTTGCTGCAGGCTGCCACTCAGATTAACGAAATGACGCTGTCGTTTATTCCTAAAATTCTGGCCGTATTCGCGACCATGGTCATTGCTGGGCCGTGGATGCTCAGCCTGTTACTTGATTACATGCGCACCCTTTTCACCAGTATTCCCTCCATCATCGGCTAACGCGCACGATGATCTCATTTGATACCTCCCAACTGGCCTTATGGCTGGGGCAATATTTCTGGCCGTTTGTGCGTATGCTGGCGTTGATCAGCACCGCACCGCTGCTGAGTGAAAAAGCCATCACTAAAAAGACCAAGGTTGGTTTGGCGATGGCAATTACTTTTCTGCTGGTGCCTAATTTAGGCAGCAATCCAACGCCGGTAGTCAGCATTAGTGGTCTATGGCTGGTTACCCAGCAAATATTGATTGGTGCCGCGCTCGGCTTAACCATGCAGTTTGCGTTTGCCGCCGTTCGCCTCGCGGGTGAAGTGATTGGTTTGCAAATGGGGCTTTCATTTGCCACGTTCTTTGACCCTTCCGGCGGCCCCAACATGCCGATTTTGGCGCGCCTGCTTAACCTGCTGACCATGCTGTTATTTCTTAGTTTTAACGGTCATCTGTGGATGATTTCAATTCTGGCAGACAGTTTTCAAACCCTGCCCATCAGCGAACAACCGCTTAACGGCAACGGTTTTTTGATGCTTGCTCAGGCCGGTAGCCTGATTTTCATTAATGGGCTGATGTTGGCGCTTCCCCTTATTACCCTACTTCTGGCGCTCAACACCGCGCTGGGGCTGCTCAATCGCATGACGCCACAGCTCTCTATTTTTGTGGTGGGTTTCCCCCTCACGCTCACCATCGGCATGCTTTCGCTTAGCCTGATGATGCCGATGCTGGTGCCCTTCAGTGAGCATCTCTTTAGCGAAATTTTCGAGCGCTTAACCCAAGTGATCGGCGGCATGCAGGGGTTGTAATTTCACCGCTGCGCGTAACTCGCTTGCATAAAAAAGCCCCGCTATTGTTAGCGTAATGACGTTCGTTTAAGCGTTCGAGATACACGGGGCTAGCACACCGCGGGGCGCTCCGGCAGCTAAAGCTGCTACGACCCCATCGGTGTACTTCCCCTAAAATCACGCTTAAGTGAACAGCATTACACTATTGCCAGCGGGGGCTTTTTGTTTATACCAAGCAGGAGGGATACCGTCTAAATCATTGGCGCTGCGGCAAGGCAGCAAGAGTACACAGCCAACACAGGCGCTGCGCCAAGTATGACGGAGATTAGCGAATCATCTGGAACAGAGACATACCCTGCATATCCGTAAACGCTTTATACGAAGCCTGCAGCGAAACCTGACGCAGGCTGTAGTCTGAAATCGCTTGATACCAATCTACGTCCTGCGTTTGGCTAATACGACCGGTGTAGGTCATCGCCCGCTCGCTGCCGACCGCATCCAGGGAATCCAGTTCTTTGAGGTTAGTTCCGAGCTCGGCACGCACCTGCGAGACGTTATTCAAGGAGTTACGCAGACCGCGGTTGGCTGAGTCAAGCGCATCGCTCACGCCCTTTTTCACCGTTTCATCCGCACCGGCGATAGGCGTTTTCAGCGCATCAATCGCCTTTTGTAGGGTGCTAAAGATATCGCTATTCACCGAGCCATCGGGTTCTTTTACCGGATTGCTGGAAGCCTGTTGGAAAACATCTGAACCGGTGTGGCTGATGGTCATATCGCGCGCCGCATCAACTTTTTGCGTCACGGCGGTATCACCGCCCTTATAAGTCACGGTCACGCTACCGGTCACCGGATCGGTCACTTTCTCGAAAGGCGCAGTATCATTTTTGAAACCAGCAAACACGTAGCGGCCATTGCCGTCGGTGCTGTTGGCCAGATTCAGTAGCTGATCGCGGATACCTTCCAGCTGTTTGGCAATAGAAGCGCGGTCATCGTCGCTTTTGCTGCCTGAAGAGGCACCGTCGACCAACACCGGCGTGGCGTCTTGCAGGGAGGAGGTCACCTGCTGCAATACGCTCTCTTCTAGCGACACACCCTGACGCGCATAGCCGCGCGCCATTGTATACTGGTCGTTTTGAGCCTGAGCTTGCTTTAAACCCACCAGTTGCGATGCCGCTAGCGGATCGTCTGACGGGTTGATCACCCGCTTGCCGCTGGAAAGCTGTTGGCCAACGCGCTGCCATTCAGACTGTGCATCGGTGATACCACCCATATTCTGTTGGTACATCATGCTGGTGCTAAGACGCATGGAATAACATCCTTCTTATCGAATATTAAGCAGAGCGCTAAATAGCGTCGTCGCCGTCTGAATAACCTGCGCATTTGCCTGATAATACTGCTGGAAACGCATCAGATTGCCGTACTCTTCATCAAGATTCACACCTGAAACCGACTGCTGTTGCAGAGTCAGCTGTTTCACCACGTTGCCCTGTGCGGTGCTATCCACTTTTGCACTGTTGGTTTGATTACCCACCGTACCAACTAAACCCGCATAGGCTTCGTTGAAGGTTGATTTGCCCCCCACGGTTTGCGCTTTTTGCAGATCCAGCATTTTCTGGGCGTTGGTGTTATCACCTTTGCCGGTGGAATCAATCACCAAGTTGCCGCCTGCATCATACTTCGGCGTACCCGCACCGATTTTAGCGGCATCTGTGATCGCCACACCAAAACCCTGTACGGCGCTCGAGGTGGTTTTCAACGTGAAGCTATCGCTTTTTGACGCGGCTGGCGCAACCGTCACTTCCAAACCATCAAATTTCAATTTGCCATTCGCATCAGGCGCTAAATTGGTGATTTTGCTGTTGTCGGAAAGGCGCGTTATCTGCCACTGGCCATTTTTGTCATATTCCAAACGGTAGTCCGTTGCCTTGGTTTGGCTAATGTCTGTATAGGTGGCCGAAATGGATGCACCTGCCGCTTGGTTATTATTGCTGTTCGCGTAAGAAGAAGGCTGACCGATGGTGAAGAAAGGCTCGTTGGTCGTGAGATCGCCATTCAGATCGACACCGGCCTGCTGAACTTTATTAAAGCTATCGGCCATAGAGAGCGCGATTTGCCCAAGCTGGTTACGCGCGTTATCCAGCGCGCCGCTGCGGAACTGCAATATGCCGCTCAGACTACCGCCGGTGATGCGGCCTTCAGGCACTTCGCTGGCCGCTCCTGACCCGCGGTTATAGCCAACCGTCAGGCGCTGAGGGTTGGCGCTCGACGGAATAGCTTCTAGCTTGTAGCTAGTTCCACCCTGTACCAGCGATAAACCACCGGCAAACGAGACGCTCATTGAGCCCTCTTGCATGGTGATTTCTACATTCGCAATCTGATTGAGCTCAGTAGCCATCTGATCGCGCAGGTCGAGAAGATCGTTTGGCGCGTTGCCACCGCTTGCGCCGGTAAGGCGTGAGATTTGATCGTTAAGGCTGGCAATCTGTTTGGTGTAATTATTGATCTGTTCAACGCTGTTACGGACGGTCAGGTTGGCGTTGCTTTCAAGATTCTTCAGATATTCATCTGTGGTTTTAAACTGATTCACCAAGCCGTTAGCTTTGGCTAATACGGTTTGGCGCGCGGCCGGATCGCTAGGGTTGCTGACTAAATTTTGCAGGTTAGAGAAGAAGTCCTGCATATTCGCCGACAGGCTGTTGTTGCTATCCGCCAACAGGTTATCAATTTGCGATACCTGCTGGTAATACGCGGTGGTTGAGGCGTAATCGCTCTGCCCTTGGCGCAGTTGGTTAACGATAAACGAGTTATATTCGCGGTTAATCCCGCTCACGTTAACCCCGTTACCGATAAAGCCCGTTGGCGTGCTGGTTCCGCCGCTCTGTGCAAAGCTGACGGTTTGGCGGTTATAGCCTTGGGTGTAAACATTGCTCAAGTTATTACTCGCGACGCTCAGCGCGGTCTGTGCGGCGCTTAGTCCACTCATTGCGCTGTTGATTAAGTTAGCCATTCGGGTTCCTTTAAACTTAAAAAAGCCTCACGTCATCACGCGGCAAGGCTCTTGTTGTTGAAGTTGTTATCGGCGGGGTGGAGGGAAACTTGAGGGGAAAATCATCGCCTCTAACGATTTTTCCTCCCACCGATGGTGATCAATAACGGTGTGATATTCCGCCGCCTTCGTGTATGCAACGGCGGTGTAAGGTTTCGTTCGCCGGTCAGTATTTGTGTTTGCATAAAAGCGCTGGCGTAGGCGACCGAGTCGGGTGCGCCAGCGCGCGCACCCAACACCCGCGCGCTTTATTCGAAACGCCATTTCCGCTCCGGTTTGGTATCGCCCATCCAGGGCGTCCCAAACTCCGCCACGACATCCCTGTCGTGTCGGCTCTCCCTACCAAGACTTAAGCTTTACAAATTGTTCGTCTTTTTGTGTTCAATGAAATTCATTTTAGAACTGCCAACAGGGATGTTGGCGGTAGGTTGAGGGCGCACGGGACGTGCGCTCCGAGACCGGTCGGTCAAACCACTCGGTAAAAAGCGCGAGAGTCGAGAGGTTGCGCGCTGGCACCCTCTCGTCGGACGCCTACACCAACGGCTCCACGGGAACTCAAATGCTGACCGGGGTACGAAATCCATCACCTCTCAGCCCCTAAAACAACTTCTCCAAATCCGTGGTATAAGCCTTCACCGCCTGTGCGCCGGCGTTTTTAATCTGCCCTATCACCTGCACCAGTTTGCTGGCGTAGTTCGGGTCAGTGGCGTAGCCCGCTTTTTGCAAAGCGTGCGCGGCCTGCTCTGGCGTATTGGCATTGGCGACGTTGGCATAGCGTGGATTATTGGTAATCAGCTGAACGTAATCGCTGATCGCCTCCAGATACGATCCATAAACACGGAACTTGGCCTTCACTTTGTGCGCCGCCCCGTTCTCATATTCGGTGGTGGCGATCTCCGTGGTTGGGCCGTCCCAGCTTTTCCCTGCTTTAATCCCAAACAGGTTGTAGCTGCGCGAGCCATCCGGCGTAGGAATTTCACGCTGCCCCCAGCCGGACTCCAGCGCGGCCTGCGCCACAATCAGCTGATGTGGTATCCCGCTTTGCTGGCTGGCGACCCGTGCCGCACCGCTTAACTGGGTGACAAACTCCCCGTTGTTGGTTGGCATCGGTGAACCATTCTGCGGAATACGCGGCATCGCTCGGCGCATCACCTGCTCGAGCGCCCGAACCGGCATACTTTGGATAGTCTCGCCATCCAGCGCCATCGGGGTGCTTCCCACGCTGTCTGGAATAGTTGTTTTACTGCCGGAAAGCTGCTGAACCAGCATATCGGCAATGCCTAAGCTGCCCGACATCTCCTGCGCGATCTGCTGGTCATACATCGACGTATACAGCTTGGTTTGTTCGGTGCTTAGCTCCCCATCCTGAGGCAAGGCCGCACGCATGCTTTTCAGCATCATTTGCACGAACATCCCTTCCATCTGCTTAGCGGTTTCACGAATCGCTTGATCCGACCCCGCAGCCGTATGGCGTTTGAGCTGGTTTAGCGCCTGCGCGTCATACGCCGCACTTCCTAGAGAGAAGCTATCATTCATCAGATAATTTCCAATTTGGCACGTAAACAACCGGCACTTTGCATGGCTTGCAAAATCGACATCAGATCGTTAGGCGTTGCGCCCAACGCGTTCAATGTGCGAACCACGCTGTTGAGGTTGGCGCTAGAGCGAACCTGCTGAAGCGAGCCCTGTCCCTGCTGAACCGAAATCTGCGTATTTGGCGTTACCACGGTTTGCCCACCGCCAAACGGAGTATTGGGCTGGCTGACGGTGTTTTGACGATCCACCACCACCGACAAATTCCCCTGCGCAACGGCACAGGAATCCAGCTCAACGTTACGGTTCATGACCACCGAACCGGTACGCGAGTTAACGATAACCTTGGCGTCAAAGCTGCCGACAGAAACTTCAATGTTCTGAATATTCGCCAGCGCCCGCACCTGATTACTGCTGCCCTGCGGCACCAAAACCTGCACGGTACGGGCATCTAACGGCGTAGCCGACCCCATTCCGCCAAAACGGTTAATCGAATCGCTGATCCGCTGTGCCAGACTGAAATCTTCGTCATTAAGCTGAAGATTGATGATATTGCTGTTACCAAAGGTGCTGGCAATTTCACGTTCAATAGTGGCACCACCGGTAATACGCCCCCCCGCCAGCTGGTTCACCTGTACGCTGCTGCCGCCCGCCGAGGCTCCGGCTCCGCCAACTAAGACGTTGCCCTGCGCAAGCGCATAAACCTGATTATCAACCCCTTTCATCGGCGTCATCAGCAACGTACCGCCGCGCAGGCTTTTCGCATTACCCATCGAAGAAACGACGACGTCAATGTTTTGCCCCGCACGCGAAAACGCGGGCAGCTTGGCGGTCACCATCACCGCCGCCACGTTTTTGAGCTGCATGTTGGTCCCCGCCGGCACGGTAATTCCCAGCTGTGACAGCATGTTATTCAGGCTTTGGGTAGTAAACGGAGTTTGCATGGTTTGGTCACCCGAACCATCTAACCCAACGACCAACCCATAGCCGATAAGGGCGTTATCACGTACGCCCTGAACGGTCGTGAGATCACGAATACGCTCGGCGCTCGCGCTTTGTGCGGCGAGGCCAAGACACACTATCAACCCAACCAATAGCGTTTTTGTCTGGTATGCCGCACGCATAGAGCCATATTTCAGTAAGCTCATTTTTATAAAACCATTCCTTATCAACATAGGGTCAGACCTTATTAATACGGTGAAAGGTTGAGGAAGAACCGCTGCAACCAACCCATGTTTTGCGCTTCGTTGATATACCCGCTGCCGACATATTCGATGCGAGCATCAGCCACCTGCGTGGAAACCACGGTATTGCTGCCGCTGATGGTGCGAGGATTCACAACGCCGGAGAAACGAATAAATTCGGTGCCTTGGTTAATCGCTATCTGTTTTTCGCCCACCACTTTCAGGTTGCCGTTGGCTAAAACTTCCGCCACGGTCACGGTAATAGTGCCGTTAAAGGTGTTGTTGGCGTTGGCTCCGCCCTTGCCGCCAAACTGGTTGTCGCCCGACATATTCATATCGGCACGCGCATTGCCGAACAGCCCTTCCAGATAGCGCGGCGTGGTCGCCACTTCAAAGCTGGATTTGCCGTTACGGCTGGCGTTCGCCGAAGAGCTTTTGCTCGCGCTGACGTTCTCTTGCAGCGCGATGGTGAGCGTATCGCCAACGTTGCGCGGGCGGCGATCTTCAAACAGCGGCTGGTAGCCGTAGTTCATCGGCTGCACGCTTTGGAAAATAGAACCATTGGCAATTGGCGGTGCCGCCGGTGCCGGTGAGGCCGTGGTGGTTCCCTTCACGATTTGATCGTGTGGAATGTAGGCACAGCCGGAAAGCAGTAAAGCCGCACTCAATGCGGCACTGATAATAAGTTTGCTTGAAACCCCCTCCCAGCCTCCCCCTTTACAGGGGAAGGAGCCGATCGCGTTCCTACCGTCCCCTGACATACGGGGTAAGGTGGGGTTATAGCGTACGTCTGATGTCTCAATAAACATGCGGCTATCAGTCCTTAGAGCTGCGTTAAGCGCTGCAGCATCTGGTCAGACGTTGTCACGGCTTTACTGTTGATCTCATAGGCGCGCTGAGTTTGGATCATATTGACCAACTCTTCGGCCACATTGACGTTCGAGGTTTCAACATAGCCTTGATACAGCATGCCAGCACCGTTCAGGCCAGGCGTGCTTTCGGTCGGTGCGCCGGAGCTTTCTGTTTCTTGATACAGATTTTCACCCACGCTTTCCAAACCCGCATCGTTGATAAAGGTGGTTAGCGTCAGCTGCCCAACCTGCGTGGTCGCGGTTTGGCCTTGCTGATTCACGCTCACAATACCGTCACGGCCGATGGTCAGCTTGGTGGCGTTAGCAGGGATAGTGATCGCGGGAACCACTTGGAAACCACTCGAGGTTACCAACTGACCATTTTGGTCAACCTGAAATGATCCATCACGGGTATAGGCCAGCGTGCCGTCCGGCTGCTGGACTTGGAAGAAACCTTGGCCTTTGATTGCAACGTCGCGGCTGTTGTCGGTTTGCGACAGGTTGCCTTGGCTATGCAAGCGCTCGGTGGCAACAGGACGCACACCGGTACCAATCTGTAAACCCGATGGCAGCGTAGTTTGCTCGGAAGATTGTGCTCCCGGCTGACGCAGCGTTTGGTACATCAGATCTTCAAATACCGCACGTTGGCGTTTAAAGCCGTTGGTGCTGACGTTCGCCAAGTTGTTGGCGATAACGTCCATGTTAGTTTGCTGGGCTTCAAGCCCGGTTTTTGCGATGTACAGTGAACGGATCATTCAAACACTCCTACAGTTATTCAAATCGCGCAGCGGCTATTAACTCAATGACAACAGCTGGTTGGCTTTTTGTTCGTTGTCATCCACGCTGCGAATGACCTTCATCTGCATTTCAAAACGACGGGCGTTGGCGATCATATCGACCATGGTATCCACCGGTTTAACGTTGCTTCCTTCCAACACGCCGGGCATCAGACGAACCTCAGGGTCGAGCGTCAGCGTGGCACCGCGTTGCTGCTGTGCTTCAGCCGTGAGATGAAACAGGCCGTCGTCACCGTGCTGAACTTCCTGCGCCGTGGCTTTCACCAGCTTCAAACGCCCGACCTGAGTCGTGGTGTTGGGCTGGTCGCCCGCGCCGAGCGCGGTGATGGTGCCGTCTGCCGCAATAGTGACTTCCGCGCGATCGGGGATTGCGATCGGGCCGTTATCGCCTATCACTAAGTTGCCCTGCGAGGTCAGCTGCCCTGCGGTGTTAATCTGTAAACTACCGTTGCGGGTATAGGCTTCCGTACCGTCAGCATTACGCACCGCCAGCCAGCCATCCTGCTGCAAAGCCACGTCCAGAGGGCGCTCGGTGTAGTCCAGCTTGCCCATGCTCATGTCGTGCATCGGCGTTGACGCAGCGACCAGCGTGCGGGTTTCAATGCTATCGCCTTCTACCGGCACCGCGCGTAGCGCTGCCAACTGAGCACGAAAGCCGGGCGTGCTGGCGTTCGCCATGTTGTTGGCGGTAATTGACTGCTGTTCGAGGGTTTGGCTTGCGGCCCCCATCGCGGTATAAATCGCGTGATCCATAGCATCTGCCTGTTACCTCTGAGCGCAGCGAGTTTCCTCTGCGCCCAGAAGATGTGGGTAAGTGATAATTAACGCAGGTTAACCAGCGTTTGCAGGATCTGATCCTGCGTTTTGATGGTCTGCGCGTTGGACTGGTAGTTACGCTGGGCAACAATCATGTTGACCAGTTCTTTACTCAGATCGACGTTTGACGCCTCTACCGCCCCGCTGGTCAATGCGCCCAAGCCGCTTGCGCCGGGAACACCCACAATCGCCTGACCGGAAGTCGCGCTCTCTTTCCACATGTTGTTGCCCTCAGACTGTAGGCCTTCTGGGTTGGCAAAGTTGGCCATCACAATCTGGGCAAGCAGCTGAGTTTGCTGGTTGGAGTAGGTACCGGTGATGGTGCCGTCGTCGTTAATCTGATAGCCGGTCATCTCACCAGCGGCATAGCCGTCTTGGCTCTTGGCGGTCACACCGTCTTTACCGGTGTTTTGCTGCATGGAGCCGGTGAAGGTCAGATTGAAGTTTTGCGCTGGCGCACCGTTATTAGCCGCCATGTTCAGCGCTAAAGGCGTGCCAGAATTTTGCAGCGTACCGTTTTGGTCAAACTCTAACTTACCTGCATTTTGTGGTGCCGCACCCGTTGCAGCCGCGCTGTCCACGCTGTACACCGTCCACGGCGTGACGGTGCCCGTTGCAGGTGGCGTCGCTGCTGTAGGTGTGCCCTTCACAAAATAGAGATTCATGTTGTGGGAGTTACCCAGCGAATCGTAGGTGGTGATGGAGGTGGCGTAGGTATAGGAATCAACGTCATCCACTTTGAACGGGGTATTCTTAGGTGCGTCATGCGCCGAATTCAGGTTCATGCTCATGTTGCCTGAGCTACTGGCCTTGGCGGGCATCATGCCGGTTGGGATCTGAATCGCTGAAGGCTGCGCACCCTGCTGAATGGTTGGCGGTGAGCCCGCAGCCGGATAGCCGGTCAGGAATACGCCCTGCGCATTGGTCAGGAAGTTGTCCTGGTTTTTGGTGAACTGTCCATTACGTGAGTAATACACGCCACCGTTGGCATCTTGCATGCGGAAGAAACCGTTACCGCTGATAGCCACATCCAAACCACGGTTAGTGGTGGTGGTGATACCGTCGGTGAAGTCCTGCTGCACGCTGGCGACTTTTACGCCTAGACCCACTTTAGAGCCGGCAAACATATCGGCAAAGGTCACCGAGCCGGATTTAAACCCTACGGTTTGCGAGTTGGCGATGTTGTTGCCGATAACGTCGAGGTTACTGGCGGCGGCGTTTAATCCGCTGACTGCTTGGTTGAATCCCATGTGAGGTCCTGTATCTGAAGGTCAAAATAAGCGATTAGAAAAATCCGTCAGCGCTACAAAATCTGGCGCACGTCATCAAGCGAAGCCGTGCCCGCCATACCAAGCTCCAGCAACGCGCCATTGCCGTTTTTGGTTACGCCGTTAACCATGCCAAAGTGCAGCGGCTGAACCACCATCGGCTGGCCTTGATTGGTTGCGCTAACGCTGAAGGTGTACGCACCGTTTGGCACATTGGTGCCGTCGGTTTGGGTACCATCCCAGGTGTAGCTGTGAACCCCAGCGGTTTGGGTGCCCAAATCAATTTGCTTAACGACCACGCCGTTGGCATCGCTGATGCTAACCACAACGCTTTGCGCGCCACTTTCTAGCTCAAACCCAAACGGTGTGGTGCTGGTGGTGGTATCGCCTTCGTTTTTGCCAGCCAAAATATTTTTGCCTGGGATCATCACGCCATGACCAATCAGGCTGCTGGCCTGTAAAGACTGGTTGCTATTGATCTGGCCGGAAATAGAACCCAGCGTGGTATTGAGTTTTTCAATGCCGCTGACGGTGTTGATCTGCGCCAGTTGGCTGGTTAGCTCATTGTTTTGTAGCGGATTGGTAGGGTCCTGATTCTTTAGCTGCGCAACCAAAAGCGTCAGGAAGCTGTTGCTTAAGTCCTGACTGTTTTGGCTGGTTAGCCCATTGCTGCTGTTGGTTTTGTTGGTTGCGCTGGAAATATCAACCGGATCATTTAGCGAGACAGAAACTGCCATAGCGCCTCCTGTTATTGACCAAGCGTTAATGTTTTCATCATTAACGATTTGGTGGTGTTGAGGACTTCGACGTTGGCCTGATAGCTGCGTGAGGCGGCGATGGAGTTCACCATTTCCCCCACCACGTCGACGTTAGGCATCCGCACATACCCTTTGGCATCGGCTAACGGATTACCCGGTTGGTACACCAAACGCTCTGGCGACGGATCGTCCACCAGCTGCGAGACTTTCACTCCGCCGGTTTCCTGCCCTGGCGCAGCCTGAACTTCAAATACCACCTGCTTGGCGCGGTAGGGTTCGCCGTCAGGTCCGGTAACGCTGTCGGCGTTAGCCATGTTGCTGGCCGCCACGTTCATACGCTGCGACTGAGCCGCTAGCGCCGAACCGGAAATATTAAAAATGTTGAGCATCGACATGGTCGTTATCCTTGTTGCAACACAGACATCATGCTTTTGATCTGCCCGCTGATAACGGTGAGATCGGTTTGGTAACGCAGACTGTTATCAGCAAACTCGGTACGTTCACGATCCATATCTACGGTATTGCCATCCAGCGAAGGCTGATCGGGCACGCGGTAAAGCATGTCCAGCTCAGGTGGCTGGAAATTCTGGGCTGGGATATGACGGCTGGAGGTGGTGGTGAGGGAAACACCACTGCCGTTCACTCGGCCTTGTTCAATGGCTCGCGTGAGCTGTGATGAAAAATCAATATCTCTGGCTTGAAAACCAGGGGTATCAGCATTGGCGATATTGGCAGCCAGGATTTCCTGACGCTGTGCGCGTAGGTTTAAAGCTTCTTGCTGAAAACGTAACGCAGCATCCAGTTTATCGAGCATACCTTCTCCGCTAAGTGGTTTAGGACGCGCTGCCGCCGCATACAACGGGCCAGCAGATCGTCAAGAATGACAATTTGGAGTGGATAGCATAGACGTGGGTGAATACAGACGATGGGAGGAATAAGCGCATAATGCGGCGCTATTTGTGGCCTTTATTTTGCGATGAAGACGTTAGACTAAGGAACTTAAGTTATCCGAATGCCGTCATCATCGCCCGCGGAGGCCATATGCGTTTTGGCTCATTGAAGCCGCTGTTCATTCTGAATGCAGCCCTATTAGGGGGTTTATTCTTGCCAGCCGCTCAGGCGGCATCGGCGCTTGAAGAGGGGTTACACCAATTTTTTAGCCAGCAATACAGCGCTGAGAATCAGCAGGTCAACGTTAATATTCGATCCCCGCAGTCACAGTGGCCAAAGTGTGAAATACCACAGTTTTCCATGCCCTCTTCGGCGCGTCGTTGGGGAGTCGTGAGCGTGCTTGCCCAATGTCCGCAGGATAAACGCTATTTGCAGGTTGAGGTTCAAGTCACGGGAGAATACCCCGTTGCTCAGTCGCCGCTCACTCGCGGTCAGCATATCAGCCCGGCTGATTTCAAAATGACACAGGGCCGTTTGGATAAGCTCCCAGCTGGCAGCATTATGGAAATAAGCCAGCTCGATAGCGCGGTATTAACGCGTGATTTAGCCGCAGGTCAAACGGTCACCGCGTCAATGATACGCCGTTCGTGGATAATCAAAGCGGGCCAGTCGGTGCAGATTTTAGCGCAGGGAGACGGCTTCAACGTCACCAGCGAAGGGAAAGCACTCAACAATGCGGCCATCGCCGACAGCGTTCGAGTACGCTTAGCATCAGGGCAAATTATCACCGGCAAGGCCACCGAGCAGGGTTCAATAACGCTGCTAATGTGATTATTTCAGCCAATGGCCGCGTTTTTTTGGTGTTTTTTGAAAAAAAAGTGCAATAAATCGATCGAAACAAGCAATTATGACTAAAGTTATTGGCTGCCGGGCCGATGGTACAAACAGAGAAAAACACGTTGTCGCTGTGTTTAATGACAGAACAGGCTAGCGCCAACTAACCAGTGAGATAATGACAATGAGCATAGATCGCACCCATTCGCTGAGCGGTGTAACTCCGATTCAGCCAAGAGAAGCATCCGAAATTCAGCAACAAAAACGCAAAGAGGCGACCAGCCAACCTGCGGTTGACGGCGCACAGGTTAAATTAAGCGATGCGCAATCACGCTTGATGCAGCCTAACGGCCAAGATATCAACGTGGAACGCGTTGAAGCATTGAAGCTGGCTATCCGTAACGGCGAGTTGAGCATGGATACCGGTAAAATTGCCGACGCGCTGTTGCAGGACACCCACGATTTACTGAAATCAAACGACTGACAGGTAGTCATCTATGCCCGGAACGTTAGACGTGCTGCAACACATGTTGGACACCCTGAAAACGCTTGAAGTTGAGCTTGAAAACGAACAGTCACTATTGTGTGCCGGTCGTGTAGACGCAGTGCGTTTGCAGGCCGCCACCTTAGAAAAAGAGAATCTGCTCGCCACGCTTCGCCATCAGGAACAGCATCGTCATAATACCGGCGATCAAGCCCCCTATTCAGAAGATGCCGAACTTTCAACGCTGTGGCAAAGCATCATGGATCTCACTAAGAGATTACACGATATGAACCAGCACAACGGCATGCTGCTCAACCAACATCTCACCCGCAATCAAGGCGCACTCGATACGCTGAAAAGCCGCCATGGGCAATCGCTGTATGGCCCCGATGGACAGGCGCAAAGCGGGATGATTACGGGCAGGAAGTTGAGTATTTAGTTCGTATTTTCAGCAATACCCCCTCCCAACCTCCCCCTTCGCAGGGGGAGGAGCAGATCGAGATATTCTTATATTTCAAAGACAGCATTTGTACTTCTCTACCTACGGCGTGGATAGCCTCCCTTTTTAGAAAGAAAAGTAGATCGAGCTTCCTAGATATCTACACGGTTTGGTTCCCTCCCCCATTAAAGGGAGGGTTGGGATGGGTATTAGTGCTCGTCTATGTTTAAAAAGGTGAGATGGTTCGCCTCAGCGATAATTCACAATCACCTGCTGACTCACCACGCGCACCGGTGGGTAAATTACGCCCTTACCGGGGATCTGTAGCGTCATCGTTAGCGGGGATGCGGCGGATTCGCCTTGCAGCGCAGGGCTTTGCCCATTGGCACTGTCTAGCCAAAAGCAGCGTTGCGGGGAGCAAAGCTGTACCGCCAATCCTGCTGGCGCAGGATTGAGCAGTTGATAGCGCCAAACCACATCTTGGATCGTTGCTCCGGCTGGAATTCCCACCGTAGGACTTAACGGGCGTGACGTGACGCTCACGCCTTTATGGCTAAGCGTTGCACCCGTGCTGTCCGCCGACCAACTGCCGCCAGCGGCGCTGGCAGAGCAGGAAATTGTCATCAGAAGTGTGAGTGAAATGGCGCGTTTCATTAGGCAGAACCAATGGTTGAGGTCATACGTATCTGGCGGTTGTCACTGATTTCCATGTTCGACAATACCACCAGCTGCGGCAACGAGCGGTGTAGGAAGCGCGCTAGCAGCGGGCGCAGCGCGTGGTTGACCAGCAACACCGGCGGTGCGCCGAGCAATTCCTGACGCTGTAATGCCTGCTGCGCCTGCTCTAACAGGCGATCGGCTAAACCAGGTTCTAAGCCGCCACCGCCTTGTAGTGCCTGCAATAACAAGCGCTCAAGCGGTGTGTCCAGACCAATGACCTGAATCTCGCCTTCGCCGGGGAACCACTGTTGGGTAATCGCACGGCCAAGCGCCACGCGGATCACCGACGTCAACTCATACGGATCGCTTTGCGTCGGCGCATGTTCAGACAGCGTTTCAATGATCGTGCGCATATCGCGAATCGAGACTTTTTCCGCCAGCAGATTTTGCAGAACTTTGTGCAACGTCGTGAGGGTGACGGTGCCCGGAATCAGATCGTCGGTCAGCTTAGGCATTTCCTGCGTAACACGTTCCAACAGCTGCTGGGCTTCTTGGCGACCAAACAGCTCGCTGGCGTGATTTCCAACCAAGTGGTTGAGGTGGGTTGCCACCACCGTGCTGGCTTCGACCACGGTGAAACCTTGAATCTGCGCCTGTTCACGCAGGGCGTTATCAATCCAAATAGCAGGAAGCCCAAACGCCGGATCGACCGTGGCTTCGCCTTCTAAGGTTCCCGCCGCGCTGCCCGGATTAATCGCCAACCAGCGGCCCGGGTGTGCCTCACCGCGTCCCGCTTCAATCCCTTTGAGCAAAATACGGTAACCAGACGGGCTTAGCTCCAGATTGTCACGGATATGTACCACCGGCGGTAAAAAGCCCATGGTTTGCGCAAACTTCTTACGAATGCTGCGGATGCGCCCGAGCAACTCGCCGTTTTGTTGGAAATCGACCATTGGAATCAGGCGATAACCCACCTCCAGACCCAGCGGATCTTCAAGCTGAACGTCTTCCCACGTGGCTTCAACCACCGGTGGCGCTTCAGGAATAGCTTGTTCAGCCTGCGAAGGTGCCGCGCGCCCTTCTCGCTTGCTGATCCAATAGGCAATACCCAGCAATGCGGCGGTGAACAGCAGAAACACCAGATTTGGCATTCCCGGAACGAGGCCAAGTAGACCCAACACCGAAGCACTTAAAATCATAACGCGCGGATTGCTAAACAGCTGGGTGACCATCTGCTCGCCAACGTCTTGGTCGGTACTGACGCGGGTCACGATAACACCCGCTGCGGTGGAGATGACCAGCGCAGGGATCTGCGCAACCAGCCCGTCACCGATAGTCAGCAAGGTGTAGGTTTCAGCCGCTTGCCCAACCGGCATACCGTGCTGAATAACCCCCACCAGCAGCCCGCCGACCACGTTGAGCGCCATGATCATCAAGCCTGCAACGGCATCACCGCGCACAAATTTACTCGCACCGTCCATGGAGCCGTAGAAGTCGGCTTCCTGCGTCACTTCGGAGCGGCGTTTTTTCGCTTCATCTTCACCAATCAAACCGGCGTTGAGATCGGCGTCAATCGCCATCTGTTTACCCGGCATACCGTCTAAAACGAAGCGAGCCCCAACTTCAGCAATACGCCCAGCACCCTTGGTGATAACCATGAAGTTGATCAGCACCAAAATGATGAAGACCACGATACCAATGGCAAAGTTGCCGCCCACTAAGAAGTGACCAAAAGCTTCGATAACCCGCCCCGCCGCGGCACCACCGGTATGCCCATCCAGCAAGATAACGCGCGTTGATGCCACGTTCAGCGAGAGTCGCAGTAAGGTGGAAAACAGCAGGATGGTGGGGAACGCCGCAAACTCCAGCGTACGCTGGGTAAACATGGCTACCAACAGCACCATGATCGACAGCGCGATATTGAAGGTAAACAATAAATCTAGAATGAATGGCGGCAGCGGTAGCACCATCATGGACAGGATCATCAGGATCAGGATCGGGCCAGCCAGCACCTTCCACTGCGATCCATTCATTCCCTGTATGCGTAACAACGCAGCCAAATTACTCATCGGTGGTCTTCTCTCCGGCAAAATCCAGTGCTTCCGGCACTGGCAAGTTTTGTGGTTTCTTCGGTGCTAAGCCGCCCTCTTTCTGCCAACGTTTTAGCTGGTAGACCCACGCTAAAACCTCGGCAACCGCGGCGTAAAGCGTGGCGGGAATATGGTGTCCAATCTCGCTGTGTTTATAGAGCGCACGGGCGAGCGGCGGTGCTTCTAGCTGAGGAATTCGATGTTGATTGCCCAATTCTTTAATGCGTAGCGCAATCTCTCCGGCCCCTTTCGCTAATACTTTGGGCGCGCTCATTTTGTTTTCCTGATACTGCAAGGCCACCGCATAGTGCGTCGGGTTGGTCACAATCACATCGGCCTTAGGCACATCGCTCATCATGCGGCGACGCGCGGCAGCACGTTGCTGCTGGCGAATGCGTCCCTTGACGTGGGGATCGCCTTCTTGTTCTTTAAACTCGTCTTTGATTTCCTGCTTGGTCATTTTGAGTTTGCTGATGTTGCTCCAAATCTGGTAGAAGACGTCGAACGCCACCATCGGCACCAAGCCCAATACAATCAACAACCCGCACATGCCAATCAGATGCAGCGCATCGCCCATCGCATCAAGGGGCGACTCTGCAATGAGCGCCAGCATTTGCCCCCAGTAATGCCAGATAAACCAGCCGGCAACCCAGCTAACCAGCACCACCTTCAGCACGCCTTTCAATAGCTCCGCTAAGGCCTGACTGGAAAACAAGCGCTTTAACCCTGACAGCAGGCTCATCTTGCTTAAATCAAACTTGATCGATCCCGGATTAAAGAAAAAGCCGCCGATCAACATCGGCGCGGCCCAGCCGACCATCATCAGGCCGAGCAAAACAGGCATGAGCGCCGTTACGGCCTGCTGCAATAAATTACCAAGCTGGCGCAGCATCTGTTTGTCATTGCTAATGAGTAACTGGTCAAACTGTAAACCCTGCGAAATCATCGCCGAAAGCTGGCGAGCCAAATGCTCTCCGCCGATCAACAGAATAGAAATACCCGCCGCCAGCATCAGCATCGAGGTGAGCTCACGCGAACGCGGTACTTGTCCCTTCTCACGCGCTTTTTCAAGCTTATGGGATGTGGGGTCTTCTGTTTTTTCTAGATCGCTATCTTCTGACACCGCGCAATCCCAAGGCTTTTGCTAAAGATGAAAATTAGTCAGTGCATAGGATGACAGATGAGAAAAAAAGCCATGGCGAGAATAAAGGGGGGAAATTTAGGTTTATTGCGGGATCGTTTGGGGTTACTCCTCCCCTTGTTCGGGGAGGAGATAAAACGCAGGAGGCACCGTGCGAGAGGTTAGCAATCAACCACTTTGGTTAAATCGCTCTTATCTGCATCTGCGCTATCTTGAGCAAAGAAATCCAAGTTGAAATAGGTGTCTTCGGTCAGCAGTTCGACTTTATGCCAGTACTGCGGCGGCGAAACGCCGAACTGTCCAGCATTGATAGTGACTTCAATCTCTGGAGTTTGTGCCTGTTCGTTGGCAAAACCATAATATTTGACCGCGCCCTGCATCACGGAGAGTCGGCCATACACACCGGCTTTGGTGTTGTGATGGCTTAGCAACGCCGCAGGTACAGTCTGGCGATTGAAGAACGGTGTGCTACGAGTTACATGATAGTTTGCTGGGATCTTGAACATAGTCTTCACCTTTTCACTTTATATTGAGAGCTGACGCAGCAGCGCCAAGCCTTGCATTTGTGCGGTGCCGCCCGCGATATAACCCACTAATTTTTCGTCGCGATAAGCTTTTGCCAATAGGCTGTTGGCATCCTGTTCTATCTGCCAATCAACGTCGGCAGCCCGTGTTTCCCCCGCTAGCTGTAGCGGGTAACGCGGCGTTTTTACATTAACCGGCATCACCGGCAGCGTGACGTGAGTCGGTTCACCCGCGATCGTTTTTGCCAACGCCGCGGCACACTGCGAAATCGGCTGTAAGAACGGCCATAAGCGACCCTCGATCTGCGCCACATCACCCAAGGCGTAAATATAGGGATCGGAGGTGCGAAGCTGGTTATCAACCACGATGCCTCGTTCGACGTTCAGCCCCGCCTGTGCAGCAAGCTCGCTGTTAGGGCGTAGCCCCGCGGCGCAAATAACATGGTCGAATTCGCGAGCTTCTCCGTGGGTGAAAGTAGCCCGCACGCCGTGAGGCAGACGCTGTAGCATCTCCAACGTATTGTTTAGCAACAGCTCACAAGATAGCGCCTGTAACGTTTCTGCCAGTCGCTGCTCGGCAAACTCTGGCAAAAGGCTCGCCAGAAGCTGTGCGGAAGGATCGCATACACTGACCTGTTTACCCGCCACGGCAAGATCGTGCGCAATTTCAGTGCCGATCAAACCGCCGCCGAGCACCAAAACTCGCTCGCCCTGCATCATTCGTTCACGCAGGTGGCGATACTCTTGCAGGCTGTTGAGCGTTTTGATGTCATCACTTGCATCTCCCGCTACCGGAGGAACAAAAGCGCGAGCCCCCGTGGCTAAGACCAGTTTGCTGTAGGCTAAAGTGCGTCCATTGACCACAATCGTTTGTTCTACGGGGTGGATCGCCTCTACGCGCTGTTCAGTGAGCAGCATCATTTTCAGTTCTTGGCGCAGTTCCTGAGCCGTTTTACGCGTCAGCTGCTCTGCGCTTTGTTGCTGGCTAAAGGCATGGCTTAGCTGTGGTTTGGCGTAATCCACGCCGTCATCGGCGCAGATCATCACTAACCCTGAGGTCGGCTGCAGACGGCGCAGGTTACGCGCCAGCTGCAGCCCGGCATGACCACTGCCAACAATAATGACAGGATGATTCTCAGCCATAATATGTTCCTCAGTCGGCAGGATAGAAGTCGTCTTTGCCCATCAGGCACACCGGGCAGAGGAAGCTGTCTGGCACGTCTTCCCATGCGGTACCTGCCGGAACCCCCTGATTTGGCTCACCGAGTTCAGGATCGTAAACCCATGAACAGGTGCGGCAGATCCATTTACCTGAAGAGGATTTTTCTGCGCCTGCACAGCCGCTGTCACAACATGCCGGAGCGCCAAGCTGACGGGCAAATTCAGCGCCGAAGGCTTCGCACTGAGCAACCGCATCCTCGGTCGGTTTCCACTCTGCTTTGATGCCGCGCATCATCATGAATCCACAATCTTGCAGACGTGAAGAGATACGGTCGACGGCACCACCGCTCCAGCCGTGGCTACCAAACGCCGCCGCGGCTTTGCCGGTAAAGCGCAAGCCCTGCATCTCTTCTAATAACCCTGCCACCTGCGGCAGCATTACGTTATTGACCGTTGGAGAACCGACTAAAATGCCCTTGGATTTGAACACTTCGGTCAGTACGTCATTCTTATCTGAGTTTGCCAGATTGAACTGTTTGACCACCACGCTAGGATCGGCCAGATGGATACCGCGAGCAATCGCCTCCGACATGGTGCGCGTGCCGTTCCACATGGTGTCGTAGATCAGGGTAATTTGGTTTTCCTGATAGCTGTCTGCCCATTTGAGATAGTTTTCAACGATCTGCGCCGGACTATCGCGCCAGATAATGCCGTGCGAAGTGCAGATCATATCGAGCGGCAAATTCAGTGATAATACTTCTTCAATCTTTTTCGTGACCAGTTTGCTGAACGGCGTCAGGATGTTGGCGTAGTACTTGATGCATTCGTTATACAGTTCGTTTTGGTCAATTTCGTCGTTGAACAAACAGGCGCTGGCAAGATGCTGACCAAAAGCGTCGTTGCTAAACAGCAGCGCATCTTCCGTCATGTACGTCATCATGCTGTCTGGCCAATGCGGCATTGGCGCTTCAACGAACACTAATTTTTTGCCGTTGCCGATATCAATAGAGTCACCGGTTTTTACCACGCGGAAATTCCAATCTTGGTGGTAATGACCTTTGATGGAGTTCACCCCATTGGCGGTGCAGTAAATTGGGGTGTTCGGAATTTTGGCCATCAGCGCAGGCAATGCGCCGCTGTGGTCGCTTTCTGCGTGGTTGGCAATGATGAAATCAATTTTGTCTAAATCGATTTCGCGCTCTAAATTCGCCACAAACTCGGCGGCGTAAGGCGTCCAGACGGTATCGATCAGAACGTTCTTTTCTTCTTTAATCAGATAGCTGTTGTAGCTAGAGCCTTTGTGAGTCGAGTATTCGCTGCCGTGAAATTCGCGCAGTTCCCAGTCTTGTTTACCCACCCAGTAGACGTTGTTTTTTACCTGAATAGCCATGACCCACTCCTGATTCTTGTTCTTTTTTAAATATGCATTTCAAATGCGCCTTTGCAATTATAGTATTTAATATGCATTTCAAATGCAACTTAAAGGGTGCACTTTTTCTTGGGGTAACCCTTGAGGAGTATCCGCGAGTTTTAGCGGTGAAAACAAAAAACGCCAGCAAGATGCTGGCGTTCGAGTTGTGAGTTTAGGCTCTTATCTCATTAATATTTAAACTAAACCTTCTGGAACAGTCCCTCACCTAGATAGTGGTTTTTATCTTTCACTCCCGGCAGAACAAAGAAGTATCCACCGCCGATCGGTTTGATGTACTCCTCTAACGCTTCGCCGTTCAGGCGTTTTTGCACGGTAATAAAGCCTTTATCCAGATCGTGTTGATAGCACACAAACAACAATCCCATATCCAGTTGACCGGAGTTAGATACGCCCTGCGAATAGCTGTAGCCACGACGCATCATTAAGCTACTGTGCGTTTCTTTTGTTCGAGGGTTAGCCAGACGAATATGTGCATCCAGAGGGATCACTTTTCCTTCAGGATCCTGCGTGTAATCAGGTTCATCGTGTTCATGCGCCATGCCGAGTGGTGCACCGCTGGCTTTATCACGACCAAAAATGGTTTGCTGCTCTTGCAGCGGTGTGCGATCCCAAAACTCCACGCGGAAACGAATAATACGTACCGCCTGATAGCTGCCGCCCACCGCCCATGCGGGCTCTTTTTGATCGGCGGTGGCCCACACGATGTCGTTCATCAGAGGCTTGTCATCGGCGTTTGGGTTCGCCGTTCCATCTTTAAAACCCAGAAGATTGATCGGCGTTTCTTTGCCATGGCTTTGCGCCGCATGGGTTGAGATAAAACCTTCTCGCCGCCAGCGCACGCTGAGTAAGTCGGGCGTGTATTTGATAATATCTCGTAGCGCGTGGATCACGCTGTCGTTGCTGTTGCTGCAAATTTGTAGCAACAGGTCGCCGTGGCAGATCGCCGCGTCCAGCGAGTCATTAGGGAAACGCGTCATTTTTTGCAACTGAAGCGGCTTCAGCGCAGCCAAGCCGAAACGCTGATCGAACAGCGAATCCCCGACTGACACGGTAATCGTCAAATTATCAGGATAAATTTCTGGCCCCATAATGCCGGAGTCCATCGGTGGCAATTTGGCATCTGCGTGCGGCGCTTCTCCGCCGTGCGTCAAAAAGGCAATCCGCTCGGTGAGCAATTTCATTAAGCGCTGTAAATCTTCAGCATTCGTCGCGAGCACGTCAAAGGCCACCAGCATGGCCGAAGCCTGCTGCGGCGTCAGTACGCCGGACTGATGTTCCCCATAGAAGGGCTGTTTCTGCCAGCGCGCATTCTCGGGGGATTTATCCGTCGCCAGCGGTTTGGTGCCGGTATCTGCTTTTACTGCTCCACCTAATACCAAGGCGCCGCTTAACGCGCCGGCGCCTAACAGTAAACGGCGGCGGGAAGGCATTTCTGCCTCCCCTGTCAGCCCGGTGATCGGGCATCCTTTACCACTCATTTCTCTAACCCCAGTATTTCGAATTCCAGTTTTGTGCAACTAGCGTTCTAAGCGCATCGAGGATCTTAATCGAGCCCTAACACACCGCGCAGCTGTGCCAAATCTTCTGCCAGCGCAGTGATCGGCCCTTTCATCGCATTGCGATCTGCGGTGGTGAGTTTTTCGTAAGACTCATAGCCGTCTTTGGTGCGGTATTTGTCTAAAATGGAATCGACTGTTTTAAAGTTGGCGTCAATTTTGGCGAGCAGCTGAGGATTCGCTTTTTCCAACATCGGACGCAGCAGATTCACAATCTTTTGCGCACCATCGACGTTGGCACGGAAATCCCACAGATCGGTGCGGCTGTAGCGATCTTCTTCACCGCTAATTTTGCTTGCCGCCACTTCTTCGATTAGACCTGCCGCGCCACCGACAACTTTGCTTGGGGCAAAGGTGAGCGTCGTCACGCGGTTTTGTAGTTCGAGCACGTCCTTCATCAGACGATCCGCATAACCGTCCATTCCTTTGGTGGTTTTGTCACCAAACAACACTTTTTCTAGACGGTGGAAGCCGGTGAAATTAGGATCTTGAGCCTTTTGTTCGTAGTCGTCTTCACGCGCATCGATGCTGCCATCGAGATCGGAGAACAATTCTGCGATCGGTTCGATGCGCTCATAATGCTGACGCGTTGGGGCATAAAGTTTTTGTGCCGTTGCCAGATCGCCTTTTTTCACCGCATCGGTGAAGGCTTTAGTCTGCTCAACCAGCTGTTTAACTTCTTGTATGACATAAATTTTGTATTCTGCAATCGGTCCTACCAGCGCCATTGCGTCAGTCTTCGCCGCGGCTGCACCGTCAGCGGCTTGAACAATAATTTTTCCTTTCGGATTGCTGAGCAGCCCGCAGGTCATATCGTATTCACCCGCTTCAAGGGTTGCCGTCATTTTTTGGGTAAATCCAGGGGCGATGTTTTCACGCTCTTCTACCACCATGACGCCTTTAAGGATTTCCCATTCCAGACCTTTTTGGCTGTTGTTATGCACGATGAACTGGGTTTTTCCGGCAGGAATAGTGAGCGTCATCGGCTCACACTGTTTGTCATTGACCGCGATTTTCACCTGCGGCAATGCGTCGGCGGCAAGCGCCGCGGTCGCAGGTAAAGTCAGTAAAGCCAAAGACAGCGCGGTGCGGCGAAAAGTCGTGCTAGACATAGAAATAACTCCCTGAAAAATAGGATAATAGTATTGAAAACTCATTAACGTGAATGACCCGCTTTACCGTTCACCGCCGCAACATCTGCGCGCTGTGGCATGAAGAAGAAAATCAGTGCGGGGATCAGATACAGGAAATAGACCAACACTTCGCTCACCGAAGGAGCTTCTTGATAGCCTAAAATGCCTTCTAAAAAGGTTCCTAACAGTGAATGGGTTGAAAGCACGTCGGTGAGATTGAAGGCGATATCTTGCAGATAATTCCATAGCCCAGCCTCATGGAAAGCGCGGATAGCGCCTGCGGCGAGGCCTGCAGCAACAAACAGAATGAAGAGGCTGGTCCATTTAAAGAACTTAGCCAAGTGCAGTTTCACTCCACCCCAATAGATCATCATGCCAACGAGAATGGCGCAGACCAGCCCCAACACCGCGCCGATGGGCGCCTGAATGCCAACGTCTTGCTGGAATGCCGCCAATAGGAAGAAGACCGACTCTAGCCCCTCTCGCGCCACGGCAAAAAACACCATCGCCACCAGCGCCCAACCCTGCCCTTTACCTGCGCTGAGTGCGTTATCAATCGCCCCTTCGAGATGTGTTTTTACCGAGCGGGAAACTTTGCGCATCCAGAACACCATGTAGGTCAGAATGCATACCGCGACCACGGCAACCAGTCCTTCGAACAGTTCTTGCTGCTTTTGCGGGAATTCGCCGGTAGTTTCATTGATGAAGATACCCAATCCCAAACAGAGCGCAGCGGCGAGGATTACACCAATCCAGACAACGCCCAACCACTGCGAACGCTGAGTTCTCTTTAAATAACTGGCGATAAGGCTGACGATCAGCGCTGCCTCAAGGCCTTCGCGGAACATGATGAGGAATGGAACAAACATGTTTTTCTCTCTTGCCTGCGCAGGTTGCGCATGTAAAGAACCGTAAGAATAATGATACCGATTATCATTACGGTTAATAAAAAAACAAGCGTTCACCTCATATTATTTGTGAATTAAAGTGTGGCCAGTTGTTACTTTCTGGTATTTGAAATGAAAATAACTCTTAAAAACAAAGCAATGAGTTTTTAAAGTAAAATTTTTTGTGGCATCAGAAAAATTATTCGAGTGAAGAAATAGGCATCCACACTATCGGAGAGTTATTCACGGAGAGTTATTCACGAAGAGTTATTCAATTTTTATCACCATAGGCATCGGTTCTTTTCACTATTTATCTGGGCTAGCTTGGTCTATTTTATAAAGCATACTTTATTTGAATATCTGAACATTCAATAAGATAAACGGATTCTGTTTGTTATTTAACCCGATTTATTGAGGAGAGAAGCATGAGTTTTTCAGTGGGTGATAGCGTACAAAAAACCAGCGGCGGCCCGCGTATGACGGTTGTCGCGGTGAGTGGCGATGATATTACCTGTTCTTGGAATGAACTAGGAAACGAAAAACAGGAAAATATAGCGGCTTCCCATCTGGCGCTCTACCAAGAAGACGGTGATTTTGGCGTTTGCTAAATATCGCTGATATCTTCATCTCACCACACCACACCAATGATTTAACGCCGCATTGATAATCAAAGCGGCGTTTTTTTATCAAAAAATATTATTCACTTTGGTGGCATTCCGCGATTTTTACTCACTGAGCTTTCATCATTTTAAGCCTTGATGGCTTAAGGCTATCTTAAGTTTGGCTCGCTAATCTGCCCCACAATAAAGCGGTTTTATTTATTACGCTTAATTCTTGGCCACTATTTCATCAAACATGGTCATTTAACGGTTTTTGGGGAGCGTTTACCTTGCAGCGAAAGGCGTTGAGAGTCAGTTTTTTATCACTGACCATTATTTTGGCAGTTTACTTCACTCTCGTAGTTAACCTACCGATTCTACTGCATTTTTATCGGATACTGACTTCGTTAGATAACTATAAGCTCGGCTTTGCATTTTCAATTCCACTGGTGCTGATTGCCGCGCTGAACTTTGTTTTTACACCGTTCACGTTTAAGCCAATTTTCAAGCCTTTCTTTTGCCTCATTCTGGTGGTTAGCGCCTTTGCTAGCTATGCGCAATTGAAATACGAGATCATTTTCGATCGTTCAATGATTGAAAATATTTTTGAAACCAACCCCGCTGAAGCCTCGTCTTACTATAATTTCTCGGTGGTATTGTGGGTGCTGTTCACCGGCATTCTGCCCTGCGTGATATTAATGCGAACACAGATTATCTATGCGCACGGTTTTCTCGCCCGCTTTGGGCTGCGTTTAGTTTCTATGCTGGTCTCGCTTTTAATTATTGCCTTGGTCGCTAGCCTCTATTACCAAGACTACGCCTCCGTTGGGCGTAATAACCGCACGCTAAATTTGGAGATTGTGCCAACTAACTATCTCTATAGCGCTTCGCAATACATAAATCGCCGCTATATGACCAAGCCGATTCCGTTCCGTAAGATCGGTGACGATGCAAAACTAGTGCAAAAAACGGGCAGCAAACCAACGCTGGTCTTTTTAATCGTGGGTGAAACCGCTCGCCATCAAAACCAGCAGCTTCAGGGATATGCGCGCCCAACCAATCCCTATACCAGCCAAGAACCCGATCTGATTTATTTCTCTAAGGTCAGCTCATGCGGCACAGCGACCGCCGTTTCGGTGCCTTGTATGTTCTCGAATATGCCACGTACGCACTTTGACAATAACATTGCGCGCAACAGCGAAGGATTGATGGATATCCTGCAAAAAGCAGGCGTGTCTACTTACTGGAAAGACAATGATGAAGGCTGCAAAGGCGCCTGCGATCGCATTCCGACACAGATAGTGCCAACGAATAGCGACAAAAATCTTTGCGATGGAGAAACCTGCTACGACGCCGTGCTATTAAACGATTTGGATAAACTTATTCCGAATGACGGGAAAAATAAAACGCTAGCCTTTCATCTTATCGGCAGCCATGGTCCAACCTACTACAAACGCTATCCTAAAGAGTTTCGTTTCTTTGTACCGGACTGCCAGCGCAGCGATATTGAAAACTGCACCCAACAGGAATTAGTCAATACCTATGATAACACCATCAGGTATACCGATTATGTTGTCAGCCAGTTCATTCAACGGCTTAAGGGATATGAAAAAGACTATAACGTCGCACTGTATTATGTGTCTGATCACGGTGAATCGTTAGGCGAAGACGGTCTGTATTTGCATGGCACGCCTTATAAGTTTGCACCCGATGAGCAAACAAAAGTCCCAATGGAAATGTGGCTATCGGATGGTTTTGTTCAGGCCAATGGGATAGATCGTGATTGTGTCGCCAAGCTTGCCAAGACGAACGACTATTCACACGACAACCTGTTCCATACCATGCTGGCAATGATGAATGTTCAAACCAAGGAATACGATCCTAGTTTGGATATCCTTAAAACCTGCCGGACAGTCAAACCGTGATGACACCATGAATAAGATGATTGTTATCACAATTTGAGCCATTAGCAGAGCCACGGATACATCGTGGCTTTTCTATTTGAATTAAATTACTCATAACAAATACACCACATCTCTGCTGTTAAATGAGCAGAGAAAAATCCGGCAATAAAACTTCCGCCATAATACCCTCGCCACTATAAGCAATTAATCTCCAGCGGAATAATTTCTTCCGCTGAATACCAGAGTGAATGAATACTCCCTCACTTCAAATTTGTTTTTATATTGTAAATTATTAGTTTAATTGAAAAAATAGATAATAAATGTAACAATTAAGGCATTCAGAGAATATACAGCTCTACTGTAATCTACAGATATCATTCTCCCACACGTTTTAATGTATGCGGTGAAATTATATTCTTACATTAACTCTAACCGACTAATGCGAACTCGCGATGGCTTTTAAATTCAGATCAGACTTGAGAAAACAAATAACGGCGTTTATTGTCACTCTGCTTTTTTTCCCCATCGCTCGCAGTATCTCTCCGCATGCCGTTATCTATTACGAGAATGTTCATTTAGCCTATTTACCCGTCAGTTTGGCGACGGCAATGATCCTGCTGTTTGGGCGAAACGTATTAATTCCGCTGACGGCCGCGTACTGTATCAGCTATCTGATGATCCCCTTCTTCACGCCCTCATCGGCAGTGGTGATGACCTTGAGTATCGTCATCCCTCTGGCTGGCTGTTCATGGATCGTTGAGATGATTTTGGGCAAACGCTGGCGCTATAACATCGGCAATAAAGGGATCGGCGTCCGTCTATTTTGGTTGGGATTAATAGCCCCCTTCTGGATGAAAGTCATGATTGTGGCTTCCGGCACGCTCATTGATGCACCCCCAACGCTCGAGCGCTACTTTAGTCTGAGTGCTGATATCTATACGCTAATTAATATTCAAAATCTGATCATCGCAGCGGTTATTTTTAGCGTTATATTCTATTACGGCATAAGAATGTTGCTAAATTGGCGCTATGCCCGAACCTTTTTCTTATTTGACCTAAAGTCGGCCGTGAGCAATGAAGGTCGCCTAATCAATATCTGTTGGTTCGCGTTACTTGCTCTATTCTTGATTATATTTTGCCTACCCTTCAACACCGTATTGTTTTCAGGGTTTGTTGCCCCAGCCATATTTGTTCATTTCAACTACGGCATCAAACGTTTGAGCACCCGTTTGATTATTATGCTGTGGTCGTTTACCGCCCTTATGCTACTGACCTACAGCAAAAGCTTTTTACACATCGCCAATAATGCCTTTGAGCTGACCTTTATCTCCTCGGTATTTATCGCCTTCACCGTTTCTATTTTTTATCTGTCGATGATGTTTAAGAAAAGTGACTGGATGCAGAAAGTCTACGCGCTAATGGCATTAACCGATCCCATGACGAAGCTACCCAATTTGCGTGCGCTTGAGCACCATGTCCGCGCTCATCCGAAGGGCGTGCTATGTCATCTACATCTTTCAAGTCTTGAGCTACTGAGTCGCCATTATGGACTTCGCATGCGGATCCATTGTAAACAAAGCATTGCTACCATAATCAATAACCATCTGGGCAGCGGTGAGCATGTATATCAATTGCCTAGCTGCGATTTGCTCATTTTTCTGTGCGGTAGCGAATACGAGAATATTCCCCGCTTAAATGCACTCCGCCAGAAGCTTAAGGAATATCCGCTAAGCTGGAACAATATTCAGGTCGAACTGCACTATGGTTTATCTTATGGCGAATTCAATCGAGAGGCAGATAACCTTCACCGCTGTATTGGCCAGCTAAGTTATCTGTGTGAAAAAGCCTGCCAAGAGGATCGCCTGCTATGCCTCAATGAGGGGAATCAGGTCGTCGCGAGTCAGGTGTCAGACCGGGTCGTATTGCTGCAAAAAATCAAAAATGCCCTTAATGAAAATAACATCGTGCTGCATGCTCAGCCGATTGAGCATAAAAATGGTACCCGCTATTACGAGATTTTAGCGCGCCTAAAAGATAACAATGACATTATTACGCCAGATAAATTTATTCCTTTGATCGCAGAATTTAACCTTAGCCCACGCTTCGATCTGCTGATGGTAGAGAACGTAGTCAAATACATACGAGCGCAAAACCTAGATACGGAAGAAATATGTTTCTCCGTTAATCTGATGCCTCTATCGTTAATGCAGCACGGGATTGCCGAGCGCATTATTGCTATATTTGAGCAGCACCAAGTCCCCCCTTCCGCCGTTGTTTTTGAAGTAACCGAAGAGCAAGGCTTCATCAATGCGGCCGCTGCCCACCACTGCATCAGCACGCTACGCGACTATCATTTTCAAATTGCCATTGACGACTTTGGCACTGGATTTGCCAACTACGAACGATTAAAAAAGTTGAATGCCGACATCATCAAAATCGATGGTTACTTCGTCAAAAACATTACTAGTAACCGCGTTGATCAGATGATCATTAAATCTATCTGCGAAATTGCCGGTGAGATGAAGCTAAAAGTCGTCGCGGAATATGTGGAAACACCAGAACAGCGCGATGTATTAATTACATTGGGCGTAGAGTATCTGCAGGGATACCTTTTAGGTAAACCGGAGCCTTTAGTTCTCGCGTAGCCAACGTATTGATTTATTTATGCAAGCGAGCAACAAGCGTGGGCTTAATCACAGACTCATTGGAAAAAAAATGATTATCTACGCGCTGAGTTTACTGTTTTATCCTTACGCTTTTTCATGATAAAACAGTGGTGAATAACCCATCATGTTGCGAGCATTCTAATGATTAAGTGGCCTTGGAACGCAGGTGAGAATCGCCCTCTTGCCAATTATCCCTGGGAAGACGCGTTAGCTATTCCTCTGCTTGCAACGCTCACACCCGCCGAATCGCATAAACTCACGCTGATTGCCTCGAAGTTCTTGCAGGTGAAACGCATCGTCCCATTACAAGACCTGTGCCTTTCTCCTCTGTTTGAGGCTCGTATCGCTTTACTCTTTTCACTGCCGGTACTCGAACTTGGCATTGACTGGCTTGATGGGTTTCATGAAATTCTGCTCTATCCAGAGCCTTTTATTTTTCATGAAGAATGGCAAGATGACATCGGCTTAGTTCATACCGGCCCAATGGTGCAAGCAGGACAATGTTCGGCGCAGGGACCGGTTATCTTGAATTTGATGGATGTGAAAGACTCTTTCGACCTGTCTGGCTACAACCTTATCATTCATGAGACGGCACATAAGCTCGACATGCGTAACGCCGGCGTCGCTACCGGCATTCCGCCGATTGCGCTTAAAGATGTTGCGCAGTGGGAATATGACCTACAGGCGGCCATGAACTCCATTCAAGATGAAGTCGACGTTGTCGGTGAGGCGGCCACCAGCCTTGATGCTTATGCAGCAAGCGAACCGGCAGAATGCTTTGCCGTGCTTTCTGAATACTTTTTTAGCGCACCTGAACTGCTCTACGGGCGTTTTCCCGCCATGTATGCGCATTTTGTTAAATTCTATCAACAAGATCCACTTGCTCGGCAGCAGCACGCGCAGGCAAGCGATCTGTCTGCCATGAATGCTAGATAGCGATTCGCGCGGTTCCCTCATTGACCAAAATAGTGCGTTTGAAGTGTCGTTGGGAAAATTCAGGATCGTGACTTATCGCTAACACAGTTGTTCCTTGCTCACGCCGTTTCTTCAACCAAGCGTCAAAAACCCCCATCCAATACGGATCAAAATCTCGGCTCGGCTCGTCTAAAAGTAGTAAGGGCGACTGCATAGCACATAGGCACGCAACGGCGACCATACGGCGCTGTCCACTGTGTAAATCGAGCGGGTGTTTATTCGCAACGGCAATTAGCCCACATGTCTCGAGGGCATTCTGTGCTCGCGCCTCAATCAGTGCCGATGGCAAACGCTGTAATCGTAGCCCAAACCGGATTTCATCGAGTACTGAACTATGGAACAACTGGCGTTCAACTTCCTGAAACAGAAAACCAATCTGGGCGGCTTTTTCTAGCGATTTCATCTGTGCAAGATCTACGCCGTCCAAATAGACACTCCCACGACTCGGTTTGAGCAAACCCGCTGCCAGTCGCAGAAGCGTCGATTTTCCGGCACCGTTTTCTCCGGTAATCACCCATTGCTCACCACGTTTGATATGCAGATTTACGCCTTGAAGGCAGTCCTTTTCTGCCTCCCAGCTAAACCCCATATTTTCTATGTTTAGCATGGCTGACAGCCTCGCATAAAAGGAGAAAACACCAGTGTGACATCATTAAGATTCTGAGTTTCTTGCAGCAGCGCCGTTTTCAATTGTTCAGGTAATACGACTTGTTGCACTAATGACGACGGAAGGATCTCATCAAAAAAGCTCGTACTTCCTTCTTTCAGCAGTACACGCTGCGGGCAATAATCTGCCGCAGGGAAAAGACGATGTTCAAGCATAACCACCGAGCACTGCAGCTCTTGCGTATAGCATTGAATAGCATCAAGCGCTTGATAGGTCGCCTCTTGGCTTAATCGCCCCAACGCCTGATCCAGTACTAATAATTTTGGATGCATGACCAGAGCACAGGCGAGTAATACCCGCTGCGCTTCACCTCCCGATAGCGTCTGGGGGTTGCGTAAGCGCAGGTGCAGGCAATTGAAACGCGTCAGGGCAGTTTCAACTCGCGTCATTATTTCAGCGGCAGGCAGCGCTAAATTCTGTGGCCCAAATGCAATTTCGTCTTCAACGGTAAAACAACAACCGGAAAACTGTAAATAGGGCGACTGCTGAACCCATTGGCGGGTATATTTCACTTCATGCTCGTGCAAAATGTTGCAACCCAACACCTCGCCCTGGCCTTGAATATGCCGCAATGCGTTTTCTTCAAGGGCTCCAACCAAAAATTTAGCCAGCAGGCTTTTTCCTGAACCATTCCCACCGAGAATGGCAAGCCAGTGCCCTTCTTCCAGCGTCAGGATTATTGGCCCTAGCTGAAAAACGCCATGCACATCCACCACTAACCGATCGATATCGAGTGATAAAGCCAAAACGCACCTCCTTCAACCAGCAAACAACAGAGTAAAACAGCGCGCAAAAATGGCTCCCAGCGATGTTCGAAGATGGGTTTAAGAACGGTGCGATGTGGATAGAGACGAAATGCCCGCGCATCTAACCCAGCACTTCGCGTGGTTAAATCATTGAGACTTTGCAGTAGTAGAGGTGAAAGCAACGGTACGATCGTTTTCAATCGCTGAATAAGGGTGCCATCAAAACTCACGCCACGCGCGCTTTGTGCTTCTTTAATCGCGGCTAATTGCTGTTTAAGTTGCTCTTTTAGCAGTAGAGGGCCAGCGCACAAATAAGCGATGCCGACAGGTAAGCGACTAGATAATAAAGCAGCAACAAAGCGCTGAGTTGAGACTGTTTGCAGCCACAGTTGAGCGGCTGCAAAGAAAACGAGCAGACGTAACCACAGTGCAATGGCAAATATGGGAACGGTAAAACTGATTTTGTCACTATGAGAAAACAGCGACTGGAGCCAGTGGCTGTGAACGAGCCACAGCCCTATTCCCATGGGGATCATAAAGGCCATCACCACTTTGATACGCCAGCGTGCCGCAGGCCAGATTATAATAATTGCCACAGGCAACAAGCCCCATCCAACAAGAATTGGCAGAGGTAAAAATAGCGCGCTGACGGAATACCAAAACCAGAGCGCTAGCCATGTAAAAGGATGCATTAACGAATCGGTGCCATATGCGGGAAATTATGGCGCGTGCGCTCAGGCATGCGACGCAGAAGCCCCCATACAATCAGCACCGTTAGAATTTTATCTATAAGATTAACGCCGACAACGGTGAAAGCCACGGACTCTTGCAACCCTTCACCGACAGCATGTAAATAGGCCACCACGAAGTCAGCGCCACTTCCTGTCGCACCGCCAAACAGATAAGTCCGAATAGGCACCGCCACTACCGTTAAGCACAGCGTGATTACCACGCCGGTAATCACGACGCGGCCAAACGATTTAAACCACCCCGCTCGCGCCATCACACCAGCTACGCAGCCAATGACCATGGAAACAGGCGCAAAAGCAGCTGCAATCGGACCGGTTAGAAGTCCCCAGAGCAAATTAGTCACTAGCCCCGTAAATAACGCAACCCAAGGTCCCGCCAGCACTGCGCATAGTACGGTGCCAATCGAATCTAAAAAAAGGGGGAGTTTAAGCATAGAAATCATCTGCCCTGCGATCATATTAATCGCAACACAAATGACGATCAGAACTAAGCTACGACTAGAAAACTGGTATTTCTCTTTCATTTATTCTCGTCCTTAAGAGCGCTGCGGGGCGTGATAGCTAATTCTTCGTAGCCGGATAAAACACAATCCTGACGTGAAAAATCGACATCACACAACTCACCAATGATGAGCTCTAGCGTGGTTCTAACAATATTTCCAGGCATAACATGGCCACCGAACATCCGACCGGTTTCATCGGCAACCGACATATGCAGATGTTCGAATTGGCTATCCAGAGTCCCGCCTAGGGCGATAACTTCAAATGTTCCTTCAATTAAGCTAGTGCGTTCGCACCCGGCGTATCGAAGCGAAACGGTTGAAAGGCTTCCAACCACGGAGGCGATCCAGCCTGCTTTGATGTGATGTGTGGCAATAAACTGCCTTAACTCGGCAATTAACTCTGTTCCCGGCAGAAGTCTGAGGGGGTAGAACTGGCTCGATGAGACTAAATCCTTAGCACGCATAAGTATTCCAGTATGTGATTCAACCGCACAATAGTAAGAAAAATAAAAGGGTTACTTTGCGATAAAGAACAAAGTTTTAGCTTTTTGTGCACTTAATCAGCAATCAGTCTCACTATTTTAATTAGCCGTTGACAGTCACCTCCACGCTCGCTAATATCTGCCCCGTTCAAACGATTCCTCTGTAGTTCAGTCGGTAGAACGGCGGACTGTTAATCCGTATGTCACTGGTTCGAGTCCAGTCAGAGGAGCCATATTTAAGAAGCCTGCTTAGGAAACTAAGCGGGCTTTTTGCTTTTCTGCGTATGCCGTCTGCGTATACCGAAAGAATTTGGTGGTCAGATTTGGGGTCAATCAGGTTCGATAACAGGTTCAGGCAATCTTCAAGGCAGTAACACAGCGCCTACCTTTCACCCAGAAAATAGCATTCCATTAGCGAAGCGCTCGCAGTAGTCGGCTAATGCGGTGAAATCGGTTTGGGCATTAAATGAAAGTGTGAATGGAAAGCTTTCGGACGAATATGCTTGGGTGAGGATAGTAGCCATTTGGCAACCTTCAGTCGGATTTCATGCTTGAACGTTACCGTTGAATTATTTCTTGCAATGCTTGTGCGCTATTCACCTCGCTGACGTAACTTAATCAAAGTGATGTTGAGAACGCCTGAGAAGGCATTTCCCGCAGAGAGGGCTATTTGTGCGAACAAAGGATCGTGCTCTGCAACAAAACTAAAATGAGATTAAGACAAAAACTCATCATTATGCTTAGAAGATAAGCGAACAGTGCAAAAATAGTAATTTAGGCTTTACAGCCTCGTGAGAGGCCGCTATTATCTGCCTCGTTCAAACGATTCCTCTGTAGTTCAGTCGGTAGAACGGCGGACTGTTAATCCGTATGTCACTGGTTCGAGTCCAGTCAGAGGAGCCAAATTTGAGAAGCCTGCTTAAGGAAACTTAAGCGGGCTTTTTGCTGTTTGCATTCAGCTATGCAATCTATTGATATTTGTTGAGCTACTCGTTTTTTCATCCTGTATGCTTCTACTTTCGTCGGTTTTACGTCTCAGATACTTACAAACTCACAAATGGTGGTAAATCATCCATGTAATCCTAAAAAATCAACATGATGACGATAAATCAATCAAACAAATCACATTTTATGTTTAACACTTTACAGTGGAATACTCCCTCGCTATTATGCGCCTCGTTCACACGATTCCTCTGTAGTTCAGTCGGTAGAACGGCGGACTGTTAATCCGTATGTCACTGGTTCGAGTCCAGTCAGAGGAGCCAAATTCAACGCCTTGCACTTCGAAAGAAATGCGAGGCGTTTTTCATTTCTAGACTTTAAATCTCATTGTGCATAAGACATAGAGTGTCGATTCACTATTGCCTACTCATTGAAGAGATGGGCAATGCTAACTCGCTCTAGTGAGCAAAGACTCCCACAGCCAGCGAGTGGCGAAATCTATCAGTTAGCGACGAGATAATTTTCTTATCCCACTAGAGATTGAGCAACTTGCCAGCCTCGCACATGTCGGGCTCCCCCAGCCATCACTATTTCAGTAAGATCGCTTCTTTTAGCCCTGCCCTTTAGTTTAAAGCGCCGGTGCTTGCATGAAGCTCAGCGGTTGATGTTGGGTGAACATGTTGAGGCACTATCGCTGCATGGCGTCTACTAGATACCAGCGGCAGGCATATTGAATAGTTCAACCATGCTATAACCAGAACCACAGAGTGGATGTTTTTGCGATAACTTGTTAAAAAAGCGGCATTTTGCTGATTTGCTAAGCAATCAACTCGGATAATCGCTTTTGGGCTTTACAAGATTGGGTAAGCTCGCTAATATTCGCCTCGTTCAAACGATTCCTCTGTAGTTCAGTCGGTAGAACGGCGGACTGTTAATCCGTATGTCACTGGTTCGAGTCCAGTCAGAGGAGCCAAATTTGAGAAACCTGCTTAGGAAACTAAGCGGGTTTTTTGCTTTTTATCCCTTGGGTTTTTCGAGCTGCCCCATACGCATATTAAGATTTAACCGCTAGCGAAATTTGTTTAACTTGATTGGAAGGTGAAGCAAGAATTTGCATTTGAAGTGCAGGCAGAGCGAGATGCCCTGCCTGTGGGATAGGGATCTTACTTAGCTTCGCCTTCGCCCAGCGCTTTAAGCTTTTTAGAAAGCTCACGACGCTCTTTAGACAGATCGGCGTTCTTGATGATGTAGTCATCAACACGATCTTCGTAGTTGCCACGCATGTCGGCAATAATCGCCTGAATCGCTTCAACACTCATACCTGGCTTGATGTATTCGCTCAGGTTGTCTAACAGCAATACGCGTTTCTGGTTATCACGGATTTTTTTCTCGTTATCCACGATTTCGCGCTGCAGCTTGTTTTTACGGCGGAACATACGCACAAATTCCAGAACGTTTTGGAAAGTCGGCTTATTCACATTTTCCATCTTGATACCTTTGCTTAAGTAGAAAACTTCAAATCAGGCTGTGACTAACAAGATACCGTTTCACGGCTTCGAGGTATAGCCTCTCACTATTCTTATATTACCCAGTTTAGCCATCCGGCAACATGATAAAAACACCTCAAATAGTGAATAAAGATGACTAAATGCTGAAATTTCGCGCAAACGAGTCAATTTGGGGCGAAAAAAATCCGGGCAAGCCCGGATCTTGATTTCTACGTTCAATGACGCCGAATGTTAGTCTTGCAGCCACTCAGTGTGGAATACACCTTCTTTATCAGTGCGCTTATAGGTGTGCGCTCCAAAGTAATCACGCTGAGCCTGAATCAGGTTAGCCGGCAACACTGCTGAGCGATAGCTATCGTAGTAGGAAATCGCCGCAGAGAACGTAGGCGTTGGGATACCATTCTGTACAGCGTAAGACACCACGTCACGCAGCGCTTGCTGGTACTCATCAGCAATTTTCTTGAAGTACGGAGCCAGCAGCAGGTTTGCAATTGAGGCATCCTGAGCATAAGCGTCAGTGATTTTCTGCAGGAACTGTGCACGAATAATACAGCCGGCGCGGAAAATCTTAGCAATCTCGCCGTAGTTCAGATCCCAGCTGTATTCCTCTGATGCAGCACGCAGCTGAGAGAAGCCCTGCGCGTAAGAAACGATTTTGCCGAGGTACAGCGCACGACGAACTTTCTCAACGAATTCTGCTTTGTCACCGCTAAAGACCTGAGCCTTCGGACCAGACAACACTTTAGATGCCGCAACGCGCTGATCTTTCAGTGAAGAGATATAGCGTGCAAACACGGATTCCGTAATCAGAGACAGTGGTTCGCCCAAATCCAGAGAGCTCTGGCTGGTCCATTTACCGGTGCCTTTGTTAGCCGCTTCGTCCAAGATCACATCTACCAGATATTTACCCTCTTCATCTTTTTTGGTGAAGATATCTTTAGTGATGTCGATCAGGTAGCTGTTCAGTTCGCCTTTATTCCATTCGGTAAAGGTCGTTGCCAGCTCGTCATTAGACAGATTCAGGCCATGTTTCAGCAGAGAATAGGCTTCAGCAATCAGCTGCATATCACCGTATTCGATACCGTTGTGGACCATTTTCACATAGTGACCAGCACCATCAGAACCGATGTAGGTTACGCACGCCTCGCCGTCTTCTGCAACCGCAGCAATTTTCTTCAGGATAGGAGCAACCAGTTCATAGGCATGTTTCTGGCCACCAGGCATGATAGATGGGCCTTTCAGCGCGCCTTCTTCACCACCGGAAACACCGGTACCAATGAAGTTAAAACCTTCAGCAGACAGTTCGCGGTTACGGCGAATAGTGTCTTGGAAGAAGGTATTGCCGCCATCGATCAGAATATCGCCTTTTTCCAGATAAGGCTTCAGGGAATCGATAGTCTTATCAGTAGCTTCACCAGCCTTCACCATCAACAGGATACGACGAGGCTTCTCAAGGGATTCAACGAATTCCTGTACCGTGTAATAAGGTACTAAATTCTTGCCCGGGTTCTCAGCAACGACTTCGTCGGTCTTGTCCGTGGAACGGTTAAAGATGGATACGGTATAACCGCGGCTTTCGATGTTGAGCGCGAGGTTACGCCCCATCACTGCCATACCGACAACGCCGATCTGTTGTTTGGACATTGGAAACTCCTGTCTAAGGGATGATACCTGCGAGGACTCTCCTCACAGCACATGTGTGGCAGCTATGTTAACTCAGCTTGCAGTTAATGGGATAGCGATTGATGCGATAGATGTTTCAAGCGTTCAGAAGGTGTACGCATACGTTTGCTAAAACTGGGAGTTTAAAATATAAAAAAAGCCCGCAAGCGGGCTTTTACATTTAGTTTACGAACTCACTGTGCTCACAACGGATTAATCACCACCGAAAAGATCACGGGTATAGACTTTACTTGCAACATCCGCCAGCTGTTCATCCATGCGGTTAGAGATAATAATGTCAGAACGTGCTTTAAATGCATCCAGATCGTTCATCACTGGCGAGTTAAAGAAGCTATCTTCTTCCATCACCGGCTCATAGATCACCACCTCAACGCCTTTCGCCTTGATGCGCTTCATAATGCCCTGAATCGATGATGCTCTGAAATTATCTGAGCCACTCTTCATAATCAAACGATAGATACCCACCGTTTTAGGCTGGTGCGACAAAATAGATTCGGCAATGAAGTCTTTACGCGTGCGGTTCGCATCAACGATAGCGCCGATGAGATTATTCGGTACCGATGAATAGTTTGCGAGCAGTTGCTTGGTATCTTTCGGCAAGCAATAGCCACCATAGCCAAATGACGGATTATTGTAGTGATTACCAATGCGCGGATCTAAACAAACCCCGTCAATAATCTGACGCGTGTTCAATCCGAGGGCTTCAGCGTAGCTATCCAGCTCATTAAAGTAAGCCACACGCATCGCCAGATAGGTATTGGCAAATAACTTAATGGCTTCCGCTTCAGTTGAGTCAGTGAAAAGAACCTGGATATCTTCTTTGATTGCACCTTCAACTAACAACGCGGCAAATTTTTCTGCACGTTCTGAACGCTCACCAATCACAATCCGTGATGGATAAAGATTATCGTAAAGCGCCCGCCCTTCGCGTAAGAATTCTGGCGAGAAGAAAATATTCTCAACACCTAGCTCTTCACGAATGCTCTGTGTATAGCCAACCGGCACCGTTGATTTGATCACCATCACCGCATTAGGGTTGATAGCCATCACATCTTTAATCACAGACTCAACCGACGAGGTATTAAAGTAGTTAGTTTTGGGGTCGTAATCAGTTGGCGTTGCAATGATGACAAAGTCTGCATTTTGATAGGCGTCTTCTTTGTCGATCGTTGCACGGAAGTTGAGGGGTTTATGGGTTAAATAATGCTCGATTTCTTTATCAACGATAGGCGATTTTTTTTGATTTAATAACTCTACCTTTGATTCAACGATATCTAACGCAACAACTTCATGATTTTGAGCGATCAAGAGACCATTAGATAACCCAACATAACCCGTACCACTAATTGCAATTTTCATGAAAATTTCTCTGAAAAAATGAATTGTTAAGGTATCGAATAATATATTAAAAAATCAGTAATATATCTAACGAACTCTAAATCGCGAGAGCCTTTTAACAAATCATTTCATTCTTAATTAATACCTAAAGTGATTTCTGCAGTTGTTTTAACCAATTTTTGAATGCAGTCCCCTGTGATGGATGATTCAGACCATAAGCGACAAACGCCTCAGCATAGCCAAGTTTCTCACCACAGTTATAAGCTTTGCCCACCATGCGATAGGCTTCAACAGGCAGATGCTGCAACATTGTTGCAATAGCATCAGAAAGTTGAATACGCTCCCAAGCGCCATAGCCCGTAGTTTCCAGAATAGGCCAAATAGCACCAGACAGAACGTAGCGCCCCACCGCAGATAGATCTGAGTTATACATTTCTGCATTTTCAGGTTTCTCTACGATAGACGTCATACGAGCGGTTTGCCCTTGCTCAAGAACTTCGTTGTCACAGTTAATCACCGAGTACTCTGACAGCTCTTCAATTGGTGTTGATTGCACAAGTACCTGACTGCGGCCAGTTTCACTGAAACGCTGTACCATCGATGCTAAATTCTCTCTCGAAGCATCATAGGTAGAGTCGTCCAAAAGGATATCCGGCAGCACCACCACAAACGGGTTGTCACCGACTAATGGTTTGGCGCAAAGAATTGCGTGGCCCAAACCAAGTTGTTTGTGCTGACGTACGCTGTTGATAGTGACGCCCTTCGGACAGATCGACTGTACTTCAGCCAATAACTGACGTTTCACACGTGCCTCAAGCAAAGCTTCAAGCTCGTAAGAAGTATCGAAGTGGTTTTCAATAGCATTTTTAGATGAGTTAGTGACCAAAATAATTTCTTTGATACCCGCAGCTACGCATTCATTCACGATCTTCTGAATAAGCGGAATATCAACGATTGGTAGAAGCTCTTTAGGAATTGCTTTGGTAGCCGGCAGCATTTTCATGCCAAGGCCAGCGACGGGGATGACGGCTTTTAGGTTAGTATTCATGCAAATCGCCTTCTGATAAAAATAAAAATCTCTTTCTAGATAGATTGCACATTCTTAAGGCATACAGAGACATATTCTTTTGATACTTCAGCCGAATCAGATTCTGCATAACAACGTAATTCCGGGGCATTACCTGATGGCCGTAAATGAATTATATTACCATTCTCGAATGTAACTCGCAGTCCATCAGTATTATCTACACAGCTGACTTTACAGTCATTAAAACCTATTTTCTCAATAAGTAACTGTGGTGATTTTATGCCAAGCTCAATAATTGACTTACTACGTTGTATTGGGAAATTTTGAATTCGGTCAGAGTCTGTATAGCGTTTCGGCAGTTCATTAACCAGAGACGATATGCTACTTTTTTTAGCTAAAGCAAGAAGCATTAGTGCCGGAAGAAGAGCATCGCGAGTTGGCAAGGCAGCCAATGGTTTTCCATTGATCTCAGTAGAGCTACCCAGTAAAAAACCACCATTGGCTTCAAACCCAGCTACTGAATTGTACTTATCTAATAACATTGAGCACTTTTCAATAACGTAAGGGGAACCAATTTTAGTTCTTTCAACGCACGTAAACTTATAACTAAGTTCTATCGCCGTATTACAACTAACAGGAACCGCAAGCGCCTCAATACTCAATGCCTCAGCACAAAGCAATCCTAATATATCACCACGCAGCCAGTTTCCCTTTTCATCCGCAACCAAGGGGCGATCTCCATCACCGTCAGTTGAAAAAATAAAATCCAAGCTATACAAAGAGGACCACTGCTTCGCTTTTTCAATATCCGCGTGAGAAACGGCTTCTGTATCAATTGGGACAAATTCATCACTTCGATCAAGCGAAATAACTGTTGCACCAAGCTGTTCAAATAATGGTTTATATAGGTCTCGGCCAGCACTGGAGTGTTCATAGATGCCCACACGCTTCCCTGCTAATAAATCAGGGGTGAATAAAGACCGGTAGCGCGAACAATACGTTTCACTTGCGCGAGTACTGACAATTAATTGTGGAAGAGGTGGTAATTCATGGAATTTAGCCTCTATTGCAAGAATGGCTAACTCATCGGTCTTAGTAATTTCTCCATCTGGCCGATAGAATTTTAGGCCATTTCGATCAAAAGGAATATGACTCCCAGTAACCATAATGCACGGCATATTATCCTGCATAGCTTGATAGGCCAGCGCCGGCGTGGGAATTACTCCATAATAGATCGCCTCAATGCCAACTTGTTGTAAGGCAGCAGCGCAAGCTTGCGCTATGGCATAGCTGCTTGGGCGATTATCAATTGCAAGAGCCAACTGAGTTACAGCAAATTCATCGCGTAGCACAGCGACAAAAGCATGAGTAAAGGCCGCGCATACTTGAGGTGTAAAATCCACCACTAAGCCGCGGGCGCCGCTAGTGCCAAAAGAGATACTACTACTATTAATCACATCTCTAGAAACTAGTTTTTGGACAATCATTTCTGTTCCTTACTCATGCCATTACTTACAAATCGGACGATATCGTCTTCATTCAAATATGTGCCTGATTGAATTTCAATTAATTCAAGTGGAATTTTCCCTGGATTTTCTAATGAGTGTAATGCCCCAACAGGAATATACGTAGATTCATTTTCAGTAACTAAGAATGTCTTATCCCCATTAGTAATTTTAGCAGTGCCCGATACGATAATCCAATGTTCGGCTCTATGATAATGGACCTGAGTATCTATTTTTTTCCCGGGTTGTACAATTACATATTTGACATGATAACGACTTCCATTGGCTATCTCTTCATGCATCCCCCATGGCCGATAAACTTCTTTATGCTGTATATATTCGTGTCGATTAAGGCGCTTTAATTCGTTCACTACAGATTTAACTTCTTGCACAGAGTTCTTATTAGCAACTAGAACAGCATCTTTTGTTTCAACAATAATCGTGTTATCTAGGCCAATCGCAGCTACAAGACGGCTCTGTGAGTGCACATAGCTATTAGATGTTTCGAACAATAAATTGTCGCCACGAGAACTATTTCCATTTAAATCCTTATCGCTTATATCCCACAAAGCAGACCAAGATCCAACGTCATTCCAATTGGCATTTAATGGCACAACTACCGCGTTTTCTGTATGCTCCATCACTGCGTAATCAACCGACTCATCGCTGCACTCTCTGAATTCAGATTCATCCAAGCGGATAAAGTCGAGATCTTCTTTGCTATTATCAAACGATCGCTGACATGCTAACAGAATGTCTGGTCTGAACTTACCTAGTTCTCTCAAAAAGACTGATGCCTTGAACATAAACAACCCGCTATTCCAAAAATAATCGCCTGAATCAATATAGTTTTGAGCAATAGCCAGATTTGGTTTTTCCACAAATTTGTCGACAGCAAAGGAATAATCAGATACAGGCTTACCTTTTTTGATATATCCATATCCTGTTTCTGGCGAAGTTGGAGAAATACCAAAAGTAACTAGATTACCTTCGGAGGCTTCATTAATAGCTTGATTAACAGAGAGGTTAAATGCATCAATATCAGTTATAGAATGGTCGGCAGCTAGAATAAATAAAATTGGGTCATTACCAGAGGCAATGGCATGTAATGCACCTAAAGCTACAGCCGGAGCAGTATTCCTTCCCACAGGCTCCAATATAATCCCATTGTGCCTATAATTCTTCGCCCTAAGCTGCTCGGCAACAATAAATCGATGATCTTCGTTGCATATAATTATAGGATCATCATGAGCAACACCGTCTAACCTTGAAACGGTGTCTTGCAGCATCGTGTTAGTGCTAATTAACGATAAAAATTGTTTGGGATGGAGCGTTCTAGAAAGAGGCCAAAGGCGACTACCAGTACCTCCTGCCATTATTATAGGTTGTATCATAATACTTTCCAATAAGTCAGCATAAAACAAGTGTTAGGAGTTTATATTGCGCTATTTAAAAAAGCTCATTTAGATAGGGAATCATAAAGCTCCTTTATTTTTTCAAACATCACTTCTCGTTTGAATATGTTATTAAATCTTGCTTTTGATGCTAAACTATACTTCGAATAAACTTCTTCATTTTTTGTAATAGCGCATATTGCTTGGGAAAGTTCTATTGGATCGCGTATTTCAACATTCAAACCACTAACTCCATGTTGATTAACCCAACTAGTACCTGAGCCTTTAATGTTAGTTGCTACAATAGGCTTTCCGAAGCTCATAGCTTCAATTTGAACAACACCAAACGCTTCAGATTTAAGTATTGATGGCAAACAAAATATGTCGCAAGCTTCGAAATAACTACCTAATTCATGATTAGGTATTTTACCAACTAAATAAACCTTACTTTCCAAACCCTCTGCATTTATTTGCTTTTGCAACTCCGACCGCAAAGGTCCGTCTCCGCCAATTAACACGACAAAGCCTTCATCCAATAGACTTGCCGCTGAAATTAGGTATTCAAACCCTTTGTAATAAACATGTCGTCCAAGAGAGAGGATTATTTTTTATTTTTATACTTTTCTTTAATATTTTTCACAATATCTGGATCAGATTGCAATCGTGAATCATCTATTCCTATTGGGATAGGAATACATTTTTCACTATAAGGCTTAATTTCTTCTGACTCGCTAATATATTTTTCAGATGTGCCGATTATGGCATCAGCACGCTTAAGAAGCCAAGTTTGCAGAGGCCTATAAAGCTTTAATAATTTTTTTTGTTTAATAATATCACTATGCCAATGCAGGACAACTTTTTTTCCTTCCAACTTCGATGCTAATAATGCAATATTAGCTAGTGGATTGGGTAAATGAATATGTATTATATCATATTTCTCTATTATATTCCTAAGTATAAAAATATACTCTAATGATATTGAGGTTGAAAAAATATTTGTTAACGAAGCAGCACGATAGATATTGTAGCCATTGAATGACTCTACGCTACTTTTCCTACCTATATCAGTACACAAAACATCGCACGTAACCCCATTACGATTAAGCATCTCTGTAATATCAAATGCTACGGTTTCAACACCACCGATAATGGGATAATAGAATTTCCCGACTTGAAGAACTTTCACTGTATCACCCAATAAGATTTTTAATAACGTTTATTGTATTTTGTGCGCAATTTTTCCAAGTAAATTTAGACATAATATGTTCATAGCTGGCGATATCACATTGCGCATTGCCACGAACAACTTCAAGTATTTTTTTACTTATATCCGATATATCTTCAGGGTTGATGTAAACTATCGCATCCCCTCCAACTTCAGGAATTGAAGCCCTATCAGAGGCAATAATTGGAAGATTAAATGCCATTGCCTCTAAGATAGGCAACCCAAACCCCTCATATAAAGATGGAAAAAGAAGAACTGATGCACCGGCGTAATACTCTTTAAGTTCTTCAAATGAAACAAAGCCAGTAAATACGACTCTGTCAGAATTTTTTAATATATCGCTTAAACCAACTTCTGGTGAATAGAAGCCTTCAGACTTTCCAACTAAAATAAGTTTATAATCTGGAATATTATCCATAACATCCAAGAACGAGATAATAGCGCGCTTAAGATTTTTATGCGGTTTAATATTCCCGACACACAGGATATATTTGCTATTTTTTTGTGATTGAACGCTATCCAAGGTAAAACCCGGATCTACACCCAATGGGAATGAGTGTATTTTTTCAGCGTTTATGTTCAAATATTTAATTATTTCATTTTTAGAGAAGTTTGATACTGTAAATATTTTGTCACTTAACAAGCATGTCATTTTAATAAGTGCGTGTATATAAAACCGCTTAAAAAATGAGAAATTATTTCCATATGCAAAAGGAAACATATCATGTATTGTTGCGACTCTTGCTTTGTATTTTCTTGGAGGTAAAAACATTGGACTATTAAAATGAGGAGTCCAGAAAACATCGCCTTTTGGTAATCTAAAAATATATTCGATCTGTTCAAGAGGTGAGAAATACTTAGATTTAAAAATAGTATATTCTGTTACACCTAAGCTTAAAATTAATGCACGGTCCTCATTACTAATTATGCAATGAATTTTAGCATCACCTGACTCTATGATTTCTCTAATCAAATTTTTAATATAAGTTCCAATTCCTGATGCACATATCATCCTAGCATCAATAACAATTAACATGGTCCTATCCTATTTAGACGCAATAACATACTTACTGCGAATTTATTTTTTCAATTAATTTATTAACGATTATTTCGACAGAATATTCAGATAAGACTTTTTGGTAACCAAAAAAACCTAGTTTTTTTGCTAGTTCATTATCTGACAAAATATTGTCTATGGTTAATGCAAGCTCTTCTACATTTCCTTCGGATACAAGAAAACCATTTATGCCGTTGTCAATTAGATAGCTTGGCCCACCACAGTCAAATGAAACAACTGGCTTTGAGAAAGCCCACCCTTCAATAATCGTTCGACCAAATGTTTCAGGTCCGCCAAAATCAGAAATTGATGAGTTCACAACTAAAGTACATTGACTATAGTATGAATCGATGTTTTTTGAATATGCTAAGAAGAGGACTCTTTTATTTAGATCGAGTTGTTCGACAAGAAGTTTAAGCTCACTTAGATAGGCTCCATCAACATGGTTACCAATAACAATCAACTGACAGTCATTTTTTGTAAGCGAAAGCGATCTAATTAACAAATCAATACCTTTCCATCTAGATATCATCGCAGGACATAATATAATCGGAGGATGTGATTTTTGATTTGGCTCTAAATGAGAAGGTAAATTTACCGGGTTAGATATAATATCAGAATGGATACCCTGATTGAGTAAATACTCAAAGGCAGCCTTTGTAGTGACACAATAACTGGCATTATTCCCTAAGGCGAATCGTATAAAACGTAAAAAACGCCACTGAAAATCTCTAACAAAAATCAAAGTCCTTTTCCGTCGCATAAAAGGAAACAGACAATTCATTATAGCAATGTAAAAACCAGCTTTATTAGTATTCCCTATGACGCAATCACTCTCTAATAATTTTTTTCTCATAAAATATAAATTGCTAATCATTCCAAGAATACCAGATTTAGTGGTATCAACGCTTAGACCATGCCCCAACAAAACTTTAAAGTGATTCTTATTCTCGGCATATATATGAACATTATGCTGCTCAGCGATTTTTTTTGCTATAATTTCTATAGTTCGCTCGCTCCCACCATAACCAGAAGCATTGGACAAAATAACAATATTCATAATAATAACTCAGCTATCTGACGTATTTTATTTAGATTCAAATATCGACTTCCATTTCCGAAGAATTTTCTGCGAACTAAAGCGCTCTCGCTCAGCCAAGCAGTTTTGTGCCATTCTATTTAGAATATCATCATATTTCATCAATGTTGTCAGTTTATCTACAAATGCTGCTTTGTCTCCATTTTTAACTAAATAGCCAGTCTCACCATCCTTTATTATTTCTGAAGGCCCAGAGGGTATATCGTAAGAAACTGCTGGTAGACAAAATGATTGGCCTTCAACCAACACCATAGACAACCCCTCGAAATATGAAGTTAAGACTTGTATTTTTGACTCCTGGTATAAATTCGCCACATCTTTTTTAAATGGTAAGATTGAAACGTTCTTCATTTTTTTATCATCAACAATATTTTTAAGATGTTTTTCTAAAGGCCCCTCACCCACTATTTCCAAAGTATAATCATAGCAATTATTCTTTTCAATCTCATACCATATATCTAATAACCGTTCAAAACCTTTGACCTCTACAAATCTGCCAAGAGCGATGATTTTTCTCTTTTTAATCTCTGGATTAAATAATATCCTATGATGCTCACCGGCATAAGGTGAAGGATTGTAGATCACTGACACCTTTCTGCAGCGCCAAGACTCAGCATCTTGATAAGTCAATACGACGATATTATCCGCAAAAATCCTAGACAAAAAACGGCCACGGACTGCCCAACTCTCTTTCCTAAGAAAACTAGTGTGATCACAACAGATGTATTTGCAAGGTAAACGAAGTTGCGCTAGACAAGACCAAACAACCGTGCCCATGCCGATGCTGAGAAATACGCTGATATTATTTTTTTGAATATACTCTCTGATACTTTTTATTATTAAAGGATAGTTTTTAATTTTATTGAAAATAAAAAATTTTTCGTAAGAACAGACTTCGGAAACTAAGATGTTTTCCTTTTCAAACTCATAAGGTATGTCAATATAGCCACTTGAATTTGGGAATGTCAAAATATGTACTTCATAGTCAGTCTGCATGCTATTGGCTAATTCAACAACTACTCGCTGCATTCCACCTTTTTCGACCATATCCAATGCAAAGAAACATATTTTTTTCTTGGTATTTATATTTCCATTTTTCTTATCACTCAAATATGAAATTTTGTCCACTTCACGACCTCATTAATCAAGCTCTCTAGTCAACAAAGAGAAAAACAGTTGCATAGATATAACAATCAAAACGATATAATTTGTGACTATAAACTCGCCTTTATACTGTAATAAAAGAGATAGCATAAATAAAAAAATAAAATAATACTTACTTTTTTCAGCGCGTGCGATTCTTTTCAACCAAAAGAACCAAACTAGAAGCATAGCTACCATAAGACCAATCCCGCTAAATAGCGTTGGTCGCATATAACCAGCATCAGTATCTAGGTAATATGATCCTTGCGATAGACCGGCATAACGGCCATCACCAAAAATAAGAGTTGACTCACTCAGTGGAAAATACATTTGGCTTAATTGATCAGTTGAGGCTGTAGAAATACTCCCATTCTCTTGGTACCGATAGATAAACTCGAATGCCCATGGCAATACTTTTTCAGTAATTATAATCATTTTGTCTGGTACTATTAACAAAGCCATTAATAGGGTGCATACAAAAAACAAAGAGTAAACAAGCAGTAAAATACATGACCGCCTCTTACTAAACCCGGCTAATGGATTTAATAAATAAGCCCAAAATATCAAGACACCCAAAAGGCTAGTTCGACTGACAAAAATTGCTGAAATACTCAACAATATTAATAGAATAGATGTATTTCTAATTGAAACTTTATTGTTTACAAAATCATTTGCCAAAAAAACGAGAACCAAGCAATAAAAACATGCTAAACCATAGTACTGCATGCTAGAAAGAGCAATCCCTCGTAATCCTTCGCTAACCAAAGATGAAGAATTAGAGTCATTATTCTGAAAAATTTTTACAATTTCCCCAACACTAGGAAAAAGAACGGCGCAGATAATTATTAATGATTGAACTGCAGCGGCAATATAAATATATTTGTTAAAAATAAATATATCGTTACATTTATATTTTGAGCAAAAAATTGCTAGAGGAATCGAAAGTGTCAGAATACAGAAAATAAAAGATTTTATCATTAAAAAAACATAGCTAGAGTCTACTCCACCTGTAGCAATGGTTCTTATCGAAATGATAAAAATCAAAAAAATGAACGGGATGAGGAAATAAACTAAATAACAGCGCAGTGCATTAAGAACTGTACTTCTATTTTCTATGAGTTTATTTACCCGAATAAAAAGATAGGTACAACTTATGAACACTGATATATATAAAGCAGGACCAACATTAGGTATATAAAAATTAAAAACTGCCATAAAAAGCATCAAAGCAAGCAGGGAATTCATAATATTGCTCCATAAAGATTACTGTTATTATTATTTTTTTGATAACCTATCAGCTAACCAATATGGCTTAATTAATAATCCAAGTCTATATATAAACCTCGATAGGATGCTTGGTTTTGCATCAAAGAAAACATAGACACATAATACCGCCATTGTGTATATATACTTCCTTATTTTATTTAAGATAGATATTTTTTTATTTGTTAGCATTAGCTCAATTGTCAGATGCTGCAAAAAATGTCTAATATTAAATAATAAGGAGGTCGATTGTGATACCGAGTCTCCTTTTCTATATTTAACTGTAATTTCATTTAAAAAATAAAACTTCTGACCACTCTCAATTATTTTTATCCAGAGGGGGTAGTCCTCGATCATTGGAAATCGCTCATCTGCAAAACCAACTTTGGCAAGTAATTCGCGATTGATAAAAGAGGAAGGAGTTACAGCTAGGCCACCTGCGTTAATCAGATAATTATACAGCCTTTTACTGTCGCTTTGTAAAATGTTCTGTTGAAAAGTCGAAGGGTATACCTCAAGATTATGATGTGTGCCATCAGCATTGCAACTAAACGCTTGCATTTTCGAAAAAATAACACTTTCAATATTATTTTCGTACATGAAATCGATATTTTTCTTTAAACATGCTGGCGTCAATATATCATCTGCAGCAATACTTTTTACCCAACGCTGCGATGCTGCTTTCCATAAAGAGTTAAAGTTTTTGGTGACACCAACATTATATTTATGTTTTATGAAAATTAAACGCTTGAATTTTGATTCATGCTCACGAATCCATTCATCAACAACACTTACTGTATGATCTGTTGATGCATCGTCTGAAATCAGTAGTTCGATATACTCAGCGCCATACGTTTGGGCTAGTATACTTTCAAGCGTTTCCAATATTGTAGACGCGGAGTTATATGAGGCTACGCAAACTGATATTAATTCTTTTTCCATTTTTTCCTACTAATACATAGAGCATTTAAATATGTTCAAATCACATTAATCATCGAGCAAACTTTTTAATATTAAATATAACAAATAAAAGATATAGTATATAGTTTACGCAATACGCAATATTCGCACCTTGAACACCATAATTTCTGACAAACAACCAGCACAATAATGTTAAACTTACAGCAAAAATTATTTCTGAGGGTACAAACCATTTTACCGCCCCGCGAGAAAGCATAGGGTAAGCATATAACCAAGAGAATATTTTTATTACATCACCAATAAGTTGAATTGCAAATAAATCACGAGCGGCTTTAAACTTCTCAGTAAACAACAATGATATTGCCACATCTCTAAATAAGTAGATACCTACGGCCATAAAAAGCACTATCGGCATAATAACTTTGGCCGTGGAATTGATTTCTTTTTTTATTTCAGCATAGGTATGAAGTTTTGATAATTGTGGGAAGTAATATGTTGATAGTGATAGAGTCACAATAGCAAGATATGCTTCAGATATTTTCCATACTGATTGCCAATATCCAGTAACTTCCCAACCGACATATGCGACTAATATTTTCCTAATATATATCATTGCCATTGGCATGGTAATAGCAGAGGCAACTGCCATCAATATATATCCACTAATTATTTTAACTCGATGCCGGTCTACAGCACCAAACCAATATTTAATTTTGAACCACGGCTGTCTCAGCGCAAATACTAATATTGCAATCCCAATCAAGCCATTTTGAATAGCAGCAGCCAAGAGGGCCCCCACTAATCCTTTTGATATTACTAAAAACAACATAACTGATGATGATATAAGCACTGACAACATGCCTAAACATACAAATTGCTTATATTTCTGCTGCCCATTTATGACAGAAGTAACTAAAGTGCCTATAGCTGTAAATGGTAAAGTAAAAACTGTGACCATTACAAGCCAACTGAATTCAGCATCGCCGAAGAGCCAAATTGAAACCTCACGAGAAAAATACCCAATAACAGGCATAATGAGAATAGATAGGCATATTACACCACGGAGGCTAACCCTCCACCATGGTGCACATGAAGTATAGCCATCCTCGTGATTTTCAGCTGTAAATCTTACAACTGAACTCCCCACCGGGGAATTCATTAATCCAGCCAAACCATTCACTAAATTCTGAAGCTGCCCAACCATTGCAATCCCTGAAGGCCCGGCATAGATGGCAACAACCTTCGCGGTTACAAATCCGGCAAGCATCCGTAAGGCAGTTAATAGCGCAGTGAAAAACGTCACTGAAAGCAATGCTTTCATGGTCTAAACTCATTTAATGCATCAATTACGGTAGAAACCATATCATCTGTCATAGTGGGATCCATCGGGATCGATAAAACCTGTTCATGGATTCTTTCAGTAATTGGTAGAGAAATGTTATTCCACTCTGAATATGCTACTTGCTTATGTGGTGGAATTGGATAATGCACCAATGTTTGAATTTTTCGATCTTCTAAAAATTTTTGTAGCGCCGTTCTATGTTCTGTTTTTATTACAAATAGATGCCATACATGTTCTTCGTCCGCAGAAAATTTAGGGAGATTAATAAATTTATTTCTTATTTCATTACAATATTTTTTTGCTATGTTTCTGCGAATCTCTGTATCTTCATCTAAATATTTTAGCTTCACATCGAGTAATGCTGCTTGTAGTTCATCAAGCCGACTATTTACTCCTTGGTAAAGATTTTCATATTTTTTATGGGACCCATAATTTGCTAGTGCTCTAACCGTTCTCTCAAGATTTTCATCACTTGTAGTAATCGCACCAGCATCGCCTAGCGCACCTAAATTTTTCCCAGGATAGAAACTAAAGGCGGCTGCATCCCCCCAAGAACCGGCTCGCCGCCCATTAATTGATGCACCATGAGCTTGCGCACAGTCCTCCAACACAAGAAGATTATGCTTCTTAGCAATTAGATTTAGTTCACTCATAGGGCTAATTTGTCCATACAGATGAACAGGCAGCAAAACTTTCGTTCTAGAATTTATTGCCTTTTCAACATTTTCAGGACACAAGTTAAATGATTCACTGTTAGGCTCAACAAGTACGGGGATGAGGTCATTCGCAGTAATTGCAAGAATTGAAGCGATATAAGTATTAGCAGGCACAATAACTTCGTCACCAGCTTCAATTTTTCCCATTAATTTCCAAGCACGTAGCACTAGACTTAACGCATCAAGGCCATTCGCGACGCCGATGGTATGTTCCACTGCACAGTACGAGGAGAAGTTTTTTTCGAAGTTTTTTACTTCATCACCTAGAATATACCAGCCTGATGTAATAACACGCTTGCAAGCATCAACGAGTTCATTTTCGTATTTGCCATTTATCATTTTTAAATTAAGAAAATTTATCATTTACGAAATCCATCGAAAACATTTATTAATAAAGAATCTGAGCTATTATTTATATAGTCAAACACAGTTTTTCCTGCGTGATCTGACAATGACAAATCAGCACCTAGGTTTATAAGTTCCTCTAATCTTGAGAAATCTCTTGAACGCGACATGTATTCTTTGTAATACATAATAACCGTTGTACCATTGTTGTTACGATCATTTATATCTGCCCCTGCTCCAACAAGCCACTTTACTAAATCAACATTTCCATTATAGGCAGCGACGATTATAGGGCTCCAACCCTTTTGGTTTTTTTCAAACAAAATTCGATCTGTAAAGCTTATTTTTTTCAATTCTTCTATAGTACCAAACTTGCATACCTCAAGAATATCATCCAAATTATCTTTATATAATTCAACATCATAATCTATTGTAGCAATCTTTATTTTTTGCTCTTCACGTTCAATTACTACCCCAGGCCTCGCAGTCGATTTTTGTTTTAAAATACTTCCGCCATAAATGCAAACCCCATGGACGACTGGTAGTTGAAAATCTCTAAATGTAAAAGCATTGATTTGTTTTATGACCTCAAATGCAGTTTTATTTAAATCAATATTAATACTTTCATAATTTATAGAAGCTCTGGAGTAATAGCTCGAATTTTCAGGTGACTGTGGACTGCAAGTATAACTATCGTCGAGCAACCCCTCGATATTGGCAATAACCAATTCTGTACCAAATTTTATATATTTGAGATATAAACTTTTCGCAGTTTCGTCACAATCTAATTCGAAATTTTTCTGAGCTATAATCGGCCCAGTATCAATACCGCTATCTATTTTATGCAATGTAACACCGCTGTGGCTTTCATTATTGAGTATTGGCCATGCAGATGTGAACATTCCTTTATATTTTGGTAAACTTGAAAAGTGTATATTGAAGATTTTCTCATGTGAAAACAATGTCGGTTTTACAATCCGGTCAAACTCAAGAGATAAAAAAATTGAGTTTTCAATTTGATAACTTTCATTTAAGCTAATTTCTTGTATTTTTTTCTCATAGCAAAATTTTTTAAATGAACGTTGCCCATAATCGATGCCAGAATCATTTTTATTAAAAATAGCATAAACATTGACATCTTTGATGTTATTTAAGATCCACTCAGTTACATTTACTGCTATGTTATTTTTACCTGCAATTACAATATTCACTTAGCTGCCTCAGAAATAAATGCCTCATAGTCTCTGATATAGTCAGATTCATTGTAAAAATCATCTGCAAGAACCATCAAAACACAGTCGCTGGAAAAATCATACATTTCATGCCAAATCATTGGATCAATAGATAATCCTTGAGCTGGATTATCGAGGTATACCTCGATTTTTTCGATTCCATCATCTAATATTATTCGACAAGAGCCACGTACTGGAATAGCTAATTGACGCAATTTATAATGAGCATGAAACCCCCGCCTCACCTCATCACAAGTCTCAAACATATAATATACGCGCTTAATCGGGAATGGGATGTTTTTTGTTTCCTCTAGTGCAACTAACTTCCCTCTTTCATCACCGTGTTTTTGTAATTGAATTAATTTTATATCCATTCTACCAGCCTCAAATAAGTCAAAACTAAAAATTATTTGTATTTTTTAATAGCCTTGATAAATATATGCCATACTCATTTTTTTGTAACGTCTTAGCTATCGCACCTATTTCTTCATTGCTCAACCACCCATTACGCCAAGCAATTTCTTCTGGGCAAGCAACCATCATACCTTGTCTTTTTTGAACTGTTTCGACGAAGCTTCCTGCTTCAATTAAGCTGTCATGAGTACCTGTATCCAGCCATGCAAAACCTCGACCCAGAAGTTCAACACTTAAATTATTGTCATTGAGGTACATTTCATTAAGAGATGTTATCTCTAACTCACCTCGCATAGAAGGTTTTACCTTTTTAGCATATTCAACGACTTTGTTATCATAAAAATATAGCCCGGTAATTGCCCAGTTTGATTTTGGATTTTCTGGTTTTTCTTCTATAGATAGGACTTTATAATTGTCATCAAACTCCACTACGCCAAATCGTTCGGGATCCATAACCTGATACCCAAAGACCGTAGCACCTTCAGTTTTCTGTGCAATTGCTCGAAGCCTAGGACTAAATCCTTGGCCAAAGAAAATATTGTCGCCTAATACTAAGCAAACAGAATCTGTTCCTATAAAACTTTCACCTATAATAAACGCTTGCGCTAATCCATCTGGACTAGCTTGGACTGCATAGGTTAGCTTCACGCCTAATTGGCTTCCATCACCCAGCAAACGTTCAAAACTCGCTTTATCTTCTGGAGTAGTGATCACTAAGATATCTTGTATTCCAGCCAGCATGAGTACTGATAGCGGGTAATAGATCATGGGTTTATCGTAAATTGGCAATAATTGCTTTGATACGCCCATTGTAATTGGATAAAGGCGAGTACCTGAGCCACCAGCTAAAATAATACCTTTCATATCTTAAGTCCTGCTATGTCCCCGATGAGGAAGCTAAATGATTAATTGGATGAATTAAGTTGCTAAATAGAGCTTTCACTGCCATTTGGAATTTATGTGATATCTAAGAAGAACTTCAAAATTATTATCCCTATAAAGCTATCCGCCGCTATAGGAGAGTCCAGCAATAAGACGGTGCACTGTATGTAGAATTTAGATTTGTACTAATGATGAACTGCATTATATAGATAGTTATAGCAAGCACGCTACCGCCCTTGGCTCGTCAGCTACCAATGCACTGTTCAAACTCGCGGCGATGTGGGTCCTATGAGACTGCACGCAGAGTACACTCCTGTCGGATGCCCCCACCTCAGATAATTCTTAATCCAGCCCCTTTTTAGGAACTTTCCCTCTATCACTATTTCTTACATTTTTCGATGCGGGCTAATTCTCATACTTCTGACGGTCTGATACAAGGATAAATACGCACAAAAAGTTTAGCTGTTTTAGAAATGCGCAAATTGACATACAAATTGAACCTTTTGCTGAATATCCATAGTTATCGCAAGCCCTTCTTATGCTTATACTTGAATTTATCGCGCCAACCACCGATCATTCCCTAAGAATAACTGTAACAACTCTAAAGGTATAACGAAGCGTATGGAATGGATCGCCGATCCGACTATTTGGGCAGGGCTAGCAACACTGGTCGTGCTTGAGATTGTGCTAGGTATTGATAACCTAGTTTTTATTGCAATTTTGGCAGAGAAACTCCCCCGTCAGCAGCGTGACAAAGCGCGTGTAGTTGGCCTATTGCTGGCGCTCGTGATGCGCCTTGTACTACTGGCCTCAATCTCTTGGCTGGCGACGCTAACCAAGCCAATCCTGACTCTCAACGGGCACGGCTTCAGCGCACGCGACCTGATTATGTTGACCGGCGGGATATTCTTGCTCTTCAAAGCCACCGTTGAATTGAACGAACGGCTGGAGGGCAAAGATCATGAGAGCCACAGCCAGCGTAAAGGAGCCAAATTCTGGCCAGTGGTGATCCAAATCGTTGTGCTCGATGCGGTGTTCTCACTGGATTCAGTTATCACCGCAGTGGGTATGGTTGAGCATCTTGCCGTTATGATGGCAGCCGTATGTATTGCCATCAGCCTGATGCTGCTTGCCAGCAAACCGCTGACAAATTTTGTTAACGCCCACCCCACCATCATTATTTTATGTTTGAGCTTCCTGCTGATGATTGGCTTCAGCTTGGTCGCTGAAGGCTTTGGCTATCTGATTCCGAAAGGTTATCTCTACGCCGCTATCGGTTTTTCAGTGATTATAGAAGTCTTGAATCAGCTTTCTCAGTATAACCGGCGACGTTTCCTCTCTTCATCGCGCCCGCTTCGTGAGCGGACTGCTGAAGCCGTTTTGCGCTTGCTAAGTGGGAAACATGAAGAGGCGCAGCTTGATGCCAATACATCCAGCCTGATTGCCGATAATCGCGGTGAAGCCGACCTGTTTATTCCGCAAGAACGCATGATGATCGAGCGCGTATTAGGCATGGCGCAGCGTACTGTGAGCAGCATTATGACATCCCGCCACGACGTGGAGCAGCTGGACCTAAGCGATCCGCAAAGTAAGCTGGATGAGTTATTACAGAAAAACCTGCATACGCGTATTGTAGTAACAGATGATAATGCCGCCGACGAACCGCTGGGCGTTATACATGTTATCGACCTACTGAGGCAGCAGTTGCAAGGCGAGAAACTCGATCTTCGTGCGTTGGTTAAACAACCCCTAATTTTTCCTGAAGGCGTGTCGCTGTTGATGGCTCTGGAGCAGTTCCGACAGGCACAGACTCATTTCGCCTTTGTGGTTGATGAGTTCGGCTCCGTTGAAGGCGTGGTGACGCTTACTGACGTCATGGAAACCATTGCCGGTAACCTCCCCGTTGCCGGTGAAGATATCGACCCGCGCCATGATATTCGGCAAAACGAAGATGGCACGTGGATCGCCAACGGCTACATGCCGCTGGAAGACTTGGTGCTTTATATGCCTTTGCCAATCGATGAGAAACGCGAATACCATACGTTAGCGGGTTTATTGATGGAGTACTTACAACGCATTCCACACGTGGGTGAGCAAATTAGAATTGGTGACTATATGTTCGAGCCGTTAGAGATTAACAGCCACAGAATCCTGAAAATTAAAATCACGCCGCTTGTGGTGCCTGACGATGATTATGAAGTCTAAATCGCCTTTCAGATAATATTTATCGATTAAAAAAGCGGGCTTTGCCCGCTTTTGTTTATCCGTGATACCTAGCCATTATTACAAATGAATAGGAACTAGAATTTCAGTTGCAACGATAACTACGATCAGACCAACCAGTACAGGAACAGAAGTACGCTTCACCACCTCAAACGGGGAGATCTTCGCCATCCCTGCCACGGCAACGACTACGCCAGAAACAGGTGACAAAGTACGGCCAAGGTTAGAGGCCTGTAGCATAGGGATGGTTAAATAAGCAGGGTTAACACCCATCTGTGCTGAAAGTTTTGGGATCAACTCCACGAACGCATAGAAAGGCGCATTGCCAGACCCCGTGGTCATAGCGGCCAGCATCGTGATCACCACCAGCACTAGCATCATGATAATTCCACCGGTGCCAAACGACTGTGCTAAATCTATCAGGCTGCTGATAAAGCCCACGGTGCTTAACCCTTGCGCGAAAACGCCCGCAGCGACTAACAGCATCACCACGCTAGCAAAAGCGTCCGCCATACCTCGATAGGCAACTTCCAGGCCTACAAAAACTTTCTGCGCATCAAAGCCACGCAGGAATTCAATGATTGCGGCACCAAGCATACAAATCACAAGCACGGTAATAATGTGCAGCTCTGGACCCCATTTACCGTCGAAAATTAAAACCCCCAGAATAGGCGTAAACGGGAGCAAGGCGTAGAAGCTAGGTGCGTTAGTTTTGATTTCACTCACGTCCAGCATTTCATGAGAGACGTTTTCTTTTTTATCTAAATAACGCTGCCAAAAGAAATGTGCGATAGCCATGCAAATGATGGCGGCAATAGAAATTGGAAGCGTAGTTTTGAAAGCAAAATCGATCAACGGCATTTCAGATGCTTTGGCAGCCAGCACAACGTCTCCCGACGTTGGCGCAAGGATAATCGCAGCCGGCGATGCACAAATAGCAGCCGCTGCACCTCGACTAATCCCAACGTTCACCATCACAGGGAACAGTGTTGCCATCAGTAAAACGCCTAGCCCCGTAGCCGAGGAAACAGCCAGTGACATCAGACAAGCAACGAAATATGCCGCGATCATCAATAAATAGGGAGAATTGATGTACTGCAGAGGACGAGATGCTAATTTCACCACCATATCATTTGCCCCGATATGGGTCATGTAGGCAGCAAATCCACACAGCATCATAATCATCATGCCTAAATCGCCACCGCGGCTCATAAGCAAGACTTTAATATATTCAACAATATCGGTTGCGCTCAGTCCTGTCGGCTTGGCGCTCGCCGGTAATATCTGATGCCCCATCAACGCACTAATAATCAGCAGTAGGATCCCACCAACCATTAATACCCCGGTAGCCGAATAGCCCTTGATGATGTATCGACCAACCCCCGTCGCCACAATGACACCAATTAACAACTCAATCATATGAAAGCCTCTATAGGTATTGCTTTAAATAAGTTCTCTACGGAACTTGAATAGCCTCAATGGCGAAAAAATAAACTAAACTAGCGCTACTGCGCCAGTTAGCCGATTAAACCATCGAACTCTGCCGAAAAAAGCAGACGATTTTACTGACTTTGGTCAACGATTTCCCGTGTTTGTTTTTGCCATGACAAGTTTGTGATTGGCCGCTTGGTTCAGGAAATCCCAATTGCATTTCAACTTTTTTTAGAAATAGAAAAGGATTAGAAATAGAAAAGCCGCAGCAAACTTGCTGCGGCTCGATGTGAAACTAAACCTTAAGTACTTAAAGCTTCTTCAACAATCGCTCTAAGTCTTTCTTATCTTTTGAATCTTGATGCTTTCCAAGCCAATTATTCAATGCATCTTTGGCTTTTTGCTCAAGCTCACTACGCAAGACTTTATCCACATCCAGCGAGTAACTTAGCTCTTGCCAAGGGCCATAAATCCGTAATGGGATCACCGCTTTTTGCAGTGTTTTAACCACGTTGCTTTTGCCCTTCCACCCATCAAGAACGCGGACATTTAGGCTCATATCACAACGTTGTTTATTCAGGTTTATCAGCCCAGAACCACCCGCCGTTAAGATTTCAGAGCGACCAAAGAACTGAGTAATGCGTAAATTACCCTGTCGCAGTACCGTGTCCGCTTTGAGTTCCTGAATTTTAGTGTAATCCGTATAGCTATCTGCAGCGGTAACCTCTGAGTGGCTACGGACCACAGCTTGCTGTATTAACTGCTGAATATTCATGCCGTTAAGACGTGCGTTAGCCATCGATATATGTGCGTGACCATCCCAACGCTGCATGATGTCGGCTAAGGTTATGCCAGAGCCACTAAATTTTCCGGTTAAAGTGAGGTCGCCTACAAACGTTTCTGGCTGTCCAAATGCATGTAAAACCGGCCCCATCGCAATGTTTTCTATCTGCGGCGTCAGCGTGATTTGCGCAGGTTGATTATTATCAACGACAGAAATTGCCCCTTGCGTCTTAAACGTTCCATGCCCAAGCTTACCGCTGAGATCCTGCAACGTCGCCGTCCCCTGCTGGTTTTGCACCTGCAGAGAAAAATCAGCAATCGTCAACCCATGGTAGATAATTTGTTTGGCCTGAATTTTTACGTCAGCATTAAAATCACGCAAAAATGCCATTTCGCCTGGCTGAGAGACAGATTGAGAATTAGAGGTAACAGGCGAGCGAGGGCCACTCTGTTGTGATGTATTGGCACTGCCTGCGTCTGAATCACCCGGCGGTTGCCAGCCCAATAAATTATCTAGGTTGAGCGCCGCGGATTTTAAATCAACTTGGTACGTAGACTCGCCATCGGCCTGCATTGAACCTTGGACCCGCCCCTGAAGCTGACTCTGGTTAGCGGTTATCTGCAAATTCGAGATGTCTAACAGCTGCGGTTGTGACTGATAACTGACCGTTGCACTCCCCTGCCCTGCAATCCCGTCCGCAGGCAATCCCACACCTGCCAAGTGATAGTCAAAACTGGAAACAACGGCGCTATAGCGCTGTGGATAGCTACTCAAATCCACATTTGCGGCCAGTTTAAAGCTAAGATCGCGTTGGTTACGATTTATCCTACTCGAAAACTCAATATAGGCCTGACGTTCACTGTCTTGATCGATCGACAAATTAATGTCGCGCATATTAATTTGGTCATCTTTATCTTGCTGCCAAATTAACAGGCTGTCTTTGACCTGAACTTTTTTGATATTCAACTTCCACGCAACGTCTTTAGACGGTTCGCGTGAGCCCGATGGAGCAATCGGTGAATTATCAGGCTTCTGCGCATCGCTATCTGGCGTTAAGCGAATCACCGCGCCCTTTAACATCACCTGCTTAACGTCAAGCTGATGAGACAAGAGTGGCCACAACGCGACGTCTAACCGCATGTTTTCCGCACTAACAACGGGTTGTGCCGCGCCTGGGGCAGTCAACGACATGCGCCCAGATAAAATGCTAAGGCGGGGCCAAACATGCCAACGCAGAGAGCCATCTAGCTGCAGATCATAGCCTGTACGCTGCTGCACTTCTTTCGCCATATAGCTACGAAAGTCATTGGGATTTACCAGCAATACCAGCGCCGTCATACCAACAGCTAACACAACCAACAAAATAACTATGGTCGTCTGAAATCGTCTCATGCCATCCTCTATCTCAAGGCAAGCGTTGTAAAACCGTGGTGTTTAAGTTCGAGATGAACTACGTCGAAAACGAACACCGTCGGCAATGATACACATTAATCTTTATCGATACGGCTCGCGACTGCGCCCTGTTGGTCACGATATTTTGCATCTTGGCGGCTGTTGTAAGGGCGTGCCGCAGGGCCGGATAACGGTTCGAAACTCAGCGCGCCAATCGGCATTCCCGGGCGCAATGCCAAAGGTAATTTCCCAGAGTTATAAAACTCTAACACGATACATCCCTGCCAGCCTGGATCGATGCGATGTGCGGTGACGTGCACCATTAAGCCTAGGCGTGCAAGCGAAGAGCGTCCATCCAACCAACCAACTAAATCAGCGGGTAATGTCACAGACTCTAGCGTAACGGCTAATGCCAGCTCGCCCGGATGTAGGAAAAAGGCCTCTTCTTCGCCGAGGATGATCTCATCGCTCATGACACGTTCTAGCGCTTCGGCAACTTCCGCCTTCGGCCCACTCAGATCGATATAAGGTGCTGTATGCCCGCGGAAAACACGAAACTTATTTCCCAAACGCACGTCGACGGTGGCACCGTTAATACGATCTACCGGTGGGCGAGGTGAAATAGTGAGTTTTCCCGCGTCTAGCCAAGCTTCAATATCGCGGTCACAAAGTCTCATGGTTTTCTCTCCGTTACAGGCAAAGCAGCAATGGCTGCAAACTAAGAAGACATAGTACCTGAACCCCTAATATTCTGAAATGATTCAAACTGTTTGTTGCTTTTAAAATAGGCATCGTTTCCCAAATATAACGACAATTAACAAAATTGACTGACAAAAAAGCCCGCATTAAGCGGGCTTTAATAGAAAACGAAATCGGTTATTCAAAAAACTGGCTGATCTTAGCTTTCAGAATATCAATCGCAATACGGTTTTTCCCACCGCGTGGCACGATAATATCGGCATATTGCTTAGACGGCTCAATAAACTGAAGGAACATTGGGCGCACCGTTTTTTGATACTGAGCCATAACAGAATCCATTGAGCGGCCACGCTCGTTAACGTCACGCTTCATTCGACGCATGAGGCAAATGTCGAGCGGAGTATCAACAAAAATGGAGAAGTTCAATTCATTGCGCAGGCGTGCATCTGTCAGCAATAAAATGCCTTCCAGAATAATCACTTTCTTGGGTTCTAAATGAATGGTGCCTTGCTTGCGGGTGTGTTCAACGTAGCTATACTGCGGAAGTTCGATGGCTTGACCTGCTTTTAACATTTGTAAATGCTGAAACAGCAAGCTGTGGTCCATCGAGCTTGGGTGATCGTAGTTCGTTTTAACCCGCTCTTCCATCGTCAGATCGCTTTGGTCTTTATAATAACAATCTTCCGGGATCACACCGATGTGCTCCTCACCCACTTGTTCACGTAATTCACGATAAAGTGTGCTGGCGATCAAACTTTTGCCTGAGGCAGATGCGCCTGTGATGCCAATAATGACGCACTGATGGGAGTTGTCAGTCATATAATTTTTAAGACCTGGTGTTAAATGTTCGACGGGAGGCTAAGCAGAGACAGCTCAGGGCTGCGTGCTTGGGACGCGGCAATTATAGGGAGTTACGCGGGCTGATACCAGAATTTTGCAGGTTTTAATCAGTGAAAATACGGACATCTGCTGGGATGCCCGTTTTATATTCAAAATGTCACAGCCACGTTTACAGTGCGCGGAATGCAATCTCGGTTGGGATTGATTCGCCCTGCCAGTACAGCTGAGCCGCAACGTTAGCCGCTAACTGACGGTAAATGAGCGAGAATTCGCTGTCTGGACGGCAGGCCATGGTTGGTTCACCACGGTCTAAATCCTCGCGCAGTGAAATATGCAGCGGCAGTTGACCAAGCAGACGGATCTTATATTTCTCTGCCAGTTTTTCTGCGCCACCGGTGCCAAAAATCGGCTCGTGGAATCCACAGTTACTGCACACGTGGATACTCATGTTCTCAACCACGCCCAATACTGGCACATGGACTTTCTCAAACATGACAATACCTTTCATCGCATCCAATAGCGCAATATCCTGCGGTGTGGTCACAACCACTGCACCGGTTACTGGGATGTTCTGCGCCAGCGTAAGCTGAATGTCACCGGTGCCCGGAGGCATGTCCAACACCAAATAATCCAAATCAGGCCACAGCGTATCTTGCAGCAATTGCAGCAAAGCTTTGCTCGCCATTGGGCCACGCCATACCATGGCGTTATCGTCGGTAACCAGATATCCGATGGAATTCGTTGCCAGACCATGCGCCATGATCGGCGCCATATGTTGACCGTCAGGTGACGTAGGACGCTCGTTTGGTGTACCTAGCATCATTGGAATTGATGGGCCGTAGATATCGGCGTCCAAAATCCCGACCTTCGCGCCTTCTGCGGATAACGCCAGCGCCAGATTCACAGCGGTGCTGGATTTGCCTACCCCGCCTTTGCCGGAACTCACGGCAATAATATTACGAACGCCCTTCACTCCGGCCTGATCGTTGGCTCGTTTCAAGGTTGCAATATTATGTGAAAGACGCCATTCCACCGCTTTTGCGCCGCTCACGCGCAACAGTTCAGGGCTGGTTGCCTCTTTCAACGCGGCAAAACCACTTTGCCACGCAAACGGCATCATCAGTTCAATATGCAGGGTGTTATCAAGCAGTGCACAATGGTGCAGGGCCTTAAGCGCACTCAGCGGGTGATTCAGTGTTGGGTGGGTAAAGGCAGCGAGAATTTCACTGACCTGCGTCCGCAGTGCTTCGGGAGTGGACGTTTGATGGGATTTATTGCTCATCCCGGCTCCTTGTGTCATTCATTTTTATCTTCAGATGGTGCTGTAAAGCGTATTTATACCCCGAATAAATCGAGTTACATGAAGGTGGCCACGCCCATGCAACTTGAAGTGAGACGGGTATATATATGTTCGCTGACATAATTCACTTATACAGCCATTTTGCTAATCGACAGAACATTAATAAGCATACCAGAACTCCATTCACTGCGCGTTATGCAACTTACTTTCCCTGCATTAACAAAGAAAATGACTTAACAAACACAGCAGCCTAGCGGCATCGGACTCAATCAGGTAACATCTTTAGCACCGTTCCATTCTTAAAAGAGACAGCAAATCCACTATGGCTTCAGTCACCTCCCAAGCAAGCGCAAGAAAAATTCTAGTGACGTGCGCGCTTCCGTACGCCAACGGCTCAATTCACCTCGGCCACATGCTCGAGCACATTCAGGCAGACGTATGGGTTCGTTTTCAGCGAATGCGCGGCAACGAAGTGCACTTTATCTGCGCGGACGATGCCCACGGGACACCTATCATGCTGAAAGCTCAGCAGTTAGGCATTGAGCCTGAGCAGATGATTGCTGCCGTGAGTCAGGAACATCAAAAAGACTTCTCCGACTTTAATATCAGCTACGACAACTACCACTCTACGCACAGCGAAGAGAACCGTGAGCTGTCGAACCTGATTTATGGTCGTCTGAAAGAAAACGGTTTTATTAAAAACCGCACTATCTCTCAGCTTTACGATCCGGAAAAAGGCATGTTTCTGCCAGACCGCTTCGTGAAAGGCACCTGTCCGAAATGTAAGTCACCAGACCAGTATGGCGATAACTGCGAAGTTTGTGGCGCGACCTATAGCCCAACCGAGCTTATCGAGCCTAAGTCTGTTGTCTCTGGCGCCACGCCGGTTATGCGTGAATCAGAGCACTTCTTCTTCGACCTGCCGTCGTTTAGTGAAATGCTACAGGCATGGACCCGTTCTGGTGCATTACAGGAACAGGTCGCGAACAAAATGCAGGAATGGTTTGAGTCTGGTCTACAGCAGTGGGATATCACCCGCGACGCACCTTATTTCGGATTTGAAATTCCTGATGCGCCGGGTAAATATTTCTATGTTTGGTTGGATGCGCCTATCGGCTACATGGGCTCGTTTAAAAACCTGTGCGATAAGCGTGACGATCTGGACTTCAACGAGTTCTGGAAAAAAGACTCATCTACCGAGCTGTATCACTTTATCGGTAAAGATATCGTCTACTTCCATAGCCTGTTCTGGCCAGCCATGTTGGAAGGCAGTAACTTCCGCAAGCCAAGCAACGTATTCGTCCACGGCTATGTCACCGTTAACGGTGCCAAAATGTCCAAATCTCGTGGCACCTTTATTCAGGCGCGCACTTACTTGGATCATTTGGATGCCGATTGCCTACGCTACTACTATGCAGCGAAACTCTCCTCGCGAATCGATGATATCGACCTGAATCTGGAAGATTTCGTACAGCGCGTGAATGCCGATATCGTTAACAAAGTGGTGAACTTAGCCTCGCGTAACGCAGGCTTCATCAACAAACGCTTTGGCGGCAAGCTGTCTGAACACTTAGCCGATCCTGCGCTTTATCAGACCTTTGTTGACGCTGCGGATGAAATTGCTCAAGCCTATGAAAACCGCGAGTCAGGCAAAGCCATTCGTGAGATCATGGCGTTAGCCGATCTGGCCAACCGTTATGTCGATGAACAGGCTCCGTGGGTAGTGGCAAAGCAAGAAGGCCGTGATGCCGATTTACAAGCCATCTGCTCAATGGGTATTAACCTGTTCCGCGTTCTGATGACTTACCTGAAACCGGTTCTGCCTTCATTAAGCGAGCGCACTGAAGCGTTCCTGAATACCGAACTGACCTGGGACAGCATCTCTCAACCATTGCTCAGCCATCAGGTTAACGCGTTCAAAGCGCTGTTTAACCGTATCGAAATGACCAAAGTTGAAGCGATGATTGAAGAAGGCAAAGCCGCTGCGGCAGCCGCCGTTGCAGCATCCAAGCCGGCTACCGGTCCATTAGCCGACGAGCCGATTCAAGACACCATCACCTTTGACGATTTCGCCAAAGTAGATATGCGCATTGCTGAAATCAAAAGCGCCGAGTTCGTTGAAGGTTCAGATAAATTGCTGAAGCTAATACTGGATCTGGGCGGTGAAACCCGTCAGGTATTCTCCGGTATTCGCTCTGCCTATCCAGATCCAAGCGTGTTAGTTGGCCGTTTAACCGTGATGGTGGCTAACTTGGCTCCGCGTAAAATGCGCTTTGGCATGTCTGAAGGCATGGTAATGGCTGCGGGTCCTGGCGGAAAAGACATCTTCCTGCTCAGCCCTGACAGCGGCGCACAGCCGGGTCATCAGGTTAAATAATTGCCTGAACCAACCAAAAACCCGCCAATCTGGCGGGTTTTTTATGCACTACGTTCAACTAAATAATGTTCAACTAAACAATGTTCAACTAAACAATGTTCAACTAAACAATGTTCAACAAAGCAACGTTCAACAAAACAATAAATTAGAACGTGTAATCCGCCGCAACAAAGTAACGACGCCCTTCTTCGTTATAGCTGTAATCATCACGGTTCAGGTCTTTATCCAACAGGTTCAACACGCCCGCGCGCAGCTTCAGATCTTTGGTCATCTGATAAGCACCACCGGTGTTCCAAACGGTGTAGCCACCAGATGATTTATCAGCGCTAGTCACGACGCGACGCTTACCGGAATAATTAGCCGATACGTAGAATGACCAGTCTTCGATTGGTTTCCAGTCTAACGTGCTGTTCGCCGTATGGAACGGTTGGGTGCTTAATGGACGGTCGTTGGTTAGGTCACGTGCATCGTTGTAGGTGTAGTTCATACTCATGCTTAACGCATCGGTAAACGGCACTTTCAACTCGGTTTCAACGCCTTTAATTCTTGCTTTATCAACGTTGTAGTAACGGAAAATGGGCTTACCATTCTTATCAAAATCAACAAAGTTTGGATAGGAAGGCGCTATCGCTGCATTGGCAGTACGAGTCACGTTAATCATATCCTTCACATTGTTTTGGAACACCGTCACGCTGGCATTTACGCCATCCAGCATCCCTTCATCACCGGCATAGTACAAGCCCAGCTCGAAGCTTTCGGAGGTTTCAGGATCCAGATCCTTGTTACCGACAATAGTACAATCCCCGCGGCAAGAAGCCGACTGCCAATCAGGGCTCAGTTCTAATAGCGAAGGCGCTTTAAACGCAGTTGCCCAACCACCTTTCACCGTCACCGTGTCCGTCGCGTTATAAACTAAATAGGCACGCGGGCTCCAGTGAACACCATAATCTTCATGGTTATCCATACGAATGCCGCCGGTGAAGGCCAACGGCTCGAAGATCCGCCATTCATCTTCCACAAACAGCGCGTATTGATTGGCTGACGTTGAACCGCTGCCCTTCAGATTACCCGGATCGCTCAGTTTATCGTTACGGTATTCGCCGCCCAGTGTGAATAGCTGATTCAGCTCGCCGAGAGGAACAACAACTTTGCCGTCGATGGCGTTATTTTTCGCCGTGATGCGGTTTTCATTGTAGTTATCAATCTTTTCGCCATAAGCACGGATTTCCGTATTGGCTAAATCCCAACGTCCATTGTGGCCAATTGAGTAGTTTTGACGTTCCAGACGGTTTTTATCCAAAGAGTCAGAATCACGATCCTGACGATCAAAACCGTAGCCAAAGGTCATGTCCTGATTCGCTTCTGGCGTCCATGCAAATTCAACGTTAGCGTCGCGCGTCGTGTAGCCCTCAATACGCCCCGATTCGCCCGTTTTGCTGGTAGCCGATTTTTGGGCATCATCTTTTTCACGCTTGCCCAAATTGCCAAAGACTTTCACTCCCAGCACATCATCAATCAACGGGCCGCTGGTGTAGAAGCTACCGTTATAGCTATCGCCGCGATCGCGATGCTCTTGGATGGTGCTATCGGCACTCAGGGAACCGTGCCACTCTTTACCCACTTTGCGGGTAATAATGTTCACTACGCCGCCTAAGGCATCAGAACCGTAAAGCGAAGACATCGGGCCGCGCACCACTTCGATACGCTCAATCGCCTCGGCGGGCACCCAGCTTAGGTCATAATCGTTATGTCGGAACACCGCCGTGCGCGAACTCACGCGTTTGCCATCCACCAAAATCAGCGTATAGCTGCTGTCTAAACCACGAATACTCACACCTTTACGGTTATCGCCCTCGTTAGTCAGCTGCACACCCGGCACTTCCTGCAGAATATCCTTCAGGTTCTGAATCGGCTTTTTAGCCAAGTCTTCACGCGTAATCACGCTAATACTGGCGGGTGCATCTTTCAGATTTTGTTCAGTTGCTGAAGCGGTGACAACCATCACATCATCCCCTTCCGCGGCCATCACAGGTGCTGCTGCGATGAATAACGGTACGCAAAGCCCCCCGCGCAATAAAGTTGCTAACGGGTTAAGTTTTGCCTTAGCCATTTGGTCAATCTCCATGAGGTTAAATTTAAATAATTATTAGAATGATTATTATTTACTAGATGTGACGCTCTTATGGCGCCGTTCAGCCCACTTTTTCACTTCAATAAAAATGCCAACTTCTACAAAGAACGTCTGTTCTAGTGATAGACAAAAGCTATCGCATCGGGCTATCCGCTATGGATAAGCCCTATTGATTGATTAACAGACAATGCCGTTATTAATGCGCTGGCAGAGAAAGGGTTAGATGGAGGGTTCCGCAACCAATCCGTCGATCACAACCTGAGGCATTCCCTGCGAACAGTGTTCTATGCGTCCACGGACGCCATACACGCGAGCCAAACTTTCTGGCGTAATCACTTCTGCGGGTTTGCCATCCGCGATCAGCTTCCCGTTTTCAAGCATCAACACATGATCGCCATGGCGCAGTGCGATATTGATATCGTGCACCACCACCACGGTGACGATATTGCGGCGGGCGGTCTCACGGCGCACCAAGTCCATCACGTGGAACTGATAATTCAAATCCAACGCACTCAGCGGCTCATCAAGCAGCAACAGCGAAGGCTGGCGAATCAATGATTGAGCCAATCCCACCAGCTGCTTCTGCCCACCAGACAGCTGATCCAAATAGCTCAGCGCTAAATGGGAAATCCCAAGCTGTTCCAGCAAACGCATCACTTCTGTTTCATTGCCTTGGCGACCCAGACCAGCGGACGCCCGCTGCGCCACGATAATGGACTCCAACACATGAAGATGAACGCCCGCCGGCAAAGACTGCGGCAGATAAACTACCTGTTTTGCCCGCTCGCTGAATGGCTGTGCCATCAGATCGTTGCCATCTAGCAAAAGATGGCCAGAAGCGCGATTTAGTCCTGCTAAAGAGCGCAACAGCGTAGATTTACCGCAGCCGTTAGGGCCTAGTAGAACGGTAATTTTCCCGCGCGGCAGCGTGGATACGCACAGGTCCTCAATCACCGCACGGCGTGGATATCCCGCATTAAAATGCGAAATATCTAAACCAAGATTCATACATTCCCCCTATGACGCAAAATGATGCTGAGGAAGAAAGGTACGCCCACCAGCGATGTCACAATGCCAACAGGAATAATCACGCCTGGGATCAGGTTTTTTGACGCCACGGACGCCATCGACAGCACCAGCGCGCCAATCAATGCACTCGCGGGTAAATAGAAGCGATGATCTTCACCGAAAATCAAGCGGGCAATATGGGGAGCCACTAAGCCGATAAAGCCAATCGGGCCCACGAATGCCACCGCTAATGCAGACAGGATACTGATGCGCAGCAATGTGCCTAAACGCAGACGTTTAACGTCGATGCCAAAACTCACAGCACGATCTTCGCCTAAGCGCAGCGCGGTTAGCTTCCACGAGCTCATCATTGAAATCGGCATCAGAATGGCAAAGGCCAGCAATAAAATGCCCAGCTTTTCCCATGACGCACGCGCGAGGCTACCCATGGTCCAGAAAACCAAACCTTGCAACGTATCTTCAGTGGCGATGAACTGCATCATTGAAACCAACGCGTTAAAGGTGAAAACCAGCGCAATACCAAACAACACCACGCCCGACGTTGCAACCCGTGTCCAGCGCGTAATACCGTCCAGCATCAGGGCGGCAAACAGCGCAAAAATAAAGGCGTTTGCCGAGATAAACCACTGATCGGGGATGCCCGGAAAACCGATACCCAAAACGATAGCTAATGCGGCACCGAAGGCCGCCGCGGAAGATACGCCCAACGTGAACGGGCTGGCCAGCGGGTTATTCAGAATGGTTTGCATCTCGGCACCGGCTAAACCTAATGCCAACCCAACAACGATAGCCATCAGCGCATACGGCAAACGAATATCCCAAACAATAACGCGGGTGCCTGCATCAGCGATTTCTGGCTGCCACAGCGTTTGCCATAGCGTACTTAACGACAAACCGGAAGGCCCCATAGTGAAATCAAGGATTAGCGATCCCAAAATGGCTAACACGATGACGCCCATTATGATCAAACGATGACGCACAATGCGCTGGTAGTGACCTTTGACGTCGCTGGAGTCGTAACGTTTCGCAGCGCTCATTGGCTCAGTGGTTGAACTCATGTTGTTACCTGTGACAGGTCAACCCTACTGGCGGCGGCTGGCAGGGTTGATTCTTATTACTGATTCGACGCTTTAGCATCAACCCAATAGGTGCCGCTTGGGTCGACAGCAAGGAACTGCTGATACATGGAATCCATGGTCTTTTTAGGATCTGACGAGGCAAACTTCTCCGGATAAATCCATTTAGCAAAGGCCTGAACCGCCAAAACGTTATACGGCGAGTTGTAGTAGCTATGCCAGATAGCGTGAGAATTGCCATCCTGCACCGCTTTCAACGTGCTGATACCGGTGCGTTGCATCGCTGAGTTCAAGCTGTCTCTCGCCTGCTGCTCGGTGACCTTCGCACCTAATTTAATACCGGGCTCTTTAGCATCAGGCGCTTTCGCGCCGCTGGCGATATAAACATCTGGATCCGCAGACAACACTTTTTCGAGGTTGATTTGCCCAAGCGCACCCGGCAGTAAGCCTTTCGCGATGTTGTTACCACCAGCCAAATCAATGAAGTCACCCATATTGCCATTGCCCGCGGTGCCGCAGCAGTCGTCGCTGGTCGCAGCTTTTAGCTCAATGAAAACGCGAGGCTTTTGGCTATCAGGGATCTTGCTGGTGACATCGGTTACCAAGCGCACATTATCTTGATAGAAATTGATGTAATTCTCAGCCTGCTGTTCGCGGTGCAGAACCTTGCCTAGCAAACGCATGCTCGGCAGCGTGTTTTTCAGCGGAGAAGTGCGGAAATCGACAAATACGACCGGCACACCGGCTTTTTCCAGCTGTTTCACCAGTTGGCTATCGCGGCCAGGACCATGACCAGAGAGGCCGAAGATCGCCACGTCAGGATTTAGCGTCAATACTTTTTCGGGGCTGACGCTATCTGCGGTGGTGTTACCAATCAGAGGGATTTTATCGATTTCAGGGAATTTAGCCTGATAGACAGAGTAAGTCTGTGGATCAAGTTTGCGGAAGTCACCTTGCCAACCCACAATGCGGTCGAACGGTTTTTTGCCTTCAAGCAGGGAGACTGCATAGAATAAACGCCCTTCTCCGAGGAGAATTCGGTCAACCTTAGCGGGGATTTCTACGCTACGCCCGGCGATATCCGTCACCGTGGCAGCCCAAGAACTGATACTTCCCATCAGAGTCGCCGCAGCAAGTAATTGAATACCCCAACGCGATTTTCTTCCTTTTACGGTGTCTTTCACCTTCACCACTCCTGCTCTAATTCCATAAGTGCACAAAATGGTAAAGCAAATGATAATACTTATCAATGTGATTTATTGATTTTATTACCCCTATTTCTCATAGTGTTAAGTCGGATAACTTATTCATTTCACAGCGCTTTTAATTAGAAAGATTATTATTCTTTTTTTAGCCATTTTTCACTGGTGATGTTTAGCCTGCCCCAATACGCAAAAAGGCGACCCAAAGGTCGCCTTTAAAATGATTAACGATCAGTATTAATCGTCGATCTTAGTCACTGGAAATTCCATCTCACTATAGGGAACAAAATGCGTTCCTTTCGCTAATTTGTAGCCGAACCAAATAATCAGGAACAGCGGCAAACCGATGTAAGTTGCGGTTACACCATACCAATCGATTCGGTCGTCGAGGAACGCTTCGTAGTTCTGACCTAGCGTAATAATCAGGCACAGTATAAAGGCAAAGATTGGCCCAATTGGGAAGAAGCCTGACTGATAAGGCAGTGCATTCAGATCCAACCCTTTTCTCACATAGCCGCGACGGAAGCGGTAGTGGCTGATGGCAATCCCAAGCCAGGCAATAAAGCCCGTCATGCCTGAGGTATTCAGCAACCACAGATACACTTCTTGGTTACCAAACATCGAGGTTAAGAAGCACAGGCCCGCAACAACCGTGGTTGCATACAGCGCGTTACGTGGAACTCCGCCCTCAGAAAGCTTGGCGAAAATACGCGGCGCTTTCCCTTCGGAAGCCAGCGTAAACAGCATACGCGTTGACGCATACATTCCCGAGTTACCCGCAGACAGTACCGCTGTCAGGATAACCGCGTTCATCACCGCTGCTGCAGACAGCAGGCCCGCATTCTGGAATACCAACGTGAACGGACTCACCGAGATATCTTTCACGTCGTTACGCAACAGGTTTGGATCGGTATATGGAATAATCAGGCTGATAATCAAGATCGCCAGCACATAGAACAGCAGGATACGCCAGAATACCTGACGGATCGCCATTGGAATGTTCTTGCCCGGATCTTTAGATTCACCCGCTGCGATACCGATAAGCTCTGTCCCTTGGAACGAGAAGCCCACAATCATCGCCACACCGATCATAGAGGCAAAACCTCCGGCAAACGGCGCATCACCAATCGTCCAGTTATGGAAACCGGCCTGCTCTCCGCCTTTCAGGATACCCGCGATCATCGCAACACCGACAATGATGAAGATGATGACCGTTGTCACTTTGATCAGAGAGAACCAATATTCCGCTTCACCAAAACCTTTAACGGAGATGTAGTTCAGCAAGAACATCAAGCCAAGGAACAGCGCACTCCAAATCCAGCCTGGCGTATCGGGGAACCAATACCCCATCACAAGCTGCGCTGCCACCAAGTCAACCGCGATAGTGACCGCCCAGTTGTACCAATAGTTCCAACCTAGCGCAAAGCCGAAGCCTTCTTCTACGTAACGCGAGCCGTAGGTCGAGAATGAGCCCGATACCGGCATAAATGCCGCCAGCTCACCCAAACTGGTCATTAAGAAATACACCATCAAACCGATGATGATATAAGAAAGCAAAGCGCCGCCTGGCCCTGCTTGTGAAACGGTAGCACCTGATGCAACAAATAGCCCAGTACCGATAGAACCGCCGATAGCAATCATCGACAGATGCCGCGCTTTTAATTCCCGGCGCAGCGCCGGTGCTCGCCCCGTGGAGGAGGTCTTAGTGTTTGTCTGAGCCATTAGAACCCTATATCTGCTCTATAATTAGTGAAGAGGCCGGATTGTAACAAATCCCGCCCCTGCATAAAGTAACAATCTGATCTTATTAGAGAGCTTCATGATTGCCGGTAGATTATTAGCATCAGCTGTTAATCCACTGTTAAGTGTAGCGTCTATTTGTTCATCTGCTATTGCTAAAAGATGAATCGTCTCTGGCCGCCTAGCTGCAATAGCTTAAGAAACGTTCGAGCGCCTTGGACATATGCTTTTGACGATGATGGATAAGGTAAAGTGCACGATTTAGTCGCGGCAACGGCACCGGAACTTCCACCAGTACCCCGGCTTGCAACTGCTCTTCAATAACTCGGCGCGACAAGCAGCTAATGCCGATACCATAGCGTACCGCATGCTTAATGGCCTCAGAATTTCCCAGCTCCATGACTAAATCAAAGTGTGAAAGATGCGACAGCAAAATATGTTCGACCACCTCACGCGTGCCCGATCCCGCCTCACGTAAGATCCACGGTGCCCGCGCGAGCGCATCTAGCGTAACAGGCGCTTGCAACAGCGGATGGTCAGGCGCGGCGAACACCACCAATTCATCTTGTTGCCATGTCTGGGTCAATAAATCAGGCATATGGCATGGCCCCTCTATCAGCCCTAAATCAACGCGAAAATCGGCAACCGCGTTAATCACATCTCGGCTATTCCCCACATTCAGCTCAAGCGGTACCGCAGGAAAATCTCGGCGATAGCCTGCAATCATTTTCGGCAGAATATAGTTACCAATCGTACTGCTCGCGGCTATGCGCAACGCACCAGCTTCACTCTGAAACAATGCTTCAATTTCGCCGGCCTGTTCCAACAAAGCCATGGCTTTAGGATACAACAAACGACCGTGCTCATTGACCACCAAACGCTTTCCCACTCGGTCAAACAGACGCACCGAGAGCTGGGTTTCCAAATCAGATAGCGCAGCGCTCACCGCGGATTGAGAAAGAGAAAGCGCGCTCGACGCTTGGGTTGTCGAACCACACTTAAGTACTTCGGTAAAAACTTCCAGCTGGCGCAAGGTAATGTGCATAAAAAAGATCCAAGGCAGTCAAAGTATATTTATAAAATGTATGCCCTATGCCTGTCTGCGCAGCATAAATCAGCCTCCAACATAGATGGCTAGGGATAATTGAAGTATAACGCGAATGTCCCTATTTATAGGAGGCTTACCCATAATTTTAGATTTAAAGCTAATAATTACTATAAGAGACTACCGAGTACTGACGGCAGCAATGGGATAGGAGCAGATCAATTAACATGGTAATAATCCTATTCTCCGTGATTGCACGTATGCCAATCAACCAGCAACCACGGAGTACGCAATATCTAGACGCGAGGCAATAACCCCCTAGCGAACGACAAGCACCGAGGTCTTAGCATGTCGCACAACACGCGCTGCATTAGAACCAATTAAATAGGTAGACATGCTTGGACGACGAGAACCCACAACAATTAAATCTGCCTTGCACGCCTCAGCCTCTTTCAAAATTTCATCGTAAATCGAGCCCCACGTCACCATAACCGAAACCTGATCTGACGACAAATCAAGGGAGGCCCCTAGTGCTTCTAACTCTTTATGCACTTTATTCGTGGCGTCATCTTGAATTTTCATTAATTGCTGAGGATGCTCGCCCATATAATACGTCGGGATGGAGGGACGTACGTTCATCAAGCGAATTTTTGCATGTGATACTTTGGCCAAATGAGCCGCATGGTGAAGCGCTCCTTCGGTAAGCTTCGGTTCTTCAATATCAACAGGAACCAGAATAACTTTATAGGCGTAATCCATTTCACTTCTCCTTTTGTTCAACATGTGTCGTTCACCTCCCTTGTAATAACACATTTGAACAATCAATTGATATTTCAGACACGAAAGTGTGAAGTTTGGCTTAATTGCCGTCGCACGCAATTCACATGGTTAGTTTTCAATCAAACACTTCCACAATAAACACATTATTTCTCCATATTCCCCACACATTTGATTAAATCATTTATTCAAATTAATCAGTAGATTATGTGTTTATTGGTTTAGGATAAAACCTATATTTGAGCTAAATTTTAAATACTATTCTGCTGCCAAAATAACTATTCTTATAGGTCTTATAAAATGAAAACCATGGTTAAAATAGCTGCATTGCTTTTAATATCGGCATCATTAAGTGGATGTATTGTTAGAGGCCACAGCGGTCATTCATCCCCACCACCGCATCAAGATTGGCATCAAGGAAGTGGCTCCCATAACAATGGCGGAAATCACGGTAATCATCATGGTAACGGCGGTCATAACGGAGGCCATCATCGTTAAAACCCGTGTCTCTATCTGATGAATATCACTGAAAAATACCCAATATATGCTAACGCAGAATGCTTATTGTAAGCACTGATGGTTAATGTAATCCTGCAGCCCTTCAATCATGGTATTGGTCACCCTGATCCGCTCTCTGAGACTGAGATAATCCCGTTCAGCGGAGTCATCAAGTCTGGCGCCGGCTGCATCAGACTTGCGGGTGGTGGTGGTGGCTTCGGACAACGTTGGGCAATGGGCGTTGACGCGCAGCCGTTTAACATTATTCCCAAGGTCAGTGCGAAGATGCTCAATTTCATTTTTTGCATAATTCAGCTCCAGAGTCACTTTATTATCAAGTTCGCTGGCCTGCATACGTTGACGCTGAATATTACCAAGAGCAACTTTTTGTTGTTCGGCCACTTGGCTTATTTCTTTCAGTTTAGCGTTAATTGTTTGCAGCCGATTTGTCAAGTACCACATTCCAATAAGCAGGCCGATAATGACCAAGATCAGTGCGGTAGTGGCTCGACTCATGACAGGAACAGAGATTTCTCTGCCCCACGCCGCCGAGTCAGTCCTGCGAGCTCTTTACCGCTAGCTTTATTCCATTTCTGAAATTCGTTAGCTGCACCAATATAATCACCAACGTTAATTTTTTTTAGCAAAGTCGAGCCCTTTAATGCATTAACGCCTAGGTTGTAAGCAAAATCGACCAGAGCATCAAATTGATGCTGATTGATTGAATGATGTACCACGTTATTCACACAATTTTCTGACTGTTCAATGCCCTGCATTAATAAAGCATCCGCTTTCTGTTGACTAATAACCATCCCTTTAGCGATGCTCTTGCCGCCTATCGGCTGAGTCCACCCATAGCCGATAGTCCATACACCAATACAATCTTGATAGGCCGTTAATCGACATCCCTCATATTGTTTAATGAGGTTGATGCCATTTTCACTGATTTGCACGATTACCTCTCCTTTTAAAAAAATGCATCACGTTTCCACGTGATAAAAATAAGGAAACGCATAGCGTGATATTAATAAGAGTTTCCGCTGGATTTATCTTAATAATGTCGCCCGTAATAATTCGTATCGTCACAGCAGCACACGCAACGATAAGAACATACGCAAATACAGATCCAACCCAATTATGATCGCTGTCTTTACGTTGAAAAGTCATCATCCGCAAGGCTGTAAGAAAACAAACAATCGCGTTAATGTTTAATAACAAGGTGTTAATTATCATTTACCATCACCTTTGAGCTTGAGGGTTGAATTCTTAGCTTTAGAGATAACGGCGATCAGTATCCAAACAATAGTTGCTGAGGAAACGAGTGCGCCAATCGGTTTTTCTACCATAACTGAAGCAGGAATAACCGTGCTCAGCATAGCGGTTGAGAACCCCGCGGTGAGAACTCCGAGCACAAAGGCGACGACAAAGAACGCCACACGTTTCCAAACTCGAAACTCTGTAGCAGATAAAACAAATACCACTGCGCCTGCAAATGCACCGATAACGACGCCAGTATCAAGCCCAGAAAGCAGACCGACTAACGTCACACCAGTAACAGCCGCTACGCCCGTGCTAGCAGTTAGCTCTAACATGGGAATGACTCCATTTTTTGTTTTCGGGATAGTTTTAGCTATTTCACTTCATACTAAAAAGCCCACATGGTGCGCCTTACGGATTCAGATAATGCGAGTTGATCCAGCCCGTCTCAATTGAATTTATATAAATAAAGTTTTTAAAATTAATCCGTGAAAATTGGCATTGAAAATAATGCGTAAAAGCTAATGAAGATCGGCAACACGTCCGTTTTATTCAACGCATAGCGCAGGGCTTAAGGGATCCAGCAGGCTCATTTACCACTTATACCGTTAGGTTATAAATATATAATCAATTTCTTTTTTAAGCGATGTGCCGCTACTCTATTCGCATCGGTAATACAGCAATAGGTACGATAGCCATGCACGCAAACAGTGCTTTCGAACAAAAAAATTCTCCTCATTATTTCCACGCGCTTGGAAATTTGCTTCCCGGACTCATTCTTGCGGGGGCCATCACTGCGGTTGCCATGTGGGCTGGCAATATCGCTTGGGTTGAAAATCTCGGTTTCGGTGCTCTAACGCTGGCCATCATCTTCGGGATTATTCTAGGTAATACGGTCTACCCCAGCATCGAAGCCCCTTGCGCCGTCGGGGTGCATATTTCCAAGCAAAAGCTCCTACGATTGGGGATTATTCTGTATGGTTTTCGCCTGACGTTTCAGCAAATTGCCGACGTCGGTATGACTGGGATCGTGACCGATGCCATCACGCTGACATCCACGTTCTTGCTGGCTATGTGGGTCGGACGTAAAGTTTTTGGTATGGATAGCCAGACCGTTATGCTGATCGGCGCCGGCAGCAGCATTTGTGGCGCAGCGGCCGTCATGGCAACAGAACCCGTAGTGAAAGCCGATGCCAGTAAAGTCGCTGTTGCGGTATCTACCGTGGTCATTTTCGGTACTATCGCGATCTTTTTCTATCCGTGGCTGTACCGGCTCAATGAGCATTATCAGTGGCTGCAAACGACGCAGGAAGGCTTCGGTATTTACATCGGTTCAACGATTCATGAAGTTGCACAGGTGGTTGCCGCTGGGCGAGCCATCAGCGATGAGGCGGGTAATGCGGCCGTCATCACGAAGATGATCCGCGTGATGATGCTGGCTCCGTTCCTCGTCATTTTATCCAGCTTTATTGCACGCAGTGTGCCAAGCAACAAACGGAGTGCGACTAAGCAAAAATCAGCGATCACCATTCCATGGTTTGCGGTGTTCTTTATCGTCGTCGCCGGTTTTAACTCCTTCGATCTGCTGCCTGCGGCGCTGGTGCATCAACTTATTACCTTGGACACCATTTTGCTGGCCATGGCGATGGCTGCGTTAGGCCTAACCACCCATATCAGCGCAATCCGTCAGGCAGGGATCAAACCTATTTTGCTGGCGAGTATTTTGTTTGTTTGGTTGGTGGTGGGTGGTGCGTTGATTAATCATTTTGTGGGAATGTGGATTTAAGTAACGCTTGTATAAAGCTGTGGTGTAAGGTTTCGGCAGCCAAGTGCCTATGCTGAATTGGTGTAAGGTTTCGACCGCCTATCCGCTCCGGCGGTTATATGCAGCATGAGTGGAGGCGTCCGAGTCGGGTGCGCCAGCGCGCGCACCCAACACCCGCGCGCTCTTATCCGAGATGCCATCTCCGCGCCGGGTCGGCATGCGCCATCCTTGGCGCCTCCTCCCCTAACGCTAACATCCTGTTAGCGTTGCTCTTTCTCCCAATACATAAACAAATAAAATCTTTTGAATTTGATTTTGACCTTTTCCGGCACGTTACCGGACAGCCGAGTGAATCATGCAGGTTAGGATTCGCCGACAGGGACGTC
>NZ_FMIQ01000002.1 GCF_900095695.1 Hafnia alvei | reverse complement strand
ACGCCAGCAAGATGTATATGTCGGACTCGGTATTTTAGGCGGACGTAACCTTTCACCATGCTCTCATAGCCATAAGCATACAAAAACTCACCCATACCTCCCCGTAATATAATCTTCCGTCTTCTTCTGCCTTGGCGAGGTGAACAACGTATCGGTATCGGCGTATTCCACCACTTCACCCTGATGGATAAACGCGGTGTAATCTGACACGCGTGCTGCCTGCTGCATGTTATGAGTGACCAACACCACGCTGTAATTTTCTTTGAGTCCAACAATCAACTCTTCAATGGTCAACGTGGAAATAGGATCCAGTGCAGACGTGGGTTCATCGAGCAACAATACCTCTGGCTCAATCGCAATCGCACGAGCAATCACCAAACGCTGCTGCTGGCCGCTGGATAATTTAAAGGCGTTATCGCTCAAGCGCCCTTTCACCTCATGCCAAAGCGCAGCCTGACGCAGCGCCCGCTCTACGGTTTCATCCAGTATCCGTCGATCGCGTACGCCGTTTAAACGCAGGCCGTACACCACGTTTTCATAGATAGATTTCGGAAACGGATTGGGCCGTTGGAATACCATTCCAACGCGGCGGCGAAGGGAGGCAACGTCAATATCGCCGCCGCTCACACGGCTCCCATTGACGCTCACCTCCCCCTCAACGCGGCACTGCTCAACCAAATCGTTCATACGGTTAAAACAGCGCAGTAGCGTTGACTTTCCACAGCCGGAAGGCCCAATAAGCGCCGTAACACGATTCTTTGGCAGCGACAGATTCACGTCAAACAGCACCTGCTTCGTGCCGTAAAACAGATTTAAATTTTGCGTCGCTAATGCCGTTTGCTCTGGCGGCAAGTTATGCACATCCAGCAGGGGCAATATTTCCGGTGCGGTTAAACCCACGGGCAGGACTCCTCAGAAAAAATAACTAGAGCGACAGCGCGCGATATTTCTCACGCAGGTAATGACGAATCGACATCGCGGCCAAATTTAGCCCCACCACCAGCGTCACCAGCAAAAATGCGGTCGCAAAGACCAACGGACGTGCGGCCTCCACGTTAGGGCTTTGTAACGCCCCATCATAAACTTGGAAACCCAAGTGCATGAATTTTCTATCCAAATGCAAATAAGGGAATACGGCATCAATCGGTAATTCAGGCACAGACTTCACCACGCCAACCAGCATTAACGGTGCCGTTTCACCCGCCGCACGTGCAATCGCCAAGATCAATCCGGTCAGCATGGCGGGCACCGCCAGTGGTAAAACCACCCGCCGCAGTGTTTCCGCCTTGGTTGCACCTAGCGCCAGTGACCCCTGCCGTAATGACGCGGGGATACGTGCTAGCCCCTCTTCGGTGGAAACAATCACCACCGGCAACGTCAGCAGCGCGAGCGTCAGCGATGCCCAAAGTAGCCCCGGCGTTCCAAATGTCGGGTTGGGCAACGCCTCGCTGAAGAATAGCTGATCGATGGATCCACCCAGCACATAGACGAAGAAGCCCAAACCGAAGATCCCATATACAATCGACGGCACGCCCGCCAAGTTCACCACTGCGATACGAATCAAGCGGGTAAACCAGTTTTTACGCGCGTATTCGTGCAGATACACCGCCGCAATCACGCCTAGTGGCATCACGATCACCGACATCAGTATCACCATCAGCATGGTGCCAAAAAGCGCCGGAAAAACGCCGCCTTCCGTGTTAGATTCACGTGGGTTATCCGCCATGAATTTTTTAATCTGTTTTGCCCAGTGTCGAACTTTATCGCCGGAGCTCATCGCGTTAGGCATCCATGCGTCATGAATTTCATAAACGGGAATTTCTCGCTGAACGCCGTTCATATCACGTAGCAGCAAGCTATCGCTTTTTTGATCATGCTCAAGCGCATCCAAGCGGATCATTAATTGCTGATGCTTACGCTCCAACTCCAGCCGTTCGGCGCGAATCTGAGCCTGTAAACGATCGTTCCACGTCCCCTTCATCTCGGCTTGGCGCTGACTTAAACGCATTTTTTCAAACTGTGCGCTGATCGCCGACAGCTGATGCTGACGCAAATGCGCGATCTTCTGAGTCAGCCCACGCGTGCGCTCAATGCTGCTCTGAAGATCGCGCACCACTTGACGCCCCACCAGCGGCTGGCCGTTTTCTAGCAGGCCGACCAGATATCCATAGGCATTCCCGTTATGCTCGCGTTCAAGCACCAACAGATCTTTAGGTTTCCGCGTATGGTGAATATCCTGCGCCAACAGGGTAATAAAATCTTGGTTTTGCCATTCACGGTTGCCCGTTTTGATGAGATAGCGCGGCAGCGTTGCTGGTGCATCCGGCGCAAGCTTGATGCCCGCGTCCAGCAGTTGCTGGCGTGGGATCTGATTTATCGCATAGCGTTCGCCAATAATTCGCTGGCCGTTGTTGAGTTCAAATTCATAGACCGAATGCGGCCAGAAATAGCGCATCCCCTGACCTGCAAGCAGCACAATCAAGCCCAACAACGCCAATAGGCTGATCGTGACCGCGCCCGCGCTGAGCCAAATCCAAGGCCGACCGCTATGAAACCATCGACGCATCCCTTGCGGCTGATTCGGCGCTTGAGCAATTTGCTGATGACTCATAATCCCTCTCGCTCAGCGCTATAGCGCGTACGCAGTTTTAAGCGCACCGTTTCAGCTAAGGTATTCACCACAAAGGTAAACATAAACAACACCAGCGCCGTTAAAAACAGCACGCGATAGTGTGCGCTGCCCACCACAGCTTCCGGCATTTCAATCGCAATATTGGCGGCGAGTGCCCGCAGCCCTTGGAACGGCGTGTTATCCAACAGCGGCGTATTTCCCGTTGCCATCAAGACAATCATGGTTTCTCCCACGGCGCGCCCAAGCCCAATCATCAGCGCCGAGAAGATCCCAGCGCTGGCGCTCGGCAAAAGTACTCTCATCATGGTTTGCCACTGAGTAGCGCCTAGGGCCAACGAACCTTGCGCCAACGAAGCAGGCACGCTAAACAGCGCATCTTCTGCCAGCGAGAAAATCACCGGAACTAATGCAAAGCCAAGCGCTATCGCTACCACCAGCGTATTACGCTGATCGTAACCATCGCCTAAACGCTCATGCAGCGGCATTCCCCACAGCAAAATCTCAAGGTGCGGGGCAAACATAAACCACAGCGCCAATAGCCCTGCGAGCACCGGCAGCAAAAGACAAACATCGAAGCGATAGCCTGAACGCTGCGCCCACTTGGGGAAAACTCGCGTCCACAGCGCAGCGCTGGTCACAATAATGAGAGGGACGAGAATCGGTAGCGCGAGCAATGCTAAAAGATGATTTTCGATGATCGGCGCCAACCAAATCGCGGCGACTAAGCCAATCACTACGGTAGGAAATGCGCCGATCATTTCAATCGCGGGTTTCACCACGCTTCGCTGGCGGGGTGACATAAAGCATGCGGTATACATAGCTCCGGCAACGGCCAGCGGCGTTGCAAACAGCAGCGCGTAAAATGCCGCTTTCAGGGTGCCAAAAATCACCGGCCACAGACTATATTTGGCCTGATAGTTATCGCTGCCGGAGGTGCTTTGCCACACATAATCTGGGGCTGAATGGTTCTCAAACCACGTTGGCTTCAGCAAGGTTTGCCAGCTGATTTCAGGGTAGTCATTACTCAATGGATACCAAAACGTCCCCTGAGCTGTTTCAGCCAGTAACCCTTTCCCCTGCGGATCAAACCACGCCGTTTTCACTCCAGACTTTATCGATGCCCGTAAAACCGCGTTCTCGCGTAATGAAGCATAAATGGCGAGCTCCCCCGTGGGCGCGATTGCAGCAAACACGCGACGGTACGGTTCATGAACCATCAGGCTATTGGCTATCGCTGGCTGATAGCGACGGATCTGAGTCAGCTCCCGCTCGCCATTGCGTTCCACATCAAACCACTGACTTATCTGTCCTTGACTGTTTTGTAACAGCAGCGAACTTGCACCGGGTAAAAGCGTCATCGCCACCATTTTTTGCTGTTCAAACGTGAGCGTTTTCCCTACCCCCTCAAGCGCCGCATTAAGCGTGAACACCGTTAGGCGCGTTGGGCTCAGCACGAACAGGCGGCGAGCATCGGGAGAAAGTAGAACCTGAGTGACCGGCGTGTTTACCACCATCGGATGCACTTGCCAGCCCGTTGGCGTGGACTGCCCGAGCAGCAGTCGTCCGTCCTGAGCAATGGCGGCAATAACCGGCCGCTTTTGCACCATGCCAAGGCTGATTTGGCGCAACGGCTGGCGTTGGGGATCGAAAGCTTCTGGCGTGGTGCCGCGCAGATAGAGCCAGTCAGGCGCAAAATGTCCGGTATCGCCCGTTTTCCCCACCGGATGAAACTGCGGGCTGACCAATAGGATTTTACCATCGCTGGTAGCGAGTGCAGTCGTGGGAAGATCACCGCTCACCGACGCGGCTGAGCTCGGTGCTGACGGGGTGAATTGACGCGCTTGGAGCGGCTGAGGATCCTTCCCCTGCGATTGCAGGGCAATAAACATGCCTTTGCCATCCGCATCGATACGCCACGCCATTTGATGGGTCGCGTCAACGCCAACGGCAAGTGCCGCCGTATTTTTTGGCCAGAGAAGCGCCTGAGGCTTACCGATGCTAGCCGGTTTAAACAGCGGCCAGACCGCAACGAGCAGATACACGAAAATCAGCATCAGCATAGCCAAAACCACCATTCCACCCGCACTCACGACGTAGCGAGTCAGGCGGTCTCGCCAAGCCCGACGCTTATCACGCATTATTAACGCTGGAGTGGTGTGCTGCATGCATATTCCATTAAGAGGCCATCAAAAAGCAGGTAGCATAATATGGCAACATTGTTAACGCCACATTACTGTTTGGTCATTGGACTTTCTCGTCAACTTCTCGCCATAATAAAGGCAGACACTGGGTACTCCCACTTCTATACCCAAAATCATTGAATCGAACGATACAGATTCAAGCATGGCGGGTATATCGTCGCCGTTTAGTATTGGAGTCACAATGGGTCAGGAAAAGCTCTATATCGATAAAGAACTGAGTTGGTTGTCATTTAACGAACGTGTTCTACAGGAAGCCGCTGACAAGAGCAATCCGCTCATTGAGCGTATGCGTTTTCTCGGGATCTACTCCAGCAATCTGGATGAATTCTACAAGGTTCGCTTTGCCGATCTGAAACGCCGCATTCTGATCAGTGAAGAGCAAGGCTCGACGGGCACCTCACGACACCTCCTCAAAAAAATTCAGGCCAAGGTGCTGAAAACCGATCAGGAGTTCGATTCTTTATATAACGAACTGCTGCTGGAGATGGCGCGTAATCAGATTTTCTTGATCAATGAACGCCAGCTTTCAGAAAATCAGCAGGTGTGGCTGCGCCAATATTTTAAAAATCACCTGCGCCAGCACATCACGCCGATCCTGATAAACAATGAAACCGATTTGGTTTCATTCTTAAAAGACGACTATACCTATTTAGCCGTCGAGATTATTCGTGGTCATCAGACTAGCTACGCGCTGTTGGAAATTCCGTCGGATAAAGTCGAACGCTTCATCATTCTGCCACCGGAAACGCCTCGCCGCCGCAAGCCAATGATTTTAGTTGATAACATTCTGCGATACTGTCTGGATGATATCTTCAAAGGCTTCTTTGATTACGATGCCTTGAACGCCTACTCCATGAAAATGACCCGAGATGCTGAATACGATCTGGTCACAGAGATGGAATCCAGCCTGATGGAACTCATGTCATCAAGCCTGAAACAGCGCCTGACCGCCGAGCCGGTACGCTTTGTCTATCAGCGTGACATGCCTGATGAATTGGTCGAATTGTTGCGCCAGAAACTTGGTATCTCCTCCTACGATTCCGTCATCGCGGGCGGTCGCTACCACAATTTCAAAGATTTCATCAAATTCCCTAACGTGGGCAACGCCCACTTAGTGAATAAACCCCTGCCGCGCCTGCGTCATATCTGGTTTGATAAATTCCGCAACGGCTTTGACGCCATTCGCGATCACGACGTGCTGCTCTACTACCCGTATCACACGTTCGAGCACGTGCTCGAGCTGCTGCGTCAGGCGTCCTTTGACCCAAGCGTGCTAGCGATAAAAATTAATATCTACCGCGTGGCTAAAGATTCTCGCATCATCGAATCGATGATCCACGCGGCGCACAACGGTAAAAAAGTCACCGTGGTGGTTGAGCTACAGGCGCGTTTCGACGAAGAAGCCAACATCCACTGGGCGAAGCGTTTAACCGAAGCCGGCGTGCATGTGATCTTCTCAGCTCCGGGGCTGAAGATTCACGCCAAACTGTTCCTGATTTCGCGTAAAGAAGGCGACAGCATCGTGCGCTATGCACATATCGGCACCGGTAACTTCAACGAAAAAACCGCGCGCGTCTATACAGACTATTCGCTGCTCACCGCCGATGCGCGTATCACCAACGAAGTGCGACGGGTGTTCAATTTCATTGAAAACCCATACCGCCCGGTTAGCTTTGAACACCTGATGGTGTCACCACAAAACTCGCGCCGTATGTTGTATCAGCTCATCGATCAGGAAATTACCAGCGCACAGGCTGGTCTCACCGCAGGGATCACCCTGAAGCTCAATAACTTGGTGGATAAAGGCTTGGTTGATCGCTTATATACCGCCTCTTCAGCCGGGGTCAAAATCCGCCTTCTGGTGCGTGGCATGTGCTCGCTGGTGCCTAACATCCCGGGCGTTAGCGATAACATTCAGATCACCAGCATCGTCGATCGATTCTTAGAACATGCACGCGTCTATGTGTTTGAGAACCATGGCGATCCGCTGGTTTATCTCTCCTCTGCTGACTGGATGACCCGCAATATTGACTATCGCATCGAAGTTGCCGTTTCGCTGCTCGATCCAACGCTGCGCCAGCGCGTGTTAGATCTGCTCGAACTGCAATTCTGTGACACCGTTAAGGCGCGGTATCTTGATAAAGATCTCAGCAACCGTTATGTTCCGCGCGGAAATCGCCGCAAGGTACGATCTCAGTTAGCGATTTATGATTACCTCAAGGCCCTTGAACAGCCTGATAACCAATAACAATTACAGACTTATAGGCCGCTTATGCCGCTAAATCATTCCAATAATAAACCGCAGGAAATTGCTGCAATCGATCTGGGCTCTAACAGTTTCCATATGGTTATTGCCCGCATCGTGAACGGCGCGCTTCAGGTTCTGGGACGCCTGAAGCAACGAGTCCATCTGGCCGATGGCCTTGATAGCAATAATATGCTCAGCGAAGAAGCCATGGAGCGCGGCGTTGCCTGCCTCGCTCTGTTTGCTGAACGTTTACAAGGATTTCCTGAAGAAAACGTCTGTATCGTAGGCACGCATTCGCTGCGTCAAGCCGCCAACGCCGAAGAGTTTCTCAAACGTGCTGCGAAAGTAATTCCGTATCCGATTGAGATCATCTCGGGTCACGAAGAAGCGCGACTCATTTTTATGGGCGTGGCGCACACGCAGCCAGAAAAAGGCCGCAAGCTGGTGATCGACATCGGCGGCGGCTCCACTGAAATGGTTATCGGTGAAGACTTCGATCCGCTGCTGGTCGAAAGCCGCCGTATGGGCTGCGTGAGTTTCGCTCGCCAATTCTTCCCTAACGGTGAAATCAGCAAAGATAACTTCCAGCGTGCTCGTTTAGCGGCAGCGCAGAAACTGGAAAATATGGCGTGGCAGTATCGAATCCAAGGCTGGCAGGCTGCGCTCGGTGCGTCTGGCTCGATCAAAGCCGCCCATGAAGTGTTGATTGCACTGGGTGAAAAAGATGGCCTCATCACGGCGGAGCGTCTTGAACTGCTGCGTAATGAAGTGCTTAAGTACAAGCGTTTCAACGAATTAGCCTTACCGGGGCTTTCGGAAGATCGTCAGGCAGTGTTTGTGCCGGGGCTGTCGATTCTTTGCGGCGTGTTTGATGCGCTGGCGATTAAACAGCTACGGCTATCGGATGGCGCACTGCGTGAAGGCGTGCTCTATGAGATGGAAGGACGTTTCCGCCATCAGGATATTCGCAGCCGAACCGCGCGTAGCCTAGCGGAACACTATAATATCGATCACGAACAAGCCTATCGCGTACTGAGCACGGTACAGCAGCTTTACGCTCAATGGATGGCTCAGAATAGCAAACTGGTTCACCCACAGCTAGAGGCGTTGCTCAATTGGGCCGCCATGCTGCATGAGGTTGGTTTGAGCATCAACCACAGCGGCATGCACCGCCATTCAGCCTATATCCTGCAAAACACCAACCTACCGGGATTTAATCAGGAGCAGCAACTGTTGCTGGCAACGCTAGTCCGTTTCCACCGTAAAGGTGTAAAGCTGGATGAGCTACCACGCTTAACGTTGTTTAAGAAAAAACAGTATATCCCGCTGATCCAAATCCTGCGCTTGGCGGCGTTGCTGAATAATCAGCGCCAATCCACCACTACGCCAGAATCGCTGGAGCTCGAAACCAACGGTTTTCATTGGATCCTGCGTTTTCCACGGGGTTATCTGCAACAAAATAACCTCGTACAGCTCGATGTGGAAAAAGAGCAGTCATACTGGAAAGACGTTGAAGGCTGGAGTTTACTGGTAGAAGAACAGCTGTAAAGAAGGATTCAAACTTTTGATAGAGCGAGTTTCGCTGTATTGATTTTTATTAGACCACAGCCTCAATATCGCCCTATTCATAGGGCGTTTTCCGCAAACACTTAAATTTCTCTTAATTAATTCATAAATCAAACGCCATTTAACAATCCCTCAGCCCGTGGCATAGATAAGCGCACTCGGTGTGCATATTAACGACAGGGATAAGTGCAATGGCAGGATTACCCGCAGCGCGTCAAACAGACCAAACCACAATAGGTGGCCCTATCACGCAGGGCTCGTTAGGCGTGTTGATCGGCGCACCCAGCGGCGTCGCCTGCTCGACCTGCCCCAATGGACAAAAAGTCGGTAAACCCGTCAACCCGTTATTGGGCGCCAAAGTCCTCTCCGCCGAAACCGACGTCGCCTTACCGGCCGCCGTGCCTTTTATCCTGTCCCGCAGCTACAGCAGCTACCAAACCGATACCCCAGCGCCTGTGGGCTTGCTCGGCCCCGGCTGGCAGTTGCCCAGCGGCATCAGCCTGCTGGTGACCAAAACCGGCCTTATCCTCAACGATAACGGCGGGCGCAGCCTGCATTTCAACACGCTCGCCGTTGGTGAGGCGCATTTCAGCCGCAGTGAATCCCTGTGGCTGGTGCGCGGCGGCCTGCTGGAGCGCGATAAAAA